>CAVSUD010000022.1:0-62531 GCA_963731055.1 uncultured Actinomycetes bacterium | reverse complement strand
CCGGCCAACTCCCTGCGGCCGCTGATGTCGAGCTTGCGGTAGGCGTTGGAGAGGTGCACCTCGACCGTCTTCGGGGTGACGAAGAGCATCTGGGCGATCTGCTTGTTCGTCTGGCCCGCGGCGGCGAGGTCGGCCACCCGGCGCTCGGATGCGGTCAGCGACGCGGGGCCGTTGAGCGCGCTGCTGCGCGGCCGGGCGCCGGTCGCGTGGAGCTCGGTCCGGACGTCGCCGCCAGCGCGCGTCGCGCCGCAGACCTCGGCGAGCTCGAGCGCGCGGCGCAGTGGCTCGCGCGCCTCGCTCGGCTTGCGCTCCCGGCGCAGCGGCGGCGCCGAGCGCGCCCGAGGGCCCTTGCCCGCTCGAGCCTCATCGGCGAGGCCTCGAGCAGCTCGACCGCCCGCTCGAGGTCGTCGACGCCCCGTCCTCGCGAGATCTCGCCGAGCAGCCGCAGGGCCCGGCCCACGGTCCCCGGGGGCCCCCACGCTCCGCGCGCTCGAGCTCCGCGCCCGAGCACCTCGCGGCCTCCTCCGCGCGGCCGAGGCCGTCAGCGCCCGTGCCTGCAGGCGAGCGCCCGGGCGAAGGCGGGGTTCATCCGCCAGCCGCAGAGCTCGGCGTGGCGCGATCGGCCGCGGCGAGCGCCTCCTCGTCGCGCCCCCTGCCGAGCAGCAGCTCGATCTCGGCGACCGCCAGACGAGGGCGCCGTCGCCGATGCCCTCGGGACGGTCGATCGCGTTGAGCTCCCCCTCGGCCGCATCGACCTGCCCTCGCGCGAGCAGCGTCGAGCCGAGCAGCCCGTGGGCGTACTCGAGGGTCGCGCCGCCGAGCAGATGGATCTGCTCGACCCCGGCGCGCAGCGACAGCTCCGCATCCTGCAGCTCGCCGTGGTGAAGCTCGGTGAACCCGCGCCAGAGATGCACGCTCATGACGCCGAACATCGAGCCCTGCCGATGCGAGCGGGCGAGGGCCCGATCCCAGATGTCGGTCGCCTCGGGCCGCTCGGCGGCGACGAGGACGACGTTCGCGACGATCCAGGCGAGCCCGGTGTCGACCTCCATCTCGGCCGCCCGCTCGATCGCCGCGGAGGCAAGGTCGCGCACTCCTCGGCCGAGCCGCCGCGATAGAGCCAGTCGTAGGAGGCCGCCGCGGCGAGCACGCCGTCTCCCCCGCTTGCGCCGTCGGCAGCTCGCGCAACCGGCGAAACCGCTCCTCCGCGTCGGGAACCCGGCGCCGAAGTAGAGGCCGGTGAGCTCGACCGACTCGACGATCTTCGCGAGGTCGGCGCCGTCGCTCGGCGAGCTCCCGCTGCGCCTCGGCGGCGAGATCGGCGGCGCGCTGGGCGCTGCCGACGAACAGCAGGGCGGGAGAGCGCGTAGGCGGCCGCGCCCTTGAGCTCGGCGAGTCTCGAGCCGCTCGTAAGCCTCGCGCAGATGCTCGACGGCTGGCGCGACGGCTGCCGGCCTCGGCGAGCCCAGCTGCAGCGTGATCGCAGCCCGCCGCTGCTCGTCGAGCGGCTCCTCGAGCAATCGGGCCAGCAGCGCGATCGCGGGTCGGAGGCGCCGCGGGCGCTCGCCTGCTCAGCCGCCTCGGCCAGGGCTTCGGTGACCCAGGCTCCCCGCCGACGGGGCCGCGAGGAGCTGCGCGGCCACCTTCTCCGGGGAGGCGCCGGCCTCGCGCGCGAGCTTGGCGGCCCGCGAGTGCTGGAGCTGCCGCTCGCCGAGCGGGATGTCCTCGAAGACCGCGTCGCGGACCAGCGCGTGGACGAACCCGAGCGGCGCGCCGGCGCGGAGGATCTCGGCCTGCGCGAGCGCGCCGGTGACCCGGGCCACGCCCGCCACGTCGTGGCCGCTGAGCGCGGCGACGGTCGCCGATGTCGGTCCCGTCTCCGAGGATCGCGACCGCGCGGGCGACCTCGGTGGCCTCCGGCGGCAGCACGGCGAGGCGCTGGCGCACGGTCCGCGTGACGGCCCGCGGGCCGACCTCGGAGATCGCCGCCGCTCCGGCGCTCGTCGGGCTCGCGCCCTCGCGCGAGAGCGCGCCGAGGAGCTCGCCGAGGAGGAGCGGGTTGCCGCCGGTTGCGTCGAGGCACGCCGCGGAGAACTCCGGTCGGACTCGACGCCGAACGCGACGCGACGACCTCGCCGGTCGCCTCGAGGCTCAGCGACCCCGGGCGCACACTACAGCGGATGGGTTCGAGCCGATGTCGGCCACCAGCGCCGGATCCACCCCCGGCTCGGTGGTTCGCAGCCCCGCCAGGATGCCGACCGGCGTGCCCTCGAGACGGTGCGCGAGGTAGGAGAGGAAGCGCAGCGAGGGACGGTCGCACCACTGGAGGTCGTCGACCACGAGCAGCACGGCTCGTCGTCCGCGATGTTGAGGGTCATCCAGTAGAGGCCGTGCAGCGCCGAGAAGAACGTCGCCGAAGGACCCGGTCGGATCGAAGGCCGCCTCGGCCGGGGCGGCGGCGTCGGCGAGGGCGGCCGCCTTGGCCGATTCGTCGTGCAAGACGTCCTCGAAGAGCTGTGCGCGGCCCCGAAGGGGAAGCCCGCCTCGAGCTCGCTCCCGCGCGCCGTCAGGGTCGCGAGCCCGGTCCGCGAGCGCGCCTCGGCCAGCAGCGCGCTCTTGCCGATCCCGGCCGGCCCCTCGACCACGATCACCCGTCCGTCGCCCTCCGCGACGGACGCCAGCGCCGCTTCGATCGCTTCATCTCGCGCTCGCGCTCGACCAGGCCGGAGTGCCCCTCGGTGCCCATCGACGGCGACCTTACAAAAGCGACGGGGCCCCGATCGGGGCCCCGTCCAACTCATGCTCTTCCGTCGGCGCCTACTTGAGGCGCGTCAGGCTCAGCTCCCACTTCAGCGTCGTCTCGTCAGAGCCCTCGGGGTAGGGGATGAGATTGCTGCCACGGCCGATCGTGATCAGCTTGCCGATCTTCGGATCGAAGACATCGTCGAGAGGCAGATCAGCCACCTGGCTCTTGCCGAAGCTCTCAGCGCCGAGCAGCCGCGGGAACATCCCCGTACCGCAGTTCTCGAACGGATCGCTGCCGGCGTTGTCCTCGGGCATGAGCGCCACCTTGCTCTTGCGGACGTAGTCGAACGTCATGTTCCAGGGCGTGATCGTCCTGGTCCGCAATCGGGCGGGGTCGGCCCGCCGGGGACCCCGCCGCCGTTGTCGCCGCACTCGGCGGGCACGCTGCTGGCCGAGTGGCTGTTCGAGCGGGTGATCTTTGCCTTCGTCGGCAGCTTCAGGGCCTTCTTGCCTCCGGTGATGACCGGGTATTTGACCCCCGGGATCCGGGTGAAGGTGATCGTCACCGGCTTCGTGCTGGCGAACTTGACCGACTCCTTCGAGTGGCTGCTGATCGTCGGGTCGCAGAGGTCGGTCGCGGCGTGGTCGTAATCGGAGGTGAACGTCTGCACCCCCTTGATCTCCGCCTTGAACTTCTGCTGGGTGGAGTTGAACGCCGAAGCGTTGGCCGCGAACGCGGCGGCCAGCATCCCGATCGCCAGCAGCGTCGCCAAGGTCATCTCGGTCCTGATCTTCATGGTGGTTCTCCGTTCTCTCGTCTTGATCTCTGGGGGTGGTTCAGTCGATTGGGTGGTTGCCGTGGAGGCGCCCGGTCGGGTCGACGCTCGCCCGGACCTCGCGCAGCCGCGCCAGGGTCCTCGGGCCGTGGATCGACTCCGCCGCGACCGTCTCCGCCGCGAAGTTCGCGTAGTGGCGGCCGCTGTCGACGACTTCCAGGGCCTCCCGGGCCCGCGCCAGCGCGGCGCGGAGGGGTGCCTCCATCTCAAGGTGCGGCGAGGATCCCGACGCCGAAGGTCATGTACCGGCCCTCGAGCGCGCCGAGCGCGCCGCTGCCCTCTGGCGCCCGCCCAGCGCGCGACCGATGTGTCGGAACTCGAAGGAGAGGATCGGCGCATCGGTGCCGGGCCCGACCGCCGCGACCAGTGCGGCGAGCGAGTCGGCGTCGAGGTCGGCCAGCATCTGATGGTCGCCGTGACCGGGCACGGGCCCCGGGGGGTCCATGTGGAGGCCGAGGGCACGGCCGATCCCGCCCCCAGCGAGGACGAGTTGCGGACGCTGCTGTCGTTCGTCGCCGGCGGCGCCGAGGTCGACGACTACCTCGAGCTGCTCCGCGAGGAGCTCGCGCTGGGCGAGGACCTGCGGGCGCCGGCGTGGCGCAAGGACGACGTCGCCGCCGACCGGCCGTTCCGGGTCGCGGTCATCGGCGCCGGCATGTCCGGGCTCGTCGCCGCCCACCGCCTCCGCCAGGCCGGGCTCGACGTACGTCGTGCTCGAGAAGAACGCCGACGTCGGCGGCACCTGGCTCGAGAACAGCTACCCCGGCTGCCGCGTCGACGTCCCCAACCTCTTCTACAGCTACTCCTTCGCGCAGCGCGACGACTGGCCGCGAGCACTTCTCGTCCGCAGCCCGTGCTGCTCGACTACTTCCGCGACGTGCGCCGACGAGCACGGCCTCCGGGACGTGCATCCGCTTCGGCACCGAGGTCGACGTCGATCGAGCTCGACGAGGCGTCGATGGACGTGGATCGCTGCAGCGTCGTCGGCCCCGGCGGCGCCGAAGAGGCCCTGCCGGTGCAGGCCGTCGTCAGCGCCGTCGGCCAGCTCAACCGGCCCAACTACCCCGCCATCGACGGGGTCCGATCGCTTCGCCGGCCCGACCTTCCACTCCGCCCGCTGGGACCACGAGGTCGACCTGACGGGGCAAGCGCGTCGCCGTCATCGGCACCGGCGCCAGCGCGGCCCAGTTCATCCCCGACGGTCGCCGAGGCGGCCGGGCACCTCACGATCTTCCAGCGCACGCCGGCCTGGTTCCTCCCGACGCCCGACTACCACGACCCCGTCGAGCCGGAGGTCCGGTGGCTGCTCCGCAACGTCCCCGGCTACGCCAACTGGTACCGGTTCTGGATCTTCTGGCGGAACGTCGAGGGCCTCCTGCAGGCCGCCGCCGTCGACCCCTACGTGGGAGGCGACCCGAACCGGTCCGTCAGCGAGATCAACGAGTTCGTCCGCCAGATGCTGGCCGGGTACCTCGACGCCGAGTTCGCCGACCGACCCGACCTGCTCGACGCAGGTGCGGCCCGACTACCCGCCGTTCGCCAAGCGGTTCATCCGCGACAACGGGATCTGGGCCGCGCACCCTCAAGCGCGACGACGTCGACCTCGTGACCACCGGCATCGCCGAGATCACGTCCGAGGGCGTGCGCACCGTCGACGGCACGCACCACGAGGCCGACGTCCTCATCTACGGCACGGGGTTCCAGGCGTCGGACTTCCTCATGCCGATGAAGGTCGTCGGACGGGGCGGCGTCGAGCTCCACGAGCGGTGGGGCGGCGACGCCCGCGCCCACCTCGGCATCACCCTGCCCGGCTTCCCGAACCTGTTCCTGCTCTACGGACCCAACACGAACATCGTCGTCAACGGGTCGCATCACCTACTTCTCGGAGTGCGAGGTCCACTACGTGCTGGCGTGCGTCCGGGCGTTGCTCGAGCGGGAGGCCCGGGCCCTGGAGCCGACGGCGGCCGCCCACGACGCCTTCAACGCCCGCGTCGACGAGGCGAACCTCACGATGGCCTGGGGCGTCTCCTCGGTGAGCACCTGGTACAAGAACGCGACGGGTCGGACGGCGCAGAACTGGCCGTTCTCGCTGCTCGAGTACTGGCAGCTCACCCGCGACGTCGACCTCGACGAGTACGAGCTGCTGTAGGAGAAGGCGATTGCCTGGACGGTCGTCGCCCGTCGCGACGGGCCCTTCGCTGCGTCCCGTCGCCGCCGCCTTCGTCGTGCTCGGCGCCTTCTGGGGCGGATGGGCCGTCGCCGCCGCCGACGTGGAGCGAGAGCTGCACCTCTCCCATGGCGGCTTCGGGCTCCTCCTGTCGGTGGCCCTGGCCGGTGCCGCCGCGGCCAACGTCGTGGGCGGGGCACTGGCCGAGCGGCATGGCACGCAGCGGACCCTGACCGCGGCACTCGCCCTCTGGGCGTTGGCGCTGGCGGCCGGCGCGTCGGCGCACGGTTCGATCCTCTTCGGATCGTGCTTCGTGGCCGTCGTCGCCGCCGGGGGTGTGATCGACGTGACCATGAACGTGGCCGCCACCCGCGGGCTCGGCTCCGACGCCGCCCGCCTCGTTCGCTTCCACGCCTTCTTCAACGCCGGTGCCGCCGTCGGCGCGGCGGGCGTCGGCCTCGCCACGGCGGCGGCGATCGGCTGGCGCTGGGCCTGGGGGGCAGAGGCCGTGCTGGCCGGGATCCTGGCCGCGGCCCTCACGAGGCGAGCGCTGCCCGCCGGCGAGGCCGGCGAGCACGTGCCCCTGATGGGCGCGCTCTCGCAGCTCCGCCGAGAGGGCCTGGCGCTGCTGGCCGTCGCCTTCGCCGTCGGGTCGCTCGTCGAGGGCGGGGTCGATCTGTGGGGGGTGCTGTTCCTCCGGACGACCCTCCCGTCCGGTCTCGCCGTCGGGACCACGAGCGCGGTGCTGGGCTACCTCGTCGCCGCCGCCGCTCGGGCCTTGCTCGGCCCGGTCATGGGCCGACAGGGCGCGGCGCGTGGCGTCACCCTCGGCGCCGCCACCGCCGTCGTCGGTGTGCTGGTGCTGGCGTCGGGCGGCCCGGCGGTCGTGGCCGGCGCGGGGCTCGTGCTGGCCGCCGGCGGCATCTCGATGTGTTGGCCCCTGCTGCTCTCCCTCGTCGGAGCCGGGCGGGAGCGGCCGGGCCCGATCATCGGCGCCGTCACGTCGATCGGCTACCTCGGGTTCGTGGTCGGGCCCACCGTGGTCGGATGGCTGGCGGCGACGCTCGGCCTGCGCACCGGGCTCCTCGTGCTCGCAGGGGGCGCCGTCTTCGTGGCCGTCGCCCCCCGCCTCCGCCGGTTGCCCGCCCCGGCCTCCGGAGCGGGCTGACTCGAGAGCCCGAAGGTGACGGCGAGCGTCGAGCGGCGCAGCTTCCCGGTCGGGCTGTGCGGGAGGGCCTCCACCAGCAACCACCGCTTCGGTCGTTTGTAGGCGGCGAGCCGCGACTCGAGGTGGTCGCGGAGCGAGGCTTCGTCGACCGGGCCGACCACCGCTGCGCACACCATCTGCCCCCATCGCTCGTCGGCGACGGGGAAGACGACGGCATCCCGGACATCGGGGTGGTCGAGAAGCGCCCGTTCGACCTCGAGCGGGTAGACGTTGACGCCGCCGGTGATGATGAGGTCGTCGCGGCGCCCGTCGAGGTGGAGGTAGCCGTCGTCGTCGAGCCGGCCGAGGTCGCCGACGGTGAACGCACCGTCGCGCCACGCCGCCCGGGTACGCACGTCGTCGCGCCAATACGAGAAGCGGGCGAAGGACGGGGGCCGGCACCAGATGATCCCGTCGGGGTCCACCGTGAGCTCGCCGCCCCGGTCGAGCCCGGCCGACGGTGCCCGGCCGCGCCCGCCACTCGTCCGGGGAGCAGACGGTGAACTGCCCCTCGGTGGAGCCGTAGAACTCCCAGACCGACCCAGGCGGGAACGCGTCGAGGGCCCGCCGCTTGAGCGGCGTCGGACAGGGGGAGCCGGCGTGCGCCACGAGCCGGAACGACTCGAGGTCGCCGGTGGGTCGCCCCGTCGAGCAGGCGCTGCAGGTGGACGGGAGCCAGGAACGTGGTGGTCGGCCGGAAGGCTCGCACCGCGCCGGCCAGATCGTGGGAATCGCGGGCAAGGCGACGGTGCCGCCGGCCAGCAACGTCCCCGCCGCGAACCGGAAGGGGGCCGAGTGGTAGAGGCGTGAGACCACGAGGTGGCGGTCCGCGGCGGCGAAGCCCCAGAGGTCGGCTTCGTCCTGGGCGAGGGCCTCGGCGTCGGCGTCGCCGAGCAGCCCGGTCCAGACGCCCTTCGGACGACCCGTCGTTCCTGACGTGTAGAGCATGGGCCGGCTGCGGGGCACCGGCGCGAGCTCGGCGGTGTCTCCGTGGTCGACCGCCGCGTCCAGCTCGGCCGCCCCGAGCACGAGACGGGCGTCGGCGTCGTCGAGGATCAGTCGCTGCTCGGGCGCCGTCAGCGCCGGGTTGACCAGCACCGGCACGATCCCGCGACGGAGGGCGGCGAGGCCGACGACGAGGACCTCCAGGCTCGAGGGGGCGATCACGGCCACCCGGTCGCCCTCGGTGACACCGGCGGCGACCAACCAGGCCGCCGCCCGTGACTGCAGACGCTCGGCCGCGTCCGCATCGAGCTCCTGGAGAGGACGGTCCACGGCGGCGAAGTCTCGCGCCCCGGAGTTCTTGTCCCACCCCGGCGCGATGGTCTCCCCGTGACCATCCTCGACTTCCCCGTCGGCGGCCGGAGCACCTTCGCCCCCGGCGCCGCCCACCCCACCGCCCGCTTCCGCGCCGCGTCCCGCGGCACGGGCGCGCCGCCCACGGGCCAGTGGCTCGTCACCTATGAAGAACTGGCCGCCTGCTGCGCCGAGGTCGTGGCGGCCAGCCCGGCCGGCGTCTACGACGCGGAGTGGGAAGAGCTCGTCGACTGGATCCGCAGCCGGCTCGCGGTGCTCGACGACCTCAAGTGCCGCGGGTGCGTCATGACCTGATCCCGCCCATCCAGGGCGGTCGTCAGGCGAGACGGCGGACTCGGCGGCGCTCCCGGAGCAGACGCTCTCGCGACCGCTCCGAGTGCCCACCGAAGACGCCGTGCTGGATCCGGTTCGCCAAGGCGTAATCGAGGCACGCCGCCCGCACCGGGCAGGTGGCGCAGATGGCGACGGCGCGCTGCACCCCGAGCCCGTCCGTCGGGAAGAAGTCGGCCGGGTCCATGCCCTTGCACATCGCCTCGGCGGTCCACTCCGGTGCCTGCATGGGCGGATCGTGCCATCCGTTCCTGTGCCCCGCCCCCGGCCCAGCTGTGGGCCCCCTGTGAGCTCAGCCGGGGATGCGCACGGGCAGGACGCGGGGACCGCGCACCTGCCCGCCCGACCAACGCACGGCGGCGGGGTCGGCGAGCTCGAACTCCGGGATAGCGTCTCGAGCCACACCTCGAGGGCCACCCGCAGCTCCATGCGGGCCAGGTGGGAGCCGGCGCAGCGGTGGATGCCGAGGCCGAAGGCGGCGTGGCGGTTCGGCTGAGCGGTCGAGGATCACCTCGTCGGCGCGGTCGAACACCTCGGGGTCGCGGTTGGCCGCCGGGAACGACAGCAGCACCCAGTCGCTCGGCCTTCATGGGGCAGCCGTCGAACTCGATGTCCTCCTTCACCAGGCGGGCCATCGTCACCGGCGCGTAGGCCCGGAGCAGCTCCTCGATGGCGACGGGCAGCAGCTCGGGCTCGGCGACGAGGCGCTGCCGGTCGGCCGGCGTCTTGGCCAGGTGCCAGAGCGACGCGCCGATGGCGCTCCACGTGGTGTCGATGCCGGCGATGAGCAGCAGGGCGATCGTGCGGGCGACCTGGAACGAGGTCGAGCGGCTCGCCGTCGAGCTCGGACTCGAGCAGGAAGGTGATGAGGTCGTCGCGCGGGTTGGCGATGTGGTCCTCGATGTGCGCCTGAGGTACTCGAAGAGCGCCATGAAGCCGCCCGACCCGCTCCTCGAGCGGGAGGGCGACGCCCTCGAGCACGTGGTGCACGAACTGCCGGAACTGGTCGCCGTCCTCCTCCGGCAGGCCGAGCATGTTGGCGATGACCCGCACCGGGATGTGCTGGGCGTAGTCATCGGCGGCGTCCACGACGTCCTGCCCTTGGTCGCCTCGAGCAGCTCGTGGCAGTAGGCGCGCGTCGACGGCTCGAGCTTGTCGATGGCCTGCGGCGAGAAGATCGGGCAGCAGCATCCGCCGGGCGTCCTTGTGGTACGGCGGGTCCGACGAGATGGGCGGGGCGATGCCGGCCGGGGCCAGCTCGAGCCGGGGGACGGTGCTCGGTCACGATGATGCTGCGCGACGTGAAGTGCTCGGTGTCGTAGGCGATCGCGGCGACGTCGTCGTGCTTCGTCGGCAGCCAGACGCCGCCGTAGCGATCGGAGTGGGCGACGGGGCAGCCGCTGCGCAGCTCGTCCCAGATCGGGTACGGGTCGGCCGCCCACGCCTCGTCGGTGTGGTCGAAGTCGGTCGCCCAGTCCATGACCGGCGGGTGCTCTGCCATCAATGCTCCTTGGTAGGTGTCGGCGAACCGCGAAAGCGGTCCACCAGGTTCTCGATGAGGGTCGACCAGCCGTCGTGGTCGACGGGCGGCAGCTCCATGGCGGCCACGAGCAACGAGCCGAGCGCGATCACGAGGATCAGCCGGGCGGCCGCCTCGGGCGCGACCGAGCCGTCGAGGGCGCCGCCGTCCTGCGCCGTCCGCACCAACTCGGTGAAGCGCTGCTCGCGCTGGCCGAAGGCGTCCACCAACAGCTCGGCCACCCGGGGGTCGCGACGGGCGGCGACGATGGCCTCGACCAGCAGGGAGCCCTCGTCCGGGCGGCGTCGGTCGAGGGTGGCGCCGCGGGCTCGGATGAGACCGGCCACGTCGATGGCGTCCCCCTCGCCCAGGAGTCGCTCGATCTCGCGCCCCGAGTGGGCCCGGAGGGTGGCCACGAACAGCTCCGCCTTGGACCCGAAGTGGGCGTAGATCGAGCCGCTGCTCAGATCGGCTTCGGCCGTGATGTCGTTGATGCTGGCCTTCTCGTACCCGAGACGGGCGAACACGGTCGCCGCGGCACGCGAGGAGGCGCTCCCGCGTCTCCTCCGTCTTCACCCCCGCGATCCGACCCATCGCCAGAATGTAGTGGACGTTCGATTCTTTCGGAAGTCAGGCGCTCTCGGGCGACACCGGAGGCTCGAGCAGCACGATCGGGATCTCCCGATCGGTCTTGGTCTGGTACTGGGCGTAGCCCTTGTATCGGGCCGTCACGAGCGGCCACAGGCGGGCCCGTTCCTCTGCCGTGGCCACCCGCGCCCGCATCGGCGTGCGAACGCCTCCCTTCCACGACACCTCCACGTCCGGGTTGGAACGGAGGTTGCCGAACCACGCCGGATGCCGGTCCTCGCCGCCCTTGGAGGCCACGACCACGATCGTGTCGCCCTCCTGCACCGGCGACGTCAGCATGACCGTGCGCTTCTGGCCGCTCTTGCGCCCGATCGTCGTGAGCTCGAGCGCAGGCATGTCCATCACGTTCCACCCGAGCCGCCCGCCGCTGGCCTTGAGAACGGCCGCATGGATGAGGTTCATGGCTTTGAAGAAGGGATCAGGGAGCATCCGGGGCAGTCTCCCCGACCGGCGCCGTCACCCGCACGGTCACCGAGCCGGGGGCGATCTCGGTGAACCCGCCGTCGGTCACCTCAGCGGTCGCCGATGCGGCCAGTGCCTCCCACAGGACCTCCGACGCCCGCCGGACGCCGAGCGGATAGCCCGCCGACCGCCACGCGGACCGCGCCGGCGCATCGAGCGCGTCGAAGAGCAGCATCGACCCGTGGCCGGCCTGGGCCGCCGCCTTGCCCGTGGTCATCACCAACGTCGGGTGCAGCCAGAGCCGGGCCGCGCCCACCGGCGGCGGCGCCGGCGGATCCGGGTCGACGAGGTCGGTCCCACCGACCTGGAGCCGCGTCAACTCCTTGGGGAGCTCCGCCGCCGGCCGGGGCGGGAAGGCCCGCACCTCCGCCGTGCCCGACCGGACCGTCACCCCGGGGAGGGCGGCGGCGGTCTCCCACGGCGCGCCGCGAGCTCTCCGCACCACCTTCCGGAACCGCCCGGCCCGCCACGTCTGCAGCGCCGCCGCCCACTCCCCCGTGCTCCGCTCGTCGTCGCCGAGGGCCAGGCAGGCGAGCGCGGCGGCCTCGAGCACGTCGGTGTGGCTCGGGGGCGAGCGCCGTTCGATGCGCACGACGAGGGGCATCGTCCAGCGAGCGTCGTCGGTCATCGCCGCGTCTCGCTGATCCACGGCGCGACCACCGCCGCCGGCCGCACCACGATCGCCTCCACGTTCCGAGTCTCGCGAAGGCGAGCGTCGAGGGCTGCGCCTGCGGGTCGGTGGGTAGGCGTTCCCTCGTGCTCGAGGCCGCGTTCTGGGGGTTCGTCGGCGGCTTCGCGCTGCTCGTCGGCGCCGCCATCGGCCTGCTCGTCCCCACGTCCCAGCGGGTGATCGGGATCGTCATGGCGTTCGGGGCCGGCGTGCTCATCAGCGCCCTCGCGTTCGAGCTGACCGAGGAGGCCTTCCGACCAGGGTGGCCTGGTCGCCGTGGCCCTCGGCTTGGCCGGCGGCGCCGTCGCCTTCTTCGTCGGCGACCTGATCGTCGACCGCGCGGGCGGCGACCACCGGAAGCGCTCCGGCGGGCAACAGGAGGGCGGATCGGGCCGCGCGATCGTGGTCGGCGCGCTGATGGACGGCATCCCGGAGTCCGTCGCCATCGGCGTCAGCCTGGTCGGCGGCGGCGCCGTCGCCGCACCCGTCGTCGTCGCGGTGTTCCTCTCGAACGTGCCCGAGTCGCTGTCCGCCGCGTCGAGGGCTCGCGGGCCGCCGGGCACTCGAGCCGCTACATCTCGGGCCTGTGGTCGGCGGTGCTCGCCGTGTCCACCGTGAGCTCGGTCGTCGGCTTCGCCCTCCTCGGCGACGTCTCCCCCAACGTCGTCGCCGCCATCCAGGCCTTCGCCGCGGGCGCCATCCTGACGATGCTCGCCGACACGATGATGCCCGAGGCGTTCGAGCACGGCGGCAGCGCCGTCGGGCTCGTCACCGTGCTCGGCTTCGCCCTCGCCTTCGCGCTCTCCACCTTGGGCTGAGCGCCCCGGCCCCTACGCCTGCGGCGCGGCGGCCTTGCGGGGGTCGTGCACCATGGGCGCGGCGTAGGTCCAGACGTCGCCGGTCGCCTCGACATCGGCGCCGAGCGGTCGGCGGGCGCCGAGGAGCTTCTCGACCTTCTTCTTCGCGCTCGCTTCGTCGAACGCGTCGACGTCGAACTTCGCTTCGATCTCGACGCGGTAGGTCTTCTTGGTCTTGGCCATGGGTGTCTGTGCTCGCAACGTTCGGTGGACCGCCGGGGGAACACTGTAAGACATCCCTTCGACGTGGAATTCGCGGGGCGGCCCGGCCGGCGGCTCCTACGTTGCACGGGCGCGAAGAGCGCCGGGGGGGGCAGCATGCGTTGGTCCGAGTGGCGACAGTTGGTGGACACCTACGTGCGCCCTCACCGACGGCTGGTGGCGATGCTCGCCGCCGTCCTCTTCACCACCATCGGCCTGCAGATCGCAACGCCCCAGATCGTGCGCCTGTTCGTCGACCGGGCCCTGGCGCCCACCACCTCGTCGTTGGGCGCGGTCACCGCCGCCTACGTCGGCGCCGTCCTCCTGCAACAGGGCTTCCGCGTCGCGGGCGCCTGGCTGAGCGAGGTCGTCGGCTGGCTCACCACCAACGACCTTCGGGCCGACCTCATGGCCCACTGCCTCGCCCTCGACCCGTCCTTCCACGAGACGCACCCGCCGGGGGAGCTCATCGAGCGGATCGACGGCGACCTCACCGGGCTGAGCGTGTTCTTCGCCGAGTTCCTGCTCAACGTCGTGGGGAGCCTGCTCCTGTTGGTCGGGGTGCTCGTCGTCGTCTGGGTGCAGAGCCCGTTCGCCGGAGCCGTCCTCAGCGGCTTCGCGACGCGTGGCGCTGCTCCTCGCTCGCCGCCGTGCGCCGGATCTCCGCCGACGCCTGGGAGCGGTCGCGCGAGGCCAGCGCCCGGCTCTTCGGGTTCGTCGAGGAGCGGCTGGCGGGAACGCAGGACATCCGGTCCGCCGGTGCCGAGCACTTCACCCTCCGGGGCTTCTACGACCACGCCCGCGACCGGCTCTGGACGACGAACCGCGCCCGCCAGCTCGACGCCATCCCGTGGTCGACCAACGGCGTGATCCGAGCTCTGGCCAACGCCTTCGCCTTCGCCATCCCGACCGTGCTCGTGCAGCGGGGCTCGATCACCGTCGGGGCCGCCTTTGCGCTCTACTTCTACGCGCAGCTCCTCGTGCAGCCGCTCGACAACGTCTCCCACCAGGTCGAGGCGTTGCAACAGGCGATCGCCGGCGGCCGGCGGGTCCTCGAGCTCTTGCGGCCTACAGAGCGAGATCGTCGACGGGCCGGGCGCCGAACTCCCGGGCGGCGCGCTCGCCGCGCGGCTCGCGCGGCGTGACGTTCGGGTACGGCGGCGATCCGGCGGTCCTGCACGAGGTCAGCCTCGAGGTTCCGGCCGGCTCTGTCCTCGGCGTCGTGGGCCGGACCGGGAGCGGCAAGTCGACGATCGCCCGGTTGCTCGTGCGGTTCCACGACCCGCGGGCGGGCGTGGTCGAGGTCGGCGGCGTCGACGTCCGCTCGCTCCGACGCCAGGAGTTGCGGACGCGGGTGGCGCTGGTGACCCAGGAGGTGCACGTCCTGCGGGCCAGCGTCCGCGACAACCTCACCCTCTTCGACGACGCAGTGCCCGACGAGGCGATCGACGGCGCCGATGCGACCGGCTCGGGCCTCGGCCCGTGGTTCGACGCCCTCCCCGATGGGCTCGACACCGTCGTCCGCGAGGGCGGGGCCGGGCTGTCCGCCGGCGAGGCGCAGCTGCTCGTCTTTCGGCCGCGCCTTCCTGGCCGACCCGTCGGTGGTCGTCCTCGACGAGGCGTCGTCCCGCCTCGACCCGGCCACCGAGGCGATCCTCGAGGACGCCGTCGACGCTCTGCTCGACGGCCGGACCGGCGTAGTCATCGCCCACCGGCTGGCCACGCTCGAGCGCTGCGACACGATCTGCGTGCTCGACCACGGCCGGGTCGTGGAGTTCGGCCCGCGCGAGGCCCTCGCGGCTGACGCGAGCGTCCCGCTTCGGAGCGCTGCTGCCGCACCGGCCTCGACGTGGTGCCGGGATGAGCGTGACCCGAGCCCACGCCGTTGCCTGTCGTGGCGCTACGCGTGGCGGCTGCACCGCTTCCGCCCGCGACGCCAGCTCATCAACCTGGCCGGCGTGCTCCTCGGCTGGGGCTCGAACCTCCTGCCCGGGATCGCCGCGAAGATCGTCTTCGACCGCTTGGCGACCGGCGCGTCGAGCGCGTCGTTGCGCTGGCTGCTGTGGCCCTTCGCCCTCCTCGCCATGACGCGCAGTGGCGACGATGGTCACGTCGTTCACGCTCCAGTCGACGAACGGGGCGTTCGCGTACGCGAACGCCGCGATGCTGCAGCGCAACCTGCTCCGCCGCATCCTGGAGCTCCCGGGAGGCCGAGCCCTCCCGTCCTCACCCGGCGAGGCCGTCAGCCGCTTCCGCGACGACACCGAGCACGTCATCTGGTGGCCGATCGAGATCGAACAACGTCATCGGCTCCGCGGTCGTCGGCACCTTCGCCGTCATCGTGATGGCTCGCATCCAGCCCGGCCATCACGCTGGCCGTCTTCCTCCCGCTGGCCCTCGTGATCGTCCTCGTGGAGGCGGCACGCGGCCGACTCGTCGCTACCGGCATGCCAACCAGATCCGCACGGCCGCTCTGACCGGCTACATCGGCGACGTGTTCGCAGCGGTCCAGACGGTGCAGGTGGCCAACGCCGAGGCCCGCACCGTCGAACGCTTCCGGGAGCTCAACGCTCGAACGGCGCCGGGCGGCGGTGCGCGACCGCCTGCTCGAAGAGCTGCTGCGAGGGCGCGTTCTGGGTCGTCAACCTCGGCACCGGGGTCGTGCTGATCTTCGCAGGCCGCGCCCTGCAGTCGGGCGACTTCACCGTCGGCGACCTCGCCCTCTTCGTCTACTACCTCCACATCTTCGAGGAGTTCACCCGCGATGTCGGCGGCGGCCTCTCCGGCTACCGCCGACTCGCCGTCTCGTTCCGGCGCTTGCACGAGCTCCTCGCCGGCGCCGACGCGCGGCGACCTCGTCGACCGACGACGAGATCCACGAGCGCGGACCCCTGCCGCCCAAGACGATCCCGCGGGCCGAGGTCGACTCGCTCCGCGAGCTCCGCATCGAGCGCCTCACCTACCACCACGGACGCGACGGTCAGGGCATCCGCGAGCGTCTCGCTGGCGCTCCGCCGTGGCTCGTTCACCGTGGTGACCGGCCGCATCGGGGCGGGCAAGACCACCCTGCTCCAAAGCGTGCTCGGCCTCGTGCCAGCCGCGGGCACGCTCTGGTGGAACGGCGTGCTCGTCGACGATCCCGCCACCTTCCTCGTGCCACCGCGGACCGCGTACACCCCCCAGGTCCCGCGTCCTGTTCAGCGAGACGCTGGCCGACAACATCCTCCTCGGCGCCGAGGGCGATCTGGCCGAGGCGGTGCGGTTGGCCGTCCTCGACGACGACATCGAGGACATGGCCGAGGGGTTGGCCACCCGCATCGGCTCCCGCGGGGTTCGCCTGTCCGGCGGGCAGGTCCAGCGCACGGCCGCGGCGCGGATGTTCGTACGCCGGCCGGAGCTCCTCGTCTGCGACGACCTCTCGAGCGCGCTGGACGTCGAAACGGAGGCGGCGCTGTGGGACCGGGTCCTCCACGACCGCGATCGGCACGGTGCTCGCCGTGTCCCACCGTCGCGGCGCGCTCCAGCGGGCGGATCAGGTGGTCGTCCTTCGCGACGGGCGTGTCGACGACGTCGGTCCCCTGCCGGAGGTGCTGCCGCGGTGCGAGGAGATGCGGCGGCTCTGGCGCTTCGAAGGCGCAGCCGAGCCGTCGGTCGAGCCTTGACCTGGTCGAGATCCCGGCGTGGTGGCGCCGGTCGAACGTAGGGTCACTCCGTGCCGCAACCCGCCACCCCGTCCCTCCGCGTCGAGCGCGACGGCGGGGTGCTCGTGCTCACCCTCGACCGGCCGGAACGGTTGAACGCGCTCGACGCCTCGTTGCGGGATGAGATCCCGGTCGCCCTGGACGCCGCGCAGCGCGACGCCGACGTGCGGGTCGTGGTGCTCACGGGCGTCGGCCGCGGCTTCTGCTCCGGCGTCGATCTCTCCTCGCCCCGCCCGGCCACGGACGCGGGGCCGCCCGACGACCCCATCGACGAGCTCGGGTGGGTGGGTCGCCAGGCGCTCGCCGTCCACGGCTTCGACAAGCCGACCATCGCTGCGGTCAACGGGGTCGCGGCCGGCGCCGGTATGAGCCTCGCCCTCGCGTGCGATCTCCGGGTCGGCAGTCCCGCCACCCGCTTCCGGACCGTGTTCCTCGAGCGCAACCTCAGTCCCGATTCGGGCATGAGCTGGTTCCTGCCGCGGATCATCGGCTCCTCACGTGCCGCCGATCTGCTCTTCACCAGCCGCGACGTCGACGGCGCCGAGGCCTACCGCCTCGGGCTCCTCGACCGTTTCGTGCCGGACGCCGACGCGCTCCTGCCGGCCGCCCTCGAACTGGCGAACCAGATCGCGAAGCTTCCGCCGCTGGCCATGCGATCGGCCAAGCGGGTCCTGCAGCACAACCTCGACGTCGGCCTCGAGGACGCTCTCCGCTATGAGATGGCCGGGCTGTCGTACGCCCGGCGGGCCCGCAACGACGCCCAGGAGGCGATGGCCAGCTTCCGCGAGAAGCGGCCGCCGCACTTCACGGGTACCTGACCCGCCACCGCGCCCTCAGGCCAGGAGCCCGCCGTAGGCGGCGGCGATGATCTGCGCGCCGCGGAGATCGCCCGTCGTACCGTCGCCCATGCGGTTCATCACGTAGGCCACGGTCATCCGGTTCTCGAAGTCGTTGATGACCAGCGATCCGCCCCAACCTCCCCAGAAGCACGTCCGGGGGCTCGGGAAGGGGATCATCGGGCTCGGCAGCCCGAACCCGATGCCGTGACGCAGCGGCGTGCCGAGCACCAGATCCGTCCCGTTCGCCTGCTCTCGGAAGATCACGTCCTCGGGGCTCTTGGAGAGGATCGTCACGCCGCCGGACCGGCCCCCGTTCGAGACGACACCCTGGATCACGGCGACCGAACGGGCGTTGCCATGGCCGTTGGCGGCGGGCTGCTCGGATCGGCGCCACTGGTCCGTCCACGCCACCTGCGCCGTCAGGTCCGGCACCGAGCGGAGCGCACGAGCCGCCACGTCGTTGGCCGGCACGGCCCCCGAGGCGAGGGTGAGGGCCGGCGGCGCGATCACGTTGGCGATGCGGTCGTAGTCCGCCGGGTCCGCGCCGATCTGGAAGTCGGCGCCGAGCGGGCCGGCGATCTCCTTGGCGAAGAAGGCGCCGATGTTCGTGCCGGTGATCCGGCGGATGACCTCGCCCACGAGCTGGCCCTGGCTCAACGCGTGGTAGCCCGACGCCGTGCCCGGCTCCCACCACGGGGCCTGGCGCGGCCAGCGCCGAAGTGGCCACCTCCCAGTCGCACACCTCCTCGACCGTCAAGGGCGGATCCCAGCCCGGCAGACCCGCGGTGTGCGACATCAGGTGGCGGACGAGCACGCCGCTCCTTGCCGTTCTGCGGCGAACTCGGGCCAGTAGGTCGCCACCGGCGCATCGACGTCGAGCTCACCCCGATCGACGAGGAGGAGGGCGGTCAGCGCCGTCATGGTCTTCGTGGTCGACCAGACGTTGGTGATCGTGTCTTGCTCCCACGGCCGGGTGCGCTCGGCGTCGGCGTGACCGGCCCACACGTCGGCCACCACCTCGCCGGCCAGCACGACGCAGGCGCTGGCGCCGACGTCCTGCCCGGTCTCCACCAGCGTCGCCATCGCATCATGGACGCCGACGAAGCGGTCGTCCCAGGTACCCCCAACCACGGTCATGGCGCAACGTACCGCGACCGGCTCGTCCGGCTCAGCCCCCCGCCATGGCCCCGATGACGTGGAAGGTCTCCGTGCCTTCGGCGACGGCGGCCGGCAGCGACGCGTCGGCGTCCTCATGGGACCAGTCCTCCTCGCCCACGAAGAACCGCACGAACGGCCGCCGTCGGCCCCCGCCGTGCTCGCGCATCGTGCCCCGGAGCATCGGATAGGCCGCCTCGAGCGCGTCGAGCACGGTCCGCACGGTCACCGGCTCGTCGGGCGTGACCTCGACCGGCCCGTCGACGTTCGCCAACGTGCGCAGGTGGGCGGGCAACGCGACGCGCGTCACGGCAGGGTCTGGACCTCGACCGACAGCACCGCCGGGAGGTCCCGCACGATGGCGTCCCACGTGTCGCCGCCGTCCGGGGAGACGTAGACCTGGCCTCCGGTGGTCCCGAAGTAGATGCCCGACTCGTCGAGCGAGTCGACGGCCATCGCGTCGCGCAGCACGTTCACGTAGCAGTCGCGCGGCGGCAGGCCCTTCGTCAACGGCTCCCACTCGTCTCCGCCCGTACGGCTGCGGTACACCCGGAGCTGGCCGTCGAGCGGGTAGTGCTCGGTGTCGCTCTTGATCGGTACGACGTAGATGGTCTCCGGATCGTGGGCGTGCACATCGATGACGAAACCGAAGTCGGTCGGGAGGTTCCCGCTGATCTCGCGCCACGAGTCTCCTCCGTCATCACTGCGCATCACGTCCCAGTGCTTCTGCATGAAGAGTGTGTCCGGACGTGCCGGGTGCATGGCCAGGTGATGCACGCAGTGGCCCACCTCGGCATCCGAGTCGGGGATGCCCTCGGAGCGCAGGCCCCGGTTGGCCGCCTGCCAGGTCGATCCCCCGTCGTCGGTGCGGAACACCCCGGCGGCCGAGATGGCCACGAACATGCGATCCGCGCCGCGCGGGTCCGAACAGGATCGTGTGGAGGCACATCCCGCCCGCCCCGGGCTGCCAATGCGGCCCGGAGCCGTGCTCGCGCAGGCCCGGCAGCTCCTCCCAGGACCCACCGGCGTCCTGGCTGACGAACAGCGCGGCGTCCTCGACGCCGGCGTACACGAGATCGGGATCGGTCGGCGAGGGCTCGAGGTGCCAGACGCGGGCGAACTCCCACGGATGGGGCGTGCCGTCGTACCACTGGTGCGTGCCGGGCACGGTCGCGTAGCGGAACTCGTTGCCGACGGGGTTCCACGTCGCGCCCCCGTCGTCCGAGCGCTGGATCAGCTGACCGAACCAGCCGTTGGACTGCGACGCGTAGAGCCGGTTCGGATCCAACTTCGAGCCGGTCACGTGGTACAGCTCCCAGCCGCCGAAGTGGGGTCCCTCGACCTTCCAGTCCCGCCGTGCGCCGTCCGAGGTCAAGATGAACGCACCCTTCCTCGTCCCGACCAGTACCCGCACACCCGTCACGTCGTCTCCTTCACCGCGTCGTGGCTCACAACAGTCTGACGCTGTCGCCGCCGGGGACTCATCGGCCGGAGGACGGCAACGGCGCGAGACTCCCGGCGACGCCGAGGGAACGGCGCCGAGGGAAGGGGGGCACGTGACGGAAGTGGAGCCGGGGGGCGGGGGCGACGAGCAGTTCGACGTGGTCGTGGTGGGAGCCGGCGTGGCCGGGCTCTACGCCATGCATCGGCTGCGCGGCCTGGGCCTGCAGGTGCTCGGCGTCGAGGCCGGTGACGGAGTGGGCGGCACCTGGTTCTGGAACCGGTACCCGGGCTGTCGGTGCGACGTCCCGACCATCGAGTACTCCTACAGCTTCGACGAGGAGCTCGAGCAGGAGTGGGCCTTCGACGAGGTGATGTCCGGCCAGCCCGAGATCGAGCGCTACCTCAACCACGTCGCCGACCGCTTCGATCTCCGCCGTTCGTTCCGCTTCTCCACCCGTGTCACGGCGGCGTCCTTCGACGAGGCGTCGGCCCGCTGGATGATCGAGACCGACGACGGACGCCGGTCGACCGCGCAGTGGTTGGTGATGGCGACCGGCTCACTTTCGGCTCCCAACCTCCCGGCCATCCCGGGGATCGACTCGTTCGCCGGAGAGGTGGCGCACACCGGGCTCTGGCCTCGCGACGGCCTCGACGTGGCGGGGAAGCGGGTCGGCATCATCGGGACGGGATCGTCGGGGATGCAGTCGATCCCCCACCTCGCTCGGGAGGCGGCCCACCTCACCGTCTTCCAGCGGACGCCGAACTACTCCTTCCCGGGTCAGGTCGCGCCCATCGATCCGGAGCTGCAGGCCTACGTCAAGGACCACTACCGCGAGCTTCGCCGCTTGCAGCGCGAGTCCGCGGCCGGCATCTCGGGCATGGGCATGCGGGCGGCCGACGGCACCGGCAAGACGATCGGCGCCGGTGCCTTCGGGCTGGCGGGCGCGGCCCCGGCTGCGGCGAGCACCGGGACGCCCGACCGCGCCGCCATGGCCGCCGCCATGCTGGCCATGGAGGACGGCTTCGCGAGGATGGTCCGCAAGCGGGTGCACGACCCGGAGACGGCCGACGCCCTCATCCCGAACGACTACCGGATGGGCTGCAAGCGGCTGGTCGTCGAGATCGACTACTTCGAGACGTACAACCGCGACAACGTTCGGCTCGTCGACCTCCGCAAGGGCGGGATCTCCGAGATCACGGAGACCACCGTGCGCACGGCCCAGGGCGACGTCGACATCGACGTCCTCGTGCTGGCCACGGGCTTCGACGCCCTGACCGGTCCACTGACCCGGATCGAGGTGCGGGGCCGGGAGGGACGGCTGCTGGCCGATGAGTGGAAGGACGGGCCGCGCGCCTATCTCGGGCTCATGGCCGCCGGCTTCCCCAACCTGTTCATGGTCACCGGACCCGGGAGCCCGAGCGTCCTGTCGAACATGGTGGTCTCGATCGAGCAGCACGTGGACTGGCTCACCGATGCCATCACCGCCCACCGCGACGCCGGGGTGGTCACGATGGAGCCGCAGCTCGACGCCGAGGCCGAGTGGCTCGACCACGTGCACGAGGTCTCGATCGGGACGCCCTACACGGCGCCGAGCTGCAACTCCTGGTACGTGGGCGCCAACATCGACGGCAAGACCCGCGTGATCCTCCCCTACACCGGTGGTGTGGGTCGCTACCGCGAGATCTGTGACGAGATCGCCGCGAGCGGGTACCGCGGGTTCGACCTGGTCGGCGCCGACGGCTGAGGCGTCGAGTTCCGACGCACCCCGAGCCCGGCGCGGTTCGCCTCGGCCCTACACCCCGGTGGCGGGTTCGAGACCCAACAGGCGCTGCGCCGTCACCAGCAACTTGGCGATGTCGTCCTTGCGGAGGAAGTCGTCGACGGCCGGCTCGGCGGCGGCCTCCCGCCGCATGTCGAACGCCGTGAACAGCAGGATCTTGGCCGCCGGCGCCTTGGCCTTCAGGAGCGGCGCCGCGTCCAGGCCCATCACGTCCCCCTCGATGCCGTGGTCGAGCACGATCAGCCCGGGTTGCGTGGAATCGAGGAGCGAGAGCGCCTCGGCCGCCGACGACGCGGTGCCGACG
This sequence comes from uncultured Actinomycetes bacterium, assembly GCA_963731055.1. Lineage (GTDB taxonomy): Bacteria > Actinomycetota > Acidimicrobiia > Acidimicrobiales > CADCTF01 > DATLED01. Next base: position 40,349 of record CAVSUD010000022.1, on the reverse strand, counting down.
AGCTCGAGCCGTTGGTCCCGGCCGAGGATGATGCCGATGAGCATCCGCATGTCGGGTTCGTCCTCGATGACCACGAAGACCTGCAAACGCCCGGCTCCTTCCACTCCTCCGCCTTCCCCGGCTCCCCGGGAATCAGCCCTGCCCTCAGACCTTGACGGCGTACCGAAGGTAGACGACGCCACTCGGGTCGAAGCGACGCTCGTCGAGCAGCTCGAGGTCGATCCGGAGGTCGGTCGGCAGCGCGGGCTTCCCACCCCCGACGGTGACGGGGGCCAACAGCAGGTGGCACTCGTCCACGAGCCCGGCCCGGAACGCGTGGCCGGCGAGCTCCGCACCGCCGATGCTCAGGTCGCGGGTCGCCTCCTCCTTCATCCGGCGGAGCGCGTCGAGGTCCAGCGCACGGACGAGCTCGGTCCGCTCGGTCCGCACGGCGGGCAGGGTACGCGAGTACACGATCTTGTCGGCCGCCTGCCAGACCTCGGCGAAGTCGCGCATCACGTCGGACTCCGCAGCCAGCGCCGGCTCCGTCTCCCACACCGCCATCGTCTCGTACAACCGCCGGCCGTAGAGGTGCGTGCCGACGCGCCGGGTGAGGTCGTTGGCGAACCGGTGCACCACCTCGTCCGGCTCGGCCCAACCGAAGTCGCCGCCGGCATCCTCGATGTAGCCATCGGCGGAGGTCAGGGCCACGTAGACGAGGGAGCCGCTCACGGGTGGGTCCGACGTCCGGACGGGTGCAGATCGATCTCGGGCATGGGGGTCCAGACGGAGCGAGACGGCCGAACTCATCGCGAACTGACGCTTCCCTCAGCCGCGTGCGACAGAATGTGGCCCGCCCGACGACCACGGGTGAGCACAGCCACTTCTGGGGGACCTGAGATGACCATTGCCGAAGAGACGACCGCCCGCTCCGGCCGCAGCGTGATCGACGAGCTACGCACGTGGCTCGAGGAGAACTGGGACCCCGACCTGACGGTCGGCGAATGGTGGGAGCGCCTCGGCCTGGCCGGATGGTCGGCCCCGATGCTCCCGGCCGACTCCTACGGTCGCGGACTCTCCCGCGGCGATGCGCTGGCCGTCTCGGGCACGATCGCTTCGTTCGGTGCCGTCGGCGCCCCGGTCGGCATGTCGATCGGTCTCGCGTCGCCGACGATCACCACGCACGGCACGCGTGAGCAGATCGAGCGCCTCATCCCGCCGGCCGTGACGGGCAAGGTCGCCTACTGCCAGCTCTTCAGCGAGCCCGGCGCCGGCTCCGACCTGGCCGGGTTGACCTGCAAGGCCGTGCGGGACGGCGACATCTGGCACGTCGACGGTCAGAAGGTGTGGACATCCGGAGGCCAGTACGCCGACATGGGCATGCTCCTGGCCCGGACGAACCCCGAGGCACCGAAGCACCAGGGCATCACCTGGTTCGCCATCGAGATGCACCAGCCCGGCGTCGACATCCGCCCCCTCAAGGAGATGACGGGGCACGCCATGTTCAACGAGGTGTTCCTCACCTCGGCCGAGGTGCACGACGACAACCGCATCGGCGACGTCAACAACGGCTGGGCGGCCGCCAACACCACCCTCTTCCACGAGCGCTCGGGCATGGGCGCCCGGGGCGGCGCCGGCGGCGGGATGGGCGGGCGGATGGCGCGCGCCGGCGGCGTCGCCGGCGACCTCGACAAGCGGGCCGGCGACTTCGCCCCGTCCCGCAAGCCGGTCACCGCCACCGAGCTCCCGACGCAGGACGAGCAGGCCCCGAAGGAGCGCAAGCGGGTCTCGCCGGCGCAGGGCCAGATCAGCCTGGCCCGGGAGTTCGACAAGCTCGACGACCCGCTCATCCGCCAGCGCATCGCGGAGGCCCACATCCTCGGCACGCTGGCGCAATACAACACCGAGCGCCACAAGGCCATCCGCTCCCAGGGTGGCGACATCGCCGGCATCGCCAACTTCTCGAAGCTCCTGATGGCCGACATCATCCGCCTCAACCGTGACCTCGGCCTGCAGATCATCGGGATGCGGGGCACGCTGCACTCCTACGACGATGGCGACAAGGAGCTGGCCAAGCTGCGCGGCGGCGCCGGCGCGGTGGCGGCAACGGCCCAGGCCCTCGGGGCGCAGGCGCTGCCCATCTACGGCGGCACGGACCAGATCCAGCGGAACATCGTCGGCGAACGGGCGCTCGGCCTGCCGAAGGAGCCGGGCGACCTCGCCAAGGTCCCGTTCAACGAGCTCCCGAAGAACGGCTGACCTCCGGCTCCTGGTGGGCGATGTGGGAGAGCTGGCGCCAGAGGACGACGACCAGCACCGCGGAGCCCACGAAGGCGAACCAGAACGGTGACGTCACTCCCCACGCGCTGGGCGATGACGCCGCCGATCGCGCCCCCGACGACCAGCCCGCCCTGGACCCCGATCAGGTACACGCTGCTGACCCGCCCCTGGAGCGCCATCGGCACGGCCCGTTGGCGGATGCTCGTCGACGTGGCGCCCCAGACGAAGGCGTGGGCGCCGAAGACGAACATGATGGCCAGCGCCACCGGGAGTCGAGTCGTCAGGGCCAGAGCGAGGTGGGTCGCGGTCTCGATGAGCAGACCGGCGCGCATCAAGTTCCCGAGGCTGACTCTCGACGCCAGTCGGCCGTAGAGCACGGTCGCCAGCACGCCGCCCGCGGCGGTCGCCGTGGTCAACAGCCCGAAGCCGACCTCGCCGGCACGGAGGCGCTCGATGGCGTAGAGGACGAGCACCGACCACGCCGCGCCGAAGGTCACGTTGAAGGTCACGATCGTGATGCCGAGCGTCCGGACGGCGGCGTTGCCCCACAGCCATCGCCAGCCCTCTCCGATGTCGTGCAGGATCCGCCCGGGCGCTGCGCCGTCGCGACCGTGAGGCGGAAGCGTCATCCGCGACGCCAAGGCCGCACTGACCAGCATCAACAGTCCCTCGCCGAGGAAGGGTGCGATCTTCACCGAGGCGAAGAGCACGGCGCCGACGGGCGGCCCGATCAGCTGGTTGACGGTCACGAACCCGGCCATGATCCGGGCGTTCCCGAGCGCGAGGTCGGCGCGGTCGACGACCATCGGCAACAGGGTCGACGACGTGGTGTCGGCGAAGGTCTCGGCCGTCCCGAGCACGAACAGGGCGCCGAGCACCACGGCGATGGAGACACGATCGGCCGCGATGGTGAGGGCCAGCAACCCGAGGACCACGGCCCGGGCCAGATGTACGCCGACGACGATCCGCCGGCGGTCGAATCGGTCCGCGGCGACGCCGGCGAGGAGCCCGAAGACCAACCACGGGAGTCGTTGCAGGACGACTGCGAGGGCGACGAGGAACGGGTCGCGCGTCTCGGTGGCGACGAGCAGCGGGCCCGCCGCGAGCCCGATCCCGTCGCCGAGGTTGCTGATCCACGACGAACCGAGGAGCCACCGGAAGGGCTGACCGAGGCGCGCCGGAGCGACGGCCTCGACGACTCGGCTCATCGCCGGTGTGGAGCGGGACGAGCAGCCACGACCGGCATCCTCGCAGCTGGCCCTACAGTGCGCGGCAAACCCGACCACAGGAGCGCCGATGACCACGCTGCCCGATCGTCCGAACACGGCCCTGCTGATCGTGGACGTCCAACGCGACGTGGTCGCCACCGCCCACGACCGCGACCGGGTCATCGCCAACATCAACACGGTCCTGCAGCGGGCGCGCGACGCCGGCACCCCGGTGATCTGGGTGCAGCACTCCGACCAGGAGCTCGTCCAGGGCTCCGACGGATGGCAGTACGTCGAGGAGCTGCAGCGCAACGGGGACGAGCCGGTCGTCCACAAGCGCTTCGGCGACTCCTTCGAGGAGACGGACCTCGAGGACCTGCTCGAAGCCCGCAAGGTCGGGCGCCTCGTCGTGACCGGCGCCCAGACCGACGCCTGCATCCGCAGCACGCTCCACGGCGCGCTCGTCCGGGGCTACGACGCGACGCTCGTGGCGGACGCGCACACCACCGACGACCCCAGTCAGTGGGGTGCCCCGCTCGATGCCTCCCAGGTCATCGCCCACACCAACCTCTACTGGAGGTTCTCGTCCGCCCCCGGCCGGGTCGGGGGCACCGTCTCCACCGCCGAGGTGGAGTTCGCCGCCGCCGACTGACGTCGGCTGGACATCACCGCCGCCGCCACCACCGTCGGGGCGGTACCGGTGCGGGCGCATCGGCGACGGCCGGGGCCGGCGCCGCCACGTCGGCTCGGCCGGCGCCCCAGCGTGTGACGAGCCCGTCGACGTCGAGTGGCATCAGGGTCGTCGGCGGTCCGTCGATGGCCGGCATCCGGTTCTCGCGACGGATCCGGTCGTTCAGCTCCTCCACGGCCGAACGCACCGCCGCTTCGGTCGTGATCCGTTCGAGGCCTTCGACGAGCTTCTCGGCCTCGAGCCGGAGGGCGAGGGGCGTCGGAAGGTAGGAGATGCCCTCCCGGGCCAGCCACTGCTTGATCCACCACAGCTCGTCGTGGGCCCCGTCGAGGCCCTGCAGGGGCTTGCCCTTGCCGGGGAGGTCGTCGAACTCGCCCCGCGCCTGCGCGTCGCGGATCTGGTCGTCGATCCAGTCCGTGAAGCCCCGGTCGCCCGGCTTGCGTGTCGTCATGCTCGACCTCCCGAGAGGTGCGGGCGAGGTTCGCCTCGGTCAGACCCGTTCGATGATGATGGCCGGCGCCATGCCGCCGCCGGCGCACATGGTGACGAGACCGACCTGCTTGTCCTGGCGCTCGAGCTCGTCGAGGATCGTGCCGATGAGGATGGCGCCGGTGCGCGCCGATCGGGTGGCCGAGGGCCATGGCGCCGCCGTTGACGTTCACCTTCTCGCGATCGAGGCCGAGGTCGCGGATGAACTTCTCCGAGACCACGGCGAAGGCCTCGTTGATCTCGAACAGGTCGATGTCGTCGATGGTCATGCCGGCGCGCGCCAGGATCTTCTGGCCGACGGGACCGGTGCGTTCAGCATCAGCGTGGGGTCGTCGCCCATGTTGCCGGCGGCGACGACGCGGGCCGCGGCTTGAGGCCGTGGGCCTTCACGTACGTCCTCGCTGGCGTAGAGCACGGCGCCGGCGCCGTCGACGACGCCCGAGGAGTTGCCGGCGTGGTGGACGTGCTCGATCTTCAGGTCCGGGTACTTCTGGTTGATGAGCTCGCGGAACGTCGGCACGTCCTCGGCGGAGCGGTAGTCCGCGACGGCGCCGGAAGCTCGGCGGCAGCGCCGCGAGCGACTCCGCCGTGGTGCTCGGTCGCGGGAACTCCTCGCGATCGAGGGCGACCGTGCCGTCGAGGTTGAGCACCGGGATGAGGCTCCGGTCGAAGCGGCCCTCCTCGATGGCGACGGCGGCCCGCCGCTGCGACTCGGCGGCATGCGCGTCGAGCGCCTCGCGGTCGATGCCCTCCAGCGACGCGATCGCGTCGGCGCACACGCCCTGGTGCGACTGCGGGTGGAGCTCCTGCAGGTGGGCGTTGCAGCGCGCCCATCGGCATGCAGCCCTTCTTCGGCAGCGACATCATCTCGGTGCCACCGCCGATCACGAGGTCCTCCATGCCCGGCCATCACCATCGCGGCCGGCGAAGTTGTTGGCGGTGATGCCCGACCCGCAGAAGCGGTCGAGGGTGACGCCGCTGGCCCGGACGTCGTAGCCGGCGTCGAGCGCCGCCATGCGCCCGAGGTCGCCGCTCTGCTCGCACGACCTGCGCGCTCGTGCCCCACACGACGTCGTCGACGTCGGCGGTGTCGAACCCGTTGCGGTCGACGAGCGCCTTCAGCACGGTGCGCGGCGAGGTGCTGGGGGTGGAGGTGCGCGAGTGCGCCCTTGCCCTGCTTGCCGATCCCCCGCGGCGTGCGGCATGCGTCGATGATGAAGGCGTCGCCCATCCGGATTCCCTTTCGCTGACGTCCGGCCCAACCTATCCGGGGCGTGGGGTCGCGCTCAGAAGTGGGTCGAGCACCACGGGGTCGCACCGGAGCCGAACACGGCGTCGGCCCGAGCCAGCCCGGCCGGCGATCCCATCACCCGCCCGGCGCGGGCGAGGGTCGTCGCGGTGACCGCACCGAGGTACAGGGCGCCGAGGTCGCGCACGTCCAGCGAGATCTCGGCGGCGGCGTCGTCGTCGCGCCGGCATCGCCCCGGCTCGATCACATAGGTCCCGGCAACGTCGGGACGGAAGTCGTCGTTCACCTGGACGACGAGACGGTCGTCGGCTCCCAGTTGGCGCGCCGACAGCGCCCGGGGCAGGTCGAGGAGGCGGATCCAGAGGTGGTCGCCGACGCCGGTCACCTTCATCCTCCGGAAGTCGGCCAGGCGCCACCGGAGCGGCTCCTCGACCGGTCGCGACGAGGCGCTGATCGTCTTGTTCAGGTCGATCGACAGGAGGAACTCCCACAGCGCCGCTTCGATCTCGTCGTCGAGTCCGTACAGGTGCACCACCCGGACGTCGCCGACGGCGAGGCCCGCCTCCCACTTCGGGCGCACCTGCCACGCGACGTAGCCGTCCGCCTCGCCCGACGGCGACTCGTGCACCGCGTACCGGCGTTCGGACACGCCGTGGCGTTCCTTCACCGGGTCGAGGAACCAGCTCTCCCACCACGAATCCGACCACGACAGCTCACCCGGGTGTCGGCGCCACACGGCGGCACGGATGCCGGGGACCACCTTCGTCGCTTCGTCCTTCTCGATCAGCCGGACCCGCCCGACGGCCTGGGTCACCTCCTGCACCTCGACCGGCTTCTCGATGGCCCAGCTGGCGACCCGGGAGCCGAGGCCATACCCGAAGCGTCCGTAGATCGGGGTCTCGGAGGCGGTGAGGACGGCGAGCGGCTCGCCGCGGCGAACCACATCGTCGAGCTGGTGCGCCATCATGCGGCGCAGCACGCCCAGGCGCCGGTGGGTGGGCCGCACCGACACCGCCGTCACGCCGGCCACCGGCAAGGTGTCGCCGCCCGGCAGCGCCATGTCGAAGGTGAAGGCCCCGGCGGTGCCGACGATCTCGCCGCCGGCGACGGCCGCCACCGTCCGGTCCAGCTCGGTGACCTTCCGCCAGGCCGCGACCTCCTCGTCGTCCATGTCGTCGCCGAACGCGCGCCCGATCTGGCGACTCCACGCCGGATGCTCGTCTTCGGTGATGGTGCGCAGGTCGAGGTCCACCGCATCAGTCTGACGGGCGCCCCGATGGTTCCACCAGGACGGTGCGGGATCGTGCAGGATCGGGGCATGTCCCAACTGGTGCGAGTGCAGAACTTCATCGTGTCGGAGGACGGGTTCGGTGCGGGCGAAGGACAGAGCCTCGAGGCCCCGTTCGGCCACGCCGAGCCCGCGGACGGCGGCGCCGTCGACCTCCCGGCCGACCTGGCCTCCTGGGCCTTCTCGACCGCGAGCTGGCCGAACCGGACCGAGCCCGGCGGATCGCGAGGGCTGGACGACTACTTCACCCGTGACTTCGCCCACAACATCGGGGCGGAGATCATGGGCCGCAACAAGTTCGGCCCGCAGCGCGGGCCGTGGGAGAACCTCGACTGGACCGGTTGGTGGGGAGACGAGCCGCCGTTCCACACGCCGGTGTTCGTCCTCACCCACCATCACCGACCCAGCTTCACGTTGGGCGACACGACGTTCCACTTCCTCGACGCGACGCCCGCCGAAGCGTTGCGTCGAGCCAAGGACGCGGCCGCGGACAAGGACGTACGGATCGGAGGCGGCGTGGCGACGGTCCGGGCCTTCCTCGACGCCGATCTCATCGACACCCTGCACGTCGCGGTCGCACCCATCCGGATCGGCCGAGGCGAACGGCTCTGGACCTCCTCGGACGAGCTGCTCGACCGGTTCCACCTCGAGTCGGTGCCCAGCGCCAGCGGCATCACGCACCTGCTCTTCTGGCGGCGGTGACACGGCCACGGTCCACGAGGAAGCAGTACCTGGAGGTGCCGACCGGCATCGTCCGCTCGCTCCGCGTGGCCTGCGCCCACCTACCCGAGGCCTACGAGGAACCGGCGTTCGCCGGCGTCCGGTGGCGGATCCGTGGGCACACGCTCGTGCACGCCTTGACCATCGACACTGCGGCCGGCCCGATCACCCACATCACCTTCCACTCCGCCGGGGAGGAGCTCGACGCCCTGGTGGCCTACGGCGACCCCTTCTTCGTCGGTTGGGGCCCCGGGCTCGTGGCGATGGTGTTGCGACAGGACGGCACGACCGATTGGGCGGAGGTGAAGGAGCTCCTGACCGAGAGCTACTGCCTGCTGGCGCCGAAGAAGCTCATCGCCCTCCTGGGCGCCGAGCGGCCCGAAGCCTGAGGGTGCGCTCGGCGGACCTCCTGGATCGACCAGGCGCGAGGCTGCACGGATGAGCACGCTCGTGGGGTTGCACCACGCCGCCCTCACCGTCCGCGACCGCGACGCCAGCGCCGAGTGGTACGGCGCCGTGCTGGGGCTCGTGGAGCTGTTCCGAGAGGACGCCGAGGATCGACACGCGTGCGTCATGCGGTTCCCGGCCGGCGGCTACAGCGTCGCGCTGGTGGAGCATCGAGGAGGTCCCTCGGCCGTGTTCGACGCGACCGTGACCGGTCTGGATCACCTCGCGTTCACGGTTGCGGCCCGAACCGACCTCGACGAATGGGCGACCCAGCTCTCGAGCACCGGCGTCGAGCACTCCGGCGTGGTCGAGATCCCGCCCGGGGCGATCCTGAACTTCCGCGACCCCGACGGCATCGCGCTCGCGCTCTTCTGGGACCGACCCACGTGAACGGACGCTTCAGGATCCGGCCCGCGCCAGGCTGACGGCCAGGTTCACCGCTGGCGCGGCGGCCGGTCGGGCCGAGCCGTCACCCCTGCTCGGCGTCGGGCGGCCCGTCGTCGTCGGCACCACCCGGGGCCACCATCCGCTGGTGGGAGGCGGCCTCCTCCTCGGCGATGACGGCCTGTTGCGCCTGCCGGCGGGCCACGGCGGCGGCGGCGTGCAGTTGTGGACCCATCCCGGCGAAGCCGTCGATGGCCGTGCCGACCTCGGCCCAGATGGTGCGGAGGTCCTGCACCGTGAACTGGGGCAGCCCCGTGATCGAGGAGATCTGGCCGATCAGCAGGTTGAAGACCTCCTCCACGTTCTGGCACTTGCCGAGGCCCTGGCTGAAGGTCGTGAGGTGACCGCTCACGACGCCCATCTGGACCGTGCCGACCTCGATGACGTTGGCCATGAACTCCCCGAAGCCTTCGGAGCGGCCACGGATGTCCTCGATCGGCGCCTTGAGCTCGGCTTTGGCCGACTCGAGCGTCGCCTCGACCGTGGCCATGACCGAGCGCAGCTGCTGGTTGGCGAACTCGGCCGCCTCGTTGGCCAGGTACTCCCCTGCGTCGGCCAGCATCCCTTCCCCCAGGTCCACGGTCGGGATCTGCACGGTGGGCATCCGGATGCCGTCGATGGCGGCGATGCCCTGGTCGCAGTCGCCGCGCACCTGCTCGGCGAGCGCTTGGGCGTCCCCGGCGGTCGACACCAGCGACGTCACCGCGTCGAGCTTGCCGGTCAGCACTTCGATGCTGCTCGCCACGGCGTCACGGATGTACTCGAAGGTGGAGCGGCCGTCACCGATCGCCAGGACGACCTGGTCGATCTCCTTGAGCTTGTCGGCCGCGTAGTCGGCCATCATGTCGATGACGGCGTTGACCCCTGCGTACGCAGCCTGGGCCTGCGGGGCGTTCAGGTCGATGAGCGCCCCGGCGGCATCGAGGGCGACCGACTCGGCCAGCAGGCGGGTGGACGACGAGATGGCGCCGCCACCGCTCGGATCCCCGGCCCGTCGTTGGACGGGCGCGCCGGTCGGCGCCGCGCCGGCCGGCGCCGCGCCGGCCGGCGGGGGGCCGGTGGGGCCTGCGCCGGCGGGCGCCTTCACGGGCGGCTCGGCGCCGGTGAGGCCGAGACGCTTGACGATCTCGCCGCCCCACACGTTCCAGATGCCCCCGAGGAGCGCCACCAGGTTCGTCTTGGAGCTGGTGAGCAGCGCGCCGCCGAGGTTGAAGATCCTCGCCGTCTCCTGGGCCGGACCGGTCTCCGCGGCACCTGCGGACGCCAGGCTGATCGAGTCCATGATGAGCCCGACGACGTCGCCCGCGATGTTGCCCGCGTACCCTTCGACGAGGCCCTGGTACGCGTCCGCGTCTTCCTTGGTCGTCGCGTGGTCGCGGCCGTACATGGCGCCGGCCTCGACGAGGACGTCGGTCATCCCGTTGCCGATGTCGAGGATGATCTTCACGAACGACAACGTCTCGTTGAGACTCGCCGTCAGCGGGGTGAACTCGGCGCCGATGACGGAGCCGGCAAGGCCGTCCTGCACGAGCTGATTCACGTAGAGGACGTGGCCGAGGGCCCCGTTCACGACCGTCAGCAGGCTACGGACGAGGATGAGGTCACTGACGAGCTCACCGTTGTCGTTGTTGGGCACGGCCTTGAGGTCGGAGTACGCGCTCAACACGTCCGACGCCATCCCCGCGATGCCACCCCACCCCGGGATGAACCTGGAGATCTCGAGTGCGGTGCGGGCCGGCGGGATCAGCGTGTCCGCGACCTCGCCCCAGTTGACGCCGGGGTCGGCCGTCCTGGGGTCGGGCGTCGTCGTGGCGCCCGGTGCGGCCGGCGCCCGCACGGGCGTCGGGGGAGCCGGGATGGTCGGTCCGGCGGGGACGGGGCCGCCGGTCGCCGGCTCCCTGGCCGGCGGGGCCTTGGCCGGCTTCCCGGGGGGCGGGCCGCCCGCGGCCTCTCGTCGCGGCGACTGGGCGCGGCCTTCGGCGCGGTCGGAGGCTTCGGCGGCGCCGGAGGGGCGGCCGGTTTCGGCGGCGCCGGTGGGGCGGACGGCGGAGCACCGCCCGTCGGAGCGGCCGGGGGCGCCGGCGCACCGCCGGCGGCGGGGATCCCCGGTGCGCCCGGACCGCCATCGGCGCCGGAACCGCCCGGTGGGCCCGAACCGCCATCAGCACCGGGTGCACCGGGTGCGCCCGGTGCGTCGGGTGCGTCGGGTGCCGGCGGGGCCGACTCCTTGGGGGCCCGGTCGGTGGTGGTGCCCGCCGGCTCGTCCTCCTTGGCGGGCGGCTCCTCGAGCTCGAGGCGGCGCTGGATCTCCGTCGTGGCCGGTCCCATCATCGAGCGCACCGCCCGGTTGCCGACGTGGCGCTGCAGGGCGAGCACGCTCGGCGGCGACAGGTGCGTCGTCGTGCGCTTGTCACCACCCCCGACCACCACAGGTGCCGCGACGTCGACGCTGGCCTCTGTGGTCGTGGTGGCCGCCTTCGTCGCGACCGCGTCTTCAAGCCCTCGATCCGCCCGCTCCGGCATCACCCCAGCGTGACAGGATCCGGCGGGCGCTGCACCGTCGACGCCGGCCTCCCCACGGGCGGGACCGTTCCGAGCCTCCGAGCGGGCGGTGGGCTAGTGCCGGCCGGACGACGCGTTGAGTACGGCAACCTCTGGGAACGTCGCCGGCGCGCCGTACCCGTGCTCGGCCAGCCAGCGGGTCGACATCAGACTTCGCAACGACCAGTACGGCGCGGATCACGTCGATCTCGACGTCGCCGCCGTAGCCCGCGATGACATCGTCGAGGTGCTCCTCGTGGGCGAGCGTCAGCGTGGCGAGGTCGTACATCGCATCGCCCTGGCCGCCCTCGGACCAGTCGACGACGCCGCTCACCTCGTCACCGTCGACGAAGACGTGGACGATCTGCAGGTCGCCGTGGATGAACACCGGGGTCCACGGCCGCAGCGCCGCCTCCGCGATCCGACGATTGCGCCTGACCGCGTCGGCGGACACGACACCGTTGGCGATGAGCCACTCGCACTCCGCGTCGAGCATCGGCGGGAACTCCGAGCGCATCCTGGCCGTTGCGAGCAGGCTGCTGCTGACACTGGCTGCTGGGCCACGGCGGCGGCGGTGCGTCGTGCAGGACGCGGACGGCCGCACCCGCCGCAACCCACGCCGCCGACGACGCCGGCGACGGCTCTGCGAGCAGGCCGAGCGCAGTTCCCGGAACCGCAGCGAGCGCGAGCACCGGCGGCTTGCGCCACAGGACTTCGAGGCGGTGGGGATCGGCGCCCTGGCCATGACCTCGACCTCTCGGTCGATGCGGGCCTGATCGGTGTCGATCTTCAAGAAGACGTCGCCGACCCGCAACGTGGCCCGCTCCGAATGCGCGACGACGACCTCGATCTCCTGCACGTCGTCGATCATCGTCCCGGCCGGCGTCAGCCCCGTTTGGCCTGTTTCGCGGCGCGCCCGCGCTGGGTGCCGTCGAGGATGACCTTGCGGAGCCGCACGCTCGAGGGGGTGACCTCGACGCACTCGTCGGACTGGATGAGCTCGAGGGCCTGCTCGAGGGACATGGGGCGGTGCGGGATCAGCCGGTCCGGCCCGTCCGACGTCTTCGAGCGGATGTTGTCGAGCTTCTTCGGACGGACGGCGTTCACGTCCATGTCGTCCTCGCGGGCGTTCTCCCCCACGATCATCCCCTCGTAGACCTCCACGCCGGGCCCGACGAACATCACGCCGCGCTCCTGGAGGGCGGTCAGGGCGAACGTCGTCGTCGTCCCGAGGCTGTTGGCCACGAGCGACCCGTTCGGGCGGCCACGGATCTGACCGGCCCAGGGCTCCATCCGCTCGAAGATGTGGTGGAGGAGCCCGGTGCCGCGGGTGTCGGTGATGAACTCGGTCCGAAACCCGATGAGGCCTCGCGCCGGGACGAGGAACTCGAGGCGCGTCCAGCCCGACCCGTGGTTCGACATGCGTTCCATGCGTCCCTTGCGGAGCCCCATCATCTGGGTGACCACCCCGAGGTACTCCTCCGGGATGTCGACGGTGAGGCGGTCGACGGGCTCGTACGTCTTCCCGTCGATCTCCTCGGTGATCACCTCCGGCTTGCCGATGGTGAGCTCGAAGCCCTCCCGCCGCATCTGCTCGACCAGGACGGCCAGCTGCAGCTCACCGCGCCCCTGGACCTCCCACGTGTCGGGGCGATCGGTCGGAAGGACCACGATGGAGACGTTGCCCACGAGTTCGCGGTCGAGGCGGGCCTTGACCTGGCGCGCCGTCAGCAACGACCCCTCCTTCCCGGCCAGTGGAGAGGTGTTGATGCCTACGCGCATCGACAGGCTCGGCTTGTCGATGCTGATCACGGGCAGCGGCCGGGGATCCTCGAGATCCGTGAGGGTTTCGCCGATCGTGATGCCGGGGATCCCGGCGATGGCGACGATCTCGCCCGGGCCCGCCGAGTCCGTGGCGACCCGGGTCAGCTCGGCGGTGACGAAGAGCTCCGTGACCTTGGCCCGCTCGGTGGTGCCGTCACTGCGGCACCACGCCACCCAGCTGCCCTTCTTTATGTGGCCGTTGACGACCCGACACAGCGCGATGCGCCCGAGGTAGTTGTCGGAGTCGAGGTTCGTGACGAGGGCCTGGAGCGGTGCCTCGGCGTCGAACATCGGGGCTGGAACCCGGTCGAGGAGGACCTCGAACAGCGGCTTGAGGGTCTCACCGTCCGGAAGACCGGCGCCATCCGCCGGACGTTCGAGCGACGCCTTGCCCTCGCGCGACACGCAGTAGACGATGGGAAACTCGAGCTGGAAGTCCTCGGCCTCGAGATCGAGGAAGAGGTTCTCGACCTCGTCGACGACCTCAGCGATGCGGGCATCGGGACGGTCGACCTTGTTGATGACGAGGACGACCGGCAGGCGGGCCTCGAGCGCCTTGCGAAGCACGAACCGGGTCTGGGGGAGCGGACCCTCGGAGGCGTCGACGAGGAGAAGGACGCCGTCGACCATGGACAGGCCGCGCTCGACCTCGCCGCCGAAGTCGGCGTGGCCGGGGGTGTCGATGATGTTGACCTTCACGTCCCCGTAGCGGACGGACGTGTTCTTGGCCAGGATCGTGATCCCCCGCTCGCGTTCCTGGTCGCCGGAGTCCATCACGCGATCCGTCAGCACCGCGCCCACCCGGAACGCGCCCGACTGCTGGAGCATCTGGTCGACCAGCGTCGTCTTGCCATGATCGACATGGGCCACGATGGCGACATTGCGCAAATCGTGGCGCGTCTGGCGCGGGTTCAACGGGTCGTCGTGCATTGTCACGACGATGAGGGTACCGGCGCTTCGAGCACCTCTTGACCCTCGAGGGTCGTCCGTCGCTCGTGGACCGCCCGATCAGTCGGGCCCGACGTGGAGGTCGACGACGATCGACCGGACGCCGAAGTCGATCGGGGCTCCGCTGGTGTCGAGGTCAGGGCCGTGGGTCTGCGGGGGATTCGCGAACACCGCGCCCCCGCCGGCGTCGCCTCAACGAACCGGCCCTCGAGGACGTAGGTCCCTCCTTCCGGGTGGTTTGGAACGACGTCATGGGTCGTTGAACCCACCCAGAAACGAGAAGCGCTCAGACTGGCGGACCTAACTCCGAGCGACGCCCGACCCGAGCGCGGATCAGCCGCCCGATGGTGGGCGGCTGAAGTCGACTGCACTCGAGGACGGTGGGTTCTTTCCCACGATCTGGTGTCGAAGGGGGGACTTGAACCCCCACGTCCTTTCGGACACTAGCCCCTCAAGCTAGCGCGTCTGCCTATTCCGCCACTTCGACGTGGTGCGCCCCGGTGACCGAAGCGACGGCAACCTTAGTGCAGCCGCAGGCACCGTCAGGGCGTCGGCCGCCACCACTCCCAGGCGTTCCACGCCGGGCCGAGCGCGTACCCGTTGGCGGCGGTGCCGGTGAGGCCGGAGCGGACGGCGACCACCGGCGATCCCCGCCAGAGGGGGAGGACGCGGGCCTCATCCCGGAGCGCGGCGTCGACGGCGGCGGCGGCGGAGACGTCTCCCCCGTCGGCCTCTCGCACGCCGGCGACGTCGGGCCAGCGGCACGCCCAACACGTGGCCAGCGGCTCGGGCCGGACGACCAACGCGGCGTCGTACGACCCGGCCCGGAGCCACCCTTCGACCCGATCGGCCTCGGCCGAGCGCAACTCGATCGTCCCCTCGACTGCTCGGGCCCGCCTCTGCATGGACCGGTAGACCAGACCGGTCATCGGCTCCTCGCCGAAACCGACCAGGTCGGTCCGCGTGCCCCGGAGCGCGGCGGCGTCACCTGCGGCGATGCCCGCCCATTCGCCCGGTGAAGCGGGGGCGAAGCCGTCGAGCCGGGCCGCCTCGTCGCGCAGCAGTGTCGCCACGAACGGCACGCGATCGAACGTGGCGAGGAGGGCGCGACGGCGGTCGAGGTCGAGGCGGGCGGGGTTGGCCTCGAGCGAGACCGTCCAGCCGCCTTGGGCGGCGCGCTGGACCGTGACGTCCGGGATGGCCTCGAGCTGCGGTGTTCGCACGGTGCCGGCCAACGGCATGAGCACGTCGAGCTCGTTGCGGGCCAGCAGCAGGCGGGCCGTCGTCGGATCCGGGACGAGCACGAGGTGGAGCTCGTCGAGGAACGGCGCCGGGGCGCCCCACCACCGGTCGTTGCGAACAAGCACCGTCTCCAGGCCCGGCGTGACCGAGGCCATCACGAAGGGGCCGCCCCATACGCCCGGCGTCGGCGCCCCGATGACGTCGTCTCCCGACCACAACCGACGCCAGCCGGGGAGCTCCTGGGTGAACCGCACGGTGATCGCACCGGCCGCGTCCGGCCCGTCGACGCCGGCGACGAACCTGGCATCGGCGGTGCGGCGGAGGTCGTCGGCCGTGATCGGTGTGCCATCGGACCAGACGGCGCCGCCTCGCAACCGCAGGGATGCCGACCGCCGGTCGTCGGCCGTGCGATCCGAACCGGGCTGGGCGAGCATGGAGGACCACCGACCGTCGGCGCGGGCGACGAAGAGCTGCGGCAGGACGAGCGAGCGGACGGCGGCGCCCGCAATCGTCGCTGCGGCGGGATCGGGCGCACCCCAGACGCCGACCCGAGCCGAGCCGCCTCGGGGTCGTGCGCCGATCGGCACGTCCACGGCCGGGTCGAACGGATGGGCCGCCTCCCCGCCGCGGGCCGCCGGACCCGACGCCGCGCCGGCGACCGAAGACGCCGCCGAGGTCGTCGGCACACGTCCCGTCCGGTCCGACGAGGCGCTTCCCCCTCGATCGCATGCCGCGCCGAGCCCGACGGTGATGACGAACGCGAGCAGGAGCCGGAGCGACCGGCCGGTCACCCCTTCGCCAACGAGACGCGGCGGGCGTCGAACGTGCCGGTGGCGGTGACGGTGAGACCACGCACACGCGGCGCCGACACCGAGTGCAGGGCGAACTGGGCGATCGGGATCACCGGGAGCTCGGCGAGCACGGCCCGTTCGGCCGCCTGCCAGTGCTCGACCCGGCGGGCCGGGTCGGACTCGGCTCTCGCCGCCCGCAGCTCCTCGTCGACCGTGGCCGACGAGAACCCGATCAGGTTGTTGGGGAAGCCCGTGAGGAACAACGGCGCCAGGATGCCGTCGGCCGACGCGTAGGGCGCCACCCAACCGAGACGAAACAGCTCCTGCTCCCCCGACACGGCGAACTGCTGGTACTCGGCCAATGGCTTGGGACGCAGCGACGCCGTGATCCCGACGCCGGCCAGGTCGTCGCGGATGGCCTCCGCCACCCGGGTCTGGGTCGGGTTGTCGTCGAAGTCGATCTGCACCTCGGGGACGACGCCGCCGGCCGCCATGATCTCAGCCAGCAGCGCCTTCGCCCGCTCGGGGTCATGGGTGCACCGGCCGCCGCACGGATCGTCCTGGTGGCCGGGGAAGCCCTCGACGATCAAGCCCTCGTTCGCCCGGACCCGTCCCCCGTACACCCCGCCGACGATGGCGTCGCGGTCGACGGACCGGACGATCGCCTCCCGGAAGCGTCGATCCGCGAACTTCGGGCTCCTGAAGTTGAAGGCGTAGAAGAGCTCGGCCACGTAGGGACGATCCTGCACGCGTCCGTGCGTGGCGGCTTCGGCGGCGCGATCGTCCGGCACCTCCGTCCAGTCGACGCGCCCCGCCACGAAGGCGTCATAGGAGGACGACCGATCGGGGAACAGCACGAAGTCCACCCGCTTCGACGTCCCGGCGCCGGCCCCGCCGAGCGAGACCAACGACAGCCGATCGTCGCGCTTCTCCAACACGCGGAACGGCCCGCTGCCCACCGGAACGTCGGCCAGCGGCCCGCCCGTCGCCGCGGCCTCCGGCACGACGCCGAACGCCGGGCTGGCCAGGACCGAAGGCAGGACGGAGAGCGGCGCGTCCAGATCGATGTGCAGCACCTGGGGGGAGACGGCGACGACGCCGGCCAGCGTGGTCGCCGTCCCGTCCACGGCGATGGCCCGGTAGCCCGTGACCAGCTCGAGGAGATCGGTCACCGAGGAGCCGGTGGCCGTGCTCGGCGATGCGGTCGAGCGTGGCCTTCACGTCCGCGCTCGTGAGGGGCGTGCCGTCCCCGAACCGGGCATCGCTCCGCAGGGTGAAGTCCCAGTGCTGCTGGTCGGGAGTCGCCGTCCATGACGTCGCGAAGGGCGGGGACCGGCTCCAACGACATCGGGTCCTGCGCCGTGAGCGAGTCGAAGAGCTGGTCGGCGATCAGCAGCTCGTCGACGGTGCGCGCCCGCGCCGGGTCGAGCGTCGACGGTCGGACCACGCCGGCCCGGAACACCGCGGTCCCACCGGCGCGCTCCCCGGAGCCCGTCCCGCCCTTGTCCTTCGTGCACGCCGCCCCGGCCACGAGGCCGACGACGACGGCCGTCGCCAGGACGAGACGAAACCGAATCAGATGACCGCCTCGACGCGGGCGTAGTGACAGGCCGACGGGTGGCCTTGACCGCGATCGCGCAGCGACGGCTCCTCCTCGATGCAGGCCTTCTGCTCGGTCTCGGAGAGCTCGTTGGCGAAGAGCGGGCAGCGGGTGCGGAACCGGCAGCCCGAGGGCGGGTTGGCCGGGCTGGGCACGTCGCCCTCCAGCACGATGCGCTGCGCTGGCGCTCGCTTGCGGGGGTCGGGCACCGGCACGGCCGACAGCAGCGCCTGGGTGTAGGGGTGCGTCGGCCGGTCGTAGAGCTCGTCGCGCGGTGCCGATCTCGACGATCTTGCCGAGGTACATCACCGCCACCCGGTCGCGAGATGTGGCGCACGACCGACAGGTCGTGGGCGATGAAGAGGTAGGCGAGGCCGAGCTCGGTCCTGGAGGTCCTCGAGCAGGTTGATCACGCCGGCCTGGATCGACACGTCGAGGGCCGAGACCGGCTCGTCGAGCACGAGCAGGTCGGGATCGAGGGCGAGCGCCCGGGCGATGCCGATGCGCTGGCGCTGGCCGCCCGAGAACTCGTGCGGGTAGCGGTTGACGTGCTCGGGCTTGAGCCGACCATGCGCCATGAGGCTCCGGACCTTGGTCGCGGCCGCCGCTCGTCGTACAGGCCGTGGACCTGCAGCGGCTCGCGACGATGGCCTGGACCGTCATCCGCGGGTTCAGCGAGGCGTAGGGGTCCTGGAAGACGATCTGCATCTCGCGGCGCAGGCCGCGCATCTCGCGCGGCTCGAGGCGCGCACGACGTCGTCGCCCTCGAAGCTCGACCGACCCGCGGTGGCGGCGAGGAGCCGCAGCAGCATGCGGCCGGTGGTGGACTTGCCGCAGCCCGACTCCCCCACCAGCCCGAGGGTCTCGCCCCGGCCGACGTCGAAGCTGACGCCCGACACGGCCTGGACGGCGCCGACCTGGCGGCCGAGCAGGCCGGCCCGGATCGGGAAGTGCTTGACCAGGTCGCGCGACCTCGAGGAGCGGCCGTCGGCACCGCCGGACGGCTGCCTCGATGCCGCCGGCGCTCGGCGCGCGTTCGATGCGACGTCGGTCGACGCGCGCTCACGGCTGGCGCCATCTCGGCTCGGCACGGTCCTCGCGGCTGTCCGGCGTCGCCGGAGCTCGCTCGGCGAAGTGACAGGCCGACGCGGTGCCTCGGCCCCTTCGGCGAGGCGGCAGCTCGGGCCGCTCGCGTCGCGCACGGCTCGGGCAGGCGTCGCGAAGCGCACCGGGGGTGGAACGCGACACCCGGGCGGCACGTGGAGCAGCGACGGCGGCTGGCCCTTGATGCGGTCCAGCCGCTCGCCGTCGGCGTCCGTCGAGCCGGGGCAGCGAGGCCAGCAGCCCCAGCGTGTAGGGGTGGCGGGCTCGTAGAAGACCTCGTCGACGTGCCCAGCTCGCACCGGCGGCCGGCGTACATGACCAGCACCCGGTCGGCCACGCCGGCGACCACGCCGAGGTCGTGGGTGATGAGCACGATGGCCGAGCGTGGTGCGGTCCTGGATGCGCTCGATCACCTCGAGCACCTGGGCCTGGATGGTCACGTCGAGGGCGGTGGTCGGCTCGTCGGCGATGAGCACGTCGGGGTCGTTGGCGATCGACATGGCGATCATGGCCCGCTGGCGCATGCCGCCCGAGAACTCGTGCGGGTACTGGTCGACGCGGGCCTGTCGGGTTCGGGATGCCGACGACGTCGAGCAGCTCGATCGCCCGCAGCGCGAGCTCGGCCTTGCTCGACGTCGTGTGTGGACCTTGATGGCCTCGGCGATCTGGGCGCCGACGGTGAACACCGGGTTCAGCGCGGCCAGGGCGTCCTGGAAGACCATGGCGATGCCGCCCGCCCCGCAGCGGCCGAAGTCTCGTTCTCGGCCAGCGTCGAGCAGGTCGCGGCCCGATAGAGGACCTGGCCGGTGATCTGGGCCCGCTTCGGGCAGCAGGCCCAGGATCGCCATCGAGCGTCACGCTCTTGCCCGAGCCCGACTCGCCGACGATGCCGAGGACCTCGTTCGCGAAGACGTCGTACGTGACGCCCGTCGACGGCCGTGACCAGGCCGTCGTCGGTCGGGAACGTCGACCTGCAGGTCGCGACGGACAGCGACAGCACCGCCGTCGGTGCTCGGCGGCTGGTCGACCACTCGGCTCGCATCACGTCGGCGTCACGCCGGACTGGGGGTCGAAGGCGTCGCGCAGGCCGTCGCCCAGGAAGTTGACGCACAGCACGGTGAGCAGGAGCACCAGGCCCGGGAAGTAGAGGAGGTAGGCCGTGGAGGTGCCGACGTTGCCCTCGGCTCGGCGAGCATCGTTGCCCCACGAGATGTCTGGCGGCTTGGACGCCGAAGCCGAGGAACGACAGCGTCGACTCGCTCACGATGGCGACGCCGACGACGAGGGTGGTGTTCACGACGATCGGGCCGACGATGTTGGGGAGGATGTGGCGGATGATGATCCGGCTGCTCGATGCACCCGACGGCCCGGGCCGCCTCGACGAACTCCTTCTCCTTCACGCGACAGGATCTGGCCGCGGACCACGCGGGCCATCTGCTCCAGAACAGGACCGACAGGACCGAGATGATCAGGACGGTCGGGCTGAGCCTGCCCGACCACCGGCAGGTCCTTGCCGTCGAGCCCCTTCTGGGCCATGGCCAGGATGGCGATGCCCGGCACGACGAGGAACAGGTCGGTGACCCGCATGAGCAGCTGGTCGACCCAGCCGCCGAAGTAGCCGGCCAGGGAGCCGATGACGATGCCGATGAGCCGGGAGATGAGGGCCACGAAGCAGGCCGACGTTGAGCGAGATCCGGCCGGCGAAGAGGATGCGGGTGAGGACGTCGCGGCCGAGCTCGTCGGTGCCGAACCAGTGCGTCGCCGCTGGGCGCCTGGCGGGCCGCGCGAGCACGTCGCCGGTCAGGCGTGGGGTTGTTCTCGTAGGGAGCGACGTGGCTTGCGAACATGACCAGCAGATAGAGGAGCGACGAGGACGACGAGCGCGACGACGGCCAGCTTGTGGCGGAGGAACCGCCGGCGGAACAGCTCCCACTGCGAGCGGGCCGGGCCCGGCCGCCGTCGGCGCCGAGCGTCGGCCGCGTCGTCGTCGGCGACGGCCGCGTCGGCGGCCTCGACGGCGACCTCGGCGCTCGGGCCGTCTTCGGAGCTGTGGTCATGTCACGACAGCCGGATCCGGGGGTCGAGGACGCCGTAGAGCACGTCGGCCAGCAGGTTGAACAGCGACGATGAAGACCGCGGACGACCATCAGCCACGGCAGCAGGACGTCGACGTCGCCGTTGTATCAGGCTGGTGAAGAACAGCCGGCCCATGCCCGGGATCGAGAAGATCGTCTCGGTGATGATGAGGCCGCCGAACAGCACGCCGATGTCGATGGCCATCACGGTGACCAGCGGGATGAGCGCGTTGCGGAGGCCGTGCTTGAAGATCACCTTGCGCGCGGGCAGCGCCCTTGGCCCGGCCGTGCGGATGTAGTCGGCCGACATCACGTCGAGCATCGCGGAGCGCTGGAAGCGGCTCCACGAGGCGACGATCTGCACGGTGAGCGTCAGGCACCGGCAGCGACCAGGTGGCGGAGGTAGTCGAGGCTGACGATGCCGCTCGTCCGGCCGAGTGCAGAGCCGACGAAGAAGACGGGTCGTCGAGGCCGAACCAGCTTCTGGCCGGAACATCGAGCCGAAGCTCGATGGCGATGAGCGCCGAACCAGAACGGCGGCATGGCGAGGCCGACGAAGGCGAGGCCGGTGAAGGCGTAGTCGAGCGCCGAGTACTGCCGGACCGCCGAGTAGACGCCGATGGCGATGGCGATCGATGGCCGAGACGAGGACGCCCCAGAAGATCAGCTGCAGGGTGTTCCAGAAGGCGGCTGCCAGATCTCGGTGCCGACGTCGCGGTCGGTGATCTGGCTGTTGCCCAGTCGCCCTGGACGAAGCCTTCTTGACGCCAGCGTGACGTACTGGGTGGGGACGGGGCTCGTCGAGCACCGCAGGACGTCTCGGTCTCGCCGACTGCGATCGACGCACCGGGCATCGCGGACCGGCGCGGACCGCCCTGCGCGGATCGGTGGTCGCCCGCACGAACGACGAATCGAGCGTAGGAGTCCTTGATCTGCGCGAGCACGGACGGTCGGATCGGTGATGGCAGGACGCACGAACGCGAGCAGCGACGCCATCAGCAGGACGAGGATCGATAGCGCGATCCGTCGGATCACGAAGGTGCAGCAACGGGTCGGCTCGTCGGACGTGGTCAAGGGCAACGCGGGGGCCCGGCCAGGTGCGTGCCGAGGCCCTCTGCAGTCATTCACTGCTCGTGCGGTGCTCAGCGAGCCGTCAGCTCTTGCACGAACCACTCGTTGATGTGAGACCCACGGGCCGAAGACGGGTTGTGCGTCACCGGGCCGCCGATGCTTGTCGGTGTAGGCGAGGATGTCGGGGAACGGGTCGAGCGGGATGGCCGGGACGTCTCTCGGCCAGGATCGGCCTGGGCCTTCGTCGGCGGCGTCCGTGCGCCTGGCCTCGTCGAGCTCGGTGTCGACCGTCGCCGAGGAGCGTGTCGAACTCGGCGTTCATCGGCAGGCGGGTCCAGTTCTGGCCGCTGTTGCTCGTTGGCGGCGCTCGGGATGTTCTTCGAGCAGAAGAGCGTGCACTGGCCGGGGTCGTGCGACGCCGGCACCTGGGCGTAGAGGCCGAGCCTGGAAGTCGCCCTTGGGGGCGTCTGACCGAAGAGCGTGCCGGCCTGATGGGTTGATCGATCATGAGTCGAAGCCGGCCCTTGACTGGCTCTGCATGATCTCCTGGGTCAGCTCGACGGCGCTTGTTGCCGGCCGTCGTGCTGAACTCGATGTCGGCCTTCTTGCCGCCCTTGGCCCAGATGCCGTCGGCGTCCTTGGCCCAGCCGTCGCCGGTCATGAGCTCGTCGACCTTGCCGAGGTCCGGGCGTAGTACTTCTTGAACGGCGTCGACGTAGTTCGCACGCGAAGACCGGCGGTGTCGAAGGCTGTTGATCGGCTTGATGTCGGACTGGACCGGCGCGAAGAGCGCTTCGACGATCGCGTCGCGGTCGATGGCGTAGGCGAACGCCTGGCGCACGGCCTTGGAGTCGAACGGGGCCTTGGAGGTGTTGATCCACAGGGCCTCGAGCGACAGGCCGGTGGTGGCGTCGAACTTGATGTCCGGCAGCGGTCTTCAGCTGCGCCAGCTCGAGCTGGGCCTGCGGGTAGATGCATCGAGACCTCGCCCGCCTTGTAGGCCTGCTACGCCGCCGCCGTGTCGGTGATGAGCTTGAAGGTGATCGACGTCGAGGTTCGGGCTTGCTCGCCCCAGTACTTGGGGTTCGGGACGAGCTTGACCTCGGTGCCCTTGTTCCAGTCTCGATCATCCACGGGCCGCCGGAGAACTTGTAGCCGTCCTTCATCTCGGCGTTGCGGTCCTTGCCCGTCGAGGAGGTGCGACGGGAAGATGCCGTAGCAGCCGCCGAAGAGGTCCTTCCAGCCGGGTACGGCTCTTTGTAGGTGACGACGGCGATCGTCGGGTCGGTGTCGTCGACCGCCTCGATGTCTCGTAGCCGGTCTTGTCGTAGATGTCCTTGCCGTTGGCGATCTGCTCCCAGGTGTACTTGAAGTCCGCGGAGGTGATCGGCTCCCGTCGCTCCACACCGCCTTCGGGTTGATCTTGTAGGTGATCGACTGCTTGGGCCGGTCTCGAGCTTGGGCTCGCCGTCGAGGAGGATGATCGGCACTAGCTTCGCCGTCGTCGCGTCGAAGTCGAAGGACCCGCGGCATGGTGTGCGCCGCATCGTGTAGACGCCCCAGGAGGCGACCGGCGCAGCTGGCGATCCAGTCCATGCAGTCGGGCTCCTGCTCGGCGCCGAAGACGAGGTCGCCGCCCTTGACCGCCGCTCTTCCGTGGTCGCTGGTGGTCGCCGGCGTCGTCGCTGTACCGCTGCCGGCGGTGTCTCCGTCGTCGCTGTTGCCGCCGCATGCGGCCGACGAGCAGTCGCAGCACGAGACGCAGCAGACGGCGCAGGAGCGCGCGTCCTCCGATCGGCTGCGTCCAAGTGGAGTCTCCTGTGCGGATGCGGGTGCGCCAGCGCCGGGTCGCGATGCGGCTACTGCAGCCGGATGCCAGGATCGACGGTGGTGAAGGCGAAGACGATCGCCGGCACCGACGGTGATCCGGTCGAGGTTCCGCTCGACCACCGTCGAGCCCAGCGGCCGCCGCTGCCGACGCCGCCGCCGAACATGTCCGACAGTCCACCGCCCGCGCCCGCTGTGCAGCAGGATGAGCAGGATCAACGAGCGAGCGACACGATGACGTGGATCGACGAGGACTGACTGCGCGTCAGCATCGATCTGCAGTGCCCCTCCTGGCGTAGCCAGGTCGGACAGCGACGGTACGCACCCGAGGGCCGGCAGCGGCAAGGCGTGACACGCATCTCGCGCGACCGGACGATGCGGGCGAACTCGTCGGGATCGAGGCTGGCCCCGCCGACCAGCGGCGCCGTCGATGTCGGGCTGGGCCATCAGCTCGGCGGCGTTGTCGGCCTTGACCGAGCCGCCGTACTGGATGCGCACCGCGTCGGCCGCCGCTTCGGCCGACACGCTCGGCGACGACGGCCGCGGATGACATCGCACGATGGCCTGGGCGTCGTCGGCGCTGGCGGTCCGGCCGGTGCCGATGGCCCAGATCGGCTCGTAGGCGATGACCAGGCGCGGCGACCTGCTCGGGGCTCACGCCGTGCGAGGCCGGCGCGCACCTGGCGCGTCGACCTTGGCCTCGGTCGTCGCCCGCCTCGCGCTCGTCGAGCGTCTCGCCGCAGCACATGATCGGCGTCATGCCGGCGGCCAGGATGGCCTGCACCTTCTGGTTGACCATCTCGTCGGTCTCGCCGAACAGCTCGCGCCGCTCGGAGTGGCCGGCGATCACGTAGCGTGACGTTGAGCTTGGCCAGCATGCGCCGGGCTGACCTCGCCGGTGAAGGCGCCCTTCTCCTCCCAGTGGCAGTGCTGGGCGCCGAGCTGGATCGTGATCCTGTCGGCGTCGAGCACGCGTCTGGACGGATGCGCAGGTCGGTGAAGGGCGGGTGGACCGTCACGTCGACCGCCTCGTAGTCCTCCTTGTCCAGCAGGTAGCTCAGCTTCTGCACCAGCTGGATGGCCTCGAAGTGGTTGTGGTGCATCTTCCAGTTGCCGCTGATGAGCGGCTTGCCGGCGCGACGAGTCAGGCCATTCGCGCCTCCTCGCAGGGCGCGCGAGCCCGGGGAGGTCGCCCTGCTCGAGCAGCTCGAGGCTGGCGCCACCGCCGGTGGACACGTGGTCGATGTCGTCGGCGCAGGCCGAACCTGGCCAGAGCGCTGGCGCTGTCGCCACCGCCCACGACGGTGAAGCCGCGGGTCTCGGCCATGGCCTCGGCCACGTGCCGGGTGCCGGCCGCGAAGCGGCGGTCCTCGAACACGCCCATGGGGCCGTTCCAGAACACGGTGCGGGCGTCGAGCGATGACGTCGCCGAACTCGGCGGCCGCTCCCGGGCCGATGTCGAGGCCCTTCCAGCCCGTCGGGGATGCCGCGCGCCGAAGCTGGCGCACCTCGCCGCCGGCGGACGGGATCGCCGATCGTCGCCCTCGGGCCCAGGCCGACGATGTCGTCGGGCAGGAGGATGCGAGCGCCGTCTGCCGAGCAGCTCGGCGGCAGGTGTCGACCTGTCCTCCTCGAAGAGGCGAGCCGCCGACGTGGTGGCCCAGGGCCTCGAGGAAGGTGAAGCACATGCCGCCGCCGATGACGAGCTGGTCGACCGATGTCGAGCAGGGCCTCGATCACGCCGAGCTTGTCGCTCACCTTCGAGCCGCCGAGGACGGCGACGAACGGGCGGGCGGGGTCCGTCGCGCAGGCCGCCGAGGACCTCGACCTCCTTGGCCAGCAGGCGCCCGGCGGCCGACGGGCAGGCGCTGCGGGCGGGCCGACGATGCGACGCGTGGGCCCGGTGGGCGGCACCGAAGGCGTCGTTGACGTAGAGGTCGTGGCCCGCGACGAGCTCGGTCGACGAAGGCCGGGTCGTTGGCCTCCTCGCCCGGGTCGAAGCGCAGGTTCTCGAGCAGCTCGACGCCCGGGCGCCAGCTCGGCCAGCCGGGCCCGGACCGGGTCGATCGAGTACTTCGGGTCGGGCGCGCCCTTCGGGCGGCCGAGGTGGGTGCAGGCGGTGACCGTGGCGCCGTGGTCGCTGGAGCCAGTCGATGCGTGGGCAGCGCGGCCCGGATGCGCAGGTCGTCGTCGATGCGCGCCGTCGGCTCGACGCGGGACGTTGAAGTCGGCGCGCACGAGCACCCGCTTGCCCGACGAGGTCGGGGCAGGTCCTCCAGCTGGGGGACCGGAGTTCACCGGGTTCGCTACTTGCCGGCGCCGACGATAGGACGAGGTCGACGAGGCGGTTCGAGTAGCCCCACTCGTTGTCGTACCAGCCGAAGACCTTGACCAGTTGCCCATGGCCATGGTGAGGCCGGCGTCGAAGGTGCAGCGAGCCGGCGAGCCGACGATGTCGGTGCTGACGAGCGGCGCCTCGCTGTAGTCGAGGACCTTGGACAGCGGCCCGCTCTCGGCGGCCGCCTTGGAAGGCCTCGTTGATCTCGTCGACCGTGACCTCGCTGCTTCGAGGATGGCCGGTGAAGTCGGTGATCGAGCCGTCCGGGCACCGGCACCCGCAGGGAGGTGCCGTCGAGCTTGCCCTTCATCGACTCGAGCACGAGGCCCGTGGCCCGGGCGGCGCCGGTGGAGGTCGGGATCGATGTTGACGGCCGCGGCGCGGGCCCGGCGCAGGTCGCTGTGCGGGCCGTCGACCAGCTCCTGGTCGCCGGTGTAGGCGTGGATCGTGGTCATCAGGCCCTTCTCGACGCCGAAGGCGTCGTCGAGGACCTTGACCATCGGCACGAAGCAGTTCGTCGTGCACGAGGCGTTGGACATGACCTTGTGGTTCGCCGGGTCGAAGGTGTCGTCGTTGACGCCGACCACGAAGGTGGCGTCGGCGCCGGTGGCGGGCGCCGACACGATGACCAGCGGCGCGCCGGCCTCGAGGTGGGCGCCGGCCTTGTCCTTCGAGGTGAAGATGCCGGTGGACTCGATGACGACGTCGACGCCGAGGTCGCCCCACGGCAGCTTCGGCGGGTCGCGCTCGGCGAGGATCTTGATCGTGTCGCCGTCGACCTTGATGCCGTCGTCGACCGACCTCGACGTCGACGTCCGAGGCGCCCGTGGATGTGTCGTACTTGCAGCAGGTGGGCCATCAGTCTCCGAGCCGAGCCGAGGTCGTTGGCGGCGACGAAGTCGATGTCGGCGCCGCGCGCCTTCGCCGCCCGGAAGAAGTTGCGGCCGATGCGGCCGAACCCGTTGATGCCGACGCGGACGGTCATGAACAGCCCCTTTGCTGGTCGAGAGTTGCCTTGCCATCCGACAGACCGCAGCAGATCTGAACTCACGGGCGTCGAGCAGTGGCCAGTGCGGGCCGGGGCGTGCCGGCTCGTGTCCGGATCGGTCGATCGCCACGTCGGACGATCCGCGTCGCCGTCGGCTCCGACCGGTATCGCGGCGCTGTCGCACGAGCACGACGTCGGGTTCGAGCCCGTGGGCGGCGAGGGCCTCGACGTGCGCCGCGACGTCGAACCCCTCGGTCTCTTGCTCATCGGCTCGCAGGTTGCAGACGTAGACAAGCGGGGCGTCGGCCCGCTCGACGGCCTGTCGCAGGGCCGGCACGGCGACGACGGCCAGCACGCTCGTGAAGAGGCTGCCGGGGCCGAGGATCAATCTGATCGGCCCGCGCGATCGCGTCGAGGGCCTCGGCCGGAGGCGAGGCGTCGGCGGGGACCAGGCCGACGTGGGCGATGCGTCCGGCGTTGGCCACGTTCACCTGGCCCTGCACCTCGCCGCAGTCGCGCCACCGCCCGGAGCACGACGGCCTCGGTCGTGGCCGGGAAGACCTGGCCATGGGTGGCGAGGAGCCGGCCGGCCTCGGCGCAGCGCGGCGGGGAAGCTGCCGGTCGCCGCGGTGAGCCCGGCGATGATCAGGTTCCCGACCGCGTGCCCGGCGAGCTCGCCGCCTCGAAGCGGTGCTCGAAGGCGACCGCCAAGGGGTCGGCGTCGGCGTCGCTGAGCGCCACGAGGCAGCGCCGCAGGTCCCCGGGCGCCGGGATGCCCAGACGTCCGGCGGAGGCGCCCGCTGCTCCCGCCGTCATCGGCGACGCTCACGATCGCCGTGATGTCGCCGGCGTAGTGCCGCGCCGCGGTCAACGTCACGGCGGTGCCGTGACCGCCGCCGAGGGCCACGACGTCGGGCTTGGCGCGCCCGGAGGTCGTCACTCGAGCGATGTCCCGGTGCTGGACGCTGGGGGTGTAGCCGCGCTCGCTCGATCAAGCGCGGCCAGCTGCCTCGGCGATGGCCACGCTCCGGTGCCGTCCGCCGGTGCAGCCGACGGCGAACGTCAGGTAGCGTCTTGCCCTCCTTGACGTACGCCGGGAGCAGGAGGTCGAGCAGAGTCCGGTCGATGTGGTCGAGGAACTGCCCGACTCGTCGGGTTGCCCGAGCACGTAGTCGCGGACCGGCTCGTCGAGCCCGGTGAGGGGCCGGAGCTCCTCCACCCAGTGGGGGTTGGGCAGGAACCGGCAGTCGAAGACGATGTCGACGTCGAGCGGGATGCCCGTGCTTGTAGCCGAAGCTCAACACGCGTGGTCTGCATCGCCTGCCGGCATCGGACTCGCCGAAGAGCGCCGACGAGCCGGTCCCGCAGCTGGTGGACGTTGAGGTCGGCGGTGTCGACGACCACGTCGGCCTCGGCCTTCACCGGCTCGAGCAGGACCCGCTCCTGTTCGATGGCCTCTCGAGGCCACTCGCCCGGCCCCGACAGCGGGTGGCGGCGACGCGTTGTCCTCGTAGCGGCGGACGAGCACCTCGTCGCTGGCCTCGAGGAACAGGAGCTGGCGGACCCGCCGCCCGTCTCGCAGCGCGTCGATGGCCGGCAGCAGCTCCTCGAGGAACGCGCTCGTCCACACGACGAGCGCGACCCGGTCCGGCTCGTCGGACCTCGGCTTGCGCGGCCAGCTCCGACGACCTTCGGCATCAGCGCCGGCGGGAGGTTGTCGATGACGAACCAGCCGAGGTCCTCGAAGATGCTCGCCGCCGTGCTGCCGCCCGGCGCCGCGACAGTCCGGATGACGACCAGGATAGCTCGGCTCATCGCCAGCTTCTCGGTGCGCAGGAGGAGGAGGCGGGGGATCGTCGCCGCTTCGGCGTACTCCTCGGCCCGGGCGAGGAACCCGGGCGGCGGCGCGGGTTCGGCCATGCGGGTGAGCAGCAGGCCGTTGCGGCTGAGGGCGTTGACGTAGCGACTGAGGGGCCGGTGGATGAAGGGGATGAAGACGTCCTTCTCGACCTCCTCGATGCGTCACGTCCTCCGTGAGGTAGGGCCCGATGCGCCAGTACTGCTCGGCGGGTCGAGGATCTGGTCGTCGATCCAACCGCTGTTCGGGGTCTGCAGGAGCGGATGGTTGAGGAAGAAGAGGAACCGCCCGCCGGGCTCGAGCACCCGCCCGACCTCGGCGATGGCGTCGTCGACGTCCTCGATGTGCTCGAACACCAGGCAGGCGACCACGGCATCGAACGCGCCGTCGCGGAACGGCGAGCCGCGCGGCGCCGGCCCGGGCGTAGCCGGTCGCTCCGCCCCGCCGGTTGGCCTCGTCGATCTGGGCGTGCGTGGGGTCGACGCCGACGCGCCGTGTGCCGAGCCCGCGCTCGGCCAGCCGGGCGACCTGGCCCTCACCGCGTGCCGACGTCCAGGACCCGCCGGGCGCCGGCGAGGTGCTCGGCTGCGAGCGGGAGGATCTGCTCCTCGTACTCGGGGTCGGCACCCTCGGTGAACCCGTCCTGCCACCACCCGGCGTGCTCCTCCCAGAGGGCGGTGTCGGGGTCGCTCACGCCGCAGAGTCTGTCAGCGGTCGCGCACCGCCTGGAGCTGCCGCACCTCGAGGTCCAGCGGTGGCGCCTCCGTCGTCAGCTGCTCGAGGGTGCCGGTGCCCGCCCCGGCCCGCCACGTCGCCGTCCACCGCTGCATGACCTTGATCTGCGTCCGGGTCGCCGTCTGCGTGTACACGTGGGTGACGTCGCCGTCGGGGTAAGGGCCGCCGTGGCTCCGGGTGACGTCCGTGGTCGGGTACGTCGGGTCGCCCCAGTCGATGACGTACCAGCTGGTCGCCGTGATGGTGACGTCGTCCCCGATCGGGTTGTCGACGCGTCGACGTCCAGCTGTCGGCGCCGGCGATCTCGAGGAACACCTTCTTGCCCGGTGATGGCGAAGTCCGGTCGCACGCGCCACCGACGGCACCGGCAGGTTCTCGACGTGCTGCCACACGCTGGCCGCGACGTCGCCGGCGCCGGGCGCCGCCACCGTCGCCGCCGGATCGTCCGGACACGCCTCCCGCGCCTGTCCCGTCCCCTTGTCGAACCGACCCGGGAAGTCCACCCGCCCCTGCCGCGCCGCATAGTCCTGGTTCCGCGTCCACCGCGGGTCCACACAGAACCCCACCGCCACCGGATCCCACAGCACCACGTCGTACCGGAACCACTCGGCCTTCCCCGAGGCCGGCGCCGCCGGCGCCGTCCTGGTGGCGTCAGCCGGGCTTGGAGTCCCCGACCCGGATCGTGCCCGGCGCGACGTCGCGATCCGACCTCCGACGCCGGCTGCCGGCGGCCGAGATCAAAGCGCAACCGCGCCGAGGCCAACGTCAGTCGTCGCACGAGTTGCGTGGGTACCGAGTTGTCGTCCTTACATCCGTCAAACGACATCACCCATGGCGTCGGATTGACGCGAAGTGGGTCGCGTCTGGCTCTTCCGTACGAGCACCAGGTACTCGATCGTGTCCGGTGGCGAATCCGGAACCCGCCGGATCAGCGTCGCGGCCCGACTTCGGTCTTCGCGCGGACGATCACACAGTGCTCGCTCCGCCAGCGCAAGTCGATCACGTGCTGTGGATCGGGTCGCCGGCGGTGCGTCGACTGTCTTGCCACGCTCGCCCTTCGATCAGCCGCTCGCCCAAGCCAGTTCGTGGACCTCGAACTCAGGGGCTGTGTAGATAGCGAGGAGGTGCTTGAGGAACTCGTCGTTGACCTCGCCGTCCCGCTTGAGGACGCGGATCGCATCGCCGAGGACCTTGTCGTAGGCCGTCACGACTCGCTGGACGTACGCCTGGTCGACGGTCTCCGGCACGTCGTACGACGGCACGGTCGTCGAGGTCGGCGCGGTCGCCGTCGACGTGGTCGGCCCCCGCCGTCGCCGCCGGGCGGCACCGTCGCACCCGTCGAGGACCCGTCGCCGCCGGAGCAGGCGCCGACGAGCACGGCCAACAGGGCGCACACGGCGACTCCGGCGCTCGTCCGTACCCGCATGGTTCTCAAGTTCTCCACCGACAACCGGACATCCTGCTTCGGCACCTTACATGCACTTTCCAGTCATCGCACGCAGACCACGTCGGTCCGTTGGACCCTTTCGGCGGCCAAAAGTGCCCACCGAACGGGATCCAGCAGCCAAAAGGGCTCACGAAACCGGGGCGTCGTCCTCCTGCGCCGGCGCCTGGACGGCAGAGCCGGCGCCGTGGATCTTCTCGTAGACGGCCAGGGCTACGACGTCCGGGAGCCACGGGAGCGAGCGCATGGTGGCGTAGTCGGCCGCCTTGACGCCGCCGATGCCGCCGAGCTCCTTGAGCAGGCGCTTCTTGCGGGTCGGGCCGAGGCCGGGGATGTCGTCGACGACCGACTTGATCATGCGCTTGTCCCGCAGCTGGCGGTGGTAGGTGATGGCGAAGCGGTGGGCTTCGTCGCGGATGCGCTGCAGGAGGTAGAGGGCCTCGGACTGCCGAGGGATCCGGACGGGTTCCGACCGCCCGGGCAGGTAGACCTCCTCGAACTGCTTGGCCAGCGACGCCACCGGGATCTCGTCCTCCAGGCCGAGCTCCTCGAGCACTCGCACGGCCACCGACAGCTGGCCCTTGCCGCCGTCGACGAGCAGCAGCTGAGGCGGGTAGTGGAACTTGCCCGGGCGCTCACCGACAGGCTTCTCGCGCTCGGCCAGCAGCGCGGTCAGGCGCCGGCGTCAGCACCTCCTCCATCGCCGCGAAGTCGTCGTTGCCGGCGACCGTCTTCACCTTGAAACGGCGGTACTCGGTCGTTGTTCGGCAGCGCCTCCTCGAGGACGACCATCGAGCCGACGTAGTCCGATCCCTGGATGTGCGACATGTCGTAGCACTCGATCCGTAGGGGGGCCTCGGGGAGGTCGAGCGCCTCCTGCAGGGCGTTGAGCGCACGGGCCCGGGAGTTGTGATCGGCCGACCGCTTCAACCGGTGGCGGACGAACTCCTCCTTGGCGTTCTGCGTCACCGTCTCCTGCAACGACCGCTTGTCCCCCCGTTGCGGGACCCGGATGCCGACGCGGGTGCCGCGCAGCATCCGCCATCCACTCCTCGTAGAACTCGACGTCTTCCGGCTCCCAGGGGACGAGCACCTCCCGCGGCACGTCCAGCGTCGGCTCCGTGTACATCTGCTCGAGGATCCGGGCCATGAGTTGCGGGTGACGTCAGTTCTTCGACCTTGTCGACGACGAAGCCCTTGCGGCCGACGACCCGCCCCCGCCGCACGTAGAACACCTGCACCGCCGACTCGAGCTCGTCCTCGGCGATCCCGATGACATCGAGGTCCTCGGACTTCTCCGTGACCATCTGCTGCTTCTCGATGGCCTTGCGGACGGTCGCCAGGCGGTCGCGGAGTCGGGCCGCTCGCTCGAACTCGAGGTTGGCCGCCGCCTCCTGCATGTCGAGCTCCAGGCGCTTCACGACCGGTCCGGTGTCGCCGTCGAGGAACTGGCACAGGTCGCTCGACGAGCCGGTCGTACTCCGGCTTCTCGATCTCCCGGACGCACGGCCCGGCGCACTTCTCGATGTGGAACAGCAGGCACGGCCGCCCCTGCTTCTCGTGGCGCTCGAACTTGTGGTCGCTGCAGGTGCGGATCGGGAAGGTGCGTAGCAGCAGATCGAGCGTCTCCCGGATGGCGTAGGCGTGGCCGTAGGGGCCGTAGTAGCGTGTGCCCTTGTCCTTCTGACCCCGCCGGACCATCGCCCGAGGCCACTCATCCCTCATCGTGACGGCGAGGAACGGGTAGCTCTTGTCGTCGCGCAACCGGATGTTGAAGCGGGGCTTGTGCTGCTTGATGAGGCTGTACTCGAGCATGAGGGCCTCAACCTCGTTGCCCACCTGCATCCACTCCACGGACTCGGCCGTTTCCACCATCTGCGCCGTGCGCGGGTGGAGGTGCCGAGGGTCCTGGAAGTAGCTGTTGAGGCGGCTCCGGAGGCTCTTCGCCTTGCCCACGTAGATGACGCGGCCGTCCCGGTCCTTGAACTGGTACGACCCCGGAGCCTCCGGGATCGTGCCGGCCGGCGGGCGGGGCGGGGTCACCCGTCCATTGTCTCGCGACCGTTCAGGAAGATTTCACGGTCCGGTGTCGTTACACTCATCGAACGCCGGCCTGGTCTCCGGCGACATATTCAAAGTTCCGGGGCCGACACACCCGAGGTGAGGCGACCAGGCTGTCTCCCTCCGGCCACTACCGGGGCTTCTCCTTCGGAGGTTCCCTCCTAAAATGCTCCGCCTCCAGACCCCCCTCCCCGAGGGATACACCGACGCCCCGCCGGCCGAGTTGATCGAGCGCATCGCAGCCGCCAAGGCCGCCCTGGGATCCCGAGTGTTCCTCCTGGGGCACCACTACCAGCGCGACGAGGTCATGGAATGGGCCGACGCTCGAGGCGACTCGTTCGGCCTGTCCCGCATCGCCGCAGATCAGCACGACGCCGAGTACATCGTCTTCTGCGGGGTGCACTTCATGGCCGAGTCGGCCGACATCCTCACCGCCGATCACCAGCAGGTCATCCTCCCCGACCTGAACGCCGGCTGCTCCATGGCCGACATGGCCGACCTCGAGTCGGTCGAGGAGGCGTGGGACGCCATCGCCGCCATCACCGACATCGAGCGGGTCGTCCCCATCACCTACATGAACTCGTCGGCGGCGCTGAAGGCGTTCGTCGGCCAGCACGGCGGTGCGGTGTGCACCTCGTCCAACGCCCGCGCCGTGCTCAAGTGGGCGTTCGAGCGGGGCGACAAGGTGCTCTTCTTCCCGGACCAGCATCTCGGCCGCAACACTGGCGTGCAGATGGGCTACTCCCTCGAGGACATGCGGGTGTGGAACCCGCGCCTCGAGCTCGGCGGGCTCGACGAGCGGGAGGTCAAGGAGGCGAAGTTCCTGCTCTGGAAGGGTCACTGCTCGGTCCACCAGCGCTTCCGCCCCTCCCACATCGAGGAGTTCCGGGCGCAGCACCCCGACGGACTGGTCGTCGTGCACCCCGAGTGCGCCCACGACACTGTCCTCGCCGCCGACCGGGTGGGCTCGACCGACTACATCATCCGAGAGATCGAGGCGGCCCCCGCCGGCGCCGTCATCGCCGTCGGCACCGAGATCCACCTCGTCCAGCGGCTCGCCGCCGAGCACCCCGACAGGACCATCGTCTCCCTCGACCCGCTCATCTGCCCCTGCTCGACGATGTTCCGGATCGACAACCCCCACCTCGCCTGGGTGCTAGAGAACCTGGTCGAAGGCCGGGTGGTGAACCGCATCACCGTCGACGAGGAGACCAAGCAGTGGGCGAAGGTGGCGCTGGAGCGGATGCTGGCCATCGTCTGAATCCGTCGCTCGCAGTCACCGTCGTCATCCCCACGTTCAACGAGGAACGACACATCGACGGCTGCATAGCTGCAGTGGGGGCACAGACGTTTCCGCTCGATCGCGTGGAGCTGCTCCTCGTGGACGGCAACTCGACCGATGCAACCGTCGATCGAGCAGCGGAGGCCGGCGCTCGCTTCGCCTTCGCGGCAGTGCGGATCGTGCGGAACACGAACAGCGGCACCTCATCGAACCTCAATCGCGGCCTCGACGAAGCTGCTGGTGGCGTACTCGTGCGAGTCGACGCTCGAAGCCGCATCCCCCCGGGCTATCTCACTCAGGTCGTTGACCTCTTGGCAACCCGACCAGATGTCGGCGTGGTCGGCGGCGCGCAGGTTGCCATCGCCGAGCGACACACGCTCGTCGATGAGGGCGTTGCACGAGCCCTGCGGAACCGTCTCACCACCGGCTTCAGTCGATACCGACGGTCAGCGCGCTCAGGCTCCGCCGACACCGTCTGGATGGGCGCCTTCCGGACGCACGAGTTGCGCCACATCGGCGGATGGGATGAGGCGCTCGCTGTCAACGAGGACTACGACCTCAACCGGCGATACCGCCGGCGGGGCTACGTCGTGTGGTTCCTCGGCGGTGTGGAATCGGCCTACGTGGCCCGCTCCGGCTTCCGTCCCGTCGCACGCCAGTACCTCCGGTACGGACAGCACAAGGGGCGGCTGTGGGCGCAAGGCCAGCCGATGACCTTTCGGCATGGCGGGATCATGGCGTTGCCACTCGCGCTGACGGCGTTCGTCGCGTGGATGCACGCCCGCTCGGGAGCCAGGGCCACCGTCTCGTGCGCCCTCAGCGCACTCATCGGTCTCGACGTCGTAGGCAGCCCACGACATCGACCCGCACTTGCGTCGACGACAGCGGTACCTGCGTCGGTCGTGATCGCGGCCAGCTGGTGGATCGGTGCGGTTCAAGGTGTCTTGGTTACATGGTTGCGGCGATGAGCGACGTCGACGTCGTGGTCGTGGCGTACAACAACGTGGATCTCCTTCGGATCTGCCTCGATCAGGTTCGAACCTTGCCGACCGTTCGCTCGGTCACCGTGGTCGACAACGGCGGGGACGGGTCGGCTGCACTCGCCGAGTTCTTGGGAGCGACCGTGCTGCGTCGTCCCGACAACCCTGGGTTCGGCACGAGCCAGAATCTCGGTGTCGCGGCCGGTGCGGCCCCGACGGTCTTGCTACTCAACCCCGATGCGGTGCTGCGCCCCGGCGCCGTTGAGGCAGGGTTGGACGTCCTCAGGAACGAGCCCGATGTGGCCGCCGTCCAAGGGGTCATCATCGGACCAGAAGGCGTCGAACGGTCCGCCGGGATGGCACTCCGACCGCTGCACCTCCTCGGCCGTACGTTGCGACTCCGGTCACTTCGGAACGTGCCCGGGATCCGTCGACTCGCGTCTCGTTCGGCACTCGGATCCGACCACCTCACCGCGCTCCGATCGGACCCGACGGACGTCGAGTACCTCGCCGCTACCGCATTGCTGGTGCGACGGACCGCCTTCGAGTCCGTCGGGGGCTTCGACGAGCGGTTCTTCCTGTACGCCGAGGATGACGACCTGTGCCGACGACTTCGGGCTCAGCACTGGCGACTCGTGAGCCTGCCCACCGAGTGGGCGTCACACGCCAACGGCGGGTCGTCAGCTGGTTCTTGGGACCGCGAGGTCGCATATTGGAACGGGGCGATGACGCTCGGAGCGAAGTGGTTCACACCATGGCAGTGGAGGGTCACCGTTGCCTCCGCCATC
This sequence comes from uncultured Actinomycetes bacterium, assembly GCA_963731055.1. Taxonomy (GTDB): domain Bacteria; phylum Actinomycetota; class Acidimicrobiia; order Acidimicrobiales; family CADCTF01; genus DATLED01. Next base: position 4,057 of record CAVSUD010000022.1, on the reverse strand, counting down.
CTGCGGACCGCTTCGCTCATGATCCGGAGGCCGAACCGTGCGATGTTCGTCCTCGACCTGATCGTGCGCCGGCCCGTCGGAGCGCGCGGTCGGTACCGGCTCGGCGCCTGAACTGGAGTCCAGCCGATCTCCTGCGCAGGGCGATCCTGCGGTCCCGCGTACGATCGAGCGTCGTGCTCACCGCAAGGGCCTTTCGCAGGACTGCACACGACCTCGGCTCGATCCTCGACCGAGACCTGAAGCCGCGACTGGCATGGGGCGCCGCACTCTCTGCGCTTCTCGCCGGACTCGAAGCACTCGCCCTCGTCCTGATCTACCCGCTGATGCTGACGCTGGGGTCTCCAGGCGTGAAGGCCATCCCCGACAAGGCGTCGTGGCTCGCCGACCTTCTCCGGATCAGCGATCCGTCGCGATTCACGCTCGTCGTCGCTGCGATTGCGATCGGCTTCTTCATCGTCAAGAGCGCAGCGTCTGTGGCCTATCTCCGTTGGAGCTTCCACGTGCTGACGTTGGCCGAAGCGTCCGCTCGTTCCGACCTGTTCCGGCGCTATCTCGCCGCCCCTTTCGTGTTCCACCTCGCACACAACTCATCAGAGATACATCGGACGTTGAACTACTCGCTCCAGCGGGTCTACCGCGAGGCGCTCGCGTACGGGATGACAGCGGTCGCCGATGCGCTCGTACTGCTGTTCGTCGCCGTCGTTCTCGCCGTGCTCCAGCCGGTGACGGCCGCCGTGGCGATCAGCTACTTCGCCGCGATCGCCCTCGTCTACCAGAAGTCACTCCACGGGCGAACCAACCGCGCTAGCGCCGCGCTCCACGCTGGACTCGCAGAAAGCCACCAGCTCGTACAACAGTCACTCGGATCCATCAAGGAAGTGATCGTCCTCGGACGCGAGCGCCACTTCGGTGATCGGGTCGAGGCTGTGGAGCGCGAGCTGGCTGGAGCGCAAGCGACCGTGATGCTCGTCACGAACCTGCCTCGGTACTACCTCGAGCTCTCGCTCATCCTCGGCATCGCGGTCATGAGCGCCGTCGCTTTCGCGTTGTATGACACCAGCGAAGCGCTCGCCGTGCTCGGGCTCTTCCTGGCCGCCGGATTCCGTTCGCTGCCATCGTTGAATCGCCTCCTTGTCGCCATCAGCTTCGTCAAGGTGTCACTGCCCTCCGTGACGCAGGTGGCTGCTGACGTCGCCGAACTCGAGGCATCCGATCGGAGCGTTGTTCCAAGTCCGCGCTCGTCCGCCGACCAGCCCGCACCGCAGATCGAGCTCGAACAGGTGACGTACCGGTACCCGCACTCGTCACAGCCGGCGGTGGAGGACGTCACGATCCGGATCGCCGGCGGTGAGATGATCGGGATCGTCGGTGCCAGCGGAGCCGGGAAGAGCACCCTGACCGACCTCCTCCTCGGCTTGCTCGCTCCCTCGTCCGGCCAGATCCTGATCGACGGCGAAACCGTGCACCCAGGAACCTTCACAAGCATCGGCTACGTGCCCCAGCACGTGGGCCTGCTCGACGACACGTTGGCGGCGAACATCGCCTTCGGAACGGCCGCCGACCCGACGCGGCTCGAGCAGCCGTCGAACGAGCTCAGCTGTCCGATGTCGTTGCCGACCTTCCGGAGGGTCTCGACACGATCATCGGCGAGAATGGGTAGCGTTCTCTCCGGGGGGCAGCGTCAAAGGGTCGGGATACGCGCGTGCGCTCTATGGCGACCCGACGTTGCTCGTCTTGGACGAAGCAACATCGGCACTGGACTCGGAGACTGAGGCGAAGATCGCCGCGACCCTCGAGGCGATGCGGTCGCGACTCACGATGTTCGTCGTCGCCCACCGTCTGAGCACCGTACGCACATGCTCGAGTTTGCTGTTCCTTCACCGTGGTCGAGTGGTGGCGACGGGAACCTTGAGGAGTTGTCGGCGACTGAGCCCCGGTTCAGACGTCTGGTCGAACTCGGCGGCCTCGTGGAAGCGGACGACTCGGGGGCCGAGGTCGCTCCTCCAACCATCCGCAGCTGATGTCATCCCCCGGGCGGCACTCGAAGGGCGAAGGTGTGACCGGAATGACCGTTCTGGTGGTGTCGCCGGTGGTGCCGCCGTCACCGTCTGGGCAGGCAGTGATGCTCGGTCGTGTCCTCGACGAAGACCGCCACGCCATCGTCTTCGCGACGCACGACCGCCAGGCGGTCGGTGAGGGTCGGACCGATGTGGTGCCGCTGTCCGTCGCCAGGTTCGCTGCGCCCTCAAGACTCGGCAGGCGCCTCGGCGCCTTCGTCGCCGCTGGTCGCAGCATCCTCAGCCTCGGCCGCCGCAGTCTGCAGCTCGGCCTTGCGATCCGGCGACGCCGGGCCGATGTGGTGGTTGCGTGCACGGCTGGACCGATCGACATCGCAGCTGCTGCTCTGGCGGGGGCGGTGACGCGCCGCCCGTCGTTGCGTATCTCTTCGATGACCCCGTGTTTCAGTGGCCGGCCGGACCTCTCCGCACGTTCTCGTCCATGGCCGAAGGCGTGTGGCACCGTCTCGTGACTGTGGTCATCGTGCCGAACGAGCGGATGGCGACGGAGTTCGAGCGACGGACGGGGCGTCCCTCGTCTCGTCCGGACCCGGCACCACCGCAAGCCTTCGGTCCTCTGCGCGGGCCGGACCGGGTGCGGGATCCGGCCCGGATCGTGTACACGGGCGCGATCTACCAGCGGACATCGACGCGATTCGAAACGTGGTCCTCAGCCTTCCGATGATGGAGCACCGAGCCGTTTTGCACGTGTACACCTCGGCCTCAGAGGACGAACTTGCCGCCGCCAGTCTGCGGTCTCCGCATCTCGTCCGGCACGAACATGTTGACGAGGACCACAGCCTGGAGGCGCAGCGGGGTGCCGACGTGCTTCTCCTTCCCCTGGCCTTCAATTCGCCGATCTCGGAAACGGTCCTCACATCCGCGCCGGGGAAGTTCGGCGAGTACCTCGCGTAAGAGGGACACCGACGCTCGTCCACGCCCCACCTGGGTCATGGGTGGCCGATTTCGCAGGTCGTCAGGAGGTCGCAGTCGTGGTGACCGACACGATCCCGAAGCCCTGGCGGTGGCGCTCGACCGACTCTGCGTCGACGACGACCTCCGGCACACCCTCTCGGTGCGAGCGCAAGAGGCGGCGCTCCTCTTCGACGTTGCGACCGCGAGCGGTCGTTCTGGTCGGCGCTCGACGCAGCGGTCGGGCGGAGGCGGTGAGGTGGTGCCGCCGGACCGGGCGCCTCACCGTGGCCCATCGGCGGCCCCGGCGGGTCTGTAACGAACAAGTTCCGCCGAAGACTCCTCCCGCACCATGCAGCAAGGTCGCTCGGCCGAACCACCGTCGGGTGAAGACGCCACACCCGCCAATGCGCCTTCGCGGCCCCTCAACCGTCCACGCCGATTGCGGGACCCACCTGGATGTCGGCGGTAGTGAAGCCAGCAGTCCGGAACGGGAACGGCTCTCATGCCCACTTCCGTCGCATGGACCCAGAACTCCCAATCCTCGAGGCCGACCTCTTCCATCCGGCGATGAGAAGCCACCGATGGCATCGAAGATCCCGCGTCCGAACATCGTGGAGACGCAGATGAAGTTCTCTCGGGCCAGCGACCGCACGTCGAACGGGGGGGCGACGACTCTGTGCGTGGCGACCCCGAAGTGTCGGACGCTCGGGTAGGCGATGTCGGCTCCCCTGGCAATCGCCGCCTCCAGTGCCTCCAAGTAGTTCGAGCTGCAGGCGTCGTCGGCATCCAGCGCCACGATGAGGTCACCAGACGGCGCCGCGACCCCGTCGTTGAGCGATGTCGTGGCGCCGCGTGCGGGGCGCGCCGAATCATCAAGATCGGAACCTCGCCCACGTCCGCTGCTGCGACGACGGACTGCGTGTCATCGATGCTGCCATCGTCGACGACGACGATCTCATCGGGGGGACGGGTCTGGGCCCGCAGACTCTCGAGAGCCTCGGCGATGAACGCCGCTTGATTGTGGGCTCGAACGATGACGGAGATGCTCATCGGCCCTCCCGCCCGACGATCCCCGGACGGTCCGC
>CAVSUD010000021.1:0-47287 GCA_963731055.1 uncultured Actinomycetes bacterium | reverse complement strand
TCATTGCTTGCCGCCCATCTCCTCGAGCGTGGCGTCTCGCCGATCACCATCTCGGCCATCCGGGGCGAGCCGAGGTACATCGACGCGTTGCCCTCCACCATGATCACGATGTCGCAGAACGCCGGGATGTAGGCGCCGCCGGCGGCCGACGGGCCGAACAGGCAGCAGATCTGCGGCACCCGCCCCGACAGCCTGACCTGGTTGTAGAAGATCCGCCCGGCGCCCCGCCGGCCGGGGAACAGCTCGACCTGGTCGGTGATGCGGGCGCCGGCCGAGTCGACCAGCCAGAACATCGGCAGCTCGTGCGCGCAGCGCCGTGCTCGGTCAGGCGGACGATCTTCTCGACGGTGCGGGCGCCCCAGGAGCCGGCCTTGACCGTGGGGTCGTTGGCCACCACGCACACCGGCCGGCCGTCGACGCGCCCGACGCCGGTGACCACGCCGTCGGCCGGGCAGGTCGGTGGCCGAGGCGTTGGCCAGCAGCGCGTCCTCGACGAACGAGCCCTCGTCGAGCAGCAGGTCCAGGCGGTCGCGGACGAAGAGCTTGTCCTGGCGCCGAGCTTGTCGCCGCCTTCGCCCAGGTTGCCGGCCAGGGCCCGCTGGCCGCCGCGGCCAGCTGCGTGGACGGGTGCGCGCGTCCGAGTCGCTCGGGACGGTCAGCGGTGCGGCACGTCAGGTGCGGCGGATGGCGAGGATGGCGACGTCGTCGTCGATGCGGCGCCGCTGGCGAAGTCCCTCGCCGCCTCGAGCAGCGACTTGCACAGCACGTCGGCGGTCGACGCCGGGGTCGCGGCGGAGCGTGCTGGCGATGCGCTCCTCGCCGAAGAGCTGCTCGCCGGCGCGGGCCTCGGCCAGGCCGTCGGTGTAGAGCAGCAGCAGGTCGCCCGGCGTCGAGCGGCGATCTCCCGGCTGATGTACGTCGCCGTCGGGGTCGAGCATGAGCAGCGGCCCGGTCGCCCGCAGCGGCCGCACCTCGCCGTCGTGCCACAGCCACGCGGCGGGTGGCCGGCCGAGGCGTAGCGCAGGGTGCCGGCCTCGGTGTCGAACACGCACGACGCACAGCGAGATGAACTCCTCGGCGCGGCCCGAGCGCCGACATCTGGCTGGTTCAGCTCCTCGAGCGCCTGGGCCGGGTCGCGGTACTGGCGGAGGAACACCCGCAGCAGGTACTTGGCCTGGAAGGCGGTGATCGACGGCTCGATGCCGTGGCCGGTGACGTCGCCGATGACCGCGGCCAGCCGGTGTGGGCGCCAGCGGTACACGTCGTAGAAGTCGCCGGCCATCAGCCCGGTGCCGGCCTGGTACACCCGGCCGATCTCGAAGCCGGCGATGTCGGGCAGGTCCTCGGGCGCCAGGCGGGCGGCCCAGCGCTTGCGGCGCCAGCTGCCTCCTGGCCAGCACCTCCTCGGCCCGGCGCTCGAGCGCGACGCGGTCCTCGACAGCCGGGCCTGGCGCAGGAAGTCGACGGCCGTAAGACGAGACGTCGCCGGCGACGAGCACGAGGAGGACGAGCAGGCGGTCGAGCTCGGGCTGGTCGACGAGCGACGCGAAGGCGAGCGGCCACCGCCAGGACCAGGTAGAGCAGTCGCGGTGTGCAGCTCCTTGCGGAACGCCGAACGTGCGGCCAGGTCGGCGGCCGTCGCTCGCCCGCGCCCGGAGCTCGCCGACGAGGCGCAGCGATCCGGCCGCGCAGCTCCGCTCGAGCCGGAAGCTCGACCGCAGCCACACGAAGGCGGCGAGGGCGCAGCCGACCGCCGACGCGCCGTCGAGCGACGGAGCTGCGAGACGTGGTCGATCGACCGCGGGCGGAGCACGCTCACGCCGGCCCGCTGACGGACCCGGAGCTTGAGCGGCGTCGGCCCGAACCCGAAGTGCTCGCGGATCTTGCGCTCGAGGTAGCGCAGGTAGGTCGGCGGCAGCGCCCGGTTCGTGAAGAGGGTGAACGTCGGCGGGTCGGTGGCGCCCTGGGTGGCGTAGAGGATCTTGCCCGGCCGGCGCCGGGTGCGCGGCCTGGGCCTGCTGCAGGACGCTGGTTCAGCGCTCCGGGTCGGCACCCGCCGGTGGTACGCCTCGATGGCCTCGTGCGAGGGCGGGCAGCAGCTTGTGCACGCCCATGCCGGTCAGGGCCGCTGATCTTCAGCACCGGCGCGTAGCCGAGGAACGCCAGGCGGTCGGCCATGTCGATCGACACCTGCTCGCGCTGCTCGGCTCGTCGAGCAGCTCCCACTTGTTGAGCACGATCACGACCGGGCAGCCGGCGACGTCGATCCGTTCGGCCAGGCGCTGGTCCTGGTGGGTGACGCCCTCGGTGGCGTCGATGACGAGCAGGGCGACGTCGGCTCGGTCGATGGCCTGCAGCGCCCGCACGAACGAGTAGTACTCGGTGCCCTCGTCGACCCGGCTCTTGCGGCGCATGCCGGCGGTGTCGACGAAGCGGATGTCGCCTTCGTCGGTGCTCGACCACGGTGTCGATGGTGTCGCGGGTCGTGCCCGGCATGTCGTGGACGACCGACCGGTCGTCGCCGATGAGCCGGTTGAACAGCGTCGACTTGCCCACGTTGGGGCGTCCGACGATGGCCACGGCGAACGGTCGAGTCGCCGTCGTCCACGACTTCGGGCTCCTCGTCGCGTCGGCTCCGGGAGGTGCTTCGACGACCTCGTCGAGCAGGTCGCCGGTGCCGCGACCGTGGAGGGCGGAGATCGGGTACGGGTCGCCGAGGCCGAGCCGCCCGAACTCCCACATCGTCGATCTCGCGCTTGTCGGAGTCGGCCTTGTTCGCCACCACGACGACCGGGCTGCTTGGCCCGGCGCAGGATGCTGGCGACGCGGTCGTCCTCGTCGGTGATCCCGACGGTCGTGTCGACGACGAAGAGGATGACGTCGGCGTCCTTGATCGCCTTCTCCGACTGCTTCGACACCTTGGCGTCGAGGCTCCCGTCGTCGGCCGCCAGCCAGCCACCGGTGTCGACGACCGTGAACTCGTAGCCGATCCACTCGGCCTCGACCTCCTTGCGGTCGCGGGTGACGCCGGGCTTCTCCTGGACGATCGCCTCGCGACGACCGACGATGCGATTGACGAGGGTCGACTTGCCGACGTTGGGTCGGCCGACGACGGCGACGACGGGCTTGGTCATGATTGCCTCCAGCGCATCGCGGGCCGGCCGGTCGATCGCTTCGCTCATACGAGTGCCGCTTCCTTGGTGAGGGCGGCCCGCAGGGCGTGGCCGTCGGTGGGCGACGATCTCGACGGGCCGCGGAAGGTCCGCGGCGGTGGTGCCGTCGAGGAAGCGTGCCGTTGGACAGGCACACGTCGGGCAGCAGGTACCGGTGGCCCTCGGGCTCGGCGGCCAGGACGCGGGCCAGGTCGGCTCCGACCATCAGACCGGTGACGCCGATGTTGCCGCCGAAGAACTCGTTGGCGACGGGGATCACCCGCACGTCGTCGCGGCCGAGCGACGCCACGAGGGGGCGAGCACCTCGGCGCCGTACGCTCCGGTGAGCACGCCGATCGGCGCCTCGGCGCCGCGGACGCAAGGTGACCGAGCCGGGAGCTCGCGGGGCCCGGTAGCCCTCGGCCGGGGCACCGTCGACCCAGGCGAAGAAGCCGGGCTTGACGCCGGCGGCGACATCGGTGGCACCGGCGAACTCGGCCTCGAAGGTGCGGGCCATGCCGACGCCGTTCTCGTGCTGGGGGAACCCCTCGTACGCGTCGGCCTCCGGGAACGGAAGCCCGGCCTGCAGGTAGTACTCGTCGGCCGCGAACACCACCCGGCGGCCGAGCACCGACAGGAAGGTCGTCTGCCACCGCTCGACGGTCTCGACGACGGAGCGGCCTCGGCGGCGGTGTGGGGCCGCATGTTCGGCTCCGTCGAGTACCGGCTCACCCCCAGTGGCACGGCGCACATCGTCGCCAGCGTCCGGGTACTCGTCGAGCACGCCGGCGAGGGTGTCGTCGAGCACGATTCCGTCGTTGAGGCCGGGGCACACCACGATCTGACCGTGGACCTCCACGCCGTGGTCGAGCAGCGCCCGCAACCACCGCAGCGAGGTGGCGCCTCGACGGTTGCGGAGCATCCGCGTGCGCACCTCGGGATCGGTGGCGTGGATGGAGACGAACAGCGGCGACAGCCCCTCGGTCACGACCCGCTCGAGGTCGCTCTCCGTGAACCGGGTGAGGGTGGTGAAGTTCCCGTACAGGAAGGACAGTCGGTAGTCGTCGTCCTTGAGGTAGAGGCTCTTCCGCATCCCGGGCGGCAGTTGGTAGATGAAGCAGAACTCGCAGTGGTTGTCACAGGTGCGCACCTGGTCGAAGAGGGCGGAGCTGACCTCGACGCCGAGCAGCTGCCCCTCGTCCTTCTCGATGACCACCGTGTGCTCGAGGCCCCCGCGGGAGACGATGAGCTCGAGGTCGGCTTCGTCGGCGAGGAGCCGGTACTGGATGACGTCGCGAGGGACCTGGCCGTTCATGGCCACCAGCTCATCGCCGGGCAGGACCCCCGCCCGGGCAGCCGGCGAGTCCGGCTCGACGGCCACCACCCGAGGCAGTGACATGCCTTCCAGTGTACGGGAGGTGCGCCGATAGCCTGGAGTCGTGCCCGTCGATCCCGCCCCGAGCGGCGTCCAGCTCGTGTTGCTGGCCCAGCCCCGCGGCTTCTGCGCCGGGGTGGAGATGGCCATCAAGGCGCTGGCGTGGATGGTGCGGGTCCACGAGCCGCCGGTGTACTGCTACCACGAGATCGTCCACAACCGGCTCGTCGTCGATCGCTTCCGCGAGCTCGGCGTCGTGTTCGTCGACGACGTGACCGAGGTGCCGGACGGGGCGCCGCTGATGCTCTCGGCCCACGGCACGGCGCCCGAGGTGGTGGTCGCCGCCCGAGCCCGGGGCGGCACCGTCGTCGACGCCGTCTGTCCGCTCGTGACGAAGGTGCACCATGAGGTGAAGGTGCGGGCCGGCAAGGGCTACACGGTCCTCTACATCGGCCATGAGGGCCACGACGAGGCCGTCGGCACCATGGCCGTCGCGCCCGACGCCGTCCGCCTCGTGGAGTCTCAGGAGGACGTCGACGCGCTCGACCTGCCCCTCGACACGCCGGTTGCCCTGCTGGCCCAGACCACCCTCGCCATGCAGGACTGGGCCGGCGTCAAGGACCGCGCCGAGCGCGCTTCCCCGAGCTCTGGATGCCCGGCCGCAGCGACCTCTGCTTCGCCACCACGAACCGCCAGACGGCGCTGCGGGCCATCGCCGACAAGTCCGACGCCGTCATCGTGATCGGGAGCGAGAACTCGTCGAACACGGTGGCCCTCGAGAAGACGGCCCGGGCGGCGGGGTGCCACCGGGTCCATCGCGTCAACAGCGCCGACGAGGTGCCCGACGACCTCACCGGCGTGGTCGGCGTGACGGCCGGCGCATCCGCGCCGGAGGAGCTCATCGACGCCGTCCTCGCCCGCCTGGCGCCGGCCGGGGGCGTGCAGCTCGTGCAGGTGACCGACGAGGACGAGTACTTCCCGCCGCCCCGTGAGCTCCGTTCGCTGCTGGCCGAACGAGGCCGGGCCGATGCGCTGATCGACGATCGCAACGTCTCGGCCAGCGAGGTCCTCGCGTCGCTCCGCAAGGGCTAGGTCCCTGTTGTCGGTTCGCGGCGCCGATGAAGCTGGCTCCGCTCACGTGGCGGCTGCTCGCTGGCGCTGCCGACGCCGCCCTGCCGAAGGGCCCAGCCGTACACTTGGGCGTATGGCCAAGACCTTCACCCGCATGGACGAATCGACCGCCGAGGAGTGGGCGGAGATCGGCAAGCAGACGGCGATGAACCAGGGGCGCGTCGCCGACGGCATCCTCGGTCTGTTGCGGTCGCTCTCGTCCATCACCGACGGGTTCGCCACCGATCAGCTCACCCATTGCCTCCAGACGGCGACGCGAGCCGAGGAGGCGGGAGCCGACGTCGAAGTCGTCGTGGCGTCGCTCTGTCACGACATCGGCAAGGCCATTTCGGTGCCGAACCACCCGGCCATCGCCGCCGAGATCCTGAAGCCCTACGTCCGGCCCGCCGTGTACTCGATGATCCTGGCCCACCAGGACTTCCAGGGCCGCCACTACTACGCCCACTTCGGCGGCAACCCCGACGCTCGCGAGAAGCACCGCGAGGCCCTCGACGCCGAGGTCTTCACCCTGGCCGAGCAGTTCGCCGACGAGTGGGACCAGACGAGCTTCGACCCCGACTACCCCACCCAGCCGCTCGAGCACTTCGAGCCCCTGGTGCGCGAGGTCTTCGCCCGGGCGAAGATGCCCATCGGGAGCTGACCGAATCGGACGCACGCCCGTGACGCAGGTCATGTAGCGCTCGCGACATATCGTGTGCCATGGTGCCCTCAGGGGGTTGCACATGCTGCGAGTACGTGGGGTCCACAAGGGCTACGGCGCCGTCGAAGCGTTGCGGGGCGTCGACCTCGATATCGAGCCCGGGGAGGTCGTCGGGCTGGTCGGGCCCAACGGCGCCGGCAAGACGAGCCTCGTGTCGATCATCGCCGGGCTGCGCCGGCCCGATCGCGGGACGGTCACCGTCGGCGGCATCGACGTGACGACGCACCGCCAAGAGGTCGGGCGGCTCATCGGGTTCGCGCCCCAGGAGCTGGCCGTCTACCCCACCCTCCGGGTGCGCGACAACCTCGTCCTGTACGGCGAGCTCGCCGGCCTCCGCGGTGCGATTCTGCGCCGCCGCGTCGACGAGACCGCGGACGCGCTCGGCATCACCGATCTGCTCGGGCGACGGGGAACGCGCTGTCCGGGGGCCAGAAGCGCCGACTCCACACGGCGATGGCTCTCATCCACCGACCTCCCCTGTTGCTCCTCGACGAGCCGACGGTGGGCGCCGACATCGAGAGCCGGCGCCAGCTCCTCGAGCTGGTGGTCGCCCTCGCGGCCGAAGGCGCAGCCGTGTGCTACTCGACGCACTACCTCCCGGAGGTGGAGGTGCTCGGGGCCACCGTCGCGGTGCTCGAAGCCGGCCGCGTCATCGTCCGCGGCGCCCTCCCGGACCTCCTTGCGACCTACGCCCAGCCCGCCGTCGAGCTCCAGTTCCAGGGGCCGCCGCCTGCGCACCTCGACCGGCCGGGCTCCGTGCGCGAAGGCAACCGCCTCCGGCTCCCGTCCGTGGACCCGGCCGCCACGGCGGCAGCCGTGCTCGCCGAGCTCCGGCCCGACGATCCGCCGTTGGCCGGGCTGGAGGTCGTGCACCCGACCCTGGAGGCCGTCTACCTCAACGTCACCGGCCGCCGATTCGATCGAGGTACGGCCACCGAGGGAAGCGACGATGTCGCCGTCGCGTAGCGCCGCCCTGGTCCGGCACGAGTTCCGGACGATGGCCGCCGATCGGGGATCGTTGATCTCCCTGACCTTGATGCCACTCGTGATGATGGCGTTCTTCAAGCCGCTGGCCCGCCTCGCCCTGACCCAGGACAACCCCACCGCCAATGGCTCGGAGTACACCGTTCCGGCGATGACGACGATGTTCTCGTTCTTCCTGGTCGGCTTCATCGGCTTCGCGTTCTTCGCGGAGCACCAATGGAACACCTGGGAGCGGCTCCGGGCGAGTTCGGCCACGAACGTCGAGATCCTCGTCGGCAAGATCGTCCCGGCGCTCGCCCTGTGCCTGGCCCAGCAGGCGCTGCTCTTCGGGGCCGGGTTCGCCTTCTTCGGCCTCCGCGTCCGCGGCTCGATGCTCGGCGTCGCCCTCGTCGGCGTCAGCCTGGCGGTGTGCCTCGTCTCCGTCGGCGTCCTCCTCGCCGCGATGCTCAAGACCCAACAGCAGCTGAACGCCATCGCCAACCTCGGCGCCATCCTCCTGGCTGGGATCAGCGGCGCCCTGGTCCCCATCACCCTCCTTCCGGGCTGGGCACGATTCGTCGCACCGATGGCGCCGCAGTACTGGGCCATGCGCGGCTTCCGGGCCACCATCGTCGACGGCGAGGGCCTCGGCGCTGTCGCCCTACCGGTCGCCGTGCTGCTCGGGCTCGGGGCCGCCGCCGCCCTGATCGCCCTGCGCAAGTTCCGCTTCGACGAGCCGAAGGTCGGCGGCGTCTTCTAGTTGGGGGTACCGGCCTTCTCCTGGGCGTCGTCGAAGAGGCGCTGCAGCTCGGCGTAGAGCCTGTCGTTGAGCTCCCGGACCGCCCGCCGCGGCGCCTTGCCCGACTCGGTGACCTCCGGCGCGATCGGCGGCCCGACGACGAGGTGGATCTTCACGGGATGGAGGAACTTCGCGCCCTTGGGCATGGCCCGCTCGGAGCCGCCGATGCCCACGGGGATGATCGGGGTCCCGGTCTTCGTGGCCATGTAGGCGACGCCCTCGAACAGCTCGTCCACGACCGGGCCGGACCGGCGACTCCCCTCGGGGAAGACCACCAACGGCTCGCCCGCCTGCAGTGCCGCGACGCAGCGGCGGAGCGCTTCGCGATCGGGCGTCCCGCGATTGACGGGGATCCCTCGCATGGCGTCGAACACCGCCGCCGGCGCCCGGTACTTCCACATCTCCTGCTTGCCGAGGTAGCGCATCCGACGGCGGGTGACCGCCGCCACGACCGGGCTGTCCACGTTGGAGCGGTGGACCGGGGCGAGGATGAACGCGCCCTCCTTCGGGATGTGCTCCCGACCGTCCACGGTCACGCGCCAGAACGCGTAGCTGAAGGCCACGAGGACCTGGCGGATGAACGGATAGGCGATCCACTCGGCGATGCGCTTCACAGCTGGCTGAGCACCTCCTGGACGATGTCGGCGATGGGTCGGCCGGTCGTGTCGATCACGATGGCGTCCTCGGCGGCGTGGAGCGGCGCCACGGCGCGGGAGCTGTCGGCCTCGTCCCGTCGGGCGATGTCCTGCGCCACCTCCTCGCCGGCCTCGGCGGCGCGACGTCGGCGCCGCTCCTCCTCCGACGCGGTGAGGTACACCTTGAGGACGGCCTCGGGAAAGACGACGGTGCCGATGTCACGGCCCTCGAGCACCCCGCCGCCGCGCTCGACGGCCCACGCCCGTTGACGACCGACGAGCTCCTCCCGCACGGCCGGGTTGGCCGCGACGGCGCTGACCGCCGAGGTCACCTCGGGCCCTCGGATGGCGGCGGTGGCGTCCTCTCCGTCCACGGTGACCCGCTCGGCCACGACGATGGTCACCTCGGCCGCCAGCGCCGCGATCGCATCCGCATCGGACGGGTCGATCCCGCGGGCCAGGGCGGCGAAGGTGACCGAGCGGTACATCGCGCCCGTGTCGAGGTACTCGAGGGCGAGGGCGGCGGCGACGGCCCGGCCGATGGTGGACTTGCCGGAGCCGGCGGGTCCGTCGATGGCGATCACACGCATGTCGACGGGCGACCCTACTGGCGCAGCTGCTCCAGGTCGGCGAAGAACTCGGGATAGGTCTTGCTCACGCAGCCGGGGTCGAGGATCTCGATGCCCGGCACCCGGAGGCCGAGCAGGGCGAAGCTCATCGCCATGCGGTGGTCGTCGTAGGTCTCGATCTGCGCCGGTGTCGGCACGCCCGGCCGGATGGTGAAGCCGTCGTGGTCCTCGGTCGCCTCGATGCCGGCCCGACGCAGCTCCCGCACGGTGTCGCCGATCCGGTCGGTCTCCTTGCGTCGGATGAACCCGATACCCGTCACCGTCGTGGGCGAGTCGGCGAAGACGGCGACGGCGGCGAGGGTCTGGGCCGTGTCCGACAGGTCGGCGAGATCGACGGTCACCCCGTGGAGCGTCCCGGTCCCGTTGACGGTGACGCCGTCCGGCGCCCACTCGACGCTCGCCCCCATGCGGGCGAGCACGTCGACGAAGCGGACGTCGCCCTGCAGCGACTCGCGGTGCAGGCCCCGAACCTGGACCCGGCCGCCGGTGATGGCGGCCGCGGCCAGGAAGTAGCTGGCCGCACTGGCATCGGGCTCGACGACGTACCCGGTGGCGGCGTAGCCACCGGGAGGCACGGACGTGCCGTCCACGGAGGCGCCGAAGGTGCGCATCACCGCCCGCGTCATCTCGACGTAGGGCACCGACACGAGGGGGCTGGTCAGCGCGACGTCGACACCGGACGGGAACAGCGGTCCGGCCAGCAACAGCCCCGAGAGGAACTGGCTCGACACGTGGCCCGGCAAGGCGACGGCGCCGCCGCGCGCCCCGCCGTCGATGGCGAGCGGCAGGCAACCGGTCTCGCCCTCCTCGCGGACACCCGAGCCCAGGAGGCGGAGGCTCTCGACCAGCGGCCCCATCGGACGTGCCCGCAGCGGCGCGTCGCCGTCGAGGCGGTACGGCCCGGGACCGGCGGCCAGGAGTGGGGCCAGGAAGCGCGACGTCGTCCCCGACAGCCGGGCGTCGAGGCGGGCCGGACCGGGCGGCACGGCCCCCGCCGCGCCGGTCACCGTGAGGGTGGTGCCGGCCAGGTCGACGTCGATCCCCAGCGTCCGCAGGGCGCCGAGCATCGCCTCGGTGTCGTCGGCCCGCAGCGCCCCCTCGATCGTCGAGGTGCCGTCGGCCATGGCCGCGCACACCAGCGCCCGGTTCGTCAGGCTCTTCGACCCTGGCACCGCGACGCACACGTCGGGGGGCCGCTCGAGCGGCTCGACGGACCGGACCTCCGCGCTCATGGCGTCACCGGATGAGCGGTTGGACCGACGGGCGGTAGCCCCGGGCGAGGAAGGCCCCCCGCAGCAGCTCGGATGCCTTGGCGTCGATGACGATGAGGAGCACGCCCCGCTCCCCCTCGGGCGAGTGGGCGATCTCGAGGTCCTCGATGTTGACGCCGAGGTCGCCGGCGAGGGTGGTCACCTCGGCCAGCACCCCCGGCCGGTCCGGGATCGGCACCCGCACCTCGACGAGGTCATCGGCCCGTGCCGCGCGCGTCGGCAGGTTGATCCGCGCCGACCGGGCCCGTTCGAGCGTGGTCAGCAGCGCCTCGCGGTCACCGGCCGCCACGATGCGTCGGAGGCCGCCGAGGGTGTTGATCAGCCCGTCGAGGACGCCGACGATGGCATCACGGTTCTCGGTGCAGATGTCGGGCCAGATGCCGGGGTGCCCGGCGGCGATGCGGGTCATGTCCCGGAACCCGCCGGCGGCCAGGCGGAGCAGGGCGTTGTGCTCCTCGGCGCCGGCGGCGGCGAGGGTCATGAGGGCGGCGGCGGTCAGGTGGGGCACGTGCGAGACCACGGCCACCAGGTCGTCGTGGCGCTGGGGCGGGATGGCGAGCACGTCGGCGCCGAGGGAGGAGACGACGCTGCGCAGGCGGGCGTACGCCTCCGGGTCGGTGGTCTCGGTCGGCGTCAGCACCCAGGTGGCGCCCTCGAAGAGGCCCGCGTCGGCGCCCTCCACCCCCTCCTGCTCCGATCCCGCCATCGGGTGGCCGCCGACGAAGCGGGGATGGTCGACGGCGGCGACGATCGGGCCCTTCACGCTGCCGACGTCGGTCACGATCCCCGTCGGCGTCACGGCCTGGCGGGCCAGTGCGGCGACCGACGAGACCGGCGTGGCCACGAAGGTGATCTCCGCATCGGGATCACTGCCGACCGCGTCGCAGCGCGCCGAGGGCGAGGGCGCGCTCGGCGCGACCGCGGTCGTCGTCGCGCCCGGTGACGTACCAGCCGCGAGCGCGCAGGGCCATCCCGATCGATCCGCCGATCAACCCCGTCCCGACGATGGCCGCCCGCGGTGGGGCGGCGCGCCCCTCGGCCACTACTCCGGCAGGTCGTCGCGAAGGCTCTTGGCGCCCTCGAGGTACACGTGGTGCAGCTCGCGACGAGCCTTCTCGGTGTTGACGTGCATCATGATCCGGACGCACATCGGGGTGCCGCCGACGATGTCGAGCTCGCGGGCGCACATGAGGGGGACGTCGCCGAATCCGATCTCGCGGGCCGCGGCGGCCGGGAACATCGAGTGGATGTCGTCGGTGGCGGTGAACAGGATGCTGATGCACTCGTCCTTGTCGATGCCGTTGCGATCCAGCATCCGCTGGAGCAGCGTCTGGACGCGCTCGTGGAGCTGATCGGGGGTGTCGGTGTCGACGGTGGTCGCGCCCCGCAGGGCTCGGACGGCACGCGGCGCCATTGGTTCGCTCGCAAGCTCGCTCACGGCCGCAGGTTAGATGCCGCCGCCGCCATCGACGACCAGGGTCTGGCCGGTGACGTAGCTGCTGGCGGGCGAGGCGAGGAAGGCGAGCGCGCCGTCGAGCTCGTGGGCGCGGGCGATCCGCCGGAGCGGCACCTCGGCCTCGAAGGCCCCTCGCAGCTGATCGGATTCCACCAGGGGCGCGGTCATCTCGCTCGGGAACATGCCCGGGCACAGCGCGTTCACGCGGATGTCGTAACGGGCCCACTGCAGGGCCAGCTCGCGTGTCAGTCCGACGAGGCCGGTCTTGGCCGCCACGTACGCGGCCTGGGGCAGGACGGGGGTCGACGTGAACGCGGCGGCGGAGGCCATCATCACGATCGAGCCGCCGGTGTCGACCGTGCGCAGGTGGCGGGCGGCGGCCTGGGCCAGCTCGAACTGGGCCACCAGGTCGATCTGGATGACCTGCGCGAAGTCCGACAGGTCCTCCTTCAGCGCCGGCACCGTGTTGGAGATCCCGGCGTTGGCGATGACGACGTCGATGCGCCCGTGGCGCTCCACGATGCCGTCGACGAGCGCAGCCGACGCGCCGGTCTCGCTCACGTCGCAGGTCATCGCCTCGGCCCGGGCGAGGGAGGAGGCGAGGGCCTCCAACCGTTCGGCCCGGCGGGCGGCGACCACGACGGTGGCACCGAGGCCGTCGAGCACGCGTGCGGCGCGGGCCCCGATGCCCGAGCTCGCCCCGGTCACCACCGCCACCTGCCCGTCGAGCCGGAAGGAGGCGAGCGGATCGAGGGAGCCGAGATCGGCGTCGGGGGAGGTCATGGCGCCAGCTTGACCGTCGCCGCCAACGCTCGCACCTCGTCCCCGGTGAGGGGGCGCCACTCCCCCGGCTTGAGGCGCCGGTCGCTCAGCGAGCCGATGCGGCTACGGACGAGGCGCGTCACCGGATGGCCGATGGCGTCGCACATGCGTCGGACCTGGCGGTTGCGGCCCTCGTGGATCGTGATGCGGAGGAGTCCGGCCTCGAGGCGGGTCACCTTCGCCGGCGCCGTCCGTCCGTCGTCGAGGTCGATCCCCTCCCGGAGGCGGCGGAGGGCCGCCGGCGGCGGGTCGCCCTCCACCGACGCGAGATACTCCTTCTCCACACCGAAGGACGGGTGGGTCAGCCGGTGGGTGAGCTCCCCGTCGTTGGTCAACAGGAGCAAACCTTCGGTCTCGGCGTCGAGCCGGCCGACGGGGAAGACCCGCGGCTCGGCGGGGACGAGGTCGACGACGGTGGCGCGGCCGTGGGTGTCGGCGGCCGTCGTCACGACGCCGGCCGGCTTGTTGAGGACGTAGTGGACGAGCCCGGGCGCCGTCGGCACGAGCGCCCCGTCGACCTCGATCACATCCGTTTCGGCGTGGACCCGCCGCCCCAGATCCGCCACCTCGCCGTTGACCCGCACGCGGCCTTCGGCGATCAGTTCCTCGCACACCCGCCGGCTGGCCAACCCGGCCCGAGCCAGCACCTTCTGGAGGCGGTCGCCCTCCCCCTCGGTCACTCCGGAGCGGCGTCGGGCATGAGGCCGAGCTCCAGGGCCTCGACGACGTCGGCTCCGGGCACGAACTCGCCGAGGGGCGGCAACTGCTCGAGGGTGTCGAGACCGAGCTTCTCCAGGAACACGGTGGTGGTGCCGTAGAGCACCGCCTGCCCGGGCCCGGCGTCTCGTCCGACCTCGTCGATGTAGCCGCGCTGCTGGAGGGTGCGCATGACGCCGTCCACGTTGACGCCGCGGATGGCCGACACCTGGGCCCGGCTCACCGGCTGCTTGTAGGCCACGATGGCGAGCGTCTCGAGCGCGGCCGCCGACATGCGGGCCGTCTGTCCCTCGAGGACGAAGCGCTCGACGTAGGGGGCCAGCTCGGGGTGGCTCTGGTACCGATAGCCGCCGGCGACGCGGACGAGGACGAACCCGCGATCGTCGACCAGGTATCGGGTCGCCAGCTCTTGGCAGAGCTCCTCGACCCGGGTGCGGGGGATCTCCAGCACCTGGGCCAGCACCTCCGGCGAGATGGGCTCGTCGGCCACCATCAGGATCGCTTCGATCGCCCGGCTCTCGGTCCGTTCCACGGCGCCGATGCCCCGCTCAGCCGTCGTAGGAGTCGACGAGCTCCCGGTCGAGGGCGGCCGCCACGGTGTCGCCGATCCACACGATGGTGATGTCGCCGCACCGTTCGCCCTGGTCGAGATCGACCAGGCCCTGCTTGAAGAGCTCGAGGACGGCGAGGAAGCGGACGATGACCTCGAGGCGCTCGACCAGCGCGCCGGTGAGGCGGCGGAACGAGATCCGCCCGACCCGGGGCAGCTCGTCGGCGAGCTCGTCGATGGCCTCCCAGACGCTCATGCGGATCGGCGCGACGTGCTCGAGGTCGACCCGCACGATCGGCTTGGGGGTGATCGCCTTGAGGTACGCCTTGCGGAGGCGTTCGGGGGTGACCCCCTCGAGCAGGTCCGGCGTCAGGTGGAGGAACGGCTCCTCCATCCCGGCCCGGCGGGCGTAGGAACGTTCGGCCACGTCGGCCAGACGTTGCAGCGCGCCGGACGCGTCCTTGAACGTCTTGCACTCGAGGAGGCGGGCCAGGAGCAGGTCGCGCTCCTCCCAGAGGGCGAACTCCTCGTCGAGGTCGACGTCGTCGCTCCCGGGCAGCAGGCGGCGGGTCTTGAGCTCGACCAGCGTCGCCGCGATGAGGAGGAACTCCGTCGCCACCTCGAGGTCCATCGTCTCGAGCTTCTCGAGCTCAGCGGAGGTACGCATCGACGATCCGGGAGAGGTCGACCTCCCACAGCTCGACCTGCTCGCGGAGGATCAGGTGCAAGAGGAGATCGAAGGGTCCCTCGAACACCGGGGTCGCCACCTCGTAGGCCATCGCCGACGAGCATAACAACGTTGTGATTTCCCCGGGCGGACCCCAGCGGCTGCGAGACTGCGACCGTGACACGCGTCCTGTCGGGCATCCAGCCCACCGGCGAGATCCATCTCGGCAACTACGTCGGGGCCGTCCGGCACTGGGCCGACGACCAGCACGTCCACGACTCCTTCTTCTGCGTCGTCGATCTCCACGCCCTCACCGCCGACGTCGATCCGACCGTCCTGCGAGGCAAGACCATTGAGGCCGCCACCATCCTCCTGGCCGCGGGTCTGGATCCGGACGTGTGCACCGTGTTCGCCCAGTCGCACGTGCACGAGCACACCGGGCTGAGCTGGATCCTCGAGTGCGTCGCATCCATGGGCCAGCTGCAGCGCATGACCCAGTTCAAGGACAAGTCGGCCAAGGGGGCGAGGGCGCGGCATCGGTCGGGCTCTTCACCTACCCCGTGCTCATGGCCGCCGACATCCTCTTGTACGACACCAACTCCGTGCCGGTGGGCGCCGACCAGCGCCAGCACCTCGAGCTGTGCCGGGACGTGGCCGGGCGGTTCAACCACCTCTACGGCGACACCTTCGTCCTTCCCGACGCCGCCATCCCCAAGGTCGGCGCTCGGGTGATGGACCTGCAGGATCCGACGATGAAGATGTCGAAGTCACGGTCGTCGCCCCAGGGCAAGGTGCTCGTCCTGGAGCCGCCGGAGGCCATCACGCGGAAGGTGAAGCGGGCCGTGACCGACAACGAATCCGAGGTCCGCTACGACCCGGAGGCCAAGCCGGGCGTGGCCAACCTGCTCGAGCTGCTCGCCGTGTCCACCGGCCGCCCGCCGGCCGAGGTCGCCGCCGACTACTCCCAGTACGGCCCCCTCAAGGCCGACGCGGCCGCCGCGCTGGTCGAGTTCCTCCGCCCGCTGCAGACGACCTACCAAGAGCTGGCGAAAGACCCGGGCCACGTCGAGGACGTCCTGGCCAAGGGGGCGGCGAAGGCCCAGGCGGTCGCCGTCGCCACGCTGGCGCGGGCCCAGGCCGCCATCGGCTTGTTGCCGAGGCGCTGACGTGGACACGGTGCGCCTCGCCCTCCACGCCGTCGGCTACCCCGTCGCGATCGTCGTCATCGCCCGCCTGAAGGCCGTCTTCCGGGAGCGACGGACGAGCTGGTTCGTGGCCGAGGAGGCGGCGACGGCGGCGATCGTCGCCGGCTGGGCCATCGAGCGCCGGACGCCGGCCGTCGTCATCAACTCCGCCTGGGGCATCGGCCTCGCCTTCGCATGGTGGTTCCGGCGGCCCAAGGCTCGTCACGAGGACGAGCGCACGACCGGCACCGCGCCCTGAACCTCTGAAGCGGCGCCGTCAGTCGCCGTCGGCCGCCTTGAGGGCGTCGGCGATCGGCCGGGGCAGGGTCCACCGGTCCGGGGGGAGGTGGTGCTCCCGAGCCCAGGCCACGACGAGGCGGTCGGACCCGGCCGCCTCGAGCAGGGCGGCGCCGATGGCGTCGTGGCGCAGGTACCGGGCCACGCGGCCCGTTCCCCTGGTCGCCCGGTCGCGGGCGACGAGGCCGGCCACCGTGGCCGGCACGCGGGCCAACGTCCCGAGGCCCGACTCGACCTTGCCGACGTCGTGGAGAATGGCGGCGGCCAGCACGGGCGGGGTCGCCTCGGCCCCCAGCCGCGCCGCCACGTCGTGGGCGACACCGGCGGCGTGGCGCCGGTCCGGGCCGCTCATGCGCTGCCACAGGTCGTGCTCGCCGGCCCGCAGCACGCCCGCCACCCACCGCTCGTCCTCGGGCGCCGGACCTCGCGGATCGAGGGCACCGAAGAACCGGCGGGCCAGGTGGACGAGGTGCCCGGCTAACGCAGCAGGAGGTCGTACCACAGCTCGACGGCCGGTCCGAGGATTCGTCCGAAGACGTCGCTCCCCAGGACGAACAGCCCGATGAAGAGGAAGAACGAGTACTGACGCAGCTTGAGGTAGGGCGGCAGGAGGCGGGCGGGCAGGAACCGCTCGATGAGGGCCGACCCGTCCAGGGGCGGGATCGGGATGAGGTTGAAGGCGGCGAGGATCACGTTGGCGGCGCCCAGCGTGATGAGGATCTCGCCCAGCGTCGAGGGGGAGCCGAAGTAGTAGCCGCCCTGGATGTGGCCGCCGTACAACGTGCGGAAGGCGACGTACGCGACCGCTGCGATCACGAGGTTCGTGGCCGGTCCGGCCAGCGAGGTGAGCAGGCCGTGGTTCCGGGGGGAACGCATCCGACCCGGGCTGACCGGCACGGGCTTGGCCATCCCGAAGGCGGTGCCGGTCGTGAAGACCATGATCGCCGGGAGGATGATCGTCCAGAACGGATCGACGTGCTTGATCGGGTTCAGGGTCAGCCGGCCGGCCTGCTGTGCGGTTCGATCGCCGAAGAGCAGGGCCACGGCGCCGTGGGACACCTCGTGCAGGATGATCGAGGGCACGAGGACGCCGAAGAAGATCAGGTCGCGGCGGTCGAGCGAGCCGCCTTTCGAGCGCGAAGTAGACGATCACGCCCACGAGCAGGGCGAGCACGACGTACTGGTGGGGCTGGTTCCTCCGCGCCGGGGCGGTCACGGGCGCGCGATCCATGTCCTCGATGATGGTACGTGCGGGCCCGTTGTCGGGCTCGCGGCCGGGCTCAGCGGTTGGAAGCGCAGTCGATGCAGAGCTTGGCCGCCGGCATCGCTTCGATGCGCGGGGCCGCGATCGCCTTCTCGCAGGCCTCGCAGGTGCCGAAGGAGCCCTCGTCGATCTTCTCGATGGCCCGCTCGACCTCGGCCAGCGTCTCGCCCAGCGTGCGGGCCAGCGCCTCGGCCTCACCCCGCTCGGCCGTGACCTGGCTGGAGTCGGCGAAGTTGCCGTCGTATTCGAGGCCGGCGCCGCCGTCGGCGAAGCCGAGTTCGGTCAGCTGGCTCTGCAGCTGGTCGCGCTCCTCGACGAGGCGCGACTTCAGATCGGCCAACAGGGCTTCGCTCGGCATGGGCGGATCGTAGCGGTAGGGGCCGCCGGGCTCGTCAGGAAGTGCGCAGGAGGGCGCCGGCGTCGGACGCCGCGACCCCCATCGCCTCCGCCACCGCCGCGTTCGTCACCTGGCCGTCGATCGTGGTCACGCCGGGCAGCAGGGCCGGATCATGGGCCACCGCGCCCCGCACGCCCCGGTCGGCCAGCGCCAACACGTACGGGAGGGTGGCGTTGGTGAGCGCGTAGGTCGACGTGTGGGGCACGGCGCCCGGGATGTTGCCGACCGCGTAGTGGAGCACGTCGTGGGCGACGTAGACGGGGTCGTCGTGGGTGGTCTCGTGGGTCGTCTCGATGCAGCCGCCCTGGTCGACGGCGACGTCGACGATGACCGCCCCCTTCTTCATGCCCCGCACCATGTCCTCGGTGACGACCGTCGGCGCCCGTCCCCCGGGCACCAGCACGGCGCCGATCACCAGGTCGGCTTCGGCCACCGAGCGCTCGACGGCGCCCCGGTTCGAGGCGAGGGTCATGATCCGCCCCTGGTGGATCTGGTCGACGAACCGCAGCCGGTCGAGGTTCTTGTCGAGCAGCAGGACCTCGGCCTCCATCCCCTGGGCGATCCACGCCGAGTTCCAGCCCACGTTCCCGGCGCCGAGCACCACCACCCGGGCCGGGCGCACGCCGGGGGCGCCCCCGAGCAGCACGCCCCGTCCGCCGTTCTCCCGCTCCAGGTAGTGGGCGCCGATCTGGGTCGCCATCCGGCCCGCCACCTCGCTCATGGGCGCCAGGAGGGGCAGCGCCCCACTCGCCAGCTGCACGGTCTCGTAGGCCAGCGCGGTGACGCCGGCCTCGAGCAGGGCATGGCCGACCTCGGGGTAGGCCGCGAGGTGGAGGTAGGTGAAGAGCACCGACTCCCGCCGGAGGCGCCCGAGCTCGGCTCCCTGCGGCTCCTTCACCTTGACGACGAGGTCGGCGCCCCATGCATCCTCGACCGACACCGTGTCGGCGCCGGCGGCCACGAACTCGGCGTCCGAGATCGACGAACCTTCGCCCGCCCCCGCCTCGACCAGCACGCGATGGCCGGCCGCGTGCAGCTCGCGCACACCGTCCGGCGTGATGGCCACGCGGTGCTCGCCCGTCTTGGTCTCGCCCGGAACGCCGACGATCACCGGAGCGAGGCAGCGACGAGGGTGAGGCCGATGATGGTCTTGGCGTCGACGATGGCGCCCGAGGCGATCAGGGCGGGGACGTCGTCGAGGGCGATGCGTTCGACGGTCATGTGGGCCTCCTCGATGCCCTGGCGGTCGAGCTCGCAGGCTTCGAGGTCGAACGCCGCGAAGACGTGCACGATCTCGTCGCAGAAGCCGGGCGAGTTGGCGAAGGCGCACACCGCCTCGATGCGGCCGGCGCGCATGCCGACCTCCTCGATCAGCTCGCGGTCGGGCCGTGTCGATCGGGGGCTCGCCCTCGACGTCGCGCAGGCCGGCCGGGATCTCGAGCAGTTCGGCGTCGACCGGCGCCCGGTACTGGCGCACCAGCAGCACGGCGGATCCCTCCTCGACGACGGGCACGACGGCGACGGCTCCGGGGTGGTGGACGACGTCGCGCTCGAAGGTCGATCCGTCCGGGGCCTCGAAGGTCGCTCGGCCCAGGGTGACTCGATCGCCACGGTGGATGAGCTCCTCGCCGAGCTTCCGGAAGCCGGCGGTGCTCACCGCTTTCGTGGACCCTTTCGGTCGTTGGACGGGCCTTCGTGGTCCCTTCTGGCCGCCAGAGGGGACCGACGAACGTCGTCCACCTAGAAGTCCGGCAGGCGGGGGTTGCGGCCGTTGGCCCGATCGAGGGCCGCCCCGACGAACTCGAAGAAGAGGGGGTGGGGACGGTCCGGGCGGCTCTTGAACTCGGGGTGGGCCTGGGTGCCGACCCAGAAGGGGTGTCCGGGGAACTCGACGAACTCGACGAGCCGGCCGTCGGGCGAGGTGCCGGAGCACGAGAGGCCGGCCTCCTCGAGCCGATGACGGAAGCGGGGGTTGACCTCGTAGCGGTGGCGGTGACGTTCGAACACCACCGGCTCGCCGTAGGCCTTCTCGACCTGCGAGCCCGGGAGGAGCTTGGCCACGTAGGCGCCCAGGCGCATGGTGCCCCCCATGTCGACCACGTTCTTCTGCTCGTCCATGAGGTCGATCACCGGGTACGGCGTCTCCGGGTCGATCTCCCGGGAGTTGGCGCCGGCCAGGCCGGCCAGGTTGCGGGCCACGTCGATGACCATCATCTGCAGCCCGAGGCACAGGCCGAGGGTCGGCAACTCGTTCTGACGGGCCCAGCTGGCCGCCGCGATCTTCCCCTCGATCCCCCGCGACCCGAAGCCGCCGGGCAGGACGATCCCGTCGAGGTGCGACAGGCGGGCCTCGGCCAGGAGGTCGGTGATCTCCTCGGAGTCGATCCACTCGATCTCGACCGTGGCCCCGTTGTGGAAGCCGCCGTGGCGGAGCGCCTCGGCCACCGAGAGGTAGGCGTCGGGGAGGACCACGTACTTGCCGACGATGCCGATCTTCACCGGGGTCGTGGCCCGGTCGATCATCTCGACGAGCGACTCCCACGTGCGCATGTCCGCGTCGCCCGGGAGGTCGAGGAGCTTGCACACGTAGGTGTCGAGACCCTCGTTCTGCAGGACGAGCGGGATCTCGTAGATGTTCCGGGCGTCGGCGCAGTTGATGACCGCCTCGACCGGCACGTCGCAGAGGTTCGAGATCTTCTTCTTCTGCCCGTCGGAGATCGGCGTGTTGGACCGACAGACGATGACGTCGGGCTGGATGCCCATGCTGCGGAGGTCGCTCACCGAGTGCTGCGTGGGCTTGGTCTTGTGCTCCCCCGTCGGGCCGATCAGCGGCACCAGGGTCAGGTGGACGTAGCAGACCCGGTCCCGGCCGACGTCGTTGCGGAACTGCCGGATGGCCTCGAGGAACGGCAGGATCTCGATGTCGCCGACCGTGCCGCCGATCTCGGTGATGACGACGTCGACGTCGTCATCGGCGATCCGGAGGATCCGCTCCTTGATCTCGTTCGTGATGTGGGGCACGACCTGCACCGTCTTGCCCAGGAAGTCGCCCTTGCGCTCCTTGGAGATGACCGAGGAGTAGATGGCGCCGGTCGTCGCGTTCGACGTGCGGAGCAGGTTCTCGTCGATGAACCGCTCGTAGTGGCCGAGGTCGAGGTCGGTCTCGCCGCCGTCCTCGGTGACGAACACCTCGCCGTGCTCGAACGGGTTCATCGTGCCCGGATCGACGTTGATGTACGGATCGAGCTTCTGCATCGTGACCCGGAGACCCCGGGACTTCAGCAGCCGGCCGAGGGCCGAAGCGGTGAGTCCCTTGCCGAGGGAACTCGCCACCCCACCCGTCACGAAGATGTGTTTCGTCACGGGATCCCACCGTACCCCTCCGCCCCGGTGTCCGGCGCGATGGTGTCCGGGCGACGGCGCCCGGCCCGGTCCAACAGGCGGAACGGGGCGAACCCGTCGATCACCCGGCTGAAGGAGATCCACTCGGAGATCCCGTTGAGGATGGCCAGCCCGGCCAGCACGGCGAGGCGGGTGACCGGCGAGCCGGTCATCACCACCCCCAGGCCCACGACCCCGCCGAGCAGGTTCGCTCCCGTGTCGCCGAGCATGACCCGTTCGTGGA
The DNA here is from genome assembly GCA_963731055.1 of uncultured Actinomycetes bacterium. Lineage (GTDB taxonomy): Bacteria > Actinomycetota > Acidimicrobiia > Acidimicrobiales > CADCTF01 > DATLED01. The sequence goes on along the minus strand of CAVSUD010000021.1, from coordinate 25,653 downwards.
GGTCGTCGAGCAGCATGGCGAGCGCGCCACCCAGCAGGACCGCCGGGGCGGCGAGGACGGGCGGTGCCTGGGTCGCCACGAGCAGCACCACGAACCCCAACAGCCCGATCTTGATGGTCCGGCCCGGGGCCCGATCGAACAGGTTGCCGAGGTTGGCGGCCAGGGCCACGAGCGCGGCATCCGTCAACAGGTAGCCGGGTCCACCGTCGCCCTGGACCGCGCCCACGGCCACGACGGCCACGGCCCCTCCACCGAACAGCTTGAGCCCGCCGGTGGTGAGGCGCCCGTGGGCGAGCGCCTGCAGATGACCCCGGAACCCGCGCCGGTCGCCGTCGCCGGCGAGATCGTCGACCAGGCCCAGGAGCGAGAGACCCACCGCGAGCACGAGCACGCCGAGACGAGGCCCGTCGATGCGACTCCCGTCGCCGGCTGCCGCCGCGGCCACCACCCGAACCGCTTCGACGCCCAGCACCGCCACGGCCAGCACCAGGCCGACCGCCGTCGGCAGATGGTGGCCCCGGTAGTTCGCACGGCGGAACACCTCGCCCGAGAACACCGGCCGGAGGAGCAGCCAGGCCAGGCGGGTGGCGAGATAGCCGACCACGAGCGCGACGACAGCCGTCACGGCGCGGCCGGGACCGTGATCTGGTCCTCGCGCTCGCGACGCAGGGCGAGGAGGGTGAGGAACGGCCCCAGGTACACGAACACCACGGCCGTGACCACCACCCCCGAGTCGTTGACGGCGTAGCCGAGCAGTCCCGCCGCCAGCGTGCCGACGACGCCGGCCCGGAGCGCGGACCGCCGCGGCAGGAGGTCGGGCCAGCCGCGGGCCCAGCCCAGGACATAGAGCATGTAGACGGTGATGATGACGACGGTCCAGCTCCACGGCGACCGGTAGGTCCGGAAGTTCACGGCCAGCTTCCGGGAGGCGGTGGTGGTCAGGGCGCTGAACCCGTCGGTGCCGATCTCGCCGACCAGGCGCCCGAGGTGCGTGCGCGTCGAGGCCGGGCGCAGGAGGTCGATGCCGGTGGCCAGCGCCACGACGACGACCGTGACGACCCCGGCCACCAGCAACGCCCGCGGCGAGACGCGGCGGCCCGACAGGGCGAGCAGGGTGAGCCCGAACACGGGGACCAGGGTGAGGATCCCTCCGACGTCGCTGCCGAGGCCGGGCGCGCCGTCGATGACCACCACGAAGGCGAAGAGGAAGGCCGTCGACAGGAGGGCCTCGTGGCGGCGGGGAGCGCAGGCGACGTGGATGGCGCCGAGGAGCACGGTCGTCGCCGCCAAGGTGGCGAAGGCCGTGTTCCCCAATCCGGTGAAGCGGGCGGCCGTGTGGAGCGAGTACCCGAGGAGGCTCGACGTCTGGAGGCGGGCCCCGGTGGCCACGTCGAGGGACAGCAGGGCGACGGTGGCACCGAGGATCCACGCCAGCGGGCTGAGCGGGTGGCGGTGGGCGTGCCCGGCCAACGCCACGATGCCGACGACGATCGCGACCAGCACGAGGATCCCCCCGCCGCCGAGGTCGGCCACGTTCGGGATGGCTCGGAACAGGAAGGTCGCCAGCGGGTAGGCCGAGATGCCCAGCACCATCGCCCGCAACGGACGTCCCGCCTTCCCGGCGCCGCCGAGCCGCCCGAAGGCGACGATGGCGATCAGGTACAGGACCGCCTGCAGGATGATGTAGGTGAGCGTCAGCGGGAGGTAGATGCCCTCCCGATACGCGGCGTCACGATCGAGGGTGCGGAAGCGGTCCACGTCGACCGGACCGGGCCGGAAGCGCAGCGCGTGGCCGATCATCCCGCTCGGCACCGGCACGTCCAGGGCCTCGAGCACCGTCGGCGCCACGTCGGTCAACGTCACCACACCGGCGCGGCGGGTCGACGGGGAGTGCAGGTAGCCATGGGGGACGTCGCGCCCCCACAGCACCGTCGGCGTGAGGTGCCACTCCCGACCCGGGGGCACGACCGACACGACCACGAGCAGCGCGTCGTCCGGTAGCCGTTCGACCACCGCGGCCAGCAGGGCGTCGGTGTCGGCCAGGGCACGCGCCCGCACGTCGTCGGCGACCGCGCCCGATGCCAGCGGGGTGAACTCGGCGGCGCGATCGAGCTCGCCCGGATCGACGAGCACCACGTCGGCGGTGCCGAGGCTGCGGCCGAGCTCCCGCAGCAGGACGGACTCGTCGGCGGTGTAGCCGAAGGCGGCGGACGGCTCGGGCCGCAGCAGCTCGCGGACTGACGGCGCCGGCGTCGACGGAGCCGCCGGCGTCCATCATCGCGACGGCCGCCGGGCGCAGCACGCTCGACCGCTCCCCCAGGGAGTAGCCCGTGTCGGCGTTGCCGATCACGGCGGTGCGCTTCCCGGCCCGGTGCAACGCGTCGGCCAAGGCCCCCGGCTGGCTCGTCAGGTACCGCCCCGTGTTGATCTTGCGCGTCGCCGGGCCACCGACGACCGCCACCTCGCCGCGGGTGGCGATGCCTGTGCGCCGCTGCAGGGCCTGGGCCGCCGTGCCGCCCTCGAGCGAGGAGTCGGCATCGAAGGCGAACCCGCCGATGTCCTCGGCTGCGACGCGGGTCCCGGCGCCGAGCGTCGCGTAGCCCTCGGTCGTGTTCGGACGCCCGGAGAGCGTGCGGACGCTGGTGGCCGACACGGCGCCCTCGGCCAGCAACCGGTCGAGGGTCGGGAGCCGCCCCGTGCCGACGTCGTCCCACGACAGGCGCGGCATCCCGAACAGCACGACCCGTTCGGCCCGCACGGCCGACGCCCGGCTCGTCGGTTCGGAACGACCGCTGGTGACGAGCGCCCCCACGGTGGCGAGGAGGAAGGCGGCGGTGATGAGCGCCACCCGCACCCGAACCGACGTCAGCCGGGGCCACAGCGCCCGGACGACGTCGGTGCCCTGGCGGCCGCGATGGCCGAAGCCGGAGAGCCGCCGGCCCGTGTGGCGGTGATCCATGGCCACGTCGATCTCGGTGACGCGCGCCCCCGCCCGCAGCGCGTCCACGGTGAGACCCACCTCGAGGCCGAAGCGGTCGGCGAGGATGAGCGAGCGCAGGAGCGGCCCGCGGACGGCCCGCTGCCCCGACAGCGGCGCCCGGGGCACGAACCCCGTTGCCCGCCGGATGCCCGAGGCGGCCAGTCGGCGGACGGAACCGAAGCCGCCCTTTCGCCCGGCCCCGGGGAGCACGGCGATGGTCATGTCCGCCTCGTCGGCCAGGACCGGCGCCAGCAGCGCCTCGGCCAGACCGGCCGTCGTTCCGAGGTCCGCGTCGATCAGGAGGTACACGTCGGCCTCGGGCGCCGCCTCCACCCCGGCGGCCACCGCCCCGCCCTTGCCGCGGTTCCGGGCCAGGACCACGACGTCGGCGCCGGCGTCGGCGGCGCGCGTGGAGGTCGCGTCGGAGGAGCAGTCGTCCACGACGACGACCCGGTCGACGACGGGTAGCGCCCGCAGCGCCGCCACGGTGTCGGCCACGGAGTCGGCCCGGTCCTTCGCCGGGACGATGGCGACGGTGGTCACAGGCGCGACGACGTCACGAGGAGGGCGCGCCAGGCACGATGCGCGCGCCGGCTCCGAACCCGTAGTGCCCGGTCTGACCGGTCTGCAGCTCGCCGATCGCCAGCACGGCCGCCAGCCGTCCCCGGTAGTCGTCGAGGTTGTCGACGGTGCTCACCCGGCCGGCCACGGCGCCGTCGTCGCGGAGCGCGACCACGAACTGCGGCGCGACCGGCCCTGTCTTCCCCTGCGGGAGCGGCGGCCGGGCCGGTTGCACGGCCAGGACCCGCACCTGGGACGACACCAGGCGCTCGACGAGGGGCAGCGCGAGGTCGCTCGGGGCGACGTCGGCGGAGTCGCCCGAGACGACGACGAACACCGAGCCGGAGCGGGGGATCTGGGACAGCGCCGAGCGCGGTCGAGTCAGAACCGCCGGCTGGGTCGAAGTCGATGAATCCGGCCTCGGCGAGAGACGCAGCCAGAGGCCCGCCGTCACCGATGGCCCAGGCCGTCCCGAGGCCGGCCAGCGCGGCCGAGCGGAGGTCGTCGGCGTCGGTGGTCGGCGCCACGTCGAGGATGCCGGCCAGCTGGCGGGACAACTCGTCGCTGTCGACCGCCCAGCGGTCGGTGAACCAGAGGGTGCCGTCGACCCGGGCGCCGGCAGTGGTCAGCGCGCTCCGGAATCCATCGACGAGGCCACGGTCGATCCCGCTCGTGGCCACGACGACGACCGGGACCCCGGTCAGTCGCCCGGCGACGAGGCGGTCGCCGGCGTCGCGCGAGAACGACCCCCACCGCGAGAGGTCGTCCTTGAGGCGGTCGTTCTCGGCGTTCGTCTCCTCCCGGCGCCGGGCCACGTCGGCCAGCTGGCGTTCGATCTGGCCGACGGTGGCGCGGTCGACGACGCCCGCGCCGATGGTGATCCCCGCCGCGAGGGCGAGGAACACGGCGGTGAGAGAGACGAGGTGGAAGCGGAAGTTGACCATGGGGAGGAGACCGGCGCCTACCGGAACACGGAGTCCCAGAGGTCCTCGACGTAGAGGCGGGTGCTGTCGAGGAACACCTGCGGGACCACGATGAGGAGGATGGCGGCGAAGACCAGCATGGCCGCGACCAGGAAGAGGAACAGATCACGTTTCCGCAACCGGGACTCGTAGAGACGGCTCACGCCCTTGGCATCCACGAGGATCGGGCCGACCTTGAGGCGGGTCAGGAAGGTAGAGGCCATGCCGGCCCGCCCCTTGTCCAAGAAGTCGACCATCGAGGCGTGGGTGCCGACGGCCACGATCAACCGCGCCCGCTTCTCATAGGCCAGGAGCATGGCGATGTCCTCGCTCGTGCCCCCGGCCGGGAACAGGGTGTAGTCGATTCCCATCTCCTGCAGCCGCTCCGCTCCGGGTGCTCGACCTCCGGCGTAGGCGTGGACGATCAGCTGGGCGCCGCACTGGAGGGCGGCGTTCGACACCGAGTCGAAGTCGCCGATGATCATGTCCGGCTTGAGGCCGATCTCCAGCAGGGCGTCGGCGCCCCCGTCCACGCCGATCAGGACGGGCCGCACCTCTCGCACGTAGCTGGACCGGAGGGCGTTGAGGTCCTCCTTGTAGTCGTGGCCCCGCACGACGATGAGGACGTGGCGACCCGTGAGGTCGATCTCCAGCTCGGGAAGGTCCGGCGTGTCGAGGATGAAGTTGCGTTCGCGACGCATGTACTCGAGGGTGTTCTCGGCGAACCGCTCGAGCTCGTCGCCCATCGTCGCCTTGGCCAACTCATAGGCCTCCTCCAACGACTCGAGGGTCTGACGCTGGCCGGAGGCGACCAGCAGTGGCCCGGCCCAGAGCCCGCCCGCCTCGATCCGGACCATCTGGCCCTCCTCGAGCGCATCCAGCACGGTCGCACCCACGCCGTCGAGAAGGGCGATCCCCGCGGCCGCCAGCAGCAACGGCCCGACGTTCGGGTAGCGACCCGAGATCGATGCCGACACGTTGACCACGGCCGTAGACGCGAGCCTCGATGAGGCCCTCGGCGGCGATGCGGTCGAGGTCCTCGTGGTCCACCACGGCGATGTCGCCGGGCTCGAGCCGCCGGATCAGGTCCTTCGTGCGGCGGTCGATGCGGGCTCGCCCCGACGCACCGGCCACCTCGTCCGCCCGCTTGAGCTGCCTCACCTCGATCGCTCCCGATGGGCGGCCGCTGTCGCCAGCAGCTCCTCGGCATGGTGGCGGGCGGTCTCGCTCTCGGGCTGACCGGACAGCATCCGCGACAACTCGACCACCCGAGCGGCGTCGTCGAGTCGGGCGGCGGTGGCGATGGTCCGGCCGTCGACCTCCGACTTCTCCACCGCCACCTGGTGGTCGGCGAAGGCCGCGACCTGCGGGAGGTGGGTGACGACGAGGACCTGATGATCCGCCCCCAGGGCGGCCAGCGCCCGACCCACGGCGACCGCCGCCGCCCCGCCGATCCCGGCGTCGACCTCGTCGAACACCAACGTCGGTGGGGCGTCGCCCAGAACGAGGCGGGCGGCGAGCATGGTTCGAGCCAGCTCGCCCCCGGACGCGACCTTGGTCAGCGGCAACAGCGGCTCACCGGCGTTGGCGGCGAAGAGGAACGTAACGTCGTCGGCGGGATCGGGCCCTTCCACGGCCACCTCGATCCGGGCGCGGGGCAGGGCCAGCACCCGGAGGTGGTCCTGGACGGCGTCGCCGAGCCGGGGCGCGGCCGCCCGCCGGGCCCCCGCCACCGTGGCGGCGGCCTTGGCCACGGCCGCCCCGACCTCGACGCGCGCCACCTCGAGCGCGGCGACCCGCTCGTCGTGCGACGCGAGCTCCTCCAGACGCACCCGGGCCACCTGGGAGAAGGCGATGACGTCGGCAAGGGTGTCGCCGTACTTGCGCTGGAGGTCGCGGAGCAGCTGACGCCGGGCCCGCAGCTCGGCCAGCCGCTCCGGATCTTCGTCGAAGGACTCGCCGGCGGCCCGCAGCTCGGCGGCCACGTCGGCGATCTCGGCCTGCAGGGACCGGAGGCGTGGCTCGAACCCCTGCAGCGCCGGCCGGCCCACGAGCGCGCCCAGGGCGGAGGAGACGGCATCGGCCGCGCCACCATCCTCCCCGAGCACGTCGTGGGCCCGGCCCGCGGCGGCGCGCGCCGCGTCCGCATCGGCCAGCCGCTCCTCGGCCTGGCGGAGGATCTCGTCCTCGTCGGGATCGGTGACGTCGGCGGCCTCGAGCTCGTCGAGCTGGAACCGGAGCAGGTCGGCTTCGCGGCGCTCGAGCCCGTCCGTCACCCCCGAGCTCCGCCAGGGCGGCGTCGATCTCGCGGAGCTTCCGGCGGCCTTCGAGGAGGGGCTGGTGGTCGATGGCGGCGAAGGCATCCAACGCCCCTCGCTGCACGGCCGGCGCCAACAGCGACTGGTGGGCGTGCTGGCCGTGGAGGTCGACCAGTCCGGCGCCCGTCCCGGCCAGGGCGGCGAGCGGCGCCATGCGCCCGTCGACGTAGGCGCGCGACCGGCCGCTCCCGGCGGCCGGGATGGTACGGGCCACGACCGTCTCGTTCCCGTCCCCGTCCACGAAACGGCCTTCGACGATCGCCTCGGCGGCGCCGGGCCGCACGAGCACCGGATCGGCCTTCCCGCCGACGAGCAGCTCGATCGCCTCGACCAGCAGCGTCTTTCCGGCGCCCGTCTCCCCCGTCAGCGCGGTCATCCCCGCCCCGACCACCAGGGTGACGTCGGCGATGACGCCGAAGTCCCGGACGCGCAGTTCGACGAGCACCGGCGCTCAGCGATCCGTCAGGCCGAACTTGGCCTTCAGGATCTGGTGGAAGTCGCGGCGCTCCGAAGCGGACGAGGCGGGCGGGATGGGGGCCGGCCCGGCAGGTGACCGCATCGCCGGCGTACGAGCTCGCCGATGTTGCGACCATCGACGAGCAGGGTCGCGGTGCGCCCCTCGAGCACATCGACACGGACCTCCTCGTCGGGACCGAGCACCAACGGGAAGTCGAAGAGCTGTGGGGCGACACCGGCTTCAGCGATCATCGCCCGCATCGTGGGCGACACGATGGGGCCGCGCGCCGAGAGGTTGTACGCCGTCGAACCGGTGGGCGTGCTCACGATCAGCCCGTCGGCGGCGTAGGTGGTGAACGCCGACGCCGCCGATGCCGAGGCGCATGTGCACGGTGTGGCCCGGGACCGTCTTCTCCAGCCACGCCTCGTTGAGGGCGGCGGCGGGCGGGAACTTGCCGTCGGACCGCACGTCGAGGGTCATCCGCTCCTCGGTCACGTAGTCGCCGCGCGAAGAACCGCTCGAGCGCGCCCTCGAGGTCGTCGGGCTCGCACCTCCGGCAGGTAGCCGAGGCGGCCGACGTTGATGCCGAGGATGGGCACGCCGGCCGGCGGCGACCAGCTCCACGGTCCGCAACATCGTGCCGTCACCGCCGAGGCTGACGGCGAGGCTCAGGTCGTCGCAGAGGCGATCGTCGGGGCAGGCGAGCGAGCCCAGGCCGGCCGCCTCCGCGTCGTCGGCCGGCATCCGCACCCGATGGCCGCGGGCCTCGAGCCACGCGATGGCCGCGCGTCGCCAGCGCGTTGGCCTCGGGGCGCTCCCGGTGCACCACCATCCCGATGACGCTCACGGCTCGTCCCGGGCCTCGGCCTCATGCACCGCGGCGTCGAGCCGCTCGGCCATCGCCCCGGGGTCGGCACCGGCCGCCGCCTCATGGGCGCGCAGGTGGACGAGGAACTCGACGTTGCCGTCGGCCCCCTTGAGGGGCGAGACCATGGCCCCCATCATCGCCGCTCCGTGACCGGCCAGCGCGGAGGCGGCCTCGGTGAGCACCCGCCGCCACACCTGCGGGTCACGGATGACCCCCCGCCCCTTGGACACCTCGATCCGACCGGCCTCGAACTGGGGCTTCACGAGCACCACCACGTCGGCGCCGGACGCAGCGTTGGCGCCGACGAGGGCATCGGCCACCGTGCGGAGGGAGATGAACGAGAGGTCGGCCACGACCACGTCGACGGGCGACGTCGAGGCGGAGAGCCCGCACGTTCGTCCGCTCCCGGACGGTGACCCGGGGATCGGCCCGCAGCCGCTCGTGCAGCTGCCCGTACCCCACGTCGACGGCCTCGACGGAGGCGGCGCCCCGCTGGAGCAGGCAGTCGGTGAAGCCGCCGGTGGACGCGCCGGCGTCGAGGGCCCGCCGGCCGGTGACGTCCACCGCGAAGCGGATCGAGGGCGGCGTCGAGCTTCTCGCCGCCCCGACCGACGAAGCGGGGCGGTGGGCCCGACAGGACGACGGGTTGGTCCGCCCGCACCATGCGGGCCGGCTTGTCCGCCGGCGCGCCGCCGACGAGCACACGTCCGGACGTCGATCGCCTCCTGCGCCTGCTGGCGCGTCTCGACGAGACCCCGGCGGACGAGCTCGGCGTCGAGACGCCGGCGGGCCGGTCCGCTCAGGACTTCTTGGCGGACTTCTTGCCGCGGCCTTCTTGGCCGCCTGGGCCGGTGCCGGGTTGGCCACGCCGGCGGGGACGACGAGCTTCTTCGCCGGTGCCTTCTTGGCCGCGCCCGGGACGACGAGCGGCGAGCCCGGCGACGGGACGGCCGGCGGCGCCTTCTTCGCCGGCGACGGCCTTCTTGGCCGCCTTCTTGGCCGGAGCGACGACCTCGGCGGCGTCGTCGGCGGCCTCGTCCACCCGCTCGGCCAGGTCCTCGGCCCGGGCCCCGGCGCTCCCGGGCAGACCGGCCCGCTTCACCAGTTCCTCCAGCCCGACGTTGCGGAGCTGGTCGGCGACCTCTTGGCGGACGATGGCCACCAGGTCCTCGGTGTTCTTGCGGCTGCGCTCGACGAGGGTCTCGATGACCTCCTCGGCCTCCTTGCGCGGACCTCGCCGGCCTTGACGAGATCCTTGACGAACTCCTCGGCCTTCTCCCGGCTGAGCTGGGTGAACGCCATGCCCGCGTCCAGGTACCGCTTGAAGATGTCGGTCTGAGCCATGGGGGCGAAACTACCAACTGACCTGCACTGCTTGCAAAAGTACGCAGTGGACCGGCGGGCGCTGGGTAGCGTCCCGCCGCGTGATCCCGCTCAAGGACGACAACCCGACCCGCACGACACCGATCGTGACGATCCTGCTCATCGCCGCCTGTGTGGTCGTGTACTTCGGGTTCCAGCGGGGCGGCGATCAGGCCGAGTTCACCTACCGGCGCGCCGCCATGCCGTGCGAGGTCGTCGACCGGCAAGCCGATGACGGCCGAGGAGATCGCGTCGGGCGACTGCACCCGCCGCGACACCGAAGACCCCGTGTTCCCGGCCAAGAGCGTCCTCGCCGCGGTGGTGACATCGATGTTCCTGCACGGCGGCCTGCTCCACCTGGGCGGCAACATGCTCTTCCTCTGGGTCTTCGGCAACAACATCGAGGACCCCAAGGGTCGGGTCGTCTACCTCCTCTTCTACCTGGCCGCCGGCGTCGTGGCGACGTTCACCCACGTCGCTCTCCATCCGGCAGCACCATGCCCCTCGTGGGTGCGTCGGGCGCCATCGCCGGCGTGATGGGCGCCTACCTGGTGCTGTTCCCGAAGGTGAAGATCAAGACGTTCTTCATGATGTTCATCATCTTGTTCCGCGACGTCCAGGCCCGGTGGCTGCTCGGCTTCTGGTTCGTGTCCCAGTTCTTCATCAACCCGAACGAGGGCGTGGCCTGGGCCGCGCACGTCGGGGGGTTCGTGTTCGGCGTGCTCGTCGGGCTCGTGTGGCGGGCCCGGGGCGCGGGCGCCGATGTCCGTCGCAGCTACGCCTATGCGCCGCCGTACGCCTGAGCGACCAGCGTCGCGAGGTCGGCGGCGACGTGTGCCGGTCGCGGCTCCACCGCCGGTCCATCCGCCTTCGTCACGCCACTCAGGACCAAGCCGAACGGCACCCCGAGTCGCTCGGCGAACCGCCCGTCGGTGGAGGGCCGGTCGCCGACCATGAGGACGGCGTCCTCGACCCGCTCGGCCAGCAGGTCGGCCATCGGCGCGAACGGCTTGCCCGCCACCGTGGGCTGGCCCCCGACGCGTAGGCCACGGCGGCGAGGATCGACCCGCCGCCCGGGAGCGGCCCGGACGGAGTCGGATAGGTGGCATCGTCGTTGGTGCCGATGAGGCGGGCGCCTCCGTGGACGGCGTCGAAGGCCGCCGTCAGCCGCGCGAAGTCGAAGTCGCGGTGCCACCCGACGACCACGGCGTCGGCCGCGCCCTCCCGGACGGTCGGTGACCCCGCGCGCCGCGAGCGCCTCCTCGACCCCGAGGCCGGCGCAGACCAACGCCGTCTCGCCCGGTGCCACCAGCGATGGCCGCCGCCAGGGCCGAGGTGATGAGATCGTCGGGCGCGGTGGGCACGCCCATGCGCTCGAGCTTGGCCAGGTAGTCCGCCACCGTGGCCGAGGAGTTGTTCGTGAGGAACACGACCCGTTGCCCCGCCCCCCGGAGGCGGGCGATGGCCTCGGCCGACCCGGCGATCGCGTCCTCGGCGAGCCACACCACGCCATCGAGGTCGAGTAACCACGTCACGGACCCGGAGGTTAGGTTCCCCCCGTGCCCGGCTTCTCCCCGTTCGCCGGCCTCCGCTACAACGCCGAAGGCGGCTTCGTCGACGATGTGATCGCGCCGCCCTACGACGTCATCGACCCCGTCGGACCGCGACGCCCTCGTGGCTCGGAGCGAACAGCAACGCCGTCCGCCTCGAGCTCCCCGACGAGGCGGACGGACCCGGACCGCTACGAGGTCGCCGCGGAGCTGTGGCGTAGCTGGCAGGACGACCGGGTCCTGGTCGCCGACGACGAGCCCTCCTTCTACGCCTACCGGATGGGGTTCAAGGACGAGAACGGACGTCCCCGTCAGACGACCGGCATCCTCGGGGCCCTGCACCTGAGGCCCCGGGCCGTGGCATCCTCCCCCACGAGCGGACCACGTCCAAGGACAAGGCCGATCGCTTCGATCTCATCCGGTCGGTGCGGGCCAACCTCTCCCCCATCTGGGCGTTGAGCCCGACGGCCGGCCTTTCGGGGCTCGTCGACGCCGACGTGGACGGGCGGCCGCCCGACACTCGGGCCACCGACGAGCACGGCGTCCACCACCGCGTCTGGCGGATCACGTCGCCGGCCGTCGTCGACGGGATCCGGGAGGCGGTCGCCGTCAATCCGGTCCTCGTGGCCGACGGACACCACCGCTACGAGATCGGCCTCGCCTACCAGGAGGAGATCGGCGCCGGCACGGGCACCGGCGGCCAGGACCGGATCCTCGCCTTCGTCGTGGAGCTCCACGAGGCGCAGCTGTCGGTGCGGGCCATCCACCGCGTCCTGCGCGGCCTGCCGGCGGGCTTCGACCTGCTGGGCGCGCTCGAGCCGCACTTCGAGGTGTTCGAGACCGCGCCGGTGGACGCCACGATCCTCGGACGCATGGACGACGCCGGCGCCCTCGGTCTCGTCACGCCCGCCGGCACCTGGCTGCTGCGGCCGCTCCCTGCGACGGCCCGACGCGGCCGGCCACGACCTCGACTCGAGCCGCCTCGACGTGGCCCTGGCCGCGCTCCCCGAGCACGACCTCACGTACCAGCACGGGTGCGGACCGCGTGCAGCGACTTCGTGCTGCAGGGCGATGCCGGCGCCGCGATCCTCCTCCGCCCGGCGACGGTCGACCAGATCGCCACCATCAGCCACGGCGGCGAACGGATGCCCCCGAAGACGACGTTCTTCTATCCGAAGCCCGCGACCGGACTCGTCTTCCGCGACCTCGACCTCGGCTGAGTTGGGTCGGCCCGGGTGGTCCGGCGGCGACGAGGGCTCGGCGGGGCCGGGTCCGGCTCGCTGACGGGCAACGCGAGGTCGGCGGCGTCGCAGGACCGGCACGGCGCCAGGCCCCGGTCCTCGGCCGCCTGGACCGAGACCGTCGGGAGCACGCCACGCCCCTCGAGCAACTTGCAGGTGGGACGGTGGTAGCTGCTCGGTCCGGCCACGACGAGACCTTCGGCCCGCGCCCGAGCAAGATCGGGACCGGCCCCCGGACCCGCGCTCGACGACAGGGCCAACCGCTCCACGGCCTCCCGCAGCTCGGCCAGGGAGTTGACGCAGCGCGGCCCGCTCCTGGCGCTGCGCGTTGATCACGAGCAGCGCCCCGGCCAGCACGATCACACACAGCCCGGCGAGGCCGCCGGAGATGAGGTAGGGGATCTGGGCCGGCACGCGGTCGTACGACGCGGCGCCGTTCCACCCGAGGAACAACAGGAGGAACCCGAGGACGGCCAGGCCGATCCCCGAGCTGTCCGCCGAGCTGTCGCCAGTTGAGCTTCATGCTCACTCCGATCCACCGAGGTAGGTCTCGCGCAGGTTCGGCGCCGCGGATCTCGTCGCCGACGCCCTGGTAGACGAGCGTGCCCTTCTCCATGATCAGGGCCCGGTCGGCGTACGGCAGCACGCCGACGTTCTGCTCGACGATGACGACGGTGACGCCGTCGTCGTTGATCTGGGCTGACGACCTGGAACACGGTCTTGGCCAGCGCCGGGCTGACAGCCCGAGCGACGCCTCGTCGATGAGCAGCAGGCGGGGCTTGGACATCAGGGCCCGGCCGATGGCCAGCATCTGCTGCTCGCCGCCCGACAGCGTGCCGGCCGCCTGCTCGGCCCGCTCGGCGAGGCGGGGGAAGTACTCGAACACGAGGGCCCGCTGCTCGCTCGATCGCCTTGCGGCTCGTGCGCTTCGACCCAGGCGCCGAGGCGCAGGTTGTTCGGCGACGGTCAGCCCCGGGAACACCCGCCGCCCCTCGGGCACGAGCGCGATGCCCTGGCGCACGAGCTCCGTCGGCGGCTGCCCGCCGATCTCCTCGCCGTCGAAGCGGATCGAGCCGCTGTCGGGCTTCAGGAGGCCGGCGATGGTCGCCACCGTCGTCGTCTTGCCGGCGCCGTTGAGGCCGAACAGCACCGCCGTCTCGCCCTCCTCGACGTCGAAGCTGATGCCCATCAGCACCGGGAAGCCGTAGCCGACGCGCAGGTCCTCGACCTCGAGCAGCGCCATCAGCGCCTCACGGCACGTCGGCGCTCGAGGCCTCGTCGGCGTCCTCGCCCAGGTAGGCCGCGCACGACCTCGGGGTGGTTGCGCACCTCGTCGGGCTGCCCCTCGGCCAGCAGCTGGCCGAAGTTCAGGCAGTAGACGTAGTCGCAGACCCGCACGACGAGCGGCACGTGGTGCTCGATCATCACGATCGACAGGCCGAACTCCCGGCGCAGCTCGAGCAGCGTGTCGCCGAGCTGCGTGCGGCCTCCTCGGGGCCCATGCCCGACGACGGCTCGTCGAGCAGCAGCACCTCGGGGTCGGTGGCCAGCACGGTCGCGATCTCGACCCGCTTCAGGTCGCCGTAGGGCAGGCCCGGCGACCTGGGTGTCGGCGAGGTCGCCGAGGCCGAGGACCTCGAGCGAGGGCGTCGGCCCGGCGGCGCGAGCTCCCGCTCGGCGGCGAAGGCTGCGGGGCGCGCCGACCATCCCGGCGAGCGGTGCCGTACGCGGGCCTGCAGGTGCTGGGCGGTGAGCAGGTTCTCCCGCACCGTCGAGCCCTTCACGAGGCCGACGTTCTGGAACGTCCGGCCCATGCCCGAGCGCGGCCCGCTCGTGCACCGCCAGGTTGGTGATGTCGCGGCCCTTGAACCAGCACCGAGCCCGTCGTCGGGCGTGTAGAAGCCGGTGATCATGTTGAACGTCGTCGTCTTGCCGGCGCCGTTCGGGCCGATGACGCCGACGATCTCCCACTCGCCGACGGCGATGCTGACGTCCGCGGTCGGCCTGCACGCCGCCGAAGCGGATGGAGCAGCCCTCGGGCCTCAAGCACGGACATCGGTGATCTGCACCTCCTTCACGCCGCGGTCGCCCGAGTCGAAGCGGTGGCCGCCCAGCCAGCGCTGGACCGGCCGGAGCTGCTGCCCGATGCCGCCCGGGAACCGGGTCAGCATGAGCAGCAGCAGCAGGGGGCCGAGCACCAGGGGGGCGATCTCCGGCGTCAGCGTCGGCGCGAAGCGGGATCTTCGTCGAGGGCGACCTCGATGATGTGGAACTTGTCGATGAAGAACCCGAGCAGGGCGAAGAACGCGGAGCCGATCACGACGCCGGTCCGGCTGCGGAGCCCGCCGACGACGGTCATGATCACGAACACCAGCGCGAGCCGGAAGTTGTAGATGTCGGCGCGACCACGAACGTGTCGTTGTGGGCCAGCAGCGCTCCGCCGAGGCCGGCGAACACGCCCGAGACCACGAACGCCGAAGAGCGTGACAGTCTTCACGTTCGATGCCGAACGTGGCCGCGACCCGCGGGTTCTCCCGCAGCGCGAGCAGGGCCCGTCCGCCCTTCGTCCGCATCAGCCGCCAGTCGACGTAGAGCACCAGCGCCGAGGAAGGCCGAGGCAGAGGTAGTAGTAGCGCCGGTCGGTGTCGAAGCCGGGCGGCTTCGGCGCCGCTGGCCGGCGCCGCCGCCGGTGAGCGACTCGATCTGGAAGATGCTCTCCTCGGCCACCAGGCCGTACGACAGCGTGATCGAGGGCGAAGTAGAGGCCGCTGATCCGCAGCGAGAGGCCGCCGAGGAGCAGCGCCTGCAGCGCGCGCCGACGACCACGGCCACCAGCGACGCCACGAAGAACGCTGTGCTGCTGCACCGACACCATGTAGGCCGACGTGAAGGCGCCGATGCCGACGAACGCCTGGTGGCCGAGCGAGATCTGGCCGACGTAGCCGAGCAGCACGTTCAGGCGAGAGGCCGATGATGGCGAAGACCACGGCCTGCGGTGAAGATGTTGACCTCGAAGCCGGTCCCGCAGGGCGCGGCACGACGAGCACCACCACGGCGGCGAAGACGCACGAGGGCGACGCGGCCGACCCACCCGGGCGTCGACGGCTCGGAAGTCGTCGTCGCGACGGGCCTCGGCCTTGGCGGCCTCGAGGAGCGCCGCCTCTTCGGCGTTGGCGACGACGTCGGTCACGCCTTGCCGCCCGAGCAGGCCCTGCGGCCGGACGACGAGCACGCCGCACGAGGAGCACGAAGGCGATGACGACCCCGGCCTGCCCGGGGATGAACTCGAAGAAGTCCGACGAGGTGGCGAGCGCCTGGACGATGCCGACGATGACCCCGCCGAGGAAGGCGCCGGGCAGGCTGGTCATGCCGCCGAGCACGGCGGCGGTGAAGGCGGGGATCAGGAGCCCGGACGTGACGATGCCCGGGTCCGAAGGCGTTGCCGGCAGCCGGGACGCCGATGACACCGGCGAGGCCGCCGAGCAGCGCGGCGAGCGCCCACGTGAAGCGTCGACAGGCGCCGCACGCTGATGCCGACGAGCTCGGTGGCCGTCGGCTCCTGGCTGGCGCCGAGGATGGCCAGGCCGAGCGTGGTGCGGTTGAAGAAGCAGGCCGAGCACCACGGCCAGCACGAGCAACACGACGATGAGGAGCAGCCGCTGGTCGGAGATCCGGACCCCGAGCAGCGAGACGCGGTCCGTCCGGGGCAGAGCCGGGTCGATGTTGCGCAGCCGGGCTTCGCCGAACCAGATCTGCACGCCGATCGGCGAGCAGCGCCACGCCGGCCGTGGCCACCAGGAGGGTCACCCGCGGGGCGTCGAACAGCGGTCGCACGACGATCCGTTCGACGAGCAGTCCGAAGAGCGACGGCGACGATCAGGGCGCCGAGCAGCGCGACCACGTACGGCACGCCACTGGAGTGGAGGAGGTAGAGGACGTAGACGGCCACCGTGCCGAACTCGCCCTGGGCGAAGTTGAAGACCCCGCTCGACTTGTAGATCAGCACGAGCCCGAGCGCCACCAACCCGTAGGCGGCGCCGGTGATGACGCCGATGACGAAGGCCTGCTTCTGCCCGATGAGCACGAACACGAGCAGGGTCAGGAGGGCGATGCCGCCGAAGAGAGCGGTCCGGCGCAACAACGGGCTGTCCACGGCGGGCCTAGAACCCGGAGACGTTCTTGGCTTCGGTGACGTACTTCCGGCCACCGCAGTCCGCCTTGAGGAGGTGCATGGCCGAACCACCGAACGGCTTGCCGGGGGCGTACTTCGCCTCCGGGTACACGCCGCCGCTGAAGGCCTTGCCGCTCTGGAGGGTGCTGATGAACTTGGCCCGTCCCAGGTCCTGGCCGGCGGCGTTGAGCATCTCGCCGAGGATGGCGTTGACGCCCCAGAGGGCGAACCCGATGTCGTCCCCGGCCTTGCCGTTCTGCTTCTGGTAGGCGGCCTGGTACTCGCCGGCGGCGCCGTCGTCGAGGCCCGGGAAGGGCGAGAGGAAGCGGGCCTCGCCGATGCCCGGGCAGCCGACAGTGGCGACGGTGTTCAGTCCACTGGTGATGCCGGGCCCGACGTACTGGGGGTTGTAGCCCTGGCTGCTCGCCTGCTGGGCCAGCTGCAGGAAGACCGTCGGCGCGGTCAGCACGTACACCGCTTCGGCCCCGCTGGCCTGGAGCTGTTGGGCCGCCGCCAAGGTGTCGCTCTGCGACGCCGACTTGTTGATCTGCTTGTTGTAGGTGATCGTCAGGCCGGCGTCGGTGGCCGCCTTGGTGAAGCTGGCCTGGGCGTCGGCGAACGACGGGGTGTCGGCCACGAGGATGCCGACCTTGGTCTTGCCGAGCTTGTTCTTCACGAGCTGGGCGAGGATGGGCGACTGCTGGCTGTAGGTCAGCGAGAGGGCGAAGTACGTCTTGAGGGTCTCGAGGCCGGTCTCGTTCACGCCGGCTGACAGATAGGGCACGCCGACCTGGTTGGCGTACTTCGCGCAGGCGGTGATCTGGTCGGCGCCGCCGCCGCCGATCAGCAGGAAGACCTTCTTCGACTCGACCATCTCCCGGCAGACCTGCACGGCCCGGCTGGGGTTGAACTGGTCGTCGAAGAACTCGACCCGCACGGTGCGACCGTTGATCGGGCCCTTGGCCTTCCAGTACACGTCCTTGCCTTCGTCGAAGGTGGACTGGGGGAACGGGGCGGCGCCGGTCACCGGCGCGTGGATGCCGATCACGATCTCCTTGTCGGTCACCCCGTTCTTGTCGTTGGGGCCCGCCGACGCGGTCGCGGCGGGGGCGCTCCCGCCGCCGGGCGCCGTGGGACCTGCGGCCGGCGCGGCGGTCGCACCGGGCTTCGGCGCCGTTCCGCCCGCCACCGGCTTGGCCGCCGTCCCGCCGCCGGGCGCGGGCGCTGCTCCGGCCGCCGGATCATTGGTCGCCGCATCCGCAGTGGCCGCATCGGTCGCGTCCGTCGCATCGGTCGCGACGGCGTCCGTCGGCAGGGCCTCGGCCACCCCGCCGGCGCCGAGGTCGTCGGTCGCGGCCTGGCCGGCCGTGGCGGGGCCGCCGGCGGACAGGGCGACGCCCTCCTTCTGCCCGCAGGCACCGGCCAGGAGGAGCAGGGCCAGCACCAGGCTGGTCCATCGGAAGAAGCGGAACACGGGAGCTCCTTGGTCGGAGGAGGAGGAGGAGGAGGAGGAGGAGGAGGAGGACGGTCATCGGGGGGAACGGCCCGCTCGCGCCTCGAGGGCGCGGCTGACGCCGCCACTGCGGGTCGCGGCCACCGTCGGCGCCGCGAGCGGTCCGAGCACGAACCCGAGGAACACCGCCCCGCCGAGCACGAACAGGAGCAGGAACACCAGCGCCGGGATCGGGAGGGCACCGAGCAGGTTGCCGCCGACGGCCCCCGGGCGGCGGACCGCCGTCGGCGTGGCGGCCCGTGGGGCCACCGGCGCCGCCCCGACCGCCGGGGCCGAGGGGCGAGGGGCCGGTGGGGTCGAGGTGAACGACGAGGAGCCGGTGTCGAACGACGCCGAGTCGTCGACGGTGAAGGCGCCGCCGGTGTCGGCAGCCGGGGCGAACGAGTCGTCCGGCACGGCGACGTCCCCGGTGGGCGCCGCGCTCTCGTCGGTGAAGGTCGCGGCGCCGAAACCCGCAGTGGCCGTGAACTCGAGACCGACCTTCCCGGTCGAGATGTCGGAGAAGCTGACCTGGAAGGACTGGGGGGCCTCGACCGCCTCCATGAGGAGCACGCCGTTCTGGTCCAGCCCGCTCGTGGGGTCGATCCACTGCGAGGCCAGGAGCGTCAGGTCGAACGTCCACGAACCGTTCGCGGCCCAGCGCGCCGGCCACCGACTGGCTGTCGTCGCACGTCGGCCGGTTGGCGAAGTCGCCGTCCTTCACGCCGGCCCAGAACCCGGTGATCGGGCAGGCGATGATCTTCGCCGACGACGCGTTGAGGTTGGACCCGTTCTCCGTCGTCTCCTGGAGACGCAGGATCAGCGCGTCGACGAGGGCGTCGGGGCCGGCTTCGAGCACCACTCCGATGGCCGCCACCTTGTCCGGATCCCCGCCGAGGGCCCCGACTCCGAGGCCTGTCGGCGGCACGGTGGATGGCGCCGGGACACTCCCCCCGATGGCCGAACGCACCGGGTTGGCCGGTTCACCGGCCTGCGGACCCTTGGCGCGGTTCCACCACCCGTCCTGGGTCGGGAGGGCGGAGGCGGCCGTGGCGTCGCCCGCCTGGCCGGCGACGACGGTCGGGACACCGACCGTTGCGGCGACGACGAGGGTGACGACGGCGATGGCCCGGCGGAAGGAGCGAGGGGCGGACGTCATGAAAGGTTGGTGCAGGGTACCGGGAGGTTCTGTCCACCTCCCAGTTGGAACAAAACCACGTTCACTCCAAAAGGGTCAGACCTCCCAGGTCCCCAACGAGCCGAGGAGGGTCGAGAGGTCCCCGGGCCCCTGGCGCTCGGCCGCCTCGAGCAGCTGGCGGTTGACCTCGGTGCCGTAGTCGGTGCGGTCGACGGCGCGGAACACACCGATCGGCGTGGGCTCGTAGCGGTCCGCTCGGCCAGGCGGCTGAGCATGAAGGCCAGGCCGGGGTCCTCGCGGTGCTCGTCGTGGACGAGGATCGCCGTCCTCCCCGACGTCGGCCACGTCGACGATGCTCGCCTGGCCCTGCCCGGTCGACCACCACGCCCTGTGCGTCGTCGGGCCCGAAGCGGATCGGGCTCGCCGTGCTCGAGCGGGATCAGCATGTCCGGCGCGGGCGTCGCGCGTGAGGATCTCCTCGAAGGCGCCGTCGTTGAAGACGTTGCAGTTCTGGTAGATCTCGACGAACGACGCGCCCTGGTGCTGCGTGGGCCCGCCGGAACATCTCCATCATGTGCTTGCGGTCGAGTGTCGTGGGTGCGGGCCACGAAGGTCGCCTCGGCGCCCGAGGGCGAGGCTGATCGGGTTGAAGGGGTGGTCGACCGAGCCGAACGGCGTCGACTTGGTGACCTTGCCGACCTCGCTGGTCGGTGAGTACTGGCCCTTGGTGAGCCCGTAGATCTGGTTGTTGAACAGCAGGATCGTGAGGTTGACGTTGCGGCGCAGGGCGTGGATCAGGTGGTTGCCGCCGATGGACAGGCCGTCGCCGTCGCCGGTGATGACCCACACGTCGAGGTCGGGCCGGGCCACGGCCACGCCCGTGGCGATGGCCGGCGCCCGGCCGTGGATCGAGTGCATGCCGTAGGTGTTCATGTAGTACGGGAAGCGGCTGGAGCAGCCGATGCCCGAGATGAACACGGTGTTCTCGCGGCGCACGCCGAGCTCGGGCATCAGCATCTGGACGGCGGTGAGGATCGAGTAGTCGCCGCAGCCGGGGCACCAGCGCACCTCCTGGTCGCTGGCCCAGTCCTTCTTGGTCGTCAGGGGGACGGCGGTGATCGGTCATCGAGTCATCGCTCCGATCGCCTCCAGGATGGCGGCCTCGATCTCCGAGGCCCGGAACGGCAGGCCCTGGACCTTGGTGAGCGACTGGGCGTCGACCAGGAACTCGGCCCGGACCAGGCGGACTGAGCTGGCCGAGGTTCATCTCCGGGACCAGCACCCGCGGGTAGCGCGGCCAGCACCTCGCCGAGGTCGGCCGGGAACGGGTTGAGGTGGGTCGAGGTGGGCCTGGGCCACCTTGCGGCCCCGGGCCCGGAGCATGCACGCACGGCGGCCTCGATGGATCCCGTCGGTCGAGCCCCAGCCGAGCACGAGCAGCCTCGGCGTCGCCGCTCGGGTCGTCGACGGCCGACCAGCGGGATGTCCTTGGCGATGCCGGCCACCTTGGCCGGCGCGGAGTCGGACCATCTGCTCGTGGTTGGCGGGGTCGTAGGAGATGTTGCCGGTGCCGTCCTCCTTCTCGATGCCGCCGATGCGGTGCTCGAGGCCCGGGCGTGCCGGGGATGGCCCACGGCCGGGCCAGCGTCTCGGGGTCGCGGAGGTAGGGCCAGGAACGTCGTGCCGTCCGTCGCGTTGGGCGCCGACGGCGAAGGGCACCGAGATGTCGGGCAGGTCCGTCGACGTCGGGCAGCCGCCACGGCTCGGCGCCGTTGGCCAGGTAGCCGTCGGACAGCAGGATCACCGGCGTGCGGTACTTGAGGGCGATGCCGGCCGCCTCGATGGCGGCGTAGAAGCAGTCGCTCGGCGTGCTTGGCCGCCACGATCGGCAGCGGCGACTCG
Organism: uncultured Actinomycetes bacterium; assembly: GCA_963731055.1. GTDB lineage: Bacteria > Actinomycetota > Acidimicrobiia > Acidimicrobiales > CADCTF01 > DATLED01. The sequence goes on along the minus strand of CAVSUD010000021.1, from coordinate 4,651 downwards.
CCGTGGCGGCCGTACATGGCCAGCAGCAGGTCGGCCTGCTCGGTCTTGGTCGGCAGGCCGGTGGACGGGCCGCCCCGCTGGATGTCGACGATGCAGCAGCGGCAGCTCCATGCTGATGGCCAGGCCGATCGTCTCGGCCTTGAGGTCGACGCCGGGACCGCTCGTGGTGGTGACGCCGAGGTGCCCGGCGAAGGCGGCGCCGAGGGCGGCGCCGACGCCGGCGATCTCGTCCTCGGCCTGCATCGTGCGCACGCCGAAGTTCTTGTGCTTCGACAGCTCGTGGAGGATGTCGCGACGCCGGCGTGATCGGGTAGCTGCCCAGGAACACCGGCAGCTCGGCCAGCTGGCCGGCGGCGATGAGCCCCCAGGCCAGGGCGGTGTTGCCGCTGATGTTCGTGTACTCGCCCGGCGTCGAGCTTGGCCGGCGCGCACCTCGTAGTGCGGCTCGGAACAGCTCGGCCGTCTCGCCGAAGTTGTAGCCGGCCTTGAAGGCCAGGCGGTTGGCGTCCTGCACGATCGGCGTTCTTGGCGAAGCGCTGCTCGATCCACGCGATCGTGTCCTCGACCGGGCGCGGTCGTACATCCAGCAGACGAGCCCGAGGGCGAAGAAGTTCTTGCGACCGCTCGGCGTCGCGGGGCTTGGCCCCGGTCGGCTTGGCCGCCTCGAGCGTCAGTCGACGTCATCGGCACCTCGTAGACGCGTGAAGCCCGACAGGCTCCCGTCCGTCAGCGGGTTGGCGGCGTAGCCGGCCTTCGTGCAGGTCGCGCTCGTCGAAGGCGTCGCTGTTGACGATGCAGCGTGCCGCCGGCCGTGCAGGTCGTGCAGGTTGGCCCTTGAGGGCGGCCGGGTTCATGGCCACCAGCACGTCGGGCGCGTCGCCCGGCGTGAGGATGTCGTGGTCGGAGATGTGGACCTGGAAGGCGCGACACCCCGGCCAGCGTGCCGGCCGGCGCCCGGATCTCGGCCGGGTAGTCGGGCAGCGTGGCCAGGTCGTTGCCGAACAAGGCGCTCGACGCCGTGAACCGGTCACCGGTGAGCTGCATGCCGTCGCCCGAGTCGCCGGCGAAGCGGATGACGACCCGGTCGAGCGCCTGGCCCCCGCCAGAACGCTCCTCCTGCACCGTGTCGGACAACGCTGTCCCCCCGTGTCGATGAAGCTGCTGCCACCCTACCGCCGGTTTCTGGCGACCCTCCGGACCCCCCGGGTAGCGTCGGACGCGTGAACGAGACGCAGCTCCAGAAGGTCCGCAACGACAACGGTTTCATCGCCGCGCTCGACCAGAGCGGCGGCAGCACGCCGAAGGCCCTCAAGCTCTACGGCGTCGACGAGGACCAGTACTCCGGCGACGAGGAGATGTTCGACCCGCGTGCACGAGATGCGGACTCGGATCATCACGAGCCCGAGCTTCAACGGCGACCGCGTCCTCGGGGCGATCCTGTTCGAGGACACCATGGACCGCCAGGTCGAGGGCCGCGACACCGCCGACTACCTCTGGAACGTCAAGCAGGTCGTGCCCTTCCTCAAGGTCGACAAGGGACTCGCCGACGAGGTCGACGGCGCCCAGGTCATGAAGCCGATCGACGGTCTCGACGAGCTTCTGGTCCGCGCGCCGTGACAAAGGCGTCTTCGGGACCAAGATGCGCTCGGTCATCAAGCTGGCCCACCCCGGCGGCGTCGACGCCGTGGTCGACCAGCAGTTCGAGATCGGTCGTCAGATCCTCGCCGCCGGCCTCGTACCGATCATCGAGCCCGAGGTCGACATCCACAGCCCGGAGAAGGCCGAGGCCGAGGCGCTCCTGAAGAAGGCCATCCTCCGCCAGCTGGAGTCGATCCCCGAGGACCAGACGGTGATGCTGAAGCTCACCCTCCCGGAGGAGGACGGCTTCTACACCGACCTCGTCGAGCATCCCCGGGTCCTGCGGGTCGTCGCCCTCTCCGGTGGCTACAGCCGCGACGACGCCAACGCCCGGCTGGCCCGGAACAAGGGCGTCATCGCCAGCTTCTCCCGAGCCCTGACCGAGGGCCTGAGTGCCCAGCAGAGCGCCGAGGAGTTCGACGGCGCCCTCGACGAGGCCATCGGGTCGATCTACGAGGCCTCGGCCGCCTGAGCCACCGGGCCCCGTCATCGCCGGCGGGCCGACGGCACGGCGGCCTCGACCTCGGCCGCGGCGTAGGCCAGCGCTGCCGCCACCTTCTTGGCCGCGCGCACCGGCACCACGCAGTGCGCCACCACCTCGGTGCGGCTCTGCGTCGCGCCCCCGGCCCGGAAGAATCGTCGGGCGACGTGGCCGACGACCACCACCTCGTCGCCGGCATCGAGCGCGGCGGCCGCCGGAGGCGCGTCGTGCCACACGACGGGCACCGACTCCGCCTTGATCGCCCCTTCCCGGCGGACGGTGAGGTCGAGGCCGACGATGCGCTCGCCCGAAGTGGGATGGGTCCGCTCTTCGGCGGCGCGGGACAGCTGGCCACGGATGGCCACGACGTTCAACATGTTCAGACACTCCACGGACGGGGAGGCGCCGCCATCGGCGACAGCGCCTCGTGACATCGGCAGGGGGAAGTGCCTGGGGTGACCCTACGACGAGGGTGTGACAGCAATCCGGCGGCCGTCGCCGGCGTTGGCGATCAGCCGATGCCGTTCAGCCGCTCGACGACGTCGTAGAGCTCGGGATCGAAGCGCAGTACCCGGCCGAACAGCTCCCGGGCCTTGGGCACCTCGCCCACCCGTTCGTAGAGGTCGGCCAGGGCGTACCAGGTGCGCAGATGGTCGGCCTTGGGCTTCTTCTGGTCCGTCTTCGCCCGCTCGAGCACCTCGATCGCTTCGGGCATGCGGCCCCGGTCGGCCAACGAGCCGGCGTAGACGAGGCGCCCTTCGGCCAGGAGGTCCTGGGCCGGGGACGCCTGCCGGAGCTCGTCCCACAGCTCGTCGACGTGCTTCCACCGCTTCTTGGCGCGGTAGCAGTCGGCCAGGGTCGGATGCTGGTCGAGGGTGTCGCTGAGCTGGCGAAACGCCTCGAGCTCCTTGATGGCTGCATCCCAGCGCCCGAGCCGGTAGAGGGTCAGCCCGTACAGCTCCCGCACGGCGGCCGCGCCCGGCGCCTGCTCGGCCAGCGGCTTCAGCATCCGGGCCGCGTTCGCCGTACCGATCGCGCTCGTAGGCACCCGCGGCGTCGGTCATCCGCTGCTGCAGCCGGGCCACCTTCGCCCCGCTCACCGCCTCCGACAGCTCCACCGCCACCTCCTGGGGCAGCGTCCTGGGCTTCCGTCCACTCCGCACGTCAGCCTCCTCGGGCGCCTCCACCTCCGTCGCCCTCGGCCCCCGCCCGGCCGGGCGCCGCGGGCGAGCCGCCGGTCGCTCCGGCGCGGCGTCCGGATCCCGGATCCACACCTCGTCCGGGGACCAGATCCCGTCGTCCTCGGCGGCGTCATCCCCGACCGCTCGATCTCGCGACCGGGCCACGGCTTCGCGCCAGGCCACGGATGCGGAGCCGGCCCCATCGTCGTTCAGCTGGCGCGTGCCCTTGCGGGCCAGCGAGCCCCAGGTCTTCGGCGCCCGGGCCTCCTCTGGGTTGACCGCCGGCCGCCCCGAGCGGAACGGGCGGTCGTCGCCCCGCCCACCCTCACGGCGCGGCCCCGATGGCCGTCCCGACCGATCATCGCGCACCGGGCGAGCGGCGCCACGCCCCTCGCCGAGGCGGGGCGGACGGTACTCCCGCCCACCGCTTCCGCCATCGTCCCGACCGCGGGCGGCGCCACCCGGGCGGCCGCCGCGCGCCTCGCCGTCGGCGCCCGTGAGACGCGGGGGCCGGTACTCGCCGCGTCCACGGGCGGCCGTCGAGGAGCCCCGGCCCCGCTCCTCGCCGATGCGAGGCGGCCGATACTCCCCGCCGCCGCGCCGGGGTCCGGCATCGTCCCGACCACCGGCGCCCGAGCCCAACCGCGGCGGACGGTACTCGCCCCCGCCGGAGCGCCGGGTCGTCCGGTCATCTCGCGTCCCGCCGCCGAGCCGCGGCGGCCGGTACTCGCGGCCACCGCCCGAGCGCCGCCCGTCATCGCTGCCGAGCCGCGGCGGCCGGTACTCGCTGCCACCGCCCGAGCGCCGCCCGTCATCGCTCCCGATCCGCGGCGGACGGTACTCACCGCCGCTGCCCGAGCGCCGGGGGTTCCCGTCACCCCGCGCCCCGCCGCCGAGCCGCGGCGGACGGTACTCACCGCCTGCGGCGCGGCGGCCGCCGCCGGAGCCGCCTACGCCCGGGCCCACCGGACGAGACGCTCGATCTCCACCGCCGTCCCTGGACCCGAAGCTCGAGGACCCACCCCGGCCACCGCCGGCCCCGCCTGAGCCACTCCGCCCCCGGCCGTCTCCGCCGGTGCGTCCAGTCGCATTCCCGCCCGAGGACGCACCGTTGCCAGGGCTCCACGAGCGCTTCCCCCGACCGGCATCGCCGGCCCCGGGCGCGCTCGAGCCCCGTCGGGCGGCCCCACCGGCCCGGCCCGCACCGCCGGACCGGCCCGCGCTCCCCGAGCGGCCCGAGGAACCACCGGCCGCCGGTCGCCCCCGACCGCTCGAGTCGGATCCGCCCGATCCACGGGCGCGACGATCTTCGGGGTCAGGACGCGGCATGGCGCCATCGTACCGGGGCTGG
>CAVSUD010000020.1:0-219033 GCA_963731055.1 uncultured Actinomycetes bacterium | reverse complement strand
CCTCGGCCTCGAGGGCGAGCTCGTGGGCAAGGACGCGATCGCCCTCGTCGCCGGAGCGTCCCTCGTCATCATCGGTCTGGCCTTCAAACTCGGGGCCGTCCCAGCTCACGCGTGGGTCCCCGACGTCGCCGACGGCGCCCCCGTCCCCATCAGCGCCTTCCTGACCGCCGCTCCGAAGGTGGGTGCGTTGATCGCCACCGCCCGCTTCGTCGCCGTGCTGCCCGAGTCCGGGGTCGGCTGGCGCGTGGTCATCGCCGTCGTTGCCGCCGCCACGATGACCATCGGGAACTTGGCCGCTCTGGCCTCGGACGACGTGCGGCGACTCCTCGGATGGTCTGCGGTGTCCCAGACCGGCTACGGGCTGATGGCCGTCGTCGCCCTCGGGCGCAGCGACCTGGCCATCCCCAGCCTGCTGTTCTTCACGGCCGCATACTCGGCCGCCAACCTCGCGGCCTTCGGCGTCATCGCGCAACTGCGGGGTCGGACGGCGCTGGCCGACTTCGCCGGGCTGGGTCGCGCCCGCCCTGGCCTCGTCGTCGCGCTCGCTCTCGCCTTCTTCTCCTTCGTCGGGATTCCCCCGCTCGTCGGGTTCGCGGCCAAGGTCGCGCTCTTCTCCGCCGCCGTCGACGCGGGCTTCGCCTGGCTCGCCATCGTCGCGGTGATCAACACGGTGGTCTCGTTGGCCTACTACCTCCGAGTCCTCGCGGCGGCGTACTGGCAGGAGCGGCCGACGCCGAATGCCGTTCCGGTGCTCGGCCCCGCCGCCGCCACGGGGACCTTCGTTGCCGCCGCCCTGGTCGTCGCCCTCGGGCTGGCGTCGGAGGTCGCGTTCGGCGCCGCCGACGGCGCCCGCCTCCTTCCCTGGTAGTCGACCACCGCGAAGTCCTGTCGACCGCGGGCCCAGTGGGACCGGGCCGATCGCCCCCTGCCCGGCCGCGGCGATCGAGGCATAAGGTCCCGGGACGCACAACCGCTCGAGGCCTGCGGGCCGGAGGAGAATCGCCACCATGAGTTCCCTTGACCCGCTCGCCCCGTTCGTCGACGACTCCCTCGTCAGCCTGCGCGCCGCGCAGCGAAAGCGGCTCGCAGACGTGCCGGACTGGGTCATCGACGGCCTCCGCCACGGCATCCCCACGACTGGCCTGCCCCTGTCGGATGTCGGCGGTCGCGCCGAAGGCCGGATCCGCGAGATGGCGACGGCCGAGATGCTCGGGGCCCACGACGTCTTCGAACGGGCGGGGAAGGCCGCGGCGGCCGCCGAGGTGCTCGAGGTCATGGCCCGCTGGGTCGGGCAGGCCGGCGGTGACGCCGCGCTTCTCGTCGAGGAGCTCATGGCCACGCTGCCGCGAGGAGCTGGCCGACATGCCGGCGGCTTCCGAGGACCTCAAGCCGATGGCTCGAATGGTGGTGCTGCTCGATCTCGCCGACCGCGTGGCGACCGATGGCTACCGCGATCCCCGGCTCGATGCCGGTCCCACGCCGGGCGAAGAGGTCGCCGAGGAGGAATGACCATCGCCGATCAGGGGCGGGGCGACTCCGCGAGCAGCGTGTAGGACGGGTTCAGCATCACGCGACGCCCGTGCTCCTGGCGCAGGACGCCGTGGAAGGCGATCAACCGTCCGGACTGGATGCCGGGGATCGACCGCCGGCCGGTGAACATGGCCGTGAAGGAGCCCGAACCGTCGTCCACCGTCAGCTCGAGCCACGGACCTGCGTCTCGGGGGACGACGCGGGTGCCGGTGATCTCGCCCGTCACCGAGACGCGTTGGCGGGCCTGCAGGCTCGCGAGCCGGGTCTCGTCGGGCGCCGCCGCCGCCACGCGGGCGGTGCGGCGGGCCCGGTCCAGCTCGTGGGAGGGCGCCAGGCGTGACAGCCGCTTCGTCGGATCGAGGGGCCGATCGTCGCACTCCACGATCTTCCGCTTGGGGGTGCCGACGTAGAAGGGCACGGAGAGCACCGCGGTGCGCGGCCGGCTCAGGAGGGAGAGCTTGAGAGCCAGCCCGTTCTGACCGTGGAGGACGTTCGTGATGCTCTTCACCCCGACCACGAACTCGGGGATGACGACGGTGAGCCGGTCGCTCGCCCATCTGCCTCGAGTCGGTCGAGGTACCGGTTCACCGGCGCCGTGAGCTCCCGGTACGGCGAGTCGACGATGTCGAGCGGGATGACGAAGCCGAAGCGGGCCCAGTCCCGCTCCAACTCGGCGTGGTCGACCCCTTCCTCGGCGACGTGGAGGGCCACGATGTGGTGGGGGCGGAGCGACCGGGCGTACTGCAGCGCTTCGGCCACCCCTGCGATGCACCCGGCCCACGAGCACCACGAAGGTGTGCACGCTCGGCTGCGCGGGGAGGTCCTCCGGCTCGATCCGGATGCCGTCGCCGACGGCCCGGTAGTGGCGTCTGATGGCCTTGAAGAGGGTGATCACGAGGGGCACGACCACGATGGGCACCCAAGCGCCCTTGCGTGAACTTGGTGATGGCGACGATGAGCATCACGACGCACGTGGCGACCGCGCCCACGGCGTTGATGACGATGCTCCGTCGCCACCCCGCCTGGCGATGGCGGAGGTGGTGGCGGACCATGCCTGTCTGGCTCAACGTGAAGCTCGTGAACACGCCGATGGCGTACAGCGGGATGAGGGCGGTGACGATCCCGCCGAACATCACGATGAGGAGGCAAGCGGCCAGGGCGAGGAACACCATCCCGTTCGAGAAGACGAGACGGTCCCCGAGGTTGGCGAACTGACGGGGGAGGTACCCGTCCTTGGCGATGATCGACGACAGCCGGGGGAAGTCGGCGAAAGCGGTGTTGGCCGCGAGCACGAGGATGGCGCACGTCGACAGCTGGATGATCCAGTAGAAGGGCGACTCCCCGAACAGGACCCGAGCCATCTGGGAGTTCACCGTTTCCGCATGGGTCGGAAACGGGTGCAGGCGGCTGGCCAGCACCGACAGCCCGAGGAAGAGGGAGCCGAGGACGGCGGCCATCCACGTCAAGGTGGTGGCGGCGTTGCGGGACTCGGGCCGCTGGAAGGCGGGCACGCCGTTCGAGATGGCCTCGACACCGGTGAGTGCCACCGCCCCCGACGAGAACCCTCGCAACAGGAGGAAGAGGGTCAACGATCCCCCCGCCTGCGCAACGCCGTGGGCGCGATGGGGGTCGAACGGCACCTGGTGGTAGTGGCCGAAGAACACCTTCCAGAGTCCGAACACCACCATGGTGGTGATGGAGACGATGTACACGTAGGTGGGCACGGCGAATGCCCGACCCGACTCCTTCACGCCCCGCAGGTTGGCCAGCGTCACGACGGCCACCAGCCCGAGGCACATCGGTACCCGCAGGTGCTCGAGGGAGTGGAACGTCGGGATCGAGAGGATGGCGGCGACGCCCGACGAGATCGAGACCGCCACGGTCAGGATGTAGTCGACGAGCAGTGAGGCGCCGGCGACGAGCGACGGGGTCTCGCCCAGGTTCTCCCGACTGACGATGTAGGACCCGCCGCCGCTCGGGTAGCTGAAGATCGTCTGGCGGTAGGAGACCGAGACGATCACCAACAGTGCAGCGACGACGATCGCCAGGGGCACCAGTCGCGACAGGCCCAGCGCCAGGCTGGACGCGCCGGCGGCGGTGACGAAGAGGATCTCCTCGGTGGCGTAGGCGGTGGAGGAGATGGCATCGGAGGAGAACGTCGCCAGCGCGATGGTCTTCGGGAGGCGCTGGTGGTCGGATTCCGAGGTGGCCAGCGGCCGGCCGATCAGCACCCGCTTCGTCTGTGTCAACACGGGCTCCAGCGTGCAGAAGGCCCGCGTCAGGGCGTTGCTAAGGCCGGAGGGGTTCGCGTCAAGATCGCGTCAAAAGCGGCCGGACCGCCCCGATCTCGACCTCCGACGCACTCGGATGACGGAGACTGGAGGGGTGACGAGCGTCGAGAGGGCGGTGCGTCGGCCCATCTACGCCGGGCTGTCGCCGAGGAGGCAGCTGTCGGGTGCGGTCATCGCCGCCCTCGGCCTTGCCACCATGACCGGCGCGCTCATCCAGGTGCAGGACGATCTGGCCGTCGAGAGCGCCCTGCTCCTGTACCTGCTCGTGGTGGTGACGACGGCCGCCGTGGGCGGGGTGTGGCCGGCCACGGCGTCGGCCGTCCTGGCCGTGGGCCTGGTGAACTGGTTCTTCACCCCGCCGTACCACACGCTCGCCATCGCCCGGGGGGAGCACGTGCTGGCGCTGATCGTGTTCCTGGTGGTCGCTGCGGTGGTCGCCCTCTACGTCACCGTGGCGGACCGAAGCGCCTCGGAGTCGGCCGCCGTGCGGGCCGAGGCGGCCGCCCTGGACCGGGCCAACGAGCTGCGGACGGCGTTGCTCAGCGCCGTGTCCCATGACCTGCGCACGCCGCTCGCATCGATAAAGGCCTCGGTGTCGAGCCTGCGCACCCAAGACGTGGAGTGGTCCCCGGAGGAGACGGCGGAGTTCCTCGCCGCCGTCGAGGACGACACCGACCGACTGAACCAGCTCGTCGGCAACCTCCTCGACATGAGCCGCCTCCAGACCGGAGCGCTCGAGCTCACCCGCCACCCGATCGCCCTCGAGGAGGTCGTGGCCAACGCCCTCGAGAGCCTCGGCGCCCAGGCCGCCGGCGTGTTCGTCGACGTCCCGGAGGACCTGCCCCTCGCCCTGGTCGACCCGGGGCTCCTCGAGCGGTCGGTGGCCAACATCCTGGCCAACGCGCTGCACTGGTCGCCTTCGACGGAGCGGGTGCAGATCCGCGCCCGGGTCGCGGCCCCCGACCTCGAGCTGCGCATCATCGACCATGGGCCCGGCGTGCCGACCGACGCGCGCGAACGGATCTTCCTGCCTTTCCAGCGCCTCGGCGACGGCGGCGGTGGAGGCGTCGGTCTCGGCCTGGCCATCGCCAGCGGCTTCGTCAACGCCATGGACGGCGAGCTGCTCGTCGAGGACACGCCCGGGGGCGGCTCGACGTTCTGCATCCTCCTCGCCGCCGCCGTGCCGTGACCAAGATCCTCGTCGTCGACGACGAGCCGCAGATCGTCCGGGCCCTCGTCACCAACCTCAAGGTGCGCGGCTACGAGGTCGAGTCCGCGGCCACCGGGGAGGAAGCCGTGGCGCTGGCTTCGACGTGCCACGCCGACCTCCTGATCCTGGACCTCGGTCTCCCCGGCATCAGCGGGATCCAGGTGATCGAGGCGGTGCGGGCGTGGAGTTCGGTGCCGATCCTCGTGCTGTCCGTGCGCGACGCCGAACGGGCCAAGGTCGAGGCGCTCGACGCCGGCGCCGACGACTACGTCACCAAGCCCTTCGGGATCGAGGAGCTGTTGGCCAGGGTGCGCGCCGCCACGCGGCGGGCGGCACCGAGCCAAGAGGAACCGGTCGTCGTCACCGCCGACTTCGTCATCGACCTGGCCGCCCGCCAGGTGCGCAACGCGCGCGGCCAGGTCCGGTTGACGCCGACCGAGTGGCACGTGCTCGAGACACTGGCCCGGCACCACGACAAGCTCGTGACCCAACGCGAGCTGCTCCAACAGGTGTGGGGGCCCGGCTACGAGACGGAGACCAACTACCTCCGCGTCGTACATGGCACAGCTGCGCCGCAAGCTCGAGCCGGACCCCTCCCATCCGCGATCGCTCGTCACGGAGGCCGGCATCGGCTACCGGCTGCGGACCGACCTCGAGGCCGCCACCGACGCGACCTGAGCCGGCGCGTTCGGGTGTGCGGCCAGGACGGCGTGCAACATCGCGATGAGGGCCGCCTCGACGTGCACACGGGCGACGCCGCCGGCGAGCAGCGTCCCGGCGGCACCGACGATGGCGCCCTGCACCATCCCGGCGACCGCCTGCGCCCCGGCTCGGTCGAGCCCGTGGAACTCGCGCAGCACGGCGGCGGCGAAGCGGGTGGCGGCATCCCCCGGGTCGGCGAGGGCCGGGATCGCCCTTCCGGGGGAGGAGAGGGCGGTGAGGATCGCCCGCCGTGGCCCGAGCTCGTCGAGGTACGTCCGGACCGAGACGCGTACGAGGTCCGCCTCCGGCGGGGCGGCGCGGAGCGCCGCGACGACGGCGCCCCCCAGCGCCGTCGTCTCGCGCCGGTACAGGGCCACGAGCACGGCGTCGGCATCGACGAAGTGGCGGTAGGGGAGCGCCTTCGAGACGCCGGCCCGTTCGGCCAGGCGCTCCATCGTGAGGCTGCCGACGCCGGAGGTCACGAGCAGACCGGCGGCCTCGTCGAGGAGCTGGTCCCGCCGATCCTCGGCCCGCATTCGCCGGCGGCCGGGCTCGGCGACGGTCACCACGGCGCGGTCGGCGCCGGTCAGATGCCGAGCAGCTGGCGGTAGTTGTCCTCGTAGAACCGCTGCTTGGCCGCCTCGTCGGTGTCGAGCTCGGCGAAGGAGCGCTCGAAGTTGCCGATCGGGTCGCGCGTGCCCTCGGGGTGGGGGTAGTCGCTCGAGAACAGGTAGAGGTCCGGTCCGGTCATCGCGATCATCGAGGCGACGTCCTCGCCCGGATAGGGCGTGAAGCGCACCTGGCGTCGGATGTACTCCGACGGCTTGAGGCTCAGCTCGCCGATCATCGGCTCGGTCTTGCGGAAGCTCTTCGCGGCGTAGTCGAGGCGGGCCATGAGCGATGGCACCCACGACGCGCCCATCTCGATGACGCCGCAGCGGAGATCGGGGAACCGGTCGAACACGCCATCGAGGACCATGCAGGTGAGGAAGATCTCGGCCGTGTGATGCACGGCGGGAAGGTCCTTGGCCCGCAGGTTCTCACCGCCGCCGTGCAGGTCGACCGGGCGCGGGCGGCCGTTCTTGTGCCACGCCTTGGAGAGGCCGGTCCGTCCGCCGCCGATGTGCAACACGATCGGGATTCCGGCTTCCTGCACGGCGGCCCAGATCGGATCGTTCTCGATGTGCGCCGGCGACCGGCCCGATGACGCGGCGTTGGCGACCCAGAGGGCACCGCAACCGAGCTCCAGCGCCTCCTCGAGGGCGAGCACCGACCGGTCCGGGTCGTTGAGAGGCAAGAAGCCGACACCGACGAGGCGATCGTCGCCGGCGCAGAACTCGCCGACCATCCGGTTGTGGGCGGTCGCGCCGCCGTAGACGACGTCGAGATCGTCGGAGAAGGCGAAGAGGCCGACGGAGAAGGTCGAGAAGACCAGCTGCGACTGGAAGCCGAGGAGATCGAGCGCCCGGGTCCGCTCGGCGGTGTCCATGGCGCCCAGGGCCATCCAGCCCTTGGCCGACGCGATCACGTCCTCCTCGAGCTTGGCTGTCGCCACCGCGTCGGCGATGCGCCGCTCGCCGGCCACGATCGCCTGGTCCGCGCCGGCCCCAGCTCCGCCGAGGAGCTTGGCGAGGTCGGGGAGGCGATCTCGGATGCCCTTGTCGGCGTGGTCACGAAGCCAGCTCAGCCCCTCCATGAGGTGGCTGTCGGCGTCGTAGATGGCGGAGCGGTGGGCGTAGGTCATCACCCCGCAAGTTACGGTTCGTAACTTGCGGGCGCAAGGGGCCTCTTCAGCGGGATTCGAGGAGGATGACCGGGATCTCGCGATCGCCGGCCGTCTTCTCGTACTCGGCGAAGCCGGGTGCGAGCTCCTTCTGCTTCGACCAGATCCGCTCGCGCTCGCCGCCCGTGGCGACCCGAGCCCGTAGCTCCCTGGTCTCGGTGCCCACCTCGACGGTCACGTCCGGGTTGGCGACGAGGTTGCGGTACCAGTCGGGATGGGTCGGGGCGCCGCCTCGAGACCCGAACACCGCCATGGTGCCGTCGTCTTGGGGTTGGTACACGAGGGGGGCGATGCGCTCCTGGCCGGACTTGGCGCCGGTGGTGTGCAGGAGGAGCATGTTGGCGCCCTCGAAGGGGCCGCCCACGCGACCCTCGTTGGCCCGGAACTCCTCGATGATGGACGTGTTGAAGTCGCTCATCAGAAGATCTCGAACAAGCCCGCAGCGCCCATGCCGCCGCCGACGCACATGGTGACCACCCCGTACTTCGCCCCGCGGCGCTTGCCCTCGTGGAGCACGTGGGCGGTGCAACGGGCGCCGGTCATGCCGTAGGGATGGCCGATGGAGATGGCGCCGCCGGAGACGTTGAGCCGGTCGTTGGGGATGCCGAGGGTGTCGCGGCAGTAGAGGACCTGGCTGGCGAAGGCCTCGTTCAGCTCCCAGATCCCGATGTCGTCGACGCGTGAGCCCGGCCTGCTTCAGCAGCTTCGGCACTGCGAACACGGGTCCGATGCCCATCTCCTCCGGCGCGCAGCCGGCAACGGCCATGCCGCGGTAGGCGCCGAGCGGCGTGGCGCCCCGGCGGTCGGCCTCTTCCCGGCACATCATCACGACCGCCGCCGCGCCGTCGGAGAGCTGGGAGGCGTTGCCGGCGGTGACGTACTTCCCTTCCTTCACGTACGAGCCCGACTTCCAGACCGGGCCGAGCTTCTGGAGGCTCTCGAGCGTCGTGGACGGGCGGTTGCCCTCGTCCTTGCTCAGGGTGATCTCCTGGTCCGTCGTCTCGCCCGTCTCCTTGTTGGTGAGCTTCATGGTCACCGTCATCGGAACGATCTCCAGGTCGAACCGGCCCTCCTCCTGCGCCTGGGCGGTGCGCTGCTGGGACTGCAGGGCGTACTCGTCCTGGGCCTCGCGGCTCACGCCGTAGCGCTCGGCCACCAGTTCGGCCGTCTCGATCATGGGGATGTACAGGCCGGGCGTCTCCTCCAGCAGTTGCGGATCCGCCGACCGGAAGTTGTTCATGTGCCGGTTCTGGACGAGGGAGATGGACTCGACGCCACCGCCGACCGTCACCTCCATGCCGTCCACGATGATCTGCTTGGCCGCGGTGGCGATGGCCATCAGGCCCGACGAGCACTGCCGGTCGATGGTCTGACCGGCCACGGACTCGGGCAGCCCGGCCTTGAGGCCGGCCTGGCGGGCGGTGTTGAAGCCGGCCGAACCCTGCTGGAGGGCGCACCCCATGACGACGTCGTCGACGTCGGACGGGTCGACGCCGGCCCGCTCGACGGCGTGGCGGATGGCGTGGGCCCCAAGGGCCTGGGCCTGGGTGTCGTTGAACGCCCCCCGGTATGGCCTTGCCGATCGGGGTGCGGGCGGTGGAGACGATGACGGCTTCTCGCATGCGTGCACCCTAGGGTCCGGGCGCCTCAGCCCTCGCCGGCCCGCTCGATGTCGGCGGACGCCCGGATCTGGCGGGACACCTCGATGAAGAACCCCCGCCGGGCCTCGGCGATCTCGGTAGGCGTGGCCAGCGTCAGCAGACCGTCACCGCGCCGGCAGAACGCATCGGCCTCCTCGAGCGCACCGAGGATGCCTTCGATGGCCCCGATGGTGGCCTCGGGCAGGTCCATCTCGAGCCGGACCGACGGGTCGCCTTGCTCGAGGGCGGCGTGGGCCCGCGTCAGGTTCTCCTCCTGGGTCCCCCGGTAGTCGGAGAGGAGCTCGACGATCAGGTCGGCGAGGCGCTTCGGCAGGGGCGGGCCGTGGTCGGCGGCGGCATTGGCGGCCGTTGGGAGCGCGCCCAGGGAGATGAGCTGGAACTCGCGGATCAGATCCGCCTGGTGCTCCTCGCTGGCCACCAGGATCGCGGGGTCGACCTCGAGCTCGACACGGTGCAGCGTCGGCCCTTCCGCTTCCTCGCTCACGAAGGAAGTCTGCCGCAGTCACGTCGCGTGACGGGGGCGCCACCGAATAGTGTCTCTCGGCCATGGACGGGTTCCGGATCGAGACGGTGCGCGGCGACCAGCACGCCGTGGTGGTCGTGGCCGGTGAGCTGGACGCAGCGACGGCTCCCCAACTGGGCGAGGAGCTCGAGGGGCTGTGCGGGGCGGGGATCGACCGGGTCGTGCTCGACCTCCGTCGCCTGGAGTTCGTGGATTCCTCGGGCCTCGGCGTGATCGTCGCCGCGAAGAAGCGGCTCAGCCCGGAGGGCGACGCGCTCTGCCTCGTGGCCGGTGAGGACCAGAGGACCCTCGGGCGCCTGCTCTCCATCACCGGACTCGACCAGCTGCTTCCCGTGCACGCCACGGTGGCCGAGGCCGTCGAACACTGCCTCCGGGAGCCGGCCGCGTAGCTGGATCAGGGCGTGACGAGGATCTTGCAGTGCGCGCTCGGGGTCGCCGAGCTCCTCGAAGGCGACGGCAACGCCGTCGAGCCCCACCTCGGCCGGTGATGAGCGGCGACGACGTCGATCTCGCCCTCGGCGATGGCCTGCAGGGTACCCGCGAACTCGGCCAGGTCGTACCCGAGCACGAACTGCACGCTCGAGCTCCTTGGCGATGCCGAAGAAGGGCGTGATCTCGTCGGGCTCCATGCACACGCCGACGACGACGATGCGGCTGCCGTGCGGGGCGGACGCGGAGGATCGTCGTCGATCATGCCGGGCACGCCGACGGCCTCGAAGACGACGAGCGACTTGGCGCCGCCGATGCGGCGCCAGGCGTCGAAGGCCGGCTCCTCGGCCGGGTCCACCACCTCGGCGGCGCCCATGGCCGTGGCCAGGCCGCGACGGGCGGGGGAGTAGTCGGCTGGCCACGATGGTCTCGACGCCCTTCGAGCGGCAGGGCGGCGATGACGGCGAGGCCGACGGGCCCGCAGCCGAGCACCAGCGCGCCGTCGCCCGGTCGTGATGCCGCGACTTGTTGACGGCGTGGAGGCCCACGGCCATCGGCTCGGTGAGCGCGGCGTGGGTCGGGTCGAGCCCGTTCGGGACCTCGCAGCAGCAGCGGCGCCGACAGCAGCATCCGCTCGCCGTAGCCGGCCACGAAGTCGTTGGTGTAGACGAGGTCGCCGGAGGCCGTCAGCCGTCAGCAGGATCGGGATCGACGTGACGATGCGTGCCGGGAGCGGGCGCTTCGGTGTCGGGTCCGACCTCGAGCACCTCGGCCGGCGAACTCGTGGCCCATGAAGACGTCGCGGTCGAGGTCGAGCTCCTTGGCCCGTCCCCAGCGGCGAGCACGCCGTCATCTCGCTGGGTGAGGGCCATCATCGTGCCGCCGTGCTTGGCGAAGTGGAGGTCGGAGCCGCAGATGCCGCAGGCCTTCACCTGCACCAGCACCTGCCCGGCCGCCGGGACGGGCTCGGGCACGTCGTCGCGGACGATGATCGATCCCTCGCGGAGGACAGCAGCGCGCATCAGTCGTTCCCTTCGTCGGTGACGGCGTGCGAGGAAGGCGAGCAGGGCTTCGTTGACCTCCTGCGGTCGTCTCCTGCTGCACCCAGTGGCCGGCGCCTTCCACCAGGACGGTGCCGCGGTGGTCGCTCGAGCCACCCGTCCATGATCGCCGGGCGGGCTCATCACCAGCACCGGGTCGAGCGTGCCGCCGATGAACAGCGAGGGCACCGTCACCTTGGCGCCCGTCGAGGTGCGGGCGTGAGCTCCCAGTTGCGGTCGAAGTTCCGGTACCAGTTGATGCCGCCCGTGAACCCGGTGCGGGTGAACTCGGCCGACGTAGTGGTCGAGCTCCTCCTGGCCGACAGCCAGCCGGGAGGCGCTCGGGCTCGGGCAGGCGGTCGACGAACCCCCGTCCGTCGGGAGCGGCGAGCCCGGCCAGCCGCGGCGGCGGCCGGGTCTCCGGTGGAGCCCGGCCAGCATCCGGCGCATCGTGGTCGCGGGATCGCGCGCCAGGTCGGCGTCGGCGACGCCCGGCTCCTGGAAGTAGACGATGTAGAAGAAGTTGTCGCCGAACGACCGTGCCGCATCAGCTCCACCGGCGGCATCGGGCCGCGGGGGAGGAACGGCACGCTCATGCCGACCACGCCCGCCACCCGGTCGGGGTGGAGCAGCGCCAGCTGCCACACGACCATCGAGCCCCAGTCGTGGCCCACGAACACGGCCTTCTCCTCGCCGAGGTCGTCGAGCAGCCCGATCAGGTCGTCGGTCAGGTGGACGATGTCGTAGTCGTCGATCGCCGTCGGGCCGCGTCGATCCGTCCGTAGCCGCGCTGGTCGGGGGCGACGGCGTGGAAGCCGGCCTCGGCCAGCGCCGGGAGCTGATGGCGCCACGAGTACGACAGCTCGGGGAACCCGTGGGCGAAGATCACCGCCGGCCCGTCGCCGGCCTCGGTGATCCTGAGGTCGATGCCGTTGACGGTCAGCATGCGTTCCCGCACGGTCGCTCCGGTCACCCCGGTCAACGTAGCCCCGGGGTGGCGCGGCGACCCCCGACCCGTCAGGCGGGCCGGGCCCAATCGGCCGGAAGCCCGGCGGCCAGCGCTTCGAGGTCCTCGTCGAGATGGAGGGCGGCGACCACGCCGAGCGTCAGCGCGTCGAAGAACGGCTTCGCCTCGGGCGGGGACCACCGGCACCCGAGCCGGGCCATGGCGTCGTCCGGGAGGCGGTCGAGGTCGGCCCACGCCTCGACGAGCTGCTCGATCGTGCGGGCCGGCGCGGCGGCGGCCCAGTGGAAATCCTCGTCCAGGTCCGCCACGGTGGCCCACTCGTCCAGGAAGCCGGCGAAGACCTCGAGCAGTGTCGAGGGAACGCCGGCGGGTACCTCCTCGGGATGGTCGAGGAGCGCCCGCAGGATCGATGTCGTGTTGCTCACCCACAGCCGGGCGGCGCCGGCGTCGACGGGCCCGACCCGCAGCTGCACCATCCGGGCCTCGCCCTCCTCGGGGCGAAGGAGGAGCTCTTCGATCTCGCCGACGAGGTCGTCCATCGACTGGCCGGCCTTCGTCCGCACGGCGTCGGCGCCGGCGATCGTGGCGGCCTCTCGCACGGCCCGGTCGGCCGTCGCCGTGAACAGGACGATGAGGGCGGAGGGGCAGGCTCTGCGCAGTTGCGGCAGGACGTCGAGACCGCCGGCCACCGGCATCTCGCGATCGAGGATGATCACGTCGGGATCCATCCGTTCGGCCGCCTCGAGGCCGGCGAGACCATCGGCCGCTTCGCCGACGACCTCGAAGCCGACGCGGAAGCCGATCGAGAGGCGCAGCAGCAAGCGGACGTCGGGATCGTCGTCCACGATCAGCACGCGCGTGGTGGACGAGGTCATCGCCGTGTCTATCGGCGCGTCAGCGGCGAAGCGGAGGAATTCTCGGGAGACGACCGGTCGGTTCCTCGTTGCGCCCTCTGGTGATGCGCGTGCATCATGAACCATGCCCGCGTCGGAGCCCGTCGCATCGCCTCGGGCCGGCGCCGCGGCCGACGGGACCCGCCGCCGTCTCATCCGCGCCGCCGAGAAGCTCTTCGCCGAGCGCGGCATCGACGGGGTGAGCCTCCGCGAGATCAACCGGGCCTCCGGGGCGCGCAACGCGGTCGCCGTGCAGTACCACTTCGAGGATCGGGCCGGCGTGGTCCGAGCCGTCGTGGCCAAGCACCGGCCGGACGTGGAAGCGAGCCGTCACGCGCGCCTCGATGCCTACGAGGCGGCCGGCCTCGACGACCTGTGGGAGCTTTCCGGCGCCCTCGTCCGCCCGTTGGCATCGAAGCTCGCCGACCCGGATGGGGGAGCGGACTACCTCCGGATCCATGCCGAGCTGGTCAACCGCACCACCGGCGCCATGGACCGTTGGGCGGACGCACCGGCCGACCCGAACGACAGCATCCAGCGCTGGCGGGTCCTGGTCGGCCCGTTCCTCGGGGAGGACGCCGAGCGTCTCCACCGGCGGTTCACCGTCATCCGCTTCGCCGCCGCCGAGATCGGCCGGCGCGCCCCGATCCGGGCCGCGCCGGGACGATCGCCTCTTCGTGAGCCACCTCACCGACCTCGTGACCGCGCTGCTCCTCGCCCCGTCGTCGGAGGAGACGCTGCGGCTGGCCGACGCGCGTGACGCCGGGCGGGGCCGGGAGCCCGGTCCCTCGAGGCGCTGAGGACCGAATAGCGTCGGCCGCCGTGCCGGGCGGCGGGAGTGACGACGAGGGGGCCCCGGCGCGAGGTCGGCTTCGCCGGGCGTGGGCGCACCGCGGCATCCGCATCGCCGCCATCGTCACCGCCGTGGCGCTGGTCACGGTCTCCGTCGCCGGTGGCTGGCTCGCATGGCGCTACAGCCAGGTCCCGCGGGTGCACATCACGTCCGGGGTGCTCGACTCGGAGGCCGGGAGCTCGGAGCCGCAGAACTTCCTGCTCGTCGGGAGCGACTCGCGTGCGTTCGTGGACGGAGCGGCCGACGTGCAGGCCTACGGCACCGCTGACGAGACGGGCGAGCCGCACGCCGACACCATCTTGTTGGTGCGCACCTTCCCTGCGCTCGATCGCGTCGCCATGCTCTCGTTCCCTCGCGATCTGTGGCTGCCGATCGCCGGAACGGGCACCGAGGAACGCATCAACACCGCCGTCCAGGGTGGTGGCCCGGAGCGCCTGGTCCAGACGATCAGCCAGGACTTCGGCATCCCGATCCACCACTACGCCGAGATCGACTTCCGCGGCTTCAAGGGACTCGTCAACGCCGTCGGGGGCGTGCAGATCCCGTTCTCGGCTCCCGTTCGTGACTACGACCGCGAGACCGGGAGGTCCCTCACCGGCCTCGACATCCCGCAGCCGGGCTGCATCCGCCTCGACGGCGACCAGGCGCTGGCCTACGTGCGGAGCCGGCACTACGAGCAGCTCGTGGAGGGGGAGTGGCAGCCCGATCCGGCGGGTGACCTGAACCGCATCCAGCGCCAGCAGGACTTCATCCGCCGCACGTTCCACCAGACGCTGTCGAAGGGCCTCCTGGATCCCCGCCGCGTCGACAAGCTCCTCTCGGTCGCCATCGGCAACGTGCAGCTCGACCAGTCCCTCGGGCTCCGCGACCTGCTGAAGCTCGGCGACCGGTTCGGCTCGTTGACCCCCGAGGCGCTGCAGGCGTACTCCCTGCCCACCACGCCGGGCACCGTCGGCGAGGCGCAGGTGCTGTTCGTCGACCAGGCGGGTGCCGAGCCCGTGCTGGACGTGTTCCGGGGCAAGACGATCGAGCCGTCGACGCCGCTGGCATCGATGGTGCGGGTCCAGGTGCTCAACGCTTCCGGACGCACCGGCACCGTGCGGGCGGCGGCGTACCGCTTGGCGGCCGCGGGGTTCAGCGTGCCCGGCATCGGGACGTCGCCGACGAAGCTGGAGCGGACACGGCTCCGGTTCGGGACCGGTCAAGAGGCGGCGGCTGCGCTCGTCGCGGCCCGCCTGGTCGCCCCGCCGGAGCTGGTCGCCGATCCGACCATCCAGGGCGTCGACGTCGTGCTCGACATCGGATCGGACTGGCGCGGTGTGACCGAGTCCGGCGCCGCGACGCCCGAGACGACCACGACCGGCGCACCCGCGACCGAGGAGCCGACCTCGGCGCCGCCGGCCACGACGACGACGACCGCTGCGCCGGGCATCCCGACGTGTTGAGCGAGCGCATCCGACGGGCGTTCGCAACTTGGAAGAGCCGCGAGGTCGTCTCCAACCGGCTGCTCGCCACCGGCGTCGGGATCCTCCTGCTCGTGGTGCCGATCAACCTCTACGTCGTGATCGCGGGGCCGACCGGCGGCGATCGTCTGGCGGCGGCCGGCTTCGCGCTCGTCGGTGCGCTCTTCGCCGTCTACTCGCTGTGGGAGGCGAAGTCCCCCACGACGCCGAGGCGGTCACGGCGTGACGGGGACGGCTCGTAGGCTCGCGCCATGAGCCGTCGTGTCCTCCACTCGCTCGTTCCCGTGGCCGCCGTCCTCGTCCTCCTGGGGGCCTGCAGCCGCGGCGAGAAGGACGACGGGGCGACGGTCGACCGCACCACGACGACGGTCGCCGCCGGTCCGACCGGCCCGTCAACCTCGACGCCGACGGCGGGCGGCGGCGCAACGCCAACCACCGTCGCTTCCGGCCCCACCACGACCGGCGCTCCGCCGGCCGGCGGCGGCACCACCGCTACGGACGGTGTGATCGAGCTGACCATCGCCGGCGGCAACGTGGAGGGCGGCGTCCGGCGGGAGAAGGTCAAGCAGGGAGCTCAGGTGACCCTTCGGATCACCAGCGACATCGCCGACGAGATCCACGTCCACACCTACGACCAGAAGGTCGACCTCGTCGCCGGGCAGTCCGCCGACCTCACGTTCCTCGCCCGCATCCCGGGCGTGTTCGAGGTCGAGCTCGAACAGCGGGGGAAGAAGGTCCTCGAGCTCGAAGTCACGAAGTGACCTCGGCGCTCGTGGGCGGGCTGCTCGCGCACGGCATCGGCGGGCGGAGCGACCTCCCGCTCTCGGTCTGGCTCTTCGGCTACGGCGCCGGCGGGGCCCTGGTGGTGTCCTTCGCCGCCCTGGCCATCTTCTGGCCGGAGCCTCGCCTCGAGGCGTCCGTCGGCGGAGCCCGCAGCTCCCCCTTCGACGCCACGGAGGCGGACCCGCCTCGCACCGCCGGCGAGATCGTCCTGTCGGTCCTCGGCCTCGTCGGCTTCGCGATCGTCCTGGCCGCAGCTGCGTTCGGCGACGAGATCGTGACCCGGAACCTCGCGCCGGTGGCGGTGTACGTGCTGTTCTGGGTCGGGCTCACCGTGGTCGCCGCCCTCGTGGTCGACGTGTGGAACCGGGGCCTGAGCCCATTCCTGACCCTCGGACGGTTGGTCGCCGGTGGCGAGCCGCGCCCCTACACGCTCGGGCAATGGCCCGCCGCCGCCGGCCTGTTGGCCTTCGTCTGGCTCGAGCTCGTCTATCCGGATCGGGCGGAGCCGCGAGTGCTCGCCGTGCTCATCGTGGCCTATGCCGCGACGACCCTTGTCGGGGCCGTCCGGTGGGGCCGGCCCTGGCTCCGCGACGGCGAGGCGTTCGCGGCGTGGTTCGGGCTGCTCGGGGGGATGGCGCCCGTCGGGCGGCGGGAGGACGGGCGGTTCGGGCTCCGTCCACCGCTCGTCGGATTGGCCCGTCTGGTGCCCCGCCCGGGAACGGTGGCGGTGGTGCTGGTCGCGCTCGGCTCCACGGCCTTCGACGGACTGACCCGCAGCGCGTGGTGGGGCCGTGTCGTCGGGGCCCGTTCGGCGTTCGAGGCCGTGCCCATCGCCACGGTCGGACTCGCCGTCGCCATCGCCGTGGTCGCCGGCCTCTACCTCGGCGCCATGCGCGTGGCGGCGGGCATGACCGGGCGCCCGGCCCTCGAGCTCGCCGACGCCTTCGTGCACTCCCTCGTGCCCATCGCTTTGGCCTACGCAGTCGCGCACTACTTCTCACTGCTCCTCCTGGAGGGGCAAGGCGCGCTGGCCCTGGTCTCGGATCCCCTCGGGCGGGGGTGGGACCTCTTCGGCACGGCGCAGCGGTCGATCGACTACACCCTCGTCTCGCCCAACACCATCGCCTACGTGCAGGTCGGCGCCATCGTGGTCGGCCACGTGGCGGGCGTCGTTCTGGCCCACGACCGTGCTCTGGCCCGGTTCCCGAAGGCGATCGCCATGCGCTCGCAGTACCCGCTCCTCGTCGTCATGGTCGCCTACACGGTGGGTGGCTTGGCGCTGCTCCTCGGAGGCTGACCATGCCCCTCGTCCATCTCGTCGCCCACTCCGCAGGGATGGGGTGGGACGAGTTGATCGTCTTCGCCATCCCGGTGGTCATCCTCGTCGTGCTCCAGTTCGTCGGCCGGCGAAAGCGGGCGGACTTGGCCGTGGCGGAGAAGGATGACGGCGGCCACGAGGAGGCGACGTGACGGAGCGGGCCCCGGAGGGGATGCGACGATTCGTGATGCATCGTGAGAGTGACGCCTCCGGGGTGTCGGGCACCGGGCTCGTGCTCGAGGGCGTGCTCTTCTCGACCGGGGTCGTCGTCGTGCACTGGCTGACGCCGCCGCCCCGCGGATCGATCAGCGTCTTCGACTCGATCGAGCAGTTCCTGTCCATCCACGTCCGGCCCCATCCCCAGAACCACGCCGTGCTCGTCTTCGAGGACGGGGAGGAGGTGGCCGGCGTGGAATCGACGACGCTAGGCCGCGACGGGTTCGTCGGCCTCGATGGGACCGTCGCCGAGCAGGTCGAGCACGGCCTCCTCGATGGCGCCGTGGGTGTGGAGACCGCCTAGACCCGACTCCTCGTCGAGGCGCGAGAGGGCCCCGAGCACGGTCGCGTTCGCCGTGTACCGGTCGATGACCCGAGGATCGACGTAGGACGAACGGCAGACGGCCGGCGTGTTGCCGAGATACGAGGAGACCTCTTGCATGGCCCGGGCGATGGCCCGCTTGCGCCCGGTCTCCGAGCGGGCTACCCCGGAGGACACGGCCAACGCGACGGCGGCCAGCACGGTGGCGCTCCAGGTCCGGAAGTCCTTGGCCGAGAACTCGCCGCCGGTCGCCCGCTTGATGTAGGCGTTGATGTCAGCGGACTTGAGGTCCGTCCAGCCCCCCTTGGTCTTCCAGGCCAGCAGCTCGGGCCCTCCCGACCGCCGGGCCTTCAGCTCCCGGACGACGGCCAGCACGTCGGGGTCGGCGACCGACTGGATGCGGCGCTTGCCGCTCTTGGCGATGTAATCGAACACGATGACGTCGCCGTCGATCCGCACGTGCGACTTGCGCATCGTCGCCAGTCCGTAGGTCTGGTTCTCCTCGGCGTAGCCCTCCGTGCCGATGCGGAAGAATCCGAGGTCGAGCAGCCGGACGGCGCAGGCGAGAACCCGCTCCCGACCGAGGCCGTCGGCGGCGAGATCCTCGGCCGCCTTCGCACGGATCTGCGGGAGGGCGCGGGCGAAGTCGAGCATGTGGTCGAACTTCTCCGTGTCCCGACGTTGCCGCCACTGGTCGTGGTAGCGGTACTGCTTGCGGCCCTTCTGGTCCATCCCGACGGCCTGGATGTGGCCCATCGGGTGGGCACAGATCCAGACGTCGGTCCACGCCGGCGGGAGCACGAGGCCCTTGATCCGCTCGATGGTCGCGGGGTCGACGACCTTGTTGCCGTTCTGATCGAGGTAGGTGAAGCCCTTGCCGACCTTGCGCCGCCGGATGCCGGGGGCCGAGCAGTCGACGCGCTTCAGCCGAGGCATGGCGCCGAGCCCCGGGTCATGCGATGCGTCCTTCGCCCTTCAGGTTGGCGCCGCGCTCGGTGGCCTCGCGCTCGGCCTCGGCGACGGCCGGGTCCACGTCGTGCTGCTCGGCGGCCGCTTCTTCTTCGGGTGTCGGCATCGCTCCGGCGTCGGCCGGCATCGATGCCTCGCGGCGCTCCGCCTCACGGGTCTCGGCGCTGACCTGGGTCAGCTCTTCGCCGGGGGTGTTCTGGTCGCTCACGCGCTTCTCCTTCTGGATGGTACGGCCGACCTACCCCGGACCTGGCGCCAGCACACTCGGCGCGTCGGCCCCGACCACGGCGTGCTTCACGAGGCGCACGACGCTGCGCCCGTCGTCGACGCGGGTGGTGACCTCGTCGGCCAGTTCCCGCACGAGGAACAGCCCCCGGCCCTGCTCTGCGTCGGGGTCGGGCTGCTCGACGTGGGCCTGGTCCGGCCAACGCAGGGCGCCACCGTCGTCGCTGACCTCGATGACGATGGCGTGGCCGTCGACCCGCGCTCCGAGGTGGATGGCGCCCGGCGCCCCCGAGGCGTGGCGCACGGCGTTCGAGCACAGCTCCGACACCGCGAGCAGCAGCGGGTCGACGGCATCGGCCTCGACCGGCACGAGCTCCAGCCAGTCCCGGAGGAGATGCCGCGCGAGCGGGACCGCCGCCGGCTGGGGCGAGAAGCGATGCTCGAACGGGGCCAGCACGTGCCGCGGCGGGGTGGCGGGCGCCCGCCGCCGCAACACGAGGGCGAGGGAGTCGTCGTGGCGGGCGGCGCCGGCGAGCTGCCGCTCGACGAGGGCGCGGGCGAGGGAGGTGGCGGGGTAGCTGGCCGTGGCTTGGGCCGCTCGCCCGAGATCCTCGAGGCCCTGGAGGATGTCCTTGGTCGCCTCGATCAGCCCGTCGGTGTAGATGATCAGGGTGTCCGATCGTTCGAGGTGGACGTCGATCACTTCACTCGAGCCGGCGCCGGGCCACCCGATGGGGATGCCCGGCGCGGCGATCTCCCGCACCACGCCGCCGCTGACGAGGAGGGCCGGCGGATGGCCGGCGCCGGCCAAGCGGAGGTCGCCGGTGGCGGCGTCGTAGCGGGCGACGAGCAGCGTGGCCACGAGCTCCGGGTTCTGCGCCGTGAGGAGGACGTCGGCCCGGCCCACCAGCTCGCCGAGCGGGCAGCCCTGAACGACCAACAGACGCAGGGCGTGGGTGACGGACAGCGCGTGCTTGGTGGCCTCGACCCCCTTGCCCATCACGTCGACCACGACGAGGTGGAGGTCGCCGTCGGGGAGCGTGATCCAGTCGTACAGGTCGCCACCGGTGGGGGCGCTCGGGTCGGCGGCGACGTAGTGGACGCCGAGCTCGGTGAAGGCCACGACCGGCGATGGAGGTCGCACCGCCTCCTGAAGGGCGTGCACGACCTCCTTGCCACGGGCCTCGACCTCGGCCATCCGCCGGATCGTGGCCGCGTTGTCGAGCGCGATGCCGAGGTGGGCGGCGAGGGCGACGAGCACCTCCACCTGCGCCTTGTCGATCACGGCGGGGCGGGTAGCGCCGACGACCAGCGCCCCCTGGGCCAGTCCGTCCTTCGCCATCACGGGCACGAGCAGCAGGCTGGCCAGGGGAAGCACGAGCTGGAGGCGTTCGGTGACCGGGAGCTTGCGATCAGCGGCGGCGACGTCGGACAGCACGACGGGCGTCCCGCCGTCGAGCCCGGCCCGCAGGTGGAGCGACGTCCGAGGGTCGCCGACGCCACCGAAGTCGTGGCCGGTGTCGGGCGCCGACCAGGTCGGCGAGCCGTGGCGGGGGAGCAGGCAGATGGCCGCCTCCGGCAGCCCGGTGAGGTCGCGTGCCGCCTGTCGAGCCCAGGCCAGGGCCTGCGCCGGGTCGCGCTCACCGTGGAGCGCCTCGGCGGCCTGGGCCAGGATCCGGAGGTGGGCGGCGTCGAGGCCCCTCGGAGGTTCGGTCGGATCAGCCATGTTCCGCCGCTCACCCTACGGCGGGCGCATCCTCATGGGCGGTACCGCGACCAGAAGCGGTGGCGGTCGGTCCATGGTGGCCCCGAACCCACTTGGGGCGGGGCCGGGCTCAGGTCCTCCGGCGTGTTGACGTTCCTCGCCCAGGCCCGGCCGAACTCGGCCGGCACGGCCACGGTCCGGGCGCCGCCGGCCGCCAGCACCGGCAGGACCCGGCGCTCGTCCGCTTGGATCCTCGCCATCACGAACCCGGCCAGATCGCGTGCCAACAGCGCGTGCAGGGGCTGGGCCCGGCCGTCGCCGTCGAGCGGGATCAGTCCCCGGTCGGTGGGCCGCCACTGGGTCCGCAGCCACTGGAGGAGGGCCGGGCTGGCGTCGGGGAGGTCGACGGCCACCACCGCCACGACGGGAGCGGTCGACCGGCGGAGGCCGGCGCCGACACCGGCCAACGGCCCGGACCCCCGTGCGTCGCCGTCGTCGACCTCGGCCACGCCGGGCGGGAGCTCGTAGCGGCCACGGGTCCCGGAGGCGACGAGCACCGGGTCGGCGTCGGCTTCCCGCAGGTGGCGGATGGCCCGTTCGAGCAGCGTCTCCGGACGCCCGTTCGCGCCCTCCACGACCAGCATCGCCTTGTCGGTGCCCATCCTCCGGCTGGCGCCGCCGGCGAGCACGAGGCCCGACATGTCCCCTTCGTCCGGACCGGAAGGAGGGGCTGTCACCACCAGGGAATCCTCCTCCAAGAAGCGACGGTGCGACGACACGAGGTGGAGCGATGGGCGTAGGGCCGCAGTTGGAGTGCCAGGGGTGCGGGTTGCCGGTGCTGCTCGCCTTCGCCGAGCACGACGGCGCCCGTCGGATGCTCACCTGCCCGGCCTGTGACCACGTGCACCTCTGGGTCGTGACCGACGTTCGCGGCCGCGACGGCGGCGACTCCCGGACGACCCTCCGTTCTTCGGTAGAGTGAGCGCCCGCCAGGGCCGTTAGCTCAGTTGGCAGAGCACCTGCTCGACACGCAGGGGGTCAGAGGTTCAAGTCCTCTACGGCCCACTCACCCCCTCTGACCAGGGAAAACGTACCGGTCAGAGGGGCGCAGCGAAGAGAGCACACCGCTGCGACACCCGCTGACTTCGCTTGTTTCATGCGGGCCTAGGACGTACAAGTGGGGCCAGTGGCGCGGACACGCCCTGACCCCGAACGACGACTGTTGAGGAGGCACCGCACGAGCAAGACAAGTCGCCTAGGACCCTGGAGACCTACGGCGAGTCCGCCCGCCAGATGCAGGCGTTCCTCGTTGCGAACGGGATGCCGACCGAGGTCGCCAACATCCGCCTCGAGCACGTCGAGATGTAGATCGAGTCGCTCCTCGCGAAGTGGAAGGCGAGCGCACATGCAGTCGCTCGCAATGAGGTCGGGCGGAGAAGCGCAAGCGCCGGTCGTAACGTCGGAACGTGCCCCTCCCGTTCTCGAGGACGCAGATCGACCGCCTCGGCGACCGCCTTCGAGAGGCGGCGGAACCTGCCGACGTCGAGATGCTCCAGGAGTTGCTCGTCGCTCACGCCGAGCCGCTCCGGACCGTGGCCGCCGAGTTGGCCGCGGCGGGTCTTCACCCGACGACCCGCCTGAAGACCTGGTCGACGATCGTCGAGAAGCTCCAGCGGGAGCGCACGATGGGTTTGAAGGGCATGCGCGATCTCGCCGGCGCCCGAGTCGTCGTCGGCTCGTCGGCTCGACGGTGATGGAGCAGGAGCTCGTACTGTCGCGGGTCTTCGAGCTGTGGCCGGACGCCCGATTGATCGACCGACGCGATGAGCCGATGCACGGGTACAGGGCCGTCCACGTCGTGCCACGTGTCGACGGGTGCTTCGTCGAGATCCAGATCCGTACTGGGCTTCAGAACGTGTGGGCGCAGCTCTTCGAGGCGCTCGGTGACAGCTGGGGCCGCCAGATCCGCTACGGCGAGCCGCCCAACGATCCGGAAGCGCCCGCGGACCAGGTCGCCGCTGGGCCCACTTCGCTGGTCACCCGTGGCGAGATGGTCGCCTACATCCGGGGTGGGCTGTCCGCCTCGATCGCGAGGTGGGAGGGCCTCGTGCACGCGGCGACACTCCGCGGCTACATCGTCAATCTCATGGCGCCCACCGACCAACCCGTCGACGAGCTGTCCGACGATGATCCCGTCCGTCTCGCCCTCCTCGAGCCTGACGCGGCACGAGAACAGGACAGCGAGCTGCTCGAGCTCGAGGCGGCCCTCAAGCCGTTCATTGACCGGGCGAACGAGATCGCACCGAGGCCGTAGGTACGCTGGCGGCCGTGAAGTACTTCCTGCTCGTGTTCGATCGTGCGGCCGGCCGGCTGCTCGACGAGGCGGAGTTCGAGTCAAATGAGGCCGCGCTCAGGGAGCGGTTCCGTCGCGAGGCGACCGCCGGACCCACGGACGAGATCGTGGTGCTCGGAGCGGAGAGCGCTGAGGCGCTCCGCAAGACTCACGGCCGGTACTTCCAGGACCGCGTCGTGGTCGACGTCGGCTCCCCCCGCGTCCTGACTCGCACCCGACAACTGCGCTATTTCCGCTCCGCAGATCGACCCGCAGGACGCTCGGAAGCACCCCGCTCAGAAAAAGTTGCTCGACACGCAGGGGGTCAGAGGTTCAAGTCCTCTACGGGCCACTGGTAGCACCCCGCAGAGGCCCCGCAAGGGGCCTCTGACGCGTCGGGGGTGTCGCGCCAATGGTGGTGGACCTCTCGTCGATCTCGGCGAGGGCGGTCACACCTTCAGTCCGGCGGGGCGCCCTGGGGTGCCACGACGGCGAGAAGCCGGTCGACCAACGCCTGGGGCGGGAGGCCCTTCTCGAGATATGCGGTCGCGCCGCCGGCGGCCGCCTCCGCGCCGAGTCGGGCTTCGGAGAAGCCCGACAGCATCACGATCGTCGCGTCGGGCGCCGCCCGCCGCAGGTGCGGAAGCGCCTCCAGGCCGTCCATGACCGGCATCGAGACGTCGAGCAGCACGACGTCGGGCTGGACCTCGGTCGAGACGTCGATCGCCTGGCGCCCATCCCCAGCCTCGCCGACGACCTCGAAGCGGCCGCTGCGCTCGAGGGTCAGGCGGATCATGGCCCGCAGCTCGGCCATGTCATCGACGAGGAGGACACGCATCGCTGGCATCTCCATGTCGTTGGTCACTTCCGATCGGGGACGGGAGCCACTTGATCGGCGGCGCCGCCGCCGGTCGGAGGGAATCCAGCGAAAAAGCCCGATCGGACGCCGGACACGGGGCCGCTAGCGTCGATCGGATGCCCATCGGTGTCCGTCTCGACCCCGAGCACCTCGTGGCACCGGCCGGAGCCGACGTGGGTGGGACGATCATCGTCACGAACCCCGGTGCCGCGTCGGTGCACGTGCGCCTCGTGCTGACGAGCGAGGTGGCCGGGTGGGGCACGATCGAGCCCGGTGACCTCTCGGTGCCCGCCGGCGGGCAGGAGCAGGTCGCCCTCCGGTTCCGCCTCCCCGCGGTGCGCCGGGCGGCATCGGCGCGGTGCCGTTCACGGTGCGGGTGCTGTCCGACGAGGAGGGCCAGGGCGGGGCCACGGCGGTCGGCTCGCTCGACGTCGTGGGGGAGGCCGAGCTCGCCATCCGGCTGCTGCCCGGCACGTTCCGCGGCACCTTGACGGGGTCGACGCGGATCGCCGTCGACAACCTCGGCTCCTCGCCCGCTCGCGCCCAGGTGCACGTCGACGGACCGCCCGACGTCGCCGTGGACAGTGAGCCCGACAGCCTCATCGTCGAGCCCGGCTCCACCGCCTTCGCCCGCCTGCGGGTCCGCCCCGAGCGGCGTCTCGTCTCCGGACCGCCCCGGCACCACGAGGTGTGGGTGCGGATCGAGCCCCTCGGCGGCACCCGGATCAGCGCACCCGGGACCATGGTGCAACGTTCGCTCGTGGCCGGCCTCCTGCCCCGAGCCCTCGTCGGGTTGATCGTGGTCGTGCTCCTCGGTGCCCTGCTCGTGCGCAGCATGGGCGGCGGGGACGACGCCCGCGTCGTCGCGTCGGCGCCGACGAGCGCCCCGTCCGCGTCCACGACGACCTCGGAGGCGCCGACCACGACCGAGGTGCCGGTGGCGGGCACGGCACCACCGACCACCGTCGCGCTGAAAGACCGACGTTTCGCCTTCCAGACCAAGCGCGATGGCAACTTCGAGATCTACTCCGCCGACGGCGAGGGTCGCGAACCCCGCAACCTCACGATGAACCCAGCCCACGACGGCGAGCCCGCCTGGTCGCCCGATCACACCCGGATCGCCTTCGACAGCGACCGCAGCGGCGGCTTCGACGTCTTCGTCATGAACGCCGACGGCTCCAACGTCGTGCAGCTGACCACCGAGCCGGCGCCCGACGGCTACCCGACCTGGTCGCCCGACGGCACCCGTCTCGCGTTCACGAGCTTCCGGGACGGCAACAGCGAGATCTACGTCATGAACGCCGACGGCACCCTCCCCACGCGGCTGACGAAGAACCTGTCCGACGACTCGCGTCCGGTGTGGTCGCCCGACGGGTCCCGGATCGCCTTCCACAGCGACCGCGACGGCAACTACGAGATCTACGTCATGAACGCCGACGGCACCGACCAACGGAACCTGTCCAACGCCGTCGGCAACGACAAGAACCCGTCGTGGTCGCCGAACAGCGCCCGGCTGGCCTTCGACTCCACGCGGGACGGGTCGAGGGCCGAGCTGTACGTGATGGGTGGGGACGGCTCGCTCCCCGTGCGGTTGACGACCAACGATGATGCCGACAGCTGGCCGGTGTGGTCCCCGGACGGCGCGCGCCTGTTGTTCCAGACGGATCGCGACTCCGACCCCGAGCTCCATGTGATGAGCGCCGGCGGCGGGAACAGTCGCCGCGTGACGGAGAGTCCTGGCGACGACAACGAGCCGGCCTGGGGCTGATCAGCCCGGCAGGTGCAGACCGTGCTCCGGGCGGGCGTCGGCCGCGACGATGTCGTGGAGCACCTCGAGGAAGGCCCGGGCCGGCGCCCCCGGCAGCCCTCGCTTCCGCTGCGCCACCCCGACCGCACGGCGCGGCAGTCCCGATACTCGGATCGGTCGGGTCTCGCCCTGGAGGTGGGCCGGCACCGCCGTGGCCGGGAGGATCGCCGTGCCCTGCCCGCTGATGACCAGAGATGCGATCAGGCGCAGGCCGTCGAGCTCGGCGCGGGCCACCAACGTGACGCCGGCGGCGCTGGCCGCATCGTCGAGAAGATCACGGAAGGAGGTGCCGCGAGGGGGCAGGAACAAGAACAGGTCGCCGAGGTCGGCCAGGTCGACCTCCGGCGTCGTGGTCAGGTCGGCGAGGGGAGACGTCCGCGGCACGAACAGCAGCAGGTCCTCGTCGAACAGTGCGGTGGTGGTGAGCTCGGGGGCCGGGAGGGGCAGGTTCACCACGGCCAGGTCCAGGCGGCCGTTGACGAGCTGAGGCTCGAGCGAGGTGGAGGTGGCGTCGACGATCTCGAGGGCCACGCCGGGGTGGCGCCGTCCCATCTCGTCGAGGAGCCGCGGGACGAGCCAGCGGGCCGTCGTGCCGATGATCCCGACGCGGACGCGCGCCCGTCACGTCGTGCTTCATCGAGGCGACGTCGGCGACGATCGCCTCGAGCTCCGCCTCGATGCGCCGGGCCCGGTCGACGACGGCCTGGCCTTCCTCCGTCAGCCGGCCGGCGCTCCGGTCGACGAGCGTGGCGCCGAGCTCCCGTTCGAGGCGGGCGATGTGCGCGCTCACGTTCGACTGCACGGTCGACAGCGCATCGGCGGCGGCGGAGAAGGTGCCCGTCTCGGCGATGGCCACGAGTGCCTGGAGTTGGCGGAGGTCCATCGCTTTCCATGATGACAGCTATCGCTACAAACTGTTGGACAGATTGCCGTCCGGCGGGTTGACTGTGATCCAGAAGCACGAACGAGTTCGCCGGTCCCCCCACCGGCTGAGCTCGCCAGTAGTAGCGATCGAAGGGCCTGGTTCCCCCCACCGGGCCCTTCGTCGTGTGCGGGGTTCCGTGCGGCGGTAGCTTCCGAGCATGCCAGACACTGCGGCGTTCTTCGATCTGGACCGGACGATCCTCAAGGGGGCGAGCGGCCCGATCATCACCGAGGCGCTCGTCCACGCCGGGATCGCGCCGGCCCGCTCCGTGCCCGGCCAGGGGTTGCTCTACCGGCTCTTCGACGTGGTGGGCGAGACCCTCCCGTCCATGGCGCTGGCGCGAGGCGCGGCGCTGATCGCCAAGGGGTGGAACGGCGCCGAGGTGCGCGAGGCGGCCAAGCACATCGCTGAGCGGCTCGACACCCTCGTGGCGCCGTACGCCACCGCCCTCATCGAGGAGCACCGGGCTGCCGGGCGGCCGCTCGTGCTGGCGACCACCACGCCCTATGACCTCGTGTCGGCGTTCGCCGAACGACTCGGCTTCGACGACGTCGTCGCCACCCGCTACGTCGAGGGAGACGACGGGCGTTACACCGGCGCCCTCGACGGCGAGTTCGTGTGGGCCACCGGGAAGCTGGCGGCCGTGCGGCGCTGGGCGGGGGCGCACGACGTCGACCTGGCGGCCAGCTACGCCTACTCCGACAGCATCTACGACGTCCCGTTGCTGTCGGCCGTCGGGCACCCCACGGCCGTCAATCCCGACCCGCGCCTCTTCGCCTTCGCCACACTGCGCCGTTGGCCGACGCGCTGGCTCGACGTGCCCGAGGGGGTGCCGAAGCTGGCCGGCTTCGAGCCCTTCGACCTCGTCCGCCTCGGCGCCCGCACCGAGCTGGTCCCCTACGCCCGGTTCGACATCTCGGGCGTCGAGAACATCCCCGCCACCGGTCCGGCGATCGTCGCCGCCAACCACCGCTCCTATTTCGACCCCATCGCCGTCGGCCTCACCGTGATGCAGTCCGGTCGGCCGTTGCGCTTCCTCGGGAAGAAGGAGGTCTTCGATGCGCCCGTCGTCGGCCAGTTGGCCCGGGCCATGGGTGGCATCCGCGTCGACCGCGGCAGCGAGACGGCCGGCGACTCCCTCGTCGGCGCCACCCGCGCGCTGCAGGCCGGTGAGCTCGTGGCGATCATGCCCCAGGGCACGATCCCCCGAGGTCGCGAGTTCTTCGAGCCGATCCTCAAGGGCAAGACGGGCGCGGCCCGACTGGCCGATGCCACCGGCGCCCCGGTGATCCCCATCGGCATGTGGGGCACGGAGGCCGTGTGGCCGAGGTCGGCGAAGGTGCCCAACGTGTTGAACCTCGCCAACCCGCCGGAGATCCGCATTCGCGTCGGACGCCCGGTCGAGCTCGTCCACGACGACATCCGCGCCGACACGGAGCGGATCATCGAGGCGATCATGGCCCTCCTGCCGCCCGAAGCCCGCGAGACGCGGGAGCCGACCGAGGACGAGCTCCGGAGGGCGAAGCCCCTAGGGCCGGCGGCTACGAGCCGGACGGGTAGGTGTAGAAGCGGAAGGTCAGCTGTTGGCCCTGTCCTTGGCCGTCACCCGCATCTTGGCGTAGCGCCCCGTGTTCGTCTTGATGGTGATCACGGTGCCGGACGGCATCTTGTTGGAGGAATCCGAAGCGTCGATCGCGGCGGACGAGTACGCAAGCGCCTTCAACTGCGCCACCGTCACGTTGTCGTAGTTGGCCGCGCCCATGTTGAACAGCTGCGCCCCGTCCCGCGGCTGGAGGAACCGGGCCGACGACGTGTCCTGGCGCCACCACACGTCGGCGCCGGTCTGTGTCTCGGCGCCGCTCGCCGAAGTCGTAGAAGTTAGTGCCCCGCACGGCGCCGTCCTTGGACGGGACCGTCGTGGGCGGGGCGGCCGGGGGTGCCGTGGTGGTCGCGCCGGCGGGAGGCGGCGCCGTGGTGGCCGACGCCGTCGTGACCGCCGGCGAATCGTCGCCGCCGGCCGCACCCGGGTCTGCGCCGCCGCCGGTGGGCGTCGCCTCGGCTGCTGCTGCGGCGCCGCCGCCCGCTGCGCTCGCGCCGCCGCCGGTCGCGCCGGTTGCGCCGGGCGCGCCGGTCGCGGCACCGTCCGAGCCGTTCGCCTTCCTCTCGGCTTCCGCCGCCGCGGCGGCCTCCTCGGCCGTCGCCGGCGCGTTGGGGTCGGGTGCTTCCTCGGCCGGTGCCTCGCCTTCGGCGGGGGCGGCGGTGGTCGTGGTGGGGCTCTCTCCGCTGGTGAGACTGAGCTTGCCGTTGCGGCCCTTCATCATCCCGGGGAGGACGAGGGCGATGAGGGCGAGGGCGACGCAGGCGGCGGCGAGGGGGACGATGAAGCGGGGCATCCCGGCGTGTTGGATGACGTTGCCGTCGAGGGTGATGGTGTGGTGGGCACCGCCGGGGTTGACGCGGACCTGGAAGGGGCGGTGCTTGTCGGTGCCGCGGCAGGAAGCCGGTCTTGGCTGCGACCTTGACGGGGACGTGGGCGCTCTGGCCGGCGGGGACGGTGACGGTGCGGGGGTAGTCGAAGGCGAGGAGCTCGTCGGGGTCGCTGGCGTCGAGCTGGGCCTCGATGGCGGCGTTGCCGCGGTTGTCGACGAGGACCTCGTGGCGGGCTCGGCGCTTGGTCTCGCTGGTGCGCGGGGTGAGCTTGGCTTGCACGTCGACGTAGGCCAGGAGGTCGACTTGGCCCTCTTCGACGACGCTGCCGTCGGGGTCCTGGCTGGCGTCGATGCGGATGGCGAAGTCGAGGGCGCCGAGGCCGACGCCGGGGGCGCGGCGGGGGTGCGAAGTGGAGCTCGATGTTGCCTTCGGCGCCGGGGAAGAGGCTGACGACGGCGGGGACCGCCGTGGTCCACGCCGCCGGTTGGCCGAGGACGGTGGCGCTGAACTGGTCGACGACCGTCCCGGTGTTGCGGATCGTCACCGTGGAAGAACCCGTCGCGCCCGGCGTCACGGGCACACTCGTCGGACTGATCTTTGCGCTTCCCGCCATGATCGAGAAGGTACCAGCCGGTCAGCTCCGGAGGGACCTGAGGACCACGCCGACGCTGAAGTCGGACGACGTGTCGGTCGACGCGCCGCCGAGGGCAATCAAAGCGATGCCTCCGACGATCGCCAGCACCACGAGCACGATGTTGATCCAGGCGATCCACTTCGCCGCCCTGAGCATCCCGAGCCCGGTCAGGCGTCCGCCGGAGCCGTCGATCTTCCGACGGGCACCGGGGATGAGCACCAGCGCGACGATCGCCGGGATCACCGGGCAGAACACGTACGACACGATCGAAGCGATCAACGCCGCGATCGCCGACCCCTCGGTCTGCGGCGCGCTGTACGGCTGGTACCCGTAGCCGTACGCCGGCGGCAGTCCATAGCCTGACTGCTGCCCGTAGGGCGGGTACTGCCCGTTCGGTTGCCCGTAGGGCTGCTGGTACGGCGGCGCCGGCTGATCCTCGTAGGAAGGGGGCGGAGGCGGCGGCGCCAGCCACGGATCGGAGGCAGTTCCGCCCGGGTCGTTCGTGCTCATCATGGGCAGGGTAGTGAGCGGTTCACCCACGACCACGCAGAGCTGCCAGTACGGCCTGGCCTACCGGCCCTTCGAGGTAGCGTTCGGCGAGCACGCGGATGTCGGCCTCGTCCGCTCCCCCGTCGACGAGCCCCTGCACGAGGGCGGTCGTCCGATCCGGTGAGCTGCGTGCGACCTGGCGGACGATCGTGCTCAGCCGGTCGGGCTGCGCCTGGTACAACCCGACGGCGTGATCCAGGAACCAATTGGGATCCTGCTCGCCGATGTCCAGGAGCGCGGTGCGTCCGCCCGCTCCCGTCAGGACCTGAGCCTTCAGAAGGTCGAGTGCCCCGGCATCGCCCGCGCTCGCTCCGCGCCCGAGAATCGCGGTCAGGGCGAGCGCGAAATCGAAGGTCGCCGGTCCGATCGTGACGGTTCCTCGGAAGAGCCCGGGCGCGGCTTGCGCCGCGTCCTCGACGGTCGCACGAGCAGCCTCTGGGCGCAGGACGAAGATGAAGTTCAACGCGACATAACGACGGACCGGGTCCGGATCTCCGACATGCTCGACAACCCGTGCTTCGAGCCGGTCCCCAAGGGCGCGGCCGGTCCCGGAGCGGATGAGGAGCCCGTAGAGCCGGCTCAACCAGAACGCCGGCGCGCCCGCCAAGGTGAAATCGAGGCCATCCGGCAAACGCCGCCTCGGCTCTGAGAGCCACCGGTCGACGACTGCGTCGATCGTCTCGTCGTCGATGCGTTCGCCGTCGACGGTCTCAGCGGGTTGGAGAGGCGGATGCCCCCCACACCGCCAATTCGAGGTGAACCCACGTCCAGGTTCGACCCCAGGAGCGTCGAGGTCGGTCGTGGCGTACTCGGTGTGGGAGAGACAGCGGCAGTAGTAGAGCCGGGCCAAATCGTTCTGCTGCACACGCTCGAGCGTGGTTTGTGCCTCTGCGCCATAAGCGAAGCGCGGCACGAACCCGGCCTGCGCCGCGATGCCGGCAACGCTCAGCACCTCCGATTGGCAGTCCC
The DNA here is from genome assembly GCA_963731055.1 of uncultured Actinomycetes bacterium. Lineage (GTDB taxonomy): Bacteria > Actinomycetota > Acidimicrobiia > Acidimicrobiales > CADCTF01 > DATLED01. The sequence continues at coordinate 187,645 of CAVSUD010000020.1, read as the reverse complement.
CACACCGAAGGTTGTTGCAGCCCGGTATGGGCGATGGGGCGGGGGTGAAGCGGTGATCGAATGGGGCGGACGGTAGCCAGCCCGTCGCATTGACGAGGGTGCCGCCGAAGTCGCACCGGTTCACGCGGTGTGCTTGGTCTTCTTGACCGCCGGGTCTGCGACCTCCACCACCTCGTCGGGGAACTTCCCTGCACCGACGGCTCGCAGCTCACTGTCGGACAGCGGCTTGATGTCCCGGTACATCCGAGCGCCCGGGGTGAAGGGCACTCCCTGAGCGGATGCGCCCGTGAGGATCTCGACGAGCGAGTGGTGCCGCTGCGGAAGGATCGTTCCGATGCAGGCGAGCCGGGCGCCAAGAAGATCCTTCACGCCGAGCATCCTCGCGGTCTGCATGTATTGGTTCGTCGACCCCGACGGACCTGCCGCCAGCGGGAGCCGGAGCTTGCGTTGCGCCGCGACCCACCGATCACGCTCGTTCATCATCCACACGTGTGCACCAGGCTCCCACAGCGGCGCCTTGGACTTGTCCCAGCCAGGCTCCTTGCTCTCGTGGAAAGCGACGGCCCGGGGGCTCATGTCGATCCCGTGCTCGGCGAGCGTTTCCGTCGTGCGCTTGTCGCCGGGGTTCCTCGCCCGCGTGTGCCACTGCTCGTGAATGGCAGTCCCCTCCTGGAACGCCGGTCCCTTCGGCTTGTCGATGATGTCGTGCTTCCCGGCTCTGCCGCCCTTCTCCTGCATGGCCTTCGATCGGCGATCGAGCATGTCACCGTCGACGCCTGCTGCCTCGGCGGAGTCGATCATCTCCTGAAGCTTCTCGGGACTCTTGCCGGCATTGGCGAGCAAGTCGCTCCCGAGGACCTCGACGTAGAACTTCTCGACGGCGACCATGCGCTCGTCGAGCGTTCCCTTCTCGAATACCTCCATGATCGTCTCCAGTTGGACGCCGACGGATCCGGACCAGTTGCCGTAGTCCGAACCGAGTCGGGCCGCATAGGGCACCAACTTGGCGTTCGTGCGATCCCATGCCCCGACGGCGTCGCTGATGTACTTCTTCGCCACATCCGTCTGATGCTTCAGCGCTTCTTCGGCTCGCCGGTGGCCGAACGCGACCGGGCCGAGCTTCTTTTCGAACGCCACCGCAGCCTCCTCGAACTTCGAATCGGCGCCGGCCCTTCCGCCGGCCACACCTTCGTCCCGCAGTGGCGGATCCGCGTACCGGTCCTCGACGATGACGTCCGTCCCGCCATTGGACTTGAGCTTCGCCGTCTCGGCGTCGGACACATTGCCTGGAGGAGCGATGTCGCAGACCTTGAACTGGTCGCCGTAGTCGCCGGCGAGCCGGCACACCTCGTTCAACTGCTTGTCGAGCTTGACCTCTGCTGCGTGCCTTGCCGCATCAGTGGTCGCAGCTTCGAATTCTTTCTCCGTCTTCTGCGACGCTTTGCACGCCTGTCCGACCCTGATGAGCGCAGCCCGCTGCTGGGGGAACTGCGCCAGCTCTTTCTCTTCCGCAGCTGTGCGAGTGCCTTTGGCCTGCAGCGCCTTCTCCCGCGCCATCAGCCCCGCGACCGTCTTGCCGACCTTGTTCGACAGCCTGTCCTTCTTCGACGCCATCATGATCGCGGGCGGGTCACCCTCGATGACGATCGTGTGGCTCGCGCCTGCCAGTGAGATCGACTTCTGCTTCGGCGGGAGCTTCTCGTGCACCACCGTCCGGTCCTTCTCGTGCCTCCCCTTGGCCGCAGCCGCGGCTGCGATTGCCGCATCGGGAGCTCTGGCCGTGGCTGCGCCGTTCCCCCCGAGACCGGCGGCCTCCTTGGCTTCCAGCACATCGAGCTCACCGCTCTCGGCGTCCCCCGTCAGATCTGGCGCGGTACTTGTAGTGGAGCTTGGACGAGTTCGCCGTGGTCGGTGGTGCGTGCGGGTTGATCCGCAGGAGGGACTCGCCACCCTTGAGGTGCTTGTGGACGATCGAGTCGAAGATCGATTGCTCCATGGGCGTGAGCTGTCGGTTCTCGGCTTCCTGCACGGTGGCCGGCCAGTCGAGGTGCGCCCCGTGCTGCACGCGGAACGGGGCATCCTCGAGCGCCTTGATGACCGCGGAGGCGTTGCCGTGCACCTGGTAGACGTCGTGGTCGCCGGTGATCCCGACGCTCTTCAGAAGACCCTCGAGGTTCTTCGGCTTGACCTGCTCCTCGACCACGCCGCCGGCCGTCGCACGGCCGATCGGCCGCACGGCGATCTGGCCCTCGCGGAGCTTCTTCTTCATCTTCGAGATGTTGGCGTAGTACTCGTCCTTCCGCTGACGCCACCGGGCCCATACCGAGCGAAGGACGTCAGCCGGGAAGTCCTTGAAGTTCGCGGGCTTCGGCCGTGCCGGGAGGAACCAGACGACGCGGTCGCGGAACTCGGGCGGTAAGCCGAGCAGCTCGTCGTCCTTGTTCATGGTCTTCTGCTTGAACTTGTCGGACTTCGGGTTGTAGCCCTGTGCGAGGAGCTCCGGCGCACCGACGGTCGTCGCTCGGATGTCGATCGTGGCCCCGTGGTCGTCGGCCACCTGTTGCGCCTGCAGGTAGCTCGGGATCGGCAGACCGAACTGGGCGAGCATGCGCATGTCGACGGTGGTGCCGGGCGCGATGTCCTTCAGGTTGTGCTTCTCGCCGAACCCGCGGACCTTGTCCGCGAGCAGACGCATCTCGGTCTCGAAACCTTCCGGTGCGCCCATGTGGGTGACCTTCTTGCCCTCCGGGTTCAGCCCTTCCAGGAGCTCGGAGAGCCCCGCGATCTCCTGCAGTTCCTCGATCTGCTTCTTCGTCTTCGCCTTGGCAGCCTCGGGTTCGGTAGCCATGCGGTCGCGCAGCCCGGCGACCGTCGCCGCGATCTTCGATGACAGCAACGCCTTGTCCGACTTCATGTACACCTTGAAGCGGCCGTTCTTGCCGGGCTCCGCGATGAGCGTGTGCTTGGCACCGCGCATCGTGGTCGGCTCGACCTGCGGTCGGAACAGGGAGGCGACCTTGTCCTTGGCCTTCGTCGCCGTGTCCTTGACCTTCTTCTTGCCCTTGTCGTAGAGGCCCTTGACCTTTGCCTTCCCGGCGGCATAGGTCTCCTTGACCTTGGCCTTGCCCTTCTCGTAGGTCTTTACGACCTTGTCCTTGGCCTTGCCGTAGAGCTTCTTGCCCTTCTCGAAGAGCTTCTTGGCCGGCTTCCAGATCGGCGCCGTCATCTTCACGACGACGTCGACGACCTTGTCCATCGCTTTGTTGATGGGCTTTCGAACCTTGTCGATGATCGAGTGGACCTTCTCGCCGACACCGCCGAGGCCGAGGATGTTGGCCAGGAACGAGATGGCCAGCGGCAGGAGCTTGGCCAGAACGCCCTCGATCTTCTCGGCGATGCCTCCGGTGCCGCCCCGGGCGACGTCGGCGGCGGCGTCGATGATCGTCTCGACGAACTCCTTGATCTCGGAGCCACGTTCGACGAAGAACATGACGACGTCGTAGATCATCTTGCAGGCCTTGATGAAGGCGGCGGCCGGGTTGAGCAGCGAGATCAGGAAGGTGATGCCGCTCTTCACCACCTTCTCCATCACGAAGCTCTTGATCTCGCCGACGACCATGTCCTCGAACTCGGTGAACTTCTCGAGGAGCATCTTCCCGAGGACCGCGGGCCCACCGGTCCTGACCTGTTGGACGATGTCGGCGCCGGCCTCGAGCGCGGCCATGGCCGGCTCGCCGATCTTCTTGGCGATCTTCTCCCGGACGACGTTCCACGTCATACCGATGACCGAGAGCACCAGCTTGAGGATCCCGGGGACGGAGAAGGAGTCGGGGATCTCGATGCCCTTGGCGTCCAAGGTGCCGAACAGCCACCCCATCAACCCCTTCTGCAGGTGGTCGCCGATGTTGTCCATGAACCGGGTGACGCCGGACCGCACCGCGTTGACGAAGTTCTTCAGGAACTTGATCGGGTGGGCGATGATCTCGCCCATCACCGAGGCGATCCTCGACAGGACGTTGAGGATCATGTCCTTGAGCTGTTTGATGACGCGGATGACGCCCTTGACGGCGTCGATGGCCTTGTCGATCAGGCCCTTGTTGGCCTCCTGGGCGGCCGTGATCTCCTCGTTGACGGCGTCGCGGGACTCGGCGTACCGCTTGGCCAGCGAGCCGGCGAGATCGTCGAACTTCTCCTTGATGGAGGAGTCGAGGTCGGCGAACTTGTCCGCCATGTCGGCGGCCGCCTCTTGGCCGAACGTGGCCAGATCGCCCTTCAGCGACCCGACGTAGGCCGCCACCTCGCCGCGACCCTGCTCGATGCGGACGGTCGCGGAGTTCAGGTCGGAGGTGACCGTCTGGGCGATGCCTCGGATGAGCTTCTGCATGTCGCGCTCGTAGGCGGCGCGGGACTGCTCGAAGAGACGGTTCGCCGCCGCCGGCAGGCCCTTGAACTTGTCCCGCACCCAGCGGTACCCGCCGCGTAGGCCCGAGTAGCGGTCGTCCTTGTAGGCGTCGAGTCGGGCGTTCCAGTCCCTGGTGAAGCTGGCGCGGATGTCGGCCTCGCCCTGCGTGAAGAGCTTGTCGACCTTCGTGTCGATTCCGTCGAGGATGGCGTCGACGTCGAGCTTCGTCTTGTCGAAGATCGAGTTGATGTGATCGGCGACCTCTTTGCGCTTGAGCTCGTCCTTGGACTTGGTCGCGTCCTTCTCGCCGGTGATCTGGCCGACGGCGCCGCCCATGGCCCCTTTGGCGTCACCGACCGTCTGCTTCTCCTCCGTGGCCGACGCCATCGCCGCCTGCTGCAGGATCTTCCCTTCGGCCTTCCGGACATCGAGGGGCGCGTGCTGCGCGTGCTGCTCGCCGACCTTCTTGGCGTCGAGGGCGCCGGTGAACTCGGGCTCGTTCGACTGCGCCAGTTGCTCCTCGCTGACCTCTGCTTCGGCCATCTCGTTGTCGACCTTGGCCGGGCCGTGCCGGAGGTCGACCTGGTCGTTCGGCACCGGCGCGGGCATGGCCCCGGACGCCTGCATCCCCCCCGGCTGCTCGAGCGCGAGCGGCGTCATGGGCGTCACGGGCTTCGGCGTCGCCGAGGCGGGATCCGGGGGTTGCGCGGTCTTTGCCTCGACCTCGCTACCGGCTGCGTCCTTCCCAGCGGTGACCTTGTCCCCGATGACGCCCTTGACACCCGCCGCCTTCTCGTCGACGTCGCCGGCTTCTTCCAGGTTCTTGGGGGCCGCCTTCTTCATGGCCGCTTCCACGGCGATGACGAAGGCGTTCTCGTCGAACGTCTTCGGCTTGGCCGTGGCCATGGTGTCGGCCCGATTGGCCTTGGCCTGCGCGTCGAGGTCATTGGCCGGGGCGACGGCTGCGGCCTGCGCCGCGTCGCTCTCGTCCTTGCCCTTCGGGTGCTTGTGGGCCTGCTTCACCGTCATCTTGGCGGCGGTGACCACCTTGGCGAACGCGGGGTCGGACTTCGGCTTCACGTGCGTCGGGGGTGACGGCGGAGGGGGCAGCGCAGCGCCGGCGCGCTTGGGCTTCACGTACGGCGGGGGCAGCGCCGGCGCCGGCTTCTTCACGACCTCGCCGGCGGCGTGGCCGCCGGGCCCACCACCGGCACCGGGACGGCCCTTCGCCCTCGGCCCGGTCACGAGCGCCTTCCCGACCTTCTTGGCCGGCGGCTTCGCCGGGGCCTTGGCGACGTTCTTGGCCTGCACGACGCCGGCCGGCGTGGGGGGCGTGCCCGGAGGAGCCGGCGCCGGGTTGGCCCTTCGCTCGGCCGCCGCCTTGGCGGGCTCATCGGTGAAGTCGGAGCGGTCGACGTCGCCTTCCACCGATCCGGTGTCGTCGGGCCCGGTCGGGGCCAGGGCCTTCTTCACCGTCTCCATGAGCGGCGCCCGCTGCACGTGCGAGGTCTCATCCGACGATGCGTCGGCGAAGGACAGCCCGACCGTCGGGGATCCCGTCGATCTCGCTTCCACGATCGACTCCGACCCGTCGACGGCGGCCTCGGCCGATCTCGTCTCCGGAGCGGCGACGCCGGCGCCACCGGTGCTGGTCGTCGGCCCGGCCACCTTCCGTTGGATCGCCGGCGTCGAAGCGGGCCGGCGCACCTGAGCGGTGGGACGTTGCTTCAGCATGGCGGCCACGGCGGCGTTTCCGGCCCGACCCTGCAGCCGTTGAATGGCGGCCGGCCGGAACGCGGTCGCTCTGGCATCCGGGGAGGCCCCTGCGACGCGCTGGGTCAGGGCATCGAGGGCCTGGCGCTCAGCGGCCGGAGCCGAGACGGTCCGCGTCGTAGCGACGTCCGGCCGGCGGCCGGCGACTGCCTCGGGTGCCCGCTCTGGGGACTGGTGTCCCACCACAACCAGTCAAACCGCCCGAGTCGCGTCCGGGAACGTGCAGGTGTGAAGCCTTCGGGGCACGCTCTGGTGCCCGATCGGGCATCGACGGCTCCGTCAGACGTTCGGCCATCTCGGGGCGCGAGGCCGCGACGGGCGCCGCCCTTCCCCGAGCGACCAGGAGCGACGCCACTCCGCCGCTTGGGGGCCCGAGAGCGAAGGCGTCTCGCCCGAGGCGGCCCGTCGTCGGGCCGACCACCAATCGGTCGACTGCTCGTCGGCGAGCACCTCGACGGCTCGCTCGATCCGGAGGGCGAAGTCGCGCGGGTCCTCGCCCTCGGTGGCCCGCAGTGGACGGCCGAAGGTGATCGTCGTCGTCGAGGGCGTGATGCGCCCCGTCCCCTTCCGGAGGATCCTCCGCGTGCCCTCGAGGTGGACGGGGACGACCGGGACCTTGGAGCGGATGGCGAGGTAGGCGGCGCCGGCGCGATGCGGCTGAGCCCAGCCGTGGGGCGACCGGCCGCCCTCGGGGTAGATGACCAGGCTCCAGCCCTCGTCGAGCATCTGCTGGGCGAGGCGGGTCGAGCGCGGCGAGACCCGCGTGCGTTCGATCGGGATGGCGTTGATGGAGAAGGCCCACAGGTAGCCCTTCCACCGCTTGTCGAAGAAGTAGTCGGCGCCGGCGGCGACCACCGTCTTGTGGCGGAACCGATCCGGGAGGGTCGTAAGCAGCAACGGCGTGTCGACGTGGCTGGCGTGGTTGGCCGCGAAGATGACCGGGCCCTTCACGTCGGCCAGTCGGTCCGTGGCCACGACGTCGGGCGACGCCAGGGCGGCGACGATGCCCTTGCCGACCGTGTCGAGGACCATGGCCCGAGCCAGTCGGGTCGGGTACTTCCGGGCCCAGTCCGTCTCGAAGGCCGTGCCCGTGCGCGACTCCTCCGGCGGGCGCTCGACCGTCGTCGGCCACGTCGGCGCGGTGAAGGGAAACGTCGACCGCAGACGCGGCGGACGCAGCTTCACTGCACGTCCGTCATGAAGATCGGGGGGTTGTGGAGGTGGGTGATCGACGGGTCGCGGCCGACCACGTCCTCGGCCATCTCCAGCGCGTCGCGCAGCGTCGAGGCCGGCTTGAAGCCGAGGCGGCGCACCGCCTTGGGATCACCCCCCACGATGATTACCGAGCCCAGGTGCTGGAGGGCGTGCGAGCACCAGTACCACATGTAGAACGGATGGACGCCGTGGTAGGCGTAGCTCGTCCGGTACAGGTGGATGTACCACGGGTCGGTGGCGAACTGCTCCTCGAAGTTCTTCTCGATCTCCACCGGGTCGGTGGTCTCCGACAGCACCTGGTCGAAGAAGTCGATGTAGCTGGGGTGGTGCACCGGGTTGAACGCCAGCGGCGTGGGATGGCTCATGATGACCACGCCGCCCTCGCGCACCAGTGGCTTGTTGCGGTAGAGGTTGAAGAAGTACCCGAGCCCGAGGCAGGCGACGAGGATCGGGTTCATGATCGAGTTCACGTTGTAGGGGCTGATGTACGGCAGCCCCATGGTGAGGATGTCGGTCTGCCCCTCCACGCTCACCAGCTGCTGCTTGTAGACGTTGGCCGTCGTGAGCTCGTGCACGGCCTCGACCTCGCCGGCTTGCACCGAGGTCATGGCGTGCGGCGCCTGGATCCCGTGGAAGATCGAGCGTTTGATCCGGTCCGGGGTGCGGTCGAGGGCCTTGGACGACCCGATGAAGGCGGCGCGGTCGCGTGCCGTCCACTCCCACTCCCGCTTCTGCAGGAAGGAGAACTGGCTCGGGAACGTGTCGCTGTTGAGGGTCGTCTCGATCTGGAAGATCTTGACGCCGCTGTCACGGAGCACCTTGCCCATGCGCCAGTTCGACGAGTGGAGCTCGCTGCGGTGCTGGTCCATGAACGACTTCGAGTGCGTCATGGTCTTGACGTTGTGGTGGTGGCGCAACGACTTGTAGCTGGCGAGACCGGTGGCGGTCGACTTCCAGCCTCCGTCCATGGCCACGAGGTTGATGTTCACGTAGACGATCAGGTCACTCGTGGCCGCCCGCTTGTTGATCTCGACGTCCTCGCCCTGTGGGGTCTGGCCGAGGTGGATCAGGCCGTCGGGGTCCTCGGCATCATGCTGGGTCAGTCGCCCGTGCGGTGCGAAGGCGTCGAAGACGCGGTTGCCGAGGGCGTGGCGCAGCTCGTCGTCGGTCATGCGGCGGTGCAGGGCCAGCGCCGCGACCAGGACGACGTCGTCCACGCCGGCGTCGGCGGCGAGGTCGAGCACGGCCTCGATGACGCGCTGGCGGATGTCCGGGCGCTGCATGGGCGGCAACGGCAGGGAGATGTCGTCGAAGCAGATCGTGAGCTGCATGCCCGGGAAGAGCAGCTCCGGCAGGGGCTTGGAGTCGCCGAGGGGGTTGAGCAGCGCGTCCCGGATGGCGCCGTCGGGATCCTTCAGGGGCGCCAGCGGCTCGGGCGGGTAGATGACGCGACTCCCGACGGGCAGCTTCTCCAGGCGAAAGCCCTCGCCGTGCCAGAACAGGGTCGGCGGGGTCGACCGATCGACCTCGAGGATGAACCCGGGACGGGGCATTTCAGCGGTTCCTCTCGTTGCGGAGGTCGAAAGCGATCTTCACGGCCCCACGGGGACCGGCGGTGGCGGCGTGCTCGACGGCTTCGGTGAAGCGATCGAGGGTGTAGGTCGCGGACGAGGAGGCGCTCGAGTCGCGCCGACCGTGCGAGGGCGAACGCGGCGTCGAAATCGGCCGCGGTGTACGCGTAGCACCCGGTGAGGGTGACCTCCCGGTGCCAGAGACTGGTGAGGTCGACGGTGGTCACGCCCGGCATCCCGACCATCAAGATGGTGCCGCCCGGGGCGACGACCCGCAGCGCCTGGGCTGAGCGAATCGCTCGAGCCCACGCAGTCGACGACGACGTCGGCGCCGCCCGTGAGCTGCTTCGCCGAACTGGAGCGAGCGCGGTCGTGCTCCGCACGGCGCGGTCGAGGGCGGCGGGTTCGACGACGCGGTGGGCGCCGAGCTCCTTCGCCCACTTCCTCTGCTCGGGGTACTTGGCCGTGGCCACCACCATGCCCGTCGTGCCCGGCGTCGGCGAGGGCGGCGATGGTCAGGAGCCCGAGGGTGCCGGCGCCGATGACGGCGGTGACGCCGACGGATGCGGGCGCCATGCGACGCGGCGTGGATGGCGCACGCCGCCGGCTCGACGAGCACGGCCGCCTCGTCGCTGAGGTCGTCGGGCACCGGGTGGAGCTGGCTCTCGTGGGCGATCAGGGCCAGGCCCCAGCCGCCGCCGGTGTCCTCGCAGAAGCCGGTCTGCAGACCCGGGCTGAGGTGCGCCGAACGTCGTGCGCTCGCACCGGTTCGTCTCGCCGCTCGCGCAGCGGTCACACGGCGGATCGACGCCCCGCGCCACGCAGGTGAGCGTCGGGCTGCGACCACCACGCGCGTGCCGTCGTCGAGCTCGCCGACGACCTCGTGGCCGGGCACGAACGGGAACGAGACGATGGGCTCGAAGTACGCGGCTCGAGCGCCCGTCGATCGTGGCCAGGTCCGAGCCGCAGATGCCGGCCAGCCGCGGGCGCACCCGCACCCACCCGGGTTGCGGAAGCGTCGGCTCGTCGACGTCGGTGGCCAGACGCAGCGGACCGACCCGGCGCGCCGCGCCCGGCGCGAAGCGGCCGGCGACGTTGGCGGCGGCGAACTTGGCCAGCTTGCGCTCGAACAGCAGCGCCTTCACGCGCCCGCCCCGCAGGATCTTCGGCGCGCGGTGAGAGGTGCGGGCCGCCAGGGCCGATCGGCAGCAGCGGGCGTGGCGCCGCCCGGCGCCTTCGGCCACTGCTCGACGTGCCAGCCGCGCTTGCGGGCGATGGCGGCGAGCTTCGGCTCCGGGTTCACGGCGACGGGGTGGCCGACGACCTCGAGCATGGGCAGGTCGGAGGCGGAGTCGGCGTAGGCCACCGACTCCTCGAGCGAGAGGCCCTCGGCGTCGGCGTAGGCCATCATCGCAAGGGCCCGAGCCTCGCCGGTCGGCGGCCCGTCGATCAGCTCGCCGGTGTAGACGGAGCCGTCGCGCCGAGGTCGACAGCGTGGCGCAGACGATCTCGTCGAACAGCGGGCGCAGCGGCTCGACGACGAAGTCGACAGCGCACCGGTGATCAGGATCGTGCGGTGGCCGAGGGCACGGTGCTCGCGCACCCGGCGGATGCCGGCCGGGAACGACTTGGTGATGATGAGCTGGGTGAACAGCTCCCACGCGTCCGCCTGGACGCGTCGACCGGGGCGCCCTCGTAGCGGCGGTAGAAGTGGCGGAGGAAGTCGCCGCGGTCGCGCCGGTCGAGGGCGAGGAGCCGCGGGCGCCTCCTTGAGCATGCTTGGCCGTGAACCGCAGCCGGTCGTCGACCGGCAGGTGGCGGGTGGCCAGCCAGGCGTAGCGACTCGACCACGTTCGACGCGATGAGGGTGTTCTCGAGGTCGAAGGCGGCGAGGTGGCGGTCGGGGGAGAGGACGTTGCGGCGGCCCCGGTCGTCGCGGGACTCGGCCCGGCGCTTGCCGGGAGTCGTCCGCACGCGGGCGTGCTCGACCACCGAAGGCAGGTGGATCGACTGGACGAAGTGGTCCCAGTCGATGACCGCCGGGTCGAACGCAGAAGTGCGGCGCGATCGGTGTCGTCGAGGGAGTCCGACAGCGCGACGAGCCGGTCGACGCGGAAGATCGCCTCGGTCTCGGCGTAGGCGCCGTAGAGCTCGACGTAGCCCAGGGCCCGGTCGACCTCGGCCCGGCGTTCCTCGAGGGTGGCGGTGACAGCGAGGCTTGCCGGCCCCGCACGGGCAGAGCCGTGCGCCACCTTCTGTGCCGTGTCGATGACCTTGGTCGCCCGCTGCAGCTGCCGCGTGCACGCGCCCGCGTCCGGGGAACGACCACTCCGGCACCACGATCGGCTGACCCTCGGTGTCGTAGATCGGGTGCGCGCGTGAAGAAGTCGTGCACGAGGTCGACGAGGTGCCGGTACCGCAGCGGGCTGTCGCGACCCCGACGCCACCTGGTACACCGACGGTCCCTCGGGCGCCGGCCCCGCCGCGGCGACGGCGATGATGGCCGCCACGACCAGGTCGACGGGGATGACGTCGACGACTCCCTCGGGGATGCCTGGGAACTCCTTGAGCAGCCCGCGGGCGTAGGAGATGATCACCGGCTCCGCCATGCGGAACCCGCGGATCCAGCCCGGGGACCGGCTCGACGAGCGCCGACTCGATGATCGAGGGGCGGACGATCGTCACCGGAACGTCGCCCCGGTTCTGGAGGAGGGCCCGCTCGCCGAGGGCCTTGGTGTAGGCGTAGGCGTCGGGCCAACCGAGGGAGCGGGCCCGGGCCCGACCGGCCTCCACCATCTGCTCCTTGACCCAGTCCTCGCGGAGCTTCTCCGTCTTCTCGGCCAGCAGCGGCGAACCCGCGGCGCCCAGTTCGTGGCGGGCGCCGGCGTGGAACTCGGCCAGCCGCTTCGGCGTGCGTGACTCGGCGTCGACGTCGGCCCGGGTGCGCCGCGCCGCGGCCACCTCGCTCCGCCAGTCGACCTCGGTGGCGAAGGGCGTGTCCGGGAGGAGCGCCTCGGGAGCGTCGCCGCGGCGGGCGCCGGCCACGTAGGCCGTGGAGACGCCGACCAGGTGGGCCGGCGACCCGACCTCGGTCAGGGCCGCGGCCAGCCGCGAGGCGCCGAGGAGGTTGACCTCGACGGCCGCGTCGAGCGGGGAGTCGAAGGACACCGAGGCGGCGGAGTGGATGGCGACGGCGCACGTCGCCAGGGCGGCCCGTCCCTCGTCGTCCAGGCCGAGCCCGTCGGTGCCGACGTCGCCGGCGATGGGCGTGACGCGGCGGGCCACCATCTCCTCGAAGGTCTCGCCGCCGGCGGCGGCCAGCTCGTCTCGCAGGCGGTCGAAGCAGTCGTTGCGGAAGATCTCGCGACGCATGCGCTCGCCCACGCCCCGGCGGCCCGGGCGGATCAGGAGCACCAGCTCGCAATCGGGGACCGAGCGCAGAAGGCGCTCGACGAGCGCCGTGCCGAGGAAGCCCGTCGAGCCGGTGATGGCGATGCGCGCGCCGGCGAGGGATTCCCGGATCATCGCCCGACTGTTTACCATTCGGTAAGTGGCGGGGCCGACGACGCGGGAGCGAATCTTGGACGACGCCTTGGCGTCGTTCGGAACCCGGGGCTACGAGGCCACGTCGCTCGACGCGTTGGCCGCCGGGCTCGGCCTCACGAAGCAGGCGATCCTCTACCACTTCGCCTCGAAGGAGACGCTGCTCGAAGCGGTGATCGACCGCACGGCGGCGGAGCTGGCGACCACCCTCGAGGGTGCGCTCCGAGCCGCTGCGGGCGGCGGTGGTTGGGTGCGGATCGAGGAGATCGTGCGCTCGGTCTTCCGGCTCGCCGCTCGGCGCCCCGAGCTCCTCGGCCTGCTGCGAGAGGTCACCAGGCTCGGTCCGCCGGCCGCCACGCGCCTCAACGAGGCCCTCGACCCGCTCATCGCGCGAGCGACGGGCTTCCTCGAGGGCGAGATGGCGGCTGGCTCCATGCGACGCCAGGAGCCGCGACTGCTGTTGCTGTCGGCCTACTCCGCCGTCATCGGCGTCGCGACCGAGGTCGAGGTGCTCCGGGCGCTCGGCTACGAGCCGAGTCTCCGTTCACTGGTCCGGCGGCGGGCGGAGCTGTTGTCGTTCCTGCGCTCGGCTCTGGTGGCGCCTCCCGGTTGAGGCGCGCGCCGCGCGACAGGAGCCAGAAGGCATAGGCGGCGAATCCGGCCCCGGCGATGGCTGCGAACCCCCAGGGACCGAAGGTGGTGACGAACGAGACGAAGGCGGCGCCGACCCGGTTGCGCCCGGCGGCGGCGAGCAGCAATCCGACGCCCATGGCCAGCCCGACGGCGAGGAAGAGCGGGTTGCCCCGGGAGAGGGCCACGAAGGCCACGGTGGCGAGAACGCCGAGGACGAGCCCGAGCCGGCGCTCGAGGTCGGTGAGCGGGGGAGCGTGCACCCGGACCTCAGGGCTTGTGGAGCCATGGGCGCACGACGGCGACCGAAGCCGACGGGTCGTACGGGTCGAGGTCGACCGCCACCGGGTCGTCCGCGTCCGGTGTCGAGCTGCCGACCTCGGTGATGGCCGGTTCGTCGCGGGGGCCTTCGAGGGCCTCCTGCAGGCCCACCATCGCCGCCGCCATCATGGCGCCGCCCATGGTGCGGCGGCGGAGGGGCGACGTCTTCGGCCTCGGGACGGGGGCGTCCGGATCGACGAGCTCTCCGAGCTCCTCGGCCTCGTCCGACGGTTCGTCCACAGGTCCAGGGTAGAGCCCTCCCGCGCGGTACCGATCGCACGCGAAGCTGAGGCATGGCCCACCCGTACTGGCCCGTGTTCGACGTGGTGATCCGGACGCCGCGCCTCGAGCTGCGGATGCCCACGGACGCCGAGCTCATCGCCCTGGCTCGACTCGCCGGCGAGGGCATCCACGATCCCGGTTGGATGCCGTTGGCCGGGTGGACGGATCAGCCGTCGCCCCAGCTCGAGCGGGGCGTCCTGTACTGGCACTGGGGTCGACGGGGCGACTGGATGCCGACGGCTTGGAACTTCAACCCCGTCGCCGTGGTCGACGGCGAGGTGGTCGGTACGCAGGGGATGCACGCGAACGACTTCGCCAAGCTCGGCGTCGTCAACACGGGCTCGTGGCTCGGCCGGCGGTTCCAGGGCCGGGGGATCGGTCGGGAGATGCGGGCTGCCGTCCTCCACCTCGCCTTCGCCGGCCTCGGCGCGCTCGAGGCGCGCAGCGGGTACTGGCACGACAACGAGCCGTCGCGGCGGGTCTCTGCGGGTCTCGGCTACGAGGTGGTGGGAGAGCGGTGGCTGTTGCGGCGCGACGTGCGGGACCGGGAGGTCGAGGTGCGGCTCCGGCGGGAGGTCTGGGAGTCGTCGCGGCGCGACGACATCGAGCTGTCGGGGGTGGACGAGGCGAGGGAGCTGTTCGGCGCCCCGCCGGTCACGCCATCCGAGTGAGCTCGACCGTCACCTCGAGGTCACCGGCCGCGCCGCCGCTGTAGATCCCCTTGAGGGGCGACACGTCGGCGTAGTCGCGCCCCCGGCCGACGACGACGTGGCGCTCGCCCACCGGGATGGCGTTCGTCGGGTCGTAGCGGACCCACTCCCCGGCCCACCACTCGACCCAGGCGTGGCTCTCGCCGCGCACGTTCGCGCCCACGGCCGCGTCGGGCTGGGGATGGAGGTAGCCGGACACGTATCGGCCCGGGATGCCCATCGCCCGCAGGAGCGCCAGCGTCAGGTGGGCGAAGTCCTGGCAGACCCCGTGGCCGGCGTCCCAGGCCTCGTCGGCCGAGGTCGACACCCGCGTGATGCCCCGCTCGTAGACGAGCGTGTCGCGGACCCAGGCCGACGCGGCGAGCGCCGCTGCGTGCGGTGAGCCCGCCGCCCGCATCTCGGTGGCTTGGGCGAGCATGCGATCGGAGGCGAACGCGACGTACGGCGTGGGCGCCAGGAGCTCGTGGTGTGCGTCGAGGACCTCGTCCTCGAGCAGGGTGTCCCAACCGGCGCCGGGGTCGGCCGCCGGGTCGTTGGCGTCGCTCGTCTCGACGAGCGAACGGCCGGTCACCACGAGTTGGCGGTGAGGGACGTGCACGTCGAAGGCGTGGACCAGGCAACCCCAGTAGTCCCAGTACCGGTAGGCACGCGCGGCCGGCGTGATGTCGACCATGGCGTCGATCGTGAGCTGGTCGGTGTCGGTCAGCGGGGTGATGCGGGCTTCGTTGTAGGACGACACCACCTCCCCCGTGTAGTGGTAGCCGGTGGTGTGGTTGACCTGGAGGCGCCAGCTCACCGTTGCGCTCCGCTCACGCCGTCCACCCGACGGGAGCGGCCTGCCGGAAGTACCGACCGGCGATGGCCGTGCTGGCGTCGCTACAAGCGGTCTCCAGAGCGGTGAGGTGCATGGGAAGGTCGCGGAGCAACTCGCCGACCCGGCGGAACTCGAGGTCGGTACGGGCTCGCCCGAGGATACGGCGGGCCTCGTCGTCGACGCCGGCCCGACCGGTCGGCGGCGCCAACTCGGTGAGGCACCGTTCGGCCAGCGCCAGCGCGTAGTAAACGGACCGGGGGAAGAGGCGGTCGAGGAGCAGGAACTCGGCCACGAGTGAGGCGTCGACGGCCCGCCGGTACGTCCGCAGGTACGCCTCGTGGGCCGAGCAGCTGCGCAACAGCGTGACCCAGCCGGGGGAGCCGGCACCTTCGCCGAAGCGGGCCGACAGGAGGCGGCAGGTCATGTCGACGCGCTCCAGCGACCGGCCCAGCACGAAGAACCGCCACCCGTCGTCGCGCGAGAGCGTGGCGTCGGCGAGGCCGGCCATCACGGCCGCGCGCTCCTTCACGTACCGGAAGAAGTTGTGCGGTCCGTACGCCTGCGCCGTCGTGACCTGGTTCGGCAGCTCGTTGTAGGTCGCGTTCAGGCACTCCCACATCTCCGAGGAGATCGCCTCCCTCGCCCCGCGAGCGTTCTCCCGCGCCGCGCTCAGTGCGCCGACGATGGAGCTCGGGTTGGCCAGGTCGAAGGCGATGAGCGCGCTGACGCGGCCGGCGTCGAGGTCGCCGGCCTCGGGTTGCGGCACGCCCATGATCTCGAGCAGCCCCTGGCACGCCGCCCGCTCGTCCACCCACGGGTCCTCGAGGAGGAGGTGGAAGTGCACGTCGAGGATCCGGGCTGTGTCCTCGGCCCGCTCCGTGTACCGGCCGATCCAGAACAGCGACTCCGCGATCCGACTCAGCACGAACGTTGCTGTTGCTGTTGTTGCATCTGGCCGGCGGTGGAGCTGGCCGGGCCGGGGTCCGGTTCGCGGGTCGTCATCGTGGGCGGGAGGAGATGGGCGCTGTCGGACGTGGCGTCGGCCCCGGCGCCGCGGGGTGGCGCGGCCCGGCCCGCGCCGGCCAACACCCAGGTGTCCTTCGAGCCACCGCCCTGACTCGAGTTCACGACCAGGCTGCCCTTGGGAAGGGCGACGCGCGTCAGGCCGCCGGGGACGACCCAGATGCGGCTGCCGTCGTTGATGGCGAAGGGTCGAAGGTCGATGTGTCGGGGGCTCAGCCGGTCGGCGACCTGGGTGGGCGACGTCGAGAGCTGCACGACCCGTTGGGCGATCCAGTTGCGCGGGTTGGCCCGGAGCGTCTCGGCCAACGTGGCCAGGGTCTCGTCGTCGGCCTGCGGGCCGATGACGATGCCGTAGCCGCCCGAGCCGTCGACGGGCTTCAGGACGAGCTGATCGAGGCGGGCCAGCACCCAGTCGAGGACACCGTCGTCGGCGAGACGATGCGTCTCGATGTTCGGGAGGATGGCCTCTTCGTCGAGGTAGTACTCGATGATCGCCGGCACGTACGTCGCCAGCAGCTTGTCGTCGGCGACGCCGTTCCCCACGGCGTTGGCGATCGTCACCGTGCCGGCCCGTGCCGCGTTCAACAGCCCTGGGCATCCGACGATCGAGTCGGGGCGGAAGTGGAGCGGGTCGAGGAAGTCGTCGTCTATGCGTCGGTACACGACGTCCACACGTTGCTCCCCGTCCGTCGTCCGCATCGACACCACGTTGTCGCGGCAGACCAGGTCGCGGCCTTCGACGAGCTCGACGCCCATCTGACGGGCCAGAAAGGAATGTTCGAAATAGGCCGAGTTGTAGACGCCCGGCGTCAGGACGACGACGGTCGGTTCGTTGACGCCCGTCGGTGCCGCGGCCCGCAGCGCTTCGAGGAGCCGCGCCGGATAGCCGGAGACCGGACGAACGCGGTGCGTCGCGAACAGCTCGGGGAAGACACGGGCCATGGTGCGGCGGTTCTCGACCACGTAGGAGATGCCGGAGGGGGTGCGGAGGTTGTCCTCCAGAACGCAGAACCGGCCCCCTTCGTCACGCACGAGATCGACGCCGGCCACGTGCACCCGCACGTCGTTCGGTGGGCAGATCCCGTGGGCCTCGCGGTGGAAGTGGCTCGAGCTGGTGACCAGCCGGCGGGGCACCACACCCTCGTCGAGGATCTTGCCGGCGCCGTAGATGTCGGCCAGGAAGGCCTCCAGGGCCTTCACCCGTTGGATCACGCCGCTCTCGATCGTGGCCCATTCCGCGGCCGAGAGGATCCGGGGGACGAGGTCGAGGGGGAAGGGCCGCTCCTCACCCGAGAGCGAGAAGGTGATGCCCTGATCCCGGAAGGCGCGGTCCCGCACGGCGGCCCGTTCGTCCAGGTCCGAGCTCGACAACGGCTGGAGCGCGTCGTGCAGCGCGCGGTACGGCGCGCGAGGAACGCCCGGACTCTCGAACATCTCGTCCCAGGCTGCGGAGGTGTCGTACTCGTCGAAGAGGTCCGCCACGGATCCGGATGATGGCAGGGTCATGTTTCCGCTTCGTTTCCTCATACGACGATCACGCCGGGGTCGAGCACGCCAGCCGGTCGCCCCTCGTTCACGGAGCGAACGTAGCCACTCGGGCGACTCCGGGCCCGGACGCGAAAAAGCTGCAGCCCCGGTGCCGGCGGGATGGCACCAGGGCTGCAGGAGTGCACCAACGGCAGAACTAGTTGGTGATGTCCTTGAGCTTGTCGCCGATCTTGTCGGCGACATCTCCGACCTTGTCCTTGACCTCGGCCTTGCCCTGATCGACCTTGCCCTCGCGCTGCAGGCCCTTGTCGTCGGTCAGGTCGCCCACTGCTTCCTTGGCGCGGCCCTTGAGATCATCCAGATTCTCGCCCATGGCAAGTTCACCTTTTTCCTTGTTGGGTACGCCCGGTACCTACCCGAGAGGGGAGGAGGCAAACGGCATCGGCGAGGATGCGACGCGGAGGCGGACGCCGAAGTTCCGCTCGGGCGGGACCTCCACGACTCCGTCCGAGCTCGTCGCCTCGGCCCCGGGAACCGTCTCGGGCTCGTCGACGGCGAACGCGAGGTGGTGGACGCGCCCGGCTCGAGCGCCGAGCCACCCGGCCACGGGCCGACCGGTGAGGAGGCGGACCCGGCCGGGTCCGGGCCACGCCAGGTCCAGCCACGTCAGTCCGTCGCGTTCACCCTCGCCCACCTCCTGCCCGCCGAGGAGGCCGACGAACAAGCGCTTCCCCTCCTCGAGGTCGGTGACGGCGTGGGCCACGTGCACCAGGGTCGCCGGCGAACCCACCCGCCGGTCCGGGAACCAGTCCGGCGTCGGGTGGTTGCCCCAGTCGCCGCCTTCGGCCTGCTGTGCCAGCTGCACCACGACGCCGGGCGCGTCCTTCGGGTGCAAGAAGGCCTCTTTCCAGAAGTCGTTGGCGAGGTTCACGCCCACCGGCCGGTACCCCGCGGCCTCGGCCATGGCGATGGCGGCCACGATGTCCTTCACCTTGAACGTCAGGTGGTGCGGACCGGGACCGTTGCGGTCGAGGAAGCGACGGAGGAAGTCGTTCTGCTCCACGAGGTACGGCTCGAGGACCTCGACCTTCATGCCGTTGGCGAACTGGACCTGGGCGGACCAGAAGCCGGGGGTCCCTCCGCCGCCGACCCAGGCCGACGGGAGATCGCCGCCGTAGCGGGGCCACGCGTCGGCTTGGCGCTCGACGGCGACGGCGACGTGATCGAGATCGACGGAAGGGATGGCCACCACCCCCCGAAACCTAGAGTGGCTCCGTGCTCAGGATCCAAGCGCCCGTCGCCCGATGGGGGGCGCGGGGTGCCGGCACCTCGCTCGACGTCCGCAACCCGGACGGCAACATCATCGAGCTTCGACACGACGGAGGGGACACCGCCACATGACCACCGACTTCCAACGCGAGACGGTGGTGGCGTTGGCCGACCAGGTCCGCCGTGGCGTCCGCTCGGCTCGCGAGCTCACGGAGCACGCACTGGCGCAGATCGAGGCGCTCAACCCCTCGGTGAACGCGTTCGTGGCGGTCGACGGTGCGGCTGCGATGGCGGCCGCGGCGGCCATCGACGAGGCCGTGGCGCGGGGCGACGACCCGGGCCCGCTGGCCGGGATCCCGATCGGCGTCAAGGACCTCGAGGACGCGACCGGCTTTCGCACGACGAAGGGCTCGGCGTGCTTCGCCGACGGGCCTCCGGCCAGCAGCGACTCGGTGCTCGTCAGCCGGCTGAAGGCGGCCGGCTGTGTCGTCGTCGGCAAGACCAACACGCCGGAGCTCGGGTGGAAGGGCGACACGGTCAACGAGGTCTTCGGGGCGACGCGCAACCCCTGGAACCTCGACCATTCCCCCGGTGGTTCGTCGGGCGGATCGGCCGCCGCGGTGGCGGCCGGCATGGTCCCGCTGGCCACGGCATCGGATGGCGGCGGCTCGATCCGGATCCCCGCCGCGGCGTGCGGCATCTCCGGTTTCAAGTCGTCGCTCGGCCGGGTCCCGTCCGGCGGTGATCACGCGCCCGACTGGGGGCATCTCTCGACCCGGGGGCCGATGGCTCGCACGGTGGCGGACACGGTGGCCGCGCTCGATGCCGTTCTCGGGCCGGACCCCTCCGACCTCCGGGCCCTTCCGATGCCCGAGCCGTCGTGGCTCGGCGCCATCGAGCAGGCCCACCTGCCGATGAAGGTCGGCTGGTCGCCCACACTCGGCTACGCCACGGTCGACGACGAGGTCGCGTCGATCTGTCGCGCCGCGGTCGACCGCTTGGCGGACCTGGGCGCGGAGGTCGTGGAGATCGATACCGTGTTCGACGAGGATCCGGGATTGTCGTGGGTGACGTTGACCAACGCCTACAACGCGCGGACGTTGGCGCCCTACCGCGACACGCCCCTCTGGGACCGCATCGATCCGGGGCTGCGGTCGATGGCCGACTGGGGTGCCGGCATGTCCGCCACCGATTTCGTGCAGGCCGAGGACCGGTGCCACACGTTGAATCTCCGACTCGTCGAACTGTTCCACGATGTACGGCTGTTGCTGACGCCCACCACGGCCGGCCTCGCCCCGCGCTCCGGGCAGCCCGGACGGATCAACGGCGTCGAGTCGCCGAACTGGGTCGCGTTCACCTACCCGTTCAACATGACCCGGTCGCCGGCTGGCTCGGTGTGCGCCGGGCTGGCCGCCGGTGGCCTGCCCGTCGGGCTCCAGCTCGTCGGCCCGCAACACGGCGACCTGGTCGTGCTCCGCGCCATGGCCGCGCTCGAGACCGCCCTCGGCGGTGCCGATCTCATCCCACCGGCGGTCACCGGATCCTGACGTGACGACCTCGGCCCCCTGGCGGCTGCGGGCTGAGGTCGTGTTGGCGTGGGTGCGGGCGCCGCGGGCGCTGCGGAGTCTCCTGCCGAGCGGGATCGCGCCGCTACCCGGGCGCGCCGCCCTCGTGGCGGTCTCGTACGCGGATTCACCGGTGGGTCCCTACCTCGAGCTCTCCCTGGCGCTCCCGGCGCGGCTCGGTCTGCGCCCGGGGCTCTCGGTGGTGTTCCAGATCGTCAGCTCACCCGAGGCCCGCCGCGCCTGCCGGCGAACTGGGGCCTTCCGGCGACGGTCGGACCCCTGTCGTGGCGGAGGGAGGGGAGCGAACGGATCCTGCGCTGCGACGAGCCGAACCTGGAGGTGCGGGGGACCCCGGTGGGCCCGAGCTTTCCGGCCCTCGTGCCGATCCGGTCGGTCCAACACCGGGCCGACGGGCCGGTCGTCCTGCCCCGACGCTTCCTCTCCTTGGTCCGGCTCGCCCGAGTGGAGGTCACGGCGATGGGCGATGCGTCGCTCGGGTCCGCCCACTCCGATGAGGCAGCTGCGCTGGCAACCCTCAGCGGCACCCATCCAGGGGCGGTGATGGCCGGCGCCCGCATCCTCGCCCGCCCCGCCCGCCACCCGGCGGGCCTGTGGTCGTCGCTCCGCGCCCCGCTCGTCGCGCCGGAGCCGGCGCTGGTGCAGGAGAGCGCAGGATCCTCGCTACAGTGGCGCACCGCACCGGGCGCTTAGCTCAGTTGGTTAGAGCGCAGCCTTCACACGGCTGAGGTCGGGGGTTCGAGTCCCTCAGCGCCCACCGCGAGAACGCAGGTCAGACGCTTTGACCGGCCGATCGGTCGCCCCCTCACCTACGACAACGTGAGGAAGCCGGCAAGACAACGTCGAAGCCTTCGTCTCGTAATATGGCCAACACGCGCATACAACGGTGGAGGGCCATGTGTCTACGAGCTATGTGATGAAGGTGTCGTCCAATGGACAGGTGTCCATCCCGGCAGAGGCGCGTTCGCGATGGATGGCGGACCGAGTGGTCGTCGTCGACCTCGGCGACCGGGTCGTGATGCGTCCGATGCCCGATGACGCCGTGGGCGCCCTGGTTGGGAAGTACCGGGGACGTGGTCAATCGGCGACGGCGGCCCGTGCCTCAGAGCGAGCGAGCGCCGATCAGATCGAGACTCGAAAGCGTCGATGACGATCCTCGATGCATTCGCGGTGATCGCCTTGCTCAAAGGGGAGCCGGCCGCGGATGAGGTTCGACGGATCATCCATGGCGGAGGGTGTGCTCTCACGACGCTCGGAGTCGCCGAGATCGTCGACCACGTTGTCAGAGTCGTTGGCGCCACCGATGAGGATGCCGTGCTTGACATCGCGCAGCTCGACCTCGATGCACCGGTCGTCCTTGACGATGTCACCGCCACCATGGCGGCCATCCTCCGGGCTCGGCATTACAACCGGAAGACCCGCGCCGTGAGCCTCGCTGACTGTGTGGTAGCCCAAGTCGCGCGAGCCGGCAACACCGCCGTCGTTACATCCGATCCGCACCTGCTCGACCTGTGCCGAGACGAAGGCATCGACTTCATCGCCCTCCCCGATGGTCGCGGCGGGGTCTGGTTGCCCTGAAGCCCGGCTTGCGGACGCGGTCCGCCCGCGAGTGGCGCGTCGGGGAGTCGCGAGTCCGGGTCGACTCTCTGGTCGCGGGCGTCCTCGGCGGTCACCACGGGTCCCGCGGCCACGCGCTCATTGTGAGGCCCGGCGCTCGAGGACCCGCCGTCGCGGCCAGAGGCGGTGCGGAAGAGAAGTCGGGGGTCCCGCCCAGCGAGGTGGTCGCCGGTGGTGGCTCCGAATTCCCCTTCGCCTCCGGCCGTGACCGCGGGGGTGAGCTCACCGCTGCCCTCAGGGG
The DNA here is from genome assembly GCA_963731055.1 of uncultured Actinomycetes bacterium. GTDB lineage: Bacteria > Actinomycetota > Acidimicrobiia > Acidimicrobiales > CADCTF01 > DATLED01. The sequence continues at coordinate 165,163 of CAVSUD010000020.1, read as the reverse complement.
CTGAGGGACGTCGGCCACCAGGCCGCCGCCCAGCCTTCCCACGAGGCGAACCCGGTCGGCGCCGGATCGAGGTTCGATCCTGCGAGCTCGTCGGCGTCGGGGATCTGGAACGATGCCCGCCAGCCTTCGAGCTCCGCCTTCGTCATCTCGAAGGTCGTCGCCGCATCACTCCGGGACCGTGCCACGACGCGGCGCCACTGTTCCTCTTCGTCGACGTCGAGGTAGACCAGCTCACACGTCGCGCCCGACGACGCCGCCAGCGCTCGGAGCGCAGAACGCTCGTCCTTGGCCCAGACGCCGAAGTCGACCACGACGTCGACGCCGGCCCGCAGCGCCGACCGGGCGAGCCAGATCAGCCTGCCCTCCACCACGTTGCGCTTCCCCTCCGGCTGCTGCCGGCCGAACAGCGGGATCATCCACTCGTCGGGGGTCAGCCGCACGGCGTTGCGGGCCTTCGCCAGCTCCTTCGCCCTCGCCGTCTTCCCGGCGGCGGGAAGCCCGACCATCACGAACATCGTCGGCCTCGGCTCGGGCTCCGGGCGTTGGCCGGGCGGCGTCCACTCCTCCGGGAGCGCGGCGTACCAACGCACGTCGCCGCGGCCGCCCTGCCCGACGGCGCTCGACCGCATCGTCCCTTCGTGGACGAACCCCGCTCGACGAGCCACGGCCACCGATGCATCGTTGCCCTCGACGATGGTCACGAAGGCCCGAGCGGCGCCGAGTTCGAACAACCAGCGCGTCAGGAGGATGACGGCACGGGTGGCATATCCGCACCCCCGCGGAGACGGCGCGATCCAATAGCCGAACTGCGCGACATCCGACTCGGACCAGTCGTCGACGCCGCAGCAGCCCACCCGCTCGCCGGTCACGGGGTCGACGATGAGGAAGGCGACCCCCGTCGGTGCCGCCGTGGTCGTGAACGCCTGCCAGCTGGAGATGAAGCCGTCGATGATCGTCTTGGCCTCGGCGACCGTGAGCGGCGGAGCGAGGTGCCCGGCGCGGTCGTGCGCGCCGTTGTAGCGCCGAATCTCGGGGTCGCTGAACGACTCGGACATGAAGGCGGCGTCCGCCCCGGACCAAAGCCGGAGGGCGACGACCCCGTCCGACAGGATCGTGCGCTGAGCGTCGCCATCTCCGTCCACGCCGCCAAGACTGCTCGATCGGACCGGCGAGGCACCGTCGGCATTCGACGACGACGCCCCGCATGGCGTCAGGTCTGGCAGAAGAGGGTGTCGGCGTCGTTGCCGTCGATGCGCTCGACGATGCAGCGCTTGCCGCCCACGTCGACCTGGCGGGAGCCCGGGTGACGGGTGAGGGCCACGATCGACAGAAGCAGGGCGAGCAGCGCGATCGCCAGGGCCGCGTAGGTGACGGGGTTCCGCTTCGGATCCTCCGGCCGAACGTCCACGTGGTGGGACGATCCGGTCGACCCCCGAACCTCCACCGGCGGGGGCGTCGGGGCCGTCGCCGTGCCGGCCCCGCCGGTCGGGAGCTCCTGGGTGGCGTGGAGCGGGGTCTGCACCGTCGGGTCGATGTTCGTCATGGACGCCCTGTACCCATCGAGCGCACGCGGCTCACCGGGCGACGAGAGCGGCGAGGGTCGCAGCGTCGTGACGCTCGACGTCGCGACACGCCGCGACGAGCGCCGCGGCGCGCTCGGCACCGAGGTGAGGGGCGACCAGATCGAGTGCCTTCGCTTCGACGTCTGCAGCTGCCATCGGATGCGACGGGAAGCCGAGCACATGAGGGACGAAGCGTCGGTGGATGCTGCCGTCGGTGACCCAGACCGTGACGCGCGCCGACTCGGTGCGTTCGCCACCTGGCCCCGACTCCTGCCCGGGATCGTGGCGGACCTCGACCCGGGACATGACGTCCCCCACGAGGGCGTCGCCGTGCCGGCGCTCGAGCGATTGGGCCGCGACGAAGTCGAGGCGGCCGTCGAGGAGGATGATCGCGGCCAGGTAGGGAAGGTTGAGGGCCGGCATCGCGGCGTCGCGGAACGCCTGCCAGCGTCCCGGCATCTCGATGGCGACGCGCTCGACCTGCCCGGCGTCGATGCCGGTGCCGACCAGCTCCAGGAGCGCCTCGACGGCCGGTTGCGTCGGCCCCCCGACCGGATATCGCTTGATCGCGGCGACCGAGAGCCGCGTACGGGTCGTCGAGGCCCTCGACGAGCGCGTCGAGGTCCCCGTCGCCGCGTTCGTCGTCGAACGGCGCGGAAGTGAAGAAGGTGCCCGCCCTGTCGACGACATCGGGGACGCCTCGATAGCCGGCCTCGACCAGCAGGACGGCGTCCAGACCGTTGCGGGCGCCGAGACCGGCGAAGACGAACGCCTTCTCGATGTGATCGACGTCGAGGAGCCACTGCCACGACCCGGCGGCCTGCTGGGCGGTGAGGCTCAGCACGTCGGCGACCGACGTCGGCGAAAGCCCGAACAGGGCGCTGGCCGTGGCGGCCGCACCGAAGCAGGGGCCGATGCCGTGGTTGGCCAGCCCGGCTCGTCGCAGGTTGGCGGTGCCGAGCGCCCGCGGCACCCGGACGGCGAGCTCGTACCCGGCGACGATCGCCCGCAGGAGCGAGGTGCCGCTGGCGCCGGTGATCTCGCCCGCACCGATGGCGGTGGCGACGATCGCGGGTCCGGGCTGCACGAACACCGAGGGAACGAAGTCGTTGATCTCGGCCCCGTGGCCGGCCATGGCTCCGGCGAAGACGGCATCGGCGAGCGCGGCCCGGGCCGAGGTCCCGAGGATGGTCGCTCCGCTCGGCCCGGCGCTCGCGGGCCCGGACCTGAGGGTCACGTAGCGGCGGGCGACCACGGCGGGTTCGAGATCGCGACAGGCCACGACGGCGGCCAGGGTGTCGAGCAGGTGGAGCGATGCCCGCACGGTGGTCGCCTCGGTGAGCGGCGTGGCCGTGGCCTCGGCGATGTACCTGCTGATCCGCTCGGTCCGGTTGGCCACGTCGGCTCCTGGTCTCGGGCCCACCTTGCGGCGGACGGCACTGTGCGGGCACACTAGTCGTGCATGGAACAGCGTTCCGCCTTACGGAACAGCTGCCCATCAGGGGGGACGGCGCAGATGAACACGACGACGAGCTCGGAGGTCATCGAGACCGAGCATGGGCGGGTGCAGGGCACCGTCGAGGGCGGCATCCGGGTCTTCAAGGGCCTCCGCTACGCGGCCACGACGTCGGGCACGAACCGCTTTCGAGCACCGCAGCCGGTCGAGCCGTGGGGCGGGACGTTCGATGCCACCGTCTACGCGGACACCGCACCACAGGCGTTCAGCCGGCTCGCCCTCGGCGGCACGAAAGGCAACCGCCCGCCCATCGGCGAGGACTGCCTGGGTCTGAACGTGTGGACGCCGGGCTGCGACGACGCCAAGCGGCCGGTGATGGTGTGGCTGCACGGCGGCGGCTTCGAGGCCGGCACGGGCTCGATGCGCCTCTACGACGGGACGAACGTCGCCCGTCGTGGCGACGTCGTGGTCGTCACCATCAACCACCGCCTCAACCTCTTCGGGCACCTGCACCTCGCCGACCTGCTCGGCGAGGACTTCCTGGGTTCGGCCAACGCCGGGTTCCTCGACGTGGTGGCCGCGTTGCAGTGGGTTCGAACCAACATCGCCGGCTTCGGCGGCGACCCCGGCAACGTCACGATCTACGGTCAGTCCGGCGGGGGCCGCAAGGTGAGCATCGCGGCCAGCGCGCCCGCCGCCGTCGGCCTGTTCCATCGAGGCATCGTGCAGAGCGGCTCGCACCTTCGCCTGCTCCCGCGCGACCGCGCCCAAGGGCTCGCCGACGGCTTGCTCGACGCCGTGGGCATCGCCAAGGGCGATGCGCGGCAGCTGCAGGACCTCCCGATGCAAGATCTGATCGCGGCGAACGCACAGGTGCGCGGCCGGTTCTCGCCGACCATCGACGACGTCGTGTTCGAGGACCACCCGTGGGATCCCGACGCACCGGCCCTCGCCGCGCCGATCCCGATGATGGTCGGCACCTGTCGCACCGAGCTCTCCAACCAGCTGGGCTCAGGCGACCCCACCACCTTCTCGCTCACCGACGCCGACCTGCCCGGTCGGCTCGAGCGCTACGTGCCCGCGGGTGACGTGGCCGAGCTCGTGAGGTTGGCCCGCCGCTCGTCCCCCGATGCCAGTGCGTCCGAGGTGTTCTTCACCATCACGACGGCCCGTGGGTATTGGCTCGACAGCGTCCTGCAGACGGAGCGCAAGGCCGCCCAAGGTGGCGCCCCCGTGTACTCCTACCGGCTGATGTGGCGGACGCCGGTCGAGGGCGGCCGGCGCATCACGCCGCACTCGCTCGATCTGCCATTTGTGTTCGACAACGTCGACGTCGCCGCGGACATGGTCGGCGAGCCGACCGCAGAGACCGCCGCGCTGTCCGACGCCATGAGCGAGTCGTGGATCGCGTTCGCCCGAACCGGTGACCCCAACAACGGTGCGCTCGGATCGAAGTGGGGGCCCTACGACCTCGAGCGGCGCACCGTCATGCTCTTCGACGCCGAGTCCGTTGCGGTCGACGATCCGCACGGCGACGAGCGCAGGGCCATGAGCCGTTACGACACCCAGCAGGCGCGTGGTCGCGTCCTGCACCGCTGATCGGAAGGAACCGACATGAAGATTGCCACCGAGACGATCATCGACGGCGTCGTGAGGCGCCGGTTCGATCTGCGGGTGGAAGGAGAGGTGGTCCCCGGCCTGCACTGGTCGCCCGAGGGCCAGGACCCGACCGCGACCGTGCTGATGGGGCACGGGGGGTTCCAGAGCAAGGAAGCGCCGAACATCGTCGAGATGGCCGAGCAGTTCGTTCGGGAGCGCGGCATCGCCACCATCGCCCTCGACGCTCCCGGCCACGGCGACCGGCGCACCGAGGAGCAGATCCTTCAACAGGAAGAGACGCTCCTCCGGCTGCGTCGTGGAGGTGCCAGCGGCGGCGACTCACGCCCGGCGCGACCGGTTCCGGCCCCGAACGCCGAGGCGGAGGCCCGCGAACGCGCGAGCCGCGCATGGTCCGGGAGTGGAAGGCCCTGCTCGACACCCTGCGCGACGAGTCGGTCGCGACCGGCCCGCTCGGCTACTGGGGCGTCTCGATGGGCGCCCGCAACGGCATTCCGCTCGTGGCGATCGAGCCCCGCATCTCGGCGGCGGTGTTCGGACTGTTCGCGCTGCTGCCGGACGAGACGTTCCGGGCGCACGTCGCCTCGATATCCGTGCCGCTGCTCTTCCTCTTCCAGCACGACGACGAGCTCATGACACCCAAGGCCGGGCTCGCCCTCTGGGAAGCGTTCGGGTCGAAGGAGAAGACCATGCACATCAACCCGGGCCCCCACGTGGGCATCCCGACGTTCGAGCGCGACTCCTCGCTCGCCTTCTTCGTCCGCCATCTCCTCCCGCCCACGGCGTGATGCCGTGAAGATCACCGACGATCGCGTGCAGGACGGGGTGCGGGCCCGGCGCTTCGAGCTGACCACCGAGCGGGAGACCGTGCCGGGCATGGTTTGGACCCCCGAGGACGCCGATGGGCCCCGCCCCAAGGTGCTGTTCGGTCATGGCGGCAGCCAGCACAAGAAGGCCCAGAACATCGTGGCCATGGCGCGAGCGCTCGTCATCGACCACGGCTTCGCGGCGGTGGCGATCGACGCCGTCGGGCACGGCGATCGGGTGAGCGAGGAACAGCGTGAACGAGGACGCCTGGCGGCGGCGGAGCGTGAGCAGGCCCGTCAGCGGGCGGCCGACAGCGGCGAGCCGATCGAGCGCCAGCGCACGGCCACGGGCTCCTACAGCCGGATCTTCCTCGATACCGTGAAGGACTGGGTCGAGGTGCTCGACGCCGTCGAAGGGCTGGCCGAGGTCGGCGAAGGTCCGACCGGCTGGTGGGGCGTCTCCATGGGGACCGGCGTCGGCCTGCCCTTCGTCGCCCAGGAGTCGCGGTTCGGCTGTGCGGTCTTCGGCCTGGCGAGCGCCTCGCCGGACAACACCCGGTCGCCCGCGCTGGCGGCGAGCGTGACCATCCCGGTGCTCTTCCTGGCCCAGGCGAACGACGGCGGCCACCCCGTCCCCGACGCCCTGCGCCTGTGGGGCAGCCTCGGGTCGACCGAGAAGACGATGCACCTCAACCCTGGCCCCCACGTGGGCATCCCGCCGTTCGAGCGCCAGGCGTCCGTCGAGTTCTTCGCACGGCATCTGGGTCCTGGCTCCCGGTGACCGTGGACACGGCGCTCGGCAAGGGGCTGCGGATCCTCGAGGCGCTCGCCACTGCGGGCGGTCCCATCCGCCTGTCGCAGCTCGCCACCGACGCCGGTCTGCAGAAGACCTCGGTCCATCGGATCCTGCAGGCGCTCGTCGTGGCGGGACTGGCCACCCAGGAACCGGGCGACGACAGGTACGTGGCGACGCTGAAGGTCTGGGAGCTCGGCACGGCGGTGGTCCACTCGCTCCCGATCAAGCAAGCGGCGACACCCGTCCTGCAGGAACTGCACCGGCGCACCGGAGAGACCGTGAGCCTCACCGTCCTCGAGGGCGACGATGTGCTCTACCTCGACAAGCTCCTCGCCGACCGGCCGATCGGCTTCACCACCCGGGTCGGGAGCCGGGTGCCCGCCCCCCTCACCGTGGCCGGCCGGGCGATGCTCGCCTACGAGGAGGATCCCCGTGCCGTGGTCGAACGGGTCGCGTCTCGCCACCCCGGCGCCGAACTCGACGTGCGGAAGGTGTTGGCCGAGATCGCGCGGGGCCGCGACGACGGATACGTGGTCGGCCGCGGCCGCGCCGAGCGCGGGATCACCGGTGTCGGCGCGGCGGTGCCCGGCCCCGAAGGCCGGGCGTCGGCGGGCCTGACGGTGTCGGCCCCGACGGCGCGCACCGATGCGTCGCGCCAGGACGAACTCGTTGAAGCGGTCCTGCTCGCCGTCGCCGCGCTCGGCGAAGCCATCGGCTACGGCTGACGTCCCGGCCGCCCGTTCTGGGTGGGCTCGACGACCTGGGAGGTTGTTCATCCCGCCCGGAACGGCGCCTTGTCGCCTCGAGGATCACGGGGCGGTCGAGGTGTCCGGATGGGCTGGGCGGTCGTCCAGCCAAGCGAGGCGACTCAGCAGGAGAGGTCGAAGACCACCGGGCATCGGACGACTACGTCCGCGGCGGGGCATGGGACGATGGTGACCCAGTGAACGTGTGCGGCCAACGGCTCGGGACTTCAGGCGTGTCATGAGTGAGGGCTCGGCTCGCCGAGTCGCGCCGCGAACCGCGGTCGCATGACCAAGTGGTCGAGCGGCGGGGGCGTGGGTCATGACGGCGCGCTCCACGCCCGTCTGCTCGGCGCGGGGCCACCCGTCGTCCTGCTCCACGGCCTGGTCGGGTCCGGCCGATACTGGGGTGCGGCCTACGACCGGATCGCCGGCCATGGCCGTCAGCTCATCGTCGCGGACCTGCTCGGGTTCGGGAGGTCACCGCGACCGGCCGCCGGCTACACCCCCGATGACCACGCCGACGCCGTGATCGCGTTGCTCGACGAGATCGGCGCGACGGAGCCGGCGGTGCTCTGTGCGCACTCGGCCGGCAGTGTCGTCGCCCTCCGGCTGGCGAGCCGCCACCCCGACCGGATCGCAGCGGTCGTTGCCTTCGGGCCGCCGCTCTACGCATCCTCGTCGATCGCTCGGGCGCACCTGGCGGCACTCGGTCCGATGGCTCGCTGGATGGCACTGCCGGGACCGATCGCGGCGGTGGCCTGCGCGTGGATGTGCAACCACCGGGCCCTCGCAGGACGACTGGCCGTGATCACGCATCCGCACCTGCCGGCGAGCATCGCCCGCGACAGCGTCCAGCACGACTGGGCGTCCTACAGCGAGACCCTCACCGACAGCGTCATCAACGCCGAGACCGACGCCTGGTGGCCTCAGCTGCAGTGTCCGGTGACGCTGGTCGCCGGGAACGCGGACGGAGTGGTCGACCGCCCGTATCTGCGAACGTTGCAGGCTCGCGGCGTCACGAGCCTCGAGGAGTGGGACGGAGACCATCACCTCCCGGTGCGGCGAGCGGACCGTTGTGTGACGTTGCTCGAACGGCAACTCGCGCGGCAGGAGTAGCACCACCGATCCGGTCGGACCCGCGACCGGCGCAACTTCGGTCCGTAGCGGCCCTACAGGTAGCCCTCGGGGCGGAGCCTCCACTCCGGCTCGGCCGCTCGGAGGCGCCGGCCGGTGATCGACATCGGGCGAAGGACGAGCCACTCCGTCCGCTCGTCCAGCCACGGGCGGGGATCGACGTTTCGGCTCATCACCTCGATCTCCGACGCGTCGAGGTGGTGGAGATCGCCTCGGACGACCACGGACCAGCCCTGGTGGTGAGGGTGGTCGATGCCGTCGATCTCGAAGGCGACGTGCGCAGGGGCACGATCGATGGCGCTGCCGGGGCCGGTCCGGAACACGATGCCGACGCCGGCCGCGTCGTCGAGCAGTCGGTAGTTCACGGGCACCACCAACGGATAGTCGTCGATCATCATGGCGAGGCGTCCAACGGTCCCGAGGCCCAGTTGCATGCGGCACTCCTGGGGTGACAGCTCTTCGAGTGACGAGATCGCGGCGTCGGTGGTCATGTCAGGAGCGTGCCCGCCTGGCCGCCGGGGCGATAGAGCCAAAAGGCCCTTCGTCCTACTGTGCGAGCGGTGCGGCCGATTGGCGACCGAGCACCCGGCACTCCCTTGCAGCAGATCGCGGCCCGAGAACCCTCCGAACCGAAAGGCGACCGATGAGGATCAACCTGACGAGCGTGTTCGTGGACGACCAGCGCAAGGCGCTGGTCTTCTACACCGACGTGCTCGGCTTCGTGAAGAAGGACGATGTCTCGCTCGGCGAGCACGCATGGCTGACGGTCGTGTCCCCGGATGCCGTGGACGGCGTCGAGCTCGTGCTCGAGCCGAGCGACCACCCGGCGGTCGGTCCGTTCAAGCGGGCGCTCGTCGAGGACGGCATTCCGTACACGTCCTTCGCCGTGGACGACGTCGGCGCCGAGCACGAGCGACTCGCCTCGCTGGGCGTCCGGTTCACGCAGCCCCCGACGGCGATGGGCCCGGTGACCACCGCCGTGTTCGACGACACCTGCGGCAACCTGATCCAGATCATGGCCCCCCACTGACCGCCGGGTCAGAGGTGGGCGATGGCGGAGGTGAGCACCTGCCGAAGCCGACCGAGGTGGCGGTCGAAGGTGGCGAAGACCTCCTCCTGGCTCACGCCGGCGCCCTCGTCCGCGCCGGCGTCGGCATCGGTCACGAGGGCGATGCCGGCGTAGGCGAGGTCGAGCTCGCGCGCCAGCACGGCCTCCGGATACTGCGTCATGTTGACGAGGTGCCAGCCCTGGGCCGCGTACCACTCGCTCTCCGCCCGCGTGCCGAAGCGCGGCCCCTGGATGACCACCACGGTGCCGCCGTCGCGGGCCTCGACCTGGGCGTCCGCCGCCCCGGAGAGCACGGCGCGGCGGGTCGCGGCGTCGAAGGGATCGGCGAAGGCGGCATGGACGGGCCCGCCGGCGAAGTCGTCGTGGAACGTGTCCTGGCGGCCCCACGTCCGGTCGACCAACTGGTCGGGCACGACGATGTCGCCGGCCCGGAGCGTGGCGTCGAGGGCGCCGGCGGCGAAGGGGCCGAGCACGTGCCGGACCCCGAGCTCCTTCAGCGCCCAGAGGTTGGCGCGGTAGTTGACCCGGTGCGGCGCGTGCTGGTGGCCGACGCCGTGCCGGGGGAGGAAGGCGGCCCGTCGCCCGGCGACGTCGCAGATCGTGATCGGCGCCGACGTGGACCCGTAGGGCGTGTCGCCGGCGACGGTGTCCACGGCGTCGAGGAACTCGCGTGAACCCGCTGCCGCCGATGACGCCGAACTCGACCCCGCCGGTCATCGCGTCGTCGCCTCGTCCACGGGATCGCCGTCGTCGCCGGCGAACAACGCCCGGATGCCGTCGTCGAAGGTGACCGGCCGCTTCGAAGCCGAGGGTGCCTCGCGCCGCTTCCGGCGAGGCGACGATGTGGCGGACGTCGCCCAATCGCCACTCGCCCGTGACCACCGGAGGAAGCCCACCGAGGGCGCTCGAGAGGGTGCGGGCCAGGTCGCCGACCGTGTGGGGCTCGCCGCTGCAGACGTTGAAGGGGCCCGGCACCGGCTCGGACGAGGTGAGCGCCAGCACGTTGGCATGGGCGACGTCCGTGACGTGCACGAAGTCCCGGCGCTGGCCGCCGTCCTCGAAGACGCGGGGCGCGTGACCGGTGGCGATCGCGCTGCGGAAGATCGACGCGACGCCGGCGTAGGGGGTGTCGCGGGGCATCCGCGGACCGTAGACGTTGTGGTAGCGCAGGGCCGTCACCGGGCACGCCGATCTCGGCCCCGACGGCGTTGCAGAGGTGCTCCTGGTGGAGCTTCGTCGCGGCGTAGACGTTGCGGGGGTCGACGGGCGCGTCCTCGGGCACGAGGGCGGCGGCCAGCGGACCGCCGCACGTCGGGCAGGGAGGCTCGAACCGCCCGGCGTCGAGGTCCACCGGTCGGCGCCGCCCCGGGCGGACGTCGCCGTGCTCCGCGCACCGGTAGCGACCCTCGCCGTAGACGACCATGCTGCTGGCCAGCACGAGCCGACCGCGGAACCCGGTCGACGTCCATGGCCCACAGCCCGGCGGCGGTGCCGGTGTCGTTGTCCTCGACGTAGCCGGTGACGTCCGACGCGCGGACGCCGAGTCCGACGCGCGCCGCCTGGTGGCAGACGGCGTCGACGCCTCCGAGCGCGCGCTCCCACGCGTCGGCGGATCCGTGACCTCGGCCCGGAGGTAGCTCGACGGCGTCGGGGAGGTGGGCCGGACGCTCGGCATGGTCGAGGACGAGCACCTCGTGGTCGGCACCGACCAGCTCCTCGACGATGTGGGAGCCGATGAATCCCGGCGCCGCCGGTGACGAGGATCCTCATCGCATGCGGCAGCCGGACGGTGAAGCGGCACCCGCCGCCGTCGTTGACGCACGGCGATGTCGCCGTGGTGGGCCTCGACCAGCCCGCGGGCGATGGCCAGACCGAGGCCGGCCCCGCCGCCTCGCCGGGTGTGCGGGCGGGGTCGCCGCGGAAGGCGAGGTCGAAGACCCGGTCGATCTCGTCGGAGGGGATGCCGCCGCAGGAGTCGTGCACGGTGACGAACGGCGCCGAGGTCGCTCAGGCCCGCCTCGATCATCACCGAGCCGTCGGCGGGCGTGTGGCGGATGGCGTTGTCGAGCAGGTTGCGCAGCACCCGGCTCAGCTCGGCGGCGGCGGCGTCGACCATCGGGGACGGGTTCGTGGACGGAGCCGTCGAGGCGCACCCCCTTGGCTCGGGCCACGGGTCCGGCGCCGGCGAGCGCGTCGGAGACGACCTCGCCGAGCGAGACCCGCTCGAGGGTGAGGCGGAGGGCCGACGACTCGATCCGGCTCAGCTCGAACAGGTCGTCGACCAAGCCGGCGAGCCGGTCGGCCTCGGCGCCGAGGGTCCGGTAGTAGCGGTCGACGTCGTGGCCCTTCGACGAGCCCGTCCTCGAGCGCCTCGACCATCGCCCGGATCCCGGCCAGCGGCGTGCGCAGGTCGTGCGACACCCAGGCGACGAGCTCCCGCCGCGACGCATCCAGCGCCCGCTCCCGGGCCGTGGACTCGGCCGAGCCGGGCCGACGTCGTGGCCAGCTGCTCGGCCAGCTCGGCGAGCTCGCGGCGTCGCCGGGGCGATCGTGCGGTCGTCGGCGTCGGTCGACCCATGCCGGTCGGCCAGTTCGCCGACGTGGCGAGCCGACGCTGCGACGCCCGACGCCAGGCGAAGTCCGACGGCCGCGCCGACGCCGCCGGCGGCGACGAGCACGACGAAGAGCGCAGCCAGGTCGTGGGGCGAGACGAACATGGCGCGGGCGGCGAGCGACTGCGCCGGCGCCGGTGGCGACGAGCGGGGTCAGGGCGACCAGGAGCGCCTGCTGGGCAAGGCGGCGCCCGGCGGGTGACGCGCGCAGGAGCGCGGCACCGACGACGCCGGCGACGAGCGCGGCCCCGACGGCGAGCAGCGACGAGCACGGCGACGTCGTCGCCCGGCATGCGGTTGGCGTCGGCGACGACCACGGCGACGAGCGCCGTCCCGACGGCGACGGCGACCGACGGCGGCGAGGCCGGTGCGGTCGGCCTTCACGCCTCGAACCGGTAGCCGACGCCCCACACGGTCGCCAGGTGCTCCGGCGCCGCCGGGTCGGCCTCGATCTTCTCCCGCAGCCGCCGGACGTGCACCGTCACGGTCGAGGTGTCGCCGTAGGTCCAACCCCACACCGCCTCCAGCAGCTCCTCACGGCGGAACGCCCGCCGGGGATGTCGCATGAGGTGGACCAGCAGGTCGAACTCCCGGGCCGTCAGCGGGACGAGCTCGCCGTCGCGCGGTCGACCTCGCGGGCCGGCACGTCGACCTCGAGGTCGCCGGCCGTCAGCCGGTCCGGACCGCCTCGACCGGCGTGAGCGGACCGTTGGCCCGCCGCAGCACCGCCTTCACCCGCGAGGCCAGCTCCCGAGGCGAGAACGGCTTGGTCATGTAGTCGTCGGCGCCGAGGTCCAGGCCGACGATGCGATCGGTCTCGTCGCCCTTCGCCGTGAGCATGATCACGGGCACCGGCGCCACGGCCCGGAGTCGCCGGCACACCTCGAGCCCGTCGAGGCCCGGCAGCATCAGGTCGAGCACCACGAGGTCCGGCGGGTCGGCCGAGCGCGCGGTCGAGGGCGACGAGCGCCGTCGCCGACGACCTCGACCTCGGAAGCCGTCGCGCTCCAGGTAGCGCTGCACGACCTCGGCGACGTTCGGGTCGTCCTCGACGACCAGCACGCGGGGACGGGTCGCTCACCACGGCGACCGTAGGGCGATCTGCAGCGCGAGAGCCGGTCACGGCCTGCGCGGTCAGCCATCGGCGTCGGTGGACGAGAGGCAGTGCGACGGCGGCGACCGAGCAGCCACGGCAACCACGGGAGCCAGATCCGCTCGACCTCGCCCTTGGACAGCAGGCGAGAGGTCGGCGAGGGCGAGCCCGGCGGCGCGCGCCCAGGGCGATGAGCGGCGACGGGGCCGCGGACCCGTCGCAACGCAGGCACGATCGCCGGCCCGGCGGCGATGGCCACGGCGGCCAGGTTCAGCCAGACGAAGACCCAGGCCGAGCGGGTGGAGGCGAAGCCGGCGTCGTAGGCGTCGCCGGGTGGCCGGCAGCCCGTCCGGCCACCAGAACCCGGTCACCACGCCGACCGCGACAAGCGTCGTGACGGCGCTCGAGCGCAGTGGCGACGAGCACGTCGAGCCGCCGCGGCGCCAGAGCGCCGCGGCAACGGCCACCGGCGCGAGGAGCACGAGCCCGTAGCTCGACAGCAACGCCAGGGCCCAGAGCCCGCCCGCGCCGACGGACCACCGCACATCTCGACGGACGGTGGCGACCACGGTCATGGCGACCGCCCACGCGCCGAGACCGGTGAAGAACGCATCGCCCGACGTGGCGAGCCAGACCGCGCCAGGGGCGAGAACGAGGATACGGCGCCGCGGCGCGAGCCGCGTGCTCCCCGACGAGCTGGCGCACGGCGATGAGCACTGCGGCGACCGCGCTGGCGCCGACGGCCACGACGAGCACCGCCGCGGGCAGCGGGCCACCGAGGCCGACTCGGTCGAGGAGCCAGAACACGAGCACGAGCCCGGGCGGGTGGCCCTTCACGTGGGTGGGAAGGGTGGGCAGCACCTCGACGAAGTGACGGAGGAAGGGGCCGGGCCGCACCACCGCCGGCACGCCGGCGAGGTAGTCGTACCGGCTCCTCAGCGGCCGGGTGAAGGCGGCGGCTCCGTCCGCGATCGACAAGGCCACGGCCCAGGCGAAGGCGGCCGCAGGGGCTGCGGTCAGGAGGAGTCCCCACCGGGCCCGGCGCGCGACGCGGGGTCCCTGCCACACCACGAGCCCGGCGAGGGCGACCGCGATGGCGAGACCGGGTCGGAGCTGTGGGTCCCAGCGGCCGTGGAAGGGCGCCGCGTTGGTGTGCAGGCCGGGGCGCTCCGAGGTGATCCGACCACCGACGGCGATGCCGACGGCGGCGAGGGCCAGCCACAGGAGCACCCCGCGTCGATCAGCCCGGCCGGACGGCGCGCCGACCGTGTGCGAGAGCGCGGAGGTGGTGGCCACGATCGGACCGTACCGAGGCGACGGCCTCTGCGGGCGGTGGTCGCACGACTGTTCAGCGTTTCGTAAGGCCGGAAGGGGCGACATCTCGGAGCCCGGTCGTTACCGTCGGTCCCGTGCCCGACGTGATCCTCCCCGTGCTCGACGAAGCCGAGTCGTTGCCGTGGGTGCTCGAGCGGATGCCCGCCGGCTATCGGGCCATCGTCGTCGACAACGGCTCGTCCGACGGATCGGCGACCATCGCCGCCGAGCGAGGCGCCACGGTCGTCCACGAGTCGATCCGAGGCTTCGGTGCCGCCTGCTTCGCCGGCTTGGAGGCGGCCACGGCCGACATCGTGTGCTTCCTCGACGCCGACGGGTCGCTCGACCCCGGCGACCTGCCGTCGGTCGCCACGCCGGTCGTGCGGGGTCGGCCGACCTCGTTCTCGGGGCGCGCCGAGCCCGCACGCGGGGCCTGGCCGCTCCACGCACGGGTGGCCAACCGCGTGCTCGCCCACCGGCTCGGGCGGCGGAGCGGTGTTCGGCTTCGTGACGTCGGCCCGATGCGGGCGGGACGAAGGACCGACCTGTTGGAGCTGGGGATCGAGGACCGACGGTTCGGGTGGCCGCTCGAGATGGTGGTCCGCGCCGCCGGCGCCGGCTGGCAGATCCAGGAGGTCGGCGTGCCCTACGGGCGCCGGAGGGGCGGCCGGTCGAAGGTGACCGGCACGGTGGTCGGCACTCTCCGGACCGTCAGGGACATGACGGAGGTGTTGCGGTCGTGCACGTGATGGTCATGGCGAAGGCTCCGGTCGCCGGGGCGGTGAAGACCCGGCTGGTGCCGCCCTACACCTACGGCGAGGCCGCCGCCCTGGCCGAGGGCGCGCTGGCCGACACGCTCGCCGCCGCCGTCCGCAGCAACGCCGACGAGGTCATCGTCGCCCTCGAAGGGGAGCCGGGGGCCTGGTTGCCGGTGGGCTGCCGCGTCGTTCCCCAGCGGGGCGACACGTTCGACGAGCGGCTGGCGGCGGCGTGGGAGGACGCGGCCGGGCCGGGCGTGCAGGTGGGGATGGATTCCCCGCAGCTCACCGCCGCCCACCTCGATGGTGCGATCGACGCCCTCGACACCCATGACGCCGCGCTGGGCTTGGCCGAGGACGGCGGCTGGTGGGCGATCGCCCTGCGCCGCCCTGACGCCCGGGTCTTCCTCGGCGTGCCCATGAGCCAGCCGGACACAGGGCGGCAACAGCACGAACGTCTGCACGCGTTGGGCCTTCGCGTCGCCGACCTCCCGATCCTGCGCGACGTGGACGTCGCCGCCGACGTCGTCGCCGTTGCCGCCATGGCTCCCGACGGCCACTTCGCCCGCGCCGCTCGCGCCGTCGGCCTGGGCGCTCGGTGACCGCGGTGCTCCGGGCCGATGACGGCACGGTGGTGGAGCTCGATCTCGAGCGGTGGCGGGAGGCGCCGGGCCAGGAGGAGCTCGAGCTCCTCGACCGGGTCCGCGCGCCGGTCATCGACCTCGGTTGTGGCCCCGGTCGCCATGTGGTGGCTCTCGGGCATCGTGGCGTGCCTGCGTTGGGCATCGATGCCGCTCCGAGCGCCGTCGCCGCCGCCCGGGCGCGTGGTGCGCTCGTCCTCGAACGTTCGATCTTCGAGCGCATCCCGGGAGCCAAGCGGTGGGGCACCGTGCTCCTCCTCGACGGGAACATCGGGATCGGCGGGGATCCGGGCACGTTGCTGGCTCGCGCCGTCGAGCTCCTCCATCGCGACGGCATCGTGCTCGTCGAGCTGGCTGCTCCAGGATCTCCGACCCGGTCCCTCGAGGTCCGGATGGAGCGGGGCGAGGCCTACAGCGCCCCGTTCCCGTGGGCCATCGTCGGGGTCGACACCATCGAGGCGCTCGCCGCCGCCAACGGACTTCGCGTCCAGGAGACCTGGGAAGGCGGTGGCCGGTGGTTCTCGCAACTCGAGATCGCGTGACCCGTGGCGGTGCCCGATTGGCCGCCTCGTTCACCAGCCCGCTCCACGACGAACGCACCGCGGCGCTGCTCGGCGTGGCGCTCGGCGTCGCGTTCACCGTCTGCTTCGCCACGGGCGGCCTCTCCCACCTGCTGCAGCAGCCCGGCGGATGGGCGGCCTGGCCGACCGAACCCCTCTGGCTGTATCGAGTGACCCAGGGGTTGCACGTGGCGGCGGGACTGGCGGCGGTTCCGCTGCTCCTGGCCAAGTTGTGGACGGTCTACCCCCACTTCTGGACGTTCCCCCCGGTGCGCGGCCTCGTGCACGGTCTGGAGCGCCTGAGCCTCCTACCCCTCGTCGGTGGCTCCCTCTTCATGCTGGTCACCGGGGTGCAGAACATCACCCGGTGGTATGCGTGGTCGTTCAACTTCACGGCGACGCACTACGCCGTGGCGTGGATCACCATGGGTGGGTTGGCCTTGCACATCGGGGTGAAGCTCCACGTGACCCGCGGGCGCGCTGGGCCGGAGCGGAGCGGTCGGCGCCGCCTCGGACGACCCGGAGTCGGGCCTGAGCCGGCGAGGTTTCCTCGGTGCCGTGGGTGCGGCCGCGGCGGTGGTGACCACGGCCACGGTCGGCCAGACGCTCCGGCCGTTGCGGGCGATCTCCGTCCTGGCGCCCCGTGATCCCGCGGCGGGCCCTCAGGGTGTGCCGACGAACAAGACGGCGGCCGGGGCCGGGGTGCTCGACGCGATCCGCGACCCGGGCTATCGCCTCGTCGTCGACGGGCGGGTGGCGCAGACGCTGACCCTCTCCCTCGCCGACCTGCGGGCGATGCCCCAGCGAGAGGTGCACCTCCCCATCACCTGTGTCGAGGGGTGGAGCGCGACGGGACGCTGGCGGGGAGTTCCTGTCACCGACCTCCTCCGGCTCGCCGGCGCGGCGCCCGGGGCATCGGCGCGAGTGGAGTCGCTTCAGGCCCGCAGCCGGTACCGCAGGTCCACGCTCAACCGAAGGGAAGCGGCCAACGACGACACGGTGCTGGCGCTCGAGCTCAACGGCGAGCCCTTGCACGAGGATCACGGCTATCCGGTGCGGCTGATCGCCCCGAACCGTCCCGGCGTCCTGCAGACCAAGTGGCTCGTCCGGCTCGAGGTGCGATGACGACGGCTCGCCCACCGCGTTGGCCCGTCGTCGTCGGCGTCGTCGTGGGCGCGGTGTTCGCCGCCGTCGGCGTGCGGTCGCTCCTGGGTGCCTCCGCCGACACCCACCCCTCGGCGGCGGCGATCTGGGTCGTCGGCCTCGCCGTCGCCCACGATCTGCTGCTCGTGCCCGTGGTCCTGGTGATCGGCGTGGCGCTGGCCCGGTGGGCGCCCCGCCGGCGCGGCGGCGGCTGGCCGGAGGGCTGCTGGTGACCGGGGTCGTGGGCCTCATCTCGTGGCCCCTCGTGCGCGGCTACGGCCGCTTCGCCGGCAACCCGCCGATCCTGCCCCGCGACTACGGCACCGGGTTGGCCGTCGTGCTGGGGCTCGTCTGGATCGTGACGCTGGCGTCGGCCGCCCTCGCCGTCCGACATCGAGTGCCCGCGAGGGAGAGGATGCACCCATGACCGACACTCACCCCGCACCAGGAGCAGCTCTGCACCGACAGCCGGTGGGACTTCTGCGACCTCCGGGCGCTGTTCATCAGCTGCACGCTCAAGCCGTCGCCGGCGGTGTCGAACACCGAGGGGCTGGCCGAGCATCTCGATGGAGATCATGCGCAGGCAACGGCGTCACCGTCGACCTCGTGCGGGCCGTCGATCACGACATCGCTCCCGGCGTCTATCCCGACATGACCGAGCACGGGCTGGCGACGCGACGCCTGGCCCGCGCATCTTCGAGCAGGTGCCGGCCGCCGACATCCTCGTGCTGTGCACGCCGATCTGGCTCGGCGAGAAGTCGTCCGTGTGCACGAAGGTGATCGAGCGGCTCTACGGGAACTCGAGCCAGCTCAACGACGCCGGGCAGTACGCCTACTACGGCCGGGTCGGCGGCTGCCTGGTCACCGGGCAACGAGGACGGCGTCGAAGCACTGCGCCATGAACATCCTGTACTCCCTGCAGCACCTCGGCTACGTGATCCCGCCCCAGGCCGACGCCGGCTGGATCGGCGAGGCCGGACCCGGCCCGTCGTACCTCGACCCCGGCTCGGGCGGACCGCGACAACGACTTCACCAACCGGAACGCCACGTTCATGACCTGGAACCTCCTGCACCTGGCGCGGATGCTCAAGGACGCCGGCGGGCATCCCGGCCCACGGCAACCAGCGCGCAGCATGGGACGCCGGGTGCCGGTTCGATTTCGAGAACCCCGAGCACCGCTGACGACGCCGCCGACCCGAGCGTACGATCCGGCTCCGTGGCGGGGTGGCACGACATCGAGCGGCAGGCGCCGGACCTGGCGAAGCGGGTGAGGGCGCGGTTCGACGCAGGGCGCCACAAGACGATCGCCACGTTGCGGGCCGACGGATCGCCCCGCATCTCCGGCATCGAGTGCGAGTTCACGGACGACGGACCTGCAGTTCGGGTCGATGAGCGGCGCCCGCAAGGGGGCCGATCTGCGTCGGGACCCACGGTTCGCGCTGCACGGCCCGACGTTCCACCCGGAGGAGGGGAAGGAGGGCGAGTGGCCGGGCGAGGCGAAGATCGCCGGCCGGGCGCTCCTCGCCGAGGTCGCCACCGGGCCGAAGCCGAGCAGAGGGACGGTGAACGCTTCTGGCCGACATCACCGAGGTCGTTCTCACCGCGTCTCAACGCCGGGGCCACGAAGCTCGTCGTCGAGTCGTGGACCGCCGAAGGAGGGCTGCGCATCATCGAGCGGGACTAGGCGTCAGATCGATTCGGGCGGCGGGGTGCCGGGCGGCGCATCGGCGTACGGTTCGCCCATGGCCACCGTCCGGACCATCGAAGAGCTCGAGACCCTCGATGGAGAGCCGGTGCCGATCGCGGGGGTGAAGGAGGTCGACCGCCTCACCGATCTGCACCGGGCCTACGTGGAGGCATCGCCCTTCGTGCTCCTGGCGACCAGTGGCCCGGGCGGTCTCGACTGCTCGCCGCGGGGAGACCCGGCCGGCTTCGTCCACGTGCTCGACGAGCGGACGTTGCTGTTGCCGGATCGTCGGGGGAACAACCGGCTCGACACCCTGCGCAACATCGTGACGGACGGGCGGATCGGCCTCCTCTTCCTGGTGCCCGGGATCGGAGTGACCCTCCGGGTGAACGGCACGGCCGAACTCTCGACCGACGACGAGCTCCGCCAGCGGTTCGCGGTCGACGACAAGCTCCCTGCCACCGTGATCGTGGTCGGGACGACCTCGGTCTACACGCAGTGCCCCAAGGCGCTGATCCGATCCCGACTCTGGGATGGGGCCCTTCACCGCGCAGCCGGCGGACCTCCCGACCGTCGGCCAGATCATGGAGGCCATCACCGCCGGCGAGTTCGACGGCGGTGCGTACGACGACGGCTATGCGGAGCGGGTGCGCCAGACCATCTACTGAGCCAGGGCGCGGGCGAGGAACTCCGCCGCCACGTCTCGGAGCTTCCGGTTGCTGCGCTGCGAGGCGCGGCGGAGGATGTCGAAGGCGGCGTCGGCGTCGCACTTCTGCAGCGCCATCAGTGCGCCCTTGGCCTGCTCGATGACGACCCTGGTCTCCAGCGCGAACTCGAGCTGCTTGGCGAGCGATGAGGCCGAGCGGTAGATCTCGGCGTTGGCCACGGCGGCGCTGGCCTGATCGGCGAGCAAGCGAAGGGAGCGACGCAGGTCTGGGCTGGTGGCCTTCTTGGCGTAGACGTTCAGGGCGCCGTGGGGCCGGCCGTCGATGATCAGCGGGAGGCCGATGACCTCCTCGATCCCGTCGGGCCGGGCGGCGGCGGCGAGCGCAGGCCACCGTTCACCGACCTCCTCGATCGTCATCTCCGAGATCGTGCCGTTCCGGGACGCCTCGGTGCAGGGTCCTCCCCCGACGTGCTGGATGTCCGACAGCCGACGGGAGACCTCGTCGGTCGCCACCTCGGTGTCCAACCGTCCGTTGGCACGCAGGATCGTCGCCGAGATCGTCGCCTCCGGGACGACGCTGCAGGCGAGCCGCATCAGGCCCTCGAGGACGGCCTGAAGCGGGTCCTCCCCTTCGGTCAGACGATTGACCTCGGCGGCGGCTTTCATCAGGTCGATGTCGCCTTGAAGGGCGTGGCGCTGCTCCTCCGCCTTCACCCGTTCGGTGAGGTCGCGCAAGAGCCAACGCACGCGGATGGTCTCCGACACGGGGTCGAGGTCGGAGGCCAGCTTGAGGCCCACCGACAACGGCGCACCGGCCCGGGGCACGATCTCAACCCGCACCTCGTCGTCGGTGAGGCTGCCGTCGGCGGCCGCGGAGAGCAGACGCCGGACGCGCCTCCGGTCGTGCTCGGCGACGAAGGGGACGAAGAGCTTGTTGACCAGGAACCGAACCGGCACGCCGACGAGGGCGCTGGCGGCGCGATTCGCCTCCAGGATCTTGCCGAGGTGGTCGGTCTCGAGGTACCCGTCGGGGGCGAAGTCGAACAGGCGGCCGTACCGCTCGCGCTCGGCGTCCACCGCGAGGTGAGCGGTCGCCAGATCCTCACCCTGGACGATCAGCTCTTCCTCCGCCACGCGGAGCTCCTCGGTGGCGGTCGAGAGCTCGTGGAGCAGGCGGCGGATCATCTCGGCCGTGCGCTCACCCGGTTCGTCCAAGGCCTCGTCGAGGAGCACCGCCAGGCGCTCGCTGGCTTGTTGCACGCGTCGGGAGAAGGTGTCGTCGGCCAGCATCAGTCCTCCACGCGCATCACCAGCATCACGCCGTCCGGGTCCTCGCCGGCCGAGAGCAGCGGCGAGACCGCGATGCGGCACCGGATGGCGCGACCGCGACGGTTCACCGCGTCGACCGTGACCTCCGACGTCGGTGCATCGGGCCCGAGCGAGTCGTGGATCGGTTGGCGGAGCTGGTCGCTGGGCAGGCCGATGTCGAGGTGCAGGAAGTGCTGCCCGGCGACCTCGGCCGTCCGGAGGCCCCAGAGCTCCTCGGCCTGCTCGTTCCACGCCCGCACCTCGAGCTCGGGTGACACCACGACGACGGCGGCGTCGAAGCTTCGGAGGATGGACTGGAGGAAGCGGTTCACCCCATCGAGCTCGCCGCTCCGTCCCCGCAGCTCGTGGTTCACCGTGCCGAGCTCGTCGTTCGTCGACTGGAGCTCCTCGTTCATCGTCTCGAGCTCTTCGTTCGTGGAGTGCAACTCCTCGTTGGTGGTCTCGAGCTCCTCGTTGGTCGACTGCAGCTCCTCGTTCGTCGTTTCCAGTTCCTCGACGACCGACTGGAGCTCCTCGTAGGCGGTCTGCACCTCCCGTTGGGCCCGTTCGAGCTCGTCCTGCAGGACCTTGACGTGGCCGACGGGGGCGTAGATCACCAGCACGCCGGCGGTACCGAGCTCGCGGAACGGGGCCAGGGTGACGTCGAGGTGGGCGAGGTCGCTGCCGGCGCCGGCGCGATGCTCCACGCTCCGCACGGTGAGGGGCTGTCGGTCCGTCAGCACCTTCGCGATGAGGGATCGCAGCTCGAGGGGGCGATAGGAGACGTCGAGGTCGCGGAGCGGACGCTGGAACTGGACCGTGCCGATTCCGAAGGTCGCCCGGGCCTTCTGGTTGGCGAACACGAGGTTCTCGTCGGCGTCGACCACGAGTTGGGCGACGGGTGCCACGTCAAGGGCGGACTCGAGCAGCGATCTCGTCATCTGGACCTCTCGGCGGTTGGGCGGGTCCGGCACGAGCCGGGCTTCGGCGGAGTTGCCGCTCTTCTCGAAGACATGGCTCTTGAGGTCGACGGTGCGGAACAGGTTGGTGCGGGTGACGAGGGACTCGGCCTTGCCCAGGAAGAGGTACCCCTGGGGCTTCAGGGCGAAGTGGAAGTTGGCCAGGACCTGTCGCTGGGCCTCCGCCGTGAAGTACATGAGGGTGTTGCGGCACAGGAGCAGGTCGAGGCGGGAGATGGGCGGGTCCTGCAACAGGTCGTGACGTCCGAAGATCAACGATCGCCGCCGCTCCTGGCGGAACGTGCCGGTGTCGTCGTTGCGCTGGAAGTAACGCGTCGCGACATCGTCCCCGAAGGCCTCGACGAGGGCGGCCCAGGGGTAGGTGCCGATCCGGGCGATGTTCAGGGCGTCGTTGTCGGCGTCCGTGGCATAGATCTTCACCTCGTGGCGGAACCGGTCGTCGCCCAGGGTCTCGCACAGGCGGATCGCCAGCGTGTAGGGCTCCTGCCCCGTCGCACAGCCGGCCGACCAGCACCGGAGTGGCCCGGCCCGCGTGCTGCGCTCGGCCAGGGGGGGCAGCACCTGCTCGGAGATGTGGTCCCAGGCCTCGCGGTCGCGGACGAAGGACGTCACGTTGATGAGGATGGTGTTGAAGAGCTCGATGAACTCACCCGGCTCGGCCTCGAGGATTCCGAGGTACGCGGCGAAGTCGCCTGCCCGCACGACCTGCATCCGCTTCTGGATGCGACGCACGAGGCTCCCGCGCTTGTACCCGGTGAAGTCGAACCCACGAGCGTCCCGCATGTACTCCAGCAGCGGCCCGAGGCCGGGGTCTTCGGTGGCGTCGTGTCCGCCGGGCGTCCCGGGGTCGCTCACGGAGACTCTTCGGGATCCGTCCGAAGCTTGATCGACGCCAGGAGCTCGCGGATGAGCACGGCATGCTCCTCCATCTCGTGGACCTGGCTGAGGTAGCGCTCGCCGGCGGACGGGCTCGACGGGCTCATGCGCCGGGAAAGTCGACGGGTCAGGTCGGCGCGTTCTTCGAGGGCCACGACGGCGGCCCACAACGCCGCTTCGAGCGCCGCCTCCTTCCCGACGAGGAGGCTCTCGGGGGAGTAGGCGTGACCGACGCGGCAGCGGAAGTGCATCGCGCCGGGGTCGTTGTCGTGGAAGAGGGTGCCGCCGCAGTCGGGGCAGGTGAACTCGCTCGGGACCTCCTCGTCGGCGGTCGTGCTCGTGGACGACGAACCTCTTCGCCCCTCGCGGGCCGCCTTGGCGACCAGCTCGACGAGGAGTGCACCGATCTCTCGAACTGGAGCGACGTGATCGGGCGCCGCGTAGCGCACGGCACTCGCCGGCATGGCCGGGAACATGGCGTCGGACGGGTCCTGCACGACGACGAAGCCGCCGCGCCGCTTGACGGCGATGGCACCGGCGGTGCCGTCGTCGAGCATGCCGGTGAGCACCACGGCGATGGCGCGCTCGCGATAGCTGTCGGCGATGGAGCGGAAGAGCACGTCCACGGCGGGGCGGGCGCCGTTCTCCTTCGGGCCGTCCGTCACCCTGATGACGTCGCCGCGGATCGTGAGATGCCGGTCGGGTGGCGCCACGTAGACGTGCCCGGCGCGCAGCTTCTCGCCGTCGGTGGCGTGATGGGTGGGCAACCCGCTGGCGCGCTCGATGATCTCCGGGAGCACGCTCGGCCCCCGAGGCGACACGTGGAGTACGACGAGGACAGCCGCGTCCACGGTGGCCGGCAGGGTGGCGATGGCGGCGGCCAGGGCGTCGACTCCGCCCGCCGATGCGCCCAGGGCGATCACGGCGACCGGCGGGGACTCGAGCGCAGGATGGTCCTCGTCGTGGCCCGCCCGATCATCGGTCTCGCAGGTCATGGTGGGCTCATACCCGGAAGGTGGGAAGCGGCCCCTCCGCCGCCCCTCGGCGGCCGCTCGACCGCCGCGACGCGGCGCGCCTCCTCGCGCACGACCTCCGAACCCCAGCGGGTGAGCACGGACAGCGTGCGGAGGTGGACGGCCTGGTGGCGCGTGACCCGGCTGAGCTCCCGAGCCACCGCGGCCTCGGCGATGGCCAACAGTCGCTCGTCGGCGTCCATGGGTCCTTGCTACCCCTTTCCGGCCCTGCCGCGTCGGCGAATGCGCACCGGGGGGTTCGGGCAGGCTCCTGGCATGGACCACGACGTGACCTTCTACTGGCGCCCGGGCTGTGGGTTCTGCTCGTCCTTGCGACGCCGCCTCGTCGCCGCCGGGGTGGCGTTGGACGAGCGTGACATCTGGGCCGACGAGGAAGCGGCCGCCTTCGTCCGGAGCGTCGCCCGAGGGAACGAGACGGTACCGACGGTGGTCGTGGCCGGGCAGGCGCTCGTGAACCCACCAGCGGAGCGGGTGCTGGAGCTGCTCGGGGGCGGTGCGCAGGCCTGATTCGGGCGGGTGCGGTTGGTGCAAATCGGGCAGGCTTCGGGGATGGACGCAGATCGGGAGCTCGAGGCGGTCGTGGCCCACGGCCTGCTGAACTCCTTGGCGGTGATCTCGGGGAGCGCCTCCACCATCCTCCAGCTCGGCGATGCGTTGTCCGCGAAGGACCTCGAGGCGCTCACCGTGGCGATCGACGAGCAGAGCACGCTGTTCATGGACGGGCTCCACGTGCTGATCCGCAGCGCCTCGGATGCTTTCGCGGACGCCGCTACCGCGGTCGCCCTGGCGGCCGGAGTCGCCACCCAGGTGGACGCCGCCGATCGGGCCTTGGTGCTCGAGGCGTTGCTGCGCCGGTCGGGGCTGATCCGCCAGGCCCTCGAGGGCCTCGTCCGGGGGCTACCTCCGGAGGTCCTGGCCCTCCTCGGCGATCACAGGATCTGAAGATGCCTCCGCGGGCAGTACGTCCACGATCGCCTCGACGAGGATCTCCGTGTTCAGCGAGTTGGCGATGAAGCACTCCCGGTGGGCGACCTCCACGAGATGGAGCACCCGCTCGGTCGATGTCCCCGCGGCGACGCGGATCCGAGGACGTAGGACGATCCTCGTGAGACGCGCCGGCGGCTCGGCCTCCGGCATGACACCCTCGCCGTCGTCGTCGTAGCCCCGCACGTCGATACGGGCTCGGGCGGCCACCGCCAGGAAGCTCAGCAGCTGGCACGACGACGCCGCGAGCACGAGCAGCTGCTCGGGGTTGAGCCTCGCCGGGTTTCCGCGGAAGGCCGGGTCGGATGACAGCTCCAGCGTCGATGCGGCGGGATCGGCCGAACCTCGGTGGTCCCTCGAGTAGGCCTCGTAGCCACCGGCGGTGGTGCCGTCCCATCGACAGGCCACGCGATAGCGATGCGTGGCCGGTGGTTGCCGCGGTTCGGCGCTCATCGCCTCAGCGGAGGAAGAGCACGCCGAGGACCACGGCGGCGATCACGAGCAGCAGGATCAGTCGGGTGATCCAGACGCCCGTCTTGGAGAGGGGGGCTTCGGTGTCGCTCACGGATCGAAACGTAGACGAACCGCTCCGGTCGCCCGTCGGGCGGTCGAAGGCGTACCGTGACGGACATGGCAGGCAAGGTTCCTCAGAAGGCCAACGAGAAGAAGGTCGGCAAGTCGCTCAAGGAGAAGCGGGCGGCGAAGCAGGCCAAGAAGAGCAAGTAGCGCTCTCCGTCAGTGGTCCTGGTCGAGCTCGGCCAGGACCGCTTCGGTGTCCTGCCCCAGACCCCGTCCGAGCCAGCGGATGCGCCCCGGCGTCGCCGAGAGACGCGCGATCGGCGCCTGGAGGCGGAGCCCGTCGACCTCGGGGAGCACGTTCCGCTCCACGACGTGCGGGTCGTCGATGACGTCGGTCATGCGCAGCACGGGAGCGATGGCGGCATCGGCGGCGTGGAACGCCTCGATGACCTCGTCCGCGGTGCGCGCCCCGACGTAGCGGGCGACGGCGGCGTCCACCTCGTCCCTCCGGGCCGCCCGCGCCGCGCTCGGTGCGGAGCTGTTCGTCGGCCCCGAGCCCGATCAGGTCGAGGACCCGTCCGGCGACGTTCTCACTGGACGTCGAGATGGCCACCCATCGCCCGTCCTTCGAGCGCCAGGTGCCCCGGGGGACCGAATAGGGGATGCCGCTACCGAGGCGGGGTTGGTCGTAGCCGAGTCGGGCCGCCGCCGCGGGGAGCGGGCCCATCATCTGCAGCATCGCCTCGAGCAGGTTGACGTCGACGACCTGGCCCCGGCCGCTGTGGAGGGCGACCATCGTGGCGAAGGCGGCGGCCAGCGCGGTGATCTCGTCGGTGAGGGCCACCGGCGGGAGGAGGGGCTGGCGGTCCTCGCCCGGTTCGCCATTGAGGCCGGCGAACCCGCTCATGGCTTCGGCGAGGGTGGCGAAGCCGGGGCGTCCGGCGTAGGGGCCCGTCTGGCCGAAGCCGGTGACCCGGGTCACGACGAGGTTCGGGCGGCGGGGGAGCAGGACCGTGGTCGGGTCGAGGCCCAGCCGCTCCAGGGTGCCGGGCCGGAAGTTCTCGATGAGCACGTCGGCGGTGTCGATGAGGCGGAGGAACGTGTCGCGTTCGGCCGGCGCCTTGAGGTCGAGGGTGATCGTGCGCTTGTTGCGCCCGATCAGCTTCCACCAGAGGGTGACGTCGTCGTCGGGGTCCCGCCAGCCCATGCTCCGGGTGCCGTCACCGCCGCCGTCGGGACGCTCGATCTTGATGACGTCGGCCCCGAAGTCCCCGAGGTGCCTCGCCGCCCCGGGGCCGGCGACGACGGTGGCCAGGTCGAGCACCCGGATGTCGGCGAGCGGGCCGTCCGAGGGCGCGGAGCCGGGTACTGGCGACATGCGGCCATTGTGGTCCGAGCGGAACTTGTCGGCGTGGCGCTCAGGCGAGGGCGGGCCGGGTGCGGAACCAGACCTCGGCCGCGACCCGGGCGAGGAGCAGTCCGGCCAGCATCGCCACGAGCGGGTCGATGGCCAGCGGCGGGCCCGAGGCGGTGACGTCGTCGGGGGCGGCCGGACGGAGCTCGAACGGGGTCACCGGGCTCTGACGGACGGTGACCCGGCGGGTCCCGGCGACCGTGCGAGGGCGGCGCCGGATGGGCGGGTGCGGGGCGGCCGAGGCGACGGCCGCCGGGACGGAGGCGGTCGCCGTCGCGGGGACGGGCGGCGTCGCAGCGCCCGGTCGCGCCGCCGCGCTGTTCGTCATCGGGCCCGCGGCGCTCGGCCCCCCGGCGGCGCTGCCGACCGATGCGGCGGACGGGGGCTCGTCGTCGTCCAGGATCGTCACCGTCGCGGGGTCGAAGGTCTGGGCCCCGCTCGCCAAGCGGAGCACGAACTGCTCCGGCGGCTCGACGATCGAGTCGTCTCGCAGGAACACGGCGAAGACGGCCGACGTCTGGCCGACCTCGAACACGAGCCGGCCGGTGCTCTCGAGGTAGTCCTCGCCCGGCTTGGCCGTCCCTGCTTCGGTGCGGTACTCGAGGACGGCGCGTGAGACCGGCAGATCCGTCCGCTCCACGACGACGCGCACCATGGCCTGGCCCTCGGACGTCGTCAAGGGTCCGTCGGCGAAGCGGAAGGGACCGGACTCCGCACCGGCCGGCGGGCTCGTGGCCGCGCTCCAGCTGGTCGCCGCGAGCAGCACAACCGATGCGAGCCCGGCCCGCGCCACCACCCGTTCGACGCGCCTCATCCCAGCACCAGGGAGAGGGTTCGACGCCGACGGCCCCGTCACCTTGTCCTGAGCGGGTCTCGGTGACGAGGCTGGGGGCCGTGGACCTCGACGCCACCGCCGACCTCGCACACGACGCCGCCACGGTGTTGGCCGCCCTGGCCGACCTGGGCTCCTACCCGCACTGGCTGACGATCGTCGGCGCGGCGACGCCGGCCGCCCCGCACCCCGATGACGGCGGCCGCCCGGCGTGGCACATCGAGCTGGTCGGACGGGTCGGTCCCTTCACCCGCACCAAGCGGGTCCGGATGCTCCGGACGGAGCTCGACGCCGTCGCCGGCTCGGTTCGCTTCGAGCGG
Source organism: uncultured Actinomycetes bacterium (assembly GCA_963731055.1). Classification (GTDB taxonomy): domain Bacteria; phylum Actinomycetota; class Acidimicrobiia; order Acidimicrobiales; family CADCTF01; genus DATLED01. The sequence continues at coordinate 137,235 of CAVSUD010000020.1, read as the reverse complement.
GTCGAGCACGACGGACGAGAGCACAACGAGTGGATCCTCACGGGGGAGGCCGGTGGGGAGCCGGGCGGACGAACGGCGGTGCGGGTCCACCTGCACTACGGCGGCGGCCGCACGCTGCCCGGCGCCGACCGGCTGCTGCGCCAGGAGACCAGGCGGGCCGGGGAGCGACTCGCCGCCCATCTCGGTCCGCCCTAGCTGGCCTCGGTCATGTGGGAGATCCACGTGGCGTACATGGCGGCGTAGACCCCACCCTTCGAGACGAGCTCGTCGTGCGAGCCGAGCTCGACGATGCGGCCGTCGTTGACGACGGCGATGCGGTCGGCCCGCATGGCCGTGGAGAGGCGGTGGGCGATGATGATCGCCGTCCGACCCTCCAACACGTTGTCGAGGGCACGCTCGATCGTGGCCTCCGAGCGCAGGTCGAGCGATGACGTCGCTTCGTCGAGGATCAGCACGCGGGGAGGCGAGGAAGGCGCGGGCCAGGGCGAGCAGCTGCCGCTCCCCGGAGGAGAGCGACGAGCCCCGTTCGTAGACGGGCGCCCCGAGGCCGCCCGGCAGGCGGTCCACGAGATCGTCGAGGCCGACGGCCCGGCAGGCCTCCATGAGCTCGTCGTCGGTGGCGCCCGGGCGGGCGAAGGCGATGTTGTCGCGCAGGGTCCCGCCGAACAGGAACGGCTCCTGGGGCACGACGCCGAGCTGGCGGCGCAGCGACCGCAGCGTCACGTCGCGGAGGTCGTAGCCGTCGACCAGCACGCGGCCGGCGGTCGGGTCGTAGAACCGGGTGACGAGCTTCGCGATGGTGGACTTGCCGGCGCCGGTCGTGCCGACGAGGGAGAAGGTCTCCCCGGCGGCGATGGTGAGGTCGAGCTCGCGCAGGACGGGCTGGCCCGGCACATAGCCGAACTCGACGCCCTGGAACGTGATCTCGCCCTCGATGGCCGGGAGCTCGATGGCATCGATCCGCTCGAGGACGGTCGGGTCGGTGTCGAGCAGGTCGCGGATCTTGGCCACCGCGGCCTGACCCGACTGATAGGTGTTGTAGAGCTGGACGAGCTGCTGGATCGGGGCGAAGAAGGCGCTGACGTAGAGGACGAAGGCGATCAGCTGCCCGGGCTGGAGGGAGCCGTTGAGCACCATCCGGCCCCCGAGGAAGAGCACCAGGGCCTGGGCGATCGTGCCCACGGCGTCGGCGCCGGGCCCGTACACCGCCGCCACCCGCGCCGCCCCCTCGTTGGCCGCCTTGTGGTCGCCGACGATGTTGCGGTGCTTGACCTCGTTGTAGCGCTGGCGGTTGTAGGCGGCGACGATCCGGATCCCGGAGAGGCTCTCCTGCAGGTCGGCCATCACGTCGGCGATGCGCTCGCGGACCTTGGTGTACCCCTTCTCGGACCGGCTGCGGAACCACAGCGTCATGAGCGTCATCACCGGCACGATGGCGAACACGACGATGACGGCGAGGCGCACGTTCATGCTGAACAGCACGGTCACGACGTAGACGAGCGTGAACGCCTGGACGATGAGGTTGATGATCCCGTCCTGCAACAGCTCCGACAGGGCCTCGACGTCCGAGGTCATGCGGGTCATGATCCGGCCCGCCTTCTCGTCGGTGAAGAAGTCGAGCGAGAGGCGCTGGATGTGGGAGAACACGCGCACCCGCAGGCCCTGCATCAGCCGCTGGCCCAGCCGGCCCGTCCACGAGACGCGGACGGCGCTCGTCAGCCCGTTGAGGATCACCGAGGCCAGGTACAGCGCGGCCATCACCTTCACGACCCCGAAGTCGCGATGCAGCATCCCTCGGTCGATGGCCCGCTGGGTCAGCTGCGGCCCGACCTGCAGGGTCACCGTCTCGACGGCGACGAGCACGATGCCGACGGCCAGGGCCCACCAGTGCGGGCGCAGGAGCTTCTTGAGCGTGAACCCCTTCTGATCCGCCGGGGGCACGTTCGAGAAGTCGATGACGGAAGACGGGTGCTCCGGCTCCTTGGCCAGGAGCCGCTCCACCCCCGCCATCATCTCGGGCGGGATCCCGGCGAAGGGCAGCCCGGCCGCCTGGCCCGGGCGGGACCCGCCCCCGGGGGGACCGAAGCCGCCGCCGCCACCCCACGCCATCAGGCACCGCCCATCGGGAGGCCGCCGGGGACGCCGCCGCCGGGCGCGCCGTTCTCCATCATCCGACGCAGCACACGCGCTCGCGGCGGGAGCTCCGGCTCGGGTTCGGGGGCGTGCGCCTCCGTCCACTCCTCCTCGGCCCGGGCCAGCACTTCGGCGTAGGCGGGCACGGTGGCCATCAGGTGGCTGTGGGTGCCGTCGGCGGCGATGCGGCCGTGGTGCAGGAGCACGACCCGATCGGCGAGGGAGATGGTCGAGAGGCGGTGGGCGATGATCAACGTGGTCCGTCCCTGCATGAGTGTCTTGAGGGCGCCGTGGATCTCGTGCTCGACCTGCACGTCGATGGCCGACGTCGCATCGTCGAGGATGAGGATCCGCGGGTTGACGAGCAGCGTCCGGGCGATGGCGATGCGCTGGCGCTGTCCACCGCTGAGGGTGTAGCCCCGCTCGCCGACCATCGTGTCGAAGCCCTCGGGGAGCTTGGCGACGAACTCGCTGACTCCGGCGGCGGCGGCGACGGCGTCGATCTCGTCCTGCGTGGCGTCGGGTCGGCCGTAGGCGATGTTGCCGCGGATGGTCTCGGAGAAGAGGAACGGCTCGTCGAGCACGAGGCCGATGTGCGAGCGCAGGCTCTCGACGGTGAGGTCGCGGACGTCGTGGCCGTCGATCCGGATGGCGCCGCCGGTGACGTCGTAGAAGCGGGGGAGGAGGCGGGCGGCCGTGGACTTGCCCGTGCCCGTGCGCCCGACGAGGGCGACGGTCTCCCCCGGCGCCAGGTGGAGGTCGAAGCCGTCGAGCACGTTCGGTGCGTCCTCGGCGCCGTAGGCGAACGTGACCCCCTCGAAGTGCACCTCGCCGGCCGGCTCGATGAGGTCGACGGCGCCGGCGCGGTCGAGCACGGCCGGCGTCTCGTCGAGGATCTCGAAGATGCGTCCGGCCGAAGCGGCGGCGCGCTGGCCCATCATCATCAGGAAGCCGAGCATCATGAACGGCGCCTGGAGCATCACGACGTAGGCGTTGAACTCGATGATCGTGCCGATCGAGACCTTGCCGGCGAGGTAGAGGTGCCCGCCGTAGAGGAGCACCATGGCGAGGCCGAGCCGGGGCAGGTTCTGCATGTAGGGCGAATACTTGGCCCGGATGTCGACCTGCAGCGAGCCCGCCCACCGCAGCCGGGTGGCGGCGTCCGCGAGCAGCTTGATCTGGTCGGGCTCGGCGGCGAAGGACTTCACGACTCGGGTTCCGGTGACGTTCTCCTCGACGATGGTCGCCACGTCGGCCTGACGGGACGAGACGATCCAGGAGACCGGGAACATCTCCGACCGCATCTTGGCCCCGACGAAGTAGACGCCCGGGAGGGTGATCACGGCGACGACGGCGAGGGAGACGCTGGTGGTCGCCATGAGCCCGAAGGCGACCACGAACGTGATCATCGAGATGACGACCGTCGGCGCGAACGCCAGGAACATCTGCACGGACCGGATGTCGGAGTTGGCCCGGGAGATCAGCTGGCCGCTCTGCATCCGGTCGAAGTACGAGAAGGAGAGGGTGGAGAACTTCCGGTACATCGTGTTGCGGAGGTCGTACTCGATGGCGAAGCTCGTGCGCTGCAGGTTGTACCGGTAGACGAAACCGATGGCGAAGCGCAGCAGACGCGATACCGCCCATGAGCAGGACGTACTTGAGGATCGGCTCGGCGGGGCGGCCGACGAAGGCGGGGAGCACGGCCCGGTCGAGGGTCACCCGGATCAGGCGGGGGATGGCCAGCTGGAGCAACAGCGTCGTCATCGCACAGCCGAGACCGGTGAAGACGATGCGCTTGTGGGCCAGGACGATCGGGGCCATCCGACGCCACCAGGCCTTGGTGGCGTCGGGATCGATGGTGGCCCGCGGAGGCTCATAGCGGGCCGGCGGGGGCGTCGGCACGCGGCCGGTGGCGAGGGGCGGGAGCGGGACGTCGGCGCCGTTCGAGGGCTCGAGGACGGTCGTCACGACCGGCCGCCCGATGCCGCCGTCCGAGGCTCGAGGTCGCGGGCCTCGCGGGCCAGGTCGAGGGCCCGGCCCAGCAACTCGAGACCCTCGTGGGCCTTCCTCGCCTGCGCCGGCGAGAGGTGCGAGGTGACCGCTTCGAGTCGGCGGCCGACGGCTCCGTCGGCGAGCTCGAGGGCCTCGGCGCCCTCGGAGGTGATCACGTGGCGGACGCAGCGCCGGTCCTCTTCGCTCGCCACCCGCTCGACGAGCTTGCGGGCCACCGCCCCGTCGACCAGGGCCGTCAGCGACGGAGGGCTCACGTCCAGCCAACCGGCCAGGGCCGTGGCCCGCTCGGGACCACCGGAGAGGAACGCCAGCAGCCGGTACTGCGGGAGCGACAGCCCGACCTCGGTCAGCGCCACCTCCATCGACTTGCTGAAGCGGGCAGCAGCCCGGGCGGCGGCCACGGGGGCGCTGGCCGTGGTGCTGCGCTCGCTGCGGGGTGCGATCGGTTCGGCGGTCACATGATTAGACTACCGAAGTAACGATCGTGATGCACGTGTACTGAACGAGCGCTAGGGTCGATTTCGCTACTCGCCGTGCTCCTGGGAGCACCGCCGACAGGAGGCTGCATGATCGACCGCGACAAGCTCTACATCGACGGGGCCTGGGTCGCCCTCGACCGGCACCGGCATCGATCGACGTCATCAACGCCACGACCGAGGAGGTCATGGGCCGCATCCCCGAGGGCACGCCGCGACGACGTCGACAAGGCCGTCGCCGCGGCCAAGGCCGCCTTCGCGGCCTGGTCGCCAGACCTCGGTCGAGGAGCGGGGCAAGTACCTCCAGCGCCATCACCGAGGGCCTCGAGGCCCGCATGGAGGAGATCGCCGAGGTCATCCCGAGGAGGTCGGCATGCCGCTGATCCTCTCGAAGATGATCCAGGCCGGCCTCCCGGTCGATGACCTTCGGCTCGATGCACGGTCGCTCGTCGAGCTTCGAGTGCGAGGAGCACGATCGGCAACTCCCTCGTGGTGAAGGAGCCGGTCGGCGTCGTCGGCGCCATCACGCCGTGGAACTACCCGCTCCACCAGATCGCCGCTGAAGGTCGCCCCGGCGCTCGCCGCCGGCTGCACCGTGGTGCTCAAGCCGTCGCGAGGTGGCGCCGCTCAACGCGTTCATCCTCGCCGAGATCATCGACGACGTCGGCCTCCCGGCCGGCGTGTTCAACCTGGTCACCGGCGTCGGCCCGGTCGTGGGCGAGGCGCATCGCCGCCCACCCCGACGTCGACATGGTGTCCTTCACCGGCTCCACCCGGGCCGGCAAGCGGGTCGCCGAGCTCGGCGTCCAGACCGTCAAGCGGGTCGCGCTCGAGCTCGGCGGCAAGTCGCCCAACATCATCCTCGACGACGCCGACCTCGACAAGGCCGTCCCGGCCGGCGTCGGCGCCGCTACCTCAACTCGGGCCAGACCTGCACCGCCCTCACCCGGATGCTCGTGCCCCGGTCCAAGCTGGCGCGAGATCGAGGAGCATCGCCGCCGAGGCCGCCGAGGGCTTCACCCTCGGCGACCCGTTCGACCGGCGCCACCCGCCTCGGCCCGCTCGTCTCCGCCAGGCCCAGCGCGACCGGGTCCGCGGCTACATCCAGCAAGGGCATCGACGAGGGCGCCAAGCTCGTCACCGGCGGCGCCGAGCCAGCCCGACGGCCTCGACAAGGGCTACTTCGTCAAGCCCACCGTCTTCGCCGACGTCACCAACGACATGACCATCGCCCAGGAGGAGATCTTCGGGCCGGTGCTGTCGATCATCCCCTACGACACCGAGGAGGAGGCCGTCCACATCGCCAACGACACGCTCTACGGCCTGGCCGGCGGCGTGTGGGGCGGCGACAAGGACAAGGCGACGGCGGTCGCCCGCCGGATCCGCACCGGCCAGGTCGACGTCAACGGCGGCGGCTTCAACCCGGCGGCGCCCTTCGGCGGCTACAAGCAGTCGGGCCTCGGCCGCGAGGCCGGCAAGTACGGCCTCGAGGAGTTCCTCGAGGTCAAGTGCATGCAGCTGTAGCTGGTTCGTCCTTCCGACCTCTGGAGGCAACAGCGGCACGTTTCGCGCTGCGGTTGCCTCCAGAGTCGCGTTCGGGCAGGAGATGGGACTTGGCTGCCGAAGTTCTGACCGTGAGTCTTGACGCCAGCGTCACCTACGAGCCGCCGGTGCCCATCGAGCTGCCGGCGGGGAGCCGGACCCCGGCGCGCCGCCCGGAGCGCCGTGACGGCCGCCGTCTTCGCCCGTCACCTGGGTCCGGTGGCGGTGCAGCGGGCGCGGCGCCGAACGGTGGGGGGCGCCGAGGTCGGCCGCCGCTTGCGCGCCGCGTTCGACGAGCTGGGCTCGACCTACCTCAAGTTCGGCCAACTGGTCGGATCGTCGCCGGGTGCCTTCGGGCCGGCCGTGGCCGACGAGTTTCGCAGCTGCCTCGACACGGGCCCCGCCGTCCCCTTTCCGGTCGTGCGAGCGGCGGTGGAGGCCGCCACGGGCGGCCCGCTCGAGGCGACCTTCGCGTCCTTCGAGACCGTGGCGCTGGCGTCGGCGTCCATGGCCGTCGTCCATCGGGCCGTCCTGCACGACGGTCGGGACGTGGCGGTCAAGGTCCTCCGTCCCGGCATCACCGAGCAGGTCGCCATCGACCTCGACGTGATGGAGCCGCTGTTCAAGCTGCTGGCGCTGCGGGGGGTGCCCATCGCCGGCCCGCTCTACCGGTTCCTGCGAGGGTTCCGGGTGCAGGTGGCCGAGGAACTGGATCTGCGCAACGAGGCCCGCACCATGGTCCACTTCGCACACCTGTTCCAGGAGGCGGGACTGGATCGGATCGTCATCCCCATGCCCGTGCCGGAGCTGTCGGCGCCCGGCGTCCTGGTCATGGGGTTCCTCGACGGCGTCCCCATCGACGACCTGGTCGCCATCGAGGCCATGGGCCATGACCCGGCCCCGCTGGTGCAGGACCTGCTGCGCAGCTGGTTCCTCACGGGGATCCGCTTCGGGATGTTCCACGGCGACATCCACGCCGGCAACCTCATGCTGCTGCGCGACGGCCGCATCGGCATGATCGACTGGGGCATCGTCGGACGCCTCGACGGGCCGACCCACCGCCTGTTCCGGCGCTTCGTCGAGGCCGTGCTCGGCGACGCCACCGCCTGGCCGGAGATCGCCGCGTTCCTGGCCGAGATGACGCCCCTCGGAGCCGACGCGGACGGCGAGGGCGGGGCCTCGTTCCCCGACGAGGCCCGCGACGAGATCGAGAACCTGCTCACCCGGCCCTTCGGGGAGGTCGACCTCACGGGTGCCTTCAGCGGCCCCGGCAACGGCCCGATCGGCGGCGGGCACCGCCCGCCCCGTACGCGTGCGGACAAGCGGGCCCGCAAGGCCCGCCTCCGGCGGCTGCGCCAGGAGGTCATCGGGTCCGGCTTCGCCGACACCGAGTTCGCCCAGGCGAACTTCATGCTGTTCAAACAACTGCTCTACTTCGAGCGGTACGGGAAGCTCTACCTGGCCGACTCGGCGCTGCTCGGCGACTCCGAGTACCTCCAGCACATCCTCGACACGAGCCCCGCTCCGGAATCGGAGCTGAGCAGGAACTGACGTTCCGGGTGCAGAAGTACAAGAACCGGTGATACCGGGCACGTCCGATTCGTCCCCCTGACGAGCCTTCGGACGTGACATCGGTAACACTGAAAGTTCTTCAAGGAGGGGTCCATCGTGAATCGCACCACTCTGGCGCGGAGGTACGCGCCGTTGGCGGCGCTCGCCGCCGTGCAGTTGCTGATCATCGCAACGGTGCCGTCGACGGCGCCGACGACGGTCGCAGCCGATGGCGGAGGTTTCGTGTCCCCGTCGGACGAGGGGACCGGCGTGGCCGCCGGCGACGAGGCGGTCGTCGACGGTGAGGTGCCGGTCGAGGGCGAAGCCGGCTCCACCGACCCCGCCGCGTCCGGCGCGACCGGAGCGACCGGAGCTACGACGGCTGGAGGGACCTCGGCGACGCCCGGGGCGGCGACGCCCGGCGGCAAGACCGCCGGCGCTCCCGGCGCCGCCGGTGGCGCCGCCCCGAGCGGCGGTGGCACGGCGGCGGCCGCCTCCGGTGACACCAGCCATTGCGTCGACGGCCGGCAGTTCGACCCCGGCCTCTACTACTGGGCGGCCAAGTGCGTGCCCAAGTTCAGCGGCAAGAACCCCGGCGCCACCTACATGGGCGTCACGGACAGCGAGATCAAGGTCGTCCTCTACCGCGGCAAGCCCAACCCGGCCGTGGACGCGATCCTCTCCGCCATCGGCGCCAACCCCCCCGACGCCGACGTCACCGAGTTCACCCAGAAGGCGGTCAACTTCATCAACTCCAAGTTCGAGTTCTACGGCCGGAAGCTGGTGGTCAAGGAGGTGCGGGGGCAGTGCGACACCGTCCCGCCCGACTACGTGTGCCTCCGTGGCGAGATGCGCGACATCGTCCGCACCGAGCAGCCCTTCCTCGTGCAGTGGGGCACGCCGCTCGCCTCGCCGGCGTTCGACGAGCTGAGCGCCCAGAAGGTCGTGAACGTCGGCGGTCAGCACTTCCGTGACTCTTTCTCCCAGCAGCGCCGCCCGTATCACTGGGATGTCGCCATCTCCGGGACGAACGTGGCCAAGCAGGCGGCCGAGTGGTACTGCAAGAAGCTCGCCGGCAAGAACGCCGTCTACGCGGGAGCGACCGGCACCGACGCCCAGTCGCAGAACCCGCCGACCAACGACATCCGGTCCAAGCCCCGCGTGCTCGGCGTGATCAGCACCGACGACCCCGAGAACCAGGGCGCCATCACCAGCGTCTTCAAGCCGGAGCTGGCCAAGTGCGGCGTCAAGGTGGTGCACGAGTTCTATTACGCCCAGGACATCGCCCGGGCCGAGGAGCAGCGCCGCCTGGGCGTGGCCAAGATGCGCGAGGCGCCCGAGTCCACGACCATCGCCTTCTTCGGTGATGCGGTCGCTCCCGTGTTCCTCTACCGCACCGCCCAGGAGCAGTCGTACTTCCCCGAGCAGGTCATCGTCGGCTTCGGCGGCATGGACACCGACGCCGCCGGCCAGGGGTACGACACCAACTCCACCCTCTGCGGCGGCTGCCACCAGTTCGAGAACGCCTTCGGCCTGGCCAGCAACCCGCAGCTCCGCAGCGTCAGCGACAACGAGGCCGTGGCCGTCTTCAAGGCCGGCGGCGGGACCCGCAACATCGACTGGACCAAGTACGCGACCGCCATCGGCGACCTCAACTACCTGATGCTCGACGCATCTCTGATCCAGGGTGCGGGCCCGGCCCTCACCCCCGCCAACGTCGAGAAGGGCGCCTTCGCCGCCGGCAACCGAGGTGGCGCACCGGACAGCCTCGACTTCCGCTTCAACAAGCGAGGCTTCAAACCCGGGAGCTACGCCTGGTACCAGGACATGGCCGAGGTCTACTGGAGCCAGACCGAGAAGTCGGACTTCAACGGCAAGACGGGCAGCTACCACGAGCTCGGCGACCGGCGCTTCGGGCCCGGCGAGTACCAATCGGGCGATCCCGGCATCCCGCCGAACAAGCCCCGATGACCGCCGCCCTCGCGGCGGTGTCGAGCCGCTACGACGAGCTCAACGACACGGCCATCGGCAAGCGGGCCGTGCTGGCGGTGAAGACGGCGCTGGCCTTCCTCGGCGTCATCCTCCTGTGCCGCGTCATCTTCGACGCCCCGTACTCGATCATCCTCGACGGCCTCGCCCTCGGCTCGCTGTACGGGCTGATCGGCGCCGGGGTGATCCTGATCTACCGCACCAACCGGATCATCAACTTCGCCGCCGCCGGCCTGGGCGCCATCCCGGCCGTCGCCGGCGTGCTGCTGATCGTCAACAAGGGCGTGTCCTGGTACATCGCCTTCCCGTTGTCGATCGTGGCCGGCGCCGTGCTCGGCGCGCTCGTCGACGTGATCGTGATCCGGCGCTTCGCCAAGGCCCCGCGGCTGATCCTCGTGGTCGTCACGATCGGCATCTCCCAGCTGCTGGCCTTCGTGGCGCTGTTCCTGCCCCGGTGGATCGCCCCTCCCGGCGGCAACAAGGGCGGATTCATCTCCAAGGTCGACACCCCGTTCAACGACATCCAGTTCGTGCGCCTCGGCGCCCGTTCCTTCAGCGGTGACTACCCGTTCGCCGTCGTGGTGGTCGGCCTCCTCGTCGTGGGCCTGGCGGCGTTCTTCAAGTACACCCGCATCGGCATCGCCTTGCGGGCGTCGGCGGAGAACGCCGATCGCGCCGCGCTGCTCGGCATCCCCGTGCGGCGCGTCGGCACCGTCGCCTGGATCCTCGCCGGCGCCTTCGCCGCGGTCACGATCTTCCTCCGGTCGACCCTCGTCGGGGTGCCCGTCGACGGCACGCTCGGGCCGGTCGTGCTGCTGTACGCGCTGGCCGCGGCCGTCATCGCCAAGATGGACAGCGTCCCGATCTGCCTCGGTGCCGGCATCGCCATCGGCATGATCGACCAGGCCTCGGTGTTCAAGACGGCCCGCAACTCCCTGGCCGGCGCCATCATGCTCGTCCTGATCCTCGGCGCCCTCCTGCTCCAGCGGGGGAGCTTGTCCCGCGCCCAGGACAGCGGGGTCTCGAGCTTCTCGGCCGTCAAGGAGTTCCGGCCCATCCCGAACGAGCTGCGCAACGTTCGGGAGGTCGCGGTCGTTCGGGGCGTGCTGCTCACGCTCCTCGCCGCCTTCCTCCTGCTCGCGCCGTTCGTGCTCGGCGCCGGCCGGCTCTCGCGGGCCACGCCGATCATCATCTACGGGATCATCGCCGTCTCCGTCGTGATCCTCACCGGCTGGGCCGGCCAGATCAGCCTCGGGCAGTTCGGCCTCGTCGGCGTCGGTGCGCTCGTCGGCGGCGGCCTCGCCGCCTCCCACAACGTCGACTTCTTCGTCGCCCTGTTCGCCGGCACGATCGCGGGCGCCGTGGCCGCGGTCCTGATCGGGCTCCCGGCGCTCCGCATCCAGGGGCTCTACCTCGCCGTCACGACGTTGGCCTTCGCCGGTGCGGTGTCCGGGTTCCTCCTCGATCCCCGGTACCCGGTGCAGAAGTTCTTCTTCACCAACGTCGGGGCCTCCCGCGTCGAGCGGCCGATGCTGTTCCAGCGCATCGACATGAACCAGGACCGGAACTACTACTACCTGTGCCTGTTCTTCCTCGTGCTGGTGCTGCTGTCGGCCCGCGCCTACCGGCGCAACCGGGCCGGGCGGATCCTCATCGCCATCCGCGACAACAGCCGGGCCGCCCCGAGCTACTCCATCAACCTCGCCAGCAACCGGTTGGCCGCCTTCGCCATCTCCGGTGCGTACGCGGCCCTCGGCGGGGTCCTGCTCGCCTACGAGCAGGGCGCGGTCGACCAGTCGAGCTACGGCATCGGGCCGAGCATCTTGATCTTCACGGCCGTGGTCATCGGCGGCGTGACGTCTCTCCCCGGGGCGGTCTTCGGCGCCATCCTCATCCAGAGCGTCCGGATCTACGGCGAGTCGTACATCACCGGGCTGTCGCTGCTCGTGACGGGCCCCGGTCTCGTGTTCGTGCTCCTGTCGCTGCCGGGTGGCATCGCCGAGGGCGCCTACAAGATCCGCGACAACTTCCTGCGTTGGGTCGCCAACCGCCACGACCTCCTCGTGCCGTCGTTGGTGGCCGACAAGCGGGTCGAGACGGGGGAGGACGAGCAGGACGTGATCACCTCCGCCGAGCTCCACGTCGAGGACACCGACTCCTTCGACCGGGCATCCGGGCCGACGATCTCGTGCCCCGTGTGCGGCGACGTGCTCGCCTTGGCCGACGCTCCCGACCACGAGCACCTGCGCTCGGATCCTCGCGAGCTCGTGCCCGTGGGCGCGCCGGCCGCCGACGCTGAGCCCGACGAAAAGGTCCCACCCGGAGGCGGCCGAGGCCGCCTGGCCCGTGCCCGCCAGGGCCGGCGTTGAGGAGCGAACGATCAGCGCGGCCACCGAAGAGCTCTCCACGGCGTCCCACGACGATGCGCCGAACGACCGACCCCGCGCCCGGGGACTGAAGGGCATCACCGGCGGGGCGCCGTTCGTGCCGCTGGCCGTCCTGTTCGGGCTGAACCTCGTCGACGAGTTCGACCGGGTCGCGTTCGGTGCGCTCATCCCCGAGATCCGCGACCGCTTCGACGTCAGCGACGCGCAGATCCTCACCCTCGGGGCGATCACCGGGGTGTTCACCCTCCTGGCCGCCCTGCCCCTCGGCGTGCTCGCCGACCGCCTCAACCGGGTACGGCTCTCCATCGGCGCGGCGATCCTCTGGGGCGTCACCTCGGTGCTGACCGGCATCGTGCCGAGCCTGATCCTGCTGTACCTCGTGCGCCTCGGCTCCGGACTCGGCCGCATCATCAACGAGGTCGTGCACCCCAGCCTGCTGGCCGACTACTACCCCCGCGAGAACCAACCGCGGGTCTTCGGGGTGCACCGGGCCGCCAACTCCATCGGCAACATCGGCGGCCCCCTCGCCGGGCTCGTCGCCGTCGCGCTCTTCTGGCAGGCCGCCTTCTGGATCCTCGCCATCCCGACCGCCGTCTTCATCGTGCTGGCGGTCCTCCGGCTGCGGGAGCCCAAGCGCGGCGAGTCGATCGACGCCGAGCTTGCCGCCGAGACCGATGAGTCCGAGGTCGCCACGCCCTTCGCGGAGGCCCGTCGCCAGCTGTTCGCGGTCAAGACGCTCCGCCGCCTCTGGCTCGGCGCCTTCTTCCTCGGCATCGGGGCGCTTCAGATCGGCAACATCCTCGGGATCTTCTTCGACCGCGTCTACGGCGTCGGGCCGTTCGGTCGCGGCATGGTGCAGTTCCTCTTCGGCGCGGGCAACGTGCTCGGTCTGGTCATCGGCTCCCGCCTGGCGGGACGCGCCTCGGACAACGGACGGCTGAACCGCCTCGCCGTGATCACCGGGCTGTCGTTCGTCCAGTTCGCCGCCGGCCTCGTGCTGCTCGGGGCCATCAAGTCGGGTCGTGGCCGGGTACGTGTCGGCCTTCGTGCTCTCGATCGGCGTCGGCGCCTACCAGCCGGCCTACTTCGCCCTCGTCGGGCTCGTGTCCCCGCCCCAGATCCGGTCGCAGTCCTACGCCTGGGCGATCCTCATCTATGGCCTCGGGGGGCTCGGCTTCGTCCTCCTCTTCGGCGCCGGCGACGAGGACTCGGCCACCCGCCTACCGCGTCGTGGTGATCGTCCTCGCCGCCATCGTGGCGATGGCCGGGATGATCGGTGCCTCGGCGCAACGGTTCGTGAACCGGGATGCCGAGCAGGCGGCCAAGCGCTGGCCACGGCGGCTCGCCTCAAGCAGGAGCTGGCCGCGGGCGGTGCCGACAAGACGCTGCTCGTGTGCAAGGGCGTCGACGTCGCCTACGGCACCGTGCAGATCCTCTTCGGCGTCGACATGGAGGTCAAGGAGGGCGAGATCGTGGCGCTCCTCGGCACCAACGGCGCCGGCAAGTCGACCCTCCTCAAGGCCATCTCGCGGCCTCGTCGACCCGATCGGCGGCGCCATCTTCTTCGACGGCCGCGACATCACCCACGCCGACGCCGTCCAGGCGGCCAAGGCGGGCATCGTGCAGGTGCCCGGCGGCAAGGCCGTCTTCCCGACCCTCACCGTGCCGGAGCACTTCAAGGCCGGTGCCTGGCTCTTCCAGGACGAGGACCCGGCCGAGGTGGAGACGCGCATCGACGAGGTCCTCGACATGTTCCCGCGCCTCCGGAGCGGTGGGACCAGATCGCCGGCAACCTCTCCGGCGGCGAGCAGCAGCAGCTCGCGCTCGGGATGGCCTTCGTGGCCAAGCCCAAGCTGCTCATCATCGACGAGCTGTCGCTCGGGCTGGCGCCGACCATCGTGGAGCAGCTGCTCAACATGGTGCGCGCGCATCCACGCCCAGGGTGCACGATCATCCTCGTCGAGCAGTCCGTGAACGTGGCTCTGACGGTCGCCGACCGCGGCGTACTTCCTGGAGAAGGGCGAGGTCCGCTTCTAGGGTCCGACCGAGGAGCTGCTCGAGCGGGGGACATCCTCCGCTCGGTGTTCCTCGAGGGCGCCGGCGGCGAAGGGGACGGCGATCGCCGTCCGGGGTGACGGGGTCGGTGGCCCCGACCGCACGAAGCCCCCGATCATCGAAGGTCGTCGGGCTGACCAAGCGCTTCGGCGGGATCACCGCCGTGGACGACGTGTCCTTCGAGCTCGCCCACGGGGAGATCCTCGGCCTCATCGGCCCCAACGGCGCCGGCAAGACGACGATCTTCGACCTCATCTCCGGCCTGCTGCCGCCTCGACGCCGGCACGCATCGAGTTCCAGGGCGTCGACGTCACCGGCTGGGCCGCCCGACCGGCGGGCCGGGCCGGCCTCGGCCGGTCGTTCCAGGACGCCCGGATCTTCCCGTCGATGACCGTGGCCGAGAACATCGCCCTCGGGCTCGAGCGCCACATCGAGGTCCGCGACCACCTGGCCGCCCCGCTCGGCCTGCCCGCGGTGCAGGAGACCGAAGAGGACGTCGCCTAGACGGTCGACGACCTGATCGAGCTGATGAGCCTCGGGGCCTTCCGCGACAAGTTCGTCGCCGAGCTGTCGACCGGGTCCCGCCGGATCGTCGACCTGGCCATGTCGATCGCGCACGACCCGTCGGTCCTGATCCTCGACGAGCCCTCCTCCGGCATCGCCCAGCGGGAGACCGAGGCGCTCGGGCCGCTGCTCAAGCGGATCCAGCGGGAGACCGGCTGCGCGATGCTGGTCATCGAGCACGACATGCCGCTCATCACGTCGGTGTCCGACGAGATGATCGCCCTCGAGCTGGGCGCGGTCGTCGTCCGCGGAACGCCGTCGGAGGTCATCTCCAACCCTCGGGTGGTCTCGTCCTACCTGGGCGGGGACATCGACGTCATCAACCGCTCGGGCGCCAGCACCGAGCTCTCGAAGCGGAAGGCGGCCGCCGCCGGTGACGGCGAAGATCCGCCGCGACGCCGGACCCGTCGCCGCCAGGAGCAGGAGGTCGCACCGTGATGCATACGACCCGCCGGCGTTCCCGCTCCGGCCCCTTCGCGGTCGCCGCTCGCCTGACGGCGGGGACGATGCTGGTCGGCGCCGTGGCGCTGTCGGCGACCCTCCCGGCCGCCGCGCAGGCGGACCCGTTCGCGCCCGACGACAGCGTCAGCACCGCGCCGACGGCTTCGCTGCTGCAGTTCGGCTGGTGGAACAAGGCGCAGCAGTCGCCGGTCGGGGGCACGCCGGTGCCGCTCCCCCCGGGGGCCCCGTCCAACGGCATCTTCATCGTGTACGGCCCGTCGGGGACCCCGCCGCCGGCGGCCGTCACGGGGCCGCTCGGCGCGGTCCCGACCGTGCCGGCGCCGGCACCGACGGCGCCGCGTCCCCTGGGGCCGGAGGCTTTCGGGGCCGTGCGGTACTCGGTCCCGCCCGGGGCGGACGCGACGCTCACGTTCCGCTACACCCCGACGTCGACCTCCCAGCCCGGCGCCGTGAACCCCGACGTCGGTGACCTGTTCGCCTGTCCCGTGACCAGGACGTGGGATCCGGTCCAGAACGGACGGTACGACTCGGCCCCGAGCTACGACTGCGGGACCGGCGTCGCCGCGACGGTCGCCGCCGGCGAGGTCACCTTCGCTCTCCCGGCGACGCTCAACGTCGACGGCCTCTACGACCTGGCGCTCGTCCCCATGGGCACCCGCCCGTACAAGGTGGGGTTCGAGGCGCCGAGCGATGGGTCGATCGCCTTGATGAACGTGCCCGAGTCCGCCCCGGAGGAGTCGTTCGACGCCGGCACCTTCGAGGATCCGGCGCTCCTCACCGACCCGGCCTTCGACGACGGCTCGACCTTCACCGCCGACGACCTCGGGGCCGCGACCTTCGACGAGTTCTCGGCCGGCGACTTCTCGGCCGGCGAGTTCACCTCCTCGACCGGTCCGGTGGCCCGGGCCCCTCGCGCCGGGACCGCAGCGCCTTCGCAGGTCGCCGTCCCGGCCGCCATCGCCAACCCGTTCCGCAAGGACGCCTCACGGAGCGAGCGGTTGATGGCGGTCGCGATCCTGGGGGCGCTCGCCGCCGCGCTGTTCTGGATCGGCGGTCAACCGGTGCGGGCCCCTCGCCTGCTCGGCTCCCTCGGCGCCGGTCAGCCGGTCGACGTCGCGATGAGCCCGGACACCGGCGGCATCGGGCGCTTCGCCCGCCCCCGCGGTGAAGGACGTCCCCGCCGCCTGTTCTAGCCGGCTTCGGTCGTTTGCTGTTGCCCTTCCGGTCCTGCTGACCCGGTCGCGGTTGCCCTGTTGGCGACCGCAAGGGCAACCGCAAACCGGCCGGGAAGGCCGATCCTGCCGGATGACCTAGCCGGGAGGGGCCGTCGTGGTCGGGGCGGTCGTCGTCGTCGTCCGCTTGGAGGTCGTGGTCGTGGTCGCCGGAGCCGCCGTGGTCGCCGGGGGCGGGGCCGTCGTCGTCGTGGTCTGACGACCCGGGGCGGTCGTCGCCGGTGCGGCGGTCGTCGTCGTCTGGTTCGGCGGCGACGGGACGGTCGGGACCGTGGTCGTCGAGGAGGTCGTCGTGGTCGACGACGACGTGGTCGAGGACGACGTCGATGACGTGGTCGTCGTGTTGGCCGGCTTCAGGTTCAACGAATCCGGGCTGGCGGTGAACAGCGGCTGGGCCTTCACGCCCTCGAGGGCCTTCTTCATGACCTCGGAGAAGATCTGCGCCGGGAACGATCCGCCCGTGACGCCGCGCTGCCCGTGGACGTTGGCTCATCGGCCGGCTGGGCGTAGCCGACCCAGACGCGGTCGGCCAGCTGCGGGAGTGTAACCGACGAACCAGGCGTCGATGTTGTCCTCGGTCGTGCCCGTCTTGCCGGCGACCGGCCGGCCGATGCCGGCGCGCCCGGCCGGTGCCCGCGCTGACGACCACCTTGCAGCGTGCCGTTGAGCACACCGACCTCGTTCGGCGTCGGAAGGCGCGGCTGCGTCTTCGCGCTCGTGCTCGTAGATCACCTTGCCGTGTCGGTCGTTGATGCGGCGCGATGGCGTACGGCTCGGCGTAGACGCCCCCGGCCGCGAAGGTGGCGTAGGCGGCGGCCATCGTCAAGGCGCTCACGCCCTTGCCGTCGAGGCCGCCGAGGAACACGGCGCCCTGCGGCCTGGTGGCGTCCTCGGGCATGCCGGCGTCGGTCGCGGCGCGCACGACCTCGTCGGACGCCGACCTGGCAGCCGAGGTCGACGAACACCACGTTGACCGAGTGGGCCAGCGCGTCGTCGACGTCGATCGCGCCGCCGACGTCCTCGCCGGCGTAGTTGTTGACCGGCTCGGTCGCCGTAGCAGGGGATCGACGCGGCCCGACGGTGCCGTCGAAGGTGCTACCGGGGGTCGATGCCTGTCCGGAGGGCGGCCAGGTAGACGAACGGCTTGAACGACGAGCCGGGCTGGCGGCCGCCCAGGCTCGACATGTCGAACTGCGTGTGCGCGAAGTCGAGACCGCCGAACAGGCTGCGGATGGCGCCGTCGCCCGGCTCGACGGTGGCCGCCGCGGTGATCGGGTCGCCCGGCGTCGCCGAGCTGGCTCTGGCACCGCAGCCGACGGTGGCGTCGAACACCTTCGGGTCGAGCGTCGTCTCGATGGTGTAGCCGCCGGTGAACAGCTGCGTGCTGCGCGTCGCGCGGCGAGCCGCCGAGGGCGTCGAGGCGTCTTGGCCTCCCGCTTGACGAACTCGACGAAGTGGGGCGCCCGGCCGAGCGCCGCGGTCTCGGCGGCGGCGGCGGCAGGGCCAGCGGCTCGGCCAGCGCGCTGCGTCGAGCTCGGCGCTCGGTCGAGCCAGCCGTGCTCGGCCATGTTGCGCCAGCACCTGGTCGCGCCGGCGCGTCACGTCGGCGGAGTCCTTCGTCGCGGGGTCGAGGCCCTCCGGGGCGCGGATCTTGCCGGCCAGCATGGCGCGCCTGGCCGGCGTCAGCTCCGTCGGGCTCGACGCCGAAGAACGACTGGGCCGCCGGCGTCGATGCCGTAGGCGCCCTCGCCGAAGTACACCTGGTTGAGGTAGCGCTCGAGCAGCTCGTCCTTGGTGTAGCGCTTCTCGAGCTTGCTGGCGTAGAGCACCTCCCGGAACTTGCGGCAGGACGTGCGCTCGCCGGCGGTGTAGTTGAGCTTGGCCAGCTGCTGGGTGATCGTGCTCCCGCCCTGGCGCTGGCCCCGCGCGTTGCGGAGGAAGGCACGGAAGATGGCGGTCGAGTCGACGCCGTTGTGGGAGTAGAAGTCCTGGTCCTCGGCCGCGAGCACCGCCTCCTTGACGTGGTCGGGGAGCGAGTCGACCGTCACGGGGACCCGCCGCTCGGCCTTGTCGAGCTCGGCCAGCGGGCTGCCGTCGGCGGCCACGAGCTTCGTCGTCTCGGGCAGTTGCTTGAAGTCGGCGATGTCGGGGGCCAAGGGTGCGGCCACGAAGACGATGGCCTTGCTCAGGCCGAGCGCCGCCGCCTTGCGAAGCGGCGGGACGACGGCGATGACGATCAGCGTGACCAGCAGGCCGCCGACGATCTTCAGGAGCAGGATGCGATTGGGGAAGTGCAGACGAGCCATGTGCTCACCATCTTGCACCGGGACCGGATCCTGAAACGTCCTGCAGCTCCACCTCGGGTCGCAGCCGGACGGCGAAGCGGCGCAGAGATGGCAGGAGGGCCCCACCGGTGAGGACGATGAGGACGGCGTTGGCCAGCGGCGCCGGCGGCGTCCCACGCCAGCGACGTGGCCACGTAGAACGCCCAGTAGCGCTGCAGGGTCTCGCCCAGGCCGAGGCCCGGCGTGCCAGGCGAGTCGCCCTCGCCGCGCTGAACGGCCAGAACCAGAGGTTCATGATCGCCCCGAAGAGGAAGCCCCACACCCAGCCGTAGGCGGCCAGCAGCGACGACCTCGAGCCGTCGGCCGCAGATGGACGGGTGGCCCGCCCGACGCAGCCCGGCGCCGGCGCCCATCCACGCCAGGGCGAGCATCTGGAACGGCAGCCACGGGCCGATGCCGCCGGTGACCACGGCCGAGGCGCCATGGCGGTGAGGCCGAGCAGCAGGCCGAAGCGGGGACCGAACGCGGCGCCGGCGAGGATGACCAGGAAGAAGATGCCGCTGCCGCCGCCGGGCAGGTCGAGCAGCTTGCAGCAGGCCGGCGGACGCGCCGAGAGCACGCCGAGGACGGCGACGGTCGCGCCGGTCATCGTGCCCCGGCGCACCTCGAGGACGACCGCGGCGACGGCCAGCGCGCCCACCACGGCGGCGACGAGCGGGGCGTCGCCGGCGTGGGCCTGCAGCCCGGCAGCGTCCGGCGGGGCAGCCAGAACGGGTAGAGGAACGCCGCCAGCCCCGACCAGCGCGATCAGCAGGTAGACGGCGCGCCGGACGCGGCCGCCACTCGGTCCACGACGCGTCCCGTCAGGCGCCGACCGATGGCCGCCGCCGACCTCCTCGACGGTGAGGAACGGCGGGCAGCACCCGCAGGACCTGCGGCGCGAACAGCGAGCCGGCCAGCACGGTGCGGGCGGCGCCCGTCGGCCACCACCTCGCCGTCGCCGAGCACGACGACGCGCGTCGCGACCCGCGCGGCCAGCTCGATGTCGTGGGTGGCCAGGACGACCGCCCCGCCCGCCCCGGCGTGGGCCGCGCACGGCCGCCTCGAGGGCGGCCCGAGACGCCGCGTCCATGCCGCGGGTCGGCTCGTCGAGCAGCAGCACCGCGGCGCCGCCGACGGCCACGGCGGCGATGGCCACCCGCTGGCGCTGGCCGCCCGAGAGGCTGCGGGGGTGGCGCTCGGCCAGGTCCGTCGAGGCCGAGCCGGTCGAGCCAGTGGTCGACGCGCGGCCGGTCCGGCCGGCCGAGCAGCCGCTGGGTCTCCTCGAGCTCGCGTCGCACGGTGGGGGCGAACAGCAGGCTGTTCGGGTCCTGGGGCACGTAGGCGCACCGGCACCCGGCGTCTCGACCGTCGCCGGCGGTCGCGGCTCGAGCAGCCGGCCAGCGCCCGGAGCAGGGTGGTCTTGCCGGCGCCGTTGCGGCCGAGCAGCGCGACCACCTCGCCCTGCCGCACCTCGAGGTCGATGTCGCGCAGCACGGTGCGGTCCGCCGAGGCGACGGCGATGCCGCGGGCCGTGCAGCGACCACCGTCGCCGGGCGCCGACGCCGTCGACTCGGTGGCGCCGCTCGTGGTCGAGCCCGGCCGGGCGGCCGTGGCGCCGCGCCTCGCGGCACGGTGAGCGGCAGCGGGTCCCACCCGAGCAGGCGGCCGAGGCGGGTGACGGTCGGGGCGCCGGGGTAGTCGGCGAGCACGGCAGCCGGCGGGCCCGGCACGCCGATGTCGACGCCGCGGTCCCGCCGGCGACGACGACGGCGCGGTCGGCCAGGGGCGCGGCCCGCTCGAGCCGGTGCTCGGCGAGCACGACGGTGGTGCCGAGGTCGTCGTTGAGGCGGGCCAGCGCGGCGAGCACGTCGTCGGCGCCCTGCGGGTCGAGCTGGGACGTCGGCTCGTCGAGCACCAGCACCGGCGGGCGCGGCGGCCAGCGCGCCGGCGATCGCGCACCGCTGGCGCTCGCCGCCGGAGAGCGTGGCCGGGGAGCGGTCGCGCAGGTGGGCGATGCCGAGGGCGTCGAGCACCTCCTCGACCCGCCGGCGCATCGTGGCCTCGGTCGGTGCCGAGGTTCTCGAGCACGAACGCGATGTCGTGCTCGACCTGGTCGACGACGAACTGGGCCTCGGGGTCCTGGTGGACGAAGCCGACCACGTCGGCCAGGTCGCGGGGCTGGTGGTCCCGGGTCGACCGGCCGCCGACGACGACGTCGCCGCCGAAGCGCCCGCCGGTGGTGTGGGGCACCAGGCCGTTGGCGGCGCGCAGCAGCGTGCTCTTGCCCGAGCCGGACGCGCCGACCACGAGCAGGACCTCGCCCGTCCGCACCTCGAGGTCGACGTCCCGGAGCACGGGGGGGCCCTCGGGGTAGGCGAACCCGACGCGGTCGTAGGTGATCACGCGACGTCGACCGCCGGCCCCGTCCGCAGGGCCGGAAGGGCGAGGGCGCCGAGGGCCAGGACGGCGACGAGGGCGAGGCCGGGCAGCCCGACGCGTTCGCCGGGCCAGGCCAGCGAACCGTCGCCGGCGGCCGACAGGGCGGCGAGGGCGGCGGGCGCGATCCACGCCACGGCGGCGAGCGCCCAGTCGCGGCGCGTCAGGCGCCGTCGGCGGTAGCGCACCCTTCGGCTGGTGGCCGAGGTCAGCGCGCACGGCGGCGACGATGCCGGCGACGCCGGCCACGGCGAGCGCCGCGGCCAGGGACGCGACCCCTCCCACGAGGGCGACGAAGCAGGCGCCGAGGCTCAGGAGCGCACCGAGGCTCAGCCAGCCGGCGGCGGCGTCGGCCGGCCCGGCGGCGACGTGGCCGAAGCCCCGCGAGTCCATCGACTCGGCCAGGGCGACGGCCCGCTCCAGCCCCGTCTCCAGGATGGGCACGACCTGGCGGAGCAAGCGACCCCGCCGCACGACCCGGCCGCCGGTGCGGGCCCGGTCGGCCTCGCGCACCGCGCCGATGGCCGCCACGGTGGAGGGCACGAAGGCGAGGGCGACGGTGACGATGAGGCCGACCTCGTAGAAGGCGCGGGGTGCGGCCAGCACGAGCTCGTAGTGCGAGACCACGGCGTTGAAGGCGCCGAAGGCGGCCATGATGCCGACGATGGCGAACCCCTCCGCCGCGGCCGCACCAGCACCGGGGTCTCGACGGTGCCGCCGACGGTGAACCCGCCGAGGATCGTCGGCAGGGTGCCCTGCGGAAGGGTGAACAGGACGTCGCCGGTGCCGTGCGTCGTCGCGACGGTGAGCACCAGGCGGAGGGTGGCGAACGCGACACCGGCCAGGAGCACGACCGGGAAGGCGCCCCGCAACGGACCCTCCACGGCGTGGCCCTCGACCACGAGCGCGGCGATGGCCACGACGAGGGCGACGTAGAGCGGGTTGGGGGCGAGCTGGACCGACGCGGCCGCGGCCATCGCCCAGAGCAACCACACCAACGCCGGGACGGGATGCGAGTGGCGATCGGTCACGGGAGTGCGTCTAACGTACGGGCTGGCAGAGAACGGGGGAAGCCGGTGCAAGTCCGGCGCTGACCCGCAACTGTGACCGGTTCCGTTGGCGACAACGGGCCCGGGAGCCAGAGCACCCACCTCCGCCCGCCGGCCAACGGCGTCTCCATCGTCATACAGCGGCCCTCGTGGAACGGGGCCCGCGGAGGATCAATCCATGTCTCGTCATCGTTTCGTTCTCGTCGGCACGTCGGTCGCACTCGCCGCCGCCCTCGCCGGCGCCTCCTTCTCGGCCTCGCCCGCCGGCGCGGCCGATCCCGCGTCCGAGTCCGCCGCCGACCGGGGGGTGACCTACCTCGCCGGCCAGCAGCGCGCCGACGGCGGCTTCGGTGAGAACGAGGCGCCGGCCGGCCAGCAGTTCGACCTCTTCACCACTCCCGACGCCGTACTGGCCATCGCCGAGGCGGCCCAGGCGACCCTGGCCTACGACCCGGCGGCCGGACTGGCGGCCGTGCGCTCGATCCGCAAGAACGGGTTCGACGGCCTCCACTACCTCGATGACGCCGTCGATGCC
The DNA here is from genome assembly GCA_963731055.1 of uncultured Actinomycetes bacterium. Taxonomy (GTDB): domain Bacteria; phylum Actinomycetota; class Acidimicrobiia; order Acidimicrobiales; family CADCTF01; genus DATLED01. Next base: position 114,484 of record CAVSUD010000020.1, on the reverse strand, counting down.
GGGGTGACGGCGGGGCAGGCGGCCAAGGTCGTCCTCGATGCGAAGGCCGTCGGCCTCAGCGTCACGGCCTTCGATCCCGACGGCGACGGCGCCACCGACCTCGTGGCCGCCATCGACTCCGGGCGCAACGCCGACGGCTCCTTCGGGCCGAACTTCAGCGACACCCTCTTCGTGATGGTCGCGTCGCCGCTGCTGGGCCGCACCGTCGACCCCAAGACGGTCGAGGTCGTGCGGCGGGGCCAGCGGAGCGACGGCGGCTTCAACTTCGCCGGCACCCAGGGCAACGGCTCGTTCGATTCCTCCGAGGTCGACACCACCGCTCGGGCCATCGAGGCCCTCGTGGCGGCCGGCCGTGACGCCACGGACCCGACGGTGGCTTCGGCGCTTCGGTTCCTCGCCGCCCAGCAGGACAAGAGCGGCGGGTTCATCGGTTCGTTCGGCCTCAACGTCAACTCGACCGCCCTCGCCATCCTCGCCATCGAGGCGGCGGGCTCCAGCGTCGACGATCCCTGCTGGAAGGTGGCGGCCGGCGGGTCGGCCACCGGGTACGTCTCGCCCCTCGACTACCTGCGCAAGCAGCAGCGGGCCAACGGCGCCATCGCCGAGGCCGACGCCTTCGACCTCGTGTACGCCACGGCGCAGGGCGTGCAGGGCCTCCTCCGCAACTTCGAGCCCGTCCGTCGGGCCGCCCGGGCCGCGTGCCCCACGACCGGCTACCGGCTGATCGCGGCCGACGGCGGTGTCTTCGCCTTCGGTGACAGCTCCTTCCTCGGCTCCACCGGCGACCTCACGCTGAACAAGCCGATCGTGGCCAGCGCCGAGACGCCCTCCCGGAAGGGCTACTGGCTGGTCGCCTCCGACGGCGGCGTCTTCACCTTCGGCGATGCCACCTTCCTGGGTTCGACCGGTGACGTGAAGCTGAACCAGCCGATCGTCGGCGCGGCGGCCACGCCGACCGGCGGTGGCTACTGGCTCGTTCGCCGCCGACGGCGGCGTCTTCACCTTCGGCGACGCCGCCTTCCTCGGCTCCACCGGTGACGTGAAGCTCAACCGTCCGATCGTGGCGGCCGAGTCGACACCGTCGGGTCGGGGCTACTGGCTCGTCGCGTCCGACGGCGGCGTCTTCACCTTCGGCGACGCCACCTTCGAGGGCTCCACCGGCGCCACACGTCTGAACAAGCCGATCGTGGCCGGCGCCTCCTCCCGGAGCGGTCGGGGCTACTGGCTCTTCGCTTCCGACGGCGGCGTGTTCGCCTTCGGTGACGCCATCTTCCAGGGATCCACCGGGGACATCGCCCTCAACCAGCCGATCGTGACGGGCTTCCGCAGCCGGGGCGAGGGCTACTACCTGGTCGCCTCCGACGGCGGCGTCTTCGCCTTCGGTGCGCCGTTCCTCGGCTCCGAGGGCGCCCGTCCCCTGAACTCGCCGGTCGTCAGCGCCACCCGCTAGTGCGGGCGCTCCGCCGCCTCGCCGTCGTCGTGCTGATGGGAGCCACCCTCGCCCTCGGGGCGCTCGGGGGGCGCCCGGCGGCGACGTCGGCCGAAGGGCTGAACCACGCCGCCGTCGTCGTCGACACCGGCGAAGGAAAGGTGCGCAAGTTCTGCCTCGCCTTCCCGGAGGAGTCGATCACCGGTGCGGATGCCTTGCGGCGCATCGAGTCCGACGCCGTCTTCGCCAGCTACGGCGGCAAGGGCCAGGCCGTGTGCGCGCTGTGCGGGGTCGGGTGTCCCTCGGGCGACTGCTTCTGTGACCGGTCGAAGTTCTGGGCCTACCACCGAGCCGGACCGGGCGGCGCGCCGTACACCTACGCCCGCGCCGGCGTGAGCTCCACGACGGTGCAGGACGGGGACGTCGAGGGCTGGCGGTGGGGCGCCGGCGAGGCCCCCGCGCGCGCGACGGTGGGCGAGGTGTGCGACGTGCCCGAGCCGGCGGTGCGCACCGCCTCGGCGTCGCCGGCCACCACCTCGCCGCCGCCGGAACCGGCGACCACCACTCCGGCCGGCGAGCGCGACGGACCCGCGGCGTCACCGACCACGGCCGCTCCGCCCGCCACGGGCGGAGGCGGCACGATCCGGACGGTGCCGGCGGCACCGGCGGGCTCGGCCACGGTGACGTCCACGACGACCGGTGCCGAGTCGACCGTGCCCGGTCCCGTCGAGGACGCGACCCCCACCACCGCGCCCGTGGATGAGGGCGAGGGCGACCTGGCCACCACCGGATCGGGCTCGGGGGGTGACGCCCTCGCCGCGCCCCTGGCCCCACCGGTGGCCGGCACGAGCGGCGGCCGCCCTGGCAACGCCCTGGGGCTGGTCGCGTTCGTCGGGGTGCTGGGCGCCGTGCTCGGTTGGCGGGTCCGGCTGCGGCGGGCGAACATGCGGCGAGCGTCGACCGTTCAGTAGCGTCGACGTCATGCGCCGGCCCCTGGCGGCGATGATCGCCGTCCTCGTGCTGGTGGCGTGGCCGATATCGGCGGCGGCCGCCGATGACCCCGTCAAGGCACGGGAGGCGGCGCAGGCGCGCGCCAACGCGGCGGCGGCCAGGTTCGCACAGGCGGAGTCGTCGCTGGCCCGGGTGGAACGGGAGCTGACGGCACTGCAGGCCAAGACCGCGGCCACGCAGTCGCGGGTCACGGGCCTGGAAGGCCAGGTGAAGGAGGTGGCGATCAACTCCTACATGCGCGGCAACCTCGGCGGCACGTTCGTGTTCGACAAGGACCTCGGCGCCACGTCGCGCCGCAACGCCATGGCCCGCTTCGTGACCCTCGGCGACACCGACGCCATCGACGAGTACCGGTCCGCTCGCGACGATCTCGACGTCGGTTCGGCGGCGGTGCGGAAGCAGATCGAGGAGCGGAAGTCGGCGGCGACACAGCTGCGCAAGCAGAAGACCGCCGCCTACGACGAGTTGGCGAGGATGGCGGCGGCGGAGAAGGCCTACCGGGCCAAGCTCGAAGCGGAGCGCCAGGCGGCGGCGAAGCGGGCGGCCGAGGCGCTGGCCGCGGCGTCGCGCGCGGCGGTGGCGGCGCGCCCGACGGCCACCACCCGCCCGGCGCCGGCGGCGAGCGCGGCCCCCACGCCGCCGGCGAGCGCAGTCCCGACGCCGGCTGCCGCGCCGGCGCGGCCGGCGGGGGTCATCGCCAGTGGTGAGTGGATCTGCCCGGTGCAGGGCCCGCGCTCGTTCTCCAACGACTGGGGCCAGCCCCGCTCGGGCGGCCGGCGCCACGAGGGGAACGACATCCTCTCCCCGCGGGGCACGCCCATCGTGGCCAGTGTCGGCGGAACGGTGAAGCAGCACGGCTCGAGCCTCGGCGGCCTGTCGTACTACCTGACCGGTGACGACGGGAAAACGTACTTCGGGACCCACCTCGCGTCCTACGCCGCGAGCGGGCGGGTCTCGGCCGGCACCGTCGTCGGGTACGTCGGGGACAGTGGCAACGCTCGTGGGACGCCGCACCTGCACTTCGAGATCCATCCCGGTGGCGGCGGCCCGGTGAACCCGTACCCGACACTGTCGAAGTACTGCTGAGGTGAAGGGCGCCGAGCTCGAGGCGGCCCTCGGTGCTCGCCTCCACGGAACCGTGACCGGCCTGCGCCGACTGTCGGGCGGCGCCTCCCGCGAGACGTGGTCGTTCGTCCTCGACGGCCGACCGTTGATCCTGCGCCGTGATCCGCCGGGCGCTCCCCGCACGAGTGGCGGCATGCTGCTCGAGGCCGACCTGTTCCGCGCCGCGGCCGGGGCCGGCGTGCCCGTCCCGGAGCTGATCGATGCCAGCGCCGACCTGTCGCTCGTAGGTGCCGCCTTCCTCGTGATGGCCCACGTCGAGGGCGAGACGATCCCGCGCAAGATCCTCCGCGACGCCGAGTTCGCCGCGGCGCGACCGAAGCTGGCGCGGGAGTGTGGCGAGATCCTCGCCCGGCTGCACACGATCCCGGCGTCGGCCGTTCCCGGACTGGCCGAGCAGGACCAGGTGAGCCAGTACCGGGCCGTCCTCGACGGCGTGGGCGAGCCCCACCCGACCTTCGAGCTCGCCTTCCGGTGGCTCGCCGAGCACCACCCGCCGACCGTGCCGGCGACCGTGGTCCACGGGGACTTCCGCAACGGCAACCTGATCATCGGCCCGGAGGGGGTGCGGGCGGTCCTCGACTGGGAGCTGGCCCACGCCGGCGACCCGGTGGAGGACCTCGGCTGGCTGTGCGTGAAGTCGTGGCGCTTCGGCGTCGCCCTGCCGGTGGGCGGGTTCGGGACCTACGAGGAGCTGCTGGCCGGCTACGGCGCCGAGATCGACCGCGAGACCCTGCGGTGGTGGGAGGTCCTCGGCACGTTGAAGTGGGGGATCATGTGCATCATGCAGGCCGCCACCCACACCCGCGGGGCCGTGCGCTCGGTCGAGCTCGCCGCCATCGGCCGGCGGGTGTGCGAGGTGGAGTGGGACCTCCTGGAGCTGCTGTCGTGACCGAGCCGCACGACGCGCCGGATGCGGCCGGACTGGTCGAGGCCGTGCGGGAGTTCCTCGAGTCCGACGTGCTCGGGGCCACCGAGGGCCGGGTGCAGTTCCACACGCGCGTGGCCGTGAACGTGCTGGCGATGGTCGAGCGCGAGCTCCGGACGGGCGCGGCGCAGCTCGAGGCGCACGCAGCCGGGCTCGCGGCGTTGGGCGTCGGCAGCGAGCGGGAGCTCTCCGATGCCATCCGCAACGGGGCCTTCGACGACCGGTTGGACGAGGTGCGGGCGTTCGTCGAGTCGACGGTGGAGGCCAAGCTGGAGGTTGCCAACCCGCGGTACCTCGAGGGCCCGAAGCCGCCGGTAGCCTGAGCGGGTGAGCCATCCGTCCGGACCCGGCGACGCCGAGCGCCTGCACGTGGTCTCCGACGAAGAGGTGGCCGATCTGGCCGACGGGCGCATCGATGCCGGCGCCCTCACCCGTCTCGCCGGGGTGCTGGCGTCGTCGGCCCGCCAGGCAGGTGGGCGGGCCGTGGCCACCGGGCAGTGGCTGGCGACGACCCTGATCGAGCTGACGCCGCGCATCCCGATCCGCGATGCGGCGACCCTCGCCGCGCAGCACGACGGGCTGGCCGGCGCGGCTCTGGCCGGCGAGCTCATCCGCAAGGCCAGTCGCTCGTCGGCCGCCATCGGCGGGTTGTCGGGCGCCGTGCTCAGCGCCGAGCAGTTCGCCCCCCCGACGTGGATCACGATGCCCTTCGAGCTGGTCGTCGAGACCATCGCCATCGCCATCATCGAGCTCAAGCTGGTGGGGGAGCTGCACGAGGTCTACGGCCGTCCGGTGACCGGCACGGGCACCGAGCGGACGGTCGCGCTGGTGAAGGCGTGGGCCGAGCGCCGAGGGGTCACGGCGGTGACCTTGGGTTCGGCGGGCGGCGTCGCCGACGCGCTCGGCCGCGGCACCCGCAACGAGCTCGTCCGCCTGGTGCGCCGGCGTCTGGTGGCCCGGCTCGGGCGCAACCTGTCGAGCCTCGCGCCGCTCCTGGCCGGCGCGGTGGCCGGCGCCGAGGTGAACCGACGGGCCACGCGGGGGCTCGGCGAAGCGGTGGTGCGTGACCTCGCCGCCGTAGTGTCTGGCCCGTGAGTGAGCTTGTGAACGAACAATTGGCGACGCGTGGGCAGTTCCCGTTCACGAGGCCGACGAAGAAGGAGGCATCGTGAACGTCGGCATTCTCGGAGGAACCGGCCCCGCCGGCAGCGGTCTCGCGGCCCGCCTGGCCGACGCAGGGCTCGAAGTCGTCATCGGCTCGCGGACGAAGGATCGGGCCCAGGAGGTCTGCGAGGAGCTCTGCAAGAAGTGGCCGGGCAAGACGCTCCGCCTCGAGGCCGGCGACAACATGCGGGCCGCCTCGGCCGAGGTCGTCATCGTCGCCACCCCGTGGAACGCGGCGGCCGAGACGGTGGCGTCGGTGGCCGGTCGCATCACGGGCAAGGTGGTCATCTCGATGGCGAACGCGCTCGAGAAGGTGGGCAAGGAGTTCGAGCCGTTGATCCCGCCGCGCGGTTCGGTCGCCGCCCACGTGCAGGCGGCCGCGCCCGGCGCTCTCGTGTCGGCCGCGTTCCAGCACCTGCCGGCCAAGGCGCTGTCGGAGCTCGACAAGCCGATCGAGGCCGACGTCCTGGTCTGCAGCGACCACCGCTACGCGTTCGACGCCACGGCGGAGCTCGTGGACCTGATCCCGGACCTTCGTCCCCTCAACGCCGGCTCGTTGTCGAACGCGGCGCCGATCGAGTCGATCACCGCTGTCCTCCTGCAGCTCAACGTGCGGTACAAGACGCGGGCCGCCATCAAGCTGACGGGCATCGCACTCCCTTGATGCGGCTGTACGACACGGCGCGCCGAGAGATCGTCGACTTCGTCCCCGAGGGGGACGTCGTGAACATGTACACCTGCGGCATCACGCCGTACGACGCCGCTCACCTCGGGCACGCGGCCACGTACCTGCTCTACGACGTCCTCCAGCGCCGGCTTCGCGCCCTCGGGCACGACACCCGATGCGTGCGCAACATCACCGACATCGACGACCCGCTCTTCGAGAAGGCCCGTCAGCTCGGCGTCTTCTACCTCGACCTGGCGGCCGAGGAGATGGCCCGGTTCGACTCCTGCATGCAGGCCCTCGACCTGCTGCCCGCCTACAGCGAGCCTCGGGCCACGTCGGCGATCCCCGACATCCTCGGCTTCATCGGGATGGTCCTCGACTCGGGCCATGCCTACGAGTCGGGCGGCTCCGTCTACTTCGATGTCACCAGCGACCCCGACTTCGGGAAGGTCTCGCACCACGACCGCGCCACGATGCTGCAGCTGGCGGCAGAGAACGGGGGCAACCCCGACGACCCCAACAAGCGCGACCCGCTCGACTTCGTGCTCTGGCAGCCGTCGGCCCCGGACGAGCCGGCGTGGGAGTCGCTGTGGGGACCGGGTCGCCCGGGATGGCACATCGAGTGCTCCGCCCTCGCGCTGCGCGAGCTCGGCGTGACGACCATCGACCTGCACGGCGGCGCGACCGACCTGATCTATCCGCACCACGAGTGCGAGACGGCGCAGTCGGAGGCGGCGACGGGCCAGCCCTTCGTCCGCCACTGGCTCCATGCGCCGCTCGTCTCCTACGAGGGCACGAAGATGTCGAAGTCGCTCGGCAACCTCGTCTTCGTCAGCGACCTCCTGAAGGACTGGGAGCCGCCGGCCATCCGCCTCGCGGTGCTCGCCCACCACTACCGCTCCGGCTGGGAGTGGAACGACGGGCTCATGCCCGCGGCGACGGAGCGACTGACCCGTTGGCGGGCCTCGGTCGGCACGGCGGTGGGGGACGACGATCTCGTGGCCCGGGTCGGTGCCGCCCTCGACGACGACCTCGACACGCCGGCCGCCTTGGCCGCGATCGACGAGGCCGCCGCCGCCGGTCGACCGGTCACCGAGGCCGCCGCGCAACTCGGCGTCGCGCTCAGCGCCCCGTGGACCTCGCCGACCTCGACGCCGACCCGCTCGTCCAGTTCTGCGCCTGGAAGGAGGAGTTCTCGCCCCGTGAGGACGCCGTCTGCCTGGCCACCGCGTCCGCGGACGGCACGCCGAACGCCCGCATCGTGCTCGTGAAGGGCGCCGCCGACACCGGCTTCGTCTTCTACACGAATCGGGAATCGGCCAAGGGACGTGAGCTGGCCGGTAATCCCCGGGCCACGCTGGTCTTCCACTGGGACCCGCGCTCGGTCCGCATCAGCGGCGACGTCGAGCCGGTGACGGATGCGGAGTCCGACGCCTACTGGGCCAGCCGCCCGCGGGGGTCGCAGCTCGGCGCCTGGGCATCGGCCCAGTCGACGGTGATCGACGATCGCCAGGTCCTCGAGGCCCGGCTGGCCTCGGTCGAGTCCCGCTTCGGCGCCGGCGACGTCGTGCCCCGTCCGCCCTACTGGGAGGCTTCCGGGTCGTCCCCCGCTGGATCGAGTTCTGGCAGCACCGCGACGACCGTCTTCACGACCGCATCCGGTACCGCCTCGAGGACGGGGCATGGGTGCGCGAGCGGCTCTCGCCCTAGCGCTCCTCCTCGTTCTCGGCGCGCTCCGTCCGGCATACGGGGAAATTCGCGCCCAGAACGCGGCACCGCCCGGACCGCAGGCCCTCCTGGACGCGCGGGTGGCGGCGCTGGGGGCCGGCGACCGAGACGCCTGGTTGGCCACGGTCGACCCGTTGGCTCCACCGCCGTTCCGCCACGCCCAGGGCCGGCTGTTCGACGGGCTCCGCTCCGTCCCGCTCGAGTCCTACGCCCTCGAGGCGAGGACGGCGGACACCGGCGATCTGGCCGTCGGCCTGCGTCTGGCCGAGCGATACGGCGGGCCGGTGCAGTTGCCCGAGACCCGGCCAGCGGATGCGGTTGCGGGGCTACGACGACACCGATGCCGTCGACTCGTTGTGGCTCACGTTCGTGCAGCGCGACGGACGGTGGTACGTGGGCGGTGACGACGACGTCGCTCCTCTCGGCCTCGACACCAGCCGGGGCCCGTGGGACTTCGCCCCCATCGAGGTGCTCTCCACCCCGCACCTGCTGACGATCTTCCACCCGGGCCAGCGGGCGCGCGCCCAGGCGCTGGCCGCCATCGCCGAGGAGGCGATCGAGGTCGTCGACGACCGATGGGACCAGCCGTGGTCGCGGCGAATCCCCCTCGTGCTCCCGGCCGACACCGTCGAGCTCGAGCGCCTCTTGCAGTCGACGATCGACCTGGACAAGTTCCTGGCCATCGTCTCCTACGGCGCGGTGCGCGACGACGGGTGGACGGCGTCGGCGCCCCGCATCTACATCCAGGACGAGAACCTCCGGAAGTACGAACGACCGGCGCAGGTCGAGACCCTCGTCCACGAGCTCTCGCACGCCGCGGGCGCGCCGTTGGCCGGGCCGTTCGTGCCGGCGTGGGTGCACGAGGGCGTGGCCGACTGGATCGCCACCGGGCGGCCGACGAGGGAGCGCAAACCCTCCGGCTCCGACGGCGTGCTGCCCCGTGACTTCGAGTTCTCCACCGGGACCCAGGCGAAGATCATCGAGGCCTACCGCGAGAGTCGCTCGGCCACGTCGTACCTCGCCGCCCGGGCCGGCGTCGGCGGCCCGACGGCCTTCTTCCGGGAGCTGGGTGCGGTCCGGGTGGCGCCCGGGAGCACCGACGTCCAGATCGACGGTGCCCTCCGCCGCCGCACCGGGGCCGGCCTGGACGAGCTGCAGCGGGGCTGGGCGCGGCGCTGAAAATCGGGGCCGGAGGCCGACGGGACCGCCGGTAACCTCGGGCCATGTCCGACGTGATCTCCATCCGCCTGCCCGACGGTTCCTCGAGGGAATTGCCGGCCGGGGCGACCACCGGGGATCTCGCGGCGTCGATCGGCGCCCGCCTGGCCAAGGCGGCCGTGGCGGCCACGCTCAACGGCGCCGAGGTCGATCTCGATCGGCCGCTCGCCGACGGTGACGAGGTGGCGATCATCACGGCGAGCAGCCCCGAGGGCCGCTACGTGCTGCGCCACTCGACCGCCCATGTGATGGCCCAGGCCGTGACGCAGCTGTGGCCCGGCGCCAAGTTCGCCATCGGCCCGCCCATCCAGGACGGCTTCTACTACGACTTCGATCTGCCCGGTGGGGCCACGTTCTCCGAGGAGGACCTGGAGCGCATCGAGGCCCGCATGCGCGAGATCGTGGCCGAGGACCAGCCCTTCGTCCGTGAGGAGCACTCCCTCGAGGAGGGGCTCGAGCTCTTCGGGGACCAGCCCTACAAGCGGGAGATCATCGAGGCCGTCGATCCGACCGAGGGGGCCGTCGGCGGCGTCGTCAGCGCGTACCGGAACACGCCGTCGTTCGTGGACCTCTGCCGCGGGCCGCACGTGCCCTCGACCAAGCGGCTCGGCTCGTTCAAGCTCATGAAGGTCGCGGCGGCCTACTGGCGGGGCGACGAGAAGCGCGAGCAGCTCCAGCGCATCTACGGCACGGCCTGGGAGGACGACAAGGCCCTCAAGGCCCACCTGGCCATGCTCGAGGAGGCGGAGAAGCGCGACCACCGCAAGCTCGGCGTCGAGCTCGACCTGTTCTAGCTTCCCCTCCGAGATCGGCAGCGGCCTCGCCGTCTTCCATCCCAAGGGCGGCACCATCCGCCGTGTCATGGAGGACTACAGCCGGCGCCGGCACGAGGCGGCGGGCTACGAGTTCGTCAACACCCCCCACATCACCAAGTCGACGCTGTTCGAGACCTCGGGGCACCTCGAGTGGTTCGCCGACGGCATGTACCCGCCCATGGAGATGGAGGGAGCGAAGTACTACGCCAAGCCGATGAACTGCCCGATGCACACGCTGATCTACCGGGCGCAGCGGTCGTTCGTACCGCGAGCTGCCCCTGCGGCTCTTCGAGTTCGGCACGGTGTACCGCTACGAGAAGTCGGGCGTCGTCCACGGCCTCACTCGGGTCCGCGGGCTGACGCATGGACGACTCGCACATCTTCTGCTCGAAGGAGCAGATGGCCGACGAGCTGCGGTCGCTGCTCGACGTTCGTCCTCGGCCTCCTGCGCGACTACGGCCTCGAGGACTTCTACCTCGAGCTGTCGACGAAGCCCGAGGGCAAGGCGGCGGGCACCGACGAGGAGTGGGAGGAGGCCACCGAGACGCTGCGCGACGCGGCCGACGGGCATGGGCCTCGACCTCGTCCTCGACGAGGGCGGCGGCGCCTTCTACGGCCCCAAGATCTCCGTCCAGGCCAAGGACGCCATCGGCCGCACGTGGCAGATGTCGACCATCCAGCTCGACTTCCAGACGCCCAAGCGCTTCGGCATCGAGTACATCGGCGGCCGACAACCAGCGCCACCGAGCCGATCATGATCCACCGGGCCCTGTTCGGTTCGGTCGAGCGGTTCTTCGGCGTGCTCGCTCGAGCACTACGCCGGCGCCTTCCCGGCCTGGCTGGCGCCGGTGCAGGCGCGAGTGCTGCGGCGTCCGGAACGACCACGACGACCTACGCCGCCGCGCTCGTCGCCGCAACTCAAGGACGCCGGCTTCCGGGTGGACATGGTGGACGCCGACGAGCCCTTGGGCGCCCGCATCCGCCGGGCCAAGCTGCGAGAAGATCCCTTACATCCTCGTGGTCGGCGACGACGACGTCGCCAACGGCACCGTCGGGGTCAACGTCCGTGGTGGCGAGCAAACCCGAACGGGGCGTCACGGTGGCCGCCTTCATCGAGCGCCTGCGGGACGAGGTCGACGCCGCCCGACTTCCGGCGGCCGTGACGCTGGAGCGGCTCTGGGCCGGTTGGCGGACCGAGTACGTCTCGCGGCACGGCGAGTCGAGCCCGCCCGACGAGGGCTGCGTCTTCTGCCGCATCCTCGACAGCGGCGAGCCCGACGAGGCGAGCTAAGTCGCTGTGGCGGGGGAACGGCGTCGTGGCGCTCCTCAACGCCTACCCCTACACCAGTGGCCACGTCATGGTCATGCCCGATCCGCCACGTGGGCGAGATCGAGGACCTGGCCGGCGACGAGCAGCCGAGCTGTGGGCCACGGTCACCGCCGGCGTCCGGGCGCTGAAGGCGGCCTACCGCCCCGAGGGCATCAACGTCGGCGCCAACCTCGGCCGCGCCGCGGGCGCCGGCGTCCCCGGCCACTTCCACGTCCACCTCCTGCCGCGCTGGAACGGCGACACCAACTTCATGACCTCGGTGGCCGAGGCCCGGGTCCTGCCCGAGAGCCTGGACGCCACGTGGACCAAGCTCCGGGCGGCCTGGCCGACCTGACCCGTTTCGTGGACCCTTTTGGCTGCTCGGCGGTCCTCAACGGACCCTTCTGGCGACCAGAAGGGCCCATCGAAGATCAGGTGTCGCCGCCGGGTCAGACCTCCCGGCGGCGGCGGAGGACGTCGGGGTTGTAGCAGGCGCCCTTCATCCCGAGCATCTGGGCGGGGACGCACTTGTTGGAGTTCACGCAGAGGCCGGCGTCGGCGTGGTCGGTCCCGAGGATGCGAGCGGCGAGATCGGGCTCGGCGTAGAAGGGCCGCCCGATGCCGACGAGGTCGGCCTCGCCGGCGTCGAGGATGCCGTGGACGTCGTCGGCGGTGCGGATGCCGCCGACGGCCAGCACCGGGATCGAGACGCGCCGCCTTGGCCGCGGCGAAGAGGGATCGGTTCCAGACGGGCTCGAACGGGCGCGCCGGCCGCCGATCCACGACGCCGCCTTGATCACGGCTCGGCGGGTGCGACGGGGCGACGCCCTGCGGAACCGTTCGGCCATTCCCGGGTTGGTCCACAGCGAGTCGGGTACCCCGCCGCGCGACAGCGTGGTGTCCGGGAAGACGGAGACCTCGACCGGGGTGACCGCGTCGAAGCCCCACTCCTCCACGAGCTCGGCAAAGCCGCAGCGCGTCGTCGACCGAAGAGTGGGCGCCGAGCGGCGGACCGGTCTCGGCCGGCACCTTGACCAGGCACGGGAAGTCGGCTCCGGCCCGCTCGGCGATGGCGGCGCGGATGAGGCGAAGCACCGTGGCCCGCCGCTCGAGGGAGCCGCCGAACTCGTCGGTGCGCCGGTTGTAGAAGGGCGAGAGGAACTGGTCGAGGAGCTTGGCGTTGGCCGACCCGAGCTGCACGCCGTCGTAGCCGGCCTCCCGCGCCCACGCGGCCACGTCGCCGTAGCGGGCGGCCATCGCCCGCACGTCGTCGGCGGTCATCACCTTGACCGGCGTGCGGGCGAACATCGCCTTCAGGAACCAGGGCAGCGGGACCGGCGGCCAGCAGCGGGTCCTGGCGCTGCGACGCGTACGGCTCGTGCCACGCCTCCATGGCGTAGAGCCCGCCGTGGCCGATCTGGAGGATGATCGCCGCGCCCTCGTCGTGCACGGCGTCGACCATCGGCGCCAGCCGCAGCACCTTCTCGCGGGTGTCGACCGTCGTCATGCCGGGCGAGGTCCGGCCCTCGGGGTAGATGCACGACGAACCCTGGATGATCAGGCCCACGCCGGCCCGCGCGTTGGCGACGAAGTGCCGGGCGTAGACGTCGGCGGCGTCGTCACCGTCGCCGGCGCCCTCGAGGACGGGCGCCCGGTAGAGCCGGTTGCGGATGGTCGCCCCGTTGATGCGCAGGGGCGTGTGGAGCACGCTCAGCTCGGCACCCCGAGGGCGGCGACCCGCTCGGCTCGATCGTGCGCCGCCATCTCGGCGATCTCGTCGATCTCCTCGGTGCTGAACCCGGCCATCTCGCGGAACCGGCGGGCCAGGCGGATCGAGGCCTCCTGTCCCTCGCCCCGCAGGCCCCGGAAGTTGAAGAGGCTGTCGACGGTCCTCTGGAACTCGAGGGCCCGCGCCCGCCGGTCGGGGTCGCCCTCGGTCACCGCCCGGAGCCACTGCGAGCCCATCTTCACGTGGGTGACCTCGTCGGCCAGCATCCAGTCCTCGCAGAACTCGAGCACGGCGTCGGCCATGTTCCGGCCGAAGTCCCGCATGGTCGTGAACACGTCGATGGCGAGGCCTTCGAGGGCCCGGTTCACGCCGGCGAGGCGGAACGCCGGGTCGTCGTGGCAGGCGGCCTCGAACAGCGTGACGCCCTCGGCGTACTCACCGATCTCGATCCCCATGTGCTCGTTCAACTTGCACGAGATCTCGCAGTGGCGGGCCTCGTCCCAGCACTGCCGGGCCATGTCGAGCTTCAGGGCGAAGGGCACCTGCGACGGGCTGTCGTAGTCCCAGGCCGTGCGCCCGGCCCCCTCGAGGGCCTGGATCTCGCCGACGAAGATCCCGTGCATCTGGCGCCGGGCTCGATCGGGCACGTCGATGACGGCCGGGTCCATCTTCCGCTCGTCGAGGCCCGGTCGGGGGTCGCTGAAGCGCTCGAGGGTGGTGACCCGGTGGAAGCGGGCGTCCCGGGCCAGGGCTTCCGGTGCGATGTTCCTCTGCACGGCGACTCCTTCGGTGGACCCAGGTGAGCAGGGCCCAGGGTAGGTCAGGCGATGGCGCCGACGAAGGCGTCCTCCCACGCCCAATCCCGCTCGAAGTGCCGGTTGCCCTCGACCATGAGGTCGTGCAGCCACCAATAGGTGTAGATCCCGCAGCTGCCCAGCAGGGCGGCGATGCGACCGCCGTAGCTGTGGTTGGCCTTCCATGCCGGGCCGGGTAGCGGCGGCAGGCCGACGCCGAGGGACGCGAACAGCCCGGCCAGCTCCGACTCGGCCGCCGCCTCCGCGGTGGTGTGCTTCACCAGGTCCTGGTCGAGCAGCACGTAGAGCACGATGAGCCCGATCCCGCCGGACAGCAGCACGATGACGAGCCACAGCGCCGGGTCGCGGAAGTCGGCGGCGATCGCTCGGAGCTCGTTGAGGTGGAGGCCGGCCCGCTGGAACGCCGGCGTCAGCTCCTCACCCTGTCCCTGCTCGAGCGCCCGCTGCCAAGCCAGCTCGTTGGCTGCCTCCAGCAGCTCGAGGCGACGGATGTTGTGCTCGCGCAGCCGTCGCACCATCTGGTAGGCGACGTAGTAGCTGTAGAAGCCGCAGCTGAGGATGGTCCACCCGAAGGCGGTCCAGAAGTCGCACCGGTAGTCGGTCTCCGCCCGTCGGTACCACGTCGTGCTGCAGCCGTTGCGCCGGGGGGACGTACACGTTCGCTTTGTAGCAGAGCGGCCCACGGCCGCATCATGACGGGGATGGCCACCGCCGACGAGGAGCACCGGGACGCGCTGCCCGAGGATCTCGATGCGTCCGCCTACGTCGGCCCCTACACGTTCCCGGACAACAAGCGCCGGCGGGTGCCCGGCGCGATCTACCTGGTGACCGGAGCGGCGTTGTTCGCCCTGTGGGCGGTCCGCGGGAACGGCGTCCTCGTCAACACCGGTCTGCTCGTCACCGGCCTCGCGCTGGTCGCCGCCGGTCTCTACCACCTGCTGGCCGGCTTTCCCCTCGCGTCGACCGAGACCGACGCGCTCGCCGCGGCCGGCCGGGAGGTCGGCTTCGCCGTCGGCCACGCATCGGCGCAGATGAGTTGGCGGGGCGTGCGCAGTCGCCCGACGTGGCGCATCCTCCTCTACTCGGCGGAGGACCCGCCGGCGTCCCGGGGGCTCGTGCTCGTCGACGGCGTGGACGGGCAGGTCGTCGCCCACTTCGTCGAGGACAACCCGGAGGACTGGTCGGAGTTCACCGCCGACCAACGGAAGCAGACGGCCACCTAGGAGCGACCGTGGGCTATGACATCCGTCATAGTTCGGCATGCGGACGTCACGGAGGGTGTTGCGGTACCTTGGATGGGGATCTTCCCGATCCTCCTGAGGAGACCCCGCAGTGTTCGATGGCCGTTGGCGCACCACCGTGGAGCAGGGCGTCAAGCCCGTCGGCTCCGCCCTCAAGCGGACTGGCGTCAGCGCTGACCACCTGACCGCCACGGGTCTGGTCATGGCCGGCGCGACCGCCGTCGCCATCGGCTCGGGCCACCTCTTCCTCGGTCTCGTCCTGCTCGGGCTCGCCGCCATTCCCGACCTCCTCGACGGCGCCGTGGCCAAGGCCTCGGGCACGGCATCGACCCGAGGCGCCTTCTTCGACTCCGTCGCCGATCGCGTCACCGACTCCCTCGTCCTCGGTGGCATCGCCTGGCACTTCGCCGTCGACCGGGGCGGCCTCGCCCCGATGTTGCCCTTCGCCGTGCTCGGTGCCTCCACCCTCATCTCCTACGAGCGGGCCAAGGCCGAGTCCCTCGGCTTCAACGCCAAGGGTGGCCTCATGGAACGGGCCGAACGCATCATCGTGCTCGCCGTGGGCCTCGCCTTCCCCGTCCTGCTCGTGCCCGTGCTGTGGGTGATGTTGGCCGCCACCCTGCTCACCGCCGGCCAGCGGTTCGTCAAGGTCTGGAAGCAGGCGAGCGTCGAGCTGCCCGTCAAGCCGGCGCGGCCGGAGCGTCCTTCGGGCGAGCTGAGCGAGCGGTGGCGGGCGTGGCGCGAGCGTGAGTTCGCCGGCACCCGCTCGTCCGTGCGCTCGGTGACCGATTGGCGCGGCAGCACCGCCCGCCGCGGCACCCGCGATGTCCGCCGCCGGACCCGTCGGGTCGGCGGCCGCCGGCCCTGAGCTCCTTCGGGGCCCGGGCCGCCTTCTTCGGCTACCGGGCCGGCGCCGCCGTCGCCAACGCGCTCCCCGGTCCGGTCGCCACGGGCTTCGCCCGCAGCCTCAGCATCCCCTTCGCCCTCGGCCTCCGGAGCCGGCGGTTGATGATCGGGCGTCACCTGCAGCGGGTGCACGGTGGCACCCTGAGCGGGTTCGACCTGGAGCGCAAGATCGCCCAGGCCTTCGACTCCTACGCCCGCTACTGGATGGAGTCGTTCCGCCTGTCCGCGCACGGACCGGGCCGCCCTCGAGGCGGGGATGTCGTGGGAGGGCGTCGGCCACGTCGAGCAGGGTCTGGTGACGGGCAAGGGCGTGATCATGGCCCTGCCCCACCTCGGTGGGTGGGACTTCGGGGGCGCGTGGTTCGCCTCGGCCGGTTATCCCGCCACCGTCGTGGTCGAGCAGCTCGAGCCGCCCGAGCTGTTCGAGTGGTTCGCCGCAATGCGACGCGACCTCGGCCTGACCGTCGTCCCGCACGGTCCCAAGGCGGGCACGGCCGTGCTCGGCGCGCTGAAGCGCAACGAGCTCGTCGGGCTCGTCTGCGACCGCGACCTCGAGCGGACCGGCGTCGAGGTCGAGTTCTTCGGCGAGCGGACGACGCTGCCGGCAGGCCCGGCCACCCTGGCCCTGCGCACCGGGGCGGTCCTGTTGCCGACGGCCGTCTACTTCCAGGGGTCAGGGCACCACGGCATCGTCCGCCCGCCGATCGCGGTCGAGCGCTCGGGAGACGGCCTGCGAGCCGACGTCGCCCGGATCACCCAGGTGCTGGCCGGGGAGCTCGAGGCGCTCATCCGGCGGGCTCCGGAGCAGTGGCACCTCCTCCAGCCGAACTGGCCCAGCGACTACGAGCTGCTGGAGGCGGCGGGCGAGCTCACGCCGACGCCGCCGACGGTGTCGGCGCCGTAGCGAGCGATCTCGCGGGGCAGGTCGAGCGGACGGATGGCCGACTTGCCGGCCACGGCGGCGTCGTCGAGGCGGTCGGCGGGGACGAGCCAGCACACCTCGAACTCGATCCCGTCGGGGTCGTGGCCGTAGAGGCTCTTCGTCGAGCTGTGGTCGGTGGCGCCGACGAGGGCGCCGGCCTCCCGGAGTCGCCCCTCGAGGCGGGCGAGCTCGGCCAGCGTGTCGACCTCCCAGGCCAGGTGGTAGAGGCCGACGGCGCCGCCGCCGCCGGCGGGGGAGGCGGTCGCCGCCTCGCCGATCCCGAAGATCCCGAGGTCGTGGTCGTTGGTCGAGCCCGGGGCCTGGAGGAAGACGGCGCCCGGCATCTCCATGACCTTCCGGAAGCCCAGGACGTCGCCGTAGAAGTCGGCCGTGCGGGCGGCGTCGCGGACGTAGAGGACGGCGTGGTTGAGACGGGTGACCGGCATGCCCCGTCCAACAGGGTCGGACGCAGCAACGATTCCCGCCGGGCCACGCCGGGCCACGCCGGGCCGGGCCGGGTCGCGCCGGCCGGAGCGGGCCGAGGCCCGGCCGCTACCGTGACGGTGATGCGCATCGCCCAGGTCTGCCCCTACAGCCTGACGCCGCCCGGCGGGGTGCAGGCTCAGGTCCTCGGACTGGCCCGGGCGTTGCGCACCCTCGGGCACGAGGTGCGGGTGCTGGCGCCGTGCGACGGGCCGCCGCCGGACGCCGGGGTGACGCCGCTCGGGAAGTCGGTGCCGCTGGCCGCCAACGGCTCGGTGGCGCCCATCGCCCCGGATCCCGCCTGCGCCCTCCGCACCATGCGGGCCCTCCGGGACGAGGAGTTCGACGTCGTGCACCTCCAGGAGCCGCTCGTGCCGGGTCCGACGGTAACCAGCCTGCTCGTCAGCGACCGTCCGCTCGTCGGCACCTTCCATCGGGCCGGCGCCAGCGCCGCCTACGCCGCCCTTCGTCCGATCGCCCGCAACCTCGCCCGGCGCCTGGCCGTCCGCTGCGCCGTGTCGGAGGATGCCCGGGCCACGGCGCGCGAGGCCGTCGGCGGCGACTACGAGCTCGTGTTCAACGGCATCGAGATCGAGCGCTTCTCCAAGGCCGATCCGATGACCGTCGACGGTCCCTCGATCCTGTTCCTGGGCCGGCACGAGCCCCGCAAGGGGCTGACCGTCCTGCTCGAGGCCCTGCCCCACCTGCCGGCGGACGTCCGTGTGCTGGTGGCCTCCGACGGGCCCCAGACGGCCGAGCTCCAGGCGCGGTTCCGCGGCGACCGGCGCATCGAGTGGCTCGGGCGCATCACCGACGAGGAGAAGGCGACCTACCTCCGCAGCGTCGACGTGTTCTGCGCGCCGTCGATCAGCGGCGAGTCGTTCGGGGTCGTGCTGCTCGAGGCGATGGCGGCGTCGGTCCCGATCGTGGCCAGCGACCTCCCGGGCTACCGGAACGTGGCTCGTCCCGACGCCCAGGCGGTGCTCGTCCCTCCGGGCGACCCGGTCGCGTTCGGCCGGGGCCCTCGAGCGGGTCCTCGGCGACGGCGCCCTCCGCCGGCGCCTGGTCGAAGCGGGCGACGCCCGAGCCAACGACTTCTCGATGGACCGGCTGGCCGAGCGCTACCTCGCGCTCTACGCCGGCATCGTCTAGCCGGCGGCCTGCACCTCGAGGATCACCCGGCTCGGCCCGGTGTCGGTGCGGACGCGGAAGGGGACCTTGGCCCCGTCCACCCCGACGGCCCACGCCAGCTGGGCCTCGAAGTCGCCGACCCGCACGACATCGAGCACCACCGACGTCGCCAGGTCGAGCCGCTCGGGACCCTTGAAGACCTGTCGACCCTCGCCGGTCAGGTCGAAGCCCGATGCCGGCTCGAAGTGGACGACGAGCACCCCGGCGCCGTCGACGGTCACCTCTTCGCCGGATCCGAACTGCACGATCGGACGGTCGGCGTACCCGATCCGGTAGCCGGGACGGGCCCCTTCGAAGGTGAACGTCACCCGGTCGACGTCGCCGTCGTGGGTCGCCTGCACCGAGCTCAGGAGGCCGCGCTCGGAGGAGGGCTGCGACACCGTCGTCGTGGCGAAGGCTCCGCCGGCGCTCGCCGCGGTGGTCGGAGGCCCCGAGGTCGTCGGTGCGCCCGACGTGGTGGTCGACCCGCCGGCGCCGACGGTGGGGTCCTGCTCCCGCCCGCAGGCGGCGAGCGCGAGGAGGGCGGCGAGCACGGTGATCCGAACGACCTTCACCCCAGGGACGCTATCGGTGGCCCGGGCGCGACGGAGGGCTCCCCCCGGAGCCCTCCGTCCTACGCGTGGTTGCGACGCCGCCGCCGAGGTCAGTCCTGGAGGCGGATGGGCTGCCGCTCGGCGGTGCGGCTGAGGCGGCGGAAGGCCAGGGCCAGCACGGCGAGGAGCCCGCCGAACAGGACCAGGTCCGGGCCGCCCGTACGGGGCAGCGACGGCACGCCTTCGGCCGGAGCGCCGGGCGTGGTCGGGGCCGCGGCGAGGCGGTAATCACTGGCCGACAGGACCGAGGCGACCTGCACCTTGGCCGGAGCCGCGAGCACCGTCGTGGTCAGGCTGAGAGCCCCGCCGAGCTGGTTCATGAGGCCGTCGAGGGCCGGCACGGCCACGCCGGCCGCCGTCAGGGTGTCGGCTACGCCGACCGCGTCGGTGACGGTCTTGACCGTGGCCGCGAGGGTCGCCGGCGGGGTGATCGTCGCGGTGGCCGCCGCCACCCCGGCCCGACTCCGGGTGTAGCCGCCGTCCTGGGTGACGCTGGTGGCCTGGTCGAGGACCGAGACCTTGACGACGTTGGCCAGGTCCGGGCTGATGGTGCCGAGGACCGTGCCGAGCTGGGTGTTGACCTTGGCCACGGCCTCGGAGATCTGCGTCGCGGTGGCGGCCAGGTCGATGCCGGGGAGGGCGACGCCGCCGACGAAGACCTTGCCGATCCGGCCGGTGACGGTGGCGCTGGAACCGGCCACCGTCTCCACGGCCTTGGTGGCGACGCCGACTTCGACACCCTCGAGGCGGAGGAGCGCCAGGTGGTCGAGGGCGGCGAGGCCCTTGGCCAGCAGGTCGTTGAGGAGCGTCTGGATCTGGTCGACGAGGGCGTGCACCGTGGCGACGGCCTCGGCGACGGTCTGGGTCGTGGACGGGAGCGGGACGGTGACGCCCGAGACGGAGCCCACGGTGCCGAGCAGCGACGTCGTCGGTCCGTCGATGGCGTCGGTGATCACCTCGGTCGTCGCCGGCGTCACGGCCACCGCCGCCTGCAGGTCGTCGACGGCGGCGTTGAGCGCGGCCACGGCCGAGGCGAGGGTGGCCGAGCCCCGGGGCAGCGGCAGGCCGGTCTGGGCGCCGAGCAGCGTCGACGAGGGCGACGACCTGGTTCGGCGTCAGCTCGCCGAGCGGGAGACCGAGGCCCTGGAGCAGGGCGCCGAGATCGAGGACCGTGATGTCGGCCACGTTGGCTCCCCGGGTGGCACCGGAGGAGGAGGCACCGCTCGTCGCGTCCAGCACCGAACGCAGGGAGCCGACGCCGACGAGGCCACCGACCGCCTTCACGTTCGAGACCGAGCTCGACATCGTGGCGGCGGCCACGCCGTCGGTCAGGTTGGCCGTCAGCTTGCCGGGGTCGATCGTGCCGGACAGGACCGGGGCGAGCGCGATCGGCAGGGTGGTCGGGACGGCGAGGTCCGACGCCGCGATCGGCACCTCCGTGGCGCCGCCGCTCCGGGCCTCGAAGACGCCCTGGGTCACGTTCAGCGGGCTGGCCGGGAGGAGCGAGGCCTTGGCCGCCAGGGCCGTCAGCCGGGCGTAGGCCTCCGGGGCGGCGACGGCCGAGTCGGTCGTGGACCGGGCCTCGTCGCCGAGCAGCGCCAGGTCGAGGAGCGAGCCGCCCTCGCCGAGCTGCGCGGTGAGCACCTTGGTCGACGTCAGGGACGTGCCGACGCCCACGGACTGCGCGGCGGCGGGGCCGGTGAAGGCGGAGGCGGCCAGGACAGTGGTCGCCACTCCCGCGCACGCATATCGGAACAATCGCATCGGTCCCCCTGGACGGGTCGCTGTCGTACTAGCTCGAACGGACTAGTTCTCGGCAGGTGCCGCGGCGGGCTGTAGCGCCGGTGGGATACTGCGGGGGCGTGACCGATCCCCACCTCGACGAAAACCGCCGCCGGGCCCGGCTCGCCGTCGGCAGGCGTGGGTGGTGGCCATCGCTCTGGTCGTCCTCCTCGTGCTGGCCGTGCTCGGCCACCCGTTCGTCGGGATCGTCGTCGGGTTGCTCGCCGGCGGCGGCGCGGCGGCGCTGCAGGTGCGGCGGGCTCTGCCGACAGCCCTGGCGAAGGCGGGCGCGGTCCCGGCCGACCCCCGGGTGCAGGCGCGTTTCCACAACGTGGTGGAGGGGCTGTGCGCCGCCGCCGGCGTCCCGAAGCCCGATCTCTACGTCATCGACGACCCCGCCCTCAACGCCCTCGCCGTCGGGCGCGATCCCCGCCACGCCGCCGTGGTCCTCACGACCGGCCTGCTCGACGGCCTCTCGCGGATCGAGCTCGAGGGTGTCGTCGCCCACGAGCTGAGCCACATCCGCCACCTCGACATCCTCCCGGCGACCCTCGCCGTCACCCTCGTCGCCCCCGTCGCGCCCAGCCTCCTGCCGAAGGTCCTCGGGCCGCGGCGGGAGAGCCACGCCGATGTCAATGGCGTGTCCATGACCCGCTACCCTCCGGGCCTTATCTCCGCGCTCGAGAAGGTGCGGGACGGCTCCACGGGCCTGCGTTCGCCGGATCGGGCGATCGCCCACCTGTGGCTGCAAGCTCCCGCGCAACACCCCGACCATCCGCCCCTCGACGAGCGCATCCAAGCGCTCCGGGAGCTCTGAACCAGCCGATGAACCGCACCCGCACCCTCCGCCTGGCTGCCGCCTTCGCGACGGCCGCCCTCCTCACCGCAGCCTGCGGCGGAGGTGACAAGAAGGAGTCGCCGAAGGCGCCCGCCACCACGGCGGCACCGCCGACGACGGCGGAGGCCGCGGCCACCCCGACGAGCGGCGCGCCCCTCACCGGGCTCGCCGTCACGGACCCGGCCAAGGTCAACCGCCCGGCGATGATCGTCAAGATCGACAACGCCCCCAACGGTCGGCCCCAGGCCGGCATCAACCAGGCCGACGTCGTCGTCGAGGAAGGCGTGGAGGGCGGGATCACCCGATTCGCCGTCGTCTTCCACTCCCAGGACGCGGAGGAGGTCGGTCCGGTCCGCTCGGCCCGCACGACCGACATCCTCATCGCCTCGGCCCTGAACAAGCCGCTGTTCGCCTGGTCCGGCTCCAACGCCGACTTCGTCAAGCTCGTCCGGGCCGCGCCCCTCGTCGACGTCGGCGTCGACGTCAAGGGCGGCGCCTACACCCGCAAGAGCGGGCGCCCGAACCCGTACAACCTCTTCGCCTCCCCCGGAAAGCTCAGGGAGGGGACCGAGGGCGCCGCCCCTCCGGCCCTGTTCACCTACCGGGCCGAGGGCGAAGCGGTCGCCGGCGACCCGGCCGGCGGTGTGCACCTGCAGTGGAAGGACAAGGTCCAGACGCTCGTGGACTGGAAGTGGGACGCCGGCGCCGGCGTCTACACCCGCACGCAGAACGGCACCGCCCACGTCGACGCCACCGGCGCGCCGGTGCAGGCGAAGAACGTCCTCGTGCAGTTCACGACCTACCACGACACCGGGTACCGCGACCGCTCGAACACCGTCGTTCCCGAAGCCGATCTCATCGGTGAGGGTGACGTCTGGCTGCTGGCCGACGGGAAGGTCGTGAAGGGCCGCTGGAAGAAGGCGGACCAGAACGCCGTCACCACCTTCACCGACGCGGCCGGCGCGCCGCTCAAGCTCACGCCCGGGCAGACCTGGCTCGAGCTGCCGAAGCCCGGCGACGGGCGTCTCCTCTGATGGTGTTCCGGTCGTCCCGGCGCCGAGCGCGCCGGGTGTTGTTCGGCGCGCTCGCCCTGTCCCTCCTGGCCGGGGCCTGCGGCGGCGGCGGGAGCAAGGACCTGCCGGAGGCCACGAAGAAGGCCACCGACCTCGCCGCCGACGACGGGGCCCAGGAGACGACCACCACCGAGGGTCCCAAGGCCGTCGCCCCGCTCAGCGGATTGGCCGTCGAGCCCGACGCCGCGTCGCGGCCGGCCATCAACATCAAGGTCGACAACTCACCCGACGGCCGCCCCCAGTCCGGACTCGACAAGGCGGATCTGATCTACGAGGAGAAGGTCGAGGGCGGGGTCACCCGGTTCATCGCCATCTTCCAGAGCCAGGACTCCGAGCTGGTCGGGCCCATCCGCTCGCTCCGCACGACGGATCGGTCCGTCGTGTCGGCCTTCCACGGGGTGTTCGCGTTCTCCGACGGCGTCGCGTTCACCCTCAACCGCCTCAAGGGCGCGCCGGTCGAGGTGGTCACCGAGCGAAACGACCCTGGCGCCTTCATCAACCCCAAGGGCCGCCGCCGGCCCTACGCCACCTTCGCCACGACCGCCCGCCTCCGGAAGGAGGCCCCCAAGGACGCCGCCCCGCCCGCCGCCGCCTTCTCCTTCCTCGGCGAGGGCGAGGCGTTCGCGCCGGCCGGCGCCCTGCCGGCGACCAAGGCCAGCATCAACTACGGCGGTCGCACGACGGGCTCCTTCGAGTGGGACGCGGCCACGGGACGTTGGCAGCGGTCGACGAACGGGACGGCCCACCTTCTGGCCGACGGCACGCGGCTCACCTTCGCCAACGTCATCATCCAGAAGGTCCCCTACCGGGGCGTCGGGTACAACGACTCGGCGAAGAACCCGGTGGACGAGGCCGTCGTGGTCGGCGAGGGCGAAGCGATCGTGCTGTCCGCCGGGAAGTCGGCGAAGGTCCGGTGGTCGAAGTCGTCGGCCGAGGCCATGACCACCTACACCGACAGCGCCGGCGCGCCCGTCGAGCTCGTCGCCGGCTCGACGATGGTCGCGCTGGCCCCCTCGTCGGCGCCGATTTCGATCACGTAGTACCCGCACCCCCCTCGTAGACTCCTCCCATGGCCGATACCACTCCTGACAGCCGCCGTACCGGGACCGATCGCGTCAAGCGGGGCCTGGCCGAGATGCTCCGCGGCGGCGTGATCATGGACGTGGTCGACGCCGAGCAGGCGAAGGTCGCCGAGGACGCCGGCGCCGTGGCCGTCATGGCCCTCGAGCGCGTGCCCTCCGACATCCGTCGCGACGGCGGCGTGGCCCGCATGAGCGATCCCGCCCTGATCGAGGGGATCAAGGCCGTCGTCACCATCCCGGTGATGGCCAAGGCCCGCATCGGCCACTTCGCCGAGGCCCAGGTGCTCGAGGCGCTCGGCGTCGACTACATCGACGAGTCCGAGGTGCTCACGCCGGCCGACGAGCTGCACCACATCGACAAGTGGAACTTCACCGTCCCCTTCGTCTGCGGCGCCACCAACCTCGGCGAGGCGCTCCGGCGCATCTCCGAGGGCGCGGCCATGATCCGTTCGAAGGGCGAGGCCGGCACGGGCGACGTCGTTCACGCCGTGCGCCACCTCCGCCAGATCCTGGGCGACATCAAGCGCATCGGCCAGGCCGACTCGGCCGAGCTCTACGGCTGGGCCAAGAACCTGCAGGCGCCGGTCGGCCTCGTGCAGGAGATCGCCGAGACCGGCAAGCTCCCCGTGCCGATGTTCTGCGCCGGCGGCATCGCCACCCCGGCCGACGCCGTCGCTCGTCATGCAGCTCGGCGCCGAGTCCGTCTTCGTCGGCTCGGGCATCTTCAAGAGCGAGAACCCGGCCCGCGATGGCCCGGGCCATCGTCGAGGCGACCACCCACTTCCGGGACGCGTCGATCGTGGCCAAGGTCAGCCGCGGCCTCGGCGACGCCATGCGGGGCGAGAACGCCAACATGGTCGAGACCAAGCTGTCCGAGCGGGGCTGGTAGCGCCCTCGTGCCGGGACGACCGCCAGGTGGCGCGGATCGACAAGGTCGGGTCCTCGCCCTGCAGGGCGCGGTCGGGAGCACGCGGCCGCCGTCGCTGAAGCTCGGCGCGCACCCGATCGAGGTGCGGACCCCGGAGGACCTCGCCGGCGTCGAGGCGTTGATCCTGCCCGGCGGCGAGTCGACCACCATGTCGTTGCTCCTCGAATCGTCGGGCCTGTTCGAGCCGATCGCCGAGCGGCTCGCCGACGACATGCCCGCCTTCGGGACGTGCGCCGGGATGATCCTGCTGGCCTCCGACGTGCTCGATGGCCGCCCGGACCAGCGCTTCTTCGGGGCCATCGACCTGACGGTTCGCCGCAACGCCTTCGGCCGCCAGGTCGATTCCTTCGAGACCGGCCTCGCCGTCGACGGCGTGTCGACGGCGGCCGACCCCTTCGACGCGGTGTTCATCCGGGCCCCGTTCGTCGAACGGGCGGGCGAGGAGGTCGAGGTGCTCGCTACCGTCGACGGGCACCCGGTGCTCTGCCGGTCGGGGAACGTCCTCGTGTCGGCTTTCCACCCCGAGTTGTCGGATGACTTGCGCATCCACGAGCTTTTCTTGAGGAGACTGAAGCCATGTCCGGTCATTCCAAGTGGGCGACGATCAAGCACAAGAAGGGTGCCACGGACAAGACGCGCGGGAAGCTCTTCGCCAAGCTCATCCGCCAGGTCGAGGTGGCGGCGCGCGAGGGCGGCGGAGACCCGGAGATGAACCCGACGCCTCCGCACGATGTACCAGAAGGCGCGCTCGGCCTCCGTGCCCCTCGACACGATCCAGAGGGCGATCAAGCGGGGCACCGGCGACCTCGAGGGCGTCAGTACGAGCCGTCACCTACGAGGGCTACGCGCCCGTCGGGCGTGGCCGTCTTCGTCGAGTGCCTGACCGACAACCGCAACCGCACCGGCGCCGACGTCCGCACCATGTTCTCGAAGCTCGGCGGCTCGATGGCCGAGCCCGGCGCGGTGGCGTGGCAGTTCGAGCGCAAGGGCGTGATCGTGCTGCCGAAGAAGGCGACCGAGGACGAGCTCATGGTGATCGGCCTCGACGCCGGTGCCGAGGACATCACCGACCAGGGCGACACCTGGCTGATCACCACGCGGCCCGTCCGACCTGCACGAGGTGCGTCAAGGCCCTCGAGGCCGCCGAGCATCGCCTTCGACTCGGCCGACCTGACGATGCTCCCGAGCCAGTCGATCCCGCTGGCCACCGAGTCGACGACGCCCGCAAGGTGCTGCGGCTCATCGATGCGCCTCGAGGACCTCGACGACGTGCAGAACGTCTACGCCAACTTCGACATCCCCGACGACATCATGCAAGAGCTGTTGGTGTCGACCCGCGGCTCATGCGATCGAGCCGCCACTGGCCGATCATCAACCACCAGGGCGATGTCGTGGCGCCGTCGTGCAAGCTGCGTCCGGCCGTCCGCCTGGAGGACCTGCCGATGGCCTCGAGCCCGGCCGACGTCACCTGCCGGCGTTGCCAGTCGTCGGACCGGTACAAGGCCGTCGTGCAGGAGATCGAGGAGCGTGAGGCCGTGCGCCGCGTCGCCCGCGAGCAGCGAGCGGTGCTCCTGTTGATCGAGCGGCACCGCGACGAGTTCGACGAGATCCTCAGCGGCGAAGCGATCCTCGACGTGCTCGAGGGCTGACGGGGCGCCCTCGCAGGGTCGGCCCTAGGCTGCGGATCGTGGCTCCTCCCCGTGTCGGCGTCGGCGACCTCGCCCCGGACTTCTCCCTCGAGGGCACCGGTGACCGCGCCTACTCGCTGGCGGACTACACCGGGCAGCCCGTCGTGCTCGTCTTCTACCCCGGCGACAACACGCCGGTGTGCACGATGCAGCTGAACACCTACTCCTCCGACATCGCGCGAGTTCGACGAGCTCGGGGCCCAGGTGCTCGGCATCTCCCCGCAGGACGTGGACAGCCACGAGGCCTTCGCCAACGTCCACGGCTTCACGTTCCCGCTGCTCGCCGACACGGAGAAGGCCGTCGCCCGGGCCTACGGCGTCGTCGGCCCGGTCGGGTTCTACCGCCGATCGGTGTTCGTGGTCGACCGTGAGGGTCGCATCCGCTACGCCCACCGGGCCGCCGCCGGGTTGACCTTCCGCAAGACCGACGAGCTCGTCTCGGCCGTCCGCGCCGCGCAGGACGGCGCGCCGGTCTGAGGGTCCACGCCCCCTTCCCAGGCGGGCGCTAAGGTCGAACGGATGTTCGTCCTCGGGATCGATCCGGGCGTCACCCGGTGCGGGTACGGCGTGGTGGCGCGGGAGCGGGCCGGGCTGCGGGCCGTCGCCTGCGGCGTGCTCACCACCCCGCCGAGCGATCCCTTGCCCCAGCGGCTGGCCTCGCTCAACCGGGAGCTGCGGGCGCTGCTGGCCGAGTTCACCCCGCAGGCCGTCGTGGTCGAGCGGGTCTTCTTCCAGACCAACGTCCGCACGGCGATGTCGGTCGGCCAGGCCAGCGGCCTCGCCCTGGCCGCGGCGTCGGCGGCCGGGTGCGAGGTGGCGCAGTACACGGCCAACGAGGTGAAGCAGGCGGTGACCGGCTACGGCGCCGCCGCCAAGGAGCAGGTGCAGTCGCATGGTGCAGTCGCTGCTTGTCGCTCGACAAGGTGCCCAGAGCCGCGCCGACGCCGCCGACGCCCTCGCCCTCGCCCTCTGCCACCTGGCCGTGGCGCCGGTGCTGGCCGCCGCGGCCCGGGCCACGGGGGGCGGGCCGAGGTGATCGGCTCGCTGCGGGGGATCCTGCTCGACCGCAACGCCAAGGGTGAGGTGCTGGTGGAGGTCGGTGGCGTCGGCTACCGCGTCCAGGTGCCGACCTCGGCCCACTCGGTCATGGGCGAGCTCGGATCGCCCGTGTTCCTGCACGTCCACACCCACGTCCGGGAGGATGCCCTCGTGCTCTACGGCTTCCCTTCGGCCGACGAGCGGGTCGCCTTCGAGGCCCTCATCGCCACCCACGGCATCGGCCCCGCCGTGGCGATGGACATCCTCTCGGTGCACTCGCCCGCCGCCCTCCGCCGGGCCGTCGCCACCGACGACGTGGACGCGCTCACCCTCGTCCCCGGCATCGGCAAGAAGACGGCGGCCCGCCTGCTCCTCGAGCTCACGTCCCGCCTCGATCTCGATCTGCCGTCGGAGACCGCCTTCACCGTCGTCGGCTCGGCCGCCGACGCCGGCCCGAGCGCCCGCAACGAGGTCCGCAACGCCCTGGCCGCCCTCGGCTACGGCGTCGACGAGGTGCGCGAGGCCGCTCCGCACCCTCCCCGAGGACGGCGTCATCGAGGACCTCCTCCGCACCGCCCTCCGCCAACTGGCCGTCGCCCGATGACGACCCGCACGGCATCTCGCGGTCCCTTCTGGTCGCCAGAACGGACCACGAAGCCCCTCGCAACCACCAAAAGGCGCCACGAAAGCGAGGCCGGGTGAGCCGAGAAGAGCTGTTGACGCCCGAGCCGGACCCGATCGAGCTGGCCGAGGAGGTCTCGCTCCGGCCTCGGCA
The DNA here is from genome assembly GCA_963731055.1 of uncultured Actinomycetes bacterium. Classification (GTDB taxonomy): domain Bacteria; phylum Actinomycetota; class Acidimicrobiia; order Acidimicrobiales; family CADCTF01; genus DATLED01. The sequence goes on along the minus strand of CAVSUD010000020.1, from coordinate 86,009 downwards.
CCTGGCCGAGTTCGTGGGCCAGCCCGCCCTCAAGGAGCACCTGGCGATCATGCTCGAGGCGGCCCGCAGGCGGGGCCAGCCGAGCGACCACCTGCTCTTCGCCGGGCCACCCGGGTTGGGGAAGACCTCGCTGTCCGGGATCGTGGCCGCCGAGATGGGGGTGGGCATGCGGGTGACCTCCGGGCCGGCGCTGGTCCGGGCCGGCGACCTCGCCGCGATCCTACCGGATCTGCAGGAGGGCGACGTCCTCTTCATCGACGAGATCCACCGCCTCGGCCGGGCCGTGGAGGAGATCCTCTATCCGGCGATGGAGGACTTCGTCCTCGACATCGTCCTCGGCAAGGGCCCGGCGGCCCGCTCCGTCCGGCTGCCGCTGCCCCGATTCACCCTCGTCGGCGCCACCACCCGCACCGGGCTCATCACCGGCCCACTGCGCGACCGCTTCGGGTTCGTCGCCCGGCTCGACTACTACAGCCCGGACGACCTCGAGGAGATCATCCTGCGCTCGTCGCGGATCCTCGAGGTCTCGCTCTCCGACGGGGGTGCGTCCGAGATCGCCCGCCGGTCCCGTGGCACCCCCCGCATCGCAAACCGGCTGCTCAAGCGGGTCCGCGACTTCGCCGAGGTGCGCGGCGACGGCACCGTCACCGCGCCAGGTGGCCCAGCAGGGGCTGACCCTGTTCGGCGTCGACGACCTCGGTCTGGACAAGGTCGACCGCGCCATCCTCGACGCCGTGTGCCGGCGCTTCGGCGGCGGGCCCGTCGGGCTGTCGACCCTCGCCGTCTCGGTGGGGGAGGAGACCGAGACCGTCGAGGACGTCTACGAGCCCTTCCTGCTCCAACTCGGCCTGCTCATGCGGACGCCACGCGGTCGCGTGGCCATGCCGGCGGCGTGGCAGCACCTGGGCCTCGACTCCCCGGCCCATGCGCCGGCGCCGCCCGGCCTCTTCGAGTCCTAGCTGGGGGTGGAGGGCGTCGCCGGGATCGGCAGACGCTCCGGCAGCGGGTTGGAGAAGCAGGCTCCCAGGTCAGCAGCGGCGACCCCGACGCAGCCCCAATGCGAGCTTGCCGAAGCCAAGCCGGTCAACGCTTGGGCCGCAGAGGTTCCGCCGGCGAGGGAGCCCGCCAAAAGGACGATGACGGCCAGGCGACGCTTCACTTGTTCTCTCCGAGCTGCTCGATGTAGTCCGAGGTGTTCTGCACGACGTCTGCGGTGGTGACTGCCGGATTCCAGGTGGCGAGCACCCCGGGAGCCGGCTCCACCCGGATGGGATCCGCCTGGCTCTGCTCCTCGGCCTCGGCGTACCCGCCGACCTCCGCGAAACCAACCGCGCCGGCGACTGCGTCGCTCGGTGTCGTCACCGGGCGAGCGCCCGGGGCGTCGACCCGCTCCACGAGGGTGCCTGAGGCTGACGAGGTGGAGCTGGTCACGGGGGCGTCGGACACCCCACCGAGGATCTCCGGCCGGGAGGTCGTGGTCGCTGCCGCCGGCACGAGGCCCTGCATCCGCACGAGGGCGGAGGATGTCGCCTTCGGGGCGTCCTGGTGGTGGAGCACGGCGCCGCCGACGGCACCCGTGACGGCGGTGACGGCGAGGGCGGCGGCCACGGCCGGCCCCGACAACGCCGGCAGCACGCCGGCGGCCCACGCATCGACCTTGGCCTTGAAGGCGGCGAGGCGACCGAAGGTGCCCCCCAGCACGGGAACGGCGGCCCAGTTGCGCTCGCCGCCCACGACGGCCATGAACTCCCGCTTGAGCGCCTTGCGGGCCCGGAAGAGGAGGGCCTCCACCGTGCCCAGGGTGACGCCGTAGTGGTCGGCGATCTCCTGGTAGGACCGGCCCTGCTGCTCGCGGAGGTCGAGCACCTCACGGTGGCGCGGGGCGAGGCGGCCGAGCGCCGTGGCGAGGATCTGGACGTCGACGGCGTCGACGACCTTCTCCTGCCCGCCCTCGATGACGCCGAGATCGATCTGGGAGGAGGGCTCGGTGCGGCCGCGGCGCCGGTGGGCGTCGACGCACAGCCGTCCGGCGATCACCGTCATCCAGGGGTAGAACCGGCGCTCGCCCTCGAAGGTGGGCAGCGCCCGGAGGGCTCGGACGAAGGCCTCCTGCGCGATCTCCTCGGCCTCGAGCGGGTCGCCGACCCGCTTCTGGCAGTATCGGACGAGCCGGGCGAAATACCGGCAGTAGAGCGTGTCGAACGCGGCGGCATCACCCTCTTGGAACCGCTCGACCAATGCCCGGTCTCGTACTAGGTCGACATCGTCGACACGAAGCGCCACGCGTGGCTCCCAGATCTTGATTGGAATGCGGAAGTGACCCCTGCCACACAGTTCGCCGCCGGCAGCCCGACTCCTGCTCCCGACCTCTCCTCTGCGGCACAATTCGACTACAGCCTGCCAGAAGGTGCAATTGCCCAACGGCCGCTCGAGCCGCGTTCGGCCGCCCGCCTCCTCGTGGACCTCGATCCCGCCCGTGCCCCGGTTCACCACACCGTCGCTGACCTGCCCGAACACGTCGACGCGGGTGACGTCGTCGTCGTGAACGAGACGAGGGTGCTGCCGGCCCGCCTCTCGCTGCGCAAGGCCTCGGGTGGCGCGGCCGAGGTCTTCCTGCTCGAGCCGGACCCGGCGGGAGGACCCCAGGCCTGGACGGCGTTGGTCCGTCCCGGGCGCCGGCTGCCGCCCGGCACCGTCCTGTCCACCGAGGCGGGGGTGCCGGTCGTCGAGGTGGGTGCACGGACGGGGGACGCCGCCGGTGGCGATGACGGCGGCACCCGGCGGGTCCTCCTCCTCGCCGACCCGGCGGAGCACGGGGTCGTGCCCCTCCCGCCCTACATCCACGAGCCGTTGGCCGACCCGGAGCGCTACCAGACCGTGTACGCCCGGACCGAGGGGTCGGTGGCGGCGCCGACGGCCGGCCTGCACCTCACGAACGAGGTGCTCGATGCCGTCCGCGCCCGCGGCGCCACCGTGCACACCGTCGACCTCGCCGTCGGCCTCGGCACCTTCCGGCCCCTGGGCAGCGACGACCTCGGGGTCCACCGGATGCACGAGGAGCGCTACGACGTGCCCGAGGCGACGCTCGAGGCGTGCGCGTCGGCGAGGCGCACGATCGCCGTCGGCACCACCACCCTCCGCGCCCTCGAGTCGGCGGCCCGGACCGGGGAGCGTCAGGGCCGGACCGACCTGTTCATCCGGCCGGGCTTCGACTTCCGCGTCGTCGATGTCCTCCTCACGAACTTCCACCAGCCGCGGAGCACGCTGCTCGTCCTGTTGAGCGCGTTCGCCGGCCACGACCGCTGGCAGCAGCGCTACGCCGAGGCCTTGGCCGAGGGTTACCGCTTCCTCTCCTTCGGCGACGCGATGTTGGTGTCCCGGGCGACGTGAGCCTGCGACTCGACGTCACGGCCACCGACGGCGCCGCCCGCGCCGGCACGATCACGACGGCGCGTGGCACGTTCCGGACGCCGTGCTTCATGCCGGTCGGCACCCGCGCCTCGGTGAAGGCGCTGAGCACGGAGGACCTCGAGACCCTCGGCTTCGAGGTGATGCTCTCGAACACCTACCACCTGATGCTCCGGCCCGGGCGCCGATCTGGTGGGCGAGCTCGGCGGCATCCACGGCTTCGCGTCCTGGCCCGGACACGTCCTGACCGATTCGGGCGGCTTCCAGATCTTCAGCCTCGAGCCCAAGGTGGACGACGACGGGGCGACGTTCAAGAGCATCTACGACGGGAGCCGCCACCGCCTCACGCCCGAATCGGCCGTCCGGACCCAGGAGCTGCTCGGCGCCGACATCCAGATGGTGCTCGACGTCTGCCCGCCCCTGCCGTCGTCCCCGGAGGTCGTGCGTCGAGCCGTCGAGCGCACCGCGGCGTGGGCGGCCCGGGCCAAGGCGGCCCACGTGCGCACCGAGGACCAGTCCCTCTTCGGCATCGTCCAGGGCGGGATCGACGGCGAGTTGCGGCGGGAGAGCGCAGCCCGCACGGTCGACATCGGCTTCGACGGCTACGGCATCGGCGGGCTGAGCGTGGGGGAGCCCCGGGCCGAGATGCTGCCGGCGCTGGAGGCCGCCATCGAGGTGCTCCCCGCCGGGTCGCCCCGCTACCTGATGGGGGTCGGCGATCCGATCGGCCTGGTCGAGGGGATCGCCCGAGGCGTCGACATGTTCGACTGCGTGCTCCCCACCCGGATCGCCCGTCACGGCTCGGTGCTGACCTCGACCGGCCGGCTCCAGATCCGCAACGCGGCCTTCGCCCACGATCCGCGACCGCTGGACGAGACGTGCGGCTGCGCGGTGTGCGAGCGCTGGTCGCGGGCCTACATCCGGCACCTGCTGCAGGTGGGCGAGCCCACGGCGTTGCGCCTCCTGACCTGGCACAACCTGGCGTGGACGCTGGCGCTCGTGCAGCGGACGAGAGCGGCGATCGAGGACGGGAGCCTCCAACGGGTGCGCGGCGAAGTCGCCGAGGCCTACGAGTAAGGTCGCCGCCGCCCATGCAACTGCTTCCCCTCGTCCTGCTGCTCGGGATCATGTACTTCCTGCTCATCCGTCCGCAGCAGCGACGGGTCCGGGCGCAACGCGCCCTCGTCACGTCCCTCGCCGTCGGCGACGACGTGGCGACCATCGGCGGCATCCTCGGTCGGATCATCTCCATCGAGGAGGACTTCGCCATCGTCGAGACGACCCCGGGCGTGCTGATCCGGTGTCGCCGCGCCGCCATCGCCACCCGCACCAGCGCCGACCCCACGGCGCCCGCCCCGGCCGTCGACGCCGCCGACCCGCAGCCGCTCGGCCCGATCACGGACGAGGGCTGACCGTGCTGAAGCGCCTCGCCCTCCCCTTGATCCTCCTCATCGCCGTCGGCGGCCTGGCCACCACGCTCATCTCCCACAGCGCTCCGCAGCTCGGGCTCGACCTGCAGGGCGGCGCCTACGTCGTGCTGCAGCCCGACCGGAAGGTCGACAGCGGCGTGCTGAACCAGGCCGTCGAGATCATCCGGAGCCGCGTCGACGCCCTCGGCGTGGCCGAGCCCGACATCAGCACGCAGGGCGACTCGATCATCGTTCAGCTGCCCGGCGTGAAGGACCAGCGCCGCGCCCTCGAGATCGTCGGTCAGACCGCCGAGCTGCGCTTCCGGCCGGTGCTCGGCGCACTGCCCACCGAGGAGTCGGCGGCCGAGGCGGCGGCCACGACCACCACGGCCCCGCCCGAGACGACCACGACGGCCGCCCCCGATCCCGCCGCCCCCGAGACGACCACCTCCACGTCGACCACGATCCCCGGCACCACGTCGCGCGAGAACGACACGCCGGAGGCCGAGGTCGTCCTGCCCCTGCAGGGCGACGACAAGGAGATCATCGGGCGGCTCCGCCTCGGCCCGGCCAAGGCCACCGGCACGATCGTCAGCGGCGCCACGGCCCAGCCGCCGCAGGGCCTGAACGGCGACTGGGCGGTCAGCGTCGACCTGACCGGCAAGGGCAACACCCTCTTCAACGAGCTCGCCGGCCTCTGCTTCGCCGGTGGCCCGGAGTGCCCGACCAAGCAGATCGCCATCGTCCTCGACGGGCTCGTGCGGTCGGCCCCCACCGTCCAGACGGGGCAGTTCAACAAGAGCGTGTCGATCACGGGCCAGTTCGGCGAACGGGAGGCGCGCGACCTGGCGCTGGTGCTGAAGTTCGGCGCCCTGCCCATCCAGCTCAAGCCCCAGAGCACGCAGACCGTCTCGGCCACGCTCGGCAAGGACTCGCTCCACGCCGGCATCGTGGCCGGCCTCCTCGGGCTCGGCCTCGTGATGCTCTACATGATCCTGTACTACCGGGCCCTCGGCATCGTGGTCGTCCTCGGCCTGTCGGTGTCCGGGGCCCTCCTGTGGTCGTTCGTGTCGTTCATGGGCGAGAAGACCGGCCTCGCGCTCACCCTCGCCGGGGCTGTGGGCATCATCATCTCGGTCGGCGTCACCGTCGACTCCTACGTCGTCTACTTCGAACGACTCAAGGACGAGATCCGGTCCGGGAAATCGATCCGCTCCTCGGTCGACCGTGGGTTCACGCGGGCCTATCGGACGATCCTGGCCGCCGATCTCTCCTCGCTGATCGGCGCCGCCCTCCTCTACTTCCTGACCGTCGGCTCGGTGCGCGGCTTCGCCTTCTTCCTCGGGATCTCGTCGATCCTCGACCTGATCGTGGCGTGGGCGTTCACCCGCCCGGTCGTGGCCATTCTCGGCCGCAATCGCTTCTTCACCGATGCGCCCTTCTTCGGCGTCGCCCGGGGCCTGGCCGCCGAGGAAGGCACCGCATGACCAGCCCGACCCGCAGCATCTGGTACCGCCTCTACCACGGGGAGACGGACCTCGAGTTCGTCGGGCACGCCAAGCGATGGTTCATCATCTCCGGCGTCGTCATCGCCATCGGCCTGGTCTCCCTGGCCACTCGCGGCCTCAACTTCGGCATCGACTTCCGGGGCGGCACGGCGTGGGAGGTGCCGACGTCCTCGCCTTCGGTCGACGACGCCCGCGACGCCCTCCGTCCCCTTGGCCTGGAGGAGGCCAAGATCCAGGTCCTGGGAGCCAACATCCTTCGCGTGCAGGCCGATCCCGGCACCGGGACCGACGAGGAGCGAAAGGCGCAGCAGGAGCAGGTCTCCTCCGCTCTGGCCAAGGCCGAAGGCATCGACCCGTCGCTGGTCAGCGTGAGCGAGGTCGGCCCGTCGTGGGGGAGCGCCATCACGGCCAAGGCCCTCCACGCGCTCATCGCCTTCCTGGTCGTGATCTCGATCTACATCTCGTTCCGTTTCGAGCCGAAGATGGCCATCGCCTCGTTGGCCGCGCTCTTCCACGACATCCTCATCACCGTCGGCGTCTACTCGTTGTCCGGGTTCGAGGTCACCCCCGCCACCGTCGTCGCCTTCCTCACCATCCTCGGCTACTCCCTGTACGACACCATCGTGGTGTTCGACAAGGTGGAGGAGAACGCCCGGGGACTCGCCGCGTCGGGGCGGATGACCTACGCCGACATGGTGAACCTGTCCATGAACCAGGTGCTCATGCGGTCGCTGAACACGTCGCTGGTGGCGATCATGCCGATCTTCTCGATCCTGTTCGTCGGCGCCTTCCTGCTCGGGGCGACGACGCTCCAGGACTTCGGCCTCGCCCTGCTCATCGGGCTCCTCACCGGTGCCTACTCCTCGATCTTCATCGCCTCGCCCGTGCTCGCCGTCCTCAAGGAGCGCGAGCCGCGCTACGTCGCCATCCGCCAGCGCCTCGGCGCCCGCGGCGTCGGGGGTCCCTTGACGCCGGCGGCCGCCGGCGCGGGCGGCGTGCTCACCCCGGGCGGCGCCCGGGAGGCCGCGGTCGAGCGGCCGTTCGGGAACGACGCGGCGGGGCCCGCCGACCGTCCGACCCTGGCGACGCCCCGGCCGACACGGACCGGCCAACCCCCTCGTCCCCGGAAGAAGGGGAAGCGCCGGTAGGCTCGAAGGGTGGGAGACGCCGGGTGGCTGAAGGAGCACATCCGCGACATTCCTGACTTCCCGAAGCCCGGCGTCGTCTTCAAGGACATCACGCCGCTGCTGGCCGACGTGGAGGCCTTCCGCTCGACCATCGATGCGGTGGCCGCGCCGTTCGCCGATCGGCCCATCGACAAGGTGCTGGGGGTCGAAGCCCGCGGCTTCATCGTCGGGGCGCCGGTCGCCTATCGCTTCGGCGCCGGCTTCGTGCCCGTTCGCAAGGCCGGCAAGCTGCCGTGGCAGGTCGAGCGCGAGGAGTACGCCCTCGAGTACGGGACCGACCTCCTCGAGATCCACAAGGACGCCGTTCGGCCCGGGGAGCGGGCGTTGATCGTCGACGACGTCCTCGCCACCGGCGGGACGGCGGCGGCCACGGTCCGCCTCGTCGAGAAGCTCGGCGGCGTCGTCGTCGGCCTCGCCTTCGTGATCGAGCTCGGGTTCCTCGGCGGGTCGCGACAAGCTCGCCGGCCACGAGGTCGTCTCCCTCCTCAGGTACGACTGATGGCGACGACCGAGCGGGTCTCGGGCCGGGTGCTCCCGTGGCGACGCCACAACTCGGCGTCCGACCCCGACGAGCTGGCGCCCGTCCTCGCTGCCTTCCGGTCCCACCCCCGCCACGCCAAGGCCGATCCGACGACTCATCCGGAGCGCGTACGAGATCGCCGAGCGAGCCCACGCCGACGCAGTGCGCACAGTCCGGCGAGCCCTACATCACCCACCCGCTGGCGGTGGCGCAGATCCTGGCCGAGCTCGGCCTCGACGACATCACCCTCGCGGCCGCGCTCCTCCACGACGCCGTCGAGGACACCGGCATCACCCTCGAGGACCTCGAGGCGCGACTTCGGCGAGCACGTCGCCTCGATCGTCGACGGCGTCACCAAGCTCGAGCGGGTCACCTTCGACTCGAAGGAGGCCCAACAGGCGGCCACGATGCGCAAGATGCTGCTGGCGATGGCCAACGACCCGGGTCGCTGCTCATCAAGCTGGCCGACCGGCTGCACAACATGCGGACGATCGCGGCGATGCCGGAGGCCAAGCAGGAGCGCACGGCCCAGGAGACGCTCGACATCTACGCGCCGCTCGCCCACCGGCTCGGCATCCAGGACGTGAAGTGGCAGCTGGAGGACCTGCCTTCGCCGCCCTCCACCCCAAGCGCTACGCCGAGATCGAGCAGATGGTCGCCGTGCCGGGCGCCGGAGCGCGACATCTACCTGGCCCAGGTGCTCGAGGTGGTCCGGGACCGGCTCACCGACCATCGACATCCAGGCGGACGTCACCGGCCGCCCGAAGCACCTGTACTCCATCTACGAGAAGATGGTCGTGAAGGGCAAGGAGTTCGACGAGATCTTCGACCTCGTCGGCATCCGGGTCCTCGTCGGGTCGCAGAAGGACTGCTACGCCGCGCTCGGTGCATGCACGCCACCTTGAACCCGGTGCAGGGCCGCATCAAGGACTACATCGCGATGCCCGAAGTTCAACCTGTACCAGTCGCTGCACACGACGGTGATCGGCCCGCAGGGCAAGCAGATCGAGGTGCAGATCCGGACGACGGAGATGCACGCTCGGCCGAGTTCGGGATCGCCGCCCACTGGGGCTACAAGGAGAACGCGCCGCAGTCGCAGGCGGCCGCCGTCTCCTCCGACGCCGCCTGGTTGCAGCGCATCGTCGACTGGCAATCGGACACGGTCGACCCGGCCGAGTTCCTCGAGTCCCTGAAGCTCGACCTCGAACAGGACGAGGTCTACGTGTTCACGCCGAAGGGCGACGTCATGTACGCTCCCCGTCGGATCCACGCCCGTCGACTTCGCCTATGCCATCCACACCGAGGTCGGCCACCGCTGCATCGGCGCCCGGGTCAACGGCGGCATGGCCCGCCTCGACAGACCGCTCGCAGTCGGGCGACACCGTCGAGGTCGTCGCGTCCAAGGTGGCGACGGCGGCCCGTCGCGCGACTGGGTCGACATCGTCGCCACGCCCAGGGCCCGCAACAAGATCCGCCAGTGGTTCTCCCGCGAGCGCCGCGAGGACGCCATCGAGAGCGGGCGCGACGACCTGTCGAAGGCGCTGCGCAGGGAGGGGCTCCCGGTCCAGAAGCTGTCGAGCTCACCCGTGCTGGTGAAGCTGGCCGAGTCGATGAACTACGCCGACCTCGACTCGCTGCACGCCGCCATCGGCGAAGGGCACGTCTCGGCCCAGTCCATCGCGCAGCGCCTCGCCAAGGAGCTGCGCGGCGGCGACCACGAGGAGCAGCTACCGGCGTCGGTCAAGCAGCCCCGCCGGCGGTCGAACGCCGGCACCACCGGCGTCCACGTCGAGGGCCTCGACGACGTGATGGTCCGGCTGTCGCGGTGCTGCACGCCCGTGCCCGGCGACGAGATCATCGGCTTCGTCACCCGGGGCCGTGGCGTCTCGGTCCATCGGAGCGACTGCGCCAATGCGGCGGCGCTCATGGCGTCCCAGGAGACCCGGCTCATCGAGGTCGAATGGGACCGGGAGCGCGCGTGGCTCCTTCACCGTGTCGGTCGAGCTCAAGGCCCTCGACCGCACCCGGCTCCTCGCCGACGTCACGAAGGTCCTCTCCGAGCAGCCACGTGAACATCCTCTCGAGCTTCTCCCACACCGGCGCCGACCAGGTCAGCCGCATGCGCTTCGAGTTCGAGCTGGCCGATCCCTCCCACCTCGACTCCATCATCGCCGCGGTCAAGCGCGTCGACAGCGTCTACGACGCCTACCGCATGCTCCCGGGCAAGGGCGCCTAGCCCGAGACGACGAGCAGGCCCTCCCGCACGAGCCGGCGGGCCAGCACCAGCTGCCCGTGCGGCTCGAGGTCGGCGAGGTCCCCGACCCGGATCGCCTCGGCCCCGAGGAGCTGCTCGACGGCCGGTCGCGCTGCGTCGGAGAGCTCGAGGGACCGGTCGACCAGCCGGAGGACGAACCGGCCGTCGGCCGCGCCGTCGTCGATCGTGGCCCGGTGATCCGGCCGGCGACGGACGACGGCGTCCACGTCGAGGGACGGGAGGGCGAGGACCGACCGGAGCTGGCCGAGCGGGAGAGGCAGGCGTCGGTCGAGGGCCCGGTCCGCTTCCCGATCGGCCAGGGCGGGCGCATCGGCGGAGGCGAGATGCTCGGCGGTGCGGTCGAGCACCTGGCGGAGCTCCCGGGCGAGGAGGTCGGGCGATCGGCCGTAGCCGAGGGGGAGGGGCTGGTCGAGCCCGGGAACGTCGGCGACGGCGCGTCCCACGAGCTCCCGCCAGGTCACCCGGAGGAGACCGAGCGTCAGGTGGAGGCTCATCCCCTCCTGCGCCGCGGCTTCGTGCCGGGTCCCTGCGGGGAGGTAGGCCACGTCGCCCGCCACCAGGAGTCGCGGACCGAGGTCCTCGATGTCCCACGCCTTCGAGCCGGCCACCTGCAGGACGAGCACGTCGTGGTCGTCGTGATGACGAGCGAGCCCGGCGGCGCCGCCCGGCGTCAGGTAGGCGTTGGCCTGGACCGGATGGCTCGTGGCCCGCTCGAGGCCTCGGCACAGCTCGGCCAGCTCGATGCTCGTCCGTTGCAGCCCTTGGAGCACGAGGGTGGCGCCCTCGTCGACGGCACCGGCGATGCGGGCGAGGTCGGCGACGTCGTCGAGGGTGGCGCCGGCCATGCGCAGCGTGCGGGTGGAGCGGTCGACGGGAAGGGTGACGCCGTCGCGCACCAGCCGGAAGGTGGGCCGGCGGGCGGCCGAAGCCAGCAGCCGCTCGATGCCATCGATGGACAGGACATCCTCGAACGACGTGCCGCTCGTGCGGTGCAGCGATCGTCGGCCCCAGATCGAGGACGCGAAGTGGTCGACGTCCCCGACGAGGCGGGCCAGGAGCGCCCCGTCAGCGTCCATGCGGTGCGATCCGTCGGGTTTCCAGGGGTCGGCGCCAGGGCAGGTGACCTGACATGAGCGATCTCAACGACGACGACATCACGACCCAACCTACCGAGGGCACCGACGACAAGGACGCCGGCGGCCACGGCTCCAGCGACACCGGTGACGAGCCCACCGAGGCCCGTGACGACAAGGACATCGGAGGCGACGGCAGCCAGGACCGCGGCGACGAGGCCTGACCCCACCTGATCGTTCCGTGGTCCCTTCTGGTCGCCAGGAGGGACCACGAAGGGCCGAGGAGGAACCAAAGGGGACCACGAAACCCGCCGGGGGCGGCGAGAGGCGCCTACTAACCTCGGCGCCCATGCCCGCCCAGCACCAGGCGCCGAAGGGGACGCTCGACGTCCTGCCGCCGGGGGACGGGGGAGCGCCCTTCGACAGCCGCTCGTTCGCGGCGATGGTGACGCGATTCGCCGGGCTCGTGGAGACGGCGGGCTTCGGCCTGCTCATCGGTCCGATGTTCGAGGACCTGGCCGTCTACGCCCGGGTCGGGGCCACGACCGACATCGTTCGCAAGGAGATGTACGACTTCACGGACAAGGGTGACCGGCGGGTCGCGCTTCGGCCGGACTCGACGCCGAGCGTCGTCCGGGCCTACGTCGAGCACCGTCCGGACCTGCCGTGGAAGGTCTGGTACCTGTCGCCCCACTTCCGCTACGACCGACCCCAGGCCGGCCGCTATCGGCAGCACCACAGCCTGGGAGTGGAGGTGCTGGGGGTCGCCGATGCCGACCTCGATGCCGAGCTGATCAGCCTCTCGCACCAGTTCCTGGCCGAGGAGCTCGGCCTCGCAGCGCTTCGATCTCCTGATCAACACCATCGGCGACGAGACGTGCCGCCCGGCCTACCGGGAGGTCCTGGTCGCCTACCTCGAGGCCCACGAGGGCGAGCTCTGCGACGAGCATCGCAACCACTGGCGCGACAACCCCATGCGCCTCTTCGACTGCAAGCGGCGGCCGTGTCGCACCGTGACGACGGACGCGCCGCGCCTGCTCGACCACCTCTGCGACGCGTGCTCCGAGCACTTCGACCGCGTGCGACGAACGCTCGACGATCGCAAGATCACCTATCGGGTCGAGCCGAGGCTCATCCGGGGCCAGGACTACTACAACCGCACCACCTTCGAGTTCGAGGCGACGAGCCTCGAGTCGGCTCAGCTCGCCCTGGGCGGCGGCGGGCGGTACGACGGGTTCGTCGAGGCCCTCGGCGGCCCCTCCACCCCGGGGATCGGCTTCGGCCTCGGCATCGAGCGGATCCTGCTGGCGGCGTCGGCCGAGCACCTCTCGTTCGTGACCGAGGCGGCGACGACGCCGCGGGTGGACGTGTTCGTCCTGGACACCACGGGCGGCGCCCAGGCGACCGAGATCACCGAGCGCCTCCGCCGGTCCTCGGTCCGCACCGATCGTGCCTACGACCGACGCTCGTACAAGGCCCAGCTGAAGGCGGCGCTCCGATCGAAGGCACCGCTGGCGCTCGTGATCGAGCCCGACGGGTGGACGATCCGCACGCTCCAGGCCAAGGGCGAACCGACCGTGACCGACGCGGCGACCGCCGTCGACGACCTCCGAAAGCGACTCCAGGACCCCACGTCATGACCCTCCGCACCGACTACTGCGGCGCCCTCACCGCCGACGACATCGGCCGCTCCGTCACCCTCTGTGGCTGGGTGGCGCGCCGCCGCGAGCACGGTGAGCACCTCGCCTTCGTGGACCTCCGCGACCACACCGGCCTCGTGCAGTGCGTCGTCGACGACGCCCATCGACCTGCGCAGCGAATACGTCTCCGGATCACGGGCACGGTGCGCCCGCGGCCCGAAGGCACGGTCAACGACCTGCTGGCCACCGGCCAGGTCGAGGTGGGCGACTGCGCGGTCGAGGTGCTGAACACGGCCGAGCCGCCGCCCTTCCCCGTCACGGACCGGTCGACGCCGACGAGAGCGTGCGCCTGAGGTACCGCTACGTCGACATGCGCCGCGAGCGGATGCAGCGCAACCTCCGCATCCGCTCGAAGGTGAACAGCGCGCTCCGGGCCGGCATGGAGCGGCAGGGCTTCCCGAGATCGAGACGCCGATGCTCTGGACGCCGACGCCCGAGGGCGCCCGGGAGTTCCTGGTCCCGAGCCGCCTGCAGCCCGGCAAGCAGTACGTGCTGCCGCAGAGCCCGCAGATCGCTCAAGCAGCTGCTGATGGTCGGCGGCTTCGACCGCTACTACCAGATCGCCCGCTGCCTGCGGGACGAAGACCTGCGGGCCGACCGCCAGTTCGAGTTCATGCAGCTCGACGTCGAGGCCAGCTTCGTCGAGCCAGGAGGACGTCCTACGGCTTCGTCGGCGAAGCGGTCGCCGACGCCGACCGAGGCCGTCACCGGGGAGCGGCCGACGATCGAGCGGATGCACCTGGCTCGAGGCGATGGACCGCTACGGGATCGACAAGCCCGATCTCCGCTTCGGCATGGAGCTGGTCGAGCTCACGCCGATCTTCGCGGCACCGGGCTTCAACGCCTTCAAGGCCAGCTGCATCAAGGGCATCCGGGGCGCCGGCCTGGCCGACGACTACGGACGCAACAAGCTCGACGCGCTCACCGACACGGCGAAGTCCTGCGGCGCCAAGGGACTCGTCTGGATGAAGGTCAAGGCGGGCGGTGAGCTCGACGTCGCCGGTCGCCAAGTTCCTCAGCGACGAGGAGAAGGGCGCGCTCGTCACCACGCTCGGGGCGGAAGCGGGCGACCTCCTCTTCCTCGTGGCCGACGAGCGCCGGACCGTCCAGGACGTGCTGGGCGCCCTGCGCAACGACCTCGGCCGGCCGCCGGTGAGCGACGGCGCCGTACCGGTTCGTGTGGATCACCGAGTTCCCCATGTTCGACGGCGCCGGGGACGACGGCAGCCCCCTCGCCGCCCACCACCCGTTCACGATGCCCCACCCCGACGACCTCGACCTGCTCGAGGCCGACCCGTTCAAGGTGCGCAGCCAGGCCTACGACCTCGTGCTCAACGGGTGGGAGCTCGGCAGCGGCTCGATCCGGATCCACCGCAGCGACATCCAGGCCCGGGTCTTCAAGGCCATGGGCATCAGCGACGAGGAGGCCGAGAAGCGCTTCGGGTTCCTGCTCGGCGCCTTCAAGTACGGCGCGCCCCCGCACGGCGGCTTCGCGGTCGGGATCGACCGGCTCACCGCCATCCTCGCCGGGGAAGACAACATCCGAGAGGTGATCGCCTTCCCCAAGGCGAGCTCCGGCGTCGATCCGATGACGGGGGCGCCGCACTTCGTCGAGCCGAAGGTCCTGGCCGACGTCGGCCTCCGCACCCTCCCGCCGCCCAAGTAGCCGGTCCAGATCCCCATGGCTGAGCCGGACCTGTTCACGTCGGCGGTCGAGGACCGGCTGGCGAAGAGGGGGCCGCTGGCCGCCCGCCTCCGGCCGACGTCCATCGACGACATCGTCGGGCCAGCGTCACCTGCTCGGGGAGGGCAAGCCGCTCCGGAGCCTGATCGAGGCGGACCGGCTCAGCTCGATCATCCTCTGGGGACCCCCGGGCACCGGCAAGACCACCCTGGCCAACGTGATCGCCAGCTCGACCAACAAGGCGTTCGTTCCGCTCAGCGCGGTGAGCGCCGGCGTCAAGGACGTGCGCGATGCCGTCGAGCAAGGCCCATCGCCGCCTGGCGGACGCACGACCAGGGGACGATCCTGTTCCTCGACGAGGTCCACCGCTTCAACAAGGCCCAGCAGGACGCGCTCCTGCCGGCCGTCGAGTCCGGGATCCTGACGCTGATCGGCGCCACGACCGAGAACCCGTTCTTCGAGGTGAACGCCCCGCTCCTGAGCCGATCGACGCTGTTCCGGCTCGAGCCGATCCCCGCCGAGGACCTCGCCGTCCTCCTGCGCCGGGCCCTCGATCGGGAGGGGGCGACGGCCGACGACGACGCGATCGTCCACCTCGCCCAGGCCGTCGACGGTGACGCCCGCGCCGCGCTCACCACCCTCGAGGTCGCGATCGGCCATCGCGGCGGCCGCCGCCGGCGCCGATCACCTCACCCTCGAACACATCGAACAGGCCCGGTCCTCGAAGGTGCTGCGCTACGGCGAGGACGAGCACTACGACGTCATCAGCGCGTTCATCAAGAGCATCCGCGGGTCGGATCCCGACGCCGGCCTGTACTGGCTGGCCCGGATGCTCGAGGCGGGGGAGGACGCCCGTTTCATCGCCCGTCGCCTGGTGATCCTGGCCAGCGAGGACGTCGGCTTGGCCGATTCGAACGGGCTCGCTGGTGGCCAACGCGGCGGCCCACGCCGTCGAGTTCGCCGGTCTACCCGAGGCGCAGCTCAACCTGGCCCACGCCACCATCTACCTGGCCACCGCCCCGAAGTCGGGGGCGGTGAAGGCCGCCCTCGGTGCCGCGTTCGCCGACGTCCGCGAGCGGCCGGCGGGTCGGGTGCCGTCGCACCTGCGCAGCGCCCATCCGTGGCAGAAGCGGGTCACCCAGGACGGGGTGGGCTACCGCTACCCCCACGACCACGAGGAAGGTTGGGTGGCCCAGCAGCACCGCCCCGACGAGGTCGAGGGCCGCACGTACTACCAGCCGACCGGCCACGGCGCCGAGGCGGACATCGCCCGGCACCGCGCCGGCGACGCCGCCGAGCGCCCGTGGTGACCGATCCGTCGGACCGCGAGGCGGTGGCCCGGGCCCTCCTCGCGTGGGCGCAGGCGACGCACGGCGGCGCCGTCACCGTGGCCGACGGGCCGACCGCGATCACGGGCGGCCTGGACACCTTCATCTACCGCTTCCGGCTGGGCGGCCATGTCGAGGGCGTGGCCGCCGGGCCTCTCATCCTCCGCCTGTACCCGTCCATCGAGCGGGGCGGGAGCGCCCTTCGCGAGGCGGCCATCCTCGGGTTCCTCGCCCGCCGCGGCTACCCGGCACCGCGGCCCCTCGAGGCGTCGGCCGAGCCCGGCGACTTCGGCGTCCCCTACGTCGTGATGGAGCAGGTGCCGGGGAAGACGGTGCTCGACCGGGTCTCGGCCGCGCCCCAACGGGCGCCGGCACTGCTCGACGCCCTCGCCTCGGCCCACGCCCGCCTCCACCAGCTGGATCCGGCCGGCTGGCCCTTCGAGGTGGACCCGGGGACGTGGGAGGTCGATCGGCGGCTGGCCGAAGCGGATGCGGCGCCGGCGCCCACCGACGAAGGGCTCCGCCGGGCGCTCGAGTGGCTCCGCGCCAACCGGCAGGTGGCCCACGGCGAGGGGCCCTCGGTCTGCCACTACGACTTCCACCCGATGAACGCGCTGGTCGACGACGCCGGCCAGGTCGCCGTCATCGACTGGGAGGGCGCCGGGATCGGGTCCCGCCACTCCGATCTCGCCCGGGCGCTCGTGCTCTTCGAGTGGGCGCCGGTCGTCGCCTCTTCGCGGGCCGAGCGCCTCGTGCTCCGGGTCACGAAGGGTTGGCTCGTCCGGCGCTACCGGCGGGCTTACTCTCGCCACCTCCCGATCGAGGACGACCGCCTCCGCTACTGGATGGCCCTGCACGCCGCCGACAGCTGGGCGGAGTCGGTGGCCCTGCTCTCCGGTTCCTTCGACCGGGCGACGCGCACCGACACCCGCAAGGGACCGGCCGCCGTCGTCGGCCCGGCGATGGCGAAGCTCTTCGCCCGCCTCGTCCCCGAGACCTGAGACGGCCCTCACGTATGCTGCTCCCGCCATGACCACGGCCCACCCCCCGCAGGACCGCCCGTGACCGCCGGTGAGGTCGCCGCCGTCATCGCTTCGGTCGCCATCGCCATCCTCGCCGTCGGCATGCTGTTCGCCCTGGCCTCGCTGAGCCGCACGCTCCGCGAGCTCCGCACGAGCGTCGAGCAGTTCCGCACGGAGGCCGTCCCGCTCGTGGGCCAGCTCCGCGGCACGGTCACCCAGGCGAGCGCGGAGCTCGAGCGGGTCGACACGCTCCTGGGCACCGCCGAGTCCATCGGCGCAACGGTCGACAGCGCCTCGCGCCTCGCCTACCTGTTCCTGGCCAACCCGATCGTCAAGGCCATGGCCTTCGGCGCCGGCAGCACCCGGGCCCTGCGCCGCCTCCGGCGCGGCGCCAACAACTAGCCGGTCGGTCACGTGTTCAAGCGATTGTTCTGGCTGCTCATGGGGGTCGGTTTCGGCTTCGGCGTCTCCTTCTGGTTGATGCGCTTCGTCCGTTCGACCATGGAGCGCTACACCCCGGAGAAGGTCTCGGGTGACCTCGCGGGCGCCATCCGCGCCTTCGGCTCCGACGTGCGGGCGGCGGCCGAAGAGGGTCGGGCCGGGATGCGTGAGCGGGAGGCCGAGCTGCTGGCGGAACTCGGTCGGAAGAACCAGGAGCGCCGGTAGGCTCGGGCCGTCATGGCCCTCGACGTCAACACCCTGCGCCGGTCGTTCCTCGACTACTTCGTCCAGCGCGGGCACACGCTCGTCCCGTCATCGCCGCTCGTCCTGACCCACCCGACGGCGCCCATGTTCGCCAACGCGGGCATGAACCAGTTCGTCGAGTACCTCGCCGGCGAGCTTCCGGCCCCCTACTCGTCGGCGACCACCGTCCAGAAGTGCGTGCGCCTGTCCGGCAAGCACAACGACATCGCCGAGTTGGGCAAGACCCGCCGCCACCTGAGCTTCTTCGAGATGCTCGGCAACTGGAGCTTCGGCGACTACTTCAAGGAAGAGGCGATCGACTGGGCGTGGGACCTCTGCACCCGGGTGGCCGGCTTCGACGGCGATCGCATCTGGGTGACGGTCCACACCTCCGACGACGTCGCCGAGGCGCTCTGGCACGACAAGATCGGTCTCCCCATGGAGCGCATCCAGCGCCTCGGCGACAAGGAGAACTTCTGGGAGATGGGGGAGGTCGGCCCGTGCGGCCCCTCCTCGGAGCTCCACTACGACACGGGGCCGACGTGGGGCGACGCCGGCGGCCCGGCCCACGGTGGCGGCGACCGGTTCGTGGAGTTCTGGAACCTGGTCTTCATGGATCAGTTCCGCGACGAGACCGGGGCCCTGACGCCGCTGGCCAAGAAGAACATCGACACCGGCGTCGGCGTCGAGCGCTGGTTGATGCTCGTCAACGACCTCCCGACGGTGTTCGACACCGACGCCCTCCGACCCCTCGTCGGCGTGGCCGAGTCCGTCACCGGGCGCACCTATCGGGCCGGCGACGATCGCGTCGACACCGCGCTGCGGGTGATGGGCGACCACGCCCGCACGATGACCTTCGTGGTCAACGACGACGTGGCCCCTTCCAACGAGGGGCGGGGCTACGTGCTGCGGGGCGTGATCCGTCGCGCCGTCCGCCTCGGCTACCAGCTCGGCGTCGACCGACCGTTCTGCACCGAGCTCGTCCAGGCGGCCATCGACCACATGGGCGACGCCTACCCCGAGCTGCGCTCGAACGCCGACGTCATCAAGGACGTCGTCGAGCGCGAGGAAGGCCGGTTCCGCACGACGCTGAAGACCGGCTCGTCGCTGCTGGAGGATGAGCTGACGGGGGGCAAGGTCAGCGGGGCGGTCGCCTTCACGCTGCACGACACGTTCGGGTTCCCGATCGAGATCACCGAGGAGATCGCCGAGGAACGGGGCGCGCCGCTCGACCGCGACGGGTTCGACGAGCTGATGGCCGAGCAGCGCCGCCGTTCGCGAGAGGCCGGCAAGGCGACGTCCTCGGGCGCGCCGAAGTTCGGCCCCGAGGCGTATCGCGACCTGCTGGCCGAGCACGGGCCGACGCAGTTCACCGGCTACACGGAGTACGAGTCCAAGGGCTGCGTGTTGGCCGTCCTGCCCGGCGCCGACGACGGGCAGGTCGAGGTCTTCCTCGACCGCACGCCCTTCTACGCCGAGGGTGGTGGCCAGGTCGGCGACACCGGCACCATCACCTCGCCAACCGGGACGCTCCGGGTGCTCGACACCACCCCCGGCCTCCCGGGCCTCCATCGCCACCTCGCCCGTGTCGAGGAGGGCGCGGTCGAGGCCGGCCAGGAGGTGACGGCCTCCATCGACGCCGGGCGCCGCGATGCCATCCGCCGCAACCACACCGGCACCCACATGCTGCACTGGGCCCTGCGCGAGGTGCTCGGCCCACACGTCAAGCAGCACGGCTCGCTCGTCTCGCCGGAGTACCTGCGCTTCGACTTCAGCCACCACGCGCCGGTCTCCGACGCCGAGCTGGCCGAGATCGAGCGGCTGGCCAACGAGCGGATCCTGGCCAACGAGCCGGTGCGGGCCTACGAGACGGCGATGAGCCATGCCAAGGAGCTCGGCGCCATCATGTTCTTCGGCGACAAGTACGGCGAGGTCGTGCGGATCGTCGAGGCCGGTGGGCGATCGATGGAGCTGTGCGGCGGCACCCACGTCAACGCGCTCGGGATGATCGGGCCGGTCAAGGTGACCCAGGAGACATCGATCGGCGCCAACCTGCGTCGCATCTTCGCCCTGACGGGCGAGGGCACGCTCCAGTGGGTGTCCGAGCGCGAGCAGCTGTTGGCGTCGGCGGCGGCGTTGACCAAGGCCAAGCCCGAGGAGCTGCCGGCCGCGATCGAGCGCCTGCAGCAGCGCCAGCGCGAGCTCGAGTCGGAGCTCAAGTCGGCTCGGGCGCAGATGGCGGCCGGCGAAGGCAAGGAACTGGCGGCGGTGGCGGCCGATGGCCTCGTCGTGGTGCGTCGCGACGGGCTGTCGATGGACCAGCTCAAGGACCTGGCCGTGTCGGTCCGGAACGAGCCCGGCATCCGGGCCGTCGTGCTCGTCGGGTCGCCCGACGGCGCCCGGGTGGCGATCGCCGCCGCCGTGGCCAAGGGCAGCGGCCTCGTGGCCGGGGAGCTGGCCGTCGAAGCGGCTCGAGCCACCGGCGGGGGCGGCAACGCGAAGGCTCCCGACGTCGGCACCGCCGGCGGCAAGGACGTCACCAAGATCGACGAGGCCCTGACGGCGGTACGGGCGAAGCTCGGGGTGTGAGCGGCGACGCGGGCCGGGTCGTCGGCATCGACCTCGGCACCAAGCGCGTCGGCGTCGCCATCAGCGACCCGGGGCGGATCCTGGCGTCCCCCTACGAGGTGGTGCTGCGGTCGGGTGACCTCGAGCGGGATCGTCAGCGGCTGAAGGCCATCGTCGAGGAGGTCGACGCCGTGGCCGTGGTCGTGGGCCTGCCGCTGTCGATGGACGGGTCGATCGGGCGAGCGGCGGAGGCGGCGCTCGCCGAAGCCGAGGTGCTGGCCGATCGACTGGCGCCCGTGCCGGTCGAGACCTTCGACGAGCGGTTGACGACGGTATCCGCGGATCGGTCGATGATGCAGAGGAAGATGAACGCCCAGGCCCGCCGCAAGGTCGTCGACAAGGTGGCGGCCGCGGTGATGTTGCAGGCGTGGCTGGACAGCCGGGAGGCTCGGATCACATGACAGGCGTGTACGACGCATCCGACGACGAGGTCGTCGCCGGAGCGCACGACTACGAACCGTTCCCGGAGGAGCGGCGTCGACGTGGGGGGTGCCTCGGGAAGATCCTCCTGGGGTTGGTCCTCCTCGTCGTGCTCGCCCTCGTGGGAGGCGGGCTCGCCTACGCGAGCTACCAGAGGCAGGTCGACCCGTCGGGCCCGCCCGGCGAGGCGGTCAAGGTGACCGTCCCGCTCGGCTCGTCGACGGTGCGGATCGGCAAGCTGCTCGATGCCAAGGGCATCATCACCTCGGCCGACATCTTCCGGTACTACATCCGCCTCAACGGCGGCGGCCCGTTCCAGGCCGGGGAGTACACCCTCAACAAGAACATGTCCATGGGCGAGGCCATCGCCGTGCTCGAGAAGGGCCCCCAGCTCAAGTTCGAGAAGCTCACGGTTCCCGAGGGCCTCGTCGTCGGTCAGATCGGTGATCAGGTCGCCAAGCTCGAGGGCCGTTCGAAGGAGGCGTTCGTCGCCGCCGCCGAGTCCGGCACCGTCCGATCGAAGTTCCAGCCCCAGGCGGTGACCAAGCTCGAGGGCCTCCTGTTGCCGGAGACCTACAACGTGGAGCCCAAGGACAACGAGGCCGTGCTCCTCGAGCGGATGGTCGCCGCGTTCGACAACGAGGCCGACCAGGTCGGGATCGACCAGGCCCAGGCCAAGGTCGGCATCTCGCCCTACGAGGCGATCATCGTGGCCTCGCTGATCGAGCGGGAGACCCGCTTCGACGACGAACGGCCGAAGGTGGCGGGTGTGATCTACAACCGCCTCAAGAAGAACATGAAGCTCGAGATCGACGCCACGGTGATCTACGCCCTCGGCAAGTCGGACCAGTCGAACGTGCGGGTGCTGCTCGACGACCTCAAGACGCCGTCCCCGTACAACACCTACTTCAAGGCCGGCCTCCCGCCGGGCCCGATCGCCGCTCCCAGCCGGGCGTCGCTCGAGGCCGCCGTGAACCCGGAGTCGCACGACTTCCTCTTCTATGTGGTGACCGAGAAGAGCGGCCGGCACTCGTTCGCAGCGACGTTCGCCGAGCACAACAAGAACATCGCGAAGGCGAAGGCCGCCGGGCTCCGGTGAGCGGCCCGACGGCGGCGACCCGCGTCGCCGGCGTCATCGGCGACCCCGTGCGTCACAGCCTGAGCCCGGTCATCCACAACGCCGCCTTCCAGGCCCTGGACCTCGACTGGGTCTACCTGGCCTTCCCGGTCCCGTCCGGCCAGGGCGCCGATGCGGTCGCCGCCATGCGCACGTTGGGCCTCGATGGCCTGAACGTGACCATGCCCCACAAGGCCGACGTGCTGGCCTCCCTCGACGGCGCGTCACCGACGGCTCGCGCCCTGGGCGCGGCCAACACGATCCACCGGCTCGGTGACGAGCTCCACGGGGAGAGCACCGACGGGCCCGGCTTCCTCGACGCCCTCCGCCACGACGAGGGTTTCGATCCCGAGGGCACCCGCGCCGTCGTGCTGGGCGCCGGCGGCGCGGCGCGAGCCGTGGTCCACGCCCTCGGGGCGGCCGGGGCGGCCGAGGTGGTGGTGGTCAACCGGACCGCGTCCGCGGGCCGAGGAGGCCGCCGCGCTCGCCGGCGACGTCGGGCGCCGGGGAGACGAACACGACATCGACACCGCCGATCTCGTCGTCAACGCCACCCCCGTGGGGATGGACGGGGTCCATGGCGCCGCCCTGCTGCTCGATCCCGCCCGGCTCCGTCCGGGCCAGCTGGTGGTCGACCTCGTCTACCACCCGCTCCGCACCCCGCTCCTCGTGGCCGCCCGCCAACGGGGAGCCGTGGCGGTCACCGGGATCGGGATGCTGATCCACCAGGCCGCCCACGCCTTCCGGCTGTGGACGGGGGAGGATCCGCCCCTCGAGGTGATGTCGGCCGCCGCCCTGGCCGCCCTGGCCCACCCGTGACGGGCAGGAGCACGATCCGAAACTCGCGGTGAAGTGGCGTCCCGTGGGTGCCGATGATGGAGAAGTCCCGACCCGCCAGCGGAGGTCACCGTGTCACTGCAGGGCTCACTCGATACGTTCGCACTCCCCGACGTGCTCGTGCTGTTGTCGTCCACCAAGAAGGACGGCGAACTGCGCGTGGTCGGCGGTCGCGTCGACGGCAGGGTCTGGCTGGAGAAGGGTCAGATCGTCCACGCCAACGTCGGTGGTCGCGAGACCGGGCCTGTGGACGCGATCTTCGAGCTCCTGCGCCTTGAGACCGGCACGTTCAACTTCAACCCCGACTCGACGCCGGAGCATCGGGCCGAGCCCGAGCCGATCGACCTCGTGCTGGCCGACGCCCAGGTGCGCCTGGGTGAGTGGAACGAGATCGCCAAGGTGGTGCCGCACCTCGACGCCGTGGTCGACATGGCCGCCGAGGCGCCGGGTGACGCCGTCACGGTGACGCGCGACCACTGGCAGCTGCTCCGCAAGGTCGCCGGCGGGCGCTCGGTCCACGATCTGATGGTCGACCTCGGCCGGTCGGAGTTCGACACCTGCCGCACCGTCAAGGAGCTGGTCGACGCCCGACTGGCCAGCATCGACGTCGACGCCGAGCCCCGCCCTGCGAAGCCGGCGCCGGCCGCTGCGCCGGCCACCAAGGTGTCGGTTGCGGTGCCGGAGGCCCTCGTCATCGACGAGCCGAAGCCGGAGCCGTCGGTGAAGCGCGACCCGGGCGAGCGGGCCGCCGAGGCGGCCACGGCCGCTCCCGCCGTGCCGCAGCCGGAGCCCGAGACGCAGCCCGAGCCCAAGGACGAGCTCGACGCCTTGGCCGAGCTGGCGAGCCGCCCCCGCCAGGTCCGGGCCACGACCAGCAGCGAGGGAGACCCGACGCCGGGCGCGTCCCGCCCGGCCGCGCTCAAGTCCCACGCCGCACCTCCCGCCGACGAAGCCAAGGCCCTCGTGGCCCAGCTCGCCGCCCTCAGCGGCGACGACGAGGCCGAGGTGGCCGCCAAGGTCACCGAGCACCTCGCCTCGGGGGGCGCGCTGCCGGAGGTGCCCGACGGTGACGAGCCCATCAACCGCGGGCTGCTCCTGAAGTTCCTCTCCTCCGTTCGCAACTAGCCCCGCGGGGCGACGATGACCGGCCGAACGGGGCCGTCCGGATGCGAGATACTGCTTCGTGTCCGTCAGGCCGGCGGGTCTGTGAGAAAGCCCGAGCAAGGCGATGTCTGAAATCGATCGGATCGGAGCCTTCCTCGTCAGCCGCGGCCTGCTGACCTCCGGGCAGCTCGAGCTCGCCCTCGAGGAGCAGGGACGCACCGGAAAGTCCCTCGGTCGGGTCCTGCTCGATCAAGACCTGGTCTCCGAGGGCGACCTCATGGCCGCCCTGGCCGCCCAGATCGGCATGGAGTTCGTCGATCTCGACAGCTACACCGTCGATTCGAGCGCCGCCACCCTGATCAGCGACGCGCTGTCGCGCCGCTACCAGGCCCTGCCCATCGGCTGGGACGACGGCCAGCTCGTGGTGGCCATGAGCGACCCGAGCAACGTGTTCGCCATCGACGACATCCGCACGATCACCCGGGCCGAGGTCAAGACGGTCATGGCGACCCGTCAGGCGATCCTCGATGCCATCGAGAAGCACCACCGGATGGACGCCGAGGCCGACGAGATCTCGGCCGAGGCGTCCTCCGACTTCGCCGACGACGACGACCTCTCGGCCGTCAAGGAGGTGGTCGAGGACGCGCCGATCGTCAAGCTGGTGAACCTCCTGATCAGCCAG
Organism: uncultured Actinomycetes bacterium; assembly: GCA_963731055.1. Taxonomy (GTDB): domain Bacteria; phylum Actinomycetota; class Acidimicrobiia; order Acidimicrobiales; family CADCTF01; genus DATLED01. Next base: position 61,423 of record CAVSUD010000020.1, on the reverse strand, counting down.
GCGGTGGCCGACCGGGCCTCGGACATCCACATCGAGCCGGGGGAGAACGACCTTCGGGTCCGCTACCGCATCGACGGCGTGCTGCACGAGAAGATGCGGCCGCCCAAGAACATCCAGGCCGGGATCATCTCCCGCCTGAAGATCATGGCGGACATCAACATCGCCGAGCGCCGGATCCCCCAGGACGGCCGCGTCACCGCGACCATCGGCGGCAAGGCCATCGACCTCCGGGTCGCCACGCTCCCCACGGTGTACGGCGAGAAGGTCGTCATGCGGATCCTCGACAAGTCGACGTCGGTGAAGACGCTCGACGACCTCGGCTTCCTGCCCCAGACCCGCGACCGGTTCGAGACGTCCTTCACGAAGCCCTACGGGACGATCCTGGTCACCGGCCCCACCGGTTCGGGCAAGTCGACCACCCTGTACGCGACCCTGAACATCCTCAACGACGAGTCGAAGAACATCATCACCGTCGAGGACCCGGTCGAGTACCGCCTCGCCGGCATCAACCAGGTCCAGGTCAACAACAAGGCGGGGCTGACGTTCGCCGCCGCGCTCCGATCGATCCTGCGGTCCGACCCCGACATCGTCCTCGTCGGCGAGATCCGCGACAAGGAGACGGCCACGATCGCGATCGAGGCCGCCCTCACCGGCCACCTCGTGCTGTCGACCCTGCACACGAACGACGCCGCCTCGACCCCGACCCGTCTCGTGGAGATGGGCGTCGAGCCGTTCCTGGTGGCCACCGCCCTCGACGCCATCGTGGCCCAGCGCCTGGCGCGTCGGCTGTGCGAGAAGTGCAAGGAGCCGTACCAACCGACGACGACCGAGCTCCAGAACGTGGGCTGGGACTTCGAGGACGACGATGAGACGATCCCGCAGCTCTACCGCGCCGTCGGCTGTCAGGCGTGCGGGAAGACCGGCTACCACGGACGCTTCGCCGTCCACGAGGTGCTCCTCGTCTCCGAGGAGATCGAGCGCCTGATCGTCGAGCACGGCCACTCGGAGGACATCAAGAAGGTCGCCATCGCCCAGGGCATGCTCACGCTCCGTCAGGCCGGTCTCATCCAGGTCGCCAAGGGCATGACCACCATCGAAGAGGTGCTCCGAGTCATCGTTTGATTCGGCCTCGCCGTGTGGATTCGGCCCTCAGGAGCCGCATCCGTGTGCCGATACACGACAGTATGCAAGCTGCCTCGCGTCGCCTCGGCGAGTTCCTCGTCGAGCGGAAGGTCCTCTCCCGCGACTCGCTCGAGCAGATGCTCGACCGCGAGACGCACGAAGGCATCCCGCTCTCCAAGATCCTGATCAACGAGGGGCTGGTGGGGGAGAAGGACCTGGTCGCGGCGGTCGCGCACCAGGTCGGCATCCGCTTCGTCGACCTGTCCCAGACGCCCGTCCACCCGACGGTCGACCGGCTGGTGCCCGCCGACCTGGCCCGCAAGTACCTGGCCATCGCCGTCGAGCTCGACGGCGCCGACCTCGTGGTGGCCATGGTCGACCCGTCGAACCGTGAGGCCCTCGCCGCCATCGAGTCCGCCACGGGATGGCCCATCCGACCGGCCATCGCCGTGCGGTCCGAGGTCAAGCGCCTCGTGTCGGCCATGTACGGCGACCTCCCGGAGGCTCCGGCGAGCGGTGCCGTCGACATCGGCGACATCTCGCTCCCGTCGGGCGACTCCGACATGCGGATCCCGGCCGCAGCCTCGCAGGACGGTCCGCTCCTCGAGGAGCTGCACGTCAACGACCTGCTCCAGCGGGTCGTCGACCTGGGCGGTTCCGACCTCCACCTGACCGTCGGGATCCACCCGTCGGTGCGCGTGCACGGCGAGATCAAGCCCCTGACGGAGTACCCGAAGCTCAACGGCTCCGAGATCCGCCGGATGATCTACGCCATCCTCACGCAGAAGCAGCGGGAGAAGTTCGAGACGAACCTCGAGCTCGACACGTCGCACTCCGTGCCCATGGTCGGCCGCTTCCGCGTCAACGTCTTCCTGCAGCGGGACTCGGTCGGCGCCGTCATGCGGACCATCCCCTTCGAGATCGTCCCCCTCGAGCAGCTCGGCCTGCCGGCGTCGGTCAAGCAGTTCGCCGACCTGCCTCGCGGCCTCGTCCTCGTCACCGGCCCGACGGGCTCCGGCAAGTCGACCACCCTCGCGTCGCTCGTGGACATCATCAACGCCACCAAGCCGTCGCACATCATGACGGTCGAGGACCCCATCGAGTTCCTCCACAACCACAAGATGTCGGTCGTCAACCAGCGGGAGATCGGCGAGGACACGCACTCCTTCGCCGAGGCGCTCAAGCACGTGCTCCGCCAGGACCCCGACGTCATCCTCGTCGGCGAGATGCGTGACCTCGAGACGATCCACACCGCGCTGACGGCGGCCGAGACCGGCCACCTGGTGTTCGGCACCCTGCACACCCAGGACGCGCCCCAGTCCGTCGACCGCATCATCGACGTCTTTCCCTCCTACCAGCAGCAACAGGTGCGGGTGCAGCTCGGGTCGGCCCTCCAGGGCGTCGTGACCCAGCAGCTCGTTCCCATCAAGACGGGCCGTGGCCGTGCCGTCGCCGCCGAGGTCATGGTGGCCACCCCGGCGATCCGAAACCTCATCCGCGAGGGCAAGACCCACCAGATCTACAGCTCCATGCAGGCCGGCGGGAAGTACGGCATGCAGACGATGGACCAGTCGCTGGCCGCCCTCGTGTCCCGCGGCGTCATTTCCATGGAGACCGCCATCGAGCGGTGCGCCAACGAAGAAGACCTACGCCGGTTGTCCGGCGCAGCCCGCTAAGGAGCCTGACCAGCCATGGCCGAAACCTACGCCTACAAGGTCCGCGATCGCGGCGGCAAGATGCTCGAGGGCACCCTCGAAGCCGAGTCGACCACCCTCGTCGCCAACAAGCTGCGCTCGATGGGCTACGTCCCCATCAACATCGAGAAGGCCGCCGGCGCCGGCATGAAGACCGAGATCAAGCTCTTCGGGCCCAAGAAGCCCAAGCTCAAGGACATCTCGGTCTTCTCGCGCCAGTTCGCCACGATGATCAACTCGGGCCTGAGCCTCCTCCGCTCGCTCTACATCCTCAGCGAGCAGACCGAGTCCGACGGTCTGAAGAACGTCATCGTCGAGGTCCGCCAGGACGTCGAGAAGGGTGCATCCCTCTCCCAGGCGCTCGGCAAGCACCCGAAGGTCTTCAACAAGCTCTACGTGTCGATGGTGAAGTCCGGTGAGGTCGGCGGCGTCCTCGACTCGGTGCTCTTGCGACTCTCGGACACGATCGAGAAGCAGGTCGAGCTGCGAGGGAAGATCAAGTCGGCAATGACCTACCCGGTCGCCGTGCTCGGCCTGGTGCTGTGCATCGTGGCGGCCATGCTCCTGTTCATCGTGCCGATCTTCGCCAGCCTCTACGACGACCTCGGCGGCACGCTGCCCCTGCCGACGCGGGTGCTGCTGGTCGTGTCCCACATCCTCACCACCTTCCTCCCGGTGGTGGTCCTGCTCATCGCCGGCGCCGTCTTCGCCTTCCGGCGATGGATCAAGACAACCTCCGGGCGCCGAGCGTTCGACACCTTCAAGCTGCGGGTTCCGATCATCGGCGGCCTCGTCCAGAAGACCGCCATCACCCGCTTCTGCACCACCTTGTCGGCCCTCCTCCGCTCCGGCGTCCCGATCCTCGAGGCCCTCGAGATCGTCTCCGACACCGTGAGCAACACCGTGATGTCCGACGCGGTGCAGGACGTCTCGGCGGCTGTCAAGGGTGGAGAGTCGATCCACAAGCCGCTGACCCAGCACAAGGTGTTCCCGCCCATGGTCGTCCAGATGATGGCCGTCGGCGAGGAGACCGGGCGCGTTCGACGAGATGTTGGAGAAGGTGGGCAAGTTCTACGAGCAGGAGGTCGAGGCGACCGTGGACGCGCTGACGTCGCTCCTCGAGCCATTGCTGATCGTCGTGCTCGGTGGTGCCGTCGGGGGCATGGTCGTGTCGCTCTACATGCCGATGTTCAACATCATCAAGCTCGTGCAGTAGTTCGTCCCTTCCGGGAGCTCGCAGAGGCCGGCCCCACGGGGCCGGCCTCTGGCGCGTCATGGACGGACTAGTCCAGTCGACTCATTCGAGGGGAACGGCGGTGAGATTCGAGAAATCCGCTCAAGCACGACCCGGCACGGGGCGATACCTCTTTTGCGAGCAGGTGCTCTTGACAAAGGCAGACCCGTCGAGAGGCGGGGACGCAAAGCCACGGGGCCTCACCCCAGTACTGGAGGGGGGACGGTCAGCCGGGTTACCTGGAGGCGTTCGACCGGTGATGACCGGAGAGCCCGAGAGGTGGAACACGGGTTCGCACATTCATTGTCATCATCCCAAAGGAGAACATCGAACATGCTTCGCACCTTCAAGCAGCGTCGTGAGCAGGAAGAGGGCTTCACCCTCATCGAGCTCATGGTCGTCGTCCTGATCATCGCCATCCTGTTGGCGATCGCCATCCCGACCTTCCTCGGTGCCCGCAACCGTGCGAACGACCGGGCCGCCCAGTCCTCGCTGCGCAACGCCCTCACGGCGGCGAAGACGATCTACACCGACAGCCAGGACTACACCGCAGCCAGCTCGTCGGCGCTCGCCGGTGTCGAGCCGAGCATCACCTTCGTGGCCGGTTCGAGCACGTCGAGCGACTTCAAGACGGTCTCCGTCGACTCCTCGACCGCCGCCCGCTGGGCGGGGGCGTCGCTGTCCAAGAGCAACACGTGCTTCTTGATCATGGACGGTGCGTCGGGTACCAAGTACGGCTCCACCACGGCCGCCAACTGCATCGGTACCACGGGTGCCACGGTGACGGGCGACAAGTTCCCGTAGGTCGACCCTGAGCTTCGGCTTGCACTTCGAGGGGCGGGGACTTCGGTCCCCGCCCCTCAGCGCGTCCCCGTGCTCGCCGTCTCCAGTCGATCGACGAGGACGCGGGTGCCCGGCTGGTCGGGATACACCTGGAGCGAGCGCCGGAGGAGCACCAAGGCATGGTCCGAGTCGCCGTCCTCGATGAGGAGGCGGCCGAGGAGGTTGAGGGAGTTCGGGGCCCAGGGATCGAGCTCCAGCACCCGCGCCAGATGCCGGGCCGCGGCGGCGCGCTGACCGAGCTGGATCTCGAAGGTCGCCAATGCCTCGAGGGCGACCTGGTCGGAGGGGTCGGCCGCGCTGGCCGCCCGTCGCTGACGGAGCGCCTCGACCGTGTAGCGGTGCTCGCGGGTCTCGAGCGCCCGAAGGGCTGCGATTCTTCCGAGTACCGACTTCGGCTCCCCCCAGTAGGGGAGAAACCGGTCGGCCGTGAGGGCCCATCCGTGGCTGTAGTCCAGTGACGCCTGGTTGAAGGCGAAGAAGCCATAGGACAGGGCACCGCCGGCCACGACTGCGGCCATTGCCGATCCGGCGACCGCTACCCGCCAACGCCGCCCGAGCTCCGTCATCAGCGGAGGGCCGGCCACGCCCAGGGCCAGGAAGGCCACCGGCGTCGTCGACACGCTCTGGGGCTCCACCAGGTGGAGGAGGAGGATCCCGACCGCCGCCGCCCCGAGAGGAGACCTCGGTCCCGCGTTCCGGATGGCGAGTAGCACCCACCCGATGAACAGGAGCACCCCCACGAGGCCGGTCGTGACGGCGTACTCCACCACGATGTTGTGGGCGTCGGCGAAGAACCTGGCCGGGCCCTCGGCCCGCGAGAACGCCAGGGTCTTGTAGCGCGTGGTCGCCGCCGCATAGCGACCCGGGCCGGCCCCGAGCATGGGCCGGTCGCCGACGGCATGGGTCGCCGAGATCCACGCTTCGGTGCGGGACCGGAATCCGCCGAGGCTGGGGTCCGCCAACCGTTCGGTGCCGGAGGTCGCGGCCCCGGTGGCGGCCACCGCAGCGCCGGCGCCCAGACCGAGGACCGTCACCACGAGCAGCACGGCGACACGGCGCCAGTCCTTCGTGGCCGCCACCACCACGCCGACCATCACCAGTGCGATGGCGCTGCGCGTCCCGCTCAACTGCAGCGCGGCGGCGAAGACGAAGGTGAGGGTTGCGGCGACGGCGAGGCGGTCGGTCTGGTGGTACAGCATCCACAGCCCGCCGACCAGCAGCGCGGCCAGGTAGACCGGGTTGCCGACGAGGCCGTAGGCACGGGCCTCGTGCAGCCCCAGCGACGCCTTGTCGAGGTCGAACACCCCTTGGCTCATCGCCACCAGCGCATTGACGCCGACGCCGGCGGCGAGGGCGTGTTCGGTCAGCCGCCGGCCCTCGGCGTCGACCGCGCGATCCGATGAGCCAGGCGGACACCAGGGCGCCCACGAATAGGAGCCCGGTGCCCCAATCGAAGAGACCCATCAGTGACATCCGCGGATTGTTCGAGAGGACGGTCGAACAGGGCGGCCCAGCCCAGGAAGGCTCCGGCCAGGAGGACAGAGGCGCCCGTGCGGCGGACGACGGCCAGCACGAGCAGGGGCAGGCCGGCGAGGCAGACGATCACGACGAGCGGCATCCGGGCCGCCCACGAGGGATCGTCGAACAGCGGCGTGTTCAGCACCGGAAAGATGAAGACCAGCATCGGCGGGATGAGCGTCGAGATCCGGCGGTTCATCGTGGGAGCGTATTTGCGACGTCCGCCCGGTCCGGGGATGACGTCGTCAGCAGGAGGCGCTCAAGCGCCGGCGTCCTGGCGCCGATGCCAGTGGGATGACTGCGGTGCAACCTCGACGGCGGCGGGAGGACGGCTTCACGCTGATCGAGATGATCATCGCCCTCACGATCACCGCCACCGTGCTCCTGGCGTCGGCCGTGCTGCTCTTCGGTGGACTCCGGGCCTACGCGGCATCACGGTCCCGCTCGAGCTACCTCGAGCTCGGGAACGCCGCCATGGAAGAGCTTCGAGCGCTCCCGTACGACGTGGTGGGCGTGGCTTCGGGAGATCCCGACAGTTCCACTGCGTACCCATCGGGGAAGTTCGAAGGCAAGGACGTCGTCGTGAGCTGCGTCCCGGCCTCGCCGCCGGTGGCGTCGTGCCCCGGTTCACCCGTCCCGCTCCCGGCGGTCAGCACCGTGGCGTCGAGCACCGTCAGCGAGAGCTACACCATCCGGCGGTGGGTGACCTGGACCGATCCGAACGGTGGCACGACGCATGTCTTCAAGGCCCTCACCCTCCGGATGGAGTGGAAGGAGCAGAGCGGCGCGTCGAGGTCGCTGACGCTCCGCTCGATCCTCTATCCGGGGGGTCTTCGGTGCGCTCGTCACCGGTCCGACGGCGGCGTTCGCGGCCACCCCCGTCTCCGGCGGGGCCCCGCTGCCGGTGGCCTTCAATGCCAGCACGTCGTCGGGCGCCGGCCTCAGCTACGCCTGGGACTTCGGCGACGCCGGGTCGGCCACGGGCGTCACGGCCAACCATACCTACGCCACCGGGACCTGGACCAGCAAGCTGACCGTCACCGACAGCAGCGGACTCTCGAGCTGGCCACCCGCGTGATCACGGTGAGCGCCGGAGCGTCACCTCCCGCCGCATCGTTCACGGCGACGCCGCTGTCGGGGACCGCCCCGCTCAACGTCGCCTTCGACGGGACCGCCTCGACCGGGACCGGCCTCACCTACGCCTGGACGTTCGGGGACGCCGGCACGGCGTCGGGCCCGACGCCGCCCACGCCTACTCCGGGGTCGGGACCTACACCGCCACGCTGACGGTGACGAACAGCAGCGGCGTGACGAACTCGACGAGCCGGACGGTCACGGTCACGGCGACGGCGGCGCCGCCCGTGGCGGCCCTCACGACGAGCGCGAACAGTCGGCCGGCCCCCTCAGCGTCATCTTCGATGCCTCGGCATCGACTGGTGCAGGGCTGACCTACGCCTGGAGCTTCGGTGATGCTTCCAGCGGCACGGGCGTGTCACCCACGCACGTGTACAACACCGCCGGCTCGTTCACGGCCACGGTCACGGTCACCGATTCGACGAGTCGGACGTCCACGGCGTCGAGGACGATCTCGGTGTCGACGACCGCGGCTTGCACGATCGCGAACGCCTGGATCGAGAACGGCGGCCAGACCAATCGCGTGAAGAGGGCCGGGAACGGGAAGTTCAGCGACACCAACCTCGTGTTCAAGGTGCAGTCCTCGTCGGGCTGCACGAGCATGGCTTCGACCGCTGCCGGTGAGACGGCGTCGGTCGGGTCGGCCTGGGTGCAGACCCCCAACGCCGGCGGAACGACTCTGGTCGGTCACGATCACTACCGGCAACAACCGGCCCGCCACCGGGTGCACGCAACACAGGGACGGCCACCGGGGGCCCCGGCTCGGCGAGCAAAGCGTTCACCTACGCCGTGTTCGACACCGCGAGCGCATGTCCGTGACGCCGCCCTGCGACGCGACCGAGGACGGCTTCACGCTCCCGGAGCTGCTGGTCGTCGTGTTGATCATGGGGATCGTGATGATCACCCTCTTCAGCTCGCTCGACAACTTCAGCAAAGCCACGGCCAGCCTCGGCAACAAGTCCGTCACCCTGGCCGACGTGCGAACGGCCACCGAGGTGATGAGCAGGGATCTCCGGGCCGCGAACCCGATCAGCGTCCAGACCCCGGTCTCCGACTACTCGACGAAGGTCAGCTTCACCGTCTACTGCGCCAGCGCCGGCGCCGGTTCGTGTGGCGCGGACAACCAGCGTCCGGTCACCTACGAGGTGACGAACTCGACGTTGACGCAGACCATCGGCACAAGCACGAAGGTCCTGCTCGCGGCGCGGGGCGCCGAACACCCTGTCCGCATCCCTCCGACCCGGCGCCGTCGTGAACGGTGCCAGTCCCCCGGTGTTCCGCTACTTCAAGCGGGACGGCGCCGAGCTCCAGACGACCGGCGCCGACGCGAACACCGGAACGGACTTCCGGGACTGCGTCAGGACGGTGCAGATCCGGCTGGTCGTGTTGCCGGAGGCCCGTTCCACGAAGCCGATCGATGTCACCACCCGGGTGGCACTTCGAAACTACAACGAGGTCAGCGCATGCTGAAGCGACTGCGGCCGTGCTCCCACGACGAGAACGGCAGCATGATCCTGGCGATGTCGGTCATCATGGTCGTCTCGCTGCTGTTGGTGGTCGTGCTCTCACTCGTGACGAGCGGATTGACCTCGAGCCGGAACGATCAGAACCGGACGAACGCCTTCCAGTTCGCCAACGCCGGCATCGACCAAGCGCTCTACCGGATCGATCGCAACGTGATGCCGGCGACCGCCTCGGGGTCGTACGCCCGGTCCTGACCGGCGGCGTGCAGACCGGATTCACCGACGCCGTGGCCGTCGGCACCTCGTCCCTGGCGATCACCGCAACGCAATTCCCGGCCGGGCAGAACACGAGCTGGAAGGTCCGAGCCACCGGTACGGATCCTTCGGGTCGAACGCGCCAGGCCATCACGACGGTGACCGCCAGGCCGATCTTCGTGAACGGCTTCTTCACCCTGGACGACTTCTACCTCACCGGGAACCAGTCGTATCCGCAGGCCTACCGGTCCTCGGTGTGCCCGACCGCGTCCTGCGAGACCTCACCCGTGCCGGGCGCCATCGGTACGAATTCCACGTTCTCCGGCTCCGGCGTCGGCCACTTCGCTGACCTCTGGCAGGGGTTCAACATGTACGGCCGGGCGACCCAGGCGGCCGCCGAAGCCGCATGTTCCGGGTGTCCGGCGGCCAAGGTGCGTGCGATCACCGACGCCATGGTGGTCGTCGTGCCGACGCAGCCCACGCCCGCGACTTGTCCGGCCGCCGGCAACGGCACCATCTCCGGGACCGTGCAACCCGGGAACTACGTGTGCAACGTCGCCGTCCGGCTGGGCAACATCACCGTCGGTAGCGCAGGGAACGGGACCGGCATCGTCCGCCTCTGGGTGAACAACAAGGTCGATCTGGCGGGAACGGTCAACGCCAACCAGGTGACGAAGAAGTTCCAGCTGTTCGTGCCTCCGGCTCCCGGGGGTGGTGTCTACGACGGCTCGGACTTCTGCGACGGTACGTTCTTCGGCCTCATCGATGGCCCAGGCCTTCCGATCGAATGCCACGGTAGCCATCAGCCCGAGATCTACGGCGCGGTGATCGCCAACATCCATTCGGGCACGGGCAACCACTTCGGGTTCCATTGGGATCTCGACGCGATGGGCGCGCTCAACGACGGGAAGTACGTCGTCGAGGACTGGCGGGAGTGTCCGCCGAGCTCGACCGACTGCTGAACCTCGGCCGATAGCATCTCCAGCTGATGCTCCGGTACCTCACCGCAGGTGAATCGCATGGCAAGGCCCTCGTCGTCATCGTCGAGGGCCTTCCTGCGGGCCTCGAGCTGACCCGCGAGCACATCAGTGTCGAGCTCGCCCGCCGGCGGTTCGGCTACGGACGCGGGCCGAGGATGAAGTTCGAACAGGACGAGATCACCCTTCTCGGGGGCGTCCGGCACGGTCGGACCCTGGGCAGCCCGCTCGCCATCGAGATCGGCAACAGCGAGTGGCAGCGCAGCGACAAGTGGCACGAGGAGATGTCGACCGAGGCCGAGCACGGCCCGTCGAAGACCCCCCTCACCGAGCCGAGGCCAGGCCACGCCGACCTGGCCGGAATGCAGAAGTATGGCCACGACGATGCCCGCAACGTCCTCGAACGGGCCTCCGCCCGGGAGACCGCGGCCCGAGTCGCGGCCGGGGCGGCGGCCAAGCAGCTCCTGCATCGCATCGGTGTCGAGGTCCTCAGTCACACCATCCAGATGGGCTCGGCCAAGGCGAAGGCCGACCGGCGGCCGACGGTCGCCGACCTGTCCGCTCGTCGACGAGGACGAAGTCCGGTGCTTCGACCCGGACGCGAGCACGGCGATGATCGACCAGATCAAGGCGGCGGCCAAGGACGGCGACAGCCTCGGGGGCGCATCGAGGTCCTGGCCTACGGCGTGCCCGTCGGTCTCGGCAGTCACGTCCACTGGGACCGCAAGCTCGATGCCGCCCTGGCGCAGGCGCTCATGAGCATCCAGGCCGTCAAGGCCGTGGAGATCGGCGACGGGATCGACGTCGCCGGCCGCCGGGGATCGCAGGCCCACGATCCGATCGTCTGGGACCCGCCGACCAACGAGTACCGCCGGGAGAGCGACTTCGCCGGCGGCATCGAAGGCGGGATCAGCACCGGTGCGCTCATCGCCGCCCGCGGCGTACATGAAGCCGTTGGCCACCCTCAACCGCCCGACGCTGAAGACGGTCGACGTCAACACCAAGCAGGAAACCGTGAGCTTCAAGGAGCGGACCGACGTCACCGCCGTCCCGGCTCTGGGCGTCGTCGCCGAGACGATGGTCGCGCTCGTGTTGGCGGGCGAGGCCCTCCGGAAGTTCGGCGGCGACAGCGTGGAGGAGCTCGTGCGCAACCGGGACTCCTTCCTCCGGTCCCTTGGCTGACCGCCTGCTGCTCATCGGGATGATGGCGTCGGGAAAGACCACGGTCGGCAAGCTCGTGGCGGCCCGGCTCGGCTGGGCCTACGTCGACAGCGACGACCAGGTGTGCGAACGAACGGGGCGGTCGGTTCGGGAGATCTTCGAACAGGAGGGCGAGGCCGCCTTCCGGCGCGAGGAGCGGCTCGCGCTCGAGGCCGCCGTGGCCGACGTGGAGCCCCGTGTCATCGCGGTCGCCGGGGGAGCCGTGCTCGACCCCGCCAACCGGACCCTGCTCCGCGAACGCGGGCGTCGTGGCATGGCTCCGGGCCGATCCCGGCGACGTTGGCGGACCGCGTCGAAGCGAGTGGACAGGGGCATCGTCCCCTGCTCGGCGACGATCCACGTGCCACCCTCGAACGGTTGGACGCCGAACGGCGGCCGCTCTACGAGGAGCTGGCCGAGATCATGGTCGATGTCGCCGGTCGAACCCCCGAGGAAATGCGGACCACCTGGTCCAGGAGCTGGCGGCCCGAACGTGATCACCGTTCCCGTGGACCTCGGTGAGCGGAGCTACGACGTGTTCGTCGGCGCCGGCGCCCGGCACCGCCTCCGCGACGTGCTGCCGACGGGGGCGTCGCGGGCGGCGATCGTGACCCAGCCCGATCTGCCCGTCACCGTCGACCCGGGGATCGAGCATCGGACCTTCCTCATCGAGCAGGGCGAGGACGCCAAGAGCCTCGAGACGATCGAGCGGCTCTGTCGTGAGTTCACCCGCTGGGGCCTGACCCGCAACGACGTCGTCGTCGCCGTCGGCGGAGGCGTCGTCACCGACGCCGCCGGGTTCGCGGCGGCCGTGTACCACCGGGGTGTCGCCGTGGTCCACGTCGCCACCACGCTCCTCGCCCAGGTCGACGCCGCGATCGGCGGGAAGACCGGCGTGAACCTCCCCGGAGGGGAAGAACCTGGTCGGCGCCTTCTGGCAGCCGACCGCGGTGCTGTGCGACACCGACGTCCTGCAGACCCTTCCGGCCCGTGAGTACCGCAGCGGGCTCGGTGAGATCGCCAAGTACCACTTCCTCGGGGCCGAGGATCTGGCCGATGTCGCACTCGCCGAAAAGGTGGCGAGGTGCGTCGCGCTGCAAGGCGGCCGTCGTCGCCGACGACGAACGCGAAGGCGGTCGGCGGGCGCTGCTGAACTACGGCCACACCCTGGCCCACGCCCTCGAGATCGCCAACGAGTTCGACCTCCGCCATGGGGAGGCGGTCGCCGTCGGCTTGGTGTTCGCGGCCAACCTGGCCTTGGCGATCGGCCGCATCGACGCGTCCAGGGTCGACGATCACCGCCGTGTCCTGGCCGGCTACGACCTCCCGATGGACCTCCCGTCCGGATCGTCCGCCGACGACCTGCTGCGACTGATGCAGCGGGACAAGAAGGCCCTCGACGGGTTGACGTTCGTGCTCGACGGTCCGCAGGGGGTCGAGGTCGTTCGGGGCGTCGCCCCCGACGTGGTCACTGCGACCCTTCGATCCATGGGGGCTTCGTGAGCGACATCGTCCTCCTGCTGTCCGGGCCCAACCTCAATCTCCTGGGCGACCGCGAGCCGGAGATCTACGGCCGGGAGACGCTCGACGATCACCTCGCCGCCGCGGTGGCGACCGCCGCGCAGCACGGCCTCCAGGTCGAGCACCTCCAGGCCAACGACGAGCGGGCCCTCGTCGAGGCCGTCCAGTCGGCCCGCGGCGGCCGATGCGCCGCGATCGTCGTCAACGCGGGTGCGCTCACGCACTACGGCTGGTCCCTCCACGACGCCTTGGCCACGTTCGATGGTCCGGTGGTGGAGCTGCACATCTCCAACCCGCAGCGCCGCGAGCCCTGGCGGCACACGTCCGTGCTCGCGCCGGTCGCCACCGCCACCATCGCAGGCGTCGGCGGGCCCGGGTATCGGTTGGCGATCGAAGCGGTCGTCGCCCTCCTCGAGCGTCAGCGCCCGAGGTAGACCCGCAGGATCGGCTCGCCGGCGACGACGGCGAGCACGGTCCCGATCGCCAGGAAGGGGCCGAAGGGCACCCGATCCTTCCGGCCCCGCTTCTTGGTGACCATCAGGCCGATGCCGACCACCGATGCGACCAGGAACGACAAGAAGAGGCCGAGCCCCACGAGCGGGAGCTCGAGGTAGCCGAGGTACAGACCGAGGACGGCGGCGAGGCGAACGTCACCGAACCCCATGCCCTTCGGGGAGGCCAGGTGGATCAGGAACAGGATCCCGAAGGCGATGCACGACCCGGCCGCCGCCTCGATCGCGCCTCGGGCGTCGCCTTCGATGCCGGCGGCGATGCCGAGGAGGATGACCCCGCTGAAGAAGGCCGGCCAGACCAGCTTCTTCGGCAGCAGGAACGTGTCGAGGTCGATGGCCGCTAGCGCGACCAGAAACGCGGTGAGGACGAGGAAGGCGGGCAGTTCGGGCTCGAAGCCGATGCGGGCGCCGACGACGCCGAACAGCACCGCCGTGAGCGCCTCCACAAGGGGGTAGCGCGGAGAGATCGGCGTGGCGCAGGTTCGGCACCTGCCCCGCAGGACCAGCCACGAGACCACGGGGATGTTGTCCTTGTTGGCCAGCTCCGTGCCGCACGTGGGGCACCTCGAACGAGGAGCGACGACGCTCTCCCCGGCGGGCACGCGATGGATGACCACGTTCAAGAAGGAGCCGACCATCAGCCCGAACAACGCGCACAGACCGACCAACAGGAGCACGCGGGCAAGGTAGCGGTCGTGACGTAGCGTTCGGCGCATGGTGACCCCTGCGCCGCCCCTCCCGGCGATGGACGTCGACTCCCGCCTCGAGCGCCTGCGTTCCCGGCTGGACGCCGCCGGCTGCGAGGCGTTGCTCGTCACCAACCTCACCAACGTGCGCTACCTCACCGGGTTCACGGGATCGGCGGCGATGCTCTACGTCTCCGCCGGCTCGGCCTTGTTGCTCACGGACGGTCGGTACGCGACGCAGTCGGCGGAGCAGCTCGCGTCGGCCGGCGTCGGGGCCGACGTCTTCATCGGGAACGTCGGCGAGCAGCGGGATGCCCTCGCCCGGGTCGCCACTGCGCCCCACGTCGGTCTCGAGGCCGGGCACGCCACGTGGGGCCAGCAGCGCTCGCTGGCCGGTGCGCTCGACTCGGTGGAGCTGGTGGCGACGGAAGGGCTGGTCGAGGAGCTCCGCCGGGTGAAGGACGAGGGCGAGTTGGCGCGGATCGAAGCGGCAGCCGCGATCGCGGATGCCGCCCTGGCCGCCGTGCGTACGACGATGCTCGAGCTCCCGACGGAGCGCGAGCTCGGACTGGAGCTCGACTTCACGATGCGGCGGTTGGGCGCGGCCGACGTCTCGTTCGAGACCATCGTCGCCTCCGGCCCGAACGGCGCCAAGCCGCACGCCCGCCCTTCGGACCGCCGCATCGCCGCCGGGGAGCTCGTCGTCCTCGACTTCGGGGCGCTCGTCGACGGCTACCACTCGGACATGACCAGGACGGTGTGCGTCGGTCCGCCCGCATCGCCCCGTCTGCATGAGTTGGTGGACGTGGTCGCGACGTCCCAGGCGGCGGGGGTGGCGGCCGTGCGCGCCGGCACGACCGCCCGGGAGGTCGATGACGTCTGTCGCCGCGCGATCACCGAGGCCGGCTTCGGCGATCGATTCGTCCACGGGACCGGCCACGGCGTCGGCCTCGACATCCACGAGTACCCCCTCTTGAACTCGTTGGCCACTGCTACGCTCGCCGCCGGCTTCGTCGTCACCGTGGAGCCTGGGGTGTACCTGCCCGGCGAAGCTGGGGTCCGCATCGAGGACTCCGTCGTCGTGACCGCTGACGGGTGCCGCCGCCTCACCAACGCACCGAAGGACCTCGTGATCGACTGATGGCTGTTTCCACCAATGACCTGAAGAACGGGATGGGCATCAACCTCGGCTCGGACGGGCTGTTCACCGTCGTCGAGTTCCAGCACGTCAAGCCGGGCAAGGGCGGCGCGTTCGTCCGGACGAAGCTCAAGAACGTCAGGACCGGTGCGGTCATCGAACGCACCTATCGAGCCGACGAGAAGCTCGACCAGGCCATCATCGACAAGCGGGAGATGCAGTACCTCTACCGGGACGGCGACCAGTACGTCTTCATGGACAACACGACCTACGACCAGCTGCACGTCGACCCGTCGGCCCTCGTGGAGGCCTCGAAGTTCCTCAAGGAAGGCGATTCCGCCGTTCTGCAGATGTACAAGGAGGAGATCGTCGGCGTCGACCTCCCGGCCGCCGTCGAGCTCACGATCTCCCAGACCGATCCCGGCCTGCAGGGCGACCGGGTGTCGGGGGCCAAGAAGCCGGCGACGCTCGAGACCGGTCACGTCATCCAGGTGCCGCTGTTCGTGAACCAGGGCGACAGGGTCAAGGTCGACACCCGCTCCGGCGACTACATCACGCGGGTCTAGACGTGGCGGTGTCCGGCTCCCGCCGGGAGGCAAGGGAGCGGGCGCTGGAGCTGCTCTATGAGACCTACGCGAAGGGCTCTTCGGTCGACGAGATCGTCGAGGCCCTGATCGTTCCGCCCGATTCCTACGCACTGGCGTTGGTGCACGGCGTCAGCGAGCGGGGCGACGAGCTCGACGAGCTGATCACCCGCTTCGCCAAGGGCTGGTCCCTCGAGCGGATGCCCGTCCTCGATCGCACCATCCTGCGCCTGGCCGTGTACGAGCTCATCGCCGGATCCGACCCACCCGTCGGGGTGGTCATCTCTGAGGCCGTCGAGCTGGCCAAGCGCTACTCGACCGACGACTCCGGCCGGTTCGTCAACGGGGTGCTCTCGAGCGTGGCCGCCGCCGTCCGAACCGCCTGATCAGGTCCAGGAGTCGGTGAAGGCCGTTGGCCTCGTGAGGCAGTCGTTCTGACCGAACCGCGGCAGGTTCTTGTCGCCGACGTTGCGGATCCAGAAGCACCGGCCGTCGGGAGTGCGCGCGCCGAGGAGCACGGTGTCGCCGACCAGGTTCGTGTCGATCACGTCGACGTAGACGGTGTTCCCGGTGGGGAGGAACGGAGGGTCCGTGGCCGGTCCGGCCGGCGTCACATATTCGATGGAAGGGTCGAGCCCGAACAGCACGGAAATCGAGTCCGTGAAGGCCTGGTCGTCGGCGAAGTAGCTCAGTTCGTTCGTGAGGACGTTCCGCAGGTTCGACTGGGCCGCACGGGCGTTGGCGCGCTGGCGGGCGCCGAGGAACGTCGGAATGGCGATCGCCAACAAGATGGCGATGATGAGGACGACGACCATCAGCTCGATCAACGTGAATCCGTCGTCGTCCCGGCGCATCCTGTGGTGTCGGCGCGAACGCCCCGCCGCTGAACCACCGCACGCGTCGCACGCGGTCGGGATGTCCGGATTTCCTGCCGGGTGCAGAGATCGGCACGCCCGCTGCTATCGTGCGCGTCTGACCGTGAAGCCAGTCCTGTGAGGCCGGCACGGACAGGAAGGCCTTGCCGATGGCAGAACGCGAGCGGTACCTGACGCCCCCTCTCGGGGGCGTTTTCGTTCCTCGGAGCCAGGTGATGACGGCCGACGACTGCCGGCGGGCGATGACCCGCATCGCCCACGAGATCGTGGAGCGCAACCACGGCTCGGGCAACACGGTCCTGATCGGCCTCCAGACCGGCGGCGTGCCGCTGGCCCACGAGCTGGCGAACACGTTGCAGCGGATCGAAGCGACCGACGTCGCCCTCCCGGTCGGCAGCCTGGACGTCGCCTTCTACCGGGACGACATCGGCCTGCGCCCGGTTCTCCCCGAAGCCGTGACGGACATCACGTTCGACCTGACCGGCAAGACCGTGGTGCTGGTCGACGACGTGCTCTTCACCGGCCGCACGATCCGCGCCGCCCTCAACGCCTTGAACGACTACGGGAGGGCCCGGGCGGTCCAGCTGGCCGTGATGGTGGACCGGGGCCACCGCGAGCTGCCGATCCGGCCGGACTACGTCGGCAAGAACCTGCCGACGCGGCGGGACGAGATGGTCGACGTGTCCGACGAGGGCGTGATCCTCGGCGACATGGTGGCGGTCAAGTAGTGGCGGGGCACCTGCTCTCCATCGCCGACCTCGGTGCCGACGGCATCGAGGAGGTCATGAGGATCACGGACAGCTTCGTCGAGGTCTCGAGCCGCGACATCCCCAAGGTGCCGGCCCTGCGGGGCAAGACCGTCGTGAGCCTCTTCTACGAGGACAGCACCCGGACGCGGCTGAGCTTCGAGACGGCGGCCAAGCGCTTGAGCGCCGACACGATGACCTTCAGCGTCAGCACCAGCAGCGTGAAGAAGGGCGAGAGCCTCAAGGACACGGTCGAGACGATCGAGGCCATGGGCATCGACGCCGTCGTGGTGCGCCACAAGTCGGCCGGCGTTCCCCAGCAGGTCGCGCAGTGGGTGGCCGCCGACGTCAGCGTGATCAACGCCGGCGACGGCTGGCACGAGCACCCCACCCAGGCCCTGCTCGACTGCTACACGATCCGCGAACGGCTCCGGACCCTCGAGCACAAGCACATCGCGATCGTCGGCGACGTCAAGCACAGCCGGGTCGCCCGCAGCGACGTGCTCGCCTTCACCGCCCTCGGCGCCCGGGTGACGCTGGTGGCACCGCCCACCCTGTTGCCGCCGAGCCTCGACGGCTGGCCCGTCGACGTGAGCCATGACCTCGACGAGATCCTCCCGAAGGTCGACGTGGTCTATCTGCTCCGCATGCAACAGGAGCGCATGACCGAGGCGCTGCTGCCCAGCCTCCGTGAGTACACCGCGCACTACGGCCTGACGGCCCGGCGCGCCGCCCAGCTCCAGGACGGGGCGTTGATCATGCATCCGGGGCCGATGAACCGGGGCGTCGAGATCGCCGCCGAGGTGACGGGTCTGCCGAACACGGTCATCACCCGCCAGGTGGCGAACGGCGTCGCCGTCCGGATGGCCGTCCTCTTCCTCCTCCTCGGATCGGGAGCCTCCCTTGCCTGACCCTGACCTCGTCCTTCGCAACGCCACCGTCGTCGACGCGACCGGAACGAGGGAGCACCTCGACGTCGCCATCGCCGACGGGCACATCGTGGCGGTCGACGCCGAGGGCGGCCGCAGTGGGCGGGTCTCGATCGATGCCACCGGCCTCGTGGTCGCCCCCGGCCTCGTCGACCTCCACACCCATCTCCGGGAGCCGGGCCGGGAGGAGGCGGAGACGATCGAGACCGGCACACGAGCCGCCGCGCTCGGTGGCTACACCGCGGTCGTGGCCATGCCCAACACCGAGCCCGCCATCGACAGCGCCTCCGTCGTCCGCCAGGTGCTCGATCTCGGCGCCAAGGGCCTCGCCCAGGTGTTCCCCGCCGGCGCCATCACCGTCGGCCGCGAGGGCGGGCAGCTCGCACCACTCGCCGAGATGGCGGAGCTCGGCGTGCGCCTGTTCACCGACGACGGCAGCGGGGTGCAGGACGCCGCGTCTGATGCGGCGGGCCCTCGAGTACGCCAGCGGGCTCGGCGTCACCCTGGCCCAGCACTGCGAGGACGCAGGGCTGGCCGCGGGCGGGCAGATGCACGAGGGCGAGTGGTCGAGCCGGCTGGGCGTCCCGGGCGTTCCCGCCGAGGCCGAGGAGCTGATGGTCGCCCGCGACATCGCTCTCAGCCGGCTGACCAACGCCCCCGTCCACTTCCTCCACCTGAGCACCCGCGGCAGCGTGGAGCTCGTGAGACAGGCCAAGGCGGCCGGCCGCGCCGTGACGGCCGAGGCGGCCCCGCACCACTTCACGCTCACCCACGAGCGCATCCGCGACTACGACCCGACGTTCAAGGTCAACCCGCCCCTCCGCACCGACGACGACGTGGCCGCCGTCCGCGACGGCCTGGCCGACGGGACCATCGACGCCATCGCCACCGACCACGCGCCCCACACCCAGGAGGCCAAGGAGGCGCCGTTCGACGAGGCGCCGCCCGGGATGCTCGGGCTGGAGACGGCGTTGGCGCTGGCGCTCACGCACCTCGATCTGCCTCTTGAACGGGTGCTGGCCCTGCTCAGTTGGCAGCCGGCCCGCATCGCCGGGATCGAGCACTTGCACGGCGGTCCGATCGAGCCCGGACGGGCGGCCAACCTCGTGGTCATCGATCCGCAGGAGTCGTGGACGGTCGACGCCGCCTCGAGCGCGAGCCGCAGCCGCAACAACCCCTTCCACGGGATGACGCTCACCGGCCGCGTGCGCCACACCATCCTCCGGGGCGAGTTGACCGTGCGCGACGGCGTGGCCACCCGATGACGGCCACCCTCCCGCCCTTCTGGGCGGGTTCATCGACCTCTGCGGTCGTTCTACCCACCCAGAACGGACGGGGACGGGACGGAGTGGCCACCCGATGACGACCTACGCCCCCGATGGCAGTCCGGTCGAGGCGTTCGCGGTCCTGCCGCCGGGCCCGGCGCCCGACCTGCTCGACGCCGTGCTGCCGCCAGCCGCCACGGTGCTCGACCTCGGCGGCGGCGCCGGTCGCATCGCCCATGTCCTCGTGGCGAAGGGACACCGCGTCACGCTCGTCGATCAGTGCCAGCCCATGCTGGATCACGTCGACCCGGCCATCGATCGCCACCTCGCCGACATCGAGGAGCTCGATCTCGGTCGCACGTTCGACGCCGTGCTGCTGGCCAGCTTCCTCGTGAACACGCCGCACGAGCACCAGCGGGCCGAGTTCCTCGCCACCTGTCGTCGACACGTCGGCCCGGGCGGCGCGATCTTCGTGCAGCGCCTCGACCCGGAGCTCGTTCCGCTCGCCATCGACGCCGAGAGCGAGGACCAGGGTGTGACGTACGCCATGGCCGACGTCCGTCACGACGGTGACCGATTCGCGGCCACGATGTCGTTCCGAAAGGACGACGACACGTGGCAGCACCGCTACGAGGGCGTCGTGCTCGACGACGACGCGCTGGCGCGAGCGGTGGAGCCCCACGGCCTCGCCATCACTCGCTACCTCGACGACCAACGCACCTGGGTGGAGATCCGCACCACATGACATCGCAACCGCAGCATCCGCAAGAAGCGCTCCTCGTGCTCGCCGACGGCACCACGTTCGAAGGCGAGGCGATCGGGGCCGTGTCATCGACCGGCGTCGCCACCGGCGAGGTCGTGTTCAACACGGTGATGAGCGGCTACCAGGAGGTGATCACCGACCCGTCCTATGCGGGGCAGGTCATCGCCTTCACCTACCCCCACATCGGCAACTATGGCTCGACCCCGGAGGACGACGAGAGCCGACGCCCGTTCTGCCGAGGCGTGATCGTTCGGGACCTGGCGCGACGACCGAGCAGCTGGCGCAGCGACGACGGCCTCCAGGGGTACCTGGCCCGCCACGGAGTTCCGGGCATCGCCGGCATCGACACCCGCCGCCTGACCCGCCACATCCGCGAGGCCGGGTCGATGCCCTGCGCATTCGGCACCGCCGACGAGACCACGCTCAAGGAGGCAGCCGCCAACGAGCCGGGGACCGATTCCGTGGACCTGGTCGCGACCGTCTCCACCGACGTGGCCTACCGCACCGGCGAGGGCCCGCTCCACGTCGTGGCCTACGACTACGGGATCAAGCGGGCCATCCTCCGACACCTCGGGGGCACCGCCACCATCGATGTCGTCCCGGCGTCGACACCGGCGTCGGAGGTCCTGGCCCTGAAGCCCGACGGCGTCTTCCTCAGCAACGGACCCGGTGATCCGGCGGCCGTGCCGTACGCCGTCGAGCACATCAAGCAGCTCGTCGGCGAGGTGCCCCTGTTCGGGATCTGCCTCGGCCACCAGCTCCTTGCGCTCGCGCTCGGCGCCGAGACCTACAAGCTCAAGTTCGGCCACCACGGCGGGAACCACCCGGTGCGGAGGATGACCGACCACGCCGTGGAGATCACCAGCCAGAACCACAACTACGCCGTTCTCGACGGCAGCCTCCCGAACGCGGTGGTCAGCCACGTCAACCTGAACGACGGTGTGATCGAGGGCTTGAGCCACGAGGCGGAACGGGCCTTCAGCGTGCAGTACCACCCGGAGGCGGGCCCGGGGCCCCACGACGCCCGGTACCTGTTTCGCTGGTTCGAAGAAGCGATGGAGCGGAGCTAACGACATGCCCAAGCGCACGGACATCGAGTCCATCCTCATCATCGGCTCCGGTCCGATCGTCATCGGGCAGGCCAGCGAGTTCGACTACTCGGGCACGCAGGCGTGTCGCATCCTCAAGGAGGAGGGGTACCGGGTCATCCTCGCCAACTCCAACCCGGCGACGATCATGACCGACCCGGACTTCGCCCACCGGACCTACATCGAGCCCCTCGATCCCGACATCCTCGAGGCGATCGTGGAGCGGGAGCGTCCCGACGCCATCCTGCCGACGCTGGGTGGGCAGACGGCGCTCAACCTGGCCATGGCTCTCGTCGAGCGCGGGGTGCCGGAGAAGTACGACTGCGAGCTCATCGGCGCCAACGCCCTCGCCATCGCCACGGCCGAGAACCGCGAGCTGTTCAAGGCCGCGATGCAGGAGATCGGCCTCGCCGTCCCCAGCAGCGGGTTCGCCTACAGCCTCGAGGAGGCGATGACGGTCGGCGCGGAGATCGGCTTCCCGCTCATCATCCGGCCGAGCTACATCCTCGGCGGACAGGGCACCGGCATCGCCCACGACGTCGACGACCTCCGCACGCTCGCCGCCGCCGGCCTCGACGCCAGCCCCATCACCGAGATCCTCGTCGAACGGTCGATCGCGGGGTGGAAGGAGTACGAGCTCGAGGTCATGCGCGACCACGCGGACAACTGCGTGATCGTGTGCTCGATCGAGAACTTCGATCCCATGGGTGTCCACACCGGCGACTCCATCACCGTCGCCCCGGCCCAGACGCTGAGTGACGTCGAGTACCAGCGCATGCGCGACGCCGCCCTCCAGTGCATCCGACGCATCGGCGTCGACACGGGGGGCTCGAACATCCAGTTCGCCATCAACCCCGAGGACGGCGACATGGTCGTCATCGAGATGAACCCCCGGGTGTCGCGTTCGAGCGCGCTGGCCTCGAAGGCGACCGGGTTCCCGATCGCCAAGATCGCAGCTCGCCTCGCCGTCGGCTACACCCTCGACGAGATCCAGAACGACATCACCAAGCTCACCCCGGCCAGCTTCGAGCCGACGATCGACTACGTCGTCACCAAGGTGCCGCGCTGGTCGTTCGAGAAGTTCCCGGGCCAGCCCGCCGTGTTCGGCACGCGGATGCAGTCCGTGGGCGAGGCGATGGCCATCGGCCGCACGTTCGCCGAGAGCCTGCAGAAGGCGCTGCGCTCGCTCGAGCACGGCCGATGGGGACTCAACTGCGACCCGGGCGAGAAGCTCTTCGACTCCCTCGACGACGACGAGCTCGTGCGGCGCAGCGCCATCGGCACACCGGACCGGCCCTTCCAGCTCGAGGCCGCCCTGCGACGGGGCATCAGCGTCGACCGCCTCTACGCCGCGACCCGTGTCGATCCGTGGTTCCTCGACCAGATCCTGCAGATCATCGAGGAGCGACACGCGCTCGAGGCGACCACGGTCGAGGCGATGACGAAGCGGCAATGGAAGCGGGCGAAGCGGCTCGGCTTCTCGGACCCGCAGCTGGCCTACCTGTGGGGCGTCACCGAGGACGTGGTCCGCTCGGCGCGTCTCGGCCACGACGTGCGGGCGACGTTCAAGACGGTCGACACCTGCGGC
Organism: uncultured Actinomycetes bacterium; assembly: GCA_963731055.1. Lineage (GTDB taxonomy): Bacteria > Actinomycetota > Acidimicrobiia > Acidimicrobiales > CADCTF01 > DATLED01. Next base: position 38,288 of record CAVSUD010000020.1, on the reverse strand, counting down.
GCCGAGTTCGAAGCCGCCACGCCGTACCACTACTCGACCTACGAGGACGAGGACGAGGTGCGCAAGAGCGACGGCCGCAAGATCATGATCCTCGGCTCGGGCCCGAACCGGATCGGCCAGGGCATCGAGTTCGACTACTGCTGCGTCCACGCCAGCCTCGCCCTCCGGGAGGCCGGCTTCGAGACGATCATGGTCAACTGCAACCCGGAGACCGTGTCGACCGACTACGACACGAGCGACCGGCTGTACTTCGAGCCGCTCACCTACGAGGACGTGCTCAACGTCGTCGAGGCCGAGCGGCCCGAGGGGATCATCGTGTCCCTCGGCGGCCAGACGCCGCTGAAGCTGGCCGGCCGCCTGCCGAAGGAGCTCGTGCTCGGCACCAGTCCGGAATCGATCGACCTGGCCGAGGACCGCGACCGGTGGAACGGCCTGTGCGACCGCTTGGAGATCCCGCAGCCGGCGGGTGGCACCGCCGTCACGATCGACGAAGCCCTCGTCATCGTGGGTCGCATCGGCTATCCCGCGCTGGTGCGCCCCAGCTACGTCCTCGGTGGACGGGCCATGTCCATCGTCTACGACGACGCCGGCCTCCGGTCCGCCATGGAGGAGTTGGCCGGGTTCGGAAGCCTTGGCAAGGAGGGTGGCCTGAGCGCCGAGCGCCCCGTCCTGGTCGACCGATTCCTCGAGGACGCCATCGAGGTGGACGTCGACGCCCTGCGCGACGCCACCGGCGAGGTGCTCATCGGCGGGGTCATGGAGCACGTGGAGGAAGCCGGCGTCCACTCCGGTGACAGCGCCTGCGTGCTGCCCCCGCCGACGCTGAGCCGCAGCGTGATCGAGGTGATCGAGGGCTACACCCGTGACATCGCCGCCGCGCTGGAGGTGAAGGGGCTGATCAACGTCCAGTACGCGGTGAAGTCCGGTCAGGTCTTCGTCATCGAGGCCAACCCCCGCGCCAGCCGGACCGTGCCGTTCGTGTCGAAGGCGACCGGCGTCCCGCTGGCCAAGGTCGCCGCCCGGGTCATGGCCGGCGCCACCCTGGCCGGCCTCCGGGCGGAGGGGATGTTGAAGCCGCCGGTGACCGGCGGCCACGTCAGCGTCAAGGAAGCGGTGTTGCCCTTCAGCCGGTTCCCGGAGGTCGACACCGTGCTCGGCCCGGAGATGCGCTCCACGGGCGAGGTCATGGGCATCGACCTCACCTTCGGTCTCTCGTTCGCCAAGAGCCAGGCCAGCGCCGGCAACCGGCTGCCCGAGTCGGGCACGGTCTTCCTCAGCCTCGCCGATCGGGACAAGCCCAACGGTCTCGATGCCGCCCGCCACTTCGTGGAGGCCGGCTTCACCCTGGCGGCCACGGCAGGAACCGCCGAGTACCTCGAGGAGCACGGCGTGCCGGTGGCCACCGTCGTGGCCAAGGTGGGGGAGGAGCACGACGGACCCGACGCCGTGACGTTGCTCTCGACCGGGCGGATCCAACTCGTGGTCAACACGCCGCGCGGTCGCGGGCCGCGGGCCGACGGCGCCTACATCCGGAGGGCGGCGAGCGTCCACAAGGTGCCGTGCCTCACGACGGCGGCGGCGGCGCGAGCGGCGGCCGCCGGGATCCTCGACTGGGCGCGCCATCCGCTGCAGGTGCGGAGCCTCCAGGAATACCTCGAGGACGACCAGCTCGCCCTGGAGCTGTGACATCGCCGCCCACCTGGATCTGACGTCCCGCATCGGGAGCGTGGTGCTCCCGAACCCGGTCATGACGGCATCGGGCACGGCCGGCCACGGGGCGGAGCTCGCCCGCTACCTCGACCTCGGGGACCTCGGCGCCGTGGTCGTCAAATCGTTGAGCGCCGAGCCGTGGGACGGGAACCCCGCGCCACGGGTGCACGAGACGACGGCCGGGATGCTCAACAGCGTCGGCCTCCAGAACCCCGGCGTCGAAGCCTGGCTCGAGACCGAGCTGCCCGAGTTGGCTGCGACCGGAACGCGGGTCGTCGCCAGCATCTGGGGCTTCACCGTCGAGTCCTATGAACGGGCCGCCGAGCTGCTCGCCGACGCGCCCCCCTCGGTCGTGGCCGTCGAGGTCAACCTCAGCTGTCCGAACGTCGAGAGTCGCCGGGCCATGTTCGCCCACTCGGCCCGCGCCACCGCCGAGGTCGTGGCGGCCACGGCTGCCGTTGCCGCGACCGCGGTGGGCGAAGCTGAGCCCCAACGTCACCGACCTGACCGAGATCGCAGTCGCCGCGCTCGACGCCGGGGCCGATGCGGTCACCCTCATCAACACGGTCATGGGACTGGCCATCGATCCCGTGACCCGTCGCGCCCGGCTGGGCAACTTCGGGGGCGGCCTCAGCGGTGCGGCCATCCATCCCGTCGCCGTGCGGGCCGTCAACGACGTGCACCAGGCGCGCCCGGAGGCCGCCATCGTCGGCGTCGGCGGAGTCACCTCGGCCGAAGACGTCGTCGAGCTGCTGCTCGCCGGTGCGTCGGCCGTGCAGATCGGCACCGCGACGTTCCACGATCCGCGGGCGCCCGGGCGTATCCTGCGCCAGCTCGAGGCGTGGTGCCGTCGACAGAAGATCCGCCGAGTGAGCGACCTGATCGGAGCTGTGCAATGACTGGAACGACCGAGCCCGCACCCCAAGCGCCCCCGGCCATCCGCGACCACCTCGCCATCGCGCTGGACGTGGACGACATCGTCGAGGCGCGGCGTCTGGCCAAGGACGTGGCGCCGTGGTTCGGGGTCGCCAAGGTCGGGCTCGAGCTGTTCGCGGCCACCGGACCGACGCCGTGGCCCAGCTCGTCGGACTCGGCTACAAGGTCTTCCTCGATCTCAAGCTGCACGACATCCCCACGACCGTGGGCAAGGCGGCACGCGTGGCGGGCTCCCTCGGCGTCGAGCTACCTCACGATCCATGCGGTCGGCGGTGCGCCCATGTTGCGGGCCGGTGTGGAGGGCCTCTTGGAGGGCGCCAGCCGCGCCGGCCTCCCGGAGCCGGTGGCGCTGGCGGTCACCATCCTCACGAGCGACGACGGCGCACCGCCCCACATCCTCGGCAAGCGGGTGCAGGCGGCGCTCGAAGGTGGGTGCGGCGGTCTCGTCTGCGCGGCCTCGGACCTCCGGGATGCGAAGGAACTGGCCCCCGACTGGTGAAGGTCGTGCCCGGGATCCGCCCCGCGGGGACGGCGGCGCACGACCAGGCCCGGGCGGCGACGCCGCAGGCCGCGCTGGCGGCGGGAGCCGACCTGCTGGTCATCGGAAGGGCCGTCACGGGTGCCGCCGACCGCCCGCGAGCCGCCGCCGAGATCGCCGCTTCGCTGGCCTGACCGACGCCGTTATCGTCGCGCTAGGGTCCTCTGCCATGCCCCTGCCTCCCGCACTTTCGCCCGAGCAGCGAGCGGCCGCTCTGGAAAAAGCAGCCGCGGCGCGCCGCCAGCGGGCGGAGCTGAAGGACAAGCTCAAGATGGGATCGATGACCCTGCGGGAGCTCCTCGACCAGGCCGAGCGGGACGAGGTCGTCGCCAAGATGAAGGTAGTCGCGGTGCTCGAGTCGCTGCCGGGCGTCGGCAAGGTGAAGGCCCGGCGGCTCATGGAAGAGGTCGGGATCAGCGAGACCCGACGCGTGCAGGGCCTCGGTGACAAGCAGCGCAAGTCGCTGTTCGAGAAGCTCACCGGCAACTAGCCCCCTACCGTCCCGACCGCCCTGCTCGTCGTCATCTTCGGCCCCGGCGGGGTCGGCAAGGGCACGCTCGTCCGGGAGCTCGTCGCTCGCGACGAACAGCTGCGGCTCAGCCGTTCGTGGACGACGCGTCCACGCCGCGACGGCGAGGGGCCGGACGCCTACGTCTTCGTCGACCGGGAGGCGTTCGAGGCACACGAGGGGGCCGGCGGCTTCCTCGAGACGAATCGGTTCGTGGCCAACGGTCACTGCTACGGCACCCCCCGCCCCGACGAGAGCGAGCTCGGTGACCTCCTGTTGGAGATCGACCTCAACGGTGCGCTCCAGGTGAAGGCGACGGCGCCCGACGCTCGCCTGATCCTCATCGAGCCGCCGGATCGGGCGGAGCTGGAGCGCCGCCTCCGGGGCCGGGGGGACGACGAGGAGCACGTCCGGCGGCGCCTGGAGCTCGCGGACGCCGAGGTCCACGGGGGGCGGGAGGTGGCCGACGCCGTGGTCGTGAACGACGACCTCGAACGGGCGGTCTCGGAGGTGGCCGGTATAGTCGAGCGGTACCGCAGCGGTTCGTAGCGGTTCGTCGACCCCCGGAGAGAACATGGCCCAGCAGCGGCGCGCCACGATGATGGACCCCCAGATCGAGGACCTGCTCGAGCGCGTGGATTCCAAGTTCACGCTCGTGACCCTCTCCGCCCGTCGGGCCCGGCAGATCAACAGCTACTTCAACCAGCTGGGTGAGGGCCTCGGGGCCATCGTGCCGCCGCAGGTGGCGACGGTGTCGCGCAAGCCGATGTCGATCTCGCTCGAGGAGATCTCCGCCGACAAGATCACCTACCGCCGCATCGACCCCGCCGAGCTCGAGGCCGCCGAGGACGCGTCGGCCGAGTAGCCGGCGCCCTCGACACCCGGGCGGCCGCATGTCTGTCCTCACCGGCAAGCGGATCGTCCTCGGGGTCTCGGGCGGCATCGCTGCCTACAAGGCGGTGGAGGTCTGCCGGCGTCTCGTCGACGCCGGCGCCTTCGTGTCCCCCGTCCTCACGGAGGACGCGACGCGCTTCATCGGCGCGGTGACGTTCTCGGCGCTGGCCAGCGAGCCGGTGCGCACGTCGTTGTGGAACGAGCCGGAGCCGATCCCGCACACGCGGCTCGGGCAGGGCGCGGACCTCGTGGTCATCGCCCCGGCGACGGCCCGCGTCCTCGGGAAGTACGCCGCCGGCATCTCCGACGATCTCCTCACGGCCACGCTCCTCGCGACGCGAGCCCCCGTGCTCGTGTGCCCGGCCATGCACTCCGAGATGTGGGAGCACGCCGCGGTGCAGGAGAACCTGACCACCTTGCGACGCCGTGGCGTCCACGTCCTCGAGCCGGCGACCGGCCGACTCGCCGGCGGTGACGTCGGCGCCGGACGGCTGGCCGATCCGGCGGAGATCGTCGCCGCCATCGAGGGTGTCATGGCCCCGAAGGACCTCGACGGCGTGCGTCTCCTCGTCACGGCCGGAGGCACCCGCGAGCCCATCGACGCCGTGCGCGTGCTGACGAATCGTTCGTCCGGCAAGCAGGGATACGCGATCGCCGAGGAGGCGGCCGCCCGCGGTGCGACCGTCACGCTGGTGACCACCGTCGATCGTCCGGTGTCGCGCCGCATCGAGGTGGTCGCGGTCGCCACCGCCGCTGAGATGGAGCAGGCGGTCGTTCCCCGCCAGGACGACCTCGACGTCATCGTGATGGCCGCCGCCGTCGCCGACTTCCGCCCGAAGGTGGCGAGCGAGGCGAAGATCAAGAAGGACGACGGCGTGCCCGAGCTCCTGCTCGAGCCCACGACCGACATCCTCGCCCTCCTCGGCCGCACCAAGCCGGCCCACCAGATCCTCGTTGGTTTCGCCGCCGAGACCGACGACGTTCGAGCCAACGCCGAGGGGAAGGTGAAGCGGAAGAACCTCGACCTCATCGTGGCCAACGACGTCTCGGCTCCCGGCGCCGGCTTCGAGCACGACACGAACCAGGTCCTCCTCCTCGCCGCCGACGGCGCCGTGCAGGATGTCCCGCTGGCCGACAAGCGCGAGGTGGCTCGAGCCGTGCTCGATGCCGTCGTCGGTCTCCGATCCACCAACCCCCAAAGGAATCCGAACCCGTGAGCGACCGCTTCACCTTCACGTCCGAGTCCGTCACCGAAGGCCACCCGGACAAGATGGCCGACCAGGTCTCCGACGCCGTCCTCGACGCGATCTTCACCCAGGACCCGCAGGCCCGGGTGGCCTGCGAGACGCTCCTCACGACGGGCCTCGTCGTGGTCGCCGGCGAGATCACGACCGAGGCGTACGTCGATATCCCCAAGGTCGTGCGGGCCACGGTAAACGGCATCGGCTACGACCGCGAGTCCTTCGGATTCGACGGCAACACGTGCGGCGTCATCGTCTCGATCGACGAGCAGTCCCCCGACATCGCGCAGGGCGTCGACACCGCCATGGAGGTCCGGACCGGCACGAGCGGGGAGGACATCATCAACGCCCAGGGCGCCGGCGACCAGGGGATGATGTTCGGCTACGCCAGCGACGAGACCGATGACCTCATGCCGCTGCCGATCTGGCTGGCCCACCGACTGGCCCACCGCCTGTCCGAGATCCGCAAGGCCGAGGTCGTGTCCTACCTCCGGCCCGACGGCAAGACCCAGGTCACCTTCGACTACGAGGGCGGCCGGCCCGTCCGACTCAAGACGGTGCTGATCTCCACCCAGCACGCCCCCGACGTCGACATCGAGACGGTCCTCGCCCCGGACCTGCGCGAACACGTCATCGAGCCGCTCATCCCCGAACAGTTCAGGGATGACGAGTACGAGGTCCTCGTCAACCCGACCGGCACGTTCGTGCTCGGTGGTCCGCACGCCGACACCGGCCTGACCGGCCGCAAGATCATCGTGGACACCTACGGCGGCGCGGCCCGCCACGGCGGAGGTGCGTTCTCGGGCAAGGACCCGTCGAAGGTCGATCGTTCGGCCGCCTACGCGGCCCGGTGGGTCGCGAAGCACATCGTCGCCTCGGGCGCCGCCGCTCGTTGCGAGATCCAGGTCGCCTACGCGATCGGTGTCGCCCATCCGGTGTCGGTCATGGTCGAGACGTTCGGAACGGAGACCGTCGATCCGGCCAAGATCAGCGATGCCGTGCAACAGGTCTTCGACCTGCGCCCGGCGGCCATCATCTCCGAGCTCGACCTGCGCCGGCCGATCTACCAGAAGACCGCCGCGTACGGGCACTTCGGTCGCACCGACAAGGACTTCACGTGGGAGAGCACCACCAAGCTCGACGATGTGAAGTCGGCGCTGGGTCTGTAACGACGGCACCACCGGCGCCGCAGGACGGCCGGGTCGTCGGGGTGCTTCCCGACGTCCCGGCCATCGACAAGGTCTTCGACTACCTCGTGCCGCCGGCGTTGGACGGGGCGGTGCGACTCGGCACCATCGTGCGCATCGAGCTGCACGGTCGCCGCGTCGGAGGTTGGGTCGTCCGCGAAGGCGGCGCCGAGGGCGACCGGTCGCTCCGACCCATCGCCAAGGTCACCGGCTGGGGCCCGCCCGACGACGTGCTCGACGTCTCGCTCTGGGCCGCCCGTCGGTGGGCCGGGCGCCGCGCGTCGTTCCTCTCGACGGCCTCACCCTCGCCGTCGGTGCGTGGTCTTCCGACGGCGCCCGTGGTCGCCGCGGTCGAACGGCCGGCGGTCGACGGCCCGCTCATCCGACGCGCCCTGCAGCCCGGACCCGCGGCGCGACGGCTGCTCCGACTCCCACCCACCACGGACCCCTTCCCCCTCGTCCTGGCGGCGGCATCCTCGGGCCCCGCCCTCGTGCTGACCCCGTCGGTCGACGACGCCGCTTCGCTCGCGAGCCGCCTCCGGCACGCCGGCATCGCCACCGCACTGCATCCGAGGGAATGGGCCGCGGCGCGGGCCGGGGGTACGACGGTGGTGGGCTCGCGCGCCGCCGCGTGGGCGCCGATGCCGAAGATCGAGGTCGTCGTGGTCCTCGACGCTCACGACGAGGCGTACCAGGAGGAACGAGCGCCGACGTGGCACGCACGCGAGGTCGCCGTCGAGCGGGCGCGCCACGCCGGTGTCCCGGCCGTGCTGGTGTCGCCCTGCCCGGATCTCGTGCTGCTGGACCAGGCCGACGAGCTGCTGGTCATGGACCGGCCCAAGGAACGGTCGGGTTGGCCGCCGCTGGACGTCGTCGATCGCCGACTCGACGACCCGCGCACCGGCTTGTTCGGCGAGCGCGTGACGGAACGGCTGCGACGGTCGGACCGAGCCGTCTGCGTGATCAACCGGAAGGGCCGCGCCCGCCTCCTGGCCTGCGCCGCCTGCGGCGAGCTCGCCCGCTGTGAGCGATGCGATGCCGCCCTCGCCCAGGTGCACGACGTGCTCTCGTGTGGGCGTTGCTCGTTGGACCGGCCGCCAGTCTGCGCGGAGTGCGGGGAACGCGGCTCAAGGCGCTTCGGCTCGGGGTGACGCGGGCGTGGCCGAGGAGCTGGCCGCGCTGCTCGGCCGACCCGTGGGGGAGGTCACGGCCGAGACCGACGTGCTCCCCGGTGCGTCGATCCTGGTCGGGACCGAGGCCGCCCTGCACCGTGTCCACGCCGCCGACACGGTCGCGTTCCTCGACTTCGACCAGGAGCTGCTGGCGACCCGGTACCGCGCCGGCGAGCAGGCCATGGCCCTGCTCGCTCGGGCCGCCCGGGTGGTCGGCGGTCGCCGCTCGCACGGGCGTCGTGGTCGTGCAGACCCGGGTGCCGGATCACCCGGTCCTGGCCGCCGCCCTCCACGGGGACCCCGAGCGCGCCGCCGCCGCCGAGCGGCCGCTGCGCCGTGACCTCCGGTTCCCGCCGGTCAGCGGCGCTCGCCGCTCGTCTCGGGCCCGGCCGCGGCGGCCCAGATCGACGTGCTACGCGACACCGGAGCCGGCGTCGAGCTGCTCGGGCCCGACGAGGGGAGGTGGCTCGTGCGGGCTTCGGATCACGAGGTGCTCTCGGCCGCCTTCGAAGCCGCCGGTCGGCCGCCCGGCCGCCTACGGATCGAGGTCGATCCCCTCCGGATCTAGATCCGGTCCGGCCCCGGCCCACTCCTGGCGCCGCACCTCGTACAAGGCGATGGCGGCCGCCGTGCCGACGTTCAGCGACCCGACCTTCCCGGGGAGGGGGACGTAGGCGAAGCGGTCACACACGGCCAAGGCCGCGTTCGAGAGCCCCCGCTCCTCGTGCCCGACGACCAGGCACGTGCCTCCCGCTTCGAACTCGACGTCGGCGAGGGGACGGCCGGCGTGGGCCAGCTCGATGCCGACGATCTCCGATCCCCTCGGCGTCGGGCCAGCGCGGCACCCGCCTCCGGCGACTCGACGACGGTCCAGGGCACCAGCCGCTCGGTGCCCAACGACGTCTTCCGCGTCTTTCGTGCGTCGGGTGTCGCCGATGTCCCCGACAGCCACAGGTGGTCGACGCGCATGGCGGCAGCCGTCCGGAGGATGGCGCCGACGTTGTACGGCGTCATCACGTCGTCGAGCAACAGTCCGAGCGGCCGCTCGGTCCGGCGTCGCCACGAGCGGTGCAGCCGCTTGGCCTCGGTGGAGGAGAGGTTGCGCGGCTCACGTCGGCTGGACGTCCAGGATGCGATAGCCCATGCGGGACGATCGCCGGTCGACCGTGAAGCCCTGGGTGCGGAGCCAGCGGGCGAGGGAGTCGCTCCCGAGGTGCTTCTGCACGACGAGCCACCCGTGCCCGCCGGCCGCGAGGCGCGGGAGCCAGGCGGCAGCAGCTCGTGCAGCGCGCTCCTTGCCGATGCGGATCGGGGGGTTGGACCACACGGCGGACGAACCGCACGTCCGCGGGGACGTCGGCCGGCCGGACGGCCCGCACGTGCCCTCCGACGCCGGCGGCGGCGGCGTTCTCCGCGGCCAGGCCCAGCGCCCGTTCGTTGACGTCGACCGCCCACACGGTGGCGCCGGGCGCACGGCGGGCCAGGTGCAGCGCGATGGGCCCGTACCCGCAGCCGAGGTCGAGGACGTGGCCGGTGAGGTCGGCAGGGACCGGCGCCTCGGTCAGCAGCAGCTTGGTCCCAGGATCGACGTCGCCCCCCGAGAACACGCCGCGGTCGGTCGACGAGGTCGAGCGTGAGGTCCGGGAGGTGCAGGCGTACGGGCAGGCGCTCGGATGGCGCGCCTGGATCGGCGGTCGAAGTAGTGCTCGCCGGCCGGCCCGGCGTTCGGAGTACCCACGACCCGAAGGTAGCCTTGGCCCATGTCCGGCTACGCGATCCGCCTCTTCGGCGACCCCGTGCTCAAGCAGCGGGCCGCGGAGGTCACCGAACATCGACGGCTCGCTCGTCCGTCTCGTCGACGACATGGTCGAGCACGATGTACGAGGCGCCTGGCGTCGGCCTGGCCGCCCCCCAGGTGGGCGTGCAGAAGCGGCTCTTCGTCTACGACCTCCACGACGGGCTCGGCGCCCGCACCCTCATCAACCCCACATCACCGAGACGCGCGGCGAGTGGGAGTACGAGGAGGGTTGCCTGTCGGTCCCCGGGCTCTTCTTCCCGATCGTGCGGCCGAAGGAGGTCCACCTCACGGGCTACGACCTCGACGGCAACGAGGTCTCGATCGAGGCCGACGAGCTCGCTGGCCCGGCTGTTCCAGCACGAGCTCGACCACCTCGACGGCGGCTCCTCCTCGAGCACCTCGACGACGATCAGCGCAAGGAGGCCATGAAGGCGCTGCGCAAGCCGCAGCTGCAGCTGACGCCGATCGGCGTCCGCGCCGTGCGACTCGCCTTCCTCGGCACGCCCGACGCCGCCGTCGCGCCCCTCGAGCGCTCGTCGCCGCCGGCCACGACGTCGCGGCTCGTCGTCACCCAGCCCGACCGCAAGCGGGGCCGCGGCGGCGCCCTCGTGCCGAGCCCGGTGAAGGCCGCCGCGCTCGAGCTCGGCTCTGCCGGTGACCGACGGGTCGACGGACGTCGTCGACGCCGACGTCGAGCTCGGCGTCGTCGTCGCCTTCGGGAAGCTGATCAAGCCGCACGTCCTCGAGCGCGGTTCCGATGGTGAACCTCCACTTCTCGCTGCTGCCCCGCTGGCGCGGCGCGGCGCCCGTCGAGCGGGCGGTGCTGGCCGGCGACGCCGAGACCGGGGTCTGCCTCATGGCTGCTCGAGGAGGGGCTCGACACGGGGCCGGTCTACGACTGCGTGCGCACGGCGATCGGGCCCGACGAGAAGGTCGAGGAGCTGCGGGCCCGGCTCGTTGCGCTGGGGACGCCCCTGCTCGTCGAGTCGCTCGCCGGCGGGCTCGGCGACCGCGGAGCCGCAGGAGGGCGAAGCCACCTACGCAGCCAAGATCGACCCGGCGACGCTCGAGCTCGACTGGAGCGTCCCTGCCGTCCGTCGTCCACCGCACCGTGCGGCTCGGTCGGGCGTGGACGACGTTCCGCGGCGCTCGGCTCCAGGTCCTCGACGCGCTTCCGGTGGAGGTCGGTCCGGCCGCGGGGACGATCGACGGTGTGGTCATCGGGTGCGCCGGCGGCACCGGCCTCGAGCTGGTGACGGTGAGCCCGAGGGTCAGGGCGCCCAGCCGGCGTCGGCGTGGCGCAACGGGGCCCGGCCGGCGCCGGGGGAGCGGGTGGGACGAGCGTGACGAAGTCGCCCGCGCGCCGTTGCCCTCGAAGCGCTCCTGCGGATCGAGGAGGGGGCCTACGCCAACCTCGTCGTCCCGGCCATCCTCGGGCGGTCCGACCTCGACGAACGGGACCGCGCGCTTCGTCACGGAGCTGGTCTACGGCGACGACCCGCATGCGCCGGGCCTGCGACTGGTCGCTCGAGCGGTTCCTCTTCCGCGAGGTGGACGCTGACGTGGCGGCCATCCTCCGCCTCGGCGCCTACCAGCTCGTCTTCCTCCAGACGCCCGCGCACGCCGCCGTCGGCGAGACCGTCGACGCTCGCACCCGGTCGCGCCAAGGGCTTCGTCAACGCGGTCCTGCGGAAGGTGGCGGACGCCGGCCCGCCGTCGCCCGAGGACTGGCCGGACGAGGCCACCCGGCTGAGCTATCCCGACTGGATCGTCGAGCGGCTGCGGGCCGACCTCGGCGACGAGCGGGCGTTGGCCGCCCTCGCCCGGATGAACGAGTCGGCGACGGTGACCGACGCGCGACGACGGCTACGTGCAGGACCAGGCGTCCCAGTAGGTGGCCCGCCTCGTGGGCACCGGGCCGGGGGATCGGGTGGTCGACCTCTGCGCCGCCCCCGGGGGCAAGGCGACGCTGATGGCGCAGGCCGAGCCCTCGCTGGTCGTCGCCGGGGATCTCAGCGGCGCCCGCGCCGGCCTCGTCGCCGGCAACGCCCGCCGGCTGGGACGGTCCGAGGTGGCCCTGTACGTCGCCGACGGGCGCCGGCCACCGCTGCGGCCGGGCTCGTTCGACCGCGTCCTCGTCGACGCCCCCTGCTCCGGGCTCGGCGTGTTGCGCCGGCGGCCCGACGCTCGCTGGCGGGTTTCGCCGCAGGACGTGGACGACCTCGTGGTCCTCCAGCACCAGCTGCTGGATGCGGCCGCCGACCTCGTCCGCCCCGGCGGCACCGTCGTCTACAGCGTCTGCACGCTGACCGACGCCGAGTCGACGGGGATCGACGCCTGGCTCGGGGAGCATCACCCCGAGCTCGAAGCCCAGAGCCCACCGGCCTCGCCCTGGGAGCCTTTGGGTCGTGGTGCCCGATTGCTTCCCCAGACGATCGGCAGCGACGGGATGTACGTCCTCCGACTCGACCGGGTGGCTCGGTAAAGTGGCCGTCTCGTGATCCGGATCGCCCCGTCCATCCTCTCGGCTGACTTCGCGGCCCTCGCCGAAGCGATCGATGGTGTCGCCGAGGACGCGGACTGGCTGCACGTCGACGTCATGGACGGCCACTTCGTTCCGAACCTGACGATCGGGCCCCCGGTGGTCCGTTCGCTCCGCCGGCACACGGCGATGTACCTCGACTGCCACCTCATGATCACCGACCCCGCGAAGTACCTCGAGGCCTTCGCCCAGGCGGGGGCCAGCGGGTGCTCGGTGCACGTCGAGGTCGGCGGTACGGGCGAGCTCATCGCCCAGATGCGCGACCTCGGCCTCGATGTCGGCCTCGCGGTCAACCCGGACACACCGTTCGAGGTCTATGAGCCGTTCCTCGACGACCTCGATCTGGTGCTCCTCATGACCGTCTTCCCCGGCTTCGGTGGGCAGAAGTTCATGGACGAGGTCGTGCCGAAGATCCGGCGCACGGCCGAGGCCGTGGTGGCCCGGGGCCTCCAGCTCCCGATCCAGGTCGACGGCGGGATCGACGAGCGGACGGCGCCGATCGTGACCGAGGCAGGAGCGTCGGTCCTCGTGGCCGGCAGCGCCATCTTCGGCGTGCAAGCCCCGGCCGAGGCGGCGCGCCGCCTGCGGGCGGCCGGGAGCAGGGCCGCCTGAGGGGATGGGCACGAACGAGCCGCACGACGAGGCGACCGGACAGGGAGAGACGGTGCTCGTGGTCGACGACGACTTCGACATCGCCCGGTACGTCGAGCTGAACCTGAGCCTCGAGGGTTTCGTGGTGCACGTCGCCCACGACGGGCGCGAGGCCGTGGCCAAGGCGCAGGCCCTGCGTCCCGATGCGGTCCTCCTCGACGTGATGATGCCGGGCCTCGACGGCTACGAGGTGTGTCGGCGGCTCCGCTCGAACGCCCGCACCAGTCATTGCGCCATCATCATGTTGACAGCGAAGTCGCTCTCCGCCGACACCGTTCTCGGCCTCACCGCCGGCGCCGACGACTACATCTCGAAGCCGTTCGACCCGCCGGAGCTGGTCGCCCGGGTCCGCGCCGCCCTCCGGCGCGCTCGGCAGCTCCGCGACGTCTCCCCGCTGACGGGTCTGCCCGGGAACAGCGAGATCACCCGCCAGGTCGAGCGCCTCGTGCACGACGGTGAACCGTTCGCGCTCATCCACGCCGACCTCGATCACTTCAAGGCCTACAACGACCGCTACGGCTTCCTCCGGGGGGACGAGGCCATCAAGCGGACCGCCGACGCGCTCGCCGACGTCATGACCGGCTACGACCAGGGGACGTGCTTCCTCGGTCACGTCGGGGGCGACGATTTCGTCATCCTCACCGAGGCCGAACGAGCCGAGGAGGTGGCGGCCGTCATCATCCGTGGGTTCGACGCCATGGCCCGGTCGCTCTACGACGACGAGGATGCGGCTCGCGGATGGATCGAGGTCGAGGATCGGCGCAGCAACCGGCGGGCGGTCGAGATCATGACCATCTCCCTCGGCATCGCCACGACCTCGCACCGCCCCCTCCTCACGGTCGCCGAGGCATCGGCGATCGCGACCGAGATGAAACGGGCCGCGAAGGAGGACCCCCGCTCCGCCTATCGCATCGACCACCGGCGGACATGACCGGCTGGGAAGCGAAGGTCCTGACCGTGTCGGACGGCGTGGTGGCGGGCACGCGCGAGGACACGTCCGGGGCCCGATTGACCGAGGCCCTGGTCGAGGGCGGTTTCGAGGTGGTCGAGCGGCGGGTGGTCGCCGACGGCGCGGCGTCCGTCGCCGACGCCCTCCGGTCCCTCACGGCCGGCTTCGTCGGCATCGTCGTGACCACCGGCGGCACGGGGTTCGCCCCTCGGGACGAGACGCCGGAGGGGACGGAGCAGGTGATCGAGCGGCACGCGCCCGGCCTGGCCGAGGCCATGCGCCTCGTCAACCCCCCGCTCGGGCGGCTCTCCCGGGGGCTCGCCGGCGTGGTCGGACGGTGCATCGTGCTCAACACGCCGGGTTCACCGAAGGGCACCGTCGAGTGCATCGGGGCGGTGCTCGACGTGTTGCCGCACGCACTGGCCCTGCTGGCGGAGCGACCCACGTCACACTGACCCGCGTGCACTGCTGCTCTAAGGTGGTCGTTCCGCGGAACGAGCGTTCCGGAAACGACCAGGGGGCTGGTGGTGGACGACGAGACCGGCATGCGGCGGGCCATCGACGTCGCGAGCAAGGCCCGGATCGTCGCTCACCCGAACCCGTGGGTCGGTGCCGTGCTCGTGCCGCCGCGGTGACGCGGTCGGTGCCACCGCCGCACCCGGCGGTCCGCACGCCGAAGCCGGCTGCTCGAGGCCGCCGGACGCGGCCGCTCGGGGCGGCACCGTGTACACCACCCTCGAGCCCTGCTGCGCATTCGCCGGCAAGCGCACGAGGCCCTGTGCCGACGCCCTCGTCGACGCGGGCGTCGCTCGCGTCGTCATCGGCATCCAGATCCCGATCCCCGGGTGGCTGGGCGGGGCATCGCCCGCCTCCGGGAGGCGGGCATCACGGTGGACGTCGGGACGTGTGCGTCCGAGGTCCGGGCCCAGCTCGCCCCCTACATCACGCCACCGCACGACCGGCCGCCCGTTCGTCGTGTTGAAGCTGGCCGCGAGCATCGACGGCCGCACCGCCGCCCCCGACGGCTCGAGTCAGTGGATCACCGGCGAGGCCGCCCGTGCGACGCCCACCGCCTACGGGCCGAGAGCGACGCCATCGTCGTCGGCGCCGGAACCGTACGGGCCGACGACCCTTCCCTCACCGTGCGCGCACGTCGAGGGCACGCGACCCGCTCCGCGGTCGTGCTCGGGCGGGCGCCGGCGACGGCGCAAGGTGCACCCGTGCGACGAGGTGGAGGGCGATCTCGGCGGCCATCCTCGACCGCCTCGGTGCGGAAGGCATCGTCCAGGTGATGGTCGAAGGGGGCGCGTCGGTGGCCGGCGCCTTCCATCGCGCCGGCCTCGTCGACCGCTACGTCGTCTACGTCGCCCCGATCATCTTCGGTGGGGACGACGGGCGAGGCGTCTTCGCCGGTGCCGGCTCGTCGACGATCGACGACGTCTGGCAGGGTCGGATCGTGGAGACCGTGCAACTGGGCGACGACCTTCGCGTCGTGCTCGAGAGGAAGGTGGCGTAGCCGTGTTCACCGGGATCGTGGAGGAGCTCGGGCACGTCCGCAGCCGCGACGGTGGTCGGTTCACCTTCGCGGCGTCGCGGGTGCTCGAGGACGCCGGCATCGGCGACTCCATCGCCGTCAACGGCTGCTGCCTGACCGTGGTCGACCAGGGGGACGGGCTGGTGGGCGGCCGACGCCGTCGACGAGACGCTGGCCCGCACCAACCTCGCCGACCTCGCCGCCGGGCGATCCCGTCAACCTCGAGCGCCCGGTGCGCGCTGCCGACCGGCTCGGCGGACACATCGTGCAGGGCCATGTCGACGCCGTCGGCGAGGTGGTCGAGCCGGCGCCGAACCTGCGGGTGCGCATGCCGGCCGACCTCACCCGATACGTCGTCGAGAAGGGCTCCATCACCGTCGACGGCTGCAGCCTCACCGTCGTCGACGCGCTGGACGACGGCTTCACCGTCGCCCTCATCCCGCACACCACCGAGGTCACGACCCTCGGTGTCCGACGCCCGGGCGACCGGGTCAACCTCGAAGTCGACCTCGTGGCCAAGTACGTGGAGCGGCTTCTCGCTGAAGGATCATTGACCATGGCACTTGCCGACATCGAGAAGGCCATCGCCGCCATCGCCCGCGGCGAGATCGTCGTCGTCGTCGACGACGAGGACCGCGAGAACGAGGGCGACCTCATCATGGCGGCGGAGTTCGCCACCCCCGAGAAGATCGCGTTCTTCCTGCACCACACGTCGGGGTACATCTGCGCGCCGATCACGGCGCAGCGGGCCCGTGAGCTCGACCTCCCGCCGATGGTGGCGGACAACACCGAGAGCATGCGCACGGCGTTCCTCGTCACCATCGATCTCAAGGCAGGGCACGTCCACCGGGATCTCCGCGCACGACCGCGCGGCCACGATCCAGGCGCTCGTCGATCCCGGCACCCGGCCCCGACGACCTCGCTCGGCCCGGCCACGTCCTCCCTCTGGAGGCTCGTGAAGGTGGGGTCCTGAAGCGGGCCGGTCACACCGAGGCCGCCGTCGATCTCGCCCGCATGGCCGGCTGCTATCCCGCCGGCGTGCTGTGCGAGATCGTCGACGAGAAGAAGATGGACATGGCTCGCCTGCCTGAGCTCGAGCGGTTCGCAGAGGAGCACGACCTGCTCATCATCTCCATCGCCGATCTGGTCAAGTACCGGCGCCAGAACGAGAAGCTCGTCCGTCGGGTCTCGGAGGCGAGGATCCCGACGCAGTACGGCGACTTCACCTGCTTCGCCTACGAATCGCTGCTCGACGGGGAGACGCATCTCGCGTTCGTCAAGGGCGCACCGGCGGGCGAGGACGACGTGCTCGTCCGGGTGCACAGCGAGTGCCTCACCGGCGACGTGTTCGGCTCCCTGCGTTGCGACTGCGGCCCGCAGCTCGACTTCGCCATGAAGCGGGTGGCCGAGGAGGGGCTCGGTGTCATCGTGTACCTGCGGGGGCACGAGGGCCGGGGCATCGGCCTCGCCAACAAGCTGCGGGCCTACGAGCTCCAGGAGCAGGGCTACGACACGGTCGACGCCAACACCCAGCTCGGCCTCCACGCCGACCGGCGCGAATACGGGATCGGCGCCCAGATCCTCGTGGACCAGGGCATCACGACGATGCGGTACCTGACGAACAACCCGGCCAAGCGCGGCGGCCTGGCCGGCTACGGCCTCGAGATCGTCGAGCGGGTCCCCCTCGAGATCGCGCCGAACCCGGAGAACATCAAGTACCTCCGGACCAAGCGCGACCGGATGGGCCACCTGCTCGAGGGCCTCGACGACGTCCTGTAGGAAGTTCGTCCGTGGCCACTGACGCGGTATCCGCCGATCGCTCCGAACCGACCCTCGACGGCACCGGCCTCCGGGTCGCCATCCTGTGCGGCCGGTTCAACGACCTGATCACGAACCGCCTCCTGGACGGAGCCCGCCGCGCCCTCGCGGACGCCGGTGTGCCCGGCGGCGACGTGACCGTGGCCTGGGTGCCGGGCGCCTTCGAGCTTCCGTTCGCGGCCAAGGCGCACGCCGAGAGCGGCCGCTTCGACGCCGTGATCGTGCTCGGCGCCGTGATCCGGGGGGAGACGACCCACTACGAGATCGTCAGCGGCGAGTGCGCCCGGGGCGTGCAGGACGTGCAGCTGCGCACCGGCGTGCCCGTGCTCTTCGGCGTGCTGACGACCGAGGACCTGGCCCAGGCGAAGGCCCGCTCCGAGGCGCCGGGGGGCCACAACGTGGGCGAGGAGTGCGGTCGAGGGGCCGTCGAAATGGTTGGGTTGATCCGGCCCCTCCGCGAGAAGATGGCCTGATGCTCCGCCTCGTCCTCCCGAAGGGTTCCCTCGAGCCCCAGACGCTGAAGCTGTTCGAGGAGGCCGATCTCGGCGTCGTCCGCAGCTCCGAGGTCGACTACAAGGCGACGATCCACGACCCGCGGGTCGCCGAGGTCCGCATCCTGCGACCCCAGGAGATCCCGCTGTACCTCGCCGACGGCATGTTCGATCTCGGGATCACCGGTCGCGACTGGATCGAGGAGCAGGGCGCCGACGTGGTCTCCCTCGGGCAGTTGCAGTACTCGAAGGTCACGTCGCGCCCGGCCAACATCGTCCTGGCCGTCGCCGAGGACTCCGCCGTCGAGTCCGTCACGGACCTCAAGGACGGGGTGCGGGTCTCCTCGGAGTATCCCGGGCTCACCAAGCGGTTCTTCGCCGAGCACGGCATCGAGGCCGACGTCACCCTCTCCTACGGCGCGACCGAGGCGAAGATCCCCGACATCGCCGACGCCGTCGTGGACCTGACGGAGACCGGGCGGGCGCTTCGCCAGGCGCGGCTGCGGATCATCGCCACCATCCTCACGTCGCACACCGAGCTGGTCGCCAACCGCGCCGCCTACGACGACCCCGAGAAGCGCCACGCCATGCACCAGATCCAGACCCTGCTGCAAGGCACGCTCGAGGCGCGCGGAAAGGTGCTCGTCAAGCTGAACGTCGGCGCAGGCCGAGCTCGCCGCGGTGATCGAGCTCCTCCCGTCCATGAAGTCCCCGACGGTGTCCAAGCTCTTCGGCGAGGACGGCTACGCGGTCGAGACGGTGGTCCCCAAGGGCGACATCAACACCCTGATCCCGGCCCTCAAGGACCACGGCGCCACGGACATCATCGAGCTCCCCCTCTCGAAGATCGTGCACTGAGAACGAACTTGACCAGGTCGGCGGCGTCGGGAGCGCCAGCGAGCAGCCGCCACTCGAGTGGCAAGGCCACGGCCCGGAGGGCGGCGCCGCAGAGCGAGAGCGTGTGATGAGAGGGACGGTGGCGGACTTCGACGAACACGGCGGGTTCGGCACGGTCCGGGCCGAGGACGGGCGGGAGCTGTTCTTCCACTGCACGCAGCTGACCGACGGCACCCGCACCGTGCCGGTCGGCGAGCGGGTGCGCTTCGAGATCGTGGCCGGCCACCTGGGGCGCTGGGAGGCGACCCGGGTCGAGCGGGACCCGCGGTGAAGCGCAGCACCCGCCAGGCGCTCATCGGACTCGGCGGGATCGCGCTGTTCCTCACCGCCATCGTCGTGCTCGCCAGCCGCGCCAACGTGGTGACCGGGCTGCGCGCCGACGTCTTGTCGACGCGACGCACCGAGCCGGGGGCGGTCGAGAAGTTCACCGTCTCGGTCCGCGACACCAAGGGGCGGGTGACCAAGCTGCGGGTGGACTTCGGGGACGGTCGCGTCGAGGACGTGGACATCCCCGACGAGCCCTGCCGGTCTCCGCTCGTCCGCGAGTTCACCATCGAGCACGCCTTCGACTTCACCGGCTTCTCGACGGTGGCGGCGCAGGTGACGACCGGGGGCTGCGGCGGAGGGACCGAGGAGGTCGAGGCCATCCGGACCATCGAGGTCCGGGCCGTCCGCCGGTAGCTACGCCGGCGGCGGGCCCTGGCCGAGGCTGGCCGCCCGGATCTGCACGAAGGCCAGCTTCAGCGAGGCGAGCCCTTCCTTGAGCTGTGCCTCGTGTTCACCGAGGCGACCCGGCAACGCCTCGACGATCCCGTTGAGGGCGTCGATCGCGATGCTGGCGTCGGCCAGGTTCGGCGGCGCCAGGCTCAGGTGGAGCGCAGCCAGCTCGAACAGCCCGAAGCAGTGGTTGGCCACGATCTCGGCCGCCGGGGTCTCGGCCAGCTGCTGTTGGAGGGTGGCCATCCGGGCCTGGACCTCTTCGGGTGACAGCTCCTGTCCGTCCTCGTCGACGTACACCTGGTCGTCATCGTCGAAGGGGGCGGCGGTCGGCGGCGTCGGCTCGGGCTCCCGCCGGATCGGCCGTTCGCCCCCAGGTGTCCAGATCGAAGACATTGCTGTAGCCTAGGAGCACAACCGAACTGGGAAAGCGGGGCCTCGCGGCCCCCACCCGGCCACAACCGCTCCGGATCTCGCATCCGCGGCAACCGTGCGTCGGGTCGAATGACCGCCAACGGGCGGGCGTTGCTTTCCGACGCCTGCCCGTCCTCGCGCCGATGCAGGCTGACCCAAGGAGTGATGCCGCATCGCCGTACCCCCCGTCAGCAACGAGCCCAGGATCAACGAGAAGATCCGGGCCCGTGAGGTGTTCCTCGTCGAAGCGGATGGCACCAAGCTGGGTGTCCGCCCCCTTCCCGAGGCCTTGCACATCGCCCGTGAGCAGGATCTGGACCTCGTGGAGGTGGCGCCCAACGCCAATCCTCCCGTGTGCCGGATCATGGACTACGGCAAGTTCAAGTTCGACGCGGCGCAGCGGGCGAAGGAGTCCCGTCGCAAGACGTCGTCGGTCACCCTCAAGGAGATGAAGTACCGGGTCAAGATCGGCCAGGGCGACTTCGACACCAAGACCCGCAAGGTCATCCAGTTCCTCGACGAGGGCCACAAGGTCAAGATCACGATCATGTTCCGTGGTCGGGAGATGGCCCATCCGCAGCTCGGCAAGAAGATCCTCGACCGCATCGCCGAACGGGCCATCGACACGGCCAAGGTCGAGTCGGCCCCCAAGCTCGACGGCCGCAACATGATCATGGTGCTCGCCCCCGACAAGCGGGCCCAGGCGGCGGCCCGGGCCACGAAGCCGGAGCACGAGGACGGCAGCGCATCCGCAGCACCCCCCACCCCCGAGCAGCAGACGCAGGAGACCGCCGATGCCCAAGATGAAGACCGACAGCGGCGCCGCCAAGCGCTTCAAGATCACCGGCACCGGCAAGATCATGCGCCGCAAGGCGTTCCAGTCCCACATCCTCGAGAAGAAGTCGAGCGCCCGCAAGCGCCGCCTGAGCAACGAAGCCCAGGTCACCGGCGGCGACGCCAAGCAGATCAAGAAGATGCTCGGCCTGTAGGCCGGCTCCTCCTTCTCACGCCCACCACTCACCACCTCATCACGAAAGGAGCGCCCCATGGCACGGGTCAAGCGCGCCGTCCACGGCAAGAAGCACCGCAGGGCCATCCTCGAGCAGGCGCAGGGCTACTACGGCAACAAGAGCCGCTCGTTCCGGTCCGCCAACGAGCAGGTCATGCACTCCGGGAACTACGCGTTCCGCGACCGCCGGGCCCGGAAGGGCGACTTCCGCCAGCTCTGGATCCAGCGGATCAACGCCGGCGCCCGACAGAACGGCATGAGCTACAGCCGGCTCATCACCGGCCTCAAGCGGGCCGAGGTCGAGGTCGACCGCAAGGTCCTCGCCGACCTGGCCGTCACCGACCCCACGGCCTTCGCCGCCCTCGTCGAGGTCGCCCGCGCCGCCGCCGACGCAGCTGGTGGGAGCGCCGGGGTTGGGTCGCAAGACGTCGCGTCCTGAGGCCTCCGTCTTGGCGCTGCGCCATCAGAAGGTGCAACGGCTCCGGCGACTCCTGAGTCGCCGGAGCGCGCGCGAGGCGGACTCGGCGTTCGTCGTCGAGGGTGCGAAGGTCCTCTCCGAGGCGCTGGACGCCGGGACGCCGGTGGAATCGGTGTACCTCGGTGCCGGCCGGTCCGCCGATGCGATCGTCCAGCGGGCCTTCGACGCCGGCGCTCGCGTGTACGAGCTGGCGCCGGGCGTGCTCGAGCGGGTGGCCGACACCGTGACACCCCAGCCGGTGATGGCCGTGCTGCCGTTCGTCGACCGGACGCTCGACGACCTGCGCGGCGCGAGCCTGCTCGTGGTCGCCGTCGACGTCCGCGACCCCGGCAACGCCGGCACCGTCCTGCGTTCGGCCGAGGCGGCCGGGGCCGACGGCGTGCTGTTCTGCGGCGGGTCGGTCGACATCTACAACCCGAAGACCGTGCGGGCGTCGGCGGGGTCGATGTTCCACGTGCCGGTAGTGGCCGGAGGAGACCCCGTGGAGCTGCTGCGAGAGATGGCGACGTGGGGCGTGCGCCGGTTGGCGACCGGCGCGGTCGGCGGCGACGACTACTCGGAGCTGGATCTGACGGCACCGACGGCGTTCGTGCTCGGCAACGAGGCGAACGGGCTGCCGGCCGACATCGAGGCGCTCGTCGACGGCCGGGTGACCATTCCGATGGTGGGCCGCAGCGAGTCGCTCAACGTGGGCATGGCCGCCGCGGTGCTGTGCTTCGAGGCGGCGCGACAGCGTCGCCGTGCCGCGGTGGCGTCGTGAGCGATCGCGAGGAGCTCCTCGATCTGCTGCCCGACGCCGTGCTGCGGCTCGGTCCTGAGCGGCGGATCATCGCCGCCAACCGCGCCGCGCTGCACCTGACCGGGTACGCCCATGCGGACCTGGTCGGTGCCGACTGCCGTGTCCTGCTCGACCCCCGGAGCCCGGACGGCCGACCGGTGTGGCCCGACGGGTGGCACCCGTCGGCGCGGCTGCGCTCGGTGCACTCCCTGCCGGAGCAGGAGGTGACGCTGCGCCGCTACGACACCGTGGCCGTCCGCACGTACGTCACCGGGTGCTACGAGCGCGAGGACGACGGCGCGATTCGCAGCGTGGTGCTGGTCCTGCGGGAGTCGTGGAAGCGCACGCACAAGGCGACCAGCGGCATCGAGATCGTGTCCACGGTGAGCCACGAGCTGCGGTCGCCGCTCACGTCGGTGAAGGGCTACACGCAGCCTCCTCCTCAACCGCTGGGACCGCCTCACCGACGAGCAGAAGCAGATGATGCTCGAGCAGGTCAACCACGACGCCGACCGGGTCCACCCGGCTGATCACCGAGCTCCTCGACATCTGCCGCCTCGAGACCGGCCGCCTCGTCCTCCGCCGCCAGCTGGTCGACCTGCAGACCCTGGTGTCGACGGTGGTGGAGAAGGTGCGCTGGTCCAGCTCCGAGCTCCAGGTCGACCTCCGGTTCCCCGAGGACTTCCCCGAGGTCTACGCCGACCCGGACAAGCTCGAGCAGGTCCTGACCAACCTCGTCGAGAACGCCTGCAAGTACGCCACGCCGCAGGGCATGCGTGATCGAGGGTGGTGTCGTCGACGACCATGCCGTCGCCTCGCCGTCACCGACGCGCGGCGAGGGCATCCCGGCGGAGGACCTGCCCAAGGTCTTCACCAAGTTCTTCCGCCGGGACCTGGGCAAGCCCACCGGCTCGGGGCTCGGCCTCTGGATCAGCCGTGGTCTCGTCGAGGCCCACGGCGGCCGGCTCACGGCGACGTCGACGGCCGGGGAGGGGACGACCTTCGCCTTCACCCTGCCCCTGATCGGCGTTCGAGGACGCTGCACGGATGAGCGGCTACGACGACCTCCCCCAGGTCCAGGACGAGGGGCTGGCCGCGCATCGCCGGCGCGGCATCGGTCGAGGAGCTGGCCACCGTCGAAGCCGAGGTCCTCGGTCGCGACCTCGGTGCTCGTCGAGCTCCAGAAGCGCCTGGGCTCGCTCGACCGCCGACGAGCGCAAGGACGCGGGGCAGGCGCTCAACGAGGCCCGAGCCACGCTCGAGGCCGCGCTCGCCGACCGGCGGGCGGCGCTCGCCGACGCCGAGCGCACGGCCCGCCTCGAGGCCGAGCGCCTCGACCTCACCGAGGTCCCGTCGCCGACCGGCGCCGCGGCCACCTCCACCTCGTCACCCAGACCCGCGACCGGCTCGAGGACGTCTTCGTCGGCATGGGCTACGAGGTGGCCGAGGGGCCCGAGGTCGAGACCGACTGGCACAACTTCGAGGCGCTCAACATCCCGAAGGCCACCCGGCCCGCAGCGGCTTCGACACGCTCTACCTCGACTTCGGCGACCCCGAGACCATCCTCGTCCGCACCCACACCTCGCCGGTGCAGGTGCGGCTCATGGAGACCCAGGCAGCCGCCGATCTACGCCGTCATGCCGGGCCGGGTGTACCGCAAGGACACCCCCGACGCCCGCCACCTCCCGACGTTCAACCAGATCGAGGGCCTCGTCGTCGACCGCGGCATCACCTTCGGCGACCTGGCCGGCACGATCGACACCTTCACCAAGGCCTACTTCGGCGACGGCATCGCCTCCCGCCTGCGCCCGGCGTCGTTCCCCTTCACCGAGCCGTCGGCCGAGTTCGAGATCACCTGCCCGATCTGCGGGGCGACGGGCTGCCGCACCTGCTCGCAGCACCGGCTGGATCGAGCTCGGCGGCTGCGGGATGGTCCACCCCAACGTGTTCACGATCGTGCGGCATCGACCCGGAGGAGTGATCGGCTTCGCCTTCGGCTTCGGCATCGACCGCCTGGCCCAGATCCTCCACGCCATCCCCGACATGCGCGTCCTTCTCGACAACGACCTCCGCTTCGTCAGCCAGTTCTGATGGTCTCGTATCGCCGCGGAGAGGTTCTGATGCTCGTCCCCCTCTCCTGGCTGCGCGACTTCGCGCCCTTCGACCTCGACCCACGGGCGCTCGGGCTGCGTGTTCGACGACCTGGGCATGGTCGTGGAGGGAATCGAGTTCGTCGGCGGAGGCCTCGAAGGTGTGGTCGTCGCCCGGGTCGCTCGAGATCGAGCCGATCAAGGGACTCGATCGCGTCCGCCTGCACCCGGGTCGACACCGGCGCCGGCGAGCCGCTCGAGGTCGCATGCGGCGCGTGGAACATCGAGCCGGGCGACCTCGTGCCCCTCGCCACCGTCGGCACGACCCTTCCCAACGGCATGACGATCGGGCACGCGCAAGCTCAAGAGGTCGTCTCCAACGGCATGCTCTGCTCGGCCACCGAGCTCGGTCTCGGCGACGATGCGAGCGGCATCCTCCACCTCGACAAGGCCTTGGGCCTCGGCACGCCGGTGAAGGACGCCCTGGGGATCGAGAGCGACGTCGTGTACGACCTCGCCATCGAGGGCAACCGTCCGGACGCCAACTGCATCGCCGGCGTGGCGCGCGACGCCGCGGCCCGCCTCGGCCTCCCGTTCACGCTGTCGAGCCCGACGGCGGAGCGCTCCGCCGCCGCGCCCTCCGAACCGGCAACGGTGGTCGTCGAAAGCCCGGACCTGTGCCCTCGG
Organism: uncultured Actinomycetes bacterium; assembly: GCA_963731055.1. Classification (GTDB taxonomy): domain Bacteria; phylum Actinomycetota; class Acidimicrobiia; order Acidimicrobiales; family CADCTF01; genus DATLED01. The sequence goes on along the minus strand of CAVSUD010000020.1, from coordinate 13,249 downwards.
TTCACGGCGACCGTGCTGCAGGACGTGGTCATCGGTCCGTCGCCGACGTGGGTCGCAGGCCGCCTCGCCCTCGCCGGCATGCGACCGATCAACAACGTGGTCGACGCATCGAACTACGTGATGCTCGAGCTCGGCCAGCCCACCCACCCGTACGACCTCGATCACCTGCCTGGACGCGGCCTGCGCGTCCGGCGAGCGGCACCGGGGGAGCGGGTCGTGACGCTCGACGGCGTGGAGCGGGTGGTCGGGGCCGGCGACGACTGCCTCATCTGCGACGCCGAGGACCGGCCGGTGGGCATCGCCGGGATCATGGGCGGGGCGTCGACGGAGATCTCCGAAGCGACGACGTCGGTCCTCCTCGAGGCTGCGTACTTCGACTCCGATGGTGATCGCCCGTACCGCCAAGCGGCTGGCCCTCCGAACGGAGGCGTCGGCCCGGTTCGAGCGGGGCGTGGACCCCGGGGGCATCGACCGCGCCATCGACCGCTTCTGCGAGCTGGTCGGGTCCGGTCGTGCCGCACCGACGCTCGACGTGCACGAGGGGCTGGACCCCCGTCCGCCCATCCGAGTGCGCACGTCGAAGCTCAACGGCCTGCTCGGGACCGACCTGTCCGACGAGCAGATCCGGTCGTACCTGGCGCCCCTCGGCTTCGACGCCGTGGCCGTCGAGCCCGGACTGCACGACGTCCGGCCGCCGACGTTCCGCCACGACGCCACCGTGGAGGTCGACGTCATCGAGGAGGTGGCGCGCCACCACGGGTACGCCCGCATCCCCCGAACCGTGCGTCGGAGCCCGAAGGTCGGGCGCCTGTCCGCGCACCAGGCGGACCGTCGCCTGCTCCGATCGATCCTGACGGGTGCCGGGGTGGACGAGGCGCAGGCGCCTTCGCTCGTGGGACCGGAGGATCACGGACGGGCCGGCCTGACGTCGGCCCAGCCGATCGTGGCGTCCGACGCGATGATGCGCGAGGAGTCGGTCCTGCGGACGTCGCTGCTCCCCGGCCTCCTGCGCGGTCTCGCCTTCAACGCCGCCCGCCGTTCGCCCGAGGTCGCGTTCTTCGAGATGGGGCACGTGTTCCACCGGCCGGCACCGAACGCGTCGCGGCCCGCCGGCCGCGACGCCCTCCTGCCCGAGGAGCACGAGCGACTGGCCGTCGCGTTGGGCGGCGGCGAGGGCGCGGTCGGGGCCAAGCAGCTCCTCGACACGATCGCCGAGGGCCTTCGCCTCGCCGGCGTCGTCCTGACGGCGGCGACGGCCGAGGGGCTCCACCCCGGCCGCACCGCGACGGTCGCCGTTGGCGACACCTCGCTCGGCGTGGTGGGCGAGGTCGATCCCGGCGTGTCCGAGGCGTGGGGTGTGCCGGGCCGAGTCGGTTGGCTCGACCTCGACCTGGAGGCGCTGCTCTCGGCGCCACGGCGGCCGCTCGAACAACGGCCGGTCAGCCGGTTCCCCTCGAGTGACGTCGACCTGGCGTTCGTGGCGGGAAATTCGGTGCCCGCATCCGCCATCGAGGCGAGCCTCCGGTCCGCCGGGGGCGACCTGCTGGTCGGGCTCGAGTTGTTCGACGTCTATCGCGGCGCCGGCGTGGAGGAGGGGCAGCGGAGCCTGGCCTACCGACTCCGGTTCTGTTCGAACGACCGCACCCTCACCGACGCGGACGTCGCGGAGGTGCGCCAGCAGGCCATCGACGCCGTGGCGTCGTCGACCGGCGCCCGCCTGCGCTGAAGCCTCAGCCCTGGCGGCGGATGCGCAGGATCTGTTCCGTGCGGAAGCTGGCGATCTTCACGCTCCAGGCGCCCAGCCCCCCGGGACGGCTGGCGTTGTCGAAGAACGTCGTCAGCGGACCCTCCTGTTGGTAGCTGTCGGCCTGCTCCACCCGTTCGACCGAATCGTCGGCCAGGACCACTTCGAACGCCACGTCACCCTCCTCCTGCTCGCCCGGACCACGGTACGGACGGGCCCTGTGGATCGGTAGGGCAACAACCTGGGGATCTGCCTGTGCACGAGCGGGTTTCCTGCATGCTTATGCAGAATCTTGTATGGTCATGCCATGGGTGCCAAGCTTCGGGTCGGGATCGCGGGAGCATCGGGCTACACCGGAGCCGAGCTCCTGCGCCTGTGCGCCGGCCATCCGGACCTGGAGGTGGTCGTCGCCACGGGCGACAGCCAAGCCGGCGCCCGGGCCGCGGACGTCTACCCGAGCCTCGCCGCCGGCTACCCCGACCTCGTCTATTCGTCGTACGAGCCGACGCTCTTCGACGGACTTGGATCTCGCCTTCCTGGCGCTGCCCCACGGGGCCTCGCAGGACCTCGTGCCCGACCTGCGCAAGCGGGTGCCCACCCTCGTCGATCTGTCCGCCGACTTCCGGCTCAAGGATCCGGCGCTCTACCCGACCTGGTACCACGCCGAGCACGCCGCGCCGGAGCTCTTGGCCGAGTTCGCGTTCGGGATCCCCGAGCTGTTCCGGGACGAGCTGCGGGGCGCACCGCTGGTCGCCGCCGCCGGGTGCTACGTCACCGCCGCCGCCCTCGCCCTCGCGCCCCTGGTGCGGGCCGGCGCGATCGAACCGACGGGGATCATCGTGGACGCCGCCAGCGGCGTCTCGGGCGCCGGCAAGGCCCCCAAGCCTCACCTCCACTTCCCGACGCTCAACGAGGACTTCGCTGCCTACGGGCTGCTCGACCACCGCCACACCCCGGAGATCGAGCAGGCCATCGGCGGCCAGGTGCTGTTCACCCCGCACCTCGCGCCGATGACCCGCGGGATCCTGGCCACCTGCTACGCCGCGGCCGACCGGCGACGCACCGATCCGCTCGACGCTCCTGCGCGACTTCTACGCTCGACGAGCCCTTCGTCGTCGTGAGCGACGTCACCGCCGTCCACCAAGGCGACCCTCGGCTCCAACACGGCCCACCTCACGGCCCGCCGGGACGACGCGGACGGGCTGGGTCCTGGTGCTCTGCGCCCTCGACAACCTCGTCAAGGGCGCGTCGGGCCAGGCCGTCCAGTGCGCCAACCTCGCCCTCGGCCTCGACGAGACCGCCGGCCTCCCCCTCGTCTCGGTGTTCCCGTGACGGTCACCGCAGCCGCGGGGTTCGTCGCCGCCGGGGTCGCCTGCGGCATCAAGGCCGTCGGGCGACGACCGACCTCGCCCTGGTCGCCACGGACGACGGCGCGCCGGTGGCCGCCGCCGCCGTCTTCACCGCCGAACAAGTCGACCGCCGCGCCGGTCGTCGTGTCGCCGGGCCCATCTCGCCGCCACCGGGCGGGCGGGCCGCCGGCGGTCATCCTCAACAGCGGCAACGCCAACGCGGCCACCGGGCGAGCCCGGCCGGGACGCCGCGGAGCGCATGTGCGCGGCGGTCGCCGCGGAGCTCGGCTGCCGGACCGACGAGGTCCTGGTCTGCTCCACCGGCCTGATCGGCATCCCGCTGCCCGATCGACGCGGATCGAGGCGGCATGCCGAGCGTCTCGCCGGCGCCCGGAGCGTCGACGGCGGCGCGGACGCAGCCCGGGCCATCCTCACGACCGACACCCATGCGCAAGGAGGTCGCTCGTCGCGGCGTGACGGCCTCGTCGTCGGCGGCATGGCCAAGGGCGCCGCGATGCTGGCGCCGAACATGGCCACGATGCTCGCCGTGCTCACCACCGACGCCGAGGTCGAGCCCGGTCGGCTCACGGCCGCTGCTGCAGCAGGCCGTCGCCGACTCCTTCAACACGCATGTCCGTCGACGGCTGCACCTCGACCAACGACACCGTGATCGTGCTGGCCAGCGGGCGGGCCGGCGCCGTCGACGAGGACGAGCTGCAGATGGCGCTCGACGGCCGCGTGCACCGACCTGGCCGAGCAGATGGCCGGCGACGCCGAGGGCGCCACCAAGGTCGTCCGCGTCCGGGTCGTCGGCGCGGCCAGCGACGCCGAGGCCGCGGCCGGCGCCCGCAAGGTGGCGCGAGAGCCAGCTTGCAAGTGCTCGTGGTACGGCCAGGACCCCTACTGGGGCCGGGTGCGTCAGCGAGCTCGGCTCCGCCGGCATCGACTTCGACCCCGACCGGGTGTCGGTCGCCTACGGCGGCGTCGATCGTGGCCGACGACGGCGTGGCGATCGACCACGACGAGGCGGCCGTGCCGGCCCACATGGGCGGCGCGGCACCTCGAGATCGTCTGCGACCTCGGCGTCGGCGACGGCACGGGGTCCATCCTCACCAACGACCTCACCCACGCCTACGTCGACGAGAACATGGGGACCTCGTGACGACGGCGGCCGAGCTCGTCGTCGACAAGGCCGCCGTCCTCGTCGAGGCCCTGCCGTACATCCGGCGCTTCCACGGCAAGGTCGTCGTGGTGAAGTACGGCGGCAACGCCATGGCGCGACGGCGACGGCGTCGACGAGCTGGACCTCTTCGCCGAGGACGTCGTGCTGCATGCACTCCGGTCGGGCATGCGGCCCGTCGTCGTCCACGGCGGCGGCCCGCAGATCGGCGAGCTGATGGCAGCGCCTCGGCAAGGAGCCCGAGTTCCGCGACGGCCTGCGGGTCACCGACGCCGAGACGCTCGACATCGCCCGGATGGTGCTGGTCGGCAAGGTCAACCGGGACATCGTCGCGGCCATCAACGTCCACGCGCCCGCTCGCCGTCGGCCTGTCGGGCGAGGACGCCGTGCTCCTGACCGCGACCGCCCGCGACCCGGAGCTCGGCTTCGTCGGCGACGTCGAGCGCCGTCGACGCCGGCGATCCTGCGACCGCCTCCTGACGAGGACCTGATCCCGGTCGTCGCCACCATCGGCACGGACGCCGACGGCCAGGCGTACAACGTCAACGCCGACACCGCCGCCGGCGCCATCGCCGTGGCCCTCGGAGCCGAGAAGCTCGTCTACCTCACCGACATCGAGGGCCTCCGTCGCGACGTCGCCGACCCATCGACGCTGATCGCACCGATCGACGGCCGACGAGCTCGACGCGCTGCTCGCCGACGGCGCGCTGACCGACGGCATGATCCCCAAGGTCGAGGCGTGCGTCCACGCCGTCCGCAACGGCGTGGGCCACGCCCACGTGCTCGACGGGCGGCTGCCCCACGCCCTGCTGCTCGAGGTCTTCACCCACGAGGGCGTCGGAACGATGGTGAGCCCTGATGGACGCGACGAACAAGCTGATGACGACGTACCCCGCCCCAGCCGGTGACCTTCGTGCGCGGGCGAGGGCAGCCGAGCTGTGGGACGACGACGGCAAGCGCTACCTCGACTTCCTGTGCGGGCTTGCCGTCACCTCCCTCGGCCACGCCCACCCGGCGGTGGCCGAGGCCATCGCCGAGCAGGCCCGCACGCTGCTCCACGTCTCGAACCTCTACGGCACCGACCCCGGGCCCGAGGTGGCCGCCACCCTCGACCGCCTGGCCGGGCGGCGGAGGCAGGGTCTTCTTCTGCAACTCCGGCGCCGAGGCCAACGAGGCGGCCATCAAGCTGGCCCGCAAGTGGGGCGGCCGCGGGCAAGCTACGTCGTGGTCAGCGCGTACGGGTCGCTTCCACGGCCGGACCCTCGCCACGCTCCACGCCACCGGGCAGCCCGCAGAAGCACGAGGCGTTCCAGCCCCTGCCCGAGGGCTTCCGCCACGTGGCCTGGAGCGATCTCGACGCGCTCGAGGCGGCCATCGACCCGTCCGTCGCCGCGCGTCCTCCTCGAGCCGGTCCAGGGCGAGGGCGGCGTGCAACCCGGCGACGGCCGAGTACTTCCAGGGCGTGCGGCGCCTCTGCGACGAGCGGGGCCTGCTGTTCATGGTCGACGAGGTGCAGACCGGCCTCGGCCGGACCGGGGAGTGGTTCGGCTTCCAGCACTTCGGCGTCCAGCCCGACGTCGTCACCATGGCCAAGGCGCTCGGCAACGGCGTGCCCATCGGCGCGTGCTGGGCCAAGGAGGAGGTGGCCGCGGCCTTCGTGCCCGGCGACCACGCCACGACCTACGGCGGCCAGCCGCTGGCCACGGCGGCGGCCCGCGCCGTGCTCGCGGTGATGGAGGAGGAGGACGTCCCGCGCCGGGCCCGCTCGGCCGGCCGGCGACTCACGGACGGCCTGCTCGCGGTCGCCGGGCGTGGCGGGCGTGCGCGGGCTCGGCCTGCTCCTCGCCGCGGAGCTGGCCGATCCGATCGCGCCGTGACGTCGCCAACGGCGCCCTCGCGGCCGGGCTCGTCGTCAACGCCGTCACCGACCACCGCGCTGCGCCTCGCGCCGTCGCTTGCTCGTCTCGCGACGCCGAGATCGACGAGGCCGTCGGCCATCCTGGCCGCGGTGCTGACGTGACCCGGCACTTCCTCGAGATCGACGATCTCTCGCCCGGCCGAGCTGCTGCGCGGTGCTCGACCTCGCCGGCGAGTCGCCGACCCGGCCCAGGTGCTCGACGGCACGGGCGTGGCGCTGGTCTTCGAGAAGCCGTCGCTGCGCACCCGCAACTCCACGGAGATGGCGGTCGTTCGAGCTCGGCGGCCACCCGCTGACGCTCCGGGGCGAAGAGGTCGGGCTCGGCGAGCGCGAGTCCGTCGAGGACGTCGCCCGGACCCTCGCCGCTACCACGCCGCCATCTGCGCCCGGGTCTTCGAGCACTCGAAGCTGGAGCGAGCTGGCCCAGGCCGTCGGTGCCGGTCGTCAACCTGCTGTCCGACGACGCCCACCCGTGCCAGGCGCTCGCCGACCTGCTGACCCTGCGCCAGCAGTTCGGTCGACTCGAAGGCCTCGCAGGTCGCCTACGTCGGCGACGGCAACAACGTGGCCCGCTCGCTTGGGCCTCGCCGCGGCCATGACGTGGCATGGGCATCCGGCTGGCCTGCCCGCCGGGCTACGGACCGGCCGAGGACGACCTCGACCGTTTGCGGCTCCTCGGTGTCGAGCCCTTGGTGACGAACCGTCCGGCGGAGGCGGCCGACGGCGCCGACGCCGTCTACACCGACGTCTGGACGTCCATGGGCCAGGAGGAGCGAGGCCGTCGACGCGTCGCCAGGCCTTCGAGGGGTTCATCGTCGACGGTCCCCTGATGGCCGCGGCGCCCGGACACGCCGTCTTCCTGCACTGCCTCCCGGCCCACCGCGGCGAGGAGGTCGCCGGCGACGTGGTCGACGGCCGCCAGAGCGTCGTGTGGCAGCAGGCCGAGAACCGCCTGCACGCCGTCCGCGGCCTGCTTCCTCTGGCTGTTCGGCGTGATGCTCGCAAGACGCCAGCGTCAGCACCGCATCGCCGAGGTACCTCGAATCGGATGCGGTGACCAGCCAGGCCCAGCTCGTGGAGCTGCTGGCCGGCGACGGGATCCTCGCCACCCAGGCCACGGTCTCCCGTGACCTGGAGGACCTCGGCGCGGTGAAGGTCCGCGTCTCCGGGGGCGAGACCGTCTACGCCATCCCCGAGCTGCCCAAGGACCAGCGCCGCTCCCGAGGACCACCTCCGCCGGGTGCTGGGCGACTGGGTCGGCGAGATCGGCCCACTCCGGCAACCTCGTCGTGCTCCGCACGCCACCCGGGTCGGCCCACGTCGTCGGCTCGGCCCTCGACCGGTCCGCCCTCGACGGGATCCTCGGCACGGTCGCCGGAGACGACACCCTGATCGTGGTCGCGATCGGAGGGCACCGGCGGCGAAGCCCTCGGCCGTCGCCTCTCGCGAGCTCGCCGGCCTCTAGTCCTCAACCTCTTACCCAAGGAGCACTCTTCGTCATGGCAAAGCGCGTCGTCCTCGCCTACAGCGGTGGCCTCGACACCTCGCGTCGCCGTGCAAGTGGATGATCGAGAACTTCGGCGTCGAGGTCGATCGCCGTGCGCCGCCGACGTCGGCCAGGAGGGTCGGCGACTGGAGGCCGTCCGCCAGCGGGCCCTGGCCGCCGGCGCCGATCGAGGCCGTCGTCGTCGACTGCAAGGAGGAGTACGCCGACGACTTCCTGACGCCGGCCCTCAAGGCCAACGCCCTGTACGAGGGCAAGTACCCGCTCGTCTCGGCGCTCAGCCGTCCCGTGATCGTGAAGCACCTGGTCGCCAGCCGCCCGCGAGCTTCGGCGCCGACGCCGTCGCCCACGGCTGCACCGGCAAGGGCAACGACCAGGTCCGCTTCGAGGTGTCGACGCGGGCGCTCGCTCCCGACCTCGAGGTGCTGGCCCCGGTCCGGTCCTGGGGCATGACCCGGGAGGACGCCATCCTCTACGCCTACCGCAACGACATCCCGATCACGGCGACGAAGGAGAAGCTCTACTCCATCGACGACAACCTCTGGGGACGGGCCATCGAGTGCGGCGAGATGGAGGATCCGTGGGCCGTGCCGCCGCCGGGGGTGTGGTCGATGACCCAGCCGACGGCCACCGAGCCGCGGGACCTCGACGGTCGCCTTCGAGGCGGGCGTTCCCGTCGCCCTCGACGGCGAGACGCTCGGCCTGGTCGAGCTGATCGAGCGCGCCGGTGCGATCGTCGGCTCCTACGGCTGGGGCCGGATCGACATGGTCGAGAACCGCCGGGTCGGCATCAAGAGCCGTGAGACGTACGAGTGCCCGGCGGAGCCTGGCGCTGATCCTCGCCCACGACGACCTCGAGTCGATCACCCTCGAGCGCGACCTCGCCCGGGAGAAGGCACGCCTCGAGCCCCGCTACGCCGAGCTGATCTACGACGGGCTGTGGTTCTCGCCGCTGAAGCAGGCGCTCGACGCGTTCGTCGACGCCAGCCAGGAACACGTGACCGGCGACGTCCGCCTTCGCCTCGAGCCCGGGAGCTGCCGGGTGACCGGACGCCGGAGCGAGTTCAGCCTCTACGACTACGGCCTCGCCACCTACGACGCCGCCGACGTCTTCCGCCACGAGGACTCGGCCGGGTTCGTCCGTCTCTGGGGCCTCGGCATCGAGACGTGGGCCGGTCGCCAGGCCCGCCTCGGCTCGTAGCGCCCGACCATGACGCTCTGGCACGGCAGGTTCGGCGGCGGCCCGGCCGACGAGTTGCTGGCCTTCACGGTCAGCCTCTCGTTCGATCGCCGACTGGCCGGCGACGACCTCGCTGTGCTCGCGCGCCCATGTGCGCGGGTTGCGGCGGGCCGGCATCCTCACGGAGGAGGAGCTGGCCGCGGTGCTCGATGCACTCGATCGCGTCGAGGTGGAGCTGGGCGACGGATCGTTCGCCTTCGCGCCCGGCGACGAGGACATCCACACCGCCATCGAGCGGCGGCGTCACCGAGATCGCCGGGCCGGCTGGCGCGAAGCTCCACACCGGCCGCAGCCGGAACGATCAGATCGCGACGGACCTGCGGCTCTACGCCAAGCGGGTCTCGTCCGAGCTGGCGAGCCGCATCCACGGTCTCGAGCAGGTCCTGTTCGACCGTGCGGTCGAAGCCGGCGACAGCTACCTGCCGGGCTACACCCACCTCCAACGGGCCCAACCGGTGCTCCTGTCGCACCACCTCCTCGCCCACGCCTGGGCGCTGGCCCGCGACGTGGATCGCCTCCTCGAGACCCGGGCCCGCCTCGACGTCTCGCCCCTCGGGGCGGGGGCGCTGGCCGGGTTCCTCGTTGCCTCTCGACCCGGACGGGGTCGCCGCCGACCTCGGCTTCGCCCGACGCTTCGAGAACTCCCTCGACGCGGTGTCGGACCGCGACTTCGTCGCCGAGCTGCTCTTCGACCTCGCCCTCCTCGGCGTGCACCTCTCCCGCATCGGCGAGGAGGTCGCCATCTGGTCGTCCGAGGAGTTCGGCTTCCTGGTGCTCGACGACGCCTACGCCACCGGCTCGTCGATGCTGCCGCAGAAGAAGAACCCGGACATCGCGGAGCTGGCGCGCGGCAAGAGCGGTCGTCTGATCGGGCACCTGAGCGGCCTGTTGGCGACCCTGAAGGGCCTGCCCCTGTCGTACAACCGCGACCTCCAGGAGGACAAGGAGCCGCTGTTCGACGCCGTCGAGCAGACGGCGCTCGCCCTGACCGCCCTCTCCGGGCTGCTGTCGACCGTGCGCTTCCAGACCGCCCGCATGGCCGCCGCGGCCGACGCGCCGGCGGCGGCCGCCATCGACCTCGCCGAGTTCCTGGTCGCCGCCGGTGTGCCGTTCCGCGACGCCCATGCGCTGGTGGGCGGCATCGTCCGCGACTCCATCGATCGTGGGGTCCCGCTGGCCGAGCTCGTCGAGGCCCACCCGCAGCTGGGCGCCGAAGCTGCGGCGCTGCTCGAGCCGGGCGTGGCCGTCACCCGTCGGACCACCCCCGGCGGCGCCGGCCCGAAACCGGTCGCCGAGCAGATGGTCCGATTTCGGGCCCACCTGGACGTCGAGGAGGAGCGGCTCGGCCGGCTGCGCCATGGCTGAGTCCCCGGCGCCCTACGTCCATCGCCTGCGCGTCCGCTACGGCGAGGTCGACATGCAGCGCGTGGTCTTCAACGCCCACTACCTGGCCTACTGCGACGACGCCTGTGAACGATGGCTGGCCGCCGTGGGGCTCGACGTCATCGCCCTCGGTTGGGACTTCATGCTGAAGAAGGCCACGATCGAGTGGTCCTCGGCCGCGACCGTGCACGACCAGGTCGAGATCGGCGTGTCGGTCACGCGGTGGGGGACGACGTCGTTCGACGTGGGGTTCGCCGGGTCCGTCGACGCCCGCCCCGTCTTCGCCTGCACGATCACCTATGTCGGGGTGCGGCCCGGGACGCGGGAGACCATGCCGCCGCCGGCCGAGGTGCGCGCCGCCCTCGGTGGCTGAACGCCGCCTCCCGCGACGGTTCTACGCCCGCGACGCCCGAGAGGTGGCGCCGGAGCTGCTCAACAAGGTGCTCGTGCGCGGACGTCGACGGGGCCGCATCGTCGAGGTGGAGGCCTACGTCGGCGACGGCACTGACCCCGCCAGCCACTCCCACCGCGGGCCCACCAAGCGCAACGCCACCATGTTCGGCCCTCCCGGGCACCTGTACGTGTACTTCACCTACGGGATGCACTGGTGCTGCAACGCCGTGTGCGACCCGCCTGGCACCTCCTCCGCCGTGCTGATCCGGGCCGTCGAGCCCCTTGCCGATCTCGAGACGATGCAGGTGCTGCGCCCTCGCGCCCGCCGCGACCGGGACCTCACGAACGGACCCGCGAAGGTGTGCCAGGCCTTCGGCATCGGCGGCGACCACGACGGAGCGGACCTGGTCCGGCCCTCCGCCGGCGGCCCCGCCATCGTGGACGACGGCGCCCCACCACCGGAAGGCCCGATCGCCACGACGCGGGTCGGGCTGTCGTCGGGTGCCGACCTGCCGTGGCGATGGTACGTGGAGGGCAACCGCTGGGTGTCGCGATCCGAGGCGCGGTCGGCTACAGTGCCGCTCCCCGGGACGCCCCGGGGGAGCGTCACCAGGTAGGTTTCACACCTGCTACAGTGGCTCTCCCCGGTGCAAGCCGGGGTGCAGCATCCGCAGCGTCGGAAGAACCGGAAGCGCAGTTTGACTTCCCGATCCGCAGTCGCTACGGTGAAGGGCCGCTTGGAACGGAAGCATGGTTCCGGCGCCCCTGACTGAGGAACACCGGGCCCCGCCCGGATGCCTCGGTCAAGTGCGGAAGCGCACCAACGTCGACTTCGACGTGTGCCTCCCAGTCGCTCCTTGAAAACGGAACAGAAGAAGCCAAAAGTGCGTGCGGGCGATCGCATCCCCTCGGGGGTGGAGGTCGTTCACCAAGTCAATGCACTACGGACAACAGTATTGCTAGTTGTTCCTGGTGCCAGTTGGCCCATCTCGGAGCTCACGCTCCGCAGGGAAGGCCGGCTCTCAGTACACGATTTTGGGTGAGCTTGCTCATCCGGAGTCTCGATGGAGAGTTTGATCCTGGCTCAGGACGAACGCTGGCGGCGTGCTTAACACATGCAAGTCGAACGAGATCCAACCAGTCGCAAGACTGGGGAAGATCTAGTGGCGAACGGGTGAGTAACACGTGAGGAACGTGCCCCGGAGACCGGGATAACAGCGGGAAACCGCTGCTAATACCGGATATCTTCCTTTGATCGCATGGTCAGTTGAAGAAATGGATTCCGCTCCGGGAGCGCCTCGCGGTCTATCAGCTTGTTGGTGGGGTAACGGCCTACCAAGGCGACGACGGATAGCTGGTCTGAGAGGACGATCAGCCACACTGGGACTGAGACACGGCCCAGACTCCTACGGGAGGCAGCAGTGGGGAATCTTGCCCAATGGGCGAAAGCCTGAGGCAGCAACGCCGCGTGTGGGATGAAGGCCCTTGGGTTGTAAACCACTTTCAGCAGGGACGAAAATGACGGTACCTGCAGAAGAAGCCCCGGCCAACTACGTGCCAGCAGCCGCGGTAAGACGTAGGGGGCAAGCGTTGTCCGGATTTATTGGGCGTAAAGAGCTCGTAGGCGGCTCAGAAAGTCGGGTGTGAAACCTCCAGGCTCAACCTGGAGACGCCACCTGATACTGCTGTGGCTAGAGTCCGGTAGGGGAGCACGGAATTCCCGGTGTAGCGGTGAAATGCTTAGATATCGGGAGGAACACCAGTGGCGAAGGCGGTGCTCTGGGCCGGAACTGACGCTGAGGAGCGAAAGCGTGGGTAGCAAACAGGATTAGATACCCTGGTAGTCCACGCCGTAAACGTTGGGCACTAGGTGTGGGACCCTATCGACGGGTTCCGTGCCGTAGCTAACGCATTAAGTGCCCCGCCTGGGGAGTACGGCCGCAAGGCTAAAACTCAAAGGAATTGACGGGGGCCCGCACAAGCGGCGGAGCATGTTGCTTAATTCGATGCAACGCGAAGAACCTTACCTAGGCTTGACATGTACCGAAAAGCCGTAGAGATACGGTGTCCTTCGGGGCGGTACACAGGTGGTGCATGGTTGTCGTCAGCTCGTGTCGTGAGATGTTGGGTTAAGTCCCGCAACGAGCGCAACCCTTGTCCTATGTTGCCAGCGGGTAATGCCGGGGACTCGTAGGAGACTGCCGGGGTCAACTCGGAGGAAGGTGGGGATGACGTCAAATCATCATGCCCCTTACGTCTAGGGCTGCAAACATGCTACAATGGCCGGTACAAAGGGCTGCTATTCCGCGAGGATGAGCGAATCCCAAAAAGCCGGTCTCAGTTCGGATCGGAGTCTGCAACTCGACTCCGTGAAGTCGGAGTCGCTAGTAATCCCGGATCAGCACTGCCGGGGTGAATACGTTCCCGGGCCTTGTACACACCGCCCGTCACACCACGAAAGTTGGCAACACCCGAAGCCAGTGGCCCAACCGCAAGGAGGGAGCTGTCGAAGGTGGGGTCAGCGATTGGGGTGAAGTC
>CAVSUD010000019.1:0-146364 GCA_963731055.1 uncultured Actinomycetes bacterium | reverse complement strand
TTCTGCTGCTGGATTCAGTTACGTGTTTGCTCCCGGCGGCGGAGCGTGCACCGGTCGAGGAGGACCCGGGTCGACACGGGCACGACGGGCGGGACGTCAGCGGCCATGGCCACGAGGGCGCGGGCTCTGTGGTCGAGTCGGACCTCCCGGACCGCGGCCGAGGCGAGGGCCAGCAGGGCGAGCGCGACGGCGGCCGAGGTCCACGCCACCGTCGGCCTACGCCGGACCCCGAGCTGGACCGAGTCCGGCCCGTCCGAGCGGCGGGAGAGCGCAGCGAGCACGCAGACGAGCCATGGGAGGGCGAGGTACACCCGGCTGTACGGGAAGAAGATCGACGGGTGGCCGTCGTTCGCCTTGGCCGTGCCGAGCACGGCCACGGCCATGGTCAGCGCGACGGCGACGGCCGCGGTCGCGGCGACCGTCCGCCTCGACCAGACGACCCAACCACCCACACCCACCAACGCGAACACGGGCAGGCCCCACCACCGCGCCGCCTCCGGGGCGTAGGCCGGGACGTAGCGGGCGAGGTGCCCGAGGTTCTCCACCATGCGATCCCACGAGAACGCGAAGGCCGGCGATCCGTGGACGTCATAGGCGGGTCGGGCCCGGTAGAACGCCTGCCACCCCACGTGGACCGCGACCCCCGCCCCGATGCCGCCGGCGAGCGCACCCATCCACCGTCGGTCGCGGCGCCAGGGCGAGGAGAGCACGAGGTGGACCGCCACCGGCCCGGTGACGAGGCCGGCCCCGACGTTCCAGGAGGCACTGACGACGAGCACGAACCCGAAGACGGCCACCGCCACGGTGGCGCGTGGCCACCCACAGCACGCCGACGACGGCCACGACCCCGGCCACGACCCCGGGCAGCAGCCCGCGTGGCATCGTCGAGACGGCGATCCCCTCGACCGCCATGCCCACGGCGATCGCGAGCACGCCGATGGCGAGGAGCGGGGACCGCCGTCGCCACCACGCCAGCGCCGCGAGGCCAGCCACGGCAGCGTTCCGAGTGCCGAGGAGGCCGCGGGCAGGGCGAGGCGGATCGGGATCCCGACGGCTGCGACCGGTACCGCGAGGAGCGCCTCGAGCCACGAGCCGTAGGTCTGCCCGAAGAAGTAGGGCTCCCGCAGGTGCCCGCCGGCGAGGTCCCGGACGGCGTACCAGAGCAGAGCCTGGTCCTCGTCGGTCCACTGCCCGCCGAAGACGGCGACCATCCGGACCCGGGTTCCGACCAGGACGGCGACCAGGACGACGGCGACCATGGCCTCCAGCCGGGAGCCGAGCGGGCGGGCCTCGGCCGCAGGGGACGCCACGGGGGCGCATCCTAGGAACGGTCCCCGGCGCGCAGGGGCGCCTGGCGGCACCGTCCGAGAGGGTGGGCGGGGTGGGGCAGGATGAGCGCCAGCCATGGGACGTGTCGGAACCAAGCTCAGCATCGTCTTCCCGATGTGGAACGAGGAGTCGTCGATCCACCTGGCCGTCGAAGCGGCTCGCGAGGCCACGGCGGCGCTCGTCGAGGCGGGCGACATCGACGACTACGAGCTCGTGATCGTCGACGACGCCAGCCGCGATGCCACGCCCGAGCTGGCCGACGACCTCGCGGCGGCCGACCCCCACCACGTGGTCGTCACCCACCACGCGGCCAACCAGGGCCTCGGCGGCAGCATCAAGACGGGCCTTGCGCTGGCCACGGGCGACCTCGTGCTCTACACCGACGCCGATCTGCCCTGCGACCTCCTCGAGAGCCTCACGAGGGCGACCCGGCTGCTCCGGATCTACGACGCCGACGTGGTGAGCGCCTACCGGCACGACCGCACGGCGGAAGGCCCCCGGCGGGCCGTGTACACCTTCGCCTACAACAGCCTCATCCGGGTCGCCTTCGGCCTTCGCGTCCGCGACGTCAACTTCGCCTTCAAGCTCGTGCGCCGCCCCGTCCTCGACGCCGTCGGTCCGCTGGCCAGCGGCGGGAGCTTCATCGACGCCGAGCTGCTGCTCCGGGCCCACCGCCTCGGCTACCACATCATCCAGTTCGGGGTCGACTACTTCCCGAGGACCCGGGGCGTCAGCACGCTCAGCAGCGGCACCACGATCCTGCGCATCGTGCGAGAGATGGTGGCCCTCCGTCCGGTGCTGGCCGAATCGAGCCCCTGCCCCACGAACCCTCCGGGTCGACCGCTCCCGTCGACCCTTCCACCTCGCACCGGCCGCGACGCCGACGACGTCGCCCCACTCCGCCTGCACCCGAGCCGACGTGCGCCTGCTGATCGTCAACGCCGACGATTACGGCCTGACCGAGCAGGTCTCCCGCGGCATCCTGCGGGCCCACCGCGAAGGGCATCGTCACCAGCACCAGCGTGCTGGCCCTCGCCCCCGGCTTCGCCGCGTCCGGCGCCGTGGCTCTCGGAGGAGCCGGGCCTCGGCGTCGGGGTGCACCTGGCCGCCGTGGGGGAGGACCCTCCGCTGCTCACGGCGGCCGAGGTGCCGAGCCTCGTCGACCGCCGCGGCCGCCTCGCCGCGTCGTGGCAGGTCTTCCTGGCCCGGGCCACGGCCGGACGGATCGATCCCGCGGACGTCGCCGCGCGAGTTCCGCGCGCAGCTCGAAGCGGTGCCGGGCCTCGGGACGCCCGTCAGCCACCTCGACTCCCACCAGCACCTGCACCTCTGGCCCCTCGTCCGTGAGGTGGTGCTCGACCTCGCCGTCGACGCCGGGATCCGTGCCGATCCGCGTTCCCCGCAGCACAACGCCCTTCCCGGGCGCCGGCGTCAACCTGCTGCCCGGCGAGCTGGCCAAGCGGGCGGCGGCCCGAGGCCTGGCCTTCCCCCTGCAGGCCGCCGGCGTCGACGAGGCCGGCCGGCATGGATGCCGATCGGGTCGAGGCGGCGCTGGCCCGCCTCTCGGCCAGCGGGGCGGTGGCTGTGGAGCTCTCGACCCATCCCGGCGAGCATGACGATCCCGACCGCCGGCGCTACTCGTGGGACTACCGGTGGGGCGACGAGCTCGACGCCTTGACGAGCCCTGCGGCCGCACGTGCCGCCGTCGAGCGCCACGGCTTCGTGCTCGGCACCTACGCCGACCTTCCCGGTCGGCGTTGAACCGCCTTGCGGCGGCGACCCTCGCCCGCTACGACGAAGCGCCGGGCGGCACGCGCCTGCACATCGCACGTGCGCTGGCGGACCTGTCCGTTCGAAGCCGTGGCCGAGGTCGTGCCCGTCGCGGGGCGGATCCTGGAGATCGGGTGCGGGCACGGCCTGTTCTCGACCTTTTTGGCGCTGCAGTCCTCCCGCCGGGAGGTCGTCGGCACCGACGTCGACGGCGACAAGATCCGGCGCGCCGCCCACGCCGCCGAGGGCATCGCGAACCTCGAGTTCTCGCCCGCCGCGCCGGGCGAGCTGCCGCCCGGCACGTGGGACGCGGTCTGCATCGTGGACGTGCTCTACCTGATCGATCGGGTCGGCGAGGAGGCCCTCCTCCACGAGGTCGCCCGCCGGCTCGAGCCCGGTGGGGTCCTGGTGGTCAAGGAGATGGGCACCGAACCGGCCTGGAAGTTCCGGTGGATGGCGCTGCAGGAACGCCTCTCGGTGCAGGTGCTCGGCATCACCGAAGGCCACGACCTCACCTTCGTCCCGCCCGACGAGGTCGCCCGATGGATGGCCGACGCCGATCTGGTCGACGTGCGACAACGAGCCGTGGGGGCGGGCTACCTCCACCCGCACCACCTCGTGTGGGCTACGAAGCCACCCGACCCGGCACCCGGGTGATGCGGTAGTCGTCGAGGAGGGCGAGGGCGCTGCGATCGTCGCGCCCGAAGATGTCGTCGGCCTCGGCCTCCGCCTCGCTCCAGACGAGCGTGAGCTCGGGGTGACCGGCCGGGACGGCCGTCACCTCGTAGTCGTCCAGCCGCTCCCGAAGATCCACCCGGCGAGTGTGGCAAAGGCCGATCGGGCGGTGGCGGATGGTTAGCATCCGGCCGTGACCGACCAGGCCCCCCCGATCCCGGGCGAGGACCGGGTGTGGACGGCGCCGAACGTGATCACGTTCCTCCGGCTCCTGTGCCTGCCCGTCTTCGTCTATCTCCTCTTCGGACAGGACAACGAGTACGCGGCGGCGTGGCTGCTCGGCGCGCTCGGCGCCACCGACTGGGTGGACGGGTTCGTCGCCCGGCGCTACCACCAGGTGTCGACCCTCGGCAAGGTGCTCGACCCGGTGGCCGACCGCCTCCTGCTGTTCGTCGGCATCGGGTGCATCCTCATCACCGGCTCGGTGCCGGTGGTGGTGGCCACGCTCGTGCTGGTGCGAGAGGTGCTGATCTCGGTGGCCACGGTGGGCCTTGCCGCGCTCGGGGCCCGGCGGATCGACGTCACCTGGTTCGGCAAGGCGGGCACCTTCTGCAACCTCTTCGCCTTCCCCTTCTTCCTCGCCTCGGGCGACGAGCAGCTGGGGTGGCGCGACACGGCTCACACCCTCGGCTGGGTGTTCGCCGTGCCGGGCATCCTCCTCAGCTGGTACGCCCTCGCCCTCTACGTCCCGATCGCCCTCCGGGCCCTCCGCGAAGGGCGTGAGGGCCGCGCGCCGCGGGTAGGGGGCGCAGGGTGAAGGCCGTGATCATGGCGGGCGGCGAGGGCACCCGCCTCCGCCCGCTGACGTCGAACCAGCCGAAGCCGATGATGCCGATCGCCAACCGGCCGATGATGGAGCACATCGTCGGCCTGCTGAAGGAGCACGGCTTCGACGACATCGTCGTGACGGTCGCCTTCCTGGCCAACACCATCCGCAACTACTTCGGCGACGGGTCGGAGTTCGGCGTGCGGATGGTCTACGCCACCGAGGAGACGCCCGCTCGGCACGGCGGGCTCGGTCCGCAACGCCATGGACGAGCTCAAGGACGAGCGGTTCCTGGTCATCTCCGGTGACGTCCTCACCGACATCGACCTGTCCGCCATCGTGAAGTTCCACGAGGAGAAGGGCGCCCTCGCCACCATCGGCCTCAAGGCGATGGAGAACCCCCTCGAGTTCGGCATCGTCATCACCGACGAGGACGGGTCGATCGATCGCTTCCTCGAGAAGCCGACGTGGGGTCAGGTCTTCAGCGACACCATCAACACCGGCATCTACGTCCTCGAGCCCGAGATCTTCGACTCCATCGAGGCCGGCACGTCCGTCGACTTCTCGAGCGAGGTGTTCCCCAAGCTCCTCGACGAGGGCAAGCCGGTGTTCGGGTACGTGGCCGAGGGCTACTGGGAGGACGTCGGCACCCTCGAGGCCTACGTCAAGGCCCACCAGGACGTCCTCGACCGGAAGGTCGAGCTCGACATCCAGGGCTTCGAGATGGGTCGAGGGCGTCTGGCTCGGCGAGGGCTCCGATGTCGACCCCGACGCCAAGGTCGAAGGCCCGGCCATCATCGGCGACTACTGCCGGATCCAAGCCGGGCGCGCACATCCGGGAGTACACCGTTCTCGGCAGCAACGTCATGGTCGGCAGCGACGCCTACCTCGAGCGGGCGATCGTCCACGACAACGCCTACCTCGGCAGCGGCGTCCGCCTCCGGGGCGCGGTGGTCGGCCGGTCGAGCGACCTGCGCACGGGCGCCCGCTGCGAGGAGGGCGTCGTCCTCGGCGACGAGTGCTTCGTCGGCGAGCACGCCGTCATCAACCCGGGGTGAAGGTGTACCCGTTCAAGACCGTCGAGGCCGGCGCCGTCATCAACTCCTCGATCGTCTGGGAGTCCCGGGGCGCCCGGCACCTCTTCGGCCGCCTGGGCGTGCAGCGGCCTGGCCAACGTCGACATCAGCCCGGAGCTCGCGTGCGGGTGGCCATGGCCTACGGCACGACGCTCAAGAAGGGCTCGACGGTCACGACGTCGCGGGACTCGAGCCGCGTCGCGCGCGGACCCTGAAGCGGGCGGTCATGGTCGGGCTCAACGCCGCCGGCATCAACGTCGACGACCTCGAGGTGGCGCCGGTCCCGGTGACCCGCTTCCAGGTGCGGAGCCAGCGGAGCACGCGGCGGCATCACCGTGCGCCTCGACCCCGACGACCCGCAGTCGGTCGTCATCCGGTTCTTCGACGCGCAACGGCACCGACATCGACGAGGGCACGCAGCGCAAGATCGAGCGGCTCTACTACCGCGAGGACTTCCGCCGGGCCTTCGCCGCCGACATCGGCGACATCGGCTTCCCGCCGCGGGCCCTCGAGTACTACACCGCCGCGCTCGATGGCGTCGGTCGACGGCGACGCCATCCGGTCGGCCAGCTTCAAGGTCGTGCTCGACTACGCCTACGGGTCGACCAGCTTCGTGATGCCGAGCGTGCTGGCCAAGCTCGGGGCCGACGTCCTCGCCGTGAACCCGTACGCGGCGACGGCCGGAGCCGCCGCCTTCGACCGCGCCGACCACGCCAGCACGCTCGCGCGACCTCGTGCGCAGCTCCGGCGCCCACCTCGGCGCGGTGATCGATCCCGACGGCGAGCGGCTCACGCTGATCGACGACAACGGCCACGTGCTCACCGACGACGAGGCGCTGTTCGCCCTCATCCACCTGGTCTGTGCCACCAACGCCGGGACGAGCGCCTGCAGATCGCCGTCCCGGTTGCGGTCAGCTCCGTCGGTGGAGCGCTACGCGCGTGACCACGGCGCGGACATCGTGTGGACCAAGCTCTCGACGCCGCACCTGATGGACGTCGCCTCGTCCGGCGGCATCGCCTTCGCCGCCAGCCAGGAGGGGGCGTTCATCTTCCCGAGCTTCCTCCCCGCCTACGACGCCACCGCCGCGCTCGTGAACGTGCTGGCCATGCTGGCCAAGACGGGTCTGAAGCTCTCCAAGGTCGTGGAGGCCGACCCTCGGTTCCACCTCGCCCACGACGTCGTCCCGACCCCGTGGGAGCAGAAGGGCCTGGTGATGCGCACCCTGGTGGAGACGTCGACCGAGGAGCTGGTGCTGGTCGACGGCGTGAAGATCCTCCGGGAGGAGGATGGGTCCTGGTCCTGCCCGACCCGACCGAGCCGGTCACCCACGTGTGGGCCGAGGGGGCGTCTGACGCCGAGGCGCGGGCGCTCGTCGCAGGAGTACTGCCCGGCGGATCCGCCACCTGATGCGCTGACCCGGACGATCCCGCGCGTGCAGGGTCACGGGAGTCCGGCAGAATCGCCGTGGTGCCCGACCGTTCCGCGCTCACCCTCGCCTCGGTGGTGGGGATCCTCGGCTTCCTCCTCGTGACCTCGGTCGCGACGGGGCGGGTCCAGCGGCGCGAGTCCGCACCTCGCAAGGCCCAGCTGGTCGAGCTCATCGAGGCGCGGCAGTCCTCCGTCGACGATCTGGACGCCGCCGTCTCGACCCTCCGTCGCGACGTGGCCGAGGCGCAGGAGGGGGTCAGCCGGGCCGACACCCGGGATCGCGATGCCGCCGCGGTCGTCCAGGAGCTGCAGCAGCAAGCCGGCACGGTCGCCCTCCGCGGGCCGGGCCTCGAAGTGACGCTGGCGCCGTCGGATCGACCGCCGGCGTCGGCCGAGGAGGCCGGCGCCTACCAGATCCACGACAGCGACCTGCAGCTCGTGGTCAATGCGCTGTGGGCGGCCGGGGCGGAGGCGGTCGCCATCAACGACAGCCGGCTCGTCGCCACCACCCCGATCCGGGCGGCCGGAGGCACGATCGTCGTGAACTTCCGCCCGCTCAGCCCCCCGTTCGTCGTCACCGCCATCGGCGGCGACCGGGCGTCGTTCGAGGCGAGCGAGATCGCCCGCCGGTTCAAGCGGTGGACCACCCTCTTCGGGCTCGGCTTCACGGTCCGGACCGCGCCCGACCGTGACGGTCCCTGGGTACACCGGACGCGTGCAGCATCGACCGACGCCGTCGCCGGCGGGTCGGCCTAGGTGTTCGCGCTCCTCGGTCTCATCATCGGCGCCGTCGTCGCCCTCCTGCTCCGTCCGACCGTGCCGGCCGAGATGACCCGGTACGTGGCCATGGGCGTGGTCGCCGCCGTCGACGCGTCCTTCGGCGGCATCCGCGCCTACGTCGAGCGGACGTTCAACGACCGGGTCTTCGTGCTCGCCTTCGCCACCAACGCGGCGGTGGGGGCCGGGCTCGTGTGGCTGGGGGACCAGCTCGCGGTGGACCTCACCACGGCCGTCGTCGTCGTGTTCGGCATCCGCATCTTCCAGAACCTCGCCGCCCTGCGCCGGCGACTCTTCGGCGGCTGAGGTGAGGTACGGCGATCAACCACGGCGGCGTCGGGAGCGCCAGCGAGCAGCCGCCAACCGAGCGGCAAGGCCTCGGCCCGAAGGGCGACGCCGCAGAGCGAGGTCGAGATCATGACGGCCCCCGTCGCCGCGTCATCAGGAGCGCTCTGCGCCTGCGGGGCGGACTGGGCCGGCCCCTCCTCCTCGGCCTTGCGGCGGCGGTGGTCGGGTTCCTGCTCGTGGGGCAGCTGCAGGGACCACGGCGGGAGAGCCCGCCTGCTGGCCGCCGAGTCCGAGGGCGACCTGGCCCGCATCCTCTCGGACCTCAACGCCGAGGCCGACGCGCTCCAGAACGAGATCGCCGACCTCAAGGTGCAGCTCGGCGAGCTCCGCCGCTTCTCGCAGCGACGAGGACGCGGCGACCGCCGCCGCCGCCGGGCAGCTCCGCAATCTCGAGGTGCTGGCCGGCACGACGCCCGTGACCGGTCCGGGGGTGGTGCTGACGATCACCGACCCGAACGGGCTGCTGACCTACGACGCGCTGATCGACATCGTCCAGGAGCTCCGCGATGCCGGCGCTGAGGCCGTCGCGGTGAACGGCAACCGGGTCGGCGTCGCCACCGCCTTCGCCGAGCGCGACGGCAAGGTCACGGTGGAGGGACAGGTGCTCGCCCCGCCGTATCGGGTCACGGCCATCGGCCAGCCCGCCACCCTCGAGGGCGGCCTCAAGATCCCGGGCGGCGCGGTCGACGCCGTCTCCACCGTGAAGGGCGTCCGGGTGGTGGTGGACAAGCAGGCCCGGGTCGACCTGCCGGCCCTGGTCCGGCCCCCGGAGTTCGACGCGGCCAAGCCCGTTCCGGCGCCGAAGGCCTGAATCCGGGCCGATTAGGCTCGCCGCACTATGAAACGTGCCCGACGACCTCCGCTACACGTCCGACCACGAGTGGGTCCGCGCTCGAGGACGGCCGGGTCCGGATCGGCATCACCGACTACGCCCAGGACGCCCTCGGCGACGTCGTCTTCGTGCAGCTGCCCGAGCCGGGCACCGAGGTCGAGGCCGGCGCGATCCTTCAGCGAGGTCGAGTCGACCAAGTCGGTCTCCGACATCTACGCGCCGGTCGCCGGCACCGTGGTCGAGGTCAACACCGAGCTGGCCGACGCCCCGCAGCGGCTCAACGAGGATCCGTACGGCGAGGGCTGGATCTGCGTGATCGAGCCGTCCGACGTCAGCGCGGTCGACGCCCTGCTCGACGCCGCGGCCTACCAGGCGCTCATCTCGGACTGACCGGACGCGTCATGCGCCGGTTGACGTCGAGGGTTGCCGTGTACCGTGCACGCGTGGCTGACCTGCTTCTGCAACAACTGCGGGCACCGGAACCCCGATGGGTCGAACTTCTGCTCCTCGTGCGGCACGCGCCCTGGACGACCCGGCGATGAGACCGACGACCATCACCTTCCAGCCGATCGACCCGGCCGACCTCTCCGAAGACGTGGTCACGCGTCGGCCTCGACGATCTCCCGGACGGCGCCGGCGCTGCTGGTGGTCAAGCGGGGACCCAACGCCGGCTCGAAGTACGTGCTCGAGCAGGACGACGGTCACCGGCGCGGCCGCCACCCCGACTCCGACATCTTCCTCGACGACATCACCGTGTCCCGCCGCCACGCCGAGTTCCGCCGCACGGCCGACGGGCTACGTCGTCCGCGACGTCGGCTCGCTCAACGGCACGTACCTGAACCGCGACCGCATCGACGAGGCACCCGCTCGAGCAACGGCGACGAGGTGCAGATCGGGCAAGTTCAAGCTCGTCTTCCTGTCGGCGTCCGAGACCGTGCCCGTCCTGAGCCGTGGCCGATCGCGCCTACCTGTCGATCGGCGAGGTCCTCGCGCTGCTGCGGCAGGAGTTCCCGGACATCACGATCTCGAAGATCCGCTTCCTCGAGAGCCAGGGCCTGCTCGACCCCGAGCGGACGCCGTCCGGGCTACCGGAAGTTCTACGAGCCCGACGTCGACCGGCTGCGCTGGATCCTGCGCCAGCAGCGCGAGCACTTCCTGCCGCTCAAGGTGATCAAGGGGCGCCTCGGGATGGACGACGGGGAGGCTGACGAGTCGGCTTCGGAGGCGGAGACCGCCGTCGCCGTCGCCGAGCCGTCCATCGCCGCACCCCAGATGATGCCGACGCCGTCCGGCCGCCCCCGTGCCGTCGCCCGTCGCCGACATGATCAACCCGCTCCAGGTCGTGCACACCGGCGTGAGCATGACGTTGGAGGAGCTGTCGACGGCGTGCGGACTGACCGCCGTGGAGATCGGCGAGCTCGAGCGCTACGGCCTCCTCGGCGGGCGACCCGTCGGCGGCACGATCTACTTCGACGAGGAGGCGCTGATCGTGGCCAACCTCGCGGCCGGATTCATGCGCTACGGGGTCGAAGCCCGCCACCTCCGCATGTACAAGACGGCCGCGGAGCGGGAGGCGGGGTTCTTCGAGCAGCTCGTCATGCCGATGCTGAAGCAGCGCAACCCACGCGCCCGCCGTCAGGCCGTCGACACGCTCGTCGAGCTGGGGAAGCTCGGCCAGGGCCTGCGGGCCGCGATGTTGCGGATGGCCCTGAAGGACCACACCGGCGCCGAGGACGCCCACGTGGAACGACGTGGCGGGGGTAGCGTGGAGGCGTGGTGGAAATGACGCTGGCCTCCATCCGAGTGCAGATGCCGGACAACGTGCCGGTCGTCCTGCTGAAGGAAGCCACGGGCAGCGGCGCGGGCACCCGGACGCTGCCGATCCTCATCGGGCACGAGGAGGCGACGTCGATCGCCCGGGCCATCCAGGGGATCGAGCCGCCCCGGCCCCTGACCCACGACCTCCTCCGCGACCTGCTCCACAACCTGGAGGTGCAGGTCGAGGCCATCGTCATCACCGAGCTCGTCGAATCGATCTTCTACGCCGAGATCCGCATGATCCGGGACGGGCAGCGCTACGTGGTCTCCAGCCGTCCCTCCGACGCCATCGCCCTCGCCGTCCGCCTCGGGACCCCGATCCACGCCGAGGAGGCGTTGCTCGACGCCGAGGCCTACGTGATCCAGGACGACGACGAGGAGCCGGGGGAGCAGCAGGACGAGGTCATCGAGCAGTTCCAGCGCTTCATCGAGGACATCCGGCCGGAGGACTTCGCGGTCCTGACCGCCGGCGGTTGACTGACCTCCGGATGGGACGTACCCTCCTGACACCGTCGTAACTACGACGGTGTCAGTTCGCATCCGCTGGAAAGGCACTTCCCCGTGACCGAAGCAGGCTTCCGTGGCCCTCAGGTGTGCGCCATCGTCGGCATCACCTACCGACAGCTCGACTACTGGGCCCGCACCGACCTGCTCCGCCCGTCCATCAGCGAGGCCCGCGGGAGCGGTACCCAGCGGCGGTACTCCTACCGCGACCTGCTCGAGCTCAAGGTCATCAAGCGCCTGCTCGACGCCGGCATCTCGCTCCGCTCGGCGCGGGTCGCCATCGGGTACCTGCGGGAGAACCTGGGTGAGGACGTCGCCGCCGCCAACCTCGTGCTGAACGGGACCGAGTCGGTCCTGGCCGCGACCGGGGAGGAGATCGTGGACCTGCTCCGCGGGGGCCAGGGCGTGCTCAACATCCTTCCCCTCGCCGGCGTGAAGCAGGAGCTCGACGTGGCCATCCACTCCTTCGAGGACGCGACGGCGGCCAAGTCCGCGGCGGCATCGGCGGTCAAGATCGATTCCAGGTCCCGCGCCGCCACGGGCAGCTAGCGACTCCTTCCGGCCGAACCAGGCGCCGGTCGGTCGCCTCTAGGCTCGGCCGGTGATCAAGCACTCGCCGCTCGACGCACGGCACCGGGCACTGGGGGCCAAGCTGGTCCCCTTCGGCGGCTGGGACATGCCGCTGTCCTACGAGACGGGCACCCTGGCCGAGCACCTGGCCTGCCGGCGGAGCGCCGTCGCGTTCGACGTCAGCCACCTCGGCACCGTGGCCGTGGAGGGCGCCGGGGCGTTGGATCGCCTCCAGGTTGCGCTCACGAACGACCTGCGCAGCATCGGCCCGGGCCGGGCCCAGTACACCCACCTGCTCGACGAGACGGACGCCGGCGTCCTCGACGACATCATCGTGTGGTGGGTGGGCGAGACCGCCTTCCACGTCATGCCCAACGCCTCCAACACCGACCGGGTCGTCGACGCCATCGGCGGCGAGGACATCACCGCCGCGCCGGGCCGTCATCGCGGTGCAGGGGCCCGAGGCGCGGCGACTGCTCACGACCGTCTCCCCCGAGGCCGCCTCGGTGCCCCGCTTCGGCGTCGTCCAGTTCGACTGGGAGGGCCACGTCGTGACCGCCGCCGGCACCGGCTACACGGGCGAGGACGGTGTCGAGTGCGCCGTGCCCGTCGAGGTGGCCCCCGCCTTCTGGGACGCGGTCCTCGCCACCGGTGTCCTCCCGGCCGGCCTCGGCGCCCGGGACACCCTGCGCCTCGAGGCCGGCCTGCCGCTGCACGGGCACGAGCTGGGTGCCGGGATCACGCCGCTGCAGGCCGGGCTCGGCTGGGTCGTGGGTTGGGACAAGCCCGAAGGGTTCCGCGGCCGCGACGCGCTTGCAGGCCGAGCGGGAGCGGGGCATCGCCCGACGCCTGCGCGGGCTCGTGCTCGAGGGCCGCCAGCCGCCGCGGGAGGGCTATCCCGTCCTCGTCGACGGTGCGCTGGCCGGGACGGTCACGTCCGGCAACTTCTCGCCCGTCCTCGGCACGGGCATCGCCTTGGCCTTCCTGCCTCCCGAGGTCGAGCCCGGCGCGTCCGGCGTCGAGATCGAGGCCCGCGGCGGCCGCCGGCTCTCGGCCCAGGTCGTGAAGCTCCCGTTCGTCTCCCCGAACCCCCAGAAGGGCTGATCCCGTGGGCCACTACGTCCCCCACACCGACGAGGAACTGGCGTCGATGCTGGACTTCGTCGGCGTCTCCTCGCTCGACGACCTCTTCTCGACCATCCCCGAGGCGCTGCGACTCGCAGCTGGCGAGGACGGACGCCACCTGGCCCTGCCCGACGGGTTGAGCGAGTTCGACACCCTCGACGAGATGGCCCGGCTGGCCGATCGCAACACCGCGCTGACCTGCTTCGCCGGGGCCGGCGCCTACGACCACGACATCGCCTCGGCCACCAAGAAGCTGGCCTTCCGCAGCGAGTTCGTGACCGCTTACACGCCGTACCAGCCCGAGGTCAGCCAGGGCGTGCTGCAGGCCCTGTTCGAGTACCAGACGTTGCTGACCCGCCTGACCGGCGTGGAGATCGCCAACGCCTCCCTCTACGACGGGGCGACGGCGTGCGTCGAGGCGGCCAACCTGGCCGTGGCCGCGACCGGCCGCTCGACGGTCTGGGTCAGTCGCGGCGTGCACCCGAACTGGCGGGGCACCCTGTCGACCTTCGCCCAGGGCACGGGCCACCAGTTGGTGGACGTGCCGCTGGTCGACGGCGTGACGCAGTGGCCGTCGACGGGTGGGTCGCCGGGGGTGGGCGGCAGTAGCCGCGAGCCGGGGCGCTGCTGTTGCAGTACCCGAACTTCCTCGGCTGCCTCGACGACATCGCCGGCGCCGCCGCCGTGGCCAAGGAGAAGGGCGCCCTGCTGCTCGTCGCCTTCGACCCGGTCGCCGCGGGCATCCTCAAGACACCCGGCTCCTACGGGGCCGACGTCGTGGTGGGGGAGGGGCAGCCCTTCGGCACCCCGCTCTCCTTCGGCGGGCCCTACCTCGGACTCTTCGCCTGCCGCACCGAGCACGTGCGCCGGCTGCCCGGTCGCCTCGTCGGCGAGACGGTCGACGTCGAAGGCCGGCGGGCCTACGTGACGACGCTCCGGACGCGGGAGCAGGACATCCGCCGCGAGAAGGCCTCGTCCAACGTCTGCACCAACCAGACCCTCATCGCCGTCGTGTGCGCCATCCAGCTCTCGTGGCTGGGCACGACCGGCCTGCGGGAGATGGCGCTGCGTTGCGCCCGCGGCACCCGTTACACCCGCGAGGCGCTGCTCGGGATCGACGGGATCGAGCCGCTGACCGGTGCGGCGCCGACCTTCCGGGAGTTCGCCATCACCACGCCGGCCGACCCCGAGACGGTCGTGGAGCGAATGGCCGAGGAGGGCTTCCTGGCCGGCGTGGCGCTGGGCGAGGAGTACGGGGACCGGAGCCTGTTGGTGGCCGTGACCGAACGCCGCACCCGCGACGAGATCGACCGGTACGTGCAGACGATGGAGAAGGTGGTCCGCTGATGTCCAAGGCTGGTGGAAGGGCGACGTCCGCCCCGCTCATGGGCCACGACGAGGAGCCGACGGTCTTCGAGCTGTCGGCGCCCGGACGCAAGGCCTGGTCGTTCCGGACCACCGGTGTGCCGGAGTGGTCGGCCGACGAGCTGATCCCCGACGCGCACCGCAACGACGACCCGCTGCCGATGGCCGAGGTCAGCGAGCGCGACCTCGTCGCCCACTTCACCCGCCTCACCCACCGGCAGTACTCCGTCGACCTGGGCGCCTACCCGCTGGGCAGCTGCACCATGAAGTACAACCCGAAGCTCTGCGACGACACGGCCGACCTGCCGGGTCTGGCCAACATCCATCCTTCGACGCCGGCGGCGCTGACCCAGGGCTGGATCGAGCTGCTCGACGACGCTCGGGTCGTGCGCTGTGCGCGGTCACGGGCATGGACGCGATCACCCTGCAGCCGCCGGCCGGCGCCGCCGGCGAGCTCACCGGTCTGCTGCTGATGCGGGCGTGGCACGAGGCGCAGGGCCGCCAGCGCACCAAGATCATCATCCCGGACTCGGCCCACGGCACGAACCCGGCGTCGGTCACCCTCGGCGGCTACGAGACGGTGACCGTGCCGTCCGACGAGCGCGGGCTGCGTCGACGTCGCCGCGCTGCGCGAGCGTCTCGACGACGACGTCGCCGGGATCATGCTCACCAACCCGAACACGCTCGGGCTGTTCGAGGAGGACATCGCCGAGATCGCCGCCGCCGTGCACGAGGTCGGCGGGCTCCTCTACTACGACGGCGCCAACCTCAACGCCATCCTCGGCGTGGTGCGGCCCGGCGACATGGGCTTCGACATCGTGCACATGAACCTGCACAAGACCTTCGCCGTACCCCACGGTGGCGGGGGACCGGGCGCCGGTCCGGTGGCCGTGAAGCGCGCGCCTCGCCGAGTTCCTGCCCGGCCCGCATCCCGACCAAGGCCGACGACGGCACCTACGGATGGATGACGCCGCCCCAGTTCGATCGGGCGGGTCCACGGCTGGCACGGCAACGCACTGGCGCTGGCCCGCGCCTACAGCTACATCCTGGCCAACGGCGGCGACGGCCTCCGCCGGGTGGCCGAGGTCGCCGTGCTCAACGCCAACTGGCTGCGCCACCGGCTGCGGGGCGTCTACGACATCCCCTACGACCGTCCCAACATGCACGAGTTCGTGGCGTCGACCACCGGCCTCAAGAAGGCGACCGGCCTCAAGGCCCTCGACGTCGCCAAGCGCCTCCTCGAGGAGGGATTCCACGCGCCGACGGTCTACTTCCCGCTGATCGTCGACGAGGCGCTCATGATCGAGCCGACCGAGACCGAAGCCCTCCAGACCCTCGAGGCCATGGCCGAGGCCCTCGAGCACATCGCCCGCGAGGCCACCGAGGCCGGCAACGCCGAGTCCGGACGGGCCGCCCCCCGCACCGCCCCCGTCCGCCGGGTCGACGAGGCCCGCGCCGCCCGCCAGCTCATCCCCACCTTCGACGCCCGCCCGATCGACGGCGGGGGAGCGGACGCCCCCAGAGGCAACCCCTCGCCGGCGGCCCAATTCGGGTAGGGGACACGGCGGCGTCGGGAGCGCCAGCGAGCAGCCGCCACCCGAGCGGCAAGGCTTCGGGCCGGAGGCCGGCGCCGCAGAGCGAGGGCTAAGACGTGGCCTCCACCTTGGCGGCTTGTTCGGCGCCGTGGTCGGCGAAGGCCTTCATGACGGCGTTGGTGGCGGCGCCGATGAACGTCGGGCGATTCTCGGCGGCCCAGTCGCGGCCGCCGACGAGGGAGGCGGTCGAGCCCTGGAACCGGGGCATGACCTCACGCGCGAAGAGCTCGTAGGAGCGGAGCATCGCTTCGCGGTCGGCCCAGTCGTTGGCCATGAAGAGGAACGTGCCGTAGCCGCCGGACTGGTCGATGAGGCGCTGGATCTGGGCCGCCGCCATGTCGGGCGTGCCGATCACGGCCATCCCCGAGCCGTTCATGGCGTCGACCATGGCCTCCGGGTCGCTGGCGTCGGGGGCGAGGGGGAGGGCGGCGACCTTCTGGAAGTAGCCGATCCAGTCGGGGAGGCCGTGGGCGACGTCGGCCCGGGCCTGTTCCTCGGTCTCGGCGATGTGCATCGGGCCGACGAGGCGCCAGTTGCGGCGATCGGGGACGGGCTGACCGAACTCCTCGGCTCGTTCCTCCATCACCGACCAGTGCGACCCGAGAACGTCGAAGCCGCCCCGGCTGGTGGCGCCGATCGAGAGGAGGCCGCACCCGAAGCGACCGGCGGCGCGGGGGCCGGCGGGGGAGACCTGGGCCGCGACGCAGACCTCGAAGCGGGGGTGGGTGTAGGGCCGGAGCTGGAGCCGGGCATCGCGCAGGGTGAACCAGTCGGTCTCCTTCGTGACCGGCTCGTGGCCGTCGAGGAGGGCGAGGATGACCTCGAGGGACTCCTCCATCATCTCCCGCTGGCGGTTCGGGTCGATGCCCATCATGAAGGCGTCGGAGGGGAGCGCGCCCGGCCCGCAGCCGAGCATGACCCGACCGCGGGTGAGGTGGTCGAGCAGGACCATCCGGTCGGCCAGCATGAGCGGGTGGTGGTACGGGAGGGAGCTCACCCCCGTCCCGAGGCGGATGTGCTTCGTGCGCTGGGCGGCGGCGGCGATGAACACCTCGGGGGAGGCGATGATCTCGAACCCGGCCGAGTGGTGCTCGCCGATCCAGGCTTCGTCGTAGCCCAGTTCGTCCAGGCGCTCGATCAGCTCGAGGTCGCGCTCGAGGGCCAGCGTCGGGTTGCGGTGCGGCGGGTGGAACGGGGCGAGGAAGATGCCGAAGCGGAGAGGCCAGTCCATCGCCGATGCCTAGTGGGCGCTCAAAGCGAGCGTCAACCGCCGATCATGACGGTCGGGCAGCCCGGCCCCGGGGCGAGGACGTTCCCGTGGGCGCAGTTGTCACCGAAGCGCGCCGCCGGCTTCCCGCCGATCATCACGGTGGCGCTGCCCTTGAGGATCGAGTTGGGCGGGCCGACGCACGTGACCATGTCACCCATGACGGCGGCCGGCAGGCCCCCGATCAGGACCGTCGGTACGCCAGGACCGATGACGGGCCCGCCGACGTGGGGGACCACGCCGGTGACGAGGGGGCACACGGTCATGTCGGTCAGGCGGAACGCCGGAGGCATGGTGCCAGCGTACGGCGACGACCACTGCCCCTGGGGGCAGAGTTCGTCAGTCGAGGAGGTCGGGCTGGTCCTCGACGATCCGGTCGAACAGGGGCTGGAAGCTGAACCAGCCGGCGAAGTGGCGAGCCGACCTGCGTGCTGGGTGAGCGCGGCCATCTCGTCGTCGATGAGCACCGGCTGTGCCGGCGGCCTCGGCCAGCAGCTGCGCCTGGCACGAGCGCTCCATGGTGATGAACCACCACACCGCCTCGTCGACCGAGTGGCCGACGGTGAGCAGGCCGTGGTTGCGGAGGATGGCGGCCTTGTGCTCGCCGAGGGCGTGGGCGATGCGCTTGCCCTCCTCGGTGTCGAGCACCACGCCGGTGTAGTCGTCGAAGAGGGCGTGGTCGTCGTAGAAGGCGCACGCGTCCTGGGTGATCGGGTCGAGCGGCGCGCCCGAGCGTCGACCACGCCTTGCCGTAGCATCGAGTGGGAGTGGGCGGCGGCGACGACGTCGGGCCGGGCGGCGTGGACCTGGGAGTGGATGGCGAAGGCGGCCCGGTTCACGCGGCCGGTCGCCCTCGACGACCTCGCCGTGCGTGGTTGACGAGGATCAGGTCGCGACGCCGTGATCTGGCTGAAGTGCATGCCGAACGGGTTGACCCAGAAGTGGTCGTGGAGCTCGGGGTCGCGGGCGGTGATGTGGCCGGCGACGCCCTCGTCGAAGCCGAACCGGCGGAAGAGGCGGAAGGCGGCGGCCAGGCGCTGCTTGCGGTGCTGGCGCTCCTCCTCGACGGAGTCGAACGTCGGCGGCATCGGGATCTTGAGCTCGGGCATGGTCGCGATGGTACCGACCATCCGCCGCCGGGGGCGGGCTCGCTGTTACCGTCCCAAACGCCATATCGGCGGACCGAAAGGACTCCTGGCGTGAGCGATCTACCGCCTCCCCCTCCTCCTCCCCCTCCCCCTCCTCCTCCTCCGCCGCCCCCTCCGGGCGGCTACGGCGGTGGTTACGGCGGCGCCATGGGCGGCGGCCCGGCGACCTCGACCGCGGACATCGGCAAGCGCTTCATCGCCACGCTGATCGACGTCGTCGCCATACCGATCGGGATCTACATCGTCGGCGGCATACTCGGGAGGGTCAGCGGCCTCCTGGGCGCATTGGCCGTCCTGGCCAACCTCGCCTACGTGTGGGGCTACCTCCCGTACATCGTGGGGACGACCGGCCAGTCCATCGGGAAGAAGTCCCAGGGCATCAAGACCGTCAGCGCCGAGACCGGGCAGCCGCTCGGCTTCGGCATGGCCTGGGTCCGCTACTTCCTGAACGGGATCATCTGCAACCTCGGATGGTTGCTGGCCCTCGTGGACTCCCAGAAGCAGACGCTGGGCGACAAGGTGGCCAAGGGCGTGACCGTTCCCGCCTAGTCCACGCTTCGGTGACGAACGTGCACCCGGCGCCGGCAGGGGATCCCTGCCGGCGCCGAGCCGCGTCCGGGGGCTGGGTTCACTCCTTACAGAATCAACGTTTTGTAGGGAGTCCCACGGTGAGGCCGGCCAGGGGTCGTGCCGCGTGGAGCAGCCAGGACACGGCGTCGGCGTAGTCCTGCCTGGTCGGCGTGCCGGCGAGATCCCGCTCCACGTCCTCGACGGCCGCCTCGAGCACGTAGAGCTGGTCGTACAGCGCGTCCAGCTCGCGCCGGGTGATGACCAGCTCGGTCTCGGTGAGGCCGACCTCGGCCGCGCCGTTGTCGGGCCTCGAAGTCGCGCTGGCGACACACGGCCCGGCAGTACCGCCGCGGACGGCCCGTCGGCGCGGGAGGCGGCAACGGCCGGCTGCACCACCGGCACTTCCCGCGCTGTCCGTCGTCCTCGGGTTTCGTCACAGACGAAACGTACGCCATCCACCGGACCGGCGAGGCGACCCGGCAACCTGAAGGGGTGGCTCCGCCGGCGACCTACGCCCCGACCCTCGAGCGCTGGCTCCAGCGCTTGGCCAACGCCGGCCGTTCGAGCCGCACCCTCGCCGCCTACCGCAACGACCTCGACGACACGATGGCCACCGTGGCCGGCCTCCACCACCTATTGCCCGACCGCCGCTCGCTCGACGCCCTGTCGGCACCCGAACGCGAGCCCCTCGTCCTCCGGGCCTATGACGAGCTCGACCTGGCCGTCGTCACCTTCGACGACCTGGACGAGGCCATCGCCGAGTTCCGCACGCGACCAGACCCCCGGTTCACGACCAACCCGCAGCGGGCGCCCGAGGAGCGGGCCCCGGCCACCGTGGCCCGTCGGACCGCCGCCATCCGCACGTTCTTCGCCTGGTGCTACTCGACCGACCGCATCCCGGCCGACCCGGCGGCCAAGCTCACGGCGCCCAAGCGGCGCAAGCGGATGCCGAAGGCCCTCGACGAGCAGATGGCGGCCACCGTGCTCGATCAGTCCGGGCAGGGCAGCCGATGGCCCGAGCGCGACGAGCTCATCATCGCCCTCGCCCTGGCCTGCGGCCTGCGCCTCGAGGAGATCGCCGGCCTCCGCCTCGACCAGCTCCAGGGCGATCCGCCCTCCGCCCTGGTCGTCCGGGGCAAAGGCGACAAGGAACGGCGCCTGGGCGTGCCTCCGGTCGTGGGCGAGGCGCTCGCCGCCTACCTCCCGACGCGTGACGAACGCCTCGCCGACCTCGGCCTCGACGCGCGGACGGTAATCATCTCCTCCCGCCCCCGTCCGATCACGAACCGCACCGGCGAGGTCATCGGCGCGACCGTCGAATCGAGCCGGGAGTCGGTGGCCTACGTGGTCGACCGGCTCCTCCGGCGGGTCGGCGCCCGCCAGGCCCAGATCCGGGTCCACGCGCTGCGCCACACCTTCGCCACGCTGGGGTTGCGGGAGGGGGCGTTCTCGCTGCGCCAGCTGCAGGTCGCGCTGGGCCACGCCAGCCTGGCCACCACGCAGATCTACACCGAGGTGGCCGACGAGGAGATCGCCGCGGCCATGCAGCTCCACCCGCTCGGCGGCGGAAGGCAGGGACGCCGGACGTTGTAGGTTGTCAGCCCTATGCCCCGCCGTATCGACGTCGAACTCACCAGTGCGCGGGACGATGGCACGTGGACGTGGCGCGCCGCCGGCGCCCGTCAGCCCAAGGGCGTCGTCCCCACGTCGCTCCTCTACGAGGGCGCCAAGGTCGGCGATGTGTTGCAGGCCGAGGCCGACTTCGACGTGGAGGGGATCACGATCACGTCGGTCACGCCACCGAAGCCGAAGGCCGGTCGCACCGGGCTGCTCGAGACCGTGGACAGCGACGAGGACTTCAAGCCCGTCATCACGAACTGGAGCGAGAAGAAGGGCGGCCGTGACCGCGATCCGTACGGGGAGCGGGCGCCGCGCGGCGACCGTCCCGGCGGTGGCAGCGGTGGTGGCGGCGGCGGTGGTGGTGGCGGCCGTGGCGGGCCCGGCGGGCGCGATGGCAACCGCGGCGCTCGACCCACGGCGGATTGGCGGGCGCGGGTCACCCCGCCGGCCCCCGAGCGGACCGAGCGACCCGACCGTGGCGCCCGCCGCGAGGGCCCCGGGGGCGGACCCGGTGGTGGACGCAACCGCGATCGTGATCGCGGTCCGCGCCCTGACGACGCTGCCGGCCTCGGCACCGGCGGACCGACGACGGACCGACGGGGTGGGCCGCGGCCCGACGCCGGCGCCAGTCGCGGCCGGCCCGGTCGCGGGCCGGCCGGCGAGCACAGCGGCGGCGAGCGGGGCGGCGAAGGCCGTCCCCGTCCGAAGAAGCTGAGCCCGGGCAACACCCACCGCACCGCCGTCCTCGAGAGCCTCTCCCCCGAGCAGCGCCCGGTGGCCGAACAGGTCCTCCGCGGCGGCATCCCGGCCGTGCGTCGGGCCCTCGAGGAGCAGAACACGGCCGCCAAGGCCGCCGGCCAGACGGAGATCAAGCCCGGGCCCCTCGTGGCGCTGGCCGAGGAGCTCCTGCCCAAGCTCAAGACGGCCGAGTGGCGCGATCGCGCCGAAGCGGCCATGGCCGACGTCGACGAGATCGGCCTGCGCGACCTGCGCTCGGTCGTGAGCGGGGCCGACGCGGCGCGCGGTGATGACGAGACGCGGGCCTTGGCCGTGAGCCTCCGTGAGGCCCTCGACCGCCGCCTGAAGAAGCAGTCCGACGACTGGGTCGGCGAGATCACCGCCGCCCTCGAGGGCGGCCGCCTCGTGCGGGCCCTCCGCGTGGCGTCCCGCCCGCCGGACCCGTCGATGCGCTTCCCGGCCGAGGTCGCCCAGCGCCTGGCGTCCGCGGCGTCGGAGGCCATGGCCGCCGACACCCCGCCCGAGCGGTGGGCCGCCCTCCTCGAGGCCGTCGCCGCGTCGCCGGTCCGGACGACCGTGAAGCCCGCCGCCCTCCCCGAGAATCCCGGGGAGCCGCTCCTGCAGGCCGCTCGCCAGCAGGCCGGTCGCATCCCGGCGCTCACCACCCTCCTCGGCATCTCGATGCCGCCGCCTCCGGGTCCGGTCCGGCGGATCCCGCCCAAGCCGACGTCGGGCCAAGGTGGAGGCACCCGCGGTGGCGGTCGTCCCCCCGCTCCCCCGGCCCCGCCCGCACCGGCGACCCCGGCCGCCGAGGCCGCCCCCGAGGTCGTGGAGACATCCGCCGCCCCGCCCTCGCCTGCGTCCCTCGACGACCAACCGGCCCCGCCCACGCCCCTCCACGACGACGGGCCCGGCGAGGCCCCGACGCCGCCCGAGGCCACCGACCCGGTCGCACCGGCCGAGCCGACGACTTCGCCCGTCGACGGTGACGTCGAAGCGCCTTCCGACGTGTCGGTCGTGGCCGACGG
Organism: uncultured Actinomycetes bacterium; assembly: GCA_963731055.1. GTDB lineage: Bacteria > Actinomycetota > Acidimicrobiia > Acidimicrobiales > CADCTF01 > DATLED01. The sequence continues at coordinate 123,954 of CAVSUD010000019.1, read as the reverse complement.
TTCCGGTCCCGGCTCCGGCGAAGACTGATCTCCGCCCGTTGCGGTTGCCCTTGTGGCGACCGCAACGGTCACGGCAAGGGTTCACCCGCAGCCACAAGGGCCACCGCAACGACGGAGCGACTCAGCCGAGCAGGGCGAGGACGTCCGTCGGCGCCGCCAGCACCAGGTCACCGTCGGCGACGATCGTCGACGCGGCGCGGGTTCCAGGCGGCCAGGGCGAACGCCACGCCGGCATCCCTGGCGGCGGTCCGATCATGGGCCGTGTCGCCGACGTAGACGATGTCGCTCCGGTCCGGCGCCCGCAGGTCCAACGCATCGAGCACCGGCGCGAGCCGCTTCGGTCCGCCGTCGAAGTCGTCGGCGAACCGCGCGACGTCGGGCGTCCAACCGAGTCGGGCCAACTCGGCTCGTCCGGACCGGCCGTCCTTGTTCGAGCAGACGCCCCACCGGTGCAGCCCGGCCACGAGCTCCTCGACCCCGGCGAAGGGCCGCGCCGACGTCACGTCGTAGTGGGCCAGGTAGTCGGCCACCGACAGCCCGAAGCGGCCGCACTCATCGGCGAGCACGTGGCCGTAGGTGATCTCCTCGGCCGGCACGCCGAGGGCGACGAAGGGCGCAGCCAGCGCGGCGTCGCTGTCGAGCAGGGTGCCGTCGAGGTCGAAGACCGCGACCCGCGAAGGACGGGCCGGTCAGGTCGACTGGGGTCGCGGCAAGAGCACGGACGAGCGGTTGGCGCGGCCCCGGTACTCCCCGCTCTTGGCGTCCTCGTCCCAGCGGGCCCCGCACGTCACGCACTCACAGCTGTCCATCCGGAGCGAAGCGATGAAGAGCCGGGTCACGTCGTAGGAGTTGCAGAACGGGCACGCCAGGTGCCCCTGCCGATCAGCCACCAACCGTCACCGTACCGTCAACTTCCGCGGCTGTGACGGATGTCGGTAGGTTCCGGCCATGGCAATCGTGGAGTACGAGCAGCGGGGGCACGTCGCGGTCCTCACCATCAACCGTCCCGAAGCACGCAACGCGGTGAACGGGGAGGTGGCCTCGGGCATCGAGGAGGCCATCGACCGCATCGAGGCCGATGACGACACCTGGGTCAGCGTCCTGACCGGCGCCGGCACCGTCTTCTGCGCCGGCGCCGACCTCAAGGCCATCAGCAGTGGCCAGGCGGGCGGCCTCAACACGGCCAAGGGCGGCTTCGCCGGCCTGGTGCGGCGCGAGCGCACCAAGCCCATCATCGCCGCCGTCGACGGTCGGGCCTTCGCCGGCGGGTGCGAGATCGCCCTCGCCTGCGACCTGATCGTGGCGTCGTCGGCCGCCGAGTTCGGCCTGCCCGAGGTGAAGCGCAGCCTCGTCGCCGCCGGCGGTGGCCTCTTCCGCCTGCCCCAGGCCCTCCCGACCAAGATCGCCATGGAGCTCGTGCTCACCGGTGACTCGATCAAGGCCGACCGGGCCTACGCGCTCGGCATGGTCAACGAGCTCGTCGAAGCCGGCCAGGCCGTCGATGCCGCGGTCGCCCTGGCCGAGCGCATCTGCGTCAACGCCCCCCTGGCGGTGCGCGAGAGCCGCCAGGTCGTCCTGAAGGCCCTCGGCGTGGACGACGAGAAGGAGCTGTGGGACCTCTCGAACGCCGCTTTCGCCAAGGTCGCCCAGTCCGAGGACTTCGGCGAGGGCCCCCGCGCCTTCATCGAGAAGCGTGCTCCCCAGTGGAAGGGCCGCTAGCTACACGATCGTGTCGAGGATGCCGTGGTCGTGGAGGAACTCGGCCAGGCCCTCGACGAGGTTGAGCTCGGCGACGTCGACGAGGGGCACCCACGCCGCTTCGGCGGCGTCGTCCCCCGCCGTCGGCGGCCGGCGCTCGAGCAGCGTCACCCGGAAGTCGAGGATCACGAAGTGGTGGTCGTCGTCGATCCGCTCGGCCCAGCCCACGAGGTCCTCGCAGATCCCCTCGAGCCCCGTCTCCTCGGCCAGCTCCCGCACGACGGCCTCGGCCAGCAGCTCCCCCGGCGCCACCCGGCCCCCGGGCACCGACCACTCCCCCTGGGCCGGACCCCGTCCCCGACGGATCAGGAGCAGGTCCCCTTCGTCGACGACGATGGCACCCACCGCGACCGTGGGGACCGGGGTCACGCCGGATCCAGGCGGTGGTGCATCACGAGCATCCGGGCCGTGAAGCCGCACTCCTCGAAGAAGTTCTTGGTGGCCCGGTTCCCGGGCAGCGCGGTGGCATCGACGCCGGCGCACCCATGGGCCCGGAACCACACCAACAGCTCGCCCATCATCGCCTCGCCGACGCCGACCGACCGCGCCCCCTCCTCGACGAACAGGTCGTCGATGACGCCATGGGGCGAGCCATCCCGGAGGACCTCGTGGTGCCCGCAGGCGTAGCCCACCACGACGTCGTCGACGGTGCCGGCGAGGAGGATCCGTCCGGGGTCGGCGAGGTCACGCGTCAGCGTCTCGAGGACGGGCTGGGCCCGGCCCTCCCGGGGCACGAAGACGGCGCCACCCCGGGTCGGGGCCAGCTCGTCGAGGGCGCGCTGGGCGAGATCGGCGAGATCGGGCAGGTCGTCCGCCGTGGCCGGACGGGCGGCCTCCACGGCTAGGAGCTCGGGCCGGACTGGAGCTGCGTGATCTTGGACAGGATCGTCCGGCGCCCGCGGGTGCCCGACTCGTAGTCGCGGACGTCCTCGAGCTCGTCGGCGGAGAGCCCGGCGAGGCGCTGCACCACCTGGGAGGCGGACAACGTGTCGTAGCCGGGGATGGACAGCTCGGCGCGCGACCGGGGTGCCTCCGCGACGGCTGCCTTCCCGGGGGCCGCGCCGTTGGCCTCGCCCGCGGCGGGGAGCGGCACGTCGACCTCGATCTCCGGCGGGGGCGTCGGGATCGTCCCGCTCGCCGGCGTCGGCGTGGGCGAGCTCTGGTCCGGGAGGATGCCGAGGCCGGAAAGGGTCTCGGCCACGCCCTCGGCCCGGCGCCGGAGGTCCTTCTCGCCCTCCTTGACCGCGTACTGCCCGACCATGCGGGCCATCGTCACCTGCGAGTTGACCTGGTGACGGCCGCGAGCGATCAGCTCGGGCAGGTGGTCTCGGGCCATGAGGGCCAGGCCGAGCGGGGCGTAGAGCGCGAGCTCGACGACGCTGTCGATCGGGGACTTCTTCTCGCCGGCCATCTACACGCAGTCCCGGCAGTACTGGCGCTTCTCGTCGGCGAGCTGGCTCGGGTGCTTCACCAAGAAGCAGGACTGGCACACGAACTCGTCCGGCTGCTTCGGCAGGACCTTGGTCGTCGCCTCCGACCGGTCGTCGGTGTCGGGCGTCTCCTCGTCCTCGTCGTCCTCGTCCTCGACGACGACCAGGCGCTCCTTCAGGATCTCGTCCAGGCTCGCCTCGACGTCGTCGGGCTCGAGGTCGTCGTCGTCCTCGTCGTCGTCGTCCTCCCCCTCGACGACGGCGGCCGGCGACGCGACCGGGACCTCGACGGCGTCGTCCTCCTCCTCGTCGACCAGGGCATCGTCGACCAGAGCGTCGTCGTCGTCGACGAGGACGTCCTCGTCGAGGTCCTCGAGGTCCTCCTCGTCCAGCTCCTCGGGCTCCTCGACCTCTTCGTCCAGCAGCTCGTCGTCGGGTGCATCAGCCATGTCAAGCGTCCTTCGGGGGGTCGGGCGGGCCGGACTCTAGCGCTCCGCCGTCCGTTCGTGGTCGGGACGCGGAGGAGCCCAGGGTCCGTTGGTGCCGTCCCGTTCCCCCGCTCCGACGACTTCCGCCGAACCCGGTTCCCGACACGTTCTCTACTTGGATCCCTGAGCCCCTCGTGCCCTCGACCGCCCCCTCCGGCACCGCTCCCGGAGGAGCGCCGTCGGAGGCCCACGACGCGGCGTCGGGGGGTCGAGGACGGTGCTAGTTCTCCCACGTGCCGGCCCGGAGGTCAACCGGGCGAACAACGCGTTGACCAGCGAGGTCGCGCGTCCCCGCAGGTCAGGAAGGCTGTAATTGGCCCCTCGACCATTGGTGGAGGGTTGACAGGCGACGACGTGGTCGCTAGCGGCACCAGGTGCGAAGCAGGCCGTACGGGTCGATCGAGGCACCGTTGCCCGGCTTGACCTCGAAGTGCAGGTGGCTGGGGGTGCCGGCCGCGTTGCCGGTGCTGCCCACGGTGCCGATGACCTCGCCCCGCTGGACGGACTGGCCGTTGGCGACGCGGATCTCGTTCATGTGGGCGCCGTAGTAGCTGACGCCGTCGACGCCGTCGAGGTAGTAGCCGATGCCGGCCCGACCGCCGCTGACGGTGCGGATGCGGCCGTCGACGCCGGCCACGACCGGCGTCCCGCGCGCAGCGAAGATGTCGTTCCCGGCATGCGACCGCTGGCCGTCACGCGGCGCCCCGAAGCTGTTGGAGAAGTCGAACTTGGCCGCGCCCCGCACGGGACACAGGGGTGCATCGGGGTGGGGCACGTCGACGCTGGTGGTCGCCGGGAGCTTGAGCTCTCGCCCTTCGCGGAGGAGGGCCTCGGCGCTGGACAGGCCGTTGCGGGAGACGAGCTCGCCGACCGTCGTGCCGAAGCGCTTGGCGATGGCCCCGAGGGTGTCGCCGCGAGCGATGGTGTAGAGCTTGGCGCCGTCCTCGGCCTCGCTGGCCCCCGAGGCGATCGGCTTGGCCACCGCGACGGCCGCCGCCTTGGCGTCGGGCACCGTGATCGTCTGCCCCTCGTGCACCCGGTTCGGATTCGGGATCGAGGCCTTGTTCACGGCCGTCAACGCCGCCAACGGCACCTTGAACCTCGTGGCGACGCGGCCGAGCGTGTCACCCCGCTTCAGGGTGTAGCTCGAGGACGCGGCGGAGCCGGCGACACACAACAACAGAACCAAGGCGAGCAGCGCGCGCTTCTCATGACAGGTCTCCCGTCTCCGCCCGCGCCCACCTTAGCCACACTCAGCCCATTGTCAACAAGAAGCACAACGTCAACATCGGTCCCGGGGCCCTTCCGGTTGAGCGCTCAGCGCACCGCGAGAGGCGCTTCGCTTCCATCCGGCGCTCGGCGTCGAGCCGCTCGAGCTCGTGGTCGCCGTGGTCGACGTAGGTCATCAGCTCGGCGACGGCGTGGTGGCCGGCCTGCTCGGCGATCAGGCGGTGCATCTCCTGGGCACACCCGCCGGTACGCGGGGTGGCCCTGGGGGCCGGAGCGCAGCTCGAGCAGGTGCATCGCCTCGCGGGCGTTGAACTGCATCGACGTAGCGCATCCGGTAGGCCAGCGCCACGGCGTACGCGGCCTGGGCCGGGAAGCTGCCGCTCGAGGGCGTCGTACAGCGCGGCGCGAGCGGTCCATCGCCTCGTCGAACGCGGCCCGCCGACCCCGGCCTCGTCGACAGCTCCGGGCGCGACGTAGCCGTGGCGGGGCGTGAGCGGCTGCCACTCGATCGTGAGCATGCCGGTGGCGCTGCAGGTCGCGGAAGGCGCCGTAGTCGCGACAGCACGTCGAAGCGGTAGTCGACGCGCTCGAACGCCCGGCCGGGCTTGTGGCGGCGGTTGCTCCCGCTCCCCGACGTAGGCCCGCACGACGGCCAGCCGCTCGTCGGCCGACATGCGCGCGACCCGGCCGGCAGACTGCTGCCTCGGGCAGGTGCGGTGTACGGGTAGAGATCGCCGCGAGCAGCTTGTCCTCGGCGTCGGGATCGAAGTCGACGAGCTCGACCTCGGGCGACCTGCTCGCCGGCTCGTCGCCGGCCGAAGCAGCTCGGCGGCCACCTGCTCCATGCCGTGCGGTTCGCGTCTCGCAGGTAGTGCCGACCAGGCACCGCCGCGGTCGGCGAGGTCGACGCGGTCGAGGAAGCTCGGGATCACCTTGCGCAGCTCGGTGAGCATCAGGTCGGCGTAGTCCCGGGCCTCGGGCAGCGGGTGGGCCCGCATGCGCAGCAGCAGCGCCTCGTAGGCCTGCCCGCGTGCCGTAGATGCCGACGTTCGACAGCGACGCCGCCGGCAGCATGCCGCGGGCCGCGTCGAGCGCCTTGGCCCGGATCGCCTGGCGGTAGACGAAGTCGCTGTCGGCCGGCTCCTTCGGGTAGCGCTCGCTGGAACGCACTGGTCTGGAGGACGGGCACGACCTCGGCGTAGGCGTCGAACATCCGGTCCATGTCGCCGACGTAGCGGGTGCCGAGGCGGCTGTCGAGGACCTCGGGGTCGCGGTAGTAGCGGTAGCGGCCGCCGAGGCGGGCGTCGTAGGCGATGTAGCGGGTGGTCTGCTCGAGGTAGGCCATCAGCCGGCCCCACTCGAGGACCTTGGTGAGCAGGTTCGACGCCTGCTCGCAGGCCAGGTGGACGCCGCCGAGCTGGGCGACCGAGTCGTCGCCGTACTCGAGGAACACCTTCTCGTAGAGCTCCTCGGCCCGCTCGCAGGCCCGACGGTGGCGTCGATCGGTGGCGTCGCCGGTGATGTCGAGGTCGCCGACGAACTCGTCGAGGAACAGCCGGCGCAGGCTCTTGGGCGTCCGGCTGTAGCGGGCGAACAGCGCCCCCTTGACGACCTCGGGCAGGTTGACCAGCGCGAACACCGGCCCGTCGAGGTTGGTGAAGTACCGCCGGAGGACGTCGGCCTCGTCGCGTGAAGGCCTCGGCGTGTAGAGCTCCTCCGGGACGTAGGACCGAGTCGGCGACGAGCGGGGATCCGGCTGGCGACCGCCGGCGGCGTCGGGAGCGCCAGCGAGCAGGCGACCGAGCGGCAAGGCCTCGGCCCGGAGGCGGCACCGCAGAGCGAGGTCGATGACGAGGTCAGTGAGCAGGACGATCTTGCCGAGCTGGTCGCCCGCTCGAGGCGGGTCGAGGGCCTCGGGGTAGTCGGCGAGCGGCAGGGCGTCGTCGACGTCACGGACGCCCTGCCGGTGGTCACGACCGTCGTGACTTGGTCGAACTCCTGGTAGCTGCCCATCGTCGAGCCGATGATCTCGTGCTGCTTGAAGAACAGCCGGGGCAGGTTGATCTCGACCTTGGAGCCGGCCGTGCCGCCGCAGACGACCAGTCGCCCGCCGGGCTTGAGCGCCCGGAGCGAGCGGTCCCAGGTCGCCGGCGCCGACGCTCTCGAACACGACGTCGGCCTTCACCGGCCACTCCTCGGCCGCTGTCGAAGGCGGCGGCCGCTCCCATCGCCGACGGCCTGCCTTCGCTTGGCTCGTCGCTGCGGCGGTGCCGACGACCGCGGCCCCGAGGGCGAGGCCGAGCGCCAGCGCGGCGCACGACACCCCCGACCGATGCCGACGACGAGCACGGTCTCGCCGGCCCGCAGACGGGCGCGGCGCAGCATCCGGTAGGCGGTCGAGGTAGGCCAGCGGATACGCCGCGCACTCCTCCCAGGCCCAGCGACGGCCGGCTTCGGGCCACGACGTTGCGCCGGGCGCCGACGCGTAGCTCGCCGTGGCCGCCCCACGTGTGCTCGCCGCAGATGGCGAAGCCGGGACCCATCGGGCTGTCGTTGCCGAGCAGGCAGACCGATCTCGTCGACGGCGAGACGGCCGGGTTGAGCGACGACCTCGTCGCCGACGGCGACGACGGTCACGTGCGGCCCGACCTCGTCGACCACGCCGGCCACGTCGGCAGCCGGGGACGTGGGGCAGCGGCGGCTTCGGCATGCCCGCGGGTGACCCACAGGTCCATGTGGTTGAGGGCGCTGGCCACGACCCGGATCCGCACGTCGTCGGGGCCGAGCGGCGGGGCGTCGATCTCGCCCCAGCGGTAGCGCGCCGGGTGACTCGTCCAGGATCCAGGCGTCCGCCGACGGCCTCCGTCAGATCGACCACGCGGAAGGCGTCGGGCTTCGACGGCGACGGCAGCGAGGGTACGGCCCTCGTCGACCGTTCGCCGTCGAGCCACAGCCGAGCGGACGGTCGAGCTCGACGTCATCGCCGCTGACGCGGCGGGTCGTGATGCCCGGGTGGGGCAGGTGGGTGCCGGTGGGCAGCCGCGCGGCGCCTTGCCAGGGTCGCGGAGCGGCGAGCCGGCGCGTCGGAGACGTCGAGCAGCGCCGTCGTTGGGGTGGGCCCGGGGGCCGACGTCCCACGGCGCCGAGCCACTGGACGTTCATGGCCACCACCACCGCGGTCCAGCCACCGGTCGGGCGACGAGGTGGGCGACGAACCAGGTGGAGCCGGCCGTCGACGAGCACCGGCCCAGGTCGATCGGGAAGGTCATCGCCGCGTCGGACCGGCAGGCCGGACCTCGTCGCCGGGCGCCGCCAGCGTGCGGCAGCAGGTCGCCGCCGCAGCAGCCCGAGCGGGCGGGTACGCCCGGCCTTCCCGCCGGGCCGCCGCTCGACGGACGCGCCGCGAGCTTCGGCGTCGGTCGCGCGACGACGACGACCGTCGGCGGGCAACGGACCGGCGCGCCGCCCCAGGCCTGCGCCCTTGCGGATCGGTCATCGGCGGACGCCGTCGACGTCGGCCGCGTCCCGACGCACCGACGAGGCGGCGACGACGCCGCGGAACAGGGCGTCGGCCGCCTGCCGGCCGGCTGCGTCGGGTGCCCGGCTCCTCGGCGCGCCGTCGCCCATCTGGCGGAGCAGGTCGATCAGCTGCTTCATCGTTGCGGACGAAGTCGCCGCCCGTCAGCTCCTCGTCCCCGATGACCTCGGCGAGGTCCGCACCGGCGGCCCAGGCGTAGGCCAAGCCGACGAACCCGGGGTCGGGCGGCCGGGTGCACGGCCAGGCCGGCGTCCTCCTCGGCGGCGCAGCTCGCCGGCCACGTACTCGAGGTCGCCGCCATCGTCGGCGCACGGCGCTCGACGGGAACCACGGCGTCGGCGGGTCCCCCGGACTGCGGTGCTCGTAGACGAACACCGACACCAGCCCGGCCAGCTCGCCGGCGTCGAGGCCGTCGAACAACCCCGACCGGCAGGCACTCGGCGACGAGCAGATCGCACTCGTGGAACAGCGTCCGGCAGGCGCTCGCCCGCCGGCGGTGAGCGACCATCCGTCGACGTAGCCCCACGCCTCGAGCACGCCGAGGACCCGGTCGAACTCGCGGGCCAGCGACTGTTGCGCCCCCGGACCATCGCGCTCGACGGACCGCGAGCTCGCGCTCGCGCTCGGTCGGCCCGCCACGCCGCCCGCAGGTGGCCGTCGAGGTCCGGGCAGGTCGGACCGGATGGGCTGCGACCTGTCGGTCAGCGGCCGGCGCCCGCGCCTCCGGGGCTGAGCGGCCCGCGCCCGCCGGTCGCCCGGTGCGCCTCGCGGCAGCTGCACCTGGCGCAGGGACGCGGCCACCGCATTCGTGAAGTTGGCGTGTTCGGCAGTGAACGGCGTCGGCAGCTCGACGGTGGCCGACGGCGCGTGGCGGCGCCGGGAAGTCCCGGCTCGTCAGCTGGGTCCGCCGGCCGGCAGAGGTTGACCACACCGAGCACCTTGCCGCCCTTGCGGTGGGCGGTGGTGATCACCGCCACCCGCCCGCCCGAGCGATTGCGCCGGGCACCACGAGCACGTCACCGGGGCCGACCCGGTCGAGGGCCGCGCTCGACGTCGGCCTTGGCCGCCGGGCGCGTCCGTTGTGCGGTCTCGGCCTCCTCGCCGCAGGCGGCGGTACTCCTGGATGTCGCCGAGCTCGCTCTCGGCGTCGCGGCCACGCGGCCGTCTCCCGGGCGCGGACTCGAGGCGGGCCTCGATCCGCACGACGTCACCGTCGGCGCTGGTACTGCGCGAACGACAGGTTGAGCAGGTGGTGGGCCTGCTCGGGCTCGTACCGGCGCACCAGGTTGGCGGCCATGTTGTAGGTCGGCCGGAACGCCGACGTCAGCTCGTAGCGTCCGGCTCGAGGCCAGCGTCGGCGACCTGGTCGAACGGCACGAACGCGGCTCACAGCACGACGGCGTAGCCGACGTCGTCGATGCCCCGCCGCCCGGCCCGCCCGGTGAGCTGGGTGTACTCCCCCGGCGTGAGCATCTCGTGGTCTCGCCGGTGAACTTGGTCAGCTTCTCGATGACCACGGACCGGGCCGGCATGTTGATGCCGAGCGCCAGCGTCTCGGTGGCGAACACCACCTTCACGAGGCCCTCGGTGAAGCAGGCCTCGACGACCTCCTTGAAGGGCGGCACCATGCCGGCGTGGTGGGCGGCGATGACCGGCCTCGAGTCCCGCAGCCAGCGCGCCGTAGTCGAGCACCCGCAGGTCGTCGGCGCCGAGACCGGCGAGGTGGGCCGACGCGATGGTCCGGATCTCGGCTCGTTCCTCGGCCGTGGTCAGACGGATCCCTTCGTTCAGGCACTGCACGACGGCGTCGTCGCAGGCCGCCCGGCTGAAGATGAAGTTGATGGCCGGGAGCATGTCGCGCTCCCGCAGGGTCTGGACGACCTCGGTCCGCCTCGGCGTGTACAACCGGCCCCGGCGTTGGCCGCGGGCCGGGCGGGGCGCCTCGCGCATCGCCCGGGACTCGCCGGCGTCGATCGCCGCGGCCTCCGGGTTCGGGCGACCGTCCACCAACGTCGGGAGCAACAGCGGACGCTCGTGGTGCCGGTCGCCGACCAGGTAGAGGTTGTGGAGCGTGACCGGCCGGCGCTCCTCGATGACCGTCTCGGTCGAACCCCGGACGGTGCCGATCCAGTCGGCGAACTCCTCGGCGTTGCTCACGGTCGCCGAGAGGCAGACGAGGTCGACCTCCGGCGGCGTGTGGATGATGACCTCCTCCCAGACCGGCCCGCGGTAGGCGTTCTGGAGGTAGTGGACCTCGTCCAACACGACGTAGCGCAGCCGCTCGAGGGCCCGACTCGCGCCGTAGATCATGTTCCGCAGCACCTCGGTCGTCATCACGACGATGGGTGCGTCCCCGTTGATGGCGTTGTCCCCCGTGAGCAGGCCGACGGCGGCGTCACCGTGGCGGGCCCGGAGATCGCGGTACTTCTGGTTGGACAGCGCCTTGAGGGGCGTCGTGTAGAACGCCTTCCCGCCCTCCGCCAACGCCTTGGCCACGGCGTACTCCGCCACCACGGTCTTGCCCGAGCCGGTGGGCGCCGCGACCAGGACCGACCGCCCGGCGTCGAGCGCATCGAAGGCCCGGAGCTGGAACGGATCGAGCTCGAAGCCGAGGGAGGCGGCGAACTCGGATCGGTTCACGGGAGGGGTTCTACCGCTTGAGCAGCTTCCCCAACAGGATGCTGGTCTCGTAGAACAGGTACATCGGTCCGGCCATGGCCAACAGCGTGATCGGATCCTGGCTCGGGGTGATCACCGCCGCGAAGACGACGATGGCGATGATCGCCCCCCGACGCCACTTCCGGAGCTGGGCGCTCTTGAGGATGCGGGCCAGCTGCAGGAACACCAACAGGATCGGGAACTCGAAGGACACGCCGAAGGCGAGCACCACGAGCATGTAGAGGCGCAGGTACTTCGACGGACTGAACAGCGGGACCAGGTTCGGACCGCCGACGCCGATCAGGAACTCGATGGCCTTCGGGAAGGTGATGACGGCGACGGCCGCGCCGCCGAGGAACAGCAGGATCGACGAGACGATGAACGGGATGGCGTAGCGCTTCTCGTTCTTGTGGAGCCCGGGCGTCACGAAGCGCCACACCTGCCACAGGATCACCGGGGCGGCGATGGCGAAGCCGATGAACACGGCCAACTTGATGCGGGTGCCGAACCCCTCGAGCGGGTCGATGACCACGAGCTGGCACGACTTGCCCCGCTGGGCCTGGCAGTACGGGTCGACCAGGAACGAAAGGGCCCGGTTCGACAGCAGGAACCCGACGGTCGAGCCGATGACGAGGGCGAGGACGGCCTTGACGATCCGACTGCGGAGCTCGCCCAGGTGCTCGACGAGGCTCATCCGGTCGAGGTCGGGCCCCGACTGCGGGTCCGCCAAGAGGGTCACGCTCCGGGTTCGTTCGTGGGCAGGTCGCTCCAGAGGTACGTCTGGTCACGCGGGCCCGCCGCCGCCGGCGGCACCACATCGGCCGCCGGGGTCGGCGCCGTCGGCACCGGCGGACCGGCCGCCGGCGTCTGCATCGCATCTCGCAGCTCGGCCTGGAAGCCCGAGCTCATCTTCCGCACCTCGGCCAAGGCCCGCCCCGCCTGGCGCGCCGCTTCCGGGAGTCGGTCGGGACCGAGGACCAGAAGGGCGACGACCAGAATCACCAGGATCTCAGGCGCACCGATGCTTCCCATGTCGTTGGAGTCTACGAGGCAGGAGGTGCCGGTGGACGAGCCCGCACCCGCAACGCCGCCCCCCGGCCCACCACCGCCCGAGCGTCATCGGCCAGATCGAGCGCCAACGGCCGGAGCGCTACCAGCGCAACGACCTCGCGCCTCAGCGCCGCCCCCTCGCGAGCCACCCGCTTCACGGCGAAGCCGACCGGCAACGCCACCAAGGCGGCCATCACCACCGGCACGGCCCAGATCACGACCGGATCCTAGGGCCCGATCCTGCGGGGATCAGTCCTTCTCGCGCCCGGCGGGCTCGGTGAGCCGCTCGAACCATCCGTCTTCCTGGAGAAGGCGATGGAACTCGAGCAGGTCGTCGTAGTCGAGCGGGTCGCCGGCCTTGGGCTCGTCGAGCTCCGCCGGCAGGCTCCAGACGGAGAGGCGGACACCGGAGGAGACCAGGAGGTCCACGATCCGCGGCTCGGCCAGCTTCGACACCGCCACCGCACACGTGGGGCAGCGGAAGGCGTAGGAGCCCTGATTGTTGGACGCACAGACCTGCACGCTGACGTCCCGTGACGTGAGCTCGACATCTCCGCAGGTCGGGCAGCTGGCCCGGATGGTTGCCACCAAGGTCTCCCTTCGTTGCCTCGGCTTCCCCATCGACCCGTTCTCCCCTCGGGTTGAGCGACAACCCGGTTCTGGTGCGTCGGCCCGCGCCACGCGCAGTCCTGACCGATGTTGCCGGTCGCGCCCGGATGGCGGAATAGCGATTCCGCACCATTTCGTCTAACCACCAGTGACTAGTCGGTCGGACTACACCCAAATGGGCCTCAAGGCTCACCGCCCCATCCTCCGACCTACAGGCATGCAAGAAGGCGTGGTCCAGTACCTGGCACAGGTCCTTCGGGGCCTGACGGTGGGGGCCGATCCGATCCGGCTCCTGCACGACGCCCTGAGCGGGGCCATCGCCGCTTCGGCCGGCCGTCACGGGATGATCGTCGGCCTCGTCGACGGCACTCCGTCGATCGTGGCCGCCTCGGGCACGATGCCCAAGGTCGTGATGGAGACGGCCGAGCAGTGCATCGCGGACGGCCGCCTGGCCCGCCGCCGTGACGCAGCCATCGGCACGGGCGCCATCGCCGAGCCGATCCGCCTGGGTCACCGCATCGTCGGCGCCATCGCCATCGGGGGCGAGCCGCTCGCCCTCGACGCCGCGCCGCTCCCCCTCTTCGCCGACGCCGCCGGCATGGCCCTCGCCCGCCGCCCATCGGTCGGTCGTGCCTCGGTTCCCGACTTCTCCGATGCGCTCCTCGCCATCGGCGCCGACCTGGACCAGACCGCCGTGCTGACACGCGTGTTCGAGGCGGCCGAGACGCTCTTCGGGGCTCTCGGCGGATTCTGCGTGATGCCCGACGGCGAGAACTGGCGCGTCGCGCAGTACCGGGGCATCACCGCCGCCGACCTGCGCAACGCCGCCCGCCACCCCGACTTCCGGGGGTTCGTCGCCAGCGCCAACCTCCGGGTCGAGCCGCCGACCCACCCCGTCGTCGCCGGCCTCGTGCAGGGTGCCGAGACAGCGGTGTCGGTGCCGCTGGTCGCCGCCGGACGCCGCCAGGGCTTCCTCGTGCTCCTCCTCGGGGACGCCCCCGATCAGGTCGGCCAGGGCCTGCTCCTGGCGTTCGCCAATCAAGTGGCCGGCATCCTGCGCGCCTCGGATCTGGCCCAGCGGCTCCGCGACCACGAGCAGCGCCTCTCGGCCGTCGTGCACAGCACGCCGAGCCCGGTCATGGTCCTCGACGACAAGGGTCGGTTCGTCCTCGTCAACGGGGCCGCGGCCGAGCTCTTCCACCTCCCGGAGGCCTTCGCCGTCGGCCAGCCCGTGGCCGGCCGCCTCGGGCACGAGGCCCTCGAGGGCCTGGTCGAGGAGCAGGCGGAAGGCCAGATGGAGGTGCTGCTGGGCACCCCCCCGGACCGCCTCTACCTCGCCTCCACCCGCCGGATGCGGGCCCCCGGCGGCCGCGACCTCGGCCGCATCGTCGTGCTCGAGGACGTCACCAAGGAGCGCGAGACCGACAAGATCAAGAACGACTTCGTCTCGGTCATCGGCCACGAGCTCCGCACGCCTCTCACCGTCGTGAAGGGCTACGTGAGGATGCTGGCGATGAAGGGGACGTCCATCGACGAGGCCTCGCTCGACACCTGCGTCAAGGCGCTGGTCACCAACACCGGCCGCCTCGAGCGCCTCATCGAGGACCTGCTCTTCGTCTCGTCGATCGAGTCCCGCCGGCCCACGCTCGACCTGCAGCCCGTCGACGTCGGCGCGGTGCTCGACGAGTTCGCCGGCGGACGGGTGAGCGTGCAGCGGCCGCGCCGGCCGATCCCGGTGCAGCTCGATCGGGCCAAGCTCGACCAGATCGTCCACCACCTGCTCGACAACGCCCTCAAGTACACCGAGAGCGACGTCACCCTCTCCGTGGTCGACGCCGACGAGGCCGTCGAGATCCGCATCGACGACAGCGGACCCGGCATCTACTCGGGCGACGTCCCGCAGCTCTTCGAACGGTTCCGCCAGCTCGACGGCTCCTCCACCGCGAGCACACGGCGGCACCGGTCTCGGCCTCTACATCTGTCGCCGGCTCGTCGAGCTCCAGGGCGGCAAGATCTGGTGCGAGAGCCGCCTCGGCGTCGGGAGCCGCTTCGCCTTCACCCTGCCGAAGGAGGGTCCGGCCCACATGACGAGCCACGTGGAGTCGTTCCCCGCCTCGGCGTAGGGCTCACTGCGGTCGCGTCGGCAAGAATCGGCGGCAGTGGATTCCCTGCGCCCGCCGATCGCCTTCGCCCACCGGGGGGCGCGTGCGCACGCCCCGGAGAACACCATCGAGTCGTTCACCCTGGCCCTCAAGCTGGGGGCCGACGGGCTCGAGAGCGACGTGTGGCTCACGCGCCGACGGCGTGCCCGTGCTCGACCACGACGGGATCGTGAGGTCCGGTCTGCGCCGGCGTCCGATCGGCACCGTCGACCGCGCCGACCTTCCGCCTTGGATCCCCACCCTCGAGGAGCTCTACGCCACCTGCGGCACCGGCTTCGAGCTGAGCCTCGACGTCAAGGACCCCGCCGCCGCCGCGCCGACCGTGGCCGTCGCCCGCGCCGCCGGGGGCGACGTGCTCCCCCGCCTGTGGCTGTGCCACCCCGACTGGGAGCTCGTCCGCACGTGGCGCTCGCTCTCCGACGACGTGCGGCTCGTGGACTCGACCCGGTTGAAGCGGATCAAGGGCGGCGCCGAGCGCCGAGCCGCCGACCTGGCCGACGCCGGCATCGACGCCATCAACCTCCACCACTCGGACTGGAACGTCGGCTTGGCCACCCTCTTCCACCGCTTCGAGCGACATTGCTTCGGCTGGGACGCGCAGTTCGAACGGGTCCTGATCCAGCTGCTCCGCTACGGCCTCGACGGCGTCTTCAGCGACCACGTCGACCGCATGATGGACGTGCTCACCGAGTTCAACCGGTAGCTACAACAGCTCCAGGTCGTTGAGCGGGAAGACCTTGACGAAGGCGCGACCGACCACGCTGTCCTCGGAGATGAACGTCGGCCGGTTGTCGCAGAGGTAGCGGCTGTCCGTCGAGTTCTCCCGGTTGTCGCCCATCATCCAGAGCCGCCGGACGGGCACCTTGACGGGCGCGAAGTCGGTGGTGGTCTGTTCGTCGGGGAGGTACTCCTCGGCCAGGCGCCGACCGTTCACGTAGACGCCGCCGTTCTTCCCCTCGACGGTGTCACCCGGGAGGCCGACGACCCGCTTCACGAGGTCCTTGATCTTCGGATCCGGCGTCGCGGACGACGGCCGTTCGAACACGACCACGTCGCCGCGGTGGATGTCGTGCAGCCGGTAGCTCAACTTGTTGACGAAGATCCGGTCACCGTTCCGGAGCTGCGGCTCCATCGAGGCCGACGGGATGTAGAAGGCCTGGATCAGGAAGGTCTTCACGACCACGGCGACCAGGAGGGCGGCGACGAGGATGACGGCCCACTCGACGACGGAACGCAGGGCGCGATCTCCCCGGGTCGAGGCGCTCGGCGGGGGCGGCGGTGCCGCGGGATCGGTGATCACGCCCCTCCGACGATACCGGGTGCTCCGGCCGATCCGGACCCGCCCCGCAGCCGCTGGACCGCCGCCACCCCCGCCGCGCCCGACCACTGGAAGAAGGCCGGGTCCTCGGCCGGCCCACGACCCATCGTCGTCACCCGAAGTCCGGCCGCCGCCAGCAGCGCGCCCACGTCGGGCCCGTCCACGTCGTCCGGGGAGACGACCGCGAGCTGGCGGGCCGCGAGCTCGATGGCCGTCATCGTGTGGTGGCTCGGACCGCGATGCCGCTCGCGCCCGTCCGCGTCGCTGAACCGCACGGCGACGATCGGGATGCCGCCGAGGGCGGCGGCGGCATCCACGATCCCGACGACGTCGAGGCCGGTGTGGCCGAGCTTCGTGCCCGTGCCGACTACGCCGGGCCCGATGCCGGCGATGACGACGTCGGCGCCGTGATGCTTCGCCAACGCGAGGGCCGAGTGGAGGTTGACGGCCTCGACGTCACCGCCGAACGCGTGCCCCGCGGTGATGGTCAGATCGACGAATCCGCCCGCCCGCAGATCGTGGACCATGTCGCTGAGCGCGATCGGCAGCGATCCGCCGTCGGTCATCACGTAGGCGATGCGCGTGTCGGGACGGAGGTGGCGCACGACGACAGCCACGCACGGGACCTGGCTGTGCAGCCCGCATGCCACGACGGGAAGCCCGTCGATCCGCTCGGGCAGGGCGTCACCCACGGCTTCCTCGCCGGCGCCGGCGTCGACCTGGAGGCTCGTGTACCGGAGCTTCATGATGTGGCCCGGCCCCGTCTCGCTCCACGCCTGGTCACCACGCGAGAGGTTCCAGTGCACGACATGCGACCCGCCCGTTCCGAGCCCGAGCTCAACGGCCGTGGTGTTCATCACGACGCGGTCCCCCACCTCGACCGGTCCGATGAGCTGGGTCAACACGTAAGCGGGCTCGCCGTCGACCCGCACCCGCTGCAGGCCGGGGCGGGCCAGGACGATCTCCGTGACCTCGCCCGTCCGATAGGAAGGCATGCTCAGAGCGACGCGATCAGCTTCTCCACCCGTTCGTCCTTGAACTTGAACGGGTCCTTGCACAGGACGGTGCGCTGGGCGTTGTCGTTGAGCTTCAGGTGGACCCAGTCGACCGTGTAGTCGCGGCGCTTCTCGGTCGCCTTCTTGATGAACTCGCCGCGCAGCCGGGCCCGCGTCGTCTGCGGCGGCGTGTGCACGGCGATGTCGATCTCCTCGTCGTTGCACATCCGCTCCACGAGACCCTTGTCCTGGAGCTTGTAGTACAGCCCGCGCTTGCGGTTGACGTCGTGGTACTGCAGGTCGAGAAGGGCGACCTTGGGATGGGTCAGCGGGATGTCGTTCCTCTCCCGGTAGGCCTCGATCAGCTGGTGCTTGATGACCCAGTCGCACTCCTTGTCGAGGCTGAGCGGGTCCTTCTCGAGGCCGGTGAGGCAGTGCTCCCACATGCCGAGGGCCTTCTCCTCGAGCGGGCTGAGGCCCTTGGTCTCGTGGTAGCGCTGGGCGCGAGCCAGGTACTCGGCCTGGATGTCGATGGCGCGGAGCTCACGGCCGTTGGCCAGGCGGACCTTGCGCTTGCACGTCGGATCGTGGCTGATCTCGCGGATGGCGCGGATCGGGTTCTCCAGCGTCATGTCCCGGAGCACCACGCTCGGATCCTCGAGCATCCGCAGCAGGATGGACGTGGCACCGACCTTGAGGAACGTGGCGTACTCGCTCATGTTCGAGTCGCCGACGATCACGTGCAGCCGGCGGAAACGTTCGGCATCGGCGTGCGGCTCGTCGCGGGTGTTGATGATCGGACGGCTCCGGGTGGTGGCGCTCGACACGCCCTCCCAGATGTGCTCGGCCCGCTGGCTGATGCAGTACATGGCGCCGCGCGCCGTGGCCAGGACCTTGCCCGAGCCGGCGTAGATCTGGCGGCTGACGAAGAACGGGATCAACACCTCGGCGTAGTGACCGAAGTCGTCGCGGCGGCTCGTCAGGTAGTTCTCGTGGCACCCGTAGGAGTTGCCGGCCGAGTCGGTGTTGTTCTTGAACAGGTAGATGACGCCGCGGATCCCCTC
The DNA here is from genome assembly GCA_963731055.1 of uncultured Actinomycetes bacterium. Lineage (GTDB taxonomy): Bacteria > Actinomycetota > Acidimicrobiia > Acidimicrobiales > CADCTF01 > DATLED01. The sequence continues at coordinate 105,654 of CAVSUD010000019.1, read as the reverse complement.
TTCGCGGAGGCGCTGCTCGGCCGCGATCAACAGGTCCTCGAGGCGGCGCTCCCCCGCCTTGTCGTGCACGACGAGGTCATGGATCGAGTCGCATTCGGGCGTCGCGTACTCCGGGTGGCTACCGACGTCGAGATACAGGCGCGCGCCGTTCTCGAGGAAGACGTTGCTGCTCCGCCCCCAGCTCACGACCCGCCGGAACAGGTACCTCGCCACCTCGTCCGGACTCAGGCGGCGTTGGCCGCGGAGGGTGCAGGTGACGCCGTACTCGTTCTCCAGGCCGAAGATGCGACGGTCCACGGGACCCCTTCTCGTTGCGGACCTCCAAGGTACCGTTGCCGACGTGCCTTCCCTCCGCATGGTGTCCCTGGTGACGGTGCGCAGCGCGTTCCAGGCGCGGGTGCTGGCCGCCCGCCTCGGTTCGGAGGGGATCGTGACCTCGCTGCACGGCGCCGTCGACGGCCCCTACCCGTTCGGCGACGTGCACGTGAAGGTCGATGCGGACGACCTCGCGCTGGCCCGTGAGCTGTTGTTGGCCGACGAGGTCGAGGCGGCGTTCACCACCGGCACCGAGGTCGCCGAGCACGGGGTCGCCGGGCGCCGCGCGGGTCGGCGGGCTCCATCCGTGGCTCGCCGTCCTCGCCATCGTGTTCGTCGCGGTGGCCAGCTCGCTGGCCCGGGTGCTCTCCCTCTAGGCGAGGAGCGAGGCCAGCTCGGCCTCGTCGAGCCGCCGGAAGGCACGGCGCTTGGTGTTGCGCTCGAGCACGGCCGCTTCCATGTCGGTCGGCGCGAGGGTGCGCTCCGGCCCGCTGAGCGCGCTCGACGCAGCCCGCAGCGCATCCGCGAGGCTGAGGCCGGCGCTCCACGCCGACTTGAGGCGCTCGGAGATCGCCTCGTTGTCGCCGGGGATGACGGTGAAGTTGTTCTCGTCGAGGATGACGCCGTCGTAGAGGACGTGGAACAGCTCGTCGTTCTCGGGCACGAAGCCGACCTCGGCCACGAGGATCTCGACCTCCATCGGCTTCATGTCGTGGGTGAACGACTGGCCGAGCAGCTGGGCATAGGAGTTGGCCAGCGACTTGGCGTGCACGTCTTCGCGGCTGAAGCGGAACCCCTCGACGTCGGCGTACCGGACGCCGGCCTGGCGGAGCTGGTCGTACTCGTTGTACTTGCCGACGCCGGCGAAGGCGATGCGGTCGTAGATCTCACTGATCTTGCGCAACGTCGAGCTCGGGTTCTCGGCCGTGAGCAGGATGCCGCCGTCGTACTGCAGCGCGACCAGGGCGCGACCCTTGGCGATGTTGGTCCGAGCGAACTTCGCCTTGTCGGCGATCATCTGCTCGGGAGAGACGTAGAACGGCATGCTCATCGTGAAAGCCCTTGGTCGCTCTTGCGCTGGATGAGGGCGGAGAACCGTTCGGCCACCTCGTCCTCGGTCGCTTCCTCGTACCCCTCGCCGGTGATCGTGGCGACCGTCGGGTAGATGCCGCGGACGGCGTCGGGACCGCCGGTCGCGCTGTCCTCGTCGGCCGCTTCGTAGAGGCCCTGCACGGCGAGCTCGATGGCGCGGGCCCGGTCCATCCCCTCGGTCCAGCCCAGCTTCACGGTCGTGCGCGGCATCGCGCCCGCCGCTGCCGTCGGCGTGGAAGTCGGTCTCCTCGTAGCGACCGCCGGTGGCGTCGTAGGTGAAGATCCGCCCGATGCGCCGGCGGGTGTCGAAGCCGGCGAAGAGCGGCACGACGACCATGCCCTGCATGGCCATGGGCAGGTTCTGGCGCACCATCCCGCCGAGCATGTTGGCCTTGCCCTCGAGGCTCAAGACGTTGCCCGTCAGCTTCTCGTAGTGCTCGAGCTCGAGCTGGAACGCCTTCACCATCTCGAGCGCGAACCCGGCGGCACCCGCGATGGCGACGCCGCTCCACCGGTCGGCCGGGTGGACCTTGTCCATGGCGCGGTGGGCGATGCTGCTGCCGGCGGTGGCCCGCCGGTCGCCGGCCAGGATGACGCCCTCCGTGTAGCGAAGGGCGACGATCGTCGTGCCGTGGGTGATCGGCCCGAAGCCGGCGGCCTCGCGGTCCTTGGCGCCCGGCAGGGGCGGCGGGGACCCGTCGAGCTTGCGCAGGAGGGCCGAGAAGCTCGGCCCCGGATCCTCGCTGGGCGGGAAGAGGGGCAGGGTCATTGCCGCGAGACGCTAGTTCGTGCCCTTCGCCCTCTTCGCCGGCGCAGCCACACTGGTGCGATGACGGATCTTCTCGGCGGCCTGGCGGACCTCGAAGCCGAGCCGCCCCCTTCCACCCCCGACCGCCTCCGCCGCGGCCTGGCCCTGGCCACCACGCTCCTGCTCCTCGCCGGTGGGCTCGCCGCCGTGCTCCAGGGACGTCACGATCAGCCCGCCGACTCCACGCTGGCGGAGATCACGGCCTTCGTGGCCGACGGCCGGACGGTGCACGTCGACGGCGTCGAGGAGTGGTCGACCCAGAGCGGACGCGACGACCTCGGGTCCGAGACGAAGAACCGCTCGCGCCTCGTCGCCGACCTCCGCTTGCCGCACGACATCCACCTCGGCACCGACGACGGCGACGCGCTGACCGAGCTGATCAGCATCGGATCGACGAGCTACTTCCGGGCCGCCGACGGCGAGGCGGCGCTCGAGGCCGAGGACTGAGTGCGCGAGGTCTCCGCCGACGCGGAGGCCGAGAACGCAGCGGGCGCCGGCGCGGTGATGGCCGCCGGTGCCGCGTCGAGCAGCCTCGTGGCCCAGGGCTTCGCCGTCGGTGCCGGCCTCACCGGGATGGTCGTCCCCGGCGACCTGCACGCCCTCTTGGACGCCCTCGACGACCCGGTGCGGGTGTCGGACGAGGTGATCCGGATCCAGCTCCCCCTCCGCCGCCTCGTCGCCCTCCTCGCGCCCGAGGCCGAGCCCGAGCTCAGCGCCATCCCGCAGGCCGACGAGCTGGACGGCGACGTCACCATCGACCTGACGTCCGGTCCCGGCGGGCGCCTCGACCGGATGCGCACCACGGTCCGGACGAACGAGGACGGCGAGACGTCCCTCGCCGTCGACGACTTGCGCTTCACCCGGTGGGACGAGTCGCTGGACCTCACGGCCCCCGGCGACGACCGCATCGACCACACGCCGTCGTTCGACGAGGAGGCGCTGGCCGGCGCCACGTTCCCGCTGCTGGCCCCGACGCAGGTGCCGGTGCCCTACCGGCTGGTCGAGGCCAGCTACAGCGGCGTCGACGCGGAGAACGACGGGTCGTGCCCCTCGGCGTACCTGCGCTACACCGACCCGGCGGAGGAGCAGGCCTACGAGAAGGCGTCCGAGGCGCTCCCCCCGGATGTGTCGGAGGAGGCCTTCCAGGCCCTCCCCCTCGTCAGGTCGCTCGACATCACCCTCAGCGCCGTCGACTGCACCGCCGACGACGAGTGGTCCGGCCGCGACGACGAAGAGGCCGCCGAGGAGTTCGTGGTCGGCGGGGTCCGGGGCACGATCGTACGGACGGACGACGAGCAGTACGGCTCGATCCTCGACATCGTGCTCGAGGTCGATTGCACCCGCCTGGACATCCGGGCGGACCTGCCCGAGGACCAGGCCGTCGCCGCCCTGTCCTCGCTCGGCCCGCTCGACCTCGCCACCCAGCCCGTCACCGAGCTGCGCTCGTCCTAGCGCTCCTTGGCGGCGGTCTTCGCCACCCGCTTCGGCTTGGGCAGTGGCTTCTCGACCTGGACAGGCCAGACGTACTCGAGGTCGTCGGGCAGGTCCGGCTCGAATCGGGGCCGGTAGAACTCGGGGTCCTTCCGGACCAGCGCGCTGCGGTGGCTGCGGTGGATGGCGTCGTCACCCCACCACGGCGGCAAGACGGCGGCGGCCTGGTGCGCCGGCAGTTCGCGGAAGCCGGCGTCGGCCAGGTCGTTGCGGATCTTGCGGTCGCACGTGTCGTTGAACCCGCGGGCGGTCCACTCCCGGCAGATGGCCACGCTGTAGACGCCGAGGGCGGGCTCGTAGCCCTTCCACATCAGGACGGCCGGGTGGCTCTTCCACGCGTACGTGGGCCACGTGAGGGCCCGCACGATCTGCAGCGCCTCGACCCGCTGCTTGCCGAGCCGGCGGTGGTCCAGCACCTGGGCGCTGCGCTCGAAGTCGGGGTACGGCACGAACGTCTGCATCAGCGGGGCCGGCAGACGGCGCAGGCGTAGGCCGTGCGGCCGCTGAGGCCGAACACCTCGACCGGCGTGTCGGTGTCGCACTGCAGGCAGACCGGCTGCTCGTAGACGAGCTTCGGCCGGATCTCCCCGTCGTCCACCGCCTGCTTCATCCTCCGCTCGAGGACGTCGCGCAGGTGGTCGTACCGCCGACGGCCTCGGCCTCGACCAGCTCGGTCCCGTCGATGGCGGCGGCGCCGGCGGCGAACCTCGTTTGCGGGCTCGTCGCGCTCACCCGTTCGCCGACGAGCTCCTGCAGGCCCCGAGCCAGGCGGTGGAGCGAGTGACCTTCGGGCACACCACCTTCCTGCCCGGATGACCCGGACGCTAAAGGTGACTGATCAGTGCCCGAACCCGCGCCTTGGCCAGCGCACGCTCCTCCTGCACGACCGGGTCGTGCCGGTCGAGGTAGGCCATCGCCGCCGCCAGGCGCGCCGGGTCATCGTCGAAGTCGCCCAGCGCGTTGTTGCAACGGAAGCAGCACAAGCCGCGGATCTGCCCCGTCTCGTGGTCGTGGTCCACGTGCAACGAGATGCCCTCCGTCGGCGGCCGCTTGCAGATGCCGCACACGCCGTCCTGCGACGCCAGCATCTCGTCGTACTCCTCCGGCGTCAGCCCGAACTTCCGCTTGAGGTGGCCGCGACGATTCGCGGCCTTGCGTTCCGTCGACGCGTTGTACCGACGGCGGTACTCGTTGACGCGATCCGGGTTCTCCCGCTGCCACTGGCGGACCCGCTCCTTCGCCGGCTCGGGGTCGGCCCCATAGCGCTGCGCCTTCGCCGCGAGGTTGCACGCCTTGCAATCGTTGCGGTGGCCGTCACGCATCTCGGCCATCTGGTAGAAGTCCTCGAGCGGTTTCGTCTCGCCACAGACTTTGCACGTCTTCATGTCGCCATTCTAGCGAACAGGCGTTCCCCTCACAACCCGTTTCCGCAGGTCAGAGGCGGTTTTTGGACGAGACTACTGACCGCCCTTCTGCACGTAGGCCCGGACAAAATCCTCTGCGTTCTCCTCGAGCACCTCGTCGATCTCGTCGAGGAGGTCGTCGAGCTCGGCCTTCAATTTCTCGCCTTGCGGGGACCCGGCCGCGACCTCCTCGTCGACGACCTCCTCGGCGCGTGCGGGCGCCGGCTTCCTCTTCTGCTCGCGTTCAGCCATCGGTGCTCAGACCTCCTAGGAGTCCAGCCGGGCGATGAGCTCGGCCGGACTCGTGCATCCGTCCAACAACGTATCGACAATGTCAGCGGTACCCCGTAGCGGCTCCATCATCGGGACGCGGCGCAACGGCTCGGCCCCGAGGTCGAACACGAGGGAGTCCCAGTTGGCCGCGGCGATGGCCGGTGCCCAGCGCTGGAGGCACTTCCCGCGGAAGTAGGCGCGGGTCGTGCGGGGTGGTTCCCTGATGGCCTCGGTGACCTCGTCCTCGGAGACGATCCGCTCCATGCCGAGGCGCTCGTAGAGGGAGCGCTCGGGTCGGACGTCGTGGTACTGGAGGTCCATCGCCGCGAGGCGGGCATCGGTCCAGTCGAGTCCGTGGCGGTCGCGATAGGCCGACAGGAGCCGGTACTTCGCGACCCAGTCGAGCGTGGTGGCCAGCGACATCGGATCGGTCTCGAGGGCGGACAGGACCTGCTCCCAGCGGCGGAGGATCTCCTCGCCGACGTCGGTGGGGCCGACGGCCTCGAGGCCGCGGTCCTCGGCGTACTTTCGGGCCAGGTCGAACAGCTCCCACTGGATCTCGAGCGCGGTCATCGTGCCGCCCGCGGCGAGCTGCAGCGGCAGCGCCAGGTCGAGGTCGTAGGAGACCTTGCGGAGCGTCTGCACCGGAGCGACGAGGGAGAAGTCGCGGTCGCCGAAGGCGTCGTCCTCGATCATGCACAGCACGATGGCGGTGACGCCGACCTTGAGGAACGTCGAGACCTCGGCCAGGTTGGCGTCGCCCACGATCACGTGGAGGCGCCGGTACTTCTGGGCGTCGGCGTGGGGCTCGTCGCGGGTGTTGACGATCGGCCGCTTCAGGGTGGTCTCGAGGCCGACCTCCTCCTCGAAGAAGTCCGCGCGCTGGACGTCAGCTGGAAGGGCACCTCCTGGCCGAAGGTGGACGACGCCTCGGTGCCGACCTTGCCGGCACCCGTGTAGATCTGGCGGGTGATGAAGTGGGGCATGACGTGCTGCACGATCCGGCCGAAGGGCACCTGCGCGGTCCATGAGGTAGTTCTCGTGGGTGCCGTAGGAGTTGCCCTTGCCGTCGGAGTTGTTCTTGTAGACGACGATCCCCTGGCCGGGCGGCAGCGACCGCCCGGCCGCCTCCATCGAGGCCGCCAGGATCCGCTCTCCGGCCCTGTCCCACAGCGACGATCTCGCGCGGCATCGGAGCACTCGGGCGACGAGTACTCCGGATGGGCGTGGTCGACGTAGTACCGGGCCCCGTTGGTCAGGACGGCGTTCACGAGGTGGGTCTCCACCTCGGGCGGCAACGACCCCTCGCGGCCGAACCCCCGCGCGTCGCTGCCCCGGCGACTCGTCCTCGAAGTCCCAGTCGACCTTTCGCTGCGAGCTCCTGCACGTAGGCGTTGATGAGCACCGACGACGCCGCGATCGGGTTGGACTCGCCCGCGCCGCGCTGCTGGATGCCGTACTCCGTCTCGATCCCGAACACCTTGCGCAGCGCCACGAACCGAACCTACCGGGCCCGGCGGCGTAGGGACGCCAGCGAGCAGCCGCCCATCGAGCGGCAAGGCCCCCGCCGGAGGGCCCTGCCGCAGAGCGAGTCAGAGGTACTGCCCCGTGCCCACCCGCTCGATGGCCCTGCCGCCCTTGGGCTCGCCGTCCTCGTCGCGCTCCTTCGACAAGGTGCGCATGTAGACGATGCGCTCGCCCTTCTTGCCCGAGATCTTCGCCCAGTCGTCGGGGTTGGTGGTGTTCGGCAGGTCCTCGTGCTCCTTGAACTCCTGGCGGATGGAGTCGAGCAGGTCCTGCGGTGCGGATGCCGCGGCCCGCCGCCGGCGATCTCGCGCTTGATCGCCAGCTTCTTGGCCCGGCGGACGATGTTCTCGATCATGGCGCCGGAGGAGAAGTCCTTGAAGAACATGATCTCCTTGTCGCCGTTCTGGTACGTGACCTCGAGGAACCGGTTCTCGTCGTCGGCGCGGTACATGACCTCGACGGTCTTCTCGATCATCGCCTGGCACGGCCTTGGCCGGGTCGCCGCCGCCGAGGTCTCGGACCTCGTCGGCGTCGAGCGGCAGGTCGGGCGTGAGGTAGCGGCCGAAGATCTGCGCGGCGGCCGCCTCGTCGGGCCGCTCGATCTTGATCTTCACGTCGAGGCGCCCGGGGCGCAGGATGGCCGGGTCGATGAGGTCCTCACGGTTGGAGGCGCCGATGACGATCACGTTCTTCAGCGTCTCGACGCCGTCGATCTCGGCCAGCAGCTGCGGCACGATCGTCGACTCCATGTCGGAGCAGATGCCGGTGCCGCGGGTGCGGAACAGCGAGTCCATCTCGTCGAAGAAGACGATGACGGGCACGCCCTCCTCCGACTTCTCCCGGGCCCGCTGGAACACGAGGCGGATCTGGCGCTCGGTCTCGCCGACGTACTTGTTGAGCAGCTCGGGGCCCTTGATGTTGAGGAAGTACGACTTCGGCCGCCGGCGTGGCCGGTGACCTCGGCGACCTTCTTGGCCAGCGAGTTGGCCACGGCCTTGGCGATGAGGGTCTTGCCGCACCCGGGAGGGCCGTAGAGGAGGATGCCCTTCGGCGCCGGGAGCTCGTACTCCTTGAACAGCTCCCGGTGCAGGAACGGCAGCTCGACGGCGTCCATGATCGCCTCGATCTGGTCGTCGAGGCCGCCGACGTCCTCGTAGGAGATGTCGGGCACCTCCTCGAGGACGAGCTCCTCGACCTCGGGCCGCGGCAGCTTCTCGAGCAGCAGGCCGGTGCGGGAGTCCATGAGCAGCGTGTCGCCGGCCCGCAGCTTGACCGTGCCGTCCATGAGCGCCTCGGACGAGCTCGACGACCCGCTCCTCGTCGGCCCGGCCGACGATCATCGCCCGGCGGCCGTCCTCGAGGACCTCCTTGAGGGTGACGACCTCGCCGGTGAGCTCGGGCCCACGGGCGAGGACGACGTTGAACGACTCGTTGAGCACGACCTCCTGCCCCTTGTGCAGGTCGGCCTCCTCGAGGTCGGGGTGGAGCGCGACCCGCATCTTGCGGCCACCGCTGAAGACGTCGACGGTGCCGTCGTCGTTGCGGCCGAGGTAGGTGCCGTACGCGGACGGCGGCTGGGTGAGCTTGTCGACCTCGTCGCGCAGGGCGGCGATGTGCTCGCGCGCCTCGCGCAGCGTGTAGGTCAGCTTCTCGTTCTGCGACACGGCCTGGGCCAGCTGGCCCTTCGTCTCGAGCAGCTTCTCCTCGAGCGTCCGCACCCGCTTCGGCGCCTCCTGTGAGGCGACGTCGGAGCGTCGAGACCTCCTCCTCGAGCACCACGGCGTGCTCCCGGAGCTCGTCCAGCTCCCGCTTGCCATCGAGCATCGGACATGGGCGCACCTCCTTTCCGGCGACCCTACCGGAGCGGTCCGCGGTACCTCCGGCACCCGGTTTGCTTTTGACGCGCCAGCCACCGGGTAAATTGCGCGTCCGCATCCCTCGGCGAACAAGGTGAGGAACTTCCCATGGGCATGAAGGTCTGGATCGACCAGGATCTCTGCACGGGCGACGGCCTGTGCGAGGAGATCGCCCCGGCCGTGTTCACGCTGCTCGACGACGGGCTGGCCTACGTGAAGGAAGGCGACAAGTCTTCGACCCGGGTGGGCCCGAAGGCCTCGCCAACGTCGCCGCCGGAATGGAAGAGGCGACCATCGAGTCGGCCGAGGAATGCCCCGGCGAGTGCATCTTCATCGAGATCGAGTAGCGCAGCACCTTTTCGTTTGCGCCCCCCTCTTGGGGGTAGGGCCGGCGCAGCCTGGCGGGGCCTCCGGTCCCGCCGTCTGAGCTTGGGGGGCGGATGGCGAAGGGGTCGGTCACGGTGCTCATCGTCGAGGACCACACGATGGTCGCCCAGGGGCTGGAAGCGGCCCTGTCCGGCGAGCCGGATCTCGAGGTCGTCGGGGTGGTGGGGACGGCGTCCGACGCCGTCGATGTCGTCGAGCGGACCCGACCCTGCGTCGTGCTCATGGACTACCGCCTGCCCGATCGCGACGGCGCGGAGGCCACGACCGAGATCCTCGTCGCCGCGCCCGAGACCCGGGTGGTCATGCTCACCGCCGAGGGCAGCGACGACGTCGTCGGCCGGGCCATCGCGGCCGGGTGCGCCGGGTTCCTCCACAAGAGCCAGCCGCTCGCCGCCGTCCTCGACGCCGTGCGGGCGGCGGCCCGGGGCGACGCGGTCCTGCAGCCCGACGCCGTCCAACGCATCTTCGGCACGAAGAACGGGAACGACGCCACGGCCGCTCCCGTCCCGGACCTGTCGCGACGCGAGCTCGAAATCCTGGCGATGCTGGCCACCGGCTGCTCGACCGAGGACATCACGGGCATCCTCTACCTGAGCCCCCACACGGTGCGGAACCACATCCGCAACCTGATGGCGAAGCTCGGAGCGCACACCCGCCTCGAGGCCGTCGCCATCGCCACACGCTTCGGATTGGTCAGTCTCCACCCGGGTCGCTGAGCGGGAGGGCGGCCCGCGCCCGCGTGCCGCCGTCGGGAGCCCGCTCGACCACGCACCACCCGCCCAGCCCCCGCGCTCGCTCCCGCATGCTGCGCAGCCCGATGTGGCCCGGCGCATCGGGCAGGGTGTCGGTGGTGATCCCGACGCCGTCGTCCACGACCTCGATCTCCAGCTCCTCGTCGACGACGATCCGGACGGACGCCCGACGGGCCTGGGCATGGCGGCGCACGTTGGCCAGCGCTTCCTGCACGATGCGATAGGCGGCCGCCACCACCTCGGGGGCGACGTCGCCGACGTCACCCACGTCGACGGTCACCTCCACGTCCGCGTCCGCCCGGAGCTGCGCCGCCTGGGTGCGGACGGCGGCGAGCAGGCTGCCGGCGGCCAAGCCGGGAGGGAGGAGCTCGAACAGGATGCGCCGAAGGCTGTCGATGGTGCCGCCGGCGAGCTGCTCCACCGGTTCGAAGTCGAGGTCGACGCCCAGTTGCTCGGCCTTCCGGCGCAGCATGCCGAGACGCAGGTTGAGTGCCGTCAACACCTGGATCGGGTCGTCGTGCAGCTCCTCGGCCAGGCGCTGGCGGGTGGCCTCCTCCACGGACACGATCCGGCGAAGGAGCTGGCGCCGCTCGAGTCCGGCGACGTGGCGCGCCGTGATCTCCTCGAAGACGGTCCCGATGTGGTTGCCGGGCAAGGGGAAGATCCGAACGTCGTAGAACGCATCTCCCGTCGCCGCCATGCGGTAGCGGAACTCCGACACGTTGGTGGCCACCCCCGTAGTCGCCACCTCGAGATAGGCATCCCCGAGCGCCGTCCCGAGGAGCTCCGGCAGGACCTCCCGCAGCGGCTGGCCGATCGCCCACTGGAGGTCGACGGCGACGATGGCGGCCCCTGCCTCATTTCCGCCCACGAGGATCATCGAACCCGAGTCCGTCGCGCCCGGCGGCAGGTGCCAGACCCCGATGCCGAGCGGCATGGCGTCGACCGTGCGCTGGTAGAGGGCGATCATCTCTTCGTGGTGCTTGCGGGCCGAGATGTCCTGCATGAACGAGACGAGCGCCGGCGCCCCGTCGAGCTCAGCCCACCGCACGCCCACCTCGAGGGGAACGGTCGCTCCCTCGGCGTTGATGATCGCCGATTCGTAGAGCTCCTCGACCGGAAGGCCGGCGACGCGTCGGGCGTTCCGGTCGACGGCCGCGTCGACGTACTCCGGCGCGAGCTGCGAGCCGAAGGGGCGGAGCGGGATCTCCTCCAGGGGGACACCGGTGATCGTCGACCACGCTTCGTTGACGTAGAGCATCTCTCCCGTCGGGCGACCGATGACGAGGGCGTACCCGAAGTGGCCCATCGCATCGACCAGGGCCGTGGCGAGCTCGAGATCGAGAGGCCTAGGCAAGGCAGTCGCGGGTGTCCGCCTTGGCGCCCGGGTTCTTGTTGTACTCCTGCACGACGCCGTCGAGCTCGGCCCCGGTCAGTGCGTAGGCGGTGCCGGGACGATCGGGGGCGATGGCGAAGGCGACCCCCACGACCTGGCCCTCCTTGTCGACGAAAGCGCCCCCGGAGTCGCCGGGTCGCAGCGCCGCGGCGAGGATGAAGACCTGGCGGCGGGTGGGAGCGCCGTAGATGTCCTCGCCGTCGGCGGTGACCTCGTCGCTGATGCGGGCCGGCGCGGCGCGCACGACCTCCTGACCGCCCGGATGGCCGAACACGGCGCCGGTGGCGCCGGCCTCGGCGTTGGCCCGACCGAGGGAGGGCATGCCGAGCTTCTCGACCCGGAGCACGGCCAGGTCGCGCTGGGCGTCGAACACCGTCACGACGGCCCGCAGGCGCTTCCCGTCCGGACGGATGATGTCGACCTCGTCCTCGCCCGCCACGACGTGGGCGTTCGTGACGACGACGTTCTCGCTGATGACGAACCCGCTGCCCTCCTGGATCCGGCGGCAGGCCTCGCCCATGACCTTGACCGTCGCCGCCGTCACCGTCGCCTGGACCTCGGGGGCGAGCCCCGAATCCACCGGCGGGAGCCCGGCATCGGGCGCCGGCTGCAGGGCGTCGAACACCCGCGGGAAGCCGCGCTCGTCGACCAGCCGGCGCACCGTCTGGGTTGCGTCGGGCGGGTCCGGGAACGAAGCGTTCACGGCGGCGGCCACGAACGAGCCGCGCGCCTGACGGGCCGGCCAGCCGGCCACGTCGGCCAGCGTCGGCAGGAACAGCCAGAGGGCGATGACGATGCTCAGCGCGCCGGCGATCGCGCCGATGAGCCGGTCGGCCGATCGCGCCCCGCCGACGGGCAGGACCCCGCGGACGCGATGGCCGATGACGAGGCCGATCGCCTGACCGATGAACGTGCCGACGATCAGCACGGTGACGGCCACGAGCAGGCGGCCCGAGGCCGTCGGGATCTCGAAGGTGGCCAGCACCGTCGGCAGGAGGCGGAGGGAGGCGTAGAACCCGAGCCCGACGCCGATCCACGAGGCCACCCGGGCCAGGAACCCGACGCGGAACCCACCGGCCGCGGCCGTGACCACGGCCGCCAGCACCACGACGTCGAGGAGGTTCACCTCGACCCGCCGGTCATCGCATCCCCTCGGGAACCCTCAGGTCCCGACCAGGCGGGCCGCGGTCAGGAAGCCGGTGTGGGCGACCATGCGGTGGTCCGGCCGCACCGAGGGCCCCTCGACGTGCCACGTCCGCTGCAGCACCTCGAGCGTCTCGGCCATGTCGAAGCGGCTGTCGGCCAACGCCTCGCGGAGCTGGGACACCTGCATGATCGTCGGCAGGTAGGAGACCAGGATCCCGCCGGGGTGCAGGGCCTGTCTCGGCGAGCTTCACCACCCGCCACGGCTCCGGGAGGTCGAGGACGATCCGGTCGAGGTCGGTCTCGTCGATGCCGTCGTAGACATCACGCTCCTCGACCCGGTAGCGCTCGAGGACCTCCGGGCCGAGGAAGGCGGCGACGTTGGCCTCGGCCCTTGGCCTTGAAGTCGGCCCGCAGCTCGTAGCCGACGACGTCGGCACCGGCCCGCAGCAGGGTCATGGAGAGGGCGCCGCTGCCGACGCCGGCCTCGAGGACCCGGGCGCCGGGGAAGATGTCGGCCAGCATCAGGATCGGGCCGAGGTCCTTCGGATAGATGACCTGCGCGCCTCGGGGCATCTTGAGCACGAAGTCGGCTCAGCGTCGGCCGCACGGCCAGGTACCGGGCGCCGGCGGTGGAGCGCACCGTCGTGCCCTCGGGCTGGCCGATGAGCTCGTCGTGGCGGACGAACCCGGCGTGGGTGTGGAACTCCCCCTCCGGCGCCAGCGTCACGAGGTACCGCCGAGTCTTGGAGTCGATGAGCAGGGCGCGATCACCCGCGCCGAAGAGCCGGCTCATGCCGACGGCCGGACCCGGTCGACGAGCTTGCAGAACGCGCAGATCTCACCGGTCGTCGGGGATCCGCATGAAGGGCAGTCGTGGAGATCCTCCCGCTGACTGCTCCGCGGCGCCGACGAACTTGTCGGCGGCCCGGGCGAGGAACCCGAAGTAGAACGCGTTCTTGGTGCCCGGCGACTGGTCCTCGATGGCGTTGAGCGCCTCCTTGTAGCCGAGGTGCTTGTTGCCGACCGCGTTCGGGCACTCCTCCACCTGGTAGTGATCGACTGGAGGACGCAGTAGGCCGCCATCTCCCGCTCGCCGAGCCGCACGAGGGGCTTGACCTTCCTCACGAACCCGTCGGATTGCCGGCAGCACCGGCAGCTGGCGACCGAGGTACTCCGCGTCCCAGCGCAGCACGTTGCCGAACAGCACGGCGGCCTCGTCGTCGAGGTTGTGGCCCGTGGCGACCACGTCGTAGCCGCCGTCCCGGGCGGCGGCGTTGAAGAGGTGGCGCTTGGACAGGCCGCACGCGCCGGCACGGCACCCGCCGCGTGACGGCCGCCGCCATGGGGATGTCGAAGCCGTGCTCGGTCGGCAGGTCGACCTCGATCAGCTTCGCGCCCCGGCGCTCGGCGAAGGCGCGGGTGATCTCCCCGGACTCGTCGCTGTACTCGCCGATCCCGAGGCCGAGGTAGAGGCCGTCGGCGGCGTAGCCGAGGTCGAGCAGGAGGTCCCAGAGCGCGAGCGAGTCCTTGCCGCCGGACACGGCCACGAGCACCTTCGCGTCGGGCGGGAACATCCGGAACTCGTCGATCGTCCGCTTGACCTGCTCCCGGCTGTGGTGCAGGAAGCAGTCCTTGCAGAAGGCGGCGTTGTGGCGGCGGAGCTCGATGACGACCTCGGGCGCCGGCAGCGACGGCACTTCATGTCGCGCCCCCCGAGATCACCGGACGGACCTCGACCTCGTCGGCGTCGTCGAGCACGACGTCACCGACGACGAGGGTGTCGCCCCGGATGACGAGGACGGACTCCCGGTTGAGCCCCAGCTCCTCGAGCAGCGCCTGCACCCGCTTCGGGCCGGAGATGTCGAGGTCACGTCGTGGGTTGCGGAGTCGGACGCGCACGCTGCGATTATCGCTGCTCGTCGCCGAAGCGAAGATCGGCGTGGTGGGTGATGAGGAGCGCCTGCCCCGGCGCCAGCTCCTCGGTGTAGACGACGTCCGGCGTGCTGCCGGCGAATCGCCGGAAGGCCTTGACCGCGCCCACGACCGCGAACATCGTCATCCAGGTCTGCGAGCCGCCGAAGAAGCCCTTGCGGACGGACGTCCGCCAGAGCAGGCGACCGAGGAAGCCCACCTAGACCCGCCGGATCTCGACGACCGTGGACTTCTTCTTTCCCTTGCGGCGCCCGAGGGAGTAGGCGACGAAGAAGACGGCGACGGCGGCGACGCCGGCGACCACCATCAGGGCCGGCTTGGCCGCCGTGGCGGTCGTGTCGACCTCGCCGCGGATCTCGCGCAGCTTGGCCTCGATGTCGGAGCGCTCGACGGGTTGGTCGGCGCCGGAGGGCGGGGTCACGAGCGGGCTCCCTTGCGACGCTTGGCCGCACCGACGGCCCGGGTGGCCAGCACCAGGAAGACGATGCAGACCACGAGGGTGATCAGGTACGGCGCGAACGAGAAGTTGCCGTCGAAGGTGTCGGCCAGCTCGGTCTGGAGGCCGCGCAGCAGGGCCAGCACGAGGAGGACGAGCCCGATGGCCAGCAGGAGCGAGCCGGCGACGCCGAAGGCGATGAACCGGCCGAGGCCCTTGATCGGGTCGAGGGTCTCCTGCTTCGCGTACGCGACGACGAGGTCCTTGAGCTCGACGGCGAGCGTGGGAAGGCCTTTGGAGGATGAGGACGGACCGGGCAAAGCGCTCCTCGGACGGGGCGTCGGTAGGCGAACGGCAGCCGAGAACCTACCCCGGCGAACGCCGCCGACCCGCTATCCCTCGCCCAGCCGGTGGGTGAGGACGGCGCACTCCTCGTCCACCAGTTCGGCGAGTTGGCGCAGTCGCGCGGCCGGGTCGTCCACGACGAGGAGGCGCTGGCGGTCGAGCGGACCGAGGGGCGAGAGGGCGGCCAGCTGCCAGCCGGCCGCCGTGCGATCCTCCGCCACCTCGACGTGGACGGGGGCCGCAGGCTCGCCGAGCTCGGCCCGCAGGGCGAGCGAGCGCCGAACGGACCGCTCGGCGCGGACGAACGCCTCGTCGGCCGACGGGTCCCACGCCGGCTCGGCGACGTCCTCGACCTCGGCGCGGGGGTACGGGTCGTCCTCGAGCCACCGGTGAACGCGAAGGCGCCGGGTTCCGATGGTCAACAGGCCCCACTCCCCGTCTGCGCCCTCCTCGGAGTCGACGATGCTCACGAGGGTCCCGACGTCGGTCCGGTGGTCGCCCCCGCCGACCTCGGAGCCGCGATCGATCAGCACGACCCCGAACTCGCCGCTCCCGGCCAGGCAGTCCTTGGTCAGCTGCCGGTAGCGGGGTTCGAAGATCCGCAGCGGCAACACGGTGTGGGGGAAGATCACCGACCCGAGGGGGAACATCGGCAGGGCGGTCAAGGCGCGGGGGTCGGTGCCTGGGGCTCGAGCGCCGCGGCCGGTGGGGCCTTCGGGTACTGGGCGAGGATGGCCCCCACCTTCTCCTGGAGGGTGCGCCCGGCGTCCGACCGGTCCGGCAGGTCGTTGGCCAGCAGCGCGAACTCGAGGGTGCGGTCGTCGGCCGCGTCCACGAACCCGACGAGGCCGGTGACGAAGTTGAGCGAACCGGTCTTCGCCCGCAGCCGGCCCTCGGCCGGGCTCCCCTTGAACCGCTGGGCGAGGGTGCCGGTCAGCCCGGCGACGGCGAAGCCGGAGGCGATGGGGCCGGCGGGGCCGGCGAGGTCGAGGGCGTCCATGAGGAGGGAGCAGGACAGGCGGTCGGACACGTCGAGCCCTGAGCCGTCGACGGCCTGGTACTGCCCCGCCGGCAGACCGGCCTCGGCCACCGTCGCCCGGATGACCTGCGTGCCGGCGGCCCAGGTACCGCCGGCCCCGAAGCGCTTTCCGAGCTCTTTCGTGAGCACCTCGGCGGTCATGTTGTCGCTCTCGCGGAGCAACTCACCCACCACCTCCGGCAACGGAGCCGAGGCGATCTGGGTGACCGCGGTCGCACCCTCGGGCGCCACGCCCGCACCGGCGTCGGGCACGAGGACCCCGCGCCCGCGCAGGAGGTCGGTGAGCACGGTGGCGCCATGGACGGCCGGGTCGGGCGTGGCGATCGTCCGGCGGGGCCGGTACTGGGCGAAGTTGTCGTTCACCACCAGCGCCGAGACCGGGCCGATCTCGTTGTCGGTGATGTAGCCCGGCTTCCACGTCGGGACGTAACGCACCGTGTCGAAGCGGCTCTCGTCCCCGAGCACACCGCCGCGGATCTCCCGGACGCCGGCGGCGTAGATCCGGTCGGCCAGCTCGTCCATCGACGTGAAGACCTGCGGTTGGTTCCGGAAGCTGTCGGCGTACGCCTTCGTGGACAGGAGGGGGTCGCCGGCCCCGACCAGCCACAGCGGTCCCTCGAGGATGCCGCCGTCGGCCAGGGGCCGGTCGGCTCGGACCTCGGTCACGAACCGGAAGCCGTCGCCGAGGCGGCGGAGGGCGGCGGTGCCGGTCAGGACCTTGAGCGTCGACGCCGGCGTGAGGGCCTCGTCCGGCTGGTGGCCGTAGATCGCCGCGTCCCCCTCCTCGACGGCCAGGCACGTGCGGCCAGGACCGCTGGTGGCGGCATCGAGGTCGGCCCCGAGGCGGATGTGGGCGATCGTGCGGCTGAGCAGCTCCGGGGCCCGACGCGCCGACAGGAGGGGTGTGACCGGCGCCGGTCCTGAGGTCGCGGCGTCGGCCGGAGAAGACGTTCGGGTGGCCCGCACGCCGGTGACCACGAACCCGCCGGCCACGAGGAGCACGCCGGTCAGGAGCACGGGCAGCAGGGGGCGCGGCACCCGGCGGGGCGAAGGGACGGTCACTCCCGAGGTGTCAGGAGGTACGTGCTCGAGGCCTTGGCGATCAGGCGCCCGTCCTCGTCGGTGATCTCGGCCTCGATGAAGGCAGCCCGACGCCCGCCGGAGATGACGTACGCGGTGCAGGTCAGGTCCGACCCGACCTTGGCCGGCTTCAGGAAGCTGACCTTGATCTCCGCGTTGGCGCTGAAGACCTTGCGCTCGCGGGCGAACGTGACCGAGGCCGCCCCCATGGCCGAGTCGGCGAAGGCGGCGACGAAACCACCCTGGACGATGCCGACGGGGTTGGCGAAGCGCTCGTCGGCCCGCATCCGCCAGACGCTCCGCCCGGGCTCGGACTTGTCCACGCAGACCATGCCCAGGGTGAGGTCGCAGTTCGGCGGGACCTGGACCCGCTGGTCGTTCGGCGCCATCTCAGGCCGCGTCCATCGGCTCGAGCGCGGCCCGGAAGAACGAGCGGACGTGGTCGAGACGCTGCTGGAGGGCCTCGGCCGACAGGGGGTCGCGACCGAGGAGGGACTCGAGGAACGGGATGTCGCTGAAGTAGCTGATCAGGGCCCCGTATCCGGTGAGGATGAGCTGCTCCGGGTCGTGGCGGCGGAACCGGCCGGCCGCCATCTGCGCCTCGAAGAAGCCCCGGGCCCGGTCGTGGTAGGGCTTGAGCGCCTCGCCGAGGTCGAACCCCAACCGGCTCCCGCCGCCCTCGAGCGCCTCGGCCCGGGCCAGCCGGATGAACTCGGGGTTCTCCGTGAAGAAGCGGAACGTCATGGTCAGCACCCGGTCGACCTGTTCCCACCCGTCGGTCGGATCGGCGATGGCGTCGTCGACCCGGTTGAACCAGTCGACGACGTACCCCTGGAAGACGGCCCGGTAGAGCGCCTCCTTCGACGGGAAGTGGTGCAACAGGCTGGGTCGACGGATCCCGACCCGGCCGGCGATGTCGTTCAGCGACGTCCCCTCGTAGCCGCGCTCGGCGAACAGGACGAGGGCTTCGTCCAGGATCGCCTGACGCGTCGGGGTCGCTCCGGCTACCGCCATGACCGTCCACGCTACCGGTGGACCACACTTTGACCGTGCCCGTCACCACCATCGCCGCCTCGACCGTCGTCACCCCCACGGGCCTCCTCGAGCCGGGCGTGGTGGTCGTGGAGGACGGACGGATCACCGACGTCCGCGCCCCCCGGGGCGGCGCGGCGGTGCCGGAGCGGGTGCTGACGGCGGGCTTCGTCGACCTCCAGGTCAACGGGCACGACGACGTCAACTGCGCCACGGCCGCCGGTGCGCAGTGGGACCGGATGGACGAGCTGCTCCTCGCCCAGGGCGTCACGGCGTGGTGCCCGACGCTGGTGACGGCGCCGCTGGCCCGCTTCGCGTCGCCGCTCGAGCGGATCGGCGCGGCCATGGTGCGCCACCCCCGCACGCCGGGCCCCGAGATCCTCGGCGTGCACCTCGAAGGCCCGTTCCTCGGGGGCGCACCCGGTGCCCATCGCCGCGAGCACCTGGTTCCGCTCGACCTCGACTGGCTGCGGGGTCTGCCCCCGATCGTCAAGGTCGTCACGTTGGCCCCGGAGCTCGATGGGGCCGAGGAGGCCATCGCCCTGCTCGTCGACCGGGGTGTCCTCGTCAGCCTCGGTCACTCCACCGCGACCTACGCCCAGGCCGGCGCCGGCGCCGCCGCCGGCGTGCGGCTCGTCACCCACCTGTTCAACGGGATGGGCCCCCTCCACCACCGCGAGCCCGGGCTGCTCGGCGCCGCTCTCAGCGACGACCGCCTGACGCCCTCGCTGATCGCCGACGGCGTGCACGTCCATCCCGCCGCGTTGCGAGCCGCGGCCCGGGCCAAGGGCCCGGGCGGCTGGATCCTGGTCACCGATGCCGTGGCCTGGCGGGACGGGCGGCTCGAGGCGGGCGGGGAACGACGGGTCGCGATCGTCGACGGCGCGCCCCGGCTCGCCGACGGCACCATCGCCGGGAGCTCCCTGACGATGGACGCCGCCATCCGGCGCATGGTCCACGAGGCCGGGATCCCCCTCGAGGACGTGATCACGGCCGCCACGACGACGCCGGCGGCGCTCGTCGGGCGGCCCGACCTCGGCCGGCTCGAGGTCGAGCCCGGGCCGACGTCGTGCTGCTCACGCCGGACCTCGAGATCGAGCACGTCGCGGTCGCGGCCCGGGGTTGACATCCGCCCCGCCGACGGTACGGTGGGTTGTAGGGCATCCATGTAAGGGGTCGGTATGGCAAAGGTGACGGTGTACGTGACCGACGAGCAGCTCGAGCGCCTGCGATCGGCGCGGGGCGCCGGCGGCAAGGGCGGGATGTCGAAGGCGTTCCAGGCCTTCTTGGAGCAGGCCATCGGGGGTGGTGAGGCGCCGGCCGGCCGCTACGACTACGCCCGGAAGCTGATGCCGGTGAGCGCGGCGATCGACCGGCACCGCCGCGACCTGGCCCGCAAGGTGGCCGACGGCGGGCCCCCGGCCGACGGGGGGCCGGTCGCCGCCGCCCTGACGGTGCTCGTCTACAAGAAGATGTTGGAGCGGGATCCGGCCCTCGCCGCCGCCCTCGACAAGGAGTTCCTGCGCTTCGGGCTCGACGAGCTGGTGGCGTCGGAGACCGACGGCGTCGACCTGCTGGCCGAGCCCGAGGACGACGACCTCGACATCGATGAGCCGGCGGGGGCCACGGCGTTCGGGATCAACTTCGGCGACGAGCTCCGCGGCGTGAGCGACGCCATCCGCACCGCGGACGCCATCCGGGAGAACTTCCTGGGCCGTCGCGAAGGTCGCCATCGCGGCGGGCCGGCAGCCGGAGGGCGCCCGCCGCGGCCGTCCCGCCCGGGCAGGTCGCGCCGGGTGGAGATCCGCGTGACGCCCGCCGAGGACCCTCGGGAGGTGCTGACGGTCACCGAGTACGAGCGCTTCACCAAGCGGCACGACGACTGGACGCCGGGTTCGCCGCTGACACCGTCCCAGGTCGAGTCGGTGGTCGATTTCCTCCGCGACCGAGTCGAGCGGGAGCTCGACGCCGACGACGACGATCCGGCCGGCACGGGCGAGGATCAGACCTAGCCTCGAGCCATGGACATCGTCTCGGCCCTGTTCTCCGAGAACATCGATCTGCGTCAGGCGCCGGGCCCCTCGACCCGCATCGACCTCAGCGGGATCATGTTCTCCATGGCCGCGCCGAGCCCGGCGCCGGTCACGATCACGCCCCACCTCATCGTGCTCGTCCGCTGCCGGCCGAACGAGAACGGGTTCGCCGCGCTCGAGGTGCTCTTCCACGACGAAGCCGGGAACCAGGTCGCGAAGAACGTGATGCCGTTCCAGGTCGAGCCCGGGAAGTTCGGGTACCGGCTCGTGCGGGCCGAGCTCACCTACGAGGACTACGGCACCATCGAGGCCCACTGCAACATCGACGGCGGGCCGGTGACGGTCGTCCCGCTGACCCTCCTCCCGCCGGCCTGATGATGGCCTCCTCGTAGTCGTGCCTTTCGCGGCCGCATTGTCGGAGCACCCGAACGCGGCCGTGGCGATGGGCGAGGTCACGGGACAGGTGCTCGAGGCCCTGGGCGACGAACCGCCCGACCTGGCCCTGCTGTTCGTGACCGGCCCACACGCCGGCGCCACGGCCGACGCCGGCGCTGTCGTGCGGACGCTCCTGCGCCCCTCGACCCTGCTCGGCGTCACCGCCGTCTCGGTGCTGGCCAACGGGCGCGAGGTCGAGGAGACGCCGGCCGTCTCGCTGTGGGCCGGCCGCTTCGGTGCCGTCCACCCGCTGCGGTTCGGGCCGGGCGCGACGCCGACGGAGCCCGACTTCGAGCCGTCCGCCCTGTTGCTGTTGGCCGATCCCTTCACCTTCCCCGTCGACGAGGCCTTCGCGGCCATCGCCCGGCGCTGGCCGACGCTCCCCATCGTCGGCGGGCTGGCGTCGGCGGCACGCGGCCCGGGTGGCAACGTGTTGGTGCTCGACGACGACGTGGTGCGTTCCGGCGCCGTGGGCGCCTTCCTCGGCCCCGGCGTCGACGTGGAGACCGTCGTGAGCCAGGGCTGCCGCCCGATCGGGAGCCCGTACGTGATCACCGCCGCCGACGGGAACGTCGTGCGGGAGCTGGCCGGCCGACCGGCGATGCAGCGCCTGACGGACCTCGCCTCGGACGCGCTGACCGAGGAGGAGGTGGCCATCATCAACCGCGGGGGCCTCCACGTCGGGCGGGTCATCGACGAGCGCAAGGCCGACTTCGGGCGGGGCGACTTCCTCGTCCGCAACCTGGTCGGCGCCAACCAGGCGGAGGGCTGGATCGCCATCGGCGACGAGGTCGAGCCGGGCCAGACGCTGCAGTACCACCTGCGCGACGCGGACTCGGCCGACGACGACCTCCGAGCCCTCCTGACCGGGCGGACGGCGGACGCCGCTTTGGTCTTCACCTGCAACGGCCGCGGCGTCCACCTCTTCGACGTGGCGCACCACGACGCGGGCGTCGTGGCCGAGTACCTGGACCGGCCGCCGGCGGCGGGGATGTTCTGCGCCGGCGAGTTCGGCCCGGTCGGTGGCACGAACTTCCTGCACGGGTTCACGGCCTCGATCGCGTTGCTCCGGGAGCGCCCGACCGCCGGGTAGCGTCGGCCTCGTGAGCACGAGTGCGTTGAGCGTCGAGGATCTGCAGGAGATCGGCCAGCAGTTGCGGGTGGACTCGGTACGGGCCTCGGCCGCCGCGGGCTCCGGGCACCCGACCTCGTCGATGTCCGCCGCCGACCTGATGGCCGTCCTTGCCGCCAACCACCTGCGCTACGACTTCGGACCGGCCCGAGCATCCCGGCCAACGACCACCTCATCTTCTCCAAGGGCCACGCCTCGCCCGCTCCTGTACGCCGTCTACAAGGCGGGCGGGGCCATCGCCGACGAGGAGCTGCTGACCTTCCGCAAGCTCGGCTGCCGCCTCGAGGGCCACCCCACGCCGGTGCTCCCGTGGGTCGACGTGGCCACCGGCTCGCTCGGCCAGGGCCTGCCCGATCGGCGTCGGCGTCGCCCTGGCCGGCAAGCGGCTCGACCGGCTCCCCTACCGCGTCTGGGTGCTGTGCGGCGACAGCGAGATGGCCGAGGGCTCCATCTGGGAGGCCGTCGAGCACGCCGGCTTCCGCAGACCTCGACAACCTCACCGCGATCGTCGACGTCAACCGGCTCGGCCAGCGCGGCCGAGACGGCACGGGTGGGACCTCGACGCCTACGCCGACCGCGCTCGAGGCCTTCGGCTGGCACGCCATCGAGATCGACGGCCACGACGTGCGACGCCATCGACGCGGCCTACGACGAGGCCGCGGCCACCACCGGCCAGCCGACCGTGATCCTCGCCCGCACCATGAAGGGCAAGGGCGTCGCGGCGGTCGAGGACCGCGAGGGCACGCACGGCAAGCCGCTGCCCGACGACCGGCGGCCGCGATCGAGGAGCTGGGCGGCGATCGCGACCTCCGCGTCGAGGTCACGGCCCAGCCCGAGGCCGGCGAGCCCGCACGTCGCCTCGACGACGCCGCGGCTGCAGCTGCCCCGACCTGGGAGCTCGGCGAGGAGGTCGCGACCCGCAACGCCTACGGCGACGCGCTCGCCGCCCTCGGCAGGCCCGCGGCGACGTCGTCGCGCCTCGACGGCGAGGTCGGCAACTCCACCTACGCCGAGTACTTCGCAAGGCGCACCCCGACCGCTACTTCGAGTGCTACATCGCCGAGCAGCAGATGGTCGCGGCGGCGCGTCGGCCTGCAGGTGCGCGGCTACGTGCCGTTCGCCTCGACCTTCGCCGCGTTCCTCACCCGCGCGCTACGACTTCGTCCGCATGGCGGCCGATCAGCGGCGCCGACATCAACCTGTCGGCTCCCACGCGGGCGTCGCGATCGGCCAGGACGGGCCCGTCCCAGATGGGCCTGGAGGACCTCGCGATGATGCGCGCGGTGCACGGCTCGACCGTGCTGT
The DNA here is from genome assembly GCA_963731055.1 of uncultured Actinomycetes bacterium. Lineage (GTDB taxonomy): Bacteria > Actinomycetota > Acidimicrobiia > Acidimicrobiales > CADCTF01 > DATLED01. The sequence continues at coordinate 82,439 of CAVSUD010000019.1, read as the reverse complement.
ACCCGTGCGACGCCAACCGACCGCGGCGCTCGTCGCCGCCATGGCCGACACGCGACGGGCATCCGCTACCTGCGCACGACCCGCGCGGCGACAGCCGGTCATCTACGGCCCCGACGAGAAGTTCCCGATCGGCGGCTCGAAGGTGCTGCGCTCCTCCGACGACGACCCGCGTCACCCTCGTCGGCCGCCGGCATCACCGTGCACGAGGCGCTGGCCGCCGCCGACGCGCTGGCCGCCGAGGGCATCAGGTCCGCGTCATCGACCTGTACTCGGTCAAGCCCGTCGACGCGGACCCTGCGGCCGGCCGCCGAGGACACCGGCGGCCGTCGTGACCGTCGAGGACCACTGCACGAGGGCGGAATCGGCGACGCCGTCCTGGACGCGCTCGCCTCCGAGGGGCTCCCGCTGCGCCTCACGAAGCTCGCCGTGCGGGAGATGGCCGGGTCCGGCAAGCCGGAGGAGCTCCTGGCCTGGGCCCGCATCGACGCCCCCGCCATCGCCGACGCCGTGAGGGCACTCGCCAAGGGGTAGCTGGGTAGGGTCGTCCCCATGGCCGACCTCACCCGACTGCACGAGCTGTACGACGACCAGGGACAGAGTCCCTGGATCGACAACCTCACGAGGATCGGCCTGCGTTCGGGCCATCTCCAGCAACTGGTCGACCAGGGGATCCGCGGCGTCACCTCCAACCCGACCATCTTCCAGAAGGCGATCGCCGGCAGCGGCGCGACTACGACGAGCAGTTCCGTCGCCTCCTCGCCAGCCAAGAGCGTCGAGGAGGCCTACTGGGAGCTCGTCTTCGCACGACATCGCCGACGCCCTCGACGTCCTGCGGCCCGGTGTACGACGGCAGCCGGCGGCGTCGACGGCTTCGTCATCCTCGAGGTCGCGCCGGCGCTGGCCCACGACACCGACGCCACCATCCAGGCCGCGCCCGCACTTCGCACGAGCGCATCGCCAAGCCGAACCTCATGGTGAAGATCCCGGCGACGGCCGCGGGCGTCCCCGCCGATCCGGGCCGATGATCGCCGAGGGCCGCAACATCAACGTCACGCTGATCTTCAGCCTCGACCCGCTACGCCGAGGTCGATCGAGGCCTACATCGCCGGCCTGGAGGCTCGCGGCCAGCGGCGGCGACCTCTCCTCGTCGCCAGCGTCGCCTCGTTCTTCATCAGCCGGGTCGACACCGAGGTCGACCGCCGCCTCGAGGCGATCGGCACCGACGAGGCGCTCGCCCTGCGGGGCAAGGCGGCCGTGGCCCAGGCCAAGCTCGCCTACCAGCTCTTCCGACGAGCGCTTCTCCGGCCCGCGCTGGGAGGCGCTGGCGGCCAAGGGCGCCAGCGTGCAGCGCCCGCTGTGGGCATCGACGTCGACGAAGAACCCGGCCTACCCGGACCTGCTCTACGTCGACAGCCTGATCGGGCCCGACACCGTCAACACGCTGCCCGACCCCACCGTCGACGGGTTCCTCGACCACGGCGTCGTCGCCCGCACCGTCGACGACGCGTCGGAGAGGCGAAGGCCGTGCTCGAGCGCGCTGGGCGGGCTCGGCGTCGACATGGACGATGTCGCCAGCACCCTCGAGGCCGAGGGCGTGGCGTCGTTCGCGAAGTCCTTCGACGAGCTGGTGCAGAGCCTCACGACAAGGCCAATGACCTGCGACCGGCTGAGCGCCTGCCGCCGGCTCAACGCCGGGACGTCGGGCTCTGGCCCGCCGGCAGCGTCGCCGACAACCGCCTCGGATGGGTCGACGTGGCCGAGCGGATGCTCGAGCAGGCCGACGATCTCGAGGCCTGGGCCGCGACCGTCACCGCCGCCGAGGATCGTGCTGCTCGGGATGGGCGGCTCCTCGCTCGGCCCCGAGGTGCTGCGGAGCTTCGCCGGGAGCGAGCGGCTCGTCGTGCTCGACACGACCGATCCCGGCCACCATCGCCGAGCTGGAGCTCGACGACGCTTTCTTCATCGTGTCGTCGAAGTCGGGCGGCACCCTCGAGGTGCAGACGCTCCTGGCCCACGCGCTGGTCCAGGTGCCCGACGGGAGCCGCTACGCCGCCATCACCGACCCCGACACCGCCCTGGGCGAGCTGGCCGCGGAGCAGCGGCTTCGCCCGCACGTTCGTCAACCCGGCCCGACATCGGTGGGCGCTACTCGGTGCTCTCCTACTTCGGCCTCGTGCCCGCCGCCCTCCTCGGCTACGACCTCCGCACCTTGTTGCGAGCGGGCGATCGCCGTGGACTGGGACGAGGCCGCCGCCCTCGGCGACGCCATGGGCCATGCGGCCCTGGAGGGTCGCGACAAGGTGACCATCCGCACGGCGCCGACGGCGGCCGCGTTCGGCCTCTGGGTCGAGCAGCTCGTGGCCGAGTCCACCGGGAAGCCGGGCAAGGGTTGCGTGCCCGTGCCGACGACCGAGGCGGAGACGGGAGACGACCGGTTTGCAGTCGTCGGTCCACCTCGGCGACGCCCTCGACCTGGGCGCCGAGTTCCTCCGCTGGGAGATCGCCACCGCCATCGCCGGGCACGTGCTCGACATCGACCCCTTCGACGAGCCGAACGTCACCGAGTCGAAGAAGAACACCAACGAGGTGCTGGCCGAACTGCCACTCCCCGACGTCGACCTCGCCTCCGGTGACGGGGCCATCGACTGGCTGGTCGAGCAGTTCGAGGACGGCGACTACGTCTCGATCCAGGCGTACCTGCCCTATGGCCAGGACGACGCCCTCGAGACCCTCCGCCGGCAGGTGCGAGACCGGTTGGGGGGCGCTCCGGTCACCGCCGGCTACGGACCGAGGTTCCTGCACTCGACCGGGCAGCTGCACAAGGGCGGCGCCAACAACGTCATCGCCCTGCAGATCGTGCCCCGGCACCCCACGGCGACGCTCGACATCCCGGGCTTCCCGTACGACTTCGGGACGCTCATCGCGGCCCAGGCCCTCGGCGACCACCAGAGCCTCGTCGAGCACGGTCGCCGTGTGCTCCGCGTCGCGGGCCGATCACCTCGGGGAGGTGTCGTAGATGCAGCTCGGGATGGTCGGCCTCGGCCGGATGGGCGCCAACATGACCAAGCGACTGGTGGAGCGGGGCCACGACCTCGTCGTCTACGACCGCAACCCCGAGGCCGTGGCGGCCAGCGTGAGCGAGGGCGCACGCGGCGCCTCGACGCTCGACGAGCTGCGCGAGCTGCTCACGCCGCCGCGGGCGGTCTGGGTGATGGTGCCCTCGGGCGACCCGACCCGCTCCACCGTGACCGCGCTCGGGTCGGTGCTGGAGCGGGGCGACGTCGTGATCGATGGCGGCAACTCCCACTGGAAGGACGCCCCGGCCCAAGCGTCCGAGCTCGGTGCGACCGGGATCGGCTTCGTCGACGCGGGCGTCTCGGGCGGCGTCTGGGGCCTGACCAACGGCTACTGCCTGATGGTCGGTGGTGAGCCGGAAGCGGTGACCCCGCTCGAGCCGATCTTCCGGGATCTGGCGCCGGAGAACGGCTACGCCCACGTCGGCCCGATCGGCGCCGGCCACTTCGTGAAGATGGTCCACAACGGCATCGAGTACGGGATGTTGCAGGCCTACGCCGAGGGCTTCGCGCTCGATGAACTCGGCCACCGAGCTCGACCTCGACCTGCACCAGATCGCCCGGGTCTGGCAGAACGGGTCGGTCGTGCGGTCTTGGCTCCTGGACCTCGCCGAGCTGGCCCTGGCCGATCAGGACGCCTTCGCCACCATCAAGGGCTACGTCGAGGACTCCGGCGAAGGCCGATGGACGGTCACCGAGGCGATCGATCGCGGCGTGGCCCTGCCCGCGATCACGGCCTCGCTGTTCGCCCGCTTCTCGTCCCGTCAGCCCGACGCCTTCTCCGCTCGCATCATCGCCGCCCTCCGCAACCAGTTCGGAGGGCACCAGTTCTTCACCGAGGCCAAGGCCGCGGAGCAGGCGAAGGCGGCGCAAGGCGAGGCCCGCGGCATCCTGACCTCCGAGGCGGAGGCGGCCGACCATTCCGGCTGACCCGCCGCCCGAGGGCAACCCGCTCCTCGACGGGCTCGAGGCCGACCGCCGGGTCCCGCCCTGCGTGCTCGTCGTGTTCGGCGCGTCGGGGGACCTCACGTCGCGCAAGCTCCTTCCGGCCATCGAGCGCCTCGCCGCCCGGCGACTGCTCCCGACCGCGTTCACCCTCGTCGGCGTGGCCCGGACGGAGTGGACGGACGAAGACTTCCGCCGTCACGCCCTCGACGCCGTGAAGGGCGCCGGATCCGAGTGGGCCGAGCTCGTGGAGGGCTTCCGCTACGTCGCCGGCGACTACGCCGAGGGAGACACCTTCGATCGCCTCCGGACGGTGCTCGACGAGATCGACGGGGCGCTCGGCACCGGCGGCAACCGCGTCTTCTACCTGGCCACCGTCCCCACCGTGTTCGCCGGTGTGGCCGCCGCGCTCGGGGTCCACGGGCTGGCCCAGCGAGCCGCGGACGGCCCGAAGGCCTTCGTCCGGCTCGTGATCGAGAAGCCCTTCGGCCGCGACCTGGCCAGTGCGCGTCGAGCTCGATCGCGACCTGCACGAGGTCTTCGACGAGACGCAGCTCTACCGCATCGACCACTACCTGGGGAAGGAGACGGTCCAGAACGTCCTGGCCCTGCGCTTCGCCAACGCCATCTTCGAGCCGATCTGGAACCGCCGCTACGTCGACCACGTGCAGATCACCGTGGCCGAGTCCGTCGGCGTGGGGCACCGGGGCGGCTTCTACGAGACGGCCGGTGCGTTGCGCGACATCGTGCAGAACCACGTGATGCAGGTGCTCGCGCTCACCGCCATGGAGCCGCCGGCCACCGTCGACGCCGAGGGGATCCGCGACGAGAAGGTCAAGGTGCTGCGGGCCGTCAAGGTGCTCGCGCCCGGCGAGGTGGCCGACCACGTCGTGCGGGGCCAGTACGCCGGCGGCTGGGTCGAGGGCGAGGAGGTGGCGGCCTATCGCGACGAGGAGGGCATCGCGCCCGGCAGCCGGACGGACACCTACGTGGCCGCCCGGCTCACGGTCGACAACTGGCGGTGGGCCGGCGTGCCGTTCTTCCTGCGCACCGGCAAGCGCCTCCCGAAGCGGGTGACGGAGGTGGCGCTGTCGTTCCGAGACGTGCCCCACCTGCCGTTCCCCCCGGCGCTCGCGCCGGGGCCTGCGAGCCAACGCCATGGTCCTGCGGATCCAACCCGACGAGGGCATCACGCTGCGGTTCGGGGCCAAGGTGCCGGGCCAGGCCTTCCGCGTCCGGACCGTCAACATGGACTTCTCCTACGGCGCCGCGTTCGTCGAGGAGTCACCCGAGGCCTACGAGCGGCTGCTCCTCGACGCGATGGCCGGCGACCCGACCCTGTTCATCCGCACGGACGAGGTCGAGCAGGCGTGGAAGATCTGGGACCCGGTCCTCGCCGCCTGGGCTGCGCCCGACGCCCCGCCGCCGGCGCCGTACGAGGCGGGCACGTGGGGCCCGCCCGACGCCGAGCGCCTGCTCGGCGACGGGCGGACGTGGCGGAACCCGTGACCGCCGGCGCCCCGGTCACCCTCAGCCGGTGGTCTGAGGCCTCGGTGCGGGTCGGCGACGTGGTCTCGGCGCTGGAAGAGCTCCGTCGGCCGGAAGCCCTCCCGCCGACACGGACGAGCGTGTTGACGCTCTGCGTCGTCGGCCGCGATGCGGCGCGGGTCGAGCTCGCCCGTCAGGCCGTGCACGAGCTCGGTGGACGGCACCCGGCTCGCGTCCTGCTCCTCGTGCTCGACCCCGACGCGCTCGACGTGCCGCCGGGGATCGACGCCGAGATCCGTCTCCTGGGGGGTGAGGCGGAGGGTCAGGACCTCTGGTTCGAGGACGTCGACCTCCTCGTCCACGGCCCGGCCGCGGGTCACCTCGACAGCCTGGTGGAGCCGCTCACCCTCGCCGACCTCCCGATCGTGGCCTGGTTCGTCGACGCGCCCCCGGCGCCGAGCGAGCGGCTCCTCAACGCATCCGACATCGTCCTCGTGGACTCGCGCGTGGCCGGCGGGTTCGAGTGCTTCGGGACCGTGGCCGGCCTGCTCGCCGGCCACCCCGTCGTCGACCTGTCCTGGGTGCGCCTCAAGCCGTGGCGCGAGCTCCTCGGGGGTCTGTTCGAGGGACCGGACTTCCGGCCCTTCGTGCACCACGTCCGGCGGGCGGAGGTGATCGGCCGGTCCGGGCCGCGCCACCTCCTCGGGGGGTGGCTCATGGACCGGCTCGGGCTGCCGCACGCCGCCCTGCACCTCGAGGAGGCCGACCACGTCACGATCCGGCTGCACGCCGAGCTGCCGACCGGCGCCGCGGCCGTGTTCGAGGTGGTGCGGGGCGACGACCGGCGCGTGCGGGCCCGGGCCGACGTCGACGGCGGGCCGACGTCCACCGCCGTCGTCCAGCTGCCCGAGGCGACGCCGGCGTGGGGCCTGGCCGACGCCCTGTCCCACCTCGAGCGCGACCCCGTGTACGAGTCGGCCCTGAGGTGCGCCCTCTCCTAGGCTTCGCGCCGTGAACGGAGAGCTCCTCGTCGTCGACGACGTCCACGGTGAGTTCGCCGAGCACGTGATCGAGGCCTTCCACTCGCGGCCCGGCGAGGACTTCTCGCTGGCGCTCTCCGGCGGCGACACCGCCCGCCGGTGCTACGAGCGCCTGGCCGGCGACGGGGGCGAGCAGATCGACTGGTGGCAGGTCGATGTGTACTGGGGCGACGAGCGTTGCGTGCCGCCCGATCACGAGGACTCCAACGAGCGCCTGGGTCGCGAGGCCCTGCTGGAGCGGGTCGGCGCGGCCCACGCCGTCTACCCCATGCGGTGCGACGAGGGCCCCGAGCGGTACCAGCTGCGGGTGGGCGAGCTCGGTCACTTCGACGTCGTGCACCTCGGTCTCGGCCCCGACGGCCACACGGCCTCGCTCTTCCCGGGCTCCCCCGGCCTCGACGCCGACCCCGGCCTGCTGGTCTGCCTGAACGAGGACCCGTCGGGCGCCAACCCCCGGCCGCGCATGACCCTCACCTTCTCGGGCATCGCCCGGGCCCGCCTCGCCCTGTTCACCGTCACGGGCGAGGACAAGCAGGCCGCGATGCAGGCGGTGTACGACGGCGCCGACGTGCCGGCGGCTCGTGTGCGGGCCGATCGCGTCGTGTGGCTCGTCGACCGCGACGCCGCCCCCCGGGGCTAGTCGCCGGGTACGAGCATCGGGTCGGGGCCCGGCGCCACCAGCCGGCGGCCCGAGCTGGACAGCAGGGAGCCGACGACGCCGCCGATGGTGATCGCTCCCCCGAGCACGTGCAGCCACGTCACCCGTTGGTCGAGCAACGCCCACGCCAACCCGCCGGCGAGGAAGGGGGTGGCCAGCTGCATGACCGGCGGCACGTTGGCCGCCACCGAACGCAGGGGCCACGTGGTGACGAAGTGACCGAGCGCGCCGGGCACCACGGCGATGAACGCGGCGCGGAGGAGGTCGCTACGGCCGATGGAGCCGACCGGCTCGCCGACGGCGAGGTCGTACGCGGCCACCACCACGCCGGCCACCACCACGACGCCGAACAGGAACGGCACGGTGTCGATGTGGTCGCGAGCCTGCTTCGACCACACGAAGTAGAACGCGAAGAAGACGACGTTGGCGGCGGCCAGCAGCATGCCCATCGGGTCTCCCTCCGGTCCGCCGGCGCCGGCCAGGACGACGACCACGGCCCCGACCACCGCCACCAGCGACCAGAGCCGGAAGGTGCGGCCGGCCCGTTCCCCGAACAGCACCGCGGCCAGCACGCCGACGAAGACCGGCTGGAGGACCTGCATCAAGGTGACGTCCACGACCGACGTCGCCTTGATGGCGATCATGAAGAAGAGCTGGTGGACCCCGAAGGCGGCACCGCAGCGCGCCGCCCACGTCCACCCCTCCCGGTCCGGCCGCCGTCCGGAGGTGCGGATCTGCACGAGCGTCAGCGTCCCCATCAGCGCCGACCCGATCCAGAGGCGCCAGAACGACAGCACCGGTCCGGACGTCGAGGAGCTGGCGACGGCGACCGGCCCCGTGCTGAAGAGCACGACCCCGATTCCGATGAGCACGAGCGGCCGACGGGCCAGGGCGGCGTTCAGGTGTTCTGGACGGTGAGGCCGCCGTCCACCGGGATCACCGCGCCGGTGATGAACGAGGCCGACGGCAGCACGAGTCCGAGGGTCACGTGCGCGACCTCCTCCGGCTCGCCGTAGCGCCGCATCGGGACCCGCCGGCGGGCGAACTTCACCTTGGCCTCGTCGGGGATCGCGGCGGTCATGCCGGTGTTGATCGGACCCGGGCACACGCAGTTGACGGTGATCCCCTCCCGCCCGAGCTCGACCGCGAGCCCGCGGGTGAGGCCGACGACCCCGTGCTTGGCCGCCACGTACGGACTGTTGTTGGCCGTCGCCCCCACGCCTTCGGTGGACGCGATGTTCACGATGCGGCCCGCGCCTGCGGACCGGAGGTGGGGCAGCGACGCCCGGATCACGTTGAGCTCCCCGGTGAGGTTCACGGCCAGGTTCTGGGCCCACGCCTCGGGATAGGCGTCGTCGTCCCCGATCGGCGCCAACCGACTGATGCCGGCGTTGTTGACGACGATCCGCAGCGAGCCGAAGTGGCCCGCGATCTCGTCCACGGCGGCGCGGACGGCGCCGGCATCCGAGACGTCCACGCCCCAGGCCACCGCCGATCCGCCGGCCTCCACGATCGCCGCAGCCACCGCCCGCGCCGCCGGTTCGTCCCGGTCGAGCACGGCCACGGACGCGCCTTCGTCGGCCAGGAGGTAGGCCGTGGCCCGGCCCATCCCACTGCCGGCCCCGGTCACGAGGGCGACGTCGCCGGCGATCGATCGGCTGAGGGCGCTGAGGCGGGGCACGTCCGCACGGTAGCGGGCGTCCCCGTGGCCCGAGGCCCACGCGTTCATGTTGCCCTTGCGGTCGTGGAATCGCCTTCCGGGGGCGGTTTTGGCGGCCGGAAGGGCAACATGAACGTCGGGGCGAGCCGGGTACGGTGGCGGGCGATGAGGGCGATGAGGTCGATCGTGGTCGTCGGGGCGTCGCTCGCCGGCGTCCGCACCGTGCAGGCCCTGCGGCGCGACGGGCACGAGGGGCCGATCACGCTGGTGGGGGCCGAGGCGCACTGGCCGCCGTTCGACCGGCCGCCGCTGTCCAAGGCGGTGCTGACCGGGGCGTGGGAGCCGGACCAGGCGCGGCTGAGGCTGCCGGACCCGTTCCCAGCCGACCTCCTCCTCGGCCGGCGGGCCCTGGCGCTGGACGTGGCGGGCCGGACGGTCGCGCTCGACGACGGCACCTCCCTCGGGTTCGACGCGCTGGTCATCGCCACGGGGGCGACCCCCCGGACGTTGCCCGGCACCGAGTCCACCCCCGGCATCCACGTGCTGCGCACGATCGATGACGCCCTCGTCCTGCGCCGCGACCTGATGGACCCGGCCACCCGTCGCGTCGCCGTGGTCGGCGCCGGCTTCATCGGGTGCGAGGTGGCGTCGTCGTGCCGGACGCTCGGGCTCGAGGTGACGATCGTGGAGGCTCTCGACCTGCCCTTGACCCGGGTGCTGGGTCCGCAGATGGGCCGCTTCGCAGCCGCGTTGCAGGAGGCCCACGGCGTCGAGCTGCGCCTGGGCATCGGGGTCCGGGCCGTCGAGGGCAGCGGCCGCATCGAGCGCCTGGTGCTGGCCGACGACACGATCGTCGAAGCCGACGTCGCCGTCGTCGGCATCGGGGTCCGTCCGGAGACCTCGTGGCTCGAGGGCTCGGGGCTGTCGCTCGAGGACGGGGTGGTGTGCGACGAGGCCTGCGTCGCCGTGGGCTCCGACGGCGCCGTGGTCGCGGCCGGCGACGTGGCCCGTTGGGACAACCCGCTCTTCGGCCGCTCGATGCGCGTCGAGCACTGGACGAACGCCAGCGACCAGGCCGCGCACGTGGCCAAGGTGCTGGTGCACGGCGCCGAGGCGGCCGGGGCCTTCGCCCCGGTGCCGTACTTCTGGTCGGACCAGCACGGGACGAAGCTGCAGTTCGTCGGCACGTCCGGCCCCGACGACCGGGTGGAGGTCGTCGAGGGATCGGAGGCCGACGGCAAGTTCGTCGCCGCGTACGGACGGGATGGGCGCGTCGTCGGCGCCCTGTGCGTCAACTGGCCCGCCCGCATGGTGCCGTGGAGCCGGTCGATCGCCGAGCGGGTGCCGTTCCCCGTCTCCGGGGGCTAGGGAACGAGCACGACCTTCCCGGTCACCCGCCGCTCCAGGAGGTCGACGAGCACGGGGCCGGCGTCGGCCAGCGGCCGGGCGGCCGGCTCGGCCGGATGGAGCCCGCCGGTCGCGGCCAGCGTCATCAGCTCGTCGAGCATGGCCCGGTTCCCCGACGGATCGCGGCCCACCCACGCGCCCCACTCGATCCCGATCAGCGAGCGGCTGTTCAACAGCACGAGGTTGAGCGGCACGCGCGGGATTCCACCGCCGGCGAAGCCGATGACGAGGTAGCGCCCGCCCCATCCGAGGGCCCGCAGCGCCGGCTCGGCGTGGTCGCCGCCGACGGGATCGACGACGAGGGTCACCGCCCCGCCGCCGACGCCGGCCAGCTCGCGGGCGCGGACCTTGAGGTCCTCGGTCTCGTAGTCGAGCGTCTGGTCGGCACCGGCCGCCTCGGCGGCGGCGAGCTTGGCCGGCGACGATGCAGCCGCGATCACCCGCGCCCCCATCGCTTTGGCCAGGTCCACGGCGGCCAGTCCGATCCCGCCGCCGGCGCCCAGCACCAGCACCGTGTCGTCGGCCGACACGGTCGTGCGGCGGGTGTAGGCGTAGAACATCGTCCCGTAGCTCTGGAGGAAGGCGGCGGCCTGGCCGAAGGTGAACCCCCCGGGGATTCGCAACAACGACGGGGCGCGCACGGCGACCTGCTCGGCGAACCCACCGGCGTTGGTGGTCGCCAGCACGCGGTCGCCCACCGCCCACCCCTCTACGCCGACGCCGACGGCCGCGACGATCCCGGCGATCTCGGTCCCCGGCGTGAAGGGCAGCGGCGGCTTGATCTGGTACCGGCCCTGCACGAGGAGGCCGTCGACGTAGTTGACGCCGGCCGCCTCCACCGCCACCACGACGCCGCCCTCGCGCGGCTCGAGGTCCGGGACGTCCTCGACGACGAGGGAGTCGGGGTCGGCGAACTCACGACAGACGAGGCGGCGCATCGGCGCACCGTAGGCCGCGCCGTCGTCGGCGTTACGGTGGCTGCCGATGGCCCCCGTCTCCCCTGCCGCCCTCGTGGCCGACCTCCGGGCCGAGCACCTCGCCCTCGACGACCGCGTGGCCTCCTTGGACGCGAGCGGGTGGACCACCCCCACGCCGGCCGAGGGCTGGACGGTCGCCGACTCCCTCAGCCACCTCGCCTACTTCGACGGCACGGCCCGGCTCGCCCTCACGGACCCGCCGGCCTTCGCCGCGCACACCGCATCCATGGGCCGGGACGTCGCCGCCGGGGGCCGGCCACCCGACGTCGCGCGGGGCCGCGCCGGCGACCACGCCGACCTCCTCCGGCACTGGCGCGAGGGTCGGGAGGCGTTGCTGGCGGCGGCGTCGGCGGCCGATCCGACGGCGCGGGTGCCCTGGTACGGGCCGGCCATGAGCTTCGCCAGCTTCGTGTCGGCGCGCCTCATGGAGACGTATGCCCACGGCCAGGACGTAGCCGATGCGTTGGGCCTCCCGCCCGTCGTGAGCGGTCGGCTCCGTCACGTCGTGCACCTCGGCGTCGGCGCCCGCCCCTACTCGTTCCGGGTGCGGGGACTCGCCGATCCGGGCGATCCCGTGCGGGTCGAGGCCGCGCCGCCCGCCGCTGACGACGGCGGCGGCGTGTGGACATGGGGCCCGGAAGGAGCGGCCGACCGGGTGGTCGGCTCTGCCGTGGACCTGGCCCTCGTGCTCACCCAGCGACGCCACCTGGCCGATACCGCCATCGTCGTCGAGGGCGCGACGGCCACCGCCTGGATGGCGATCGCCCAGGCCTTCGCGGGGCCGCCCGGACCCGGGCGGGCGCCGTCAGGCCAGTAGGGCGGCGGGGCGCCGGCGCAGGACCGCCTCGGCCCCGGCGCTGATGGTCCGCACCACCTCGGCCGCCGGGCGGATGGCCGGCACGAGACCGGCCGAGGTTCCGTAGCGGACGGGCTCGGGTCGATCGCCGGCCAGGATCTCCCCCCGCTGCGCCTCGAGCTCGACCTCCCGCCCGGCCCACGCCTCGGTCAGCACATCGCGCCGCACCCGCTCGCCGATGCCGGCCGGCCACGGCAGGCCGGCGACGATGTCATGGGCCCGGGTGAAGACGGTGTCGGTGCCGTCGCTGTCGACGATGAGCTGCTTGTACTCGGGGGCGACCTCGACCGCCTCCGGCGTGGCCAGGAAGGCGGTGCCGAGCCAGGCCCCGTCCGCACCCGCGAGCAACGCGGCGGCGAGCGTGCGGCCGTCGCCGATCCCGCCGGCCGCGAGCACGGGAACGTCGGGCCACCGCTCGACGACCGACGACAGGAACGACAACAGGTCCATGGTGCCGGTGTGGCCACCGGCGCCGTTCCCCTGCACGACGAGGAGATCCGCCCCCGCATCGACAGCCCGGGCGGCGTCCGATCGCGTCTGGACCTGGGCGACGATGCGGGCGCCGGCGTCCCGGATGGCGTCGCACCACGGGGTTGGATCGCCGAAGGACAGCGCCACGGCGGTCGGTCGGTCCTCGAGGGCCGCCTCCAACAAGGGGCGCGAACATGGCGAGGAAGGCGGTGATGAACCCCACCGCGAACGGGCCGTCGGTGAGGGCCCGGACGGCGGCGATCTCCTCGTGGATCCACCCCGGACCCTTGCCGGGGTTGACCCCACCGAAGGAACCGAGCCCGCCGGCCGCGGTGACGGCCCCGGCCAGACGCCCGCCGCTGTGCATGGCCATCGGGGCCGACATCACCGGGTGCTGGAGGCCGAAGAGGTCGGTGAACCGGGTGCGGAGCACGCGCCCTCAGATCTCCAGTCCGCGTGGGACCCCGGCCGTGACGACCGCCTGGATGCGGCGCTGGAGGTCGCGCGCCCGAGCCCGTTCGTCCTCGGTGCGGGTGGCCAGTCCGAGGCTGAAGCGGGAGGCGTACTCGCGCTGTCCGGCCAGGAACTCGGGCAGGTCGTCGTAGCGGCAGGTCTGGGCCAGCTCGGCGATCGCCTCGATCGGGACCGCCTCGCGCATCTCGCCCCACCGTCCCTGCACCGACAACGCGTGGAGCTTCTGACCGAGCTCCTCCAGCCCGTGGAGCTCGAGCACCTTGTGGTACGTCCGGGTCGATCCGTAGAACGAAAGCGTCTGGCGCATCGCCAACAGCTTCTCCTCGATCTCCCGCTCCTCGTCGTAGAGGACCAGGTAGCCGCTGGCGGCGACCTCGATGTCGGACCACGTGCGGCCGGCGGCGGCGAGGCCCTTGCGCACCGAGGGGAGCAGCACCTCGCGCATGTACTTGTCGGACATGATCCCGCCGTGGGGCATGACGACGTCGGCGCCCTCGCCGGCGACGCGCGCCATGCCCGGACCGACCATGGCGAGGCCGATCTTCGGGACGGCCCCCTCCAGCGGGCCGGGGTCGAAGTTGGGGCTCATCAGCGTGTAGCGGTACTGCTCACCGACGAAGGCCGGCGGCGTGCGGTGCTGCCACGAGTCCCACACGGCGCGCACCATGGCGATGTACTCCCGCATGCGGGGCGCGGGCGCCGTCCAGGTGCCCCCGAAGCGGCGCTCGTTGTGCCCCTTGACCTGGCTGCCGAGGCCGAGGCAGAAACGCCCGCCCGAGAGCTGTTGGATGTCCCACGCCTCCATGGCCAGCACCATCGGGCTCCGGGGGAAGGCGATCGTGACCGAGGTCTGCAGCTCGATGCGCTCTGTCGTCGTCGCGGCCAGCGCCATCGTGACGATCGAGTCATGGGCCAGCTCACCACACGTCACCACGTCGAAGCCGTCGTCCTCGGCTCGGCGCGCCGCGGCCGGCGCACGCGACGGCCATCCACCGATCCCGGTCACGAGCTTCATGGGCCGACCGTATCGATCAGGCGGTGGGCCTGCTCGAACAACGACACCGTGTGGGCGTGGAGCAGGTCGCCGACCTCCTTCGGGGCCAGGCCCGCGGCCGCCCGGGCGTGCGTGCCCTCGAGGATGATCCCGAGCCGGTAGCAGGCGAGCACCTGGTACCAGTCGACGTCGTCGAGCGACCGCTCGCTACCGGCTCGGCGTACCGGGCGATGACCTCGCCGGCGATCGGGCAGGCCGGCGGCCCGGAACGGCCATCGGTGACCGCCGGCCCGGGCCAGGTGGCCAGGAGGTGGCCGAGGTCGAGCAGCGGATCGCCGATCGGTGGCCAGCTCCCAGTCGACGATCGCGGCGACCGCGCCCTCGTCGGGATCGATCAGCACGTTGGCGAAGTGGAAGTCGCCGTGGATCAGGCCCGGCGTCCAGGTCGCCGGCCGGCGGGCGTCGAGCCAGCGCGCCGACGCCGTTCGACGCCGGGGATGTCCCGGGCCGGGGTAGCCCGTCGAGCTGGCGTCGTAGCCGGCCAGGTGCGCCGCCACCGCGTCGACCTGGCGCTCGAGCCAGCCGTCGGGCTTGCCGAAGTCGCCGAGCCCGACGGCGCGTGACGTCGACGCGACCGAGAGCGGCGATGGCGTCGGCCATCGAGAGGCCCATCGCGTGCTGGCGAGCCGGGTCGGAGCGGTGCGGCTCGGGCAGGCCCAGCGTCGGGTTGAAGCCGTCGACCGGCTCCATCAGGTAGAAGGCCGCGCCGAGCACCTCGACGTCGCCGCACGGCGGCGATCAGCGCCGGGTGGGGGACGTCGGTGCCGGCCAGCGCGGCGAGCACCCGCGCCTCACGACGCATCGTCTCGTCGCTGTTGGCCCGCTTGTGCGGCGGCGGTCGGCGCAAGACGTACGAGCGTTCGCCCCGCCGGAACCGCACGAGCATGTTCTGCGTCCCGCCCGTGATCGGCTCGACGTCCTCGATGGCGAGGCCGGCGCCCAATCCCTCCGCGTCCATCCAGGCGGCCAGCGCCGCGAGGTCGACCCCGCCCGGTTCGGTCATCTCGGACGCGCTCCTACGCTCGGGCCATGGCCCCGCTGACCACCTTCCGCCACCAGGACCTGACCTTCGACGTCCGGGACGCGGGCCCCGACGACGGCGAGCTCGTCGTCCTCCTCCACGGCTTCCCCGAGAACAAGGAGTCGTGGGACGCCATCGTCCCGCAGCTCTCCGGAGCGGGCTACCGCGTGCTGGCCCCCGACCAGCGGGGCTACTCCCCCGGCGCCCGCCCGAAGGGCCGGCGCGCCTACACCACGGTCGAGCTCACGGGCGACGTGCTCGCGCTCGTCGATGCGGCCGAGCGGGGGGCGGAGCGGTTCCACGTGGTCGGTCACGACTGGGGCGGCGCCGTTGCCTGGAGCCTGGCCACGGTCCATGCCGATCGCCTGGCGTCGATGACGTCGCTCACGACGCCGCACCCGGCCGCCCTGGCCCGCTCGATGGTCACCAGCACCCAGCTCCTCCGTTCCTGGTACATGCTCTTCTACCAGTTGCCCGCGCTCCCGGAGCTCTCGGTGACGAACCGGCGAGGAGCGAAGCTGTTCCACCGCACCCTCGTCCGGTCCGGTCTCGCGACGGACTACCGCGACGGTCTCCGTCGAGCTCCTCCAGTCGGGCGCGGCGGGCCCGGCCATCAACTGGTACCGCGGCCTTCCGCTGTCGATCCGCTCGGCGTCGTCGGCGGCCAAGGTGCAGGTGCCGACCCTCTACGTGTACGCCGGCGCCGACTTCGCCCTCGGACGCAAGGCCGCCGACCGGACCGGCGACCACGTCGCGGCGGACTACCGCTACGAGGTCATCGAGGGTGCCAGCCACTGGCTCCCCGAGCAGCACGCGGACCAGGTCGGGCCGCTCCTCCTCGAGCACCTCCGAGCCCACCCCGCCCGCTAACTCCCGTCGCCCGCTCGCGAGAGAGCGTTGCATTTTGCAACCCGACTGCTAGGGTCCCCGGCCATGCCTGACGACGACGCCTGCTCGATCGCCCGCACCCTCGAGGTGATCGGCGACCGGTGGACCATGCTGATCCTGCGCGACGCCTTCCGGGGCGTCCGCCGGTTCGACGAGTTCCAGCGCGACCTCGGCATCGCCCGCAACCTCCTCACCGACCGCCTACAGAAGCTCGTCGACCACGGCGTGCTGGAGAAGCAGCCCTACCAGGCCCACCCGCCCGCTACGAGTACCGCCTGACGCCCAAGGGACGTGACCTGTCCCCCGCCCTCGTCGCCCTGATGCGCTGGGGCGACAAGTGGCTGGCCGAGGACGGCCGGCCGCCGCTGGTGCTGACCCACAAGACCGTGCGGCGAGCCCGCTCGACCAGAGCTTCGTCTGCTGGACACTGCGACGCAGACCATCACCGCCGGCCAGGCTCAAGGGCCGACCCGGACCGGGCGCGCGGAAGGCGATGTCGGCATGATCGACGACCTCCTCGGCGCCCCGCTCGACGAGCTGCTCGACGCCGCCCGGGCCCGCCGCTCGGCCGCCACCGGCGCCCGCGTCACCTTCTCGCCCAAGGTGTTCATCCCGCTCACCATGCTGTGCCGGGACAAGTGCGGCTACTGCACGTTCGCCCAGCCGCCGGCCCGCGCTCGAGGCGCCGTACCTCACGCCGGAGCAGGTGCTCGCCATCGCCCGGGCCGGCGCCGAGGCCGGCTGCCACGAGGCGCTCTTCACCCTCGGCGAGCGGCCCGAGCTGCGCTACCCGGTCGCCGCAGGAGTGGCTGCGCGACCACGGCTACGAGACGACCGTCGACTACCTCGTGGCCATGTGCCGAGCTCGTGCTCGAGGAGACCGGGCTGCTCCCCCACGCCAACGCCGGCGCGCTGCCCGCGCGACGAGCTGGCCGTCCTGCGGGCCGTCACGCGCCAGCCAGGGGATGATGCTCGAGTCGCTGCAACGACCGACCTCGCCTGCCACCGCGGCTCGCCCGACAAGGACGCCGGCCCGCCGGCTGGCCACGCTGGAGGCCGCCGGCGAGCTGCGCCATCCCCTTCACCACCGGCATCCTCGTGCGGCATCGGCGAGACCGAGGCCAGGACCGGCTCGACGCCCTCGTCGCCATCGCCGAGATCCACGCCCGCCACGGCCACGTGCAGGAGGTGATCGTCCAGAACTTCCTGCCGAAGGCGGGCACGGCGATGCACAGCGCCCCGCCGTGCCCGGAGGACGAGTACCTCTGGTCGATCGCCGTCGCCCGCCTCGTCCTGCCGGCCGACGTCCACCTGCAGGCGCCGCCCAACCTGAGCGACGACTTCGGCCGTCCTGCTCGACGCCGGCATCGACGACTGGGGCGGCGTCTCCCCCGTCACCCCCGACCACGTGAACCCCGAGCGGCCCTGGCCGGCGGTCGAGCGCCTGCGCGAGGTCACCGAGGCCGCGCGGCTTCGAGCTCGCCCCCCGGCTCACGATCTACCCGGGTACGTCCACCAGCGCCGGAGCGCTGGCTCGACGCCGCCTGCGCTTCCCGGTGCATGGACCGCAGCGACGCCGAGGGCCTCGCCCGCGACCACGGCGAGCGCTGGTCACCCGGCGGTCGACGATCCGCACCCGCCGGCGCTGCGTCCGCCGGCCGGTGGCCACAGCGCCGCGGACGGCGGCGCCGTCGCACGAGGTCCTCGCACGGCGTGCTGCTCGGCCAGGAGGTCGGCGAGGACGAGATCGTCACGCTCTTCTCCGCCCGGGGCCGCGAGGTCGCCGCGGTGGCCGAGGTGGCCGACGAGCTGCGCCGCCAGACTCGTCGGCGACGCCGTCACCTGGGTCTCGAACCGCAACATCAACTACACGAACGTCTGCACGTTCAAGTGCAAGTTCTGCGCCTTCTCCAAGGGCCCGCTGTCGCTGAACCTCCGGGGCACGCCCTACCTGCTCGAGCTGTCGACGAGATCACGCGAGCGGGTGGCCGAGGCCGTCGAGCATGGGCGCCACCGAGGTGTGCCTGCAGGGCGGCATCCACCCGAGCTTCGACGGCGACTACTACCTCGACGTCATCAAGGCCGTGCGGGAGGCGTCGCCGACGATCCACATCCACGGCTTCACCGCCCTCGAGGTGACCGAGGGCGCCAAGCGCAACGGCGAGCCGCTCGCCGACTACCTGCAGCCGCCTGATGGCCGCCGGCCTCAAGACCCTGCCGGGCACGGCCGCCGAGATCCTCGACGACGAGATCCGCGCCGATCCTGTGCGCCGACAAGGTCAACACCGAGGAGTGGCTCGACGCCCACCGCACCGCCCACTCGGTCGGCCTGCGCTCGAACATCACGATCATGTTCGGCTCCGATCGAGCAGCCCGTGCACTGGGCCCGCCACCTGGTCCGCACCCGGGCCCTGCAGAAGGAGACCGGCGGCTTCACCGAGTTCGTGCCGCTGCCGTTCGTGCACATGGCGGCGCCGATCTACCTGCAGCGCAAGAGCCGCCGGGGCCCGACCTTCCGCGAGGCGCTGCTCATGCACGCCGTCGGCCGCATCGCCTACCGGCGGCTCGTCGCCCAACGTCCAGGTGTCGTGGGTGAAGATCGGGCGCGGCCGGCGCCCGCCAGGTCCTGCAGGCCGGCGCCAACGACCTGGGCGGCACGCTCATCGACGAGAACATCTCCCGCGCCGCCGGCGCCAGCCACGGCCAGCTGATGGACGAGGCCGGCTTCCACGCCCTCGTCGACCCGCTCGGCCGGCCGCTCGAGCAGCGCACCACGCTCTACGGCCGGGTCGCCGTCGCGTCCTGACGGGCGTGGCACGCTCTCGATCGTGAGCTGGAGCGATGGTCGGCCCGCGCCCGACGCCGGGTGGTACGCGGACCCGGCCGGGAGCCGCGGCCTCCGGTACTGGGACGGCGCGACCTGGACCGGTCACGTCACCGATGCACCCCCCGCCGCGGCCGTGGCCGCGACGGCCGCTCCTCCGCCGATGGCGCCGGCGCCCCTCCCCCGGACCTCGGTGCCGACGTGGATCTGGGCGCTGCTCGGGCTCATCGTCGTGCTCGGCATCGGTGGCGTCGGCGCGGCCGTCGCCGTCCCGGTGTTCCACATCGCGCAGGAGACCGTGTGGGACCAGGAGGCGCGGCTCAACGTTCAGGACGCGCACGCGGCGGCAGCCCGGGTGCGACAGTCGACCGGCAGCTTCAGCGCCGTCACCCCGGACGAGCTCGAGCGCACCGAGCCACGGCTGGCCTACTCGACGGGCGCGAGCCTCGGCCCCGATGACGTCAGCGTGCGGGCCGCCGAGACGGCGGTGACCGTCGCCGTCCGCAGCCGCAGCGGCACCTGCTGGGTCATCGACGACGACGTCACCATCGCCGGTGCCGCCGGGATCCGGACCGGGCGCGTCCACAAGGACCGTCCCTGCGCGGCCGCGACGGCCGGGGAGTTCCTCGTACCCGAGGAGTTCAGCGACTGAGCGTGGGTCCGCGTCAGTCGCGGGCGAGGACGCGCCAGGTGCCGTCGCCGTCCCGCGCCAGCCGCGCCGGCCGCGGTTCGACCTCCCATCGAGCCGCACCGTCGGCCACCCACTCGGCGACCTCGACCTCGAAGGCGTCGACACCGACCCTCGACCCGACGGCGAGGACGAACCGGCCATCGGGTTCGCTCAGTCCCGGGCCCCAGACCCGCGGGAGCCAGTCGAGGGGCACCGACGCGCGCACCAGGAGCTGACCGTCCGATCGCTCGGCGACGATCGTGCAACGGCCCCCGTCGCCGGCGGGTGTGCAGTGGACCACGAGGTCGTCGTCGTCGAGGTTGGTGAGGCCCGAGGCCAGACGGCGGATCGCCGGCGTGGCCCGCCCCGCGAGCGCGGCCCCGAGGCGCAGACCGTGCCGATCCCGGAAGGCGGGGTCGAGCCGAGCGCGACGCCGCCGCCGCCATCGAGGTCAGGACCAGTCGGTCGACGAGGCCCGTCGGGAGCGAGAGCAACCGCACGAGGTCGCCTCGACGCGCGCCGGCGCCGGCGCGGGCGCCGCCCGCGACCGGACCGGCCGGCTCGTCCTCCGCGGCGAAGGCGAGCGGTCCCTCGCCGGGCCGCCGGCCGAGCGTCACGAGGACCGGATCGTCGGCCCACGCCTCCCAGGCCGCCCGCACCCGCACGCACTCGGACGCGCCACCTCCCAGGGCGACGAGCGCCCGCTCGGCCTCCACGTCGTCGTGGGCCCGCAGCACGAGCGCGCCCCGCACCCAGGCCACGTCGTGCTCACCGTCGCCGCACGGCACGGAGCCCACGGCCTCGGCCACCGCTTCCCACCACGGCGGCGTCACCGGCTCACCACGCCACCACGCCCTCGACGCGACGCCCGCCGAGGGTGACCCGTACGTCGAGGCGGCGCACGTCCCGGGAGAGGCCCGGTCGGAGCGCCACCCGCAAGCTGCCGCTCCCGGCCCGCAGCACCACCGGCTGGCCGAGGTGGAGGTGACCCCGATCGTCGACGGCGCGGACGTGCCAGGGCCGGGCTTCGTTCCGTCCCCCGCGGGGACCGTCGGATCGAACGGCCACCACCAGGCCCACCGCCTCGGGCGACCACGCCACCGAGTCGACCCGCACGTTCCACGCTCCGAGCGCGCCGAGGGTGACCCCGGGGCGATGGACGTCGTCGGGCTCGTGCGGATGGGGCACGGGGCCAGGCCGGGCCCGGAGGAACGTGACCCAGTCCTCGCGGGCCGCCGTGGCGAGGGGCACGGCGCGGCCGGCGTCGATGCCGACCGCCTCGAGTGAGGCGGCGACGACGCCGAGGAGGTCGTCGTTGACGTCCTCCAGGGCGCCGACGGCGGCGAAGGCCCGGATCGGGCCACCGAGGATCCGGAGGAGGTCCTGCGCCGCTCGGGCCTGAGCTTCCACCGGGAACGAGACGAACAGGTCCAGGTGCCGCTCGACCTCGGCCTCGAGCCAGTTCGAGGCCGACGCGCCCACGGCCGGGTGCGACGCCGTGAGGACGGCGACGTCGGGCCACGGCGACGCCGAGAACGCGCCGGCCGGTACGAGCCCGCGAACGGCGAACGCATCGTCGAGCTCCGACACGAGTGCGTCGGCCACCTCCGGGCCGATGGCGTCGATGGCCACCAGCGCGTCCGCCACGGCGCGGTAGCTCCGCCAGGCCTCCCAGACCTCCACGGTGCCCCGGCGGACGGCGTCGAGGGATTCCTCGAGGAGGCGCCACAGGTGGGCCTCGGCGCGACGGTCGGGCATCGTGGAGCCGGTGCGGTCGGCTACGGGTGTCGACCGGTGCCGGCGAGCAGCCTCATCTGCTCGTCGGCCCCCTCCGGCAGGGCGACCGGGCGGTCGTACTGACCGCTCTGGCTCAGGGCGTCGCCCATCGCCTCCACGCCCGACAGCATCGCCCGCACCTCTTCCGCGTCGAGGGTCTCGTCCTGTCCGGTGGCCCGGGCCAGGTCCCACGTGTGCACGAGCACGTCCCCCAGCACGAACTGGCCGATGGCCTCATCGAGCCGGTGCTCGCCGGTGTGCGGGTTCGAGAACGACTTCCCCGCCTGATCCGGATCGTCGAGCAGGCCCTGGAGCTGCGCCCGCAGATGACCCCACGCGGCGGCGGGATCATCGGCCGCGGGCGGCCCGGCGGGCAGTTCGACGGCGGCCCCCGACGAGAGGAAGCCGGGCACCCACTCGACGAGGTGGATGACGATGTCGCGCGCCGCCCATCCTTCGCATGGCGTCGGGTTGTCCCAGGCGCCGGCGGGCACACCGTCGACCCGTCGCGTGAACCCGTCGGCGACCTTGGCGAAACGTTCGCGGATCATTCCCAGTACTCCTCCGGCAACTTGCCCTCGATGGCGCGGATGTTCGAGCGGACGCAGGCGACGCACTGGTACTGGACCCGCTTGCGCTCGGTCACCATCGACCAGCCCTCGGGGATGCCGTCGGCCGCCGTCTCCACTTGCGTGCCGCAGTACGAGCAGGTTCGCAGGTCGGTCTCCGCGGGCACGGTGGCAGCGTACGGCCCCCGTAGCTGAGAGGCTTCCCTGGTCATGGTCACGCCCCGCTCCCACCGTCCGCCGATCGCGCCCGAGCTGGCTGCGGAGGTCGAGCGCTTCCTCGACGCGATCGGGGCGACCACGGATCGCGACCAGCTTTCGTCGATGCTGGCCACGGTGGCCGCGCTCGCCGGCGACGATGCCGACCGCCTCGACCTCAAGATCACGGCGACGGC
Source organism: uncultured Actinomycetes bacterium (assembly GCA_963731055.1). Taxonomy (GTDB): domain Bacteria; phylum Actinomycetota; class Acidimicrobiia; order Acidimicrobiales; family CADCTF01; genus DATLED01. Next base: position 60,195 of record CAVSUD010000019.1, on the reverse strand, counting down.
GCTGGCCGAGATGCGCGACGCCTACCGGATCTTCGCCCCGTACCGCGACGTGCCCAAGGTGACGATCTTCGGCTCGGCGCGCACGCTCGAAGCCGATCCGCTCTATGAGCAGACGCGGGCGGTGGCGGCGACCCTGGCCAGACGGGGCTGGATGGTGATCACGGGCGGCGGGCCCGGGATCATGGCCGCCGGCCTGGAAGGCGCCGGACGCGACATGTCCTTCGGGATCAACATCCGCCTCCCCTTCGAGCAGGGCGCCAACGAGTTCATCAAGTCCGACCCGAAGCTCGTGGAGATGAAGTACTTCTTCACCCGGAAGCTCATGCTGATGAAGGAATCCGATGGCTTCATCGTGCTGCCGGGTGGGTTCGGCACCCTCGACGAGACGTTCGAGCTGCTGACCCTGATCCAGACGGGCAAGGCCGAGCCGTCCCCCATCGTGCTGCTCGAGGTCGAGGGCGGCACGTACTGGCACGAGTTCGAGCAGTTCGTCCGCCACGAGGTCGGCAGCCGCGGCCTGATCAGCGAGGACGACTGCGTCCTCTACCGCATCACCGACGACGCCGCCGTGGCCGTCGAGGAGATCACGGGCTTCTACCGGAACTACCACTCGCGGCGCTTCGTGGGCGACCGCCTCGTGCTCCGCCTCCGGAACGAACCCACGGACGAGGAGGTCGCGGCCCTCGGCGCCGAGTTCGCCGACATCGTCGTGCGGGGCACGATCGACAAGACGGCCCCGTTGCCGCCGGAGGTCTCGGGCGAGGACCACCTCGAGCTCGCCCGCCTCGCCTTCCGCTTCGACCGCCTCCATCACGGCCGGCTCCGCTCGCTCATCGACCGGATCAACGGGCTGGCCTCGGCCCCGGCCCCGGCCGACCGGTCGGGCCCGCCCGTCCGGGACGCGGTCGCCGGAGGGCGGCCGATGGAGCCCGACGTCCGGGCCCGTGACGACGAGGACGATCGCGAGCGGACCGACTACACCTGATCGTCGACGACCTCGGCATGCAGGTCGGGGAACACCTTGGCCACCTTGGACAGGACGTAGTCGCCGTAGGTGCCCTCGATGCCGGGGACACGCGCCTCCCAAGAGGGGTCGAAGAAGAAGGGGAACGACAGCCGGCTCGTGCCGCTGGTGTTGCGGACGCGGTGCGGCGTGGATCGATACGCGCCGCCCGTCATCCGCTCGAGCATGTCGCCGAGGTTGCACACGAAGGAATCCGGCACCGGCGGCGCATCGACCCAGCCGTCGGGCGTCCGCACCTCGAGCCCGCCCCGGTCGTCCTGCAGCAGCAACGTGAGGAGGCCGTAGTCGGTGTGCTCGCCTACGCCCCACTCGTCGGCCGAGGGATCGGACGGGTAGTGGAAGATGCGGAAGAGCACGAGCGGATCCGCCGTGAGGTGGCGTTCGAACCAGCCCGCGTCGTGTCCGAGGGCCACGGACAACCCGCGCGCCACCGCCTGCCCGAGCCCCGTCAGCGCATCGAGGTAGGGCAGCACCGTCTGGCGGAGACCCGCCGGGAAGGACGGGAACTGGTTGGCGCCGTGCAGCGGGACGGCGGCCCGCACGCGCGGGTGGTCGGCGCCGAGCTCGGCGCCGAAGTAGATCCCCTCCTTGCGGTCCGGGCGCCCGGAGGTCAGCTCGCCCCCGACCGGGAACCACCCCCGCCACGCCCGGCCGCCGCGGCTCATGGCGATGGCGGACTTCTCCTCCTCCGGCCGATCGAAGAAGGCCCGCGCCTGGTCGTCGAGGCGGGCCTGGAGAGCGGGGTCGACGCCATGGCCGACGACGTAGAAGAACCCGTGCGACCGGCACGCGGCGTCGATCGCGGCCGCCGTCGCCGAGACGTCGATCGCGGCGGAGTCCCTGCCGACGAGCGGGCCGACGTCGACCACGGGCAGGGCGGACGGCGGCACCCGCCGATGGTGCCACGCCGGAGCGCGATCATGCGTCGTGGCCGTCCTCCCCGCCTCGGCTACGGCCACCGCCCGCCGCCTCGTCGCCGCCCGGGCCGGCCGCGGCTTCGCCGACGGTCTGGTCAGCGTCCTGCTGGCCACCTATCTGAGCGGGCTCGGCTTCTCCCCCTTCCGGGTCGGGGCCGTCGTCACCGGCACCCTCGTCGGGTCGGCGGCGCTCACCCTCTGGACCGGGCTGCTGGCCCATCGGCTCCCGGTGCGGGCCATCCTCCTCGCCGCCTCCGCCCTCATGCTGGCCACGGGCCTGGGGTTCGCCACCTTCACCGCCTTCTGGCCCATCGTGCTCGTCGCCGTCGTCGGCACCCTCAACCCGTCGGGCGGCGACGTCAGCGTGTTCCTGCCGGTGGAGCAGTCGATCCTCGCCGGCGAGGTGGACGACGACGAGCGGCCCCAGCTCTACGCCGCCTACAACCTGGCCGGGTCCTTCGCCGCCGCGTTCGGCGCCCTCTGCTCGGCCCTTCCCGAGGTGGTGGCCCACCGTTCGGGCTGGGACCTCACGGACGCGCAGCGGCTCGGCTTCGGCGTGTACGCCCTCGTCGCCCTGGGCGTGGGGCTCGTCTACCGCGGTCTCGATCGACCGGAGCGTGCGACGGTGGCGACGGCCGCCGAGGCCGGGGCCCGGCGCCGGCCGCTCGAGCGATCGAAGCGCACGGTCCTGGAGCTGGCCGGCCTCTTCAGCCTCGACTCGGCCGGTAGCGGCCTCGTGGTGCAGTCGCTCCTCGTCCTGTGGCTCCACCTTCGCTTCGACCTGTCGGCGGCCACCACGGGCGGGGTCTTCTTCGCCGCCGGCCTCCTCGCCGCCGCCTCCCAGCTCCTGTGCGGGCCGCTCGCCCGACGGATCGGGCTCGTCCCCACCATGGTCGTGACCCACATACCGGCCAACGTCTTCTTGATGCTCGCCGCGCTCGCGCCGACGGCGCCGTTGGCCATCGGGCTGCTCCTGGTGCGGGCGCTGCTCTCGCAGATGGACGTGCCGGCCCGGCAGGCGTTCGTGATGGCGGTCGTGCCGCCGGAGGAACGGGCCGCCGCCGCCAGCGTCACCAACGTCCCTCGGAGCCTGGCCTCGGCCACCACCCCGCTCCTGGCCGGCTACCTGCTCGCCCGCACGTCCTTCGGCTGGCCGTTGCTGCTGGCCGGGGCGATCAAGCTCACCTACGACCTGTTGCTGCTGGGGTTGTTCCGCCAGGTCCCACCGGAGGCGGGGGCGACGCGGGCATCTCGTCCCACCACCGGAGCAGCTGGTCGTACACCAGGGGGCTCGCCGCCAGGCTGACGTGGCCGGTCGCCGGGAAGACGGCGATGTGGTCCTCGGCGCAGAGCCCGGCCGACGCCGAGCGCCGGCTGACGAGCACGTCACCCACGGCGCGGGCCACGACGGAGTTCCGCTCGCCCAGGACGTTCGCGGCACCGACGAACACATCGAGGCCCGGCGGCGTGCGCACCGGGTGGCGCCGCCCCTCGAGCCAGTCCTCGTCCAGGAGCGAACCGAAGCGGAGGTCCTTGATGCCGGCGCTTCGGCGGCCCACGATCCCGCCCAGCCGCTTGGCCGCCGCCGCCGGCATGGAGGACAGCGCCACCTCGACGGCGTGACCGACGTGGGCGAGCGCCGACCCGCGGTTCGGCACGCCCAGCAGCACGAGCCGTCGCGTCACGGCGGCCCACCCGTGACCGTTCGCCACACCGTGGTGCACGGCGCTTCGGAGGACCAGGCCGCCCATGCTGTGGCCGACGAGGGACACCTCGGTCACCGGCACGGGCCACGACCGCGCCATGGCGTCGAGCCGCTCGGCCAGCTCGCGGCCGTTGGCCGAGATGTGCCGCCCGGTGTTGTAGGCGACGAACACCGGCGTCACCCCGCGATCCCGAGCCAGGCGCGACCCGTAGGTGCTGGTGGGGTCGTCCCGGAACCGCCACCGCTCGTCCGTGGCCATGAGACCGTGGGCGAAGACGCAGACGCGACCCGACGCCGGTCCCTCGGCCCGCAACGACATCGGGATGGCGATCGAGGAGCCTTCGTCGTCCAGCACGTCACCGATGAGCCCGTTCACGACCGCGCGCACGTCACCGAGCACGGACCGTCGGAGGGACACCATCACTCGAGCGTCTCGTCGCGCTCACCGAGGATGCCGATGGCCTTCTCGACCGCCCGGCGGGCGCGCGTCAAGCGTCGTTCGTCCACGGGAAGCTCCTTCCCCCCGGCGTCGATCGACTCCCGCAGCCGGTCGATGGCGAGGTCGGCCAGCTCCTCGCTGATGGCCTGCAACCGACCCCGGATGTCGTCGAACTCACCGGCCATGGGGCAACGCCTCCTCGACGATCTCGAGCGGATGGCGGGCCATCACGCCGGCCCCGCCCAGGTGGAGCGCGCAGCCCGGGTTGGCGCTGGCGACGATGGCGGCGCCGGTCCGCTCGATGGCGGCCACCTTCCGCTCCCGGATGGCCCCGGCCAGCTCCGGCTGTAGGGCCGCGTACGCCCCACCGGCCCCGCAGCACAGGCCCTCGTCGTCGAGCTCCACGATGTCGGCGTAGGGCCCCAGCACGGCCCGGACGGCCAGGTGGGCCTTCTGCACGTGGCGCAGGTGGCACGGGTCCTGGAGGGCGACGACCGGACGGACCCAGTCGGCCCGGGGCGGCGGGAGCCGTTCGAGTCGACCGGCCAGCCACTCGTGCACGTCCAGCACCCGACCCGTCCGGTCGAGCTCCTTCAGGGCCGCGCCGCAGCCCGCCGAGTCGACCAGGATCGGGGCGTCCCCCGGCATGGCGGCGAGGGCGCGCGCCCCAGCCGGTGCCCCTCCTCGCGCAGCCCGGCGTGCACGTGCAGCGCGCCGCAGCAGGCCCCACCGGGGCCCGGCAGGGCCACGCCGGCGCCGGTGGCCTCGAGCACCCGCTGGACGGCCCGGTGGGTCTCCCGCTGCCAGGCGTCCATGACGCACCCGGTGAAGAGCCAGACGTCGGAGCCGGAGGGCACGAGGGGCCGGCGCCGCAACGGCAAGCGGGGCAGCGACAGCCGCGTCGGCACCAGCCCGGCGCGCTGCGCGACGGCCGCCACCGTCGAGCCGGCCAGGACCAGTCGGTGGTGGCCGAGGGCCCGGTACCCGAGCCGCTTCCACCACGGCTGGTATCCGCCGGCCTCCGCGAGCGTCTCGCGCGTGCCCTCCATCAACCGACCGAACGGCACGCCCGACGGACACGCCGACTCGCACCCCAGGCACTGGACGCACGCGTCCATGAACCGGAAAAAGGTGGCGTCAGCCGGCGCCTCGTCGGCGTGCACGGCCCGCATGGCGGCGATCCGGCCCCGCGGGGAGCGGGATTCCTCCCCGCTCACCCGGTAGGTCGGGCAGTGCGGCAGGCAGAGGCCGCAGGCGACGCAGGCGGCCAGCTCGTCGTCGTCGACGTGCAGCTTCACGGGGTCCTCCCGGGGTTCATGCGGCCGGTGGGATCGAACGCCTCCTTCACGCGGCGCTGGAGCGTCGCGGTCGAAGGATCGGGCGCGGCCGGCGCGAACGGCTGGTGCAGGTGGATGGTCCCGACGCCGACCTCGGCCAGGAACGCGCCCTCGAGCTCCCGCAGCTCCGAGGGCCGCACCGATCGGCGTCCGGCCGCGGGCACCGGCGGCGGGCCGCCGGTCTCCGTCCAGCCCGGCCCGAGGGCCTCGAGCTCGGCCCGCACGTCAGCGGCATGGCCCTCGAGCAGGACCCACGTGGTGGTGCCGTCCCACAGGATCGTCGACGGGCGGTACAGGCGGTCGCGGGCGGTGAAGGGGTCGGTGCCGACGCCGGCCGAGCGGTACCACTGGTGCACGGGCGGACGGGGCGACAGCGCAGCACGACCTCGCCGAGGAAGCCGATGGTGCCGAGCGACCCGACGAGCAGTCGGCCGAGGTCGTAGCCGCTCACGTTCTTCACGGTCGGTCCGCCCGCCTTGACCAGCTTCCCGTCGGCCGTCACCGCCCGCACCTCGAGCACGGTGTCGCGCACCGGCCCGTAGCGCAGGCGGCGGAGCCCGCTGCGGCCGACGGCGAGCACCCCGCCCACGGTCGCGGTGGCCGGGTCGCGGGGGTCCAGGGCCACCTGTTGCCCGCCGGCCGCCAAGGCCTCGTCCAGCTCGGTCACCGTCGTGCCCGCCCGCACCCGCACGGTCATCTCGGCCGGCTCGAACTCGACCACGCCGACCGGGGCGGTCACCTCGCGGGCGTCGGACCGCACCGGCCCCACCGACATCCCACTGCGTCCGGCCGCCGACGCAGGTGACCGGTCCGTCGTCGACGCCACCGACCTCCTGGGCGAAGACCTCGAGACTGCGCCCATCAGATCCACGCCCCCGCCGGGACGGCCTGGAGATCGCCGCAGCGGCGACCCGCCGGGCAGGACCTTGTGCGGGTTGGCACGCGTGGTCCGGGTCGAACGCGTCGCGCAGCCGGGCCTGGGCGTCGAGGTCGTCGGCGCTGAAGATCAGCGGCATGAAGTCGCGCTTCTCCAGGCCGATGCCGTGCTCGCCCGACAGCACCCCGCCGGCGGCCACGCAGGCCGCGCATGATCTCGTCGCCGGCCGCGTGCACCCGCTCCAGCATCCCCGGCTCGCGGCGCGTCGAAGACGATCAGCGGGTGGAGGTTGCCGTCGCCGGCGTGGAAGACGTTCATCGATGATGAGGTCGTGCCGGTCGGCGATCTCGTAGACCTGGCGCAGCACGTCGACCAGCTTGGTGCGGGGCACCACGGCGTCGTGCAGGTAGTAGTTCGGGCGCGATGCGGGCGATGGCGCCGAAGGCCGACTTGCGGCCCTTCCACAGCAGCGCCCGCTCGGTCGTCGTCGGCGGCGACGCGCACCGTGCCGCGCGCCGTGCGCCAGGCCGACCTCGCTGCGACTGCGGCGGCCGCCGCGCTCGACGCCGTCGAGCAGCCCGTCGACCTCGACGAGCAGCACGGCGGCGGCGTCGGTGGGGAAGCCGGCGTGCACGTAGTCCTCGACGGCCCGGGTGATGCGCGGCGTCCATCATCTCGAGGGCGGCGGGCACGATCCCGGCCGCGATGATCCCGCTGACGGCGGCGGCGGCGTCCTCGACGGAGGTGAAGTCGAGCAGCAGCGTGCGCACCGCCGGCGGGTTGGGCGTGAGCCGCACGGCGATCCGGGTGGCGATGCCCATCGTGCCCTCGCTACCGACGAACGCGCCCCGCAGGTCGAAGCCGGCGGACGTCGGCTTCGAGGCCGCCGAGGCGGGTCACCGACCCGTCCGGGCAGCACGACCTCGAAGGCCAGGACGTGGGCGCTGGTCACGCCGTAGGCGAGGCAGTGCGGGCCGCCCGAGTTGTTGGCCACGTTGCCGCCGATCGAGCACGACTGCTGGCTCGACGGGTCGGGGGCGAAGTGCAGCCCGAGCGTGCACCGCGGCGGAGAGGTCGAGGTTGAGCACGCCCGGCTCGACCCAGGCGATGCGGTCGTCGACGTCGACCTCCAGCACCCGGTCCATCTTCGTGGTCACGACGACGACCGGCGGACGCTCCGGATCGCCGGCCACGGGCACCGCCCCGCCGGCCAGCCCCGTACCCGACCCCCTCGGGACGATGGCGCGCCCGTGGCGCCGCGCCACCCGCACGACCGCCTGCACCTCCTCGGTCGACACCGGAAAGCACACCGCGCCGGCCTGCCCGACGATGACCGAGGCGTCTCGGGCGTAGAGCGACAGCGACAGCGGCTCGTCCAACACCGCGGTCGCGTCTCCCAATGCGGCCCGCAGCTCGCGGACGAGCGCCTCGGTCTCGGCGGCCGGCGCCGTCCTCGTCACGGAGCAGCAGCGTAGGGCCACTACCCTTCGCCCCCGTGGCTCCTCCGCGCCTGGCCGCCTACCTCGATGCCGAGCGCGACCGCATCTACGACACGCTGATCGACTGGCTGCGGATCCCGTCGATCTCGGCCGACCCCGACCACCACGGCGACGTCCGCCGCAGCGCCGAGCGGGCGGCGGAGCTGCTCCGAGAGGCCGGCTTCGAGCACGTCGCCCTCGTGGAGACGACCGGCCCGGACGGGCGGCCCGGCCTGCCGGCGGTCTACGCCGACTGGCTCCACGCGACGGCCGGCGCCCCGACGGCCCTGGTCTACGGCCACCACGACGTGCAACCCGTCGACCCGCTCGAGCTCTGGACCGATCCGCCGTTCGAGCCGACGGTGGTGGAGGGCGAGCTCCGGGCGCGGGGGGCCGTCGACGACAAGGGCCAGTCGTTCTACGAGCTCGAGGCCGCGCGCGGGCTCCTGCGGACCGAGGGGGCGCTCCCCGTCAACCTGAAGTTCCTCCTCGAGGGTGAGGAGGAGATCGGCAGCCCGAACTTCGAGGCGCTGCTGGAGGCCCACCGCACCCGCTTCGCCTGTGACGTGGTCGTCGTGTCCGACACCACCATGTGGGCGCCCGACGTGCCGTCGTTCTGCGTCGGCATGCGAGGTCTGGTGGCCTTCGATCTCCAGCTCCGCACGGCCTCCGCGGACCTCCACTCGGGCTCCTTCGGGGGGGCGGTGCCGAACGCCGCCCACGAGGTCGCATCCCTGGTGGCCAAGCTCCATGGCGTCGACGGCCGGGTCACCATCCCCGGCTTCTACGACACCGTCCGTCCCCTCACCGAGCAGGAGCGGGCCAGCCTCGATCGGCTCCCCTTCGACGAGGCCGAGTTCAAGGTCACGGCCGGCGTCGAGCGTCTGGCCGGCGAGATCGGCCGCACCACCCTCGAGCGGACGTGGACCCGGCCGACGTGCGAGGTCACCGGCATCACCAGCGGCTACGGCGGACCGGGCATCAAGACGATCGTTCCCGCCACGGCCAACGCCAAGATCAGCTTCCGCCTCGTCGCCGACCAGGATCCGGCCGCCGTCGCCGCCGCCTTCGAGCAGTGGGTCGCCGACGAGGTGCCCGTCGGCATCGACTGGGCGCTCACCCCCCTCGGCGCCGTCGCTCCCGCGCTCACCCCGCCCGATCACCCGGCCGTCGCGGCGCTGTCGCGGGCGATGACGACGGTGTGGGGCATCGAGCCGCTCCTCACCCGAGAAGGCGGCAGCGGGCCGGAGGAAGCGCTCGGCCGGGTGCTCGACGCGCCGGTCCTGTACCTCGGGATCGCCCTCTCCTCCGACCGCTTCCACGCACCGAACGAGCGCATGCTGCTCGACCAGTTCGAGAAGGGACTGCTGTGCGCCGGCGAGCTCTGGCACGAGCTCGCGGCCGCGTTCCCGGCGCCGACGTCATGACCACCCCGCCCCGAGACGCCCACGAGTGGGTGTCCTTCGAGGATCCCGACGAGCAGCGCACCTGGATCTTCGACGTGACCTTCCTGACGAGCCGGTGGACGTGCATCTTCGGCCGAGGGTGCCAGGGGGTGCTGACCGGCCCCGCCGAGGAGCTGGTGCAGGGATGTTGCAGCTACGGCGCCCACTTCACCGGCGAGGAGGACGTCGCCAACACCGAACGGGCCGCCGCCGAGCTGACCGCCGAGCACTGGCAGTTCATCGAGAAGGGCCGGACGAAGAGCGGCAAGCTCAAGATCCTCAAGGTCAACGACGAGGGCGAGACGGTCACGCGCCAGGTCGACGGCGCGTGCATCTTCCTGAACCGGCCCGGCTTCGCCAAGGGCCCGGGCTGCGCCCTGCACGCCGCCGCGCTCGACGAGGGACGACGCCCGCTCGACGACAAGCCCCACGTGTGCTGGCAGCTCCCGCTCCGCCGCGAGGACGCCGACGACGGGAACGGGCACGTGACGTCTCGCGTCATCCAGTGGGACCGCAAGCACTGGGGCGAGGGCGGGTTCGAGTTCCACTGGTGGTGCACCGAATCGCCCGACGCCTTCATCGACGCCGATGCCGTCTACGAGACCATGCGCGACGAGCTCATCGAGATGGTCGGGGCCACCCCCTACGCCTTGTTCGTCGACTACGTCCGGAGCCGTCCGGTGGCCAGCTACACGCCCCACCCGGCGACGCGGGTGGAGCTGTCGGTGAAGCCGGCTCGCTGAGCCACGTCGCGGATGGCCGCGACGGTGGTGCGGGCGAAGGGCTCGGGGAGCACGAGGCAGCAGTCGTGATCGCCGGCGATCTCGTAGGTGGTCGAGCCCGAGATCGCCCGCGCCAGGTGGCGTTGCTTGCGGAGACGCACCAGCCGATCGCGTGTCGTCACCACGACCGACGTCGGCACGTCGATGCGGCCGGCGAAGCCTCGGGCGTCGTGTCGGCCGAGGGCCCGTCCGGCATCGGCCAGCGCGCTCGGATCGCCGCGTCGGAGCTCGGCTCGGAGCCAGGGTAGGAGCGGCTCGAGGTCGGGGGCCTGCTCGACGGCGTCGCGCAGGGCGCGGTCGACCACGTTGCGGGGGCGGCCGAGGCGCAGCGACAGCTCGACCAGCGCCATGAACTTGAAGGTCAGGCGCTCGGACAGCCGCGCCCGCCACTCCAGCGCCGTCGCCTCGAGCACGAGGCCGGCGACGAGCTCGGGGTGGCGCTCCCACAGGAGCATGGCGATGGGCCCGCCCATGGAGTACCCGACCACGACGGCCGGGCCGGCGTCGAGGGTGCGGAGCAGGGCGGCGGCGTCGTCGGCCGCGTCCTCCAGCGTGAAGCGCTCCTCCGATCGCAGGCCCCGCCCGTGACCACGGTGGTCGACGGCCAGGAGGCGGCCCTCGGCCCCGACGGCGTCGTACGCCCGGAACCAGTTCAGGTCGGCCGACGCGGTCCAGCCGTGCAACAACAGGATCGTCGGCTGCCCGGCACGGCCCAGGCGCTCACGGACGAAGAGCTCGCCGCGGCCAGGGAGCTCGACGATCCGCCCGGGTGGGAGCGAAGCCGGGGGCACGGGCGCGGCCGCCGACGGGGAGACGACGGGACGAGCGAAGCGGCGGGCCCGGGTGAGCTCGGACCGCCAGTCGGTGAGGGGCACGTGCCGCCTGTACCCGATGGACGGCTGCAACAGCCGTGCCCTCCGTCACAGCGGCCTCAGCCGGCGGTGCGGAACTTCCGGAGGCTGGGCCAGGCCTCGACCCGGGTCGTCCGCCAGTCGTAGATCGATCCGCCGATGGCCCCGGTCTCGACCGCGGCCCGGAGGAAGGCATCGACGTCGTCCGGGCCGAAGGCACCGACCCCGCCCACGGGGGCGATGGCCGCCGTCGGGTTACCCAGGTTGGCCCGCAGCCGGCGCTGGTTCTCCGCCGTGTAGGTGTACGGGTCGCGATACCCGGACGACTCCTTGCGGTCGGTCCAGTAGCCCATCGTCTGCCAGACGTCGTAGAAGGGTGCGATCTCCTGCCACGGGAAGCCGGGCCAGAAGTTCTGGTTCACGACCTCGAGCTGCACGGGCGGCATCACGATGGCACCGATGGCCCGGCCGGGCAGCGCCTCCCGCAGGCGACGGCTGAGATCCACGAGCCGGGCGGAGCGCTCGCCGGGTTCGGCCACCTTCCGGGACTCGACGTCCACGGCCAGGCCGTCCACATCGAGCGCTGCGCTGGCCACGAGGCGGCCCAGGTCGTTGTCGTTGTTCTCGAACGTCGGCAGGTACCAGGCGACGACGCGGATGCCGCGGGCGTGGGCCCGGGCGATGATCGGGTCGAGCAGGTCCCGCTCGGCGATCAGGTCGGGGGTGTCGTGCTTGGCCGTCTGGATGAAGAGGGTCTGCACCCCGTCGGCCGCCATCTGGTCGACCTGGTCCGGGCCGACGGTCGGCGTCGTGTTCTTGTAGTGGCTCCAGTCGTACACGTCGACCCACGTGCCGAGCCCGGCATAGGGGCTGATGTCGCCGATGACCCGCGGCGCCTGCAGCGGCACGGCGGGGCGGGTGGCGGCGGCTACGACTTTCGGGACGGGAACGGTCGTGGGCGGGGCCGCCACCGTCGTGGGGGCTGCGGGTGGCGCCGTCGTGGTCTCGACCACCGGCGGGGCGGTCGTCGTCTCCTCGACGACCGGAGCCTCGGTCGTCGTCTCCGCCGTCGCGACCGTCGTCTCGGCCGCCAGCTCGCGGACGAGGTGCTCCGGCGCGGCCGTGTCGGGGCCACCACAGGCGCCGAAGGCCAGGCCGAGCGCGACGACGGACGCGAGCCACCGGGCCCGCCGCAGGGGAAGCACGACGACAGCGTAGGAGATGGGCGCCGGCGAATTTGCCCGAGAAAGGGCTATTTCCGGGTCATTTCCGCCGTTCAGCGGGGAACGACGGGGCGTCAGGGCGCCTCGACGGCCTCCTCTTCGCCTTCGTCCTCCGTGGCCAGGCACCAGGCCGCATGCTCCGCCTCGGGCTCGGCCCCGCACTCCGGGCACGGTTCGAGAGACAGCTCAGCCGTCTGGCGCTTCTGGGCACGCGCCTCTTCGAAGCGCCGATGACGTCCCTTTTTCACGGGCTGACTCCCCGACTCGAGAGGGTTGAACGGGGACGGAGTGTATCCGTTCGCCGCACTACCCTCGCGGCTCATGGCCGAGGAGACCACCACCGGCGACACCTTGGACGTCGCCGCCATGATCGAGCGCTTCCGCAATCGGGCCAAGGCCGTGCGCAGCCGGGGCATGCCGCCGGTCGAGGGCGCCGAACGGAAGCGGTTCGTGGAGCAGATGCAACTCGACTTCATGGACTACGCCATGCTCGGCGACGCCGAGGGCTCCTTGGACGACGGGATCCTCACCCTGCGGATCGATCTCCGCCCGAAGCCGGCGGAGTAGCCGGTCAGGCCTCGGGCGGGGCCGGGGCGATCTCGTCGGGCACGACGACGTCGACGCCCAGCTCCTGGGCCGAGCGCTCCTCGAGCACCAGGTCGCCCCGACCGGGCCGGAAGGCGAGCGCCGCCTGTCCGTCGACGAGCAGCCGGATGCGGTCCCCGACGAGGCCGGCTCGCCACCCCCGCCCGAGGCGGGCGTCGGCATCGCCCCGGAGCAGGGCCAGGAGATCGGATCGGGTGGCCAACATGGCGGTGTCGATGCGCAGCTCCTGGGCCAGCTGCGCCACCCAGGCCGACACCAGGGTCACGGCCGGGCGGAGGTTGCGGTCCAGCTCGTCGCTCGGGGGCACCCGGATGTCGGCGCGGCTCGAGGGCGGTCCCGCGGAGCACCGCCGCGAGCATCTCCGGGCCGGCGTCGCCCTTGAGGTAGCGGCCGTCGAGCCCGCGGATGTCGCGCAGCTCGCCCATCGTGGCCGGCGCCTTGTGGGCGATGCCGAGGAGGGCGAGGTCGGCCAGCACCATCCGCGGCGGCTTGTCGACGGTCGCGGCGCGGCGCTCCCGCCAGGCCCCGACCTCCTGGGCGACACCGCGCGCGGTGCCCCGCAGCGAGCGACTGTCCTTGATGCGCCACCACGCCGTGTCCGGCTCCTGGGGGGTGTGCGGCCGGATCCGGAGGGCCTCGCACTCCTGCTCGGACCAGACCCGGCGGTCGCAGGCGTCGAGGCGCTGCGTCAGCTCGGAGTGGAGGGCGTGGAGGTGGGCGACGTCGGCCGCCGCGTAGCGCTTCTGGCCGGCGGTGAGCGGCCGCTGCATCCAGTCGGTGAGGCGGTCGCCCTTGGTCAGGCGCAGGCCGAGCAGCCGCTCGGCGAGGGACGAGAGAGAGGGCGAGGAGAAGCCGAGGAAGCCGGCCGCCACCTGGGTGTCGAACAGGGCCGCCGGCACGACCCCGCAGGCCCGTTCGAGGACCTCGAGGTCCTGGTCGGCGGCATGCATGATGCAGGTGCCGGGCCCCTCGAGGATCTCGCGGAGGGGGGCGATGTCGACGGCGAGCGGGTCCACCAGGGCGATGCCCCCGGACCAGGCGATCTGCACGAGGGCGAGTTGGGGCCAGTACGTGCGCTCCCGATGGAACTCGGTGTCGATCCCGTACAGCGGCTCGCCCTGCAGGGCGGCCACGAGGTCCTGGAGGGCGGCATCGGTGCCGACCCACTCGCCCGCCGGCACCTCGCGCTCCTCGCCACCCACCGCCGGCGCGCTCACCCCTGCACGAATCCCGCGTCGTCCCCGGTGACCTCGACGCCGATGGCATCCGTCGCCTGCTCCGCGCTCATCGCCCGGAAGGTGGACACGGCCTCGGCCACCGGCCGCCCCTGAGGATCGAAGATGGTGCCCCCGACCTCGATCGACATGCCGTCCCGACCGAGGATCCTCGCTTCGACCCGGTAGGCCCGCCCCACGCGGATCGGCCACTTGAACTCGGTCGTGGTGCGGGTGGTGAGGGCGAAGGCCTTGGCCACCGCGATGGTCGCCCAGGCCATGGCCTCGTCGAGCACCGCCATCGTCACGCCACCGTGCACGTAGGACGGTGCGCCGGAGAACGTGTCCTCCAGGGTGTAGTCGGCGAACACGATCCCAGCCTCGTCGTCGTGGAAGAACGGGATCCGCAGCCCGCCCTCGTTGGACGGCTCGCACACGAAGCACTTGGAGGCGAAGCCCCAGCTCGCGTTGTCGAGGGCGTGGACGGCCACGGGCGGAACCTAGCGGAGCGACCTCTCAGGCGCCGCGCTCTTCAGCGCCTCGAGGTCGGCCCGGTCGGCCGCATCGAAGTCGCGCGGCGGAGTTCCCCCGAGCACCTGGCCGACGAGGCTCGACTCCACGGCCCAGTACATGACGGACCGACGGTTGCCCGAATGGCCCGGATGCTCCCGATCAGCCCGTCCCGTGTCGCGGGCGAGGTCGACCAGGCCGAGCAGGTGCCCGAGCTCGTGGACGAGCACCGCCTCCTCGACGGTGTCGCGGTCGACGACCGGCGACGCGGCCGAGTCGATCGAGTCCGCGAACAACACGAGGAGGTCGCCCCGGACGGCGACGCCCAGCACGCCCGCCTGGCCCTCGAAGGAACCGTGCAGGAACAAGGCCTTGACGACCGCGGCGCTCCCGCTGGGGGCGACGCGGCTCGACCGATCGGCCAGCTCCCGCAGCTGGTCGGCCGTCCACGCCTGTCCGGACCCCGCCACCAGGGTCGAGTCCCGCACCTCGACGCCCTTGCCCGTCACGGTCCGCAGGGTGGAGCGGGCGAAGTCGATCGAGGTCGTCGCCGGCTCGGCCCCCCGCTGGTGGAAGCGCTCGAGGACGATCGTCGTCACGGGGCGCGGCACCAGCAGCGTCCGCGGCGAACGAACCGGGCGACCCCCGCCCGTCGGCGTCGGACGCGGCGCCCGTCGGGGTCGGATCGACCGAGGGCGCCGGTCCGGTGTCGCTCGCCGCCGCCGCGGTCGTCACCGGGCCGCCACCCCCGGCCGATGGCGAGCCCGTCGTCGGTGGGGCGGAGGCACGGCGGGCCGCCGTCGTCGCTGATGAGGGCGCCACCGTGGTCGACGGCCCCTCGGCCACCTCCGGCGCCGCCGCAGTCGTGGTCGTGGTCGCGGCCCGATCCCCCGACCCGCCGGAAGCCGATGACGTGGGCCCCGTCCCGCTCCCGCGGCAGGCCGTCAGGGCCAGCGCCGCGGCCAGGGCGGTGAGGGTTCGCCGGCGCACCCGTCCATCGTGGCGCAGCGTTCGCACCGGCGCAGGCCGGCTCCCGCGGGATCCGCGGCCGAGATCTGGACGAAGATGCACTCACGGCGGACGCGGAGGTCGCTCCGCGGCACCGCCACGGGATCGAGGAGGTCCACTGATGCTGCAGGTGTTCGGGTTCGAACGGATCGGTGTCGTCATCGGCGACATCTACTTCATCGACCCTCGGCCGACGCCGGGCGAGGAGGGACCCGAGCAGGGCGTCCGCCTCGAGGTGCGCTTCCTCGACCGAGGCGAGCTGCAGGGCACCATCTACTCGGCCCAGCCGATCGCCGTCGATCGCCCCATCTGGCGGATCGACCTGCTCGAGTCCGTCGACCACCCGGGCACGTTCGACCGCACCCACCACCACCCGCGCTTCGACGGCTGGAACCCGACCCGGCGCCACTTCGTGCCCGAACTGACCGAGGACCCGCTCGGATGGCTGCAGGCCCGCCTCGAGGACCTCCCTTCGGTGCTGGACGAGGCGAAGGTTGATGCCGCCGACGTCGACCCCCGGGACGCCGACGGCGTGCGGGACGCGGCTCCGGAGATCGTCGCCGCCGTGAGCCGCATGCTCGACGGGGTACGAGCCGGCCGCCTTGGGCAGGCTCCGCCCGACGGGGCCGAGGACATGGCCCGCGCCGGCTGGCTCTGACCCGCCGGCGGGCGGCGCATCGGAGCGTCAGCCGACTCCGTTGCGGTTGCCCTTCCGGCCGTCGATCAGGAGTTGAGGTGGCGCTTGGGGCGGCCACAAGGGCCACATGAACAGGTTGGGGCGGCCGCAAGGGCGACCTGAACGGACGGGCCCCGCGTCGAAGGTGTCAGCCGACCATGGTCGCCTGGCCACCGTCCACGGGGAGGAGGACGCCGGTGACGAAGCGGGACTCGTCGGAGGCGAGGTAGAGCGCGGCGTAGGCGACGTCCCAGGCCGTGCCCTGGTGCTGCATCGGGACGCGGCGAGGCGTGGGCGGTGGCCAGCTCCTCGCGGTCGCGGCCGGCGGCCCGGGCCGGTGCGTCGACGGCCATCGGCGTGTCGATCAGGCCGGGGAGGATGGCGTTGGCCCGAACGTTGTGGCGGGCGTTGGTGGAGGCGAGCGCCTGGACGAGCGTGTTGACCCCGGCCTTGGAGACCTTGTAGGCGGTGAGGTTGCCGGCGGCGGCGATGGAGGCCAGCGACGACACGCACACGATCGAGCCGCCGCCCTGGGCCCGCATCGCCGGGACGACGTGCTTGCACGTCAGCCACATGGCCTTCAGGTTCACGTCGAGGATCTGGTCCCAGGCCTCCTCGGCCAGGCGGGTGGGGGTGGCGTCGCCGACCCCGATCCCCACGTTGTTGTGGAGCACGTCGATGCGCCCGCCGAAGCGCTGCAGCGCGACGTCGGCCAGTGCGGAGCAGGCTGCTTCCGAGGACAGGTCGGTGACGTGGACGTAGGCCGTACCGCCCTCGTCCCGGATCCTCTGCGCCGTCTCCTCGGCCGAGCCTTCGTGGCGATCGACGACGAGCACCTCGGCGCCTTCCCGGGCGAAGAGCACCGCCGTCGCCCGTCCGTTGCCCATGGTCGTGCCGGGCGTCTGCCCGCCGCCGACCACCACGGCGGTCTTGCCCCGGAGGCGGTCGCCGGCCACGGTCAGACCAGCCGGAGGGAGGCGATGCCGACGTAGCGGCGCAAGGTGGGTTCGACGACCCCGAACGGCATGACCTCGCGATCGGAGCGCACGAGCCAGTAGCCGTCGCCGCCGGGCGCCGGGATGAGGCCCCGCACCGACACCGGCTTGGACTGGTCGGCGGCCGACCCGTGGAACGGCGCATCCCCGAAGGCGAACACGCCGCCGTCGGCTCCGACCAGCCAGTATCCGTGGCCGGTCGGCGACGATGCCATCGACACGATCGGGGAGGCGAGGTTGCCGAGCTCGGCGGCGCTGCCGTAGAAGACGGCGTCACCGAAGGCGAAGACGCCGCCGTCGGCCCCGGCCAGCCAGTAGCCGTTGCCGGACGGCGTGCGGGTCCCGCCGACGACACCGGCGTTCAGGTGCTCGCCGGCGAGGCTGCCGGCGAAGGTGGCGTCGCCGTAGGTGAGGGCCCCGCCGTCGGCCGAGAAGAGGGTGTACCCGCCCCCCGAGGGCGTGACCGCACCAGCGACGACCGGTGCGTGGAGGGCGAGGTCGGCGGCGCTGCCGTGGAAGCCGGCGTCGCCGAAGCTGAACACCCCGCCCTTGGCGCCGAACAGGACGTAGCCCTGCCCGCTCGGGGTCGACGCACCGCCGATGACGGGCTCGTCGAGCCGCAGGTCGGCGGCGCTGCCGGCGAACACGGCGTCGCCGAAGGTGAAGACGCCGCCGTCCTCGGCGACCACCCGGTAGCCCCGGGGCGACGCCAGGCCGCCGACGGCCGGAGGCGTGGACGGCGCCGCGGTCGGGGCGACGGCGGGGACCGTGGAGTGGGCGGCACGGCGCGACACGCGAGGAGCGGTGGGGCGGGGCGGCACCGCCGTCGGCGAGGCGGTGTGGGGGGCGGACGACGCGGCCACGCGAGGTGCCGTGGCGACGGGCGGCGCGGCCACGCGGGGCGCCGTGGCGACGGGCGGCGCGGCCACGCTCGGTGCCCTGGTGGCGGACGTGGTGGAGCTTGCGGCGCGGGCGAACACCTGCGTCACCCAGTAGCGCCCGTCGGCGCCCTGCACGACCCCGACGCCGGCGAGGTTGAAGTTGCCGAGGATGTTGGCTCGGTGCGTGGCCGACGACATGAACATGGCGTTCACGGCGGCGAGGCTCTCACCGACGCCGACGTTCTCGCCGACGCCCTGCCAGCCCTGGACCACGGACGACACCCGGGAGGCGAGGTTGCCGCTGTGGTAGAGCCGGCCCTCGGCCGCCATGGCGGCGGCGTGGGATCGGGCGACCGAGGCCAACCCGCCATGGTCCGACACCGGTCCGAGGCCGGCGCTCGAACGACAGCTGTTGATGAACGAGACGTCGGCCAGGGCCGGTGAGGCCACCAGCACGATGGCGAGGACGGAGGCGCACAGGGCGCCCAGGATCCGGGGGAACCGGAACGTGGACGTGACGAAAGAACGGGTTTCCATGAGGGAAGAAGGTCTCCGAGGTTCGTGTTGCGACCCAGCCCGGAGGCTCCAGGGCCATGTGGCGACGAACGTCACCGGCTTGCACGTTGGATTGGCGATCAGCCTAGACGGCCCGGTCCGCCTCCGTGGTGTTCCGGAACGGACTGCGACGCACCGCGGAACACGCACACACACCGTGGATCGGGCCCCGGGATCGGGGGCGCTGGACCTAGCGTCGTCCGTCGTGGAGCACGCGTCGAGCCTGCCCGTGCTGCTCTCCCGGGTGCTCAGCGCGCAGGTCGACGAGCTGGAGGCGGATGATCGCGGTCTCGGGAATGTCGCATCCCTGCCCGTGTGGTCGAACGTGTTGCGGGGCGTCGATGCAGCCGCTTCCGAGCGGGAGCTCGCCACCGTCACCCGGATCTCGAGGCGCCTCGCCGCCGCCGCCGTCACCGGCGCGGCCCGACGGGGCTGGCTGGTCGCCACGAAGGGCTCGGCCGGCCGCACGATCGAGCTGACGACGGACGGACGCGCCTCCGACGACCACTGGCGACGGCGTCTCGACGCCCATGAAGCGCGCCACGCCGGCTCGGACCTGCGGGTCGCCCTGGACGCCGTGGTGCGCCGACTGCCGCTCGAGCTGCCGTGGTTCCCGGCCCCGTACGGCGTGGCCGACCCGAGCGCGATCGGCGGGACGTTCGTCGCCCCTCGGCCCACCGACGGGCTCCCCGCCCATGGCCAGGACTGGCGACCGGTGCGTCGAGGCGACGGCGACTCGACCTCGGGGGTCCCGCTGACGGCCTTGCTCTCGCAGTGCCTCGTGGCCTTCTCGATCGACTACGAATCGGCGCCGGCGTGGCCCCTCGCCAGCACGGCGCTCGTCGTCCGCCACCTGCGGTCCGACCCCCGCCCGCTGGCCGACGCGCCCGCCGGCCACGGCATCACGGGCCACGGGACGTCGTTGCTCGAGCGCCACGGTGTCGTCGTCGTCATCCCCGATCCACACCGTCCTCGTCCGAAGCTCGTCCGCCTGACCGAGCTCGGCGACCGCATCCGCACGCATCACGAGCGACGACTCGACCAGGTGGAGACCGGCTGGCGGGAGCGCTACGGGGACGAGCTCGTCGCCGACCTCCGGCGAGCGCTCGAAGCCGAACCGGCCGCGAGCGACGCCACGCGCCCGGACCACGTCGTCGCGCCACCGCACCTCGGCTAGGTGATGCGGGCCCGTTCGTCGGCGTAGCCCTCGAAACGGCGCCGGACGAGCACCTCGCGGAGGCGGTCCACCGCGTCCCACGCGTCGACGAAGCGGAGGTGGAGGGGCGTGAGCCCCACGCGGATCAGGTCGGGTTCCCGAAAGTCGGGCACCACGCCGCACTCCTCGACGAGGGCGCGGGTGATGCGCCACGCCTCCGGATGGCGGAGCGCCACGTGGGAGCCCTGCCGCGCCGACTCCCGGGGCGTCGCGACCTCGACGCCGAGGGGGGCCAGCACGGCGTCGACGTGGGTGAGGACGAGCTCGAGGAGGGCGCGCCGCTTCGCATCGATGGCCACCATCCCCGCCGCCGCGGTGAGGGCGACGCCTTCGTCGACGGCGACCAGGCCGAGCACCGGCGGGGTGCCGACCTGGAAGCGGTCGATGCCGTCCGCAGGCACGTAGGCCGGTCCCATGGCGAACTGGTCGCGCTGCGCCGAACCAGCCCCAGATGGGCTGACGCAGCTCGGTCGTGCAGGTCGCGGCCGGACGTAGAGGAAGGCGGGCGCGCCCGGGCCGCCGTTGAGGTACTTGTAGCTGCAGCCGACGGCGAGGTCCGCGCCGGCGGCCGTCGAGGTCGATCGGACCGCGCCGGCGGCGTGGCAGAGGTCCCACAGCACGAGCGCCCCGTGGCGATGGGCCGCCGCGGTGATGCCGCGTCGAGGTCGAGCCAGCGCCCCGGTCCGGTAGGCGACGAGGGAGAGCGACAGCAGCGCGACGTCGCCGGCGGCGACGGCCGCTTCGACGTCGGCCACCGACGGGTCCGTCGGGCACGAGCCGCACCTCGCCAGCCCGCGGGCCGCGGCGAGGCCGGCCAGGACGAAGCGGTCGGTCGGGAAGTTGCCGTCGTCGGTGACGACCACCCGCCGGCCCGGCCGCGCGTCGCAGGCGCCGCCACGGCGAGCTTGTAGAGGTTCACCGTCGTCGAATCGGCCGACCAGCACCTCGCCCGGGCGGGCGCCGAGCAGGTGCTCGGCCGATCAGGTCGCCGACCCGCGCGGGCCAGGTCGATCCACGTCGTCCCACGATCCGCGACCAGCCCGCCGCCCCACTCCGTCCTCGACCACCTCGCGCAGACGCTCCACCGTCGCCTTCGGCAGCCGGCCGAGGGAGTTGCCGTCGAGGTAGATCAGGTCCGGCTCGGGTCGACGAAGCGGTCGCGGAAGCCCGCCAGCGGATCGGCCGCGTCGAGCGCCTCGGCGTAGGCGCGGGACGGGCCGGTCACGGGTGCCCACCTTAGGATCGACGCCATGGCGCCCGACCCGGCTGCGTTCGCATACGAGACGGCGGCGGTGCGCGGGTTCGAGCAGGCGTACGTCCGCGACGGGCCGTCAGCGGACGGACGTCCGCCGCTCCTCCTCGTGCACGGCTGGCCCGAGACGAGCCGCATCTGGTGGCGCAACATCGCAGCCGCTGGCCGAGGCCGGCTTCGAGGTGATCGTGCCCGACCTCCGCGGCTTCGGCGACTCCGAGGTCGGTCCTGACGGCTTCCACGACGTCGCCGTCCCACAGCCGCGACCTGCACGCCCTCGTCCACGACCACCTCGGCCACGAACGCGTCGTCGCCGTCGGCGGCGACCTCGGCGGGCCGGTCATCCAGGACCTGGCCCTCCGCCACCCCGGCTTCGTCGACCGGCATCGTGCTGTTCAACTCGCCCGCTCCCCTACGACAAGGAGCGCATGGGCGGGCTCCGCACGCGACCGGCGGCGGAGGCGGCCGACTACTTCCTCCGCCAGGGCACCGACGCCGACGCCCTCGCCGCCGAGCTGGCCACGCCCGAGCAGCGGCGCCGCTACGTCGCGCACCTTCTACACGTCGCGGTTCTGGGGCCACCCCGGCGCCTTCGCGCCCGACGACGTGGCGTTCCATGACCGAGCCGTTCGGCGACGGCGACGAAGCTCGCGCGCCTCGTTCGGCGACTACGAGAGCGTCGTCTCGAGCCGCGGCGCGGAGCGAGCCGTCGCGATGTTGGCCCGCAACCCGACGCCGAGACGCTCCTGCTCTTCGGCCCGAGCGACCACGTCATCTACCCGGACTTCGACCGCATGGCCGCCGTCGTGTTCCCCGACCACGTCGGCCCGTTCCTCGCTGCGCGACTGCGGCCACTTCGTGCAGTGGGAGGCGGCCGACGTCTTCAACAGCGCGGTGCGCTCCTTCTGCCGGGACCTCGTCGGATGATCGCCGAGCGGGCCGCCGACCTCCTCCGGGCGCGCCGCGAGACCATCGCCGTCGCCGAGGGTGCCGCCGGTGGTCTCATCTCGGCTCGGCTCCTCGCCGTCCCCGGCGCCTCGGCCTACTTCCGCGGCGGGGCCGTCGTCTACACCGGCGCGGCCCGACACGCCTTCCTCGACGGGACCCTCGAGACCCCGGAGGGATTGCGCGGTGCGAGCGAGCCGTGGGTCCGGTACCTCGCCGGCTCGGTCCGCCTCCGCGTCCGCACGACCTGGGGCATCGGCGAGGGCGGTGCGGCCGGACCGTCGGGCAACCCGTACGGCGATCCTCCCGGCCATGCGTCGATCGCCGTCGCCGGGCCCGGCGACGGCGATGACGACGTGGTGACCCGCCACCTGCTCACGGGCGACGATGACCGGGCGCGGAACATGTCGGCCTTCGCCGACGCCGCGCTGGCGCTCCTGGTCGAGCGCCTCGAGGCTCAGCCGGCCGCGTCGAGCTGAACGAGGAGCCTCTTCGGGGCGACGACGCGATAGGCGTCCCGGCAGATCTCCTCGATCTCGGCCCAATCGAGATCACCGTCCATCCGCACACCGATCCAGCCGCGATGACCCACGTAGGGCGGGCGGAAGAACCGGTCGGGCTCGGCTTCCACGAGCTCCTCCTGGGCACCGGCGGGTGCCGCGCACCACAGGTGCGGGAAGTCGTCGTCGTGGTGGCCGTCGACCCAGAACTGCACGAAGGTCTTCTTGCCCTGCACGAAGAAGGTGGGCGCGCCGTGGCTCGGCCGCTCCGTCACCTCCGGCAGGGCCAGGCAGAGGGCCTGCAGTCGCTCGAGATCGCTCACGTCACGACGTCCGTCGATCCCACTCGGGGTCGAGCTGGTGGAGGAACTGGTCACACCGCTCCTCCTCGGCGCCTTCACCGATGGCCGCCGCAGCCCGACGCAGCCCGTCGAG
The DNA here is from genome assembly GCA_963731055.1 of uncultured Actinomycetes bacterium. Classification (GTDB taxonomy): domain Bacteria; phylum Actinomycetota; class Acidimicrobiia; order Acidimicrobiales; family CADCTF01; genus DATLED01. Next base: position 37,324 of record CAVSUD010000019.1, on the reverse strand, counting down.
GGCCCGCAGGAAGCCCCGGTTCGTCTCCTGGCGCCAGCGCACGTAGCCGCTCCCCCGCCATCCGTTGGCCCGCAGCGCGTCGAGCCCGCGGTGGTAGCCCACCCGGTAGCAGGCATAGGCCTCGACGTCGTCGCGAGCCAGGTCCCCGAGCGTGGCCCAGCCGTCCAGGAACAGCGGGTTGTCGGCGACGACGTGGCTGACCAGATCCCGACGCTGCTCGATGGGCGCCACCAGCGCGTCGGCCAGCCGGCGGGCCAGGTCGGCCGGCGGCGAAGGCAGGACGGTCTCGGGGAGACCGCCGGAGAGGTGGACGGGAGCATCGGACATGGGGTGATCATGGCCGATGGGTGGGGTACCGGGGTGGGGTGCCGGGGTGGGGCGGCAGGATGCGGTTGGGATGCCGGGGACGGGCGGCACGATACGGTCCCGCTCGTGCCCGACCCGCCGTGCGCCTTCTGCGCCATCGCCACCGGCGACCTGCCCGCCGCCATGGTGCTCGACGAGCCCGACGTCCTCGCCTTCCTCGACGTGCGCCCCGTCTTTCCCGGGCACGTCCTGGTCGTGCCCCGGAACCACCACGAGACGCTGCCCGACCTTCCGTCCCCGCAGGTCCCCGTCCTGTTCGGTGCGGCGCAGCGGGTGGCCGCGGCGGTCGTTCCCGCCCTCGGCGCCGACGGATCGTTCGTGGCCATCAACAACACCGTGAGCCAGAGCGTCCCGCACCTGCACGTGCACGTCGTGCCCCGCCGGCGCAAGGACGGCCTCCGCGGCTTCTTCTGGCCCCGACAGAAGTACGAGGACGACGAGGCCATGCAGGCCACGGCTGCGACCCTGCGCGATGCGCTGGCGGCGTCGTGATCGAGGCCGTGCTGTTCGACCTCCACGGCGTGTTGACGTCGTCCCCGTGGGCGACGCTGGCGTCGGTCGGCACGGGGGCCGGCAAGACCCAGGACGAGGTCCTGGCCGTGATGCTCGGCGACTACGCCGTGGACGACGACCATCCGTGGCACCGCCTCGAACGGGGCGAGATCGGGTTGGGCGAGTACCTCCCCGAGGTGATGCAGCTGGCCGCCGAAGCGGGCGTGGAGCTCGACTTCAACCAGCTCCGTGGCTTCAACGATCGCATCGAGGTGCACCAGGACGTGGTGACGCGGGTGCGGTCGCTCAAGGCAGCCGGCTACAAGACGGCGATCGTCACGAACAACATCCGGGAGGCATCCGGGTGGCGGACGCTCCTCCCGGTCGAGGAGCTGTTCGACGTCGTCGTCGACTCCTGCGAGGTCGGGAGCCGCAAGCCCAACCCGACGATCTACGCCATCGCCCTCCAACGACTGGGTGTCGACGCGGCGTCGGCGGTGTTCCTCGACGATGCGCCCGGAAACGTCGACGGCGCCCGCCGGGCCGGGCTCCACGCCATCCTCGTGGACGACCCCGCCGTCGCCCTCCGGGAGCTCGACGCCCTACTGGGCTGAGGCGACGGCGTCGAGCAGCGCCTGGCGCGATGGGCCCTCGGGCGCCGGGACGCCGATGCCGCCGGCGTCGAGGTGGGCGATGACGGCGTCGTCCCGCAGCACCTCCTCGGGCCGCCGGTCGAGGCGGAACGTGTCGAGGAAGTGGGGCAGGAGGGTGAGATCGGTGAAGGCCGACCCCGTGAAGGCGAGGAAGCGGTCCCACAGCTCGTCGGGCTCGCGTCAGCACCCGCGATCGCGGCGGCGAAGTCCGCCGTGCGGTGCCGGTCGTGCCACACCGTCGAGCGATACCACGGCGTCTGCTCCGCCTGGGTGGCCTCGTCGAAGCACCGGGCCAGCCGATCGTGGTCCTCGGTGCCGACCTCCCGCACCACGTCGCGGAGCAGCTTGGCGTGCCGGGCACCGAGGGAGATGCCCCGCCCGAGTGTGGGGTTGGTGGCCGCCCACGCTGTCCCGCGATCCACACGACGCCGGTGGCGACGGGTTCGCCGTCCACGACGTAGTGGCGGATGCGGTCCTCGATCCCGGCCATGACCGCGATCTCTTCGTCGAGCGGCTCGGCCGCCAGCACCTTGTCGCCCTCCGGGAGCAGGGCCATCACGGCCCGCCAGGGAGCGTCGTGGCGGAGCGGCCGCAGCGCGGCGTCGTCACTCGACGCGATGATCCCGATGCCACTGATGCCCTGCTCGGCCGGGAGCACGAGCAGGCCGACGGACCCGAAGAACGACAGCGTCGGCCCGAGGGGGCTGCCGTCGGCGGTCCGCACGTGGCGGCCGTAGTAGACGAAGCCCGAGTCCTCCTCCTCGACGACCGGCGCCACCGCCCCGGCCTCCACCAGCCACCGCGACATGGGCGAGCGCCGGCCGAGCACGTCCACGACGAGGTCGGCCGGGATCTCCTCCCCGGCCTCCGTCCGCACCCCGACGATCCGGGGCACGGGACCGGCCGTGTCCGTCAGCACGCCGGCGAGCGCGACGCCCCGCCGGAGGGTGACGCCGGGGAACACCGCGGCGGCGCCGGCGACCGCGGCCTCGATCACCGGTCGGCGGGCGGTGAGGACCACGTTGTGATCCTCCGGATCGAGCATCTCGGCGAACGGGCCGAGCACGTTGAGGCGGAGCGCCCCGCCCTCGAGGAGCGCGGTCTCCACCTCGGGGAGCTCGGCGGCGATGATCCGGCGGAAGCCGGTCAGCAGGAAGTGGGGCAGGCGGAACTGGCCCACCCCCCGCCGCTCCCATTCGTCCCACGCGGTCAAGGGATCGGTGGGCGGCGGCGAGGCGTCCCGTTCGAGCACCGTCACGGCGTGCCCGTCCTTGGCCAACAGCATCGCTGCGGTGAGTCCACAGACGCCCGCCCCGCACACCACGATCTCGCTCATCGAGGACGAGGGTACGACCGACCTGGCCCCAACGGCTAGGAACTGCCCCATGGAGCTGATCCTCGTCCGCCACGCTGAGCCCGTGAAGATCGTCGACGCCGACGGACCCGCCGATCCCCCGCTGGCCGAGCGGGGCCGCAAGCAGGCCGAGCGGCTCGCCGAGTACCTGGGCTCCGAGCCCGTCGGTGCGGTGTGGTCGAGCCCGATGCAACGGGCCCGCGAGACGGCGGCACCGTTGGCCGCCACGCTCGGGGTCGACGTCGTGACCGACGACGAGCTGGCCGAGTTCGACCGCGACGCGACCAGCTACATCCCGATCGAGGAGCTCAAGGCCAACAAGGACGAGCGCTGGCAGGCGATGGTCGAGGGCACCTTCGACGAGGGCGGCGTCGACCCCGTCGAGTTCAAGGACGGCGTGGTGCGGGCGATGGAGCACATCATCACCGCCAACCCCGGTGGGTCCGTCGCCGTCGTGTGCCACGGCGGGGTCATCAACGCCTACCTCGCCCACATCCTCGGCATCGACCGGGCCCTGTGGTTCGAGCCGAAGTACACGAGCATCCACCGCGTCCTCGCGTCCCGGCGTGGCGACCGGACGCTCCAGGCCCTCAACGAGACGGCCCACCTCCGCGGCACCAACCTGCTCGTCTGAGGTGCAGTTCGAGCTGCGCCTCCGCCGAGGGCTCATGGACGGGAGCATCGACGTCTGCTTCCGGCGATGGCGGCGCTCCCAGGTCGTGGCCGGACACCGGTACCGAAGCCTGATCGGCCTCGTCCTCGTCGAGGAGGTGTCGATCGTCGACGACGTGGCCACCATCCCCGACGACGACGTCCGCCGAGCCGGGTACGCGGAACGGACGGAGCTGCTCGCCGACCTACGCCCGGCCGCCGAGGGCACGACGCTCTACCGGCTCGTCCTCCGTCGCGTCGACGACCCCGACCCGCGGACGCGGCTGGCCGAGCTCCGCCGCGCCTCACCGACGACGATCGCACCGACATCCGACGGCGCCTCGATCGCCTCGATCGCGCGCCTCGACGATCGGGCCGTGGACGATGGACGTCCTGCAGACGATCCAGGCCCGACCGGCGGTCCGGGCCCCCGACCTGGCCGCCTCGTTCGGACGGGAGACGGCGCCGTTCAAGCTCGACGTCCGCAAGCTCAAGGCGCTCGGCCTGACGATCAGCCTGCCGGTGGGCTATCGCCTGTCACCGCGGGGGGAAGCGTTCCTTCGGGGATCCGCAGCGCCGTGAGCTGCGTCGACTGGGCCACGAGCCGACCCGCCGAGTCCCAGATCTCCATGGTCTCGTCCGCGAACCCGTCCTGCACGACCCCGACCCGGAACTGCATGCGCAGCGCACCCGGCGCCGGCACCGCCCGCACGTAGGCGGTCAGGTTCAGCGTCGGCACCCAGCCCGTGAACACGAGGTCGAAGGTGGCCGGAGGGAAGGCGTCGCACGCGAACAGCAGCGAGAGCGGGTCGGGGTCGCGGTCCGTCGACGAAGCGCAGCCAGCCCCGCAGCTCGCCGCGGCCTCCCGGGGTGCCGTTCGAGAACGCGAGTGACGACGGATCGAAGCCGATGGCCACCCGGTCACGGATCGAGGGCCCCGCGTCCGGGTCGCGGTCGGACGGCAAGGCCCGCACCCCCGCATCGTCCTCGTCGGCGAGCTCGACCGGAGGCACCTCGCCCCACCACGGCGTCGACTCCTGCTGCAGGGCCCCGAGGGTCAACATGGCGTCGACCATGACCCTGCCGTCCTGCACGAGGCGGGCGCGGGCTTGGCTCGCCGTCCGCCCGACGCGCAGCACCTCCACCTCGGCCACGGCCGGGCCGACATCGGGCGACGAGACGTACGAGACGTTCGCGGCCACCACGTGGGGTTGGGTGCCGCCGGCCGCCGCGACCGCGGCCAGGCCGGCCCGCCCGAGCGTGGCCAGCAGGTAGCCCCCGTTGGGCTTCCCCGGGCCGATGGTCCACGCCGCATCGAGGTCCACGTCGAACGTGCGGCCGTCGTCGCGTGGACGGACAGCGGTGGCGGCGTCGAAGTGGCTCGGCTCGGAGGGCACGGCGGCGAAGCGTACCGACGGCCGGCGGGCTCAGCCCCCGAGGTCCTCGTAGCGGCGGACGGCGAAGTCGGTGGGCTGGGCCAGGGCGATGAAGGCGGCGCAGGCGGGATCGTCGACGGCGGCGTCGGCCGCGCCCTCCGCCGCCGCGAGGTCCTGCCAGAGCGACAGGACCAGCCACTCGCCGTCGGCGCCGACGGCGACGGTCCGCCGCACGATGCCGGGACGCCGATGGGCGAAGGCCTGGACCGCGGCGTCGGCCGCCCGCAAGGCCGCAGGATCGGCGTCGGCCCGCGGCCGGAAGGTCACGAGCTCCACGATCACGGCGTCAACCTAGGCCGGTCCCCACCCTCCCACGCGGCGAGGTCAGGCCTCGAAGCGCAGCAGGTGCTGCGCCGCCTTTCCCCGGCGCAGCACGACGAAGCGGCCGTGCAGGGTGTCGGTGGCCGGGTCGACCGACGCCTCCGCGCCGATGACCTTGCGGTTGTTGACGTAGACGGCGCCGGCCCCCAGGTGCCGTCGGGCGTCCGACTTCGACGTGGCCAGGCCGGTCGATGCGAGCACGTCCACCAGGGCGGCCGGCTGGCGCGGGAGGGTCGTCGACGGCGCCTCGGCGAAGACCTCGACCAGCGTCCGCTCGTCGAGCTCGGCGATCTGCTCGGAGAAGAGCACCGAGGACGCGTGGAGCGCACGGTCGGCCTCCGCCTTCCCGTGCACCAGCGCCGTGACCTCCCACGCCAGCGCCTTCTGGGCCTCCCGGCGCTCGGGGGTCGCGGCCGTGGCCGCATCGAGCTCCTCGATGCGCGCCTGCGGAAGCCACGTGAAGAAGCGGAGGTAGCCGCCCACCACGGAGTCCTCGGTGCGAACGAGGAACTGGTACATGGCGTACGGGCTCGTCTGCTGCGGGTCGAGCCACACCGCGCCGCTGACGCTCTTGCCGAACTTGGTGCCGTCGGCCTTCAGCACGAGCGGCGTCGTGAAGCCGTAGACCGTCTGCCCCCGAACCTTCCGAACGAGCTCGATGCCGGTGACGATGTTCCCCCACTGGTCGCTGGCCCCCAGCTGGAGGTTGCAGCCGTGGGTGTCGAACAGGTGGAGGAAGTCGGCCGCCTGGAGGAGCATGTAGCTGAACTCGGTGTAGGAGATGCCCTGGTCGCGCGCCCTCGAACCGGCGTGCGGACCGACTCCTTGGCCACCATCTGGTTGACGGTGAAGTGCTTGCCGACGTCGCGAAGGAAGTCGAGCACGCTCACCCGCCGGAGCCACTCGGCGTTGTCGGCGAAGATCGCCCCGGGCAGGAAGCGCCTCGAGCTGGGCACGGATGCCGGCCAGGTTCTGGGCCAGCTCGTCGGAGCTGAGCAGGTTGCGCTCCTCGCTCTTGCCCCCCGGGTCGCCGATCATCCCCGTGGCCCCGCCGGCCAGGGCGATCACCTGGTGGCCGGCGTCCTGGAGCCGGCGCAGGTTGCACAGCTGGAGCAGGTTCCCGAGGTGGAGGCTGTCGGCGCTCGGGTCGAACCCGATGTAGGCCGTGAGGGCCCCCGGCGTGTCCAGCTTCTCCGGGACGGCGGGATCGGTGAAGTCGTGCACCAGGCCCCGCCACTGCAGCTCCTCGAACAGGCCCATGCCTCATAGCCTGACACCTCCCCGTAGCGTCTCCCAACGAGATGATCGAGCGGACCTTGCGGCCCCCCCGCCCGATCGACCTCCGGTTGACCCTCGGCCCCGCGGCCCGTCCCCGCACCATGCTGGTCGCACCAGGCGAGGTGTGGCGGGCCACCCGCACGCCCGACGGTGAAGCCACCATCTGCGTCCGGACGTCGAGCCGCGAGGGCGCATTGATCGTGCGGTCGTGGGGTCCGGGCGCGGCCTGGGCCGTCGAGCACGCCGGGGAGCTCGTCGGCGCCGACGACGACATCGCGTCCTTCGATACGGGACCGAGCCATGGCGTCGTGGCCGCGCTGGCCGCCCGCTTCGCCGGGATGCGGATCCCCCGCACCCGCGCCGTCGCCGAGTTCCTCGTGCCCGTCGATCCTCGAGCAGAAGGTGATCGGGAAGGAGGCGAGGCGGTCGTATGCCGCCCTCGTCGCCCGCTTCGGAACGCCGGCGCCGGGGCCGGCCGGCGTGGTGCCACCCGCCCTCCGCGTGCCGCCCGCCGCCGCCGTGCTCGCCGCGCTCCCGGGCTACGCCTTCCACCCCTTCGGCGTCGAGGGCAAGCGAGCCGAGACGGTGCGGCGGGTGACTGCCGTCGCCGCCCGCCTCGACGCCGTCGTCGGCGTGCCCCTGCCGGAAGCCCACCGCCGGCTCCAGATGATCCCGGGCGTCGGCGCCTGGACGTCGGCCGAGGTGGCCATCGTCGCCCTCGGCGACGCCGACGCCGTCTCCGTCGGCGACTACCACCTTCCCAACCTCGTCTCGTGGGCCCTGGCCGGCGAACCTCGCGGCACCGACGCGCGCATGCTCGAGCTCCTCGAACCCTGGCGGGGCCACCGCGGCCGCGTCATCCGTCTGCTCGAGCGCGGCATCCGCCACGCCCCCCGCTACGGGCCCCGCCTGTCCCTCCGGGAGATCGCCCGGCACTGACGGGGAGCGATCAGGGTTGCGGGCCGGGCGCCAGCGGTTGGTCGTGCCGGCCGGCGAGCGCGATCTCGTCCGCGAGGGGCCAGGGGTTCGGGAGGCAGCCGTCGAGCTCGGTCGACTGCTGGTTCATGACCGGCGCGGGTCGCCCCGGTCGGGGGCACTGCGGGCGGGGGTGGTGCAGCCCAAGGAGGTGGCCGACCTCGTGGTTCACGAGCATCTGCCGGTAGGTGGCGAGGTCCCCCGTCCACTTCGGCGTGGCCGACCGCCAACGATCGGCGTTGAGGGCCACGACCGACCCGTTCTGGCAGGAGTACTTCCCGTAGGTGTCGTACGGGAGGCAGAGCCGGTCGACCTCGTCCCCCTCGGCCAGCACCACCAGGTAGGCCGCGTCGTCCCGCCGCTCGAGCCGGAACCCCGCCCGGACCCAACCTCGCGGGTCCGTGAGGGTCGCCGACGCCACGGTCTCGAAGTCGGCCGTCGCCTCGTCCGTCGTCCGCCGCTCCAGCCGATAGGCGACGTCGACGATCGTCGGCCCGGGCAGGTCCGTCACCGCCGTTGCGACCGTTGCGGTGGTCACCGACGCTGCGGTCGCAGTGGTCGGCACGGCCGCGGTCGCTGCCGTGACCGTCGGCCCGGCCGCCGTGGACGTCGGGAGCCCCTCGGTCGTCGTCGTCGCCGGCGTCGCCTCCTCGAGGTCGCGTACGAGCGGCGGCCGTTCGTTGCCGCCACCGCCACAGGCACCGACGATCGCCAGCGCCGCCACCACCACCAGCCCCGCTCGACGCACCTCCCCAGCCTGCCCCCACCGGGTCGCACGCACTCGTACCGGTCGGACGGGCCTCTACGGTGCACACGCCCATGACGCCCTCCGAGCTCCTCGCCGCCGTCCGGGCGCGTACCCCCGTGGACGAACGTGAGCGCGCCCTCGATCGAGGCGTTCGCGCACCACCTGCCCCGCCTCGAGCAGCCCTACGAGGAGGACGCCGACCCCGTCCACGTCACCGGTAGCGCCATCGTCACCGGCCCGCGCGGCGTCGTGCTCCACCTCCACAAGCGGCTCGGGCTGTGGCTCCAACCGGGCGGCCACATCGACGCCGGCGAGTCGCCCGCCGAGGGCGCGCTCCGGGAGGCGCAGGAGGAGACGGGGCTGGCCGTGCGGCACCCGTCGGCCGGGCCGGACCTCATCCACGTGGACGTCCACCCGGGCCCGAAGGGCCACACCCACCTCGACGTGCGGTTCCGGCTCATCGCCGACGACGTGGACCCGGCGCCGCCGGCCGGGGAGAGCCCGGACGCCCGGTGGTTCGGGTGGGACGAGGCGCTCGAGGTGGCCGACGCCGGCCTGACCGGGGCGCTGAAGGCCCTCCGGCCGCGTCACTAGAGTCCCGGGCATGTACCCCGGAGCGCACGCCGAGACCCACGCCGGACAAGCCCGCCTACGTCATGGCCGGCACCGGCGAAGAGGTCACCTACGCCGAGCTCGACGACCGGTCGAACCAGCTCGCCCAGCTGCTCTACGACCGGGGGCTCCGTCCCGGCGACAGCGTCGCCATCTGCATGGAGAACAACGCCCGCTACCTCGAGGCGACGTGGGCCGCCCAGCGCTCCGGCCTCTACTACACGTGCGTGAGCTCGCGGCTGACGGTCGGCGAGGTGGAGTACATCGTCAACGACTGCGGCGCCAAGGCGTTCATCACCTCGGCGGACAAGCGGGAGCTGGCCGACGAGCTGGCCGACAAGATCCCCAACGTCCACACCCGGCTCATGGTCGGCGGCACCATCGAGGGCTACGAGCGCTACGAGGACGCGGTCGCCGGCTACCCGGCCGAGCCGATCGCCGACGAGCTCGAGGGCGCCGACATGCTCTACAGCTCGGGCACCACCGGCCGGCCCAAGGGCGTCAAGCCCGGCCTCCCGAAGGCCAGATCGGCGAGAACGTCGGCCGGCGTGGCGATGCTGGCCCAGGTCCTCTACGGGTTCACCGACGAGACGCGTCTACCTCTCGCCCGCGCCGCTCTACCACGCCGCCCCGCTGCGCTTCGTCATGGCGGCGCACCGCGTCGGCGGCACCGTGGTGGTGATGGAGCACTTCGACCCGGTCGAGTACCTGCGCTCATCGAGCAGTACAAGGTCACCCACACCCAGTTCGTGCCCACCATGTTCGTGCGCATGCTCAAGCTGCCCGAGACGGAGCGCACGGGCGTTCGACGTGTCGTCGCTGCAGACGGTCATCCACGCCGCCGCGCCCTGCCCGATCCCGGTCAAGGAGCAGATGATCGAGTGGTGGGGCCCGGTGATCCACGAGTACTACGCCGGCACCGAGGGCAACGGCTTCGTGGCCATCAACTCCGAGGAGTGGCTGGCCCACAAGGGCACGGTCGGCAAGGCGCTCACCGGCATCGCTGCACATCTGCGACGAGGACGGCAACGAGCTGCCGCCCGGCGAGCCGGGCACGATCTTCTTCGAGGGCGCGACGAACTTCGAGTACCACAACGACCCCGAGAAGACCAAGGGGTCGCGCCACCCGGACACGGCGACTGGTCGACGCTCGGCGACATCGGCTACGTCGACGACGACGGCTACCTGTACCTCACCGACCGCAAGGCCAACATGATCATCTCGGGCGGGGTGAACATCTACCCGCAGGAGGCGGAGAACGTCCTCACGATGCACCCCAAGGTCGTCGACGTCGCCGTCTTCGGCGTCCCCAACGAGGACTTCGGCGAGGAGGTCAAGGCCGTCGTGCAGCCGGTGTCGATGGACGCCGCCGGCCCGGAGCTCGAGCGCGAGCTGATCGCCTTCTGCCAGGAGCACCTGGCCGGGTTCAAGTGCCCGCGCTCGATCGACTTCCAGGCGGAGCTCCCCCGCCACCCCACGGGCAAGCTCTACAAGCGCCTCCTCCGCGACGAGTACTGGGAAGGCCACCAGTCGAAGCTGGTCTGATCGCGTTCATGTGGCCCTCGTGGCGACCACAAGTGCCACACAAACGGGAATCAGCGACCGGAAGGGCCACATGAACGGGGTTGCGGCATGACCCGCGTCGGGTTGGTGCTGGGCGCGGGAGGCGTGACGGGCGGCGCCTTCCACGCCGGCGTCCTGTCGGCCCTGGCCGAGGTGATGGGCTGGGACGCCCGGACGGCGGAGATCGTCGTCGGCACGTCGGCCGGCTCGGTGACGGGCGCGGTGCTGCGGGCGGGACTCCCACCGACGGACCTGGCGGCGCCGCGCGGAGGGACGGTCGCTGTCGGCCGAGGGCCGTCGCGTCTCGTCACGCCTGGCGGCTCCCCCCACGGGCTTCCCCTTGCGCCCCCAGCGGCCGGCCACCGGTGTCGGCGGGCGTCGCTCGGTCGCCCCGCAAGCTCTGGCCCGGATGGCCCTGCGGCCGTGGGACGTCCGGCCCGCAGCGGTGGCTGCGGCCCTGCTCCCGGCCGGCAGGGTGTCGACGGACATGATCACCGGCGGCATCGAGCCGCTGTTCGGGACGCGGTGGCCGGACGAGCCGCTGTGGATCTGCGCCGTTCGCCTGTCCGACGGCCGGCGCGTCGTCTTCGGCAAGGACGACGAAGGTCGCACGCGACCGACGGTCGGATCGGCCGTCGCCGCGTCCTGCGCCATCCCGGCCTACTTCGAGCCCGTGACCCTCGATGGCGTGCGCCACGTCGACGGCGGCGTGCACTCGCCCACCAACCTCGACCTCCTCGGCGGCCTCGGCCTCGATCTCGCCGTCGTGAGCAGCCCGATGTCCCTCGCCGGCCGCGGCCTCCCTCGCGCCACCGCCGACTGGGCCATCCGTCGGTTCTGTCGCGGCGCAGCTCGACGGCGAGGCGGCCGGGGTGCGACGCCGTGGGACACCCGTGGTCGCCTTCCAGCCGACGGTGGCCGACGCCGCGCTCATGGGCCTAAACGCCATGGACCCGGGGCGACGGGCGGAGGTGTCACGCGCCATCCGCGCATCGACGATCGATCGCCTCCGCCGGGCCGACGTGCAGGACCGCCTCGCCCTCCTCCGCTGAGGAATTCCGAGCGCCGATCCACGACGGCACGCCAATCTCTCTCGATGGAGCCGCGGTGACCATCGCAGTGCAGCAACTCACCAAGACGTTCGCCACCGGTCGAGGTCGGCGCCGGCGGTCGGTGGAGGCCGTCCGCGACCTGTCGTTCTCGGCCGACGCCGGCGAGCGCCTGGCCTACATCGGGCCGAACGGGGCCGGGAAGTCCACGTCCATCAAGATGCTGACCGGCATCCTCCACCCCACGAGCGGCGATGTCCGGGTGCTCGGACTCGTCCCGTGGCAGCAGCGGAAGGTCCTGGCCGGCCGCATCGGCACGCTGTTCGGGCAACGCTCGCAGCTCTGGGCGGAACTGACGCCCCGCCAGTCCCTCCGGATGCTCGCCGCCATCTTCGGGGTCGACGACCCCACGCTGGCTCGGCGCATCGGCGAGCTCGGCGATCTGCTGGATGCGGCCGACCTGTTCGACACCCCGGTCCGCCGGCTCTCCCTCGGTCAGCGCATGCGGTGCGAGCTCGCGGCATGTCTGCTCCACGAGCCCGACATCCTCTTCCTCGACGAGCCCACGATCGGGCTCGACCTCATCGCCAAGCAGCGCTTCCGCGAGCTGCTCGTCCGCCTCAACGAGGAGCGGCACACGACGATCTTCCTCACCTCCCACGACGTCGCCGACATCGAGCACGTGGCGCGAACGCGTGATCGTCATCAACCACGGGTCGGTCATCTACGACGACGAGGTCGGCGCCATGCGGCGTTCGATCCTGGCCACGAAGCTGATCGAGGTGACCCTCGGGCACCCCGTGGCGCCGGTGTCGTTCGCCGGGGCGACGGTGACCGAGCAGACGGCCACCACCCTGAAGCTCGTGGTCGCCCTCCATGGGCGGCCCGTCCGGTCGGTGGTGGATGAGCTGCTCGCCACCCTTCCCGTCAGCGACCTCTCCATCGTCGACCCTCCCCTGGAGCAGGTCATCGGGTCGATCTACGACGCGCCGCGCCGGCCCGACGCGGTGGACGAGGTGACGCCGTGATCGTGCGCGCCGTGCGGGTCAGCGCGGCGACGGCGGCGCGCCGGACGGCGGCGGAACCCGCCGGCCTCCTGGTCACGATCGGCTTCTACGTCAGCGTCGTGGCCGTCCTCGGCGCGCTGTGGCGCACGGCGACCGCAGGCCAACGGCGGGGCCGTCGTCGGCTACAGCGCCGCCGCCCTCACCTGGTACGTGGCCACGTCCGAAGCCGCCACCGTCTCCCTCGACACCCGTCTCATCGAGTCGACCGGGGAGGACATCGGCTCGGGGGCCATCGCCGTCGAGCTGCTGCGGCCGGTGAGCGTGCTGGCCATCCGGGTGGCCACCGAGATCGGCCGGTGCCTGCCCCGCCTGGCCGTCTGCGCCGCGCTCGGTCTGGCCCTGGCGCGCGTGCTGGCGGGGCCGCCGCCGGACGCCATCGGCCTGGCCCTCGCTGGCCCTTCCCTGGTGCTCGCCATCGCCTGCAACCTCGTGGCCCAGCACGCGTTCGCGGCCGCCGCGTTCTGGGTGCGCGACGCCCGCTCGACGTGGTTCATCTACCAGAAGTTCGTCTTCGTGGTCGGCGGGATGCTGCTCCCGCTCGAGGTGCTGCCGCACGCCCTCACGCGGGTAGCGCTGGTGCTGCCCTTCATGGCGATGGCCTACGCGCCGGCGCGCCTGGCCTCGGGCCACGTCGAGCCCTGGTTGCTCCTCGTGCAGCTGGCCTGGCTGGTCGGCCTCGGCGCGATCGCCGTCTCGGTGTTCGCCCGGGGCGAACGCCGGCTCCAGGTGGCCGGCGGATGAAGGGGCTCCTGGCCACATCGCGCGCCGCCTTCCTCGAGTCGTGGGCCAACCGGTCCGGGTTCTGGACGCAGGTCGTCACCATGATCGTCAACGACATCGCCTGGGTGCTGTTCTGGGCACTGTTCTTCCGTCGCGTCGGCACCATCCGGGGCTGGGACACGTCGCGGGTGCTGCTCCTCCTCGCCGTGCTCACCACCTCCGGTGGGATCGTCCTCGGCTTCCTGGCCAACGCCCGGGCCATCGGGCGCATGGCCGCCGCCGGCGAGCTGGACGCCACGCTCAGCCTCCCGGTCCACCCCCTCGGACACCTCCTGGTGCGCAGGATCAACACCACCAACCTCGGCGACGTGGCCTTCGGCATCGCGCTCTTCGTCGTGGCCGGCCACCCCACGCCCGAGCGCACGGCGATCTTCGTCGTCGGCGTGCTCGCCTCGGCCGGCCTCCTCACCGGGTTCCTGGTGGCGACGGGATCGTTGAGCTTCTTCGCGGGGCGCGACGACGCCGGCGAGTTGAGCTTCCACGCCATGCTCATGTTCGCCGCCTACCCCGTTGACGTGTTCGGTGGTGCGGCCAAGGTGTTCCTCTCGACGCTCCTGCCCGCCGCTTTCGTGGCCACGGTGCCGGCCCGGCTCGTCGACGACTTCGACCCCGCCCTGGCCGCCACGCTGCTCGGCGTCGCCGCCGCGTTCGTCGTCCTCGGGTGGGGAGCCTTCACGGCCGGGCTGCGGCGCTACACGTCCGGCTCCGTGTGGACATCCGCCTGAGGAGTCGTCAGTTGAGGCGCGCCCGCAGGCGCTTGGCCTTGGACGTCAGTGCCGCGGCGCGCGTGTCGGGTGCACCGACGGCCAGCTGCTCGAGCAGCGACGCCGCCTCGTCGAAACGGGCTTGCGCGGCGAGCACACCGGCCCGCTCCTGGCGTTCCTCGAGCGTGGCGCCGGGCAGCAGGCTGCGCAGCTCGAGCACCCAGTCGAGCGAGGCGCTGTCCTGGCGTTGCAGGTGGACCGAACGCAGGTTGTTGAGCATCCGGCTCACGATGTCGAGCGTGGTCACCGGCGCCAGGTAGCTCGGGTCGAACGGGACGGCGGCGCCCTGCACGGCACGGAAGCGTTCCTGGCACTCGGACTCGCTCAGGAGGAGTCCGCCGGCGAACGGGTCGAGGAGCACGGCCGGCTCGCCGGGCAGCCGCACCAGGAAGTGACCGGGCATGCTCACGCCGGTGAGCTCGATCCCCACCCGTCGGGCCACCTCGATCAGCACCACCGACAACGTGATCGGGATCCCGACGCGACGGTCGAGCACCTCGTCGAGGTAGGAGTTGCGCGGGTCGTAGTAATCGTCGTCGTTGCCCCGGAAGCCCTCGACCCCGAAGAGCTGGTGCGTGACCTCGGCCAGCACCGGCTCCGCGCACCGGGCGGCCAGGTCGTCGAGCCGACCCTGATAGGCGGCGACGTCGAGCCCGAGTCGGTGGTGGGCCGCGATCACCAGAGCGACCTCGTCGAGCGACGCCCGAAGCACGGGCTCGGGGGCGTGCACGAGGGCCGTGAACCGTTCCGTCGAGGGGCTGCCCACGGCGCGTAGCCTACGGGCGTGGTGGCCCTCGCCCCGTTTGCGACGCGCTACGCGACGAACGGGATGGTGTGCAGCGTCGACCACCTCGCCTCGTCCGCCGGCGTCAGCATGCTCCGCGCCGGCGGGAACGCCGTGGATGCGGCCATCGCCACCTCCGCCGTCCTCAGCGTGACGACCCAGCACATGTGCGGGATGGGCGGCGACCTCTTCGCCCTCGTCCACGCCCCCGGGATGACCGAGCCGGCGGTGCTGAACTCCTCGGGCCGGGCCGGGTCGGGCGCGTCGGCCGAGCGGGTGCGGGCCGAAGGCCACACGTCGATCCCGCGCCTCGGTCACATCGCTGCCGTGCCGGTGCCCGGCTGCGTCGACGGCTGGTGCGCGCTGCACGATCGGTTCGCCACGCTGCCGCTGGCCGACCTCCTCGAACCGGCTCGGCGCCTGGCGGCCGAAGGCTTCCCGGTGTCGCCCACGCTGGCGCAGTCGGCCCGACGCCTCGACGCGCTCGGCTCCGACGCCACGGGTGACTACCCCCGGGGCCACGACCTCCACGCCGGCGCGGTGATGCGCCGTCCCGGCGTCGCCCGCACGCTGGCCGCCATCGCCTCCGGCGGCCGGTCCGCGTTCTACGAAGGAGAGTTCGGCGCCGGCCTCGTCGCCCTCGCGGCGGGCGAGTTCACCGCCGACGACCTGGCGCAGGTGCAGGCCGACTGGGTCGAACCGCTCTCCCTCGAGGTGCCGCAATGGGGGCGTCGCCTGTGGACGGTGCCGCCCAACTCCCAGGGATACCTCACCCTCGCCAACGCCTGGATGGCGGCCGGGTTGGACGGCCTCCCGTCCGACCCCGACGACCCCGGGTGGGCGCACCTCCTCGTCGAGACGGCCCGCCAGGCCGGCCACGACCGGATCGACGCCCTGTCCGAGCACGCCGACCCGCGCCGGCTGCTCGACGAAGGCCGACTCGCCGCCCGACGAGACGCCATCGACCCCGACCGCGCGCGTCGGACCTCGGCATGCCGGTGGAGGACGGCGGCACCATCTACCTCTGCACCGCCGACGGTTCGGGCATGGGCGTGTCGTTCATCCAGTCGAACTACGCCGGGTTCGGATCGCTGCTCATCGAACCGTCCACCCGGATCTTCCTGCAGAACCGCGGCGCCGGCTTCTCCCTCACCCCGGGCCACCCTGCCGAATACGGCCCGGGCCGGCGGCCGCCGCACACGCTCGCCCCGGCGTTGGTGACCTCCCCCGACGGCCGCGCCCTCGACTGCGTCCTCGGCACCATGGGCGGCGACAGCCAACCCCAGGTGCTCCTCCAACTGCTCCTGCGGCGCTACGGCGACGCCTCCCATGCCGTCCGCGACCCGGCGGCGGTGATCGCCGCGGCCCGGTGGGTCCTGGCCGGGGCCGAGGTCGGCTTCGACGTCTGGGCGCGCGGCGGTGATGTCCGGGTGGCGGTCGAGGAGCATGCACCGGCGGGGTGGTTCGACGGGCTCTCTGCCCGCGGGCACCGCGTCGACCGCCAGACACTCGTGGGGCGGCGACTTCGGCCACGCCCACCTGATCTCCTTCGAGCCCTCCGGCGCGCTCGGCCGGTGCGGCCGACCCACGCTCGCTCGGCGGAGTCGCCCTCGGCCTCTGAGCCCGGACGGGGCCGTTGCCCCGCACGCGATGCCCGGCTACCTTCGACTTCAGCACCTCCTGGTGCGGCTCGCGGGTTCGCCCGCCTCCGATCGGTCGCCGTTCCGTCGTGAGGGAGGCGCAGGTGCGCTCCAGGATCTCGCTGCATGCCGTGCTGGTCGTGATGGCGCTCGTCGCCGCCGCGATCGTGGTCGGGCTGGCCCGTTCCGGTCCGTCGGTGGCCCCGCCCCCACGGCTGGGGGTGACCGAGGCGGTGCGGCGGACGCTGGCGGCCGGGAGCGCCCATGTCCACGCCCGCGTGCAGGGCCGGAGCGGTCAGCCGCCGGTCGAGGTCGACGGGGTGACGTCGCTGCGCACCCTCGAGGGCGCCGTCGTCGCCACCGGACCCGACGGCTCGACCACCGAGGTGCGAACCACCGCCGCGGGCGCCTGGGTGCGCGTGGAGCAGACCTGGCTACCCGTCGACCCCGACGCGCTCGCGCTCGCCGGCGGCACGCGCGGTTGGGGCGACCTGCTCCGTCGCCTCCAGCCCACCCGGTCGCCGGGCCGGGCGACGCTCGACGGCCGTCCCGTCACGCTGGCGCTCGACGAGCAGGGCCGCATCCGACGACTGCTGGTGGAGACCGCCTCCGGCCACCTGGACGTCCGCTTCTCCGACCATGGCCGGCCGGTCCACGTCGAGTCGCCGGGGCCGTGAGCCGCCGTAGCGTCGGGGCGTGGCACGGGCGACGGGCGACGACGAAGCGCAGGCGGACGGAACCTCGGCGGCCCGTCGGATGACCTACCACCGCGTTGCGCACACGACGCTCCCGATGGCCCTCGCCGACCTGCACCACACCGTGGAGGTCGGCGGTCCGGTCGACCTCGAGGTCGACGGCACCTGGCAGGAGGCGCCGCTGCGCGACGTGCTCGTCGGTGCCGGGTTCGATGTCGGCCGCATCGCCGTGGAGGCCGACGCCGCCGTCATCCGCGCCGGCGCCCGCCGGGCCCGCACCCTGGCCGACACCGTCGGGCCCGGGATGGGGCTCCTCGTGTGTGGCCTGAACCCGAGCGTGTACTCCGCCGATCGCGGCGTGGGCTACGCCCGACCGGGCAACCGGTTCTGGAAGGCGGTCGTCGCCGCCGGTCTCGTGGCCCCCGACCGGGCCCTACGCCCGGCCGAGGTGCTGCGCCACGACGGGATCGGCATCACCGACCTCTGCAAGCGGGCGACGGTCGCCAGTGCCGAGCTCGCCGTGGAGGAGTACCGCGCCGGCACGGCGCGCGTCGAGCGGCTCGTCCGGTGGCTCCGTCCGCAGGCCGTCTGCTTCGTCGGCCTCGAGGGCTACCGCGCCGCCATCGATCGCAAGGCCGTCGCCGGTCCGCAACCCGTGACGTTCGGTGACCGGCCCGCCTACGTCCTCCCGTCCACGAGCGGGTTGAACGCCCACAGCCGCCTCGAGGACCTCGTCGCCCACTTCTCCGCCGCCGCCACCCTCACGGCCTGAGGCTCACGGTGCGGTCGGAACCGCCGTCTCGATCGTGGCGTCCCGGGTCTCGGACCTGCCGGCTACGTCCTTGGCCCGGTTGACGGGACCGCCGACCGCGCCGGACGCACCGGGATCGACGTTGCCTCCCGGCGTCGCGGGCCGAGCGGCCTCGTCGCCCCCGCAGGCGGGCAGGGCCAGGGCGGCCGCGGCCAGCGCGCCGGCGATCAGCAGCTGACCGAACCGACGGGTGCGGGCCGAGGGGCGTCCGGGGGTCGGTGCAGGAGCCATGTCGGGTGTATCGGCAGCGCGTAGCGTCGACTGATGCTCCTTCGCATCTTCACCGAACCCCAACAGGGCGCCACGTACGACCAGCTCCTCGCCGTCGCCCGGGCCACCGAGGAGGCCGGCTTCGACGCCTTCTTCCGCTCCGACCACTACCTCCGCATGGGTGCGGGCGACCCCGGACCCGGCCCGAGCGACGCCTGGACGACCCTCGCCGCCCTCGCCCGCGACACCACCACGGTCCGCCTCGGCACCCTCGTCACGTCGATGACCTTCCGCTACCCGGGCGTCCTGGCCATCCAGGTCGCCAACGTGGACGCGATGAGTGGCGGCCGGGTGGAGCTGGGCCTCGGTACGGGTTGGTTCGAGCAGGAGCACAAGGCCTACGGGATCGAGTTCCCGCCCCTCGGCGAGCGCTTCGACCGCTTCGAGGAGCAGCTCGAGATCATCCGCGGCCTGTGGACGACCCCGGCCGGCGAGACCTTCGACTTCTCCGGTCGCCACTACCGACTCGAGGGGTCACCGGCCCTGCCCAAGCCCGTGCAGCAGCCGCACCCGCCCATCCTCATCGGCGGCGGCGGGCCGAAGCGCACGCCCCGCCTGGCGGCGCGGTTCGCGGCCGAGTACAACCTCCCCTTCCAGAGTCCGGAGGCCAGTGGCCGGGCCTTCACCCGCGTGCGCGAGGCCTGCGAGGCCGAGGGCCGGGATCCCGCGTCGATGATCTGTTCGGCCGCCGTCGTCGTCTGCTGCGGATCCGACGAGGCCGAGGTCGAGCGTCGGGCGGGACGGATCGGGCGCCAGCCCGCCGAGCTGCGCGAGAACGGCGCCGCCGGCACCCCGGAGGAGGTCGTCGGCCAAGCTGCAGCGCTACGCCGAGGCCGGCGCCGACCGGATCTACCTGCAGGTCCTCGACGTCGACGACGTCGACCACGTCCGCCTGCTCGGTTCGGCCGTGCTTCCCGCCTTCAGCTAGCAGCTAGCGCTACGCGAGCTCGTCAGGGCCGGAACGCGACCTGGAAGTCGATGCCGGCGCCCGCTCCGGGGACGAGGGCGAAGCCGAAGTCGTCGGTCCGGTCGGGGAAGGAGCTCAGGTCGAAGATCCAGACGCCCGAAGCGCTCCGCTCGCCCTGGACGCAGCGAGCCGCGTCGTAGGCCGGGGCGTCCCGGAAATCGATGCCTTCGCCGCCCTTGAAGGCGGCCGTGGCCTTGCACGCCTGGACCTTCACGGGTCCGCTCGTGGCGCGGGCGCCGGCGGGATCCTCGGCGAAGCCGAGCGCCGTGCCGTCGCCGCTGAGACGGACGAACGAGCGCTTGTCGTCCTGGGTCGCCCGGGTGCCGATGGGGAGGGTCCCGGCCGGGACGCCGTCCTTGGCCAGCGGCGTGCCGGCGGTGCGGGAGGCGTACGCCGTGGCGACGACGGCCAGGGGCTTGGGCGGGGGCGGCCCGTTGGTCGTGTCGACGCTCGAGGTCCCGGACGTGATCGGCCCGCTGACGCCGGTCGAGGGTTCGGACCCGCCCGAGCCGCCGCCGTCCGACGCCGCCGGTGATGATCCCGAGGAGGACGGCGCCGAGGCGCCCGACGAGAACGACGGAAAGGAGGTGGCACCCGAGGAGACCGAGGGGGAGAAGGGGATGGTCGTCGCATCGACGCTCGTGCCGTCGACGGCCGCGACCTCGGCTCCGCCGGCCGGAGGCGATGCGCTTCCGCGAGCGGCGGGCGTGGCGATGTCGGCGCCGGATCGGCTCGTGGATGCGAGGCCGGCCGGGGTGCCGGGCCGCGGCAGCACGGCGAGCGCCAGGAGGATGGCGAGCACCGACACCACCACGGGCTTGTACCGCCCCAGGGCCTTGGTGACGTCACCGATCGAAAGCTCCCCCAAAGACCCCATGCACCCATCATGGCAGCCCGCCATTGGTGCAATTGACCCACGGGTCAAGTACAGTCCGCAATCGTCTCCTGGGGGAGACCGACAAACCGAGGGGGGTCCTCCACCGCGTGACAGTGACGGTGACGGACGGCGGCGCGGGGACGCCGACGAAAGAGTCTCGTGGCGCGGTGGTCGACGACCCCCGCGTCCGCCGCGTCGCCGGCGGCATCGCCGGTGCCCTGGCCTTCTACTTCGTCGTGCAACGCTTCTTCCCCGCGCCGATCGGCGTGTACGTCCAGGGCATGGTCATCGGCGGCCTCACCGCCCTGATCGCCTTCGGGCTGGCGCTGGTCTACCGGGCCAACCGCATCATCAACTTCGCCGCCGGCGACCTCGGCGGGGTCCCGGCCGCCCTCAGCGTCCTGTTGATCCTCGGGCCCGGTGTCAACTACTTCCTGGCCGTCCCGATCGGGCTGTCCGCGGCGTTCGCCCTGGGCGGCGTGGTCGAGTTCGTCTTCATCCGGCGGTTCTTCCGGGCCCCTCGCCTCATCCTGACGGTCGCCACCATCGCCGTGTCGCAGATCCTGGCCGGCGTGGCCACCGCCCTGCCGCGCGCCTTCGGCCTCTCCCGCCCCCCGACCGACTTCCCCTCGCCGTTCACGCTCACCTTCTCGATCGGGAGCGTGGTCTTCCGCGGCAACGAGGTCCTGGCCATGGTGACGGTGCCCCTCGTCATCGCCGCGCTGACCTTCATCCTCCGCTACACCAACATCGGCATCGCCATCCGGGCCAGCGCCGAGGGCGCGGACCGGGCCTCGCTCCTGGGCGTGCCGGTCAAGCGGATCCAGACGATCGTCTGGGTCATCGCGACCGTGCTCGGCTTCGTCGCCATCTTCCTGCGGGCGGGGATCGTCGGCCTCCCCATCGGCAGCGTCCTCGGACCGACCATCCTCATCCGGGCCCTCACGGCCGCCGTCCTCGGGCGGATGGAGAAGCTGCCGACGATCTTCGTGGCGTCGTTGGCCCTCGGCATGGTGGAGAGCACGATCATCTTCCGCACCGGCCAACCGGACCTGGCGGACGGCATCCTCTTCGTCATCGTCCTCGCCGCGCTGCTCCTGCAGCGCCGGGGGGTGGTGTCCCGGGTCGACGACGATCAGTCCAGCAGTTGGCAGGCCGCTCGCGAGGTCCGCCCGATCCCGGGTGAGCTGGCGTCGCTTCCCGAGGTGAAGTGGACGGTCCGCGGCCTTACCGCGCTCTTCGCCCTCGCCCTCGTCGTCTTTCCGCTCGTCGCCTCCGACGCCCAGACCAACCTCGGCGGCGTCATCCTGATCTTCGTGGTCGTAGGGCTCTCCCTCGTCGTGCTGACGGGCTGGGCCGGGCAGGTGTCGCTGGGCCAGGTGGCGTTCCTCGGGATCGGCGCCGCCGTCGGTGGCTACCTCTCCACCAGCCGCGGGTGGGACCTCTCCCTCGCCATCCTCGCCGCCGGCCTGGCCGGCGCCCTGGCCGCCGTGCTGATCGGCCTGCCGGCCCTGCGCATCCGCGGCCTGTTCCTCGCCGTCGTCACCCTGGCCCTTTCGCTGGCCACCTCCTCGGTCCTCTTGAAGCCCGCCTACGTGCACTGGCTCCCGACCCGGATCGAGCGCACCCCCCTCTTCGGCCGGGTCAGCGTGGCCAGCGAGGACCGGATGTACTACCTCTGCCTGGCCCTGCTCCTCGTCGGGGTGGTGATCGTGCGGGGCATCCGCCGCAGCCGGACCGGGCGCGTCCTGATCGCCGTCCGCGAGAACAGCCGGGCGGCGCAGAGCTACGGCGTCAACGCCACGGTGGCCAAGCTGACCGCCTTCGCCGTCTCGGGGTTCCTCGCCGCCATGGCCGGCGCCGTCTTCGTGCACCACCAGCGCCAACTCGGCATCTCGGCCTACTCCGTGGCCCAGAGTCGGGAGGCGTTCACGATGATCGTGATCGGCGGACTCGGCTCGATCCCCGGGGCCTTCCTCGGCGCCTTCCTCATCAAGGGCCTCGGGTACTTCTCGTCGGTGTTCCCGTCGGTCATCCGGCCCTACCTCACCTTCTTCACGACGGGGGTCGGGCTGCTCATCGTGCTGCTCGTCGTTCCCGGCGGGTTCTCCCAGATCTTCTACAACCTGCGGGACAAGGCGCTGCGGGCCGTCGCCGATCGTCGCGGGCTCATCGTCCCGAGCCTCGTGGCCGACATGCGGGCGGTGAGCGCGCCGGGGACCGAGAGCACGGCCGATCCCCTGCGGCCGACGAGCGAGACGAACATCGACGTCGAGGCGGCCTTGGCCCACGCCGCCGTTGCCATCGAGGCGGCGGAGCGACCGGACCCGGTCGAGCCCCTCCCCTCCATCGATCCGGGCTCCGACGACGCGCCGGGCGGACGAACCACCGCCGTCGCCACCCTGCCCCGCCGCACCCGACGGAAGGCCGATTCATGACCGACCTCCTCCCCGCCGGTCGACGCGCCCGACGGCCCCGCCGCCGAGCCCGCCGGCGCGGTGACCGAGGAGCGCAAGCTCACCGGGATGGCCCGGTTCTCCCCCCGCGCCATCACCGGCGGTGCCGCCACCGCACCGATCCTCATCCTCTTCGGGCTCAACGCCGTCGACGAGCTGGACCGAAGCGCCTTCGGCATCCTCACCCCCACGATCCGGGACGACGTTCGGTCTCGACAACCAGGGGATCCTGGGGATCATCGCCGTGGTCGGGATCATCGCCCTCGGCTCCCAGGTACTGGTGGGCTACTTCGCGGATCGGGCCAACCGGGTGCGGATCGCCGCCATCGGCGCGGCGGTCTGGGGCGTGTTCACGCTGGCGACGGGCCTGGCGCCGACGGTCGTCGTGCTCGTGATCGCCCGTTCCCTGAGCGGACTCGGTCGAGCGGTCAACGACCCGACCCACCGGTCGTTGATCGCCGACTACTACGGCCCCGAGGTCCGCACCAACGTCTACGGCTTCCACGGCGCGGCCAACGCCGTGGGCCTCTTCGCCGGGCCGCTCATCGGGGGGGCGCTGTCGGAGTGGTTCGGCTGGCGGGTGCCCTTCCTCATCTTCTGGATCCCCACGGTCATCCTCGTCGGCTTCGCCGTGGTCAAGCTCCGCGAGCCCGTCCGAGGGGCGCACGAACGCCGCGCCATGGGGGCCAACGAGGAGCTGGCCAACACCGAGGAAGCGGCGCCGTCGTTCGCCGAGTCCTGGCGCATCTGCAACGAGGTCCGCACCCTCCGGCGAATCTTCATCTCGCTGCCCTTCCTCGCCGACCGCCTTGATCGGCGTCGGGTCGCTGTACTCGATCATGTACAACGACGTGTTCGGCGTCAGCGACTTCCGCCGCGGCATCATCGCCGCCGGCGCCGAGCCGGCCGCCCTCGTCGGGATCCTCATCGGCATCCCGATCGCCGGTCGACTGGCGCGCAAGTCGCCCGGCCTCATCCTCAAGTTCCTCGCCGCCGTCGGGGTGCTCGTCGCCGTCTTCATCGTCGGCTTCGCCTACGCACCGAACCTCCCCTTCGCCATCGCCATGAACGTCTTGACGACGGGCACGCTCGCCATCCTCGGCCCAGGCATCTTCTCGGCGCTCTCGCTGTGCATCCCGCCCCGGGCCCGTGGCCTCGGCTTCGCCATCGGATCGCTCTACGTCCTCCCCGGCGTGCTGGTGCTGCTGGCCATCGGCGGGTTCGCCGACAGCCTCGGCGTCCGCCCCGCGATCGCCATCCTGGCCCCGATCTTCATCATCGGGTCGACCATCATCGCCTCCGCCGGCAGCTTCGTCGAGGACGACATCCTCAAGGTCCGCACCTCGGCGCTGGCCCAGGCCGAGGTGCTGGCCGCCCGCCGCAACGGGGAGGCGAAGCTCCTGCTGGTCAAGAACCTCGACGTCGGCTACGGCTCGGTCCAGGTCCTGTTCGGCGTCGACTTCGAGGTCGACGAGGGCGAGATCATCGCCCTGCTGGGCACCAACGGCGCCGGCAAGTCCACCCTGCTCAAGGCCATCTCCGGGCTGCTGCCCGGCGTCGGCCGGTGCGGTGATCTTCGACGGCGTCGACATGACCTACGCCCCGCCCCAGGAGATCGCGGCGCTGGGCGTCGTCCAGGTGCCCGGCGGCAAGGGCGTCTTCCCGGGCCTGACCGTCGAGGAGAACCTCAAGATCGCCGGCTGGCTCTTCCGCAAGGAGCCGGAGCACCTCAAGGCACGCCACCGCCCAGGTGCTCGAGTACTTCCCCGTCCTCAAGGAGCGCTGGGACCAGCCCGCCGGCAACCTCTCCGGCGGCGAGCAGCAGATGCTGACCCTGGGCCAGGCCTTCATCGCCAAGCCCCGCCTGCTGATGATCGACGAGCTGTCCCTCGGCCTCGCCCCGATCATCGTCGAACAGCTGCTGGTCATCGTGCAGGCCATCCGCGACCGTGGCACCACGATCATCCTCGTGGAGCAGTCGGTCAACGTCGCCCTCACCGTGGCCGAGACCGCCTTCTTCCTGGAGAAGGGCGAGATCCGCTTCAAGGGCCCCACGTCGGAGCTCCTCGACCGGCCCGACGTGCTGCGCTCGGTGTTCCTCGAAGGGGCCGGCAAGATGGGCGACCCCACGGCCGAGGGTGCCGACGGCGCCACGACGGCCCGCGAGCGCCTCAAGGCCCGCCCGCGGAAGCCGGCGCCCCTCCTCGCGCCGGGCGAGGAGCAGCCCGTGCTCCTCGAGGCCCGAGGGCTGAGCAAGCGCTTCGGTGGCATCGCCGCCACCAACGACGTCGCCTTCCAGTTGAAGGCCGGCGAGATCCTCGGGTTCATCGGTCCGAACGGGGCGGGCAAGACCACGTTGTTCGACCTGCTCTCGGGCTTCCTGCCGGCCGACGCCGGCGAGATCCACCTCCTGGGCGAGGACGTCACCGCCCTGAGTCCCGATGCCCGAGCCCGTCGGGGCCTCGGCCGGTCCTTCCAGGACGCTCGCCTCTTCCCCGCCCTGACCGTGAGGGATGCCATCGCCGTCGCCCTCGAGCGGCAGATCGAGGTGCGCGATCCGATCGCCGCCGCCCTCAACCTTCCGGTCGTCACCTCCTCCGAGCAGGCCGTGTCCGACCGGGTCGACGAGCTCGTCGAGATCATGGGCATCCATGCGTTCGCCGACAAGTTCGTCTCCGAGCTGTCGACGGGTAGCCGCCGCATCGTGGACCTGGCCTGCATCCTGGCCCACGAGCCGAAGGTCATCATGTTCGACGAGCCGTCCTCGGGCATCGCCCAGCGCGAGACCGAGGCGCTCGGACCGCTGCTGCTCGACATCCGGGAATCGACCGGGGCGAGCCTGCTGGTGATCGAGCACGACATGCCCTTGATCACCGGGATCTCGGACCGCATGGTGGCGCTCGATCTCGGTACGGTCGTCACGGTCGGCACCCCGCAGGAGGTCATCAACCACCCGAAGGTGGTCGCCTCCTACCTCGGCACCGACGAGACCGTGATCGCCCGCTCCGGCTCGAGGGCGCCCGAGGCGTCCATCGATCCGACCGAGGCCCGCCGCGCCCGCCGTACGGCCCGCGCGCAGGCCCGCTCCACCGACCACAGCATTGACAGCAGCACCGGCGACGCCCCTTCGGCGTCCTCGACCAGGAGGTAGCAGCACCCATGGGGAACTGGAAAGACCTGACACTGGCCGACGTGGCCCGAGGCTTCGCCCGCTACCGCCCCTTCGTCGCCGTCGTGGCGGCGATCGTGCTCGTGGTCGCCTTCTTGCCCGGCTCGCCGAACAACGAGCAATCGCTGAGTGCCGACAAGCTCGCCGGCACCGGCTCCGGGATCGTCACGCCCACCGACGCCGCTCCGACCGACGAGGTGGCGACCGCGGACACGACCGTCGAGGCCGGAACGGATCCGGCCGCGCCCGCGGCCGGCGGCACTGCGGCGGCCCCGGTGGCCGGCCCCTCGAAGGCTGTCGCACCCAAGGCCGGCACGGCGGCCGCGGCGCCGACCGCCGGGGCCCCCGCCGCCTCGGGAGGCGGCAACATCAACAGCGTGGCCGTCGCCCAGGGCGCCAACGGGCCCGACTGCGACCCGGCCACCGGGCGCATCCGCACGATCAGCCGAGCAGCCCCGACGTGCAAGCCGATCGTGCCCGCCGGCCAGAACGGCGGCGCCACCGCCCCCGGGGTCAGCGCCGACAAGATCAAGCTCGTCTGGTACCGAGGCAAGGCCGACCCGGCGGTCTCGGCGGCGCTCACGGCGGCGGGCGCCTCCGACGAGGCCCCCGACGTCGACGCCACGATCAAGGTCTACAACGACTACCTCAACAAGCACTACAACCTGTCCGGCCGCCAGATCGAGATGAAGATCTTCACCGGCCAGGCCGACGCCAAGGACGACGCGGCGGGCATCTCCGATGCCATCGCGGTGGCCGGTGAGAAGCCGTTCGCGGTCATCAACGCCATCAACAACGCCATGGTCGACGAGCTCGTGGCCCGCAAGATCATCTGCATCTGCACGACCTCGCTGCCCAACGAGTTCTACGAGCAGCGCTTCCCCTACGCCGGTTGGACGACGCTCATGTCGTCGACCCAGGGCTACATCATGCGGGCCGAGTACGTCGGCAAGCGGCTCAACGGCCGCAAGGCGAAATACGCCGGGCTCCGCGACATCACCACCCCGATGAACCAGGAACAGCGGGTCTTCGGGCTGCTCTGGTACAACACGCCGGACGGGCTCTACAAGATCGGCGCCGACTTCTTCGAGAAGGAGCTCGGTCGGTACAACACCAAGCTCAAGGTCTCGCTCGCCTACCCCTCGGACCTGGCGGCGGCCCAGGAGCAGACGAGATCGCTGATCAGCCGCCTGAAGGCCGAAGGCGTGACCAGCGTGATCTTCGCCGGTGACCCGATCACGCCGGCCACGTTCACCCAGGAGGCGGCCAACCAGCAGTGGCAGCCCGAGTGGATCATCACCGGCTCGGCTCTCACCGACACCTCGCTGTTCGCCCGCACCTACAACAAGGACCAGTGGTCGCGCGCCTTCGGCGTCTCCTTCCTCAGCCTCCGGGCCCCGGAGACCGAGACCGATGCGTACCGGATCCACGTGTGGCACGGCGGCAAGCCGCCGACCGCCGCCAACACCTACGGGGTCCTGTACGCGCCCTTCTTCGTCCTGGGCACCGGAATCCACATGGCCGGTCCGAAGCTGACGCCGGAGACCTTCGCCCAGGGCCTCTTCAGCTACCCGGTCACCAACCAGGGCGCGGTCACCGGACCGACCATCTCGTGGGGTCGCCACGGCATCTGGGACAAGGAACCGTGGAAGCTCGTCGACCTCATGGCCTACGACGACGTGACCGAGATCTGGTGGGACGGCACCACCGTCGGCGAGGACGAGGTCGGCAACCGCGCCCCTGGCATGTACCGCTACGTCGACGGCGGCAAGCGCTACCTCCCGGGCACGCAGCCGACGTCGGATCCCCGGGTCTTCGACCCCAACGGATCGCCGGTGATCCTCGACAAGTTCCCGGACAACGAGCGCTCGCCCGACTACGAGCACAAGCACTTCTACGGGGGGTAGCTCCTCCCCGTCAGTCGGCGAAGCGCAGCTCGCCGCCGGGGACTTCGCGCAGGGAGCGGAGCACGGCGGCGAGCTCGTCGGCGGTGAGGGTGCCGGTGGCCTGCACGAACCGGCCGCCCTCGCGAGCGGCCCGCACCTGGGTTCCGTGGCCCGAGAACCGGATCTCCGCCACACCGAACGGGCCGAGGTCGACGGTCGGGTTGGTGGGATCGACCTCGAAGGGGGCCGCACCGCGCAGGGTCGCGCCCTGTTCGAGCACGAGCACGTCGGTGCCCCGCACGTACACGTCGGACACCATCGCCCGCTGGAACGACTCACGCTCCGGGTCGCCGGTGAAGTTCTCGGCCTGCGGCGGGATCACGCTGTACCGGCCGGTGGCCACGAAGCCCTCGGGGATGGCGTCGGCCACGAAGAACGGCCCCGGCGGCGTCGTCCCCTCCTCGAGCAACCGCATCGTGCCGCCGCCCTTGTTGGCCGGCACGGTCGACGTCCCCGTCGGGAACAGGTCGTCGTCGAGGTCCACACCTTCCTCCACCGACACGGCGACCCGGCGGGCGATGGGCTCGCCGTTCCCGACCAGGACCTCTTCGAGCAGCAGGCCGGAACCGTCGATGCAGGAGTCGGCGTATTGCTGAGCCGACGGGGGCGTCAGCTGCGCAGCCGCGAGGTAGTCGCCGGTCCGGACGACCTGGCACCGCCGGCCCGCCACCTCCCGCACCTCCCTGCGCTCCGCCCGGCCCGCGGCCATCGCGCCCTCGAGCACCCCCTCCAAGCGGAGGTCGGAGGCCGGTAGCACCGGGCCGAGGGTGATGATCGCCGGGTCCTGGCCGATGTTGTGGTTCGTCCTCTGGCCGAAGGCCGCCGACTGGGTCGAGAGCAGCTTCGTCCCGGGCGGTGCGCCCGCCTTGCTCTCGAGGAGGCTCTCCCAGGGCCGACGCACCGACACGACGTCGGTGCGGGCCGTCACCCCTTTCGGGCCCCGGTCCTCGACCCGATAGACGATCCGGTACGACGCCGGCGTCGAAGCGATGGCGACGTCGGGTCCATCGGGCACGACGACCGAGCCGTCGCGGGTCAGCTTGGCCAGCGCCGGCGGCTTCTTCGCACCGCCGCCGTCCTCGCGCAGGAACAGCGCCCAGCCCGCGACCGCGAGGGCGAGCACCCCGGTTCCGGCGAGGGCCACGTTGCGGCGCCGGACGGCCCGCTCGTGGCGCGCCGCCGGACCCGAGCCGCGACGCCGCCGGCGCTCGGCTTCGATCGCGCGCCCGGTGGCGCTCGTCGCGGTCAGCCATCGGTCGCGGGAGGCGGCTAGTCGTCAGCCGGGAAGCGGCCGGCGGCGCGCCCTTCCCAGTAGGCCCGCTCCGGTTCGTAGGGCCCGTCCTCGACGGCCGTCGCCGAGCCCAGCACCATGGTGGCGCGACGGCGACTGTCGTAGGTCGGCCAGTCGCCGAGGCCGCCGGTGGAGGGGTTGCCCGTGCGGGCGAAGGCGAGCCAGGCGTCCTGCATCTTCTCCGACAGGGCGATCGCCTCCGGCCCTTCGCCGGTGAATCGCTCGACGCCCGGGGTGGTGAGGGTGCCGAAGACGAAGGGGATCTCGAGGGCATGACACGAGCCGAGCAGCCCGCCCATGGCTGGTGACTCCCACGTGAAGAGGTAGTCGTAGACGGCGTCGCCGACCGCCGCCTGCGCCTCGCACATGCGCAGCGACGGCAGCCGGAAGACCCGATCACTCTCGACGGCGGTCCACAGCTCGATCGGGGTCAGGTCGTCGCCGCGATCGGCACGAGCCGCCTTGTACGCCTCGAGGGCGTCGGCCGCGTGCTCCCCCACGGTCTTTTCGAGCCGGCGGAGGATGAGCTCCTCGTCGCCCCCCGTGAGGCGGCGGTTGCCCACCGTCCAGAGCTTCATCTCGTGGAGGTTGGTGCCCACCAACAGCTCCTTGCCCTGGGCCACGCCGTTGCGGATGGCGGTCAAGGGGTGCTCGGGCAGGAGGCCGCCGTCGATGGTCGGGGCCAACGCCATCCCGCCGCCACTCTCGGCCGCCGCGGCCTGCAGCGATGCCTGGGCGGCCAGGAGTCGGGCCACGTCGAGATCGCGGAGGGCGGCGACGTCGGGCACGCCGGCGAGGCCGCAGAGCTGCTCCGCCGTCGTCACCGCCGTCTCCATGGGGACGCCGTTGGGACCGCCGCTCTGGGCGATGGCCCGCCGGAACAGGCCCTGGGCCGAGGGCGAACCGACCAGGCAGCTGACGCTCATCGAGCCGGCCGACTCCCCGAAGATCGTGACGTTGGTCGGGTCACCGCCGAAGCTGGTGATGTTGGCCTGCACCCACTGCAGGGCCGCCACCTGGTCGAGCAGGCCCCAGTTGCCGGAGGAGCCCGTCTCCTCGTCGAGGAGGTCGGGATGGGCCAGGAACCCGAGGGCGCCGAGGCGATAGTTGATCGTCACGACGACGACGTCGCCGCGGACGGCCAGGTGGTGACCCCGGTAGAAGGCACCCGACCCGGAGCCGGTGACGAAGGCGCCCCCGTGGATCCAGACCATGACCGGACGGGCCGCCTCGTCGCACGCCGGCGTCCACACGTTGAGGTGCAGGCAGTCCTCCGACTGCTCTTCGGGCGTGGCCTGGCCGGCCATGGCCTGGCCCTGGGGCTGCGGAGCCACGAAGCCGAAGGTGTCGCAGACGCGGACGCCGCTCCACGGCTCGGCCGGACGGGGCGGACGGAACCGGAGGTCGCCGATCGGGGCCTGCGCGAACGGCACGCCCCGGAAGACGGTGACGCCTTCGTCCTCGACGCCCTGCAGCGTGCCTTCCTTGGTCTCCACGGTCGTCGTCATGTCGTCGCCCCTTCGTTCGGCAGTCGTTCGGCCCGGAGCGCCGAGCGGCGCACCTTGCCGGCGTCGTCGCGGATGGTGCCCTCGACCCGCTCGAAGCTGCGCGGGATCTTGTAGGGCGCCAACCGGTCCTTCAGGAACACCTTGAGCTCGTCGTCGGTCGCCGCGCCCTCGAGCTCGAGGATGGCGTGCACCCGCTGCCCGAGGTCTTCGTCGGGGAGGCCGATGACGCAGCAGGACTGCACGGCCGGGTGCTCGTCGAGGGCGGCCTCGACCTCGGCCGGATAGATGTTGGCCCCCCCGGCCAGGATCAGGTCGGTCCGCCGGTCGGCGAGGTAGAGGTAGCCCTCGGCGTCCATCGAGCCCATGTCGCCGAGCGACTCCCACCCGTCGTCATCGGCCCGGGCCTCGGCCCCGATGTACTGGTAGGTCCTGGCGCCGGCGGGCGGCCGCATCCACACCTCGCCGATCTCCCCCGCCGGCAGCTCGTCGTGCGTCTCGGGGTCGAGGATCTTCATGGTGCCGTCGGCCGGCTTGCCGACCGTGCCCTTGTGGGCCATCCAGTCGGCGCCGCTGATCACGGTGACCCCCTGCGCCTCGGTGCCGGCGTAGAGCTCCCAGATGACCTCGGGTCCCAGCCACTCGATCCAGGCTTCCTTCAACCACGGCGGGCAGGGGGCGGCCAGGTGGAGGATGCCCTTGACCGACGACAGGTCGCGCGAGGTCCGCTCGTCCTCGGGCAGGCGCCAGATGCGCAGCATCATCGTGGGCACCATCAGGAGCCACGTGGCCGAGTACCGCTCGATGAGCTCGAGGGTGGCGGACGCGTCGAAGCGGGGCAACACGATCAGGTGCTGGCCCTTGAACAGGCCGCTCATCGAGAACATGAACGGGGCGTTGTGGTACAGCGGCCCAGGCACGAGCTGCACCCCGTCGGGGTCCATCCCGAACCCACCCGGCGCTTCGGGGTCCGTGACCCCGGGCTGGCCGGAGACGATCAACTTCGGCCGCCCGGTCGACCCGCCCGAGGTCGGCGCCTTGTAGGACGGGGCCGTGCGGTCGGGGAGGATCGGTTCGTCCGATGCGTCCTCGTCCGCGGGGATGGGCTCGGTGACGACGAGGGCGGGGTTGGCCAGGGCCACGATCTCGTCGCGCTCGCGTTGGGGCAGACGGTACGACACGGGCTGGGGTGTGGCCCCGAGCTTCCACGCCGCGATCGCCGCCTCGTAGAAGTCGATGCCGTTGGGCAGCCCGATGGTGACGAAGTCGCCCTCCTTCACCCCCAGCCGCTCGTACGTCCGGGCGAGTCGGTTCGTCCGCTTCTCGAGCTCGCCCCGGGTGATGGTGCGCTCCTCGTAGGACGGAGTGGCTGCGACCGGCATCTGGGTGATGGCAGGCCGATCGGGGTCGCGCTCGGCCTGGAAGCGGATCGCGGCCCCGATCGGGATGGTGCTCATGTCAGGACGTGAACTCGCACTCGCCCTGGTCCATCACGGTGACGCCGTCCTGGGTGACGGTGCGGTAGACGGCCTTGTTCCCGTCGACCCACATCTGCACGGTCAGAGCGTCGCCGGGCATGACGGGCTTGGAGAACTGCCCCTTCATCAGCTTCAGCTTCGCGGGGTCGGAGCCGGCCAGGCCGTGCAGGAGCGCCCGACCGGTGAACCCGAGGGTGCCCAGGCCGTGGAGGATCGGCTTCGGGAAGCCGGCCATCTTGGCGTGCTGCGGATCGGAGTGGAGCGGGTTGCGGTCCCCGTTGAGGCGGTAGAGCAGCGCCTGATCGGTCCGCGGTCTGATACGTGATCTCCACGTCGGGCGTGCGTGTCCGGATAGGCGATCTTCTCGACCGTGTCCTCCTGGCCCCCGAACGGGGCCTCGCCCCGCAGGATGATGTGGGACTTGATGTTGAACAACGGCTCGTCGGTGGCCGCGTCGACCGTCTCGGACTCGCTCCGGACGATGGCGTTCTTGCCCTTCTCGTAGATCCCGAGGGTGCGACCCCGGCTCTTGATCCTCCCCTCGACGGGGAGCTCCTTGTGCCAGGTGATCGTGCGACCACCGTCGACCAGGAAGGCCGGGTTGAACGTGCCGATGTCGCGCATGCCACCACCGGCACCGCCGAGGACGACGGCCATCGTCGGCAGGGCCCGTTGGGTCACGTCACGTGAGTTCTCGGTGGTGAACTCGAGCTCGAATCCCGTGGGATCGGTCGCGCCGGCGCCGACGCCGAGGGCGTAGAGCAGCGAGTCCTTCGAGTTCCACGAGCGCTCGTTCCAGTCGCTCCACTCGCTCGGGAGCTTGGCGTCAGGGTTGAGGGGCATGTCTGCCGATCCTCTACTGCATGCCCGGGATGGGCGCGGCCTGGGCCACCAGCTTCGGGATCACGTCGCCGAGCTCGGCCGGGTCCCAGCGGTCGCCCTTGTCCTGCGAGGGGCCGGGGTTCCAGCCCTCGGCGACGGCGACGCGGCCACCGGAGACGAGGAACGTGCGACCGGTGATCTCCTTCGACTGGTCCGACGCCAGCCACACGACGACCGGGGCGATGTTGTCGGCCGACATGCGGTTGAACTCGTCGGCCTTGAGGTCGGCGGCGCGTGCGGCCATGCCACCGAGGTTCTCCGTCATGCGGGTGAGCGCGGCGGGGGCGATGGCGTTGACCGTGATGCCGTAGCGACCGAGCTCGCGGGCGGCGATGATCGTGAACGACGCGATGCCGGCCTTGGCCGCGCCGTAGTTCGTCTGACCCGGGTTGCCGAAGATGCCCGACGTCGAGGACGTGTTGATGATGCGGGCGTCGACGGTCTCGCCGGCCTTGACCTTCTCGCGCCAGTAGGTGGCGGCCCAGCGGGTGGGAGCGAACGTGCCCTTGAGGTGCACGTTGATGACGGCGTCCCACTCCTCCTCGGTCATGTTGACGAGCATGCGGTCACGGAGGATGCCGGCGTTGTTGACCAGCACGTCGAGGCCGCCGAAGGTCTCGACGGCGGAGTTGATGAGGCGCTGCGCGCCCTCCCAGTCGGCGACGTTGTCGGCGTTGGCGACGGCCTCGCCGCCCATGGCCTTGATCTCGGACACGACCTCCTGGGCCGGCGTCTCGTCGGAGCCGGAGCCCTCGACGGCGCCGCCGAGGTCGTTGACGACGACCTTGGCGCCCTGGCGGGCGAACTCGATGGCGTGACCGCGGCCGATGCCGCGCCCTGCGCCGGTGACGATGACGACCTTGCCGTCGACGATTCCCATTACTTGTCTCCTTCAGTTGAAGCTGCGGCCTCGCGGTAGCGATCGCGCAGCAGACGCTTGTAGATCTTGCCGTTGTCCTGGCGGGGCAGGTCGTCGATGAAGTCGACGGCTCCGCGGGCACTTGAAGTGCGGCGAGGTTCGCCGCGGCAGAACGCGATGCAGCTCGCCTGGCCAGCTCGTCGCTCGGCTCGATGCCGGGCTGCAGCTCGACGACCGCCTTCACCTCCTCGCCCCACTCCTCGTTCGGGACGCCGATGGTGGCGGCGTCGCCGACGGCCGGGTGCTCGAGCAGCACGGCGTCGACCTCGGCCGGGTAGATGTTCACGCCGCCGGAGATGATGAGGTTGGCGGTGCGGTCGGTGAGGAACAGGAAGCCGTCGCTCGTCCATGTAGCCGACGTCGCCGAGGGTGAAGTAGTCGCCCCGGAACGTGCCCGTCGTCTTGTCCGCGTCCTTGAAGTACTCGAAGCGGGCGCCGGCCGGGCGCCTTGATGTACACGAGCCCGACCTCGCCGGCGGGCAGCTCGGTGGCCGTCCTCGTCGCCGATCATCACCTGGCCCTCGGCGATCGGCTTGCCCGACGGTGCCGGGCTTGCGTCAGCCACGTGGCCGAGTCGACGAACGAGCCCGACGCCCTCGGTGGCCGCGTAGTACTCGACCACGACCGGCCCCAGCCAGTCGATCAGCGCCTGCTTCACCGGCACCGGGCACGGCGCCGCGCCGTGGAGGACGTAGCGCAGCGACGCGGTGTCGTACCTGGCCCGCACGTCCTCGCGGCAGCGAGAGCAGGCGGTGGAACATCGTCGGGACCATGTGGGTGTGGGTGACGCTGTGCTCGCTCGATCAGCCGCAGCGCCTCCTCGGCGTCCCACTGCTCCATGAGCACGACGCCGACGCCGAAGGCGAGCGGCGCGGCCAGCGAGAAGGCCAGCGGGGCGGCGTGGTACAGCGGCCCGGTGCAGAGGTGGACGTCGCCGCTCGCCCTCGTGGTAGCCGTAGATGTTGATCGACCGCCGGCGCCGCCGCCGCCGCGCCGGCGGGCGGTAGACGCCCTTGGGCCGCCCGGTCGTGCCCGACGTGTAGAGCATCGTGCGGCCCGGCGTCGGGTCGTCGATGTCGGCGCCGTCCTCGGCCGCGACGGCCGCGTCGTAGCGCTCGAAGCCCGTCGATGTCGCCGCCGACGGCGAGCAGGACCGTCGCAGTTCGGCGCCGACGGCCGGCGGCGCCCTTGGCGCCGTCGGCCGAGCGCGGCGTCGGCGACGAGCGCCTTGGCCTCGCAGTCGTCGACGATGTAGCCGGCCTCGTCGCCGGTGAGGTGCCAGTTGACCGTCGTGAGCCGGAAGCCGGCCCGCAGGCACGCGGCCGCACGTCTCGACGAACTCGGCCCGGTTGCGCACATGCAGCGCGACGGCGTCGCCGCGCCGAGGCCCCGGCGCGCGCAGCGCCCGGACGAGCCGGTTGGCGTTGGCGTTGAGCTCGGCGAAGGTGCGGTCGCCGGTCGGGGCGATGATCGCCGGCGTGTCGGGCCGCTGCTCGGCCCACCAGGCCAGGGTCATGCCCTGACCGGCGAGCGTCCTCGGCGGTCCGACGCCGGTCGTGGTCGCGGT
This sequence comes from uncultured Actinomycetes bacterium, assembly GCA_963731055.1. Taxonomy (GTDB): domain Bacteria; phylum Actinomycetota; class Acidimicrobiia; order Acidimicrobiales; family CADCTF01; genus DATLED01. Next base: position 1,958 of record CAVSUD010000019.1, on the reverse strand, counting down.
CGTCGGTCATGCCGATGTCGCCTCGGCGGCCGTCCTGCTCGGCCTTGGCCTTCTTGGCCGCGCTCGGTGTCGGGCTCCTTGGGCAGGCCGAGCACCCGCTCGCCGACGATGTTGCGCTGCACCTGGGCGGTGCCGCCCCAGATGGTGCCCGAGCGGGTGGAGAGGAAGTTCGCTGCCACTTGTCGGGCTCGTAGCTCGTCGGCGCCGTCGCCTCGGGGCTCGGATCACCATCGAGTCGGCGCCGCGGATGTTCATGATGATCTCGCCGAAGCGCTGGGCGTACTCCGACCAGAACATCTTGTTGATCGACGCCGCCGGGCCCCGGCTCCTTCCTGGCCACGACCTCGGACAGGATCTGCAGGCCGTCGGATGCGCATGATCTCGCAGTGGGTGAAGGCCCACGCCAGCTGCTGGCGCACGATCGGGTCGGTCGTCTTGCCGTACTTCTTGCGCCACGCTCGACGACGTCCCAGAACTGCTTGGTGTACTGCACGTGCTGGGTGGTGGCGTTGCCGCCCCGCTCGTTGCCGAGCGTGGTCATCGTGACCCGCCAGCCGTTGTTGCAGCCCGCCGATGACGTTGAACAGCGGCGCCCGGGCCTCGGTGATGAACGTCTCGGTGAAGTGCGCGCTGCCGGTGGGCTGGCGGATGGGGCGCAGCTCGAAGCCGTTGTTCGACCCGTCGTCGCCGCTGCATCGGGGTGAGCACGTAGGAGATGCCCTTGTGCTTGGGCGCATCGGGATCGGTGCGGCACGAGGCAGAACATCATGTTCGCCGTGCTGCGCCCCGGAGGTCCACACCTTCTGGCCGGTGATCACGACCTCGTCGCCGTCGACGACGCCCCGGGTCTTGAGCGCCGGCGAGGTCGGAGCCGGCGTCGGGCTCGGAGAAGCCCTGGCAGTAGCGGTCGGTGCCGTCGATGATCCGCGGCAGGAAGTGGGCCTTCTGCTCGTCGGTGCCCCACACGATGATCGACGGGCCGACCAGCCACTCGCCCATGCCGCGGGTGACCCGGGGACGCCGGCGCGGGCGAACTCCTCGTTCATCACCGCCACCTCGATGCCGGTCAGGCCCCGGCCGCCGAACTCCTTCGGCCACGAGACGCACAGGAAGCCGGCCTCGTGGAGCTTGTCCGTCCACGTCCTTGCACGCCCGGCTCGTCGCCGAAGCTGGCCCGCTCGGCGTCGACGCCGACGAGCTCGCTCGGGCTGGTTGGCCTCGAGCCACGGCCGCACCTCGTCGCGGAACGCTGCGGCCTCGGGTCCGAGGTCGATCTCCATCGGCATGGGGTTACGGCTCCTTCGTTGTGTTGCCTCGGGCCGGCGGGCCGGCGAGTTCGAACTGCGGCAGGTGGCGCCCATCGCTGAGCGGCTCCCACGTGAGGCGGACGGGCGAGCCGACGGTGGCGTCGTAGGGCTCGCAGCTGATGACGTTCGACATGAGGCGGATCCCGTCGGCCAGCTCGACGAGGGCGACGACGTAGGGCGACCCGCCCGGCCATCGGCGGGTTCGAGCCGGCTTCTCCTGCACGGTGGCGGCGTAGATGGCGCCGGCACCGTCGGATTCCCGCCATGCACAGCGAGTCCGAGGCGAGGCACTGCGGGCAGACCTCGCGCGGGAAGAAGATCGCGGCCGCTCGCAGGCAGTCGCACCGCTGCACCAGGACAGCGCTTGCTCCTTCGTGGCCTCCCAGAAGGCCTCGCTGGCCTCGCCGGCCGGCGGCTGGCGTTGGAACCGGGGCTGCGCCTGGCGCCGCTCGCCTGTCGCTCACAGGGTCGCCTCCGTGCCGAGGACGGCCGTGGACATGCACGACAGCACCATCCCGGACCCGTGGGCCACGGCAGTTTGGCGTCGGGCACCTGGCGGGGCCCGCACTCGCCGCGGAGCTGGCGGACGGCCTCGACGACGAGGAACATCCCGTACATGCCGGGGTGGGTGTAGCTGAGCCCGCCGCCGTT
>CAVSUD010000018.1:0-108063 GCA_963731055.1 uncultured Actinomycetes bacterium | reverse complement strand
AGGCCGTCGCCTTCTACACCAAGCTCTTCGGGATCGAACCGGCCAAGCGTCGGCCCGGGTACGCAAACTTCGCCGTCGAGGATCCGGCCCTGAAGCTCGTCCTCATCGAGAACCCCGGATCTGCCGGCACGTTGAACCACCTCGGCGTCGAAGTCGCGACGGTCGACGCGGTCAACGCCACGCAGGCCCGGCTGACGGGCGATGGGCTCGCCACGGCCGCCGAGTCCGGTGCGTGTTGCTATGCGGTCCAGGAGAAGGTGTGGGTGAACGATCCGGACGCCGCGCCCTGGGAGATCTACGTCGTGCTGGCCGACTCCGACGTCCCCCACCGGGGCGAGACGGTGCCGGCGTGCTGCTGACGCTTAGGTGAGGCGACCGGTGAGCAGGAGCACCAGGAGGATGATGAGCAGGAGCGTGCCGAGCCCGATGCCCGGTCCTCGGTAGGCGCCTCCGCCGTAGCCCAGGCCGCCGCCGAACGCCAGCACCACGAGCACGATGAGCAGGATCAGCAGGAGCATGGGGCGCACTTTCACCGCGGGGTGCCCGACGTTGGCCAAGTGTTCACCTTCCGTTCGGTTGGTGGCCGCCGCGGCGCTACCTCGGCCTCGTACCGTGCGGTCCGTGAACCCAACCTCGACGACGTTTCGCCCCCGGACTTTGGTGGCGCCGCTGCTCGCGCTCGCACTGCTCGCCGGGGCGTGCGGCTCCGATGACAACTCTTCGGGCTCGACCGACGCCTCGTCGGCCACCACGACGGCGTCGGGCGGCAAGGGGATCGACTGCGCCACGGGCAGCATCTCGGGCGCCGGCTCGACCTTCGTGCAGACCATCACCCAGCAGTGGATCAAGGACTACGCCGGCCGCCTGCCCCGGCGCGCACCGTCAACTACCAGGGCGTCGGCTCCGGCGCCGGCATCCAGCAGTTCACCGCCGGCACCGTCGACTTCGCCGGCTCCGACGTGCCCCTGAAGCCGGAGGAGCTGACGGCGGCCGAGGCCAAGTACGGCGCGGTCCTGCAGATCCCGTGGACGGCCGGCGCGATCGCCGTGGAGTACAAGCTCGACGGGCGTCGACAGGACCTGCAGCTCTCGCCCGAGACCCTCGCCGGGATCTTCGCCGGCACGATCAAGAAGTGGGACGACCCGGCCGTCAAGGCCGACAACCCGGGGCGTCGCTGCCGCGCCGCCGCGATCCAGGTCGTCCACCGCTCCGACGGCTCGGGCACGACGGCGGCCTTCACCGCCTACCTCGACGCCGCCGCCCCGTCGGCGTGGACGTTCGGGCGTCGGCAAGGACGTCGCCGTGGCCGGCCGGCCAGGGCGCCAAGGGCTCCGACGGTGTCACCGCGGCGGTGAAGCAGGCCGAAGGAGCCATCGGCTACGCCGAGCTGTCCTTCGCCAAAGGCGGCGGGCTCCGCGATCGCCAAGATCAAGAACGCCTGCGGCGCCTTCGTCGGCCCCGACGGCCCCGACGGTGTCGACGCCGCTCTCGCCGAGGCGACGGTGCCCGCCAGACCTCAACATCGACGTGAACTACGCCCCGAGAGCAGCCGAGGCCTACCCGATCTCCACCATGACGCTACGTCATCGTCGCCGGCGAAGCCCGCCGATGCGGCGAAGGCGAAGCTGCTCCGGAGCTTCGTGACCTACGCCCTCGGCGACGGTCAGAACTCGGCCGCGGGCCTGCAGTACGCCCCGCTGCCCGCGCAGTCGCTGACCGGCCAAGGCCCGACGGCCGGCGGCGAGGATCGGCGGCTGGCAGCCGGACGACCGCAGGCGGCGCGGTCGGCCGTCGGACGACGGCCTGGACCGTCGACCGCCTGACACCGACCGTCGCCGTGCGCGGCGCGCGCGCCGGCCGCACCCGGCAGTCGACCGAGGTGACCGCTGGTCTTCCGGCGGCGTCACCGGCGGCGGCGCTGCGTTCGTGCTCTGCTGCTCGCTCGCCATCGCCGCGTTCCTGGTCGTCCGAGGCCGGCCCGCGCTTCCGTGCCGGCCGGGTTCGGCGTTCTTCACCGAGCGGACGTGGTTCCCCGACGCGACCCCCGCCAGTCTTCGGCATCGCCGCGCTGGCCTTCGGCACGATCGTGTCCAGCCTCGTGGCGCTGGTCATCGCCATGCCCGTCGCCGCTCGGCGCGGCGCTGTTCCTCGCCGAGATGCGCCCGCCGCGCCTCGGCCGGATCGTGGCCACCTGCTCGACCTGCTCGCCGCCGTGCCCAGCGTGGTCTACGGCCTGTGGGGCGTGTTCTTCCTGGTGCCGCGCGCTCGTGCCGGTGGCGCGGCCTCGACCGGGCGCTCGGCTTCATCCCGCTCTTCCACAGCCGCATCGGCACCTACGGCCGCTCGATCTTCGCCGCCTCGGTCGTGCTCGCCATCATGATCCTGCCGATCATCGCCGCGCTGGCCCGCGAGATCTTCGCGCCAGGTGCCGCGGCCGACCGCGAGGCGGCGCTGGCGCTCGGCGCGACCCGCTGGGAGATGATCCGGCTGGCCGTGCTGCCGTACAGCCGCGGCGGCCTGGTCGGCGCCGTCGATGCTCGGCCTCGGTCGGGCGCTGGGCGAGACCATCGCCGTGGCCCTGGTGCTGGCGGCGACGTTCACACGTCAACCTGCACATCCTCGAGCCGGGCGGCAACACCATCGCCGCCAACATCGCCACGAAGTTCGGCGAGGCCGGCGAGCGCCGGCCGGCAGGCGCTGATCGCCTCCGGGCTGGTGCTGTTCGTCATCACCCTGGCCGTCAACGTCATCGCGCGCGGCGTCGTCTACCGCTCCGCCATCGCGGCCGAGGGGCGCGCATGACCGCCTCGCTCGCTCGCGAGCGCCGTCGGCCGCACGCCGGCCGGCGCCGCGCCACCGATCTCCTCGGCACGCGGGGCCGCTGCGGTCTCGCCGTCGCTCGTCGCGCTCGTCCCGCTGGTCGCGGTGCTCGCCTACACCGTCGGCCGCGGCGCTGGGCGCGCTTCGACTGCGACTTCCTCACCCACTCGATGAAGGGCGTCGGCCCGCTCGACGCCGCCGGCGGCGCCTACCACGCCATCCTCGGCACGCTGGAGCAGGTCGGCCATCGCCGCCTGATCGCGGTCCCCCTCGGGCTTGCTCGTCGCGATCTACCTCGTCGAGTACGGCCGCGGCCGGCTGGCCGCGCCGGTGCGGTTCTTCGTCGACGTCATGACCGGCATCCCGTCGATCGTCGCCGGCCTGTTCGTCTTCGCGTTCTGGGTCGCTCGCGCCTCGGCCAGGGCTTCTCCGGGCTGGCCGCCGGGCTCGCCCTGGCGGTGCTGATGCTGCCGGTCGTCGTGCGCTCGACCGAGGAGATGCTCAAGCTGGTGCCGCGCGACCTGCGCGAGGCCAGCTACGCCCTGGGGATCCCGCGCTGGCGCACCGTCCTCTCGGTCGTGCTGCCCACCGCGGCGAGCGGCATCACCACCGGCGTGATGCTGGCGGTCGCCCGGGTCACCGGCGAGACGGCGCCGCTGCTGCTCACCGCCTTCGGCTTCGACGCCATCCGCACGTCGCCGTTCGAGGGCCCGCAGTCGGGCCTGCCGCTGTTCGTGTTCTACCAGGCCGGCTCGGCGTTCGACGTCGCCGTCGACCGGGCCTGGGCCGGCGCGCTGACCCTGATCGTGCTGGTCCTCGTGCTGACGCTGGCGCGCCCGGGCGCTGACGCGCCGCAGCCGACTCGAGGTGGTCGTGACAGTCGATGGCCAAGCGCATCGAGGCCGACCGGCGTCAGCGCCTGGTTCGGCGCGCCTCAAGGCGATCGCCGACGTCACGCTCTGACCATCGAGCCGAAGCAGGTGACGGCGCTCATCGGGCCGTCGGGCTGCGGGCAAGTCGACCTTCATCCGCACCCTCAACCGCATGCACGAGGTCGTGCCCGGCGCCCGCATGGAGGGTCGGATCCTCTTCGACGGCGAGGACATCTACGCGCCCGACGTCAGCGCCACCGCAGGTGCGGCGCACGATCGGCATGGTGTTCCAGCGGCCCAACCCGTTCCCGACGATGTCGATCCGCGACAACGTCGCCGCCGGCCTCCGGCTCAACGGGGTGCGCGGCAAGCGCCGAGCTCGACGACGCCGTCGAGCGCTCGCTGCGGCTGGCCGGCCTGTGGGAGCGAGGTCAAGGACCGGCTCGACAAGCCCGGGCGCCGGCCTCTCCGGCGGTCAGCAGCAGCGGCTCTGCATCGCCCGGGCCATCGCCGTCGAGCCGGAGGTGCTGCTGATGGACGAGCCGTGCTCGGCGCTCGACCCGATCTCGACGCTGACCATCGAGGACCTGATCGCGGAGCTCAAGGACGCGTACACGATCGTCGATCGTCACCCACAACATGCAGCAGGCGGCCCGGGTGAGCGACGTCACCGCGTTCTTCACCGTCGACGACGCAGGGCGAGCCGGGCCGGCTGATCGAGGTCGGCGAGACCTCGAAGATCTTCACCAAGCCCGACGACGAGCGCACCGAGGCGTACATCACCGGGCGGTTCGGATGAGGCGGCGAGCCGCAGCCCGGGTCGCCGCAGCGGCAGGCCGGTTCCGACGGAGCGGGACCGAGGCCGACGCGGCCCTCGGCGTCGTCGTCGACGCCTTCGACGCGTGCCGATGGGCGTCGTCGTGGAGGACCTCGACGGGCGCGAGGTGGTGCGCCCGCAACGGCGGCCGAGGCGCTCGTCGGCGACTACCAGGCCGACGCGCTGCCCGCGGCGCGGTCCGGCGGCTGCTCGGCCACGCCCGCGCGGGCGAGCGGGTCAGCAGGACATGCTCGACCTCGCACGGCCCGACGCCGCGGTCACTCGCCTGACGCGCGCTGCCGCTGCGGCGGGCGGCGTGGTCGCCGTCCTCGTCGAGGACCGTCCGAGCGCACGCCGCCTGGACGCCGTGAAGCGCGACTTCGTGGCCAACGTCAGCCACGAGCTGCGCACGCCGGTCGGTGCCATCGGGCGTGCTGACCGAGACGCTGGCCGACGAGACCGACCCGACGGTGGTCGCGCCGCCTCGCGGGCCACATCCAGAGCGAGGTGGCAACGGGCCAAGCGGCTGATCGACGAGCCTGCTCGACTTCAGCCGCGTCGAGGCCGACTCCGACGCCGCTGGCGGAGTCGTCGACCTGGTCGAGGTCGTGACCGTGGCGCTCGGAGCGCGTCGCGGCGCAGGCGGACCAGCGCCGGGTCCGGGTCCACCGGGCGCCGGCCGAGACGGCGCCGGTGCTCGTCACGGGCGTCCCGCCCGCAGTTGCTCTCGGCGGTGTCCAACCTGCTCGACAACGCGGTGAAGTACACCGACGCCGGCGGCGGTGGTCGAGGTCGGCGTGGACCGGGGGGCCGACGACCGCCGCGGTGATCATCCGGGACGACGGCATCGGCATCCCGGCCAAGGATCTCGACCGGGTCTTCGAGCGGTTCTACCGGGTCGACCGCGGCGCGCAGCCGCGGCACCGGCGGCACCGGGCTCGGCCTGGCCATCGTGCGCCACGTCGCCGACAACCACGGCGGCGACGGTGGACGTCGCGTTCCGCGCGAAGGATGAGGGCTCGACGTTCACGTTGACGCTCCCGTTGCGAGAGGCGCCCGAGGCATGAGCGAGCCGGATCGTCGGTCCTCGTCGTCGAGGACGAGGAGTCGTACGCCGACGCGCTGCGAGTCGGGCTCGACGCGCGAGGGCTTCACGGTGCACGTCGCCCGGACGGCCCGCGAGGCGCTGTCCGGATGTTCGACGCGGCGCCGCCCGGACCTGGTGCTGCTCGACCTCATGCTGCCGGGCCTCTCCGGCATCGACGTGTGCCGCCAGATCCGGTCCCGCTCGACAGTCCGCCGTCATCATGGTGACGGCCAAGGACGCCGAGATCGACAACGTGGTCGGCCTCGAGGTCGGTGCCGACGACTACGTCACCAAGCCGTACTCGCCTGCGGGAGCTGGTCGCTCGGATGCGCGCCGTGCTCCGCCGGGCCGGCGACGCCCGGCCGTCCGAGGCGGAGAGCCGAGCGATGTGATCGTCGTCGGCGACGTCCGCCTGGACGTCGCCCGCCACGAGGTGACGGTGCGCGGCGAGGAGGTCCAGCTCCCGCTGCAAGGAGTTCGAGCTGCTGGAGATGCTGATGACCAACGCCGGCCGGGTGCTGACCCGCGAGCACCCTGATGGACCGAGGTCTGGGGCTTCGACTTCGTCGGCGACACCAAGACCCTCGACGTGCACGTGCAGCGGCCTCCGGGCGAAGGTCGAGCCCGACCCGGCCGCACCCGACGCTGATCTCGACGCATCCGGGGCGTCGGCTACCGCTTCGAGAACGAGGGCAGCTGACATGCGACAGGAGCCGCGATGACCGAGACCCGCAAGGCGTTCCACGACGAGCTCGACGAGATCGGCGACGACGTCGTCCGCCTCGGCGCGCTGGCGTCCGAGGCGATCCAGGCCGGCACCGACGCGTTCCTCGACGGCGACCTCGGCGCGGCCGAGGGCGTGATCGCCGCCGACCGGGTGCTCGACGACCTCATGCACTCCATCGAGCAGCCGGACCTACCTCCTGCTGGCCCGCCAGCAGCCGATGGCCGGCGACCTGCGCACGCTGGTCACGATCATCCGGGTGATCCACGAGCTCGAGCGGGTCGGCGACCTCATGGTGAACGTCGCCAAGGCCGCCCGCCGCCTGTATCCGTACCACCTCGACCCCAAGATGCGCGGGCTCATCCAGCGCATGCGCGAGCAGGCCGTCGCGCAGCTGCGCATCGCGGTCGAGGCGTTCGCCGAGCGCGACCCGGCGCGGGCCGCCGCGCTCGTCGACATGGACGACGTCATGGACGACCTGCAGAAGGACCTGTTCCGGACGATCTTCGCGTCCGAGGTGCAGGACGAGGACATCCTGCAACGGGCCGTCCAGCTCGCTCTGGTCGGCCGCTACTTCGAGCGCATCGCCGACCACGCGGTCAACTTCGGCGAGCGGGTCGCGTTCATGGTCACCGGCGAGTTCTACGAGGGCTCGAGGTAGTCGTCGGCCTCGGACCACGGCCGCGTCGGGTGGTCGATTCGCCGTGACCGAGGTTCGAGGGGCCGTCGGGTGGGCACGACAGTTCCATGCTCACCATCCTGTTGATCGTCGTCATCGTCCTGTTGCTCTTCGGCGGCTTCGGATACTCGCGTCGCGGCCGCTGACGTCGGCGGCTACGAGCCGCCCAGTCGACTCCGCCACCTCGGTGTTCCACCGCCGCGCCAGTGCGTTCCGGTCCTCCTCGAGCCTCACGCCGCACCACTGCGAAGCAGTGAGCTGATGGCGATGAGGTGGCAGGCGACGGCGGCGACGACAAGGAGGTGCCATACCTCTTGGTACCCGAGCACGCGGGGAACGGGTCGGGCCAGCGCCGGCCGAGGGAGATCGCGCCGATGGTGAACAGGGCACCTCCGGCCACCAGCAAACGGAGGTCGCGCGTCGTCAGGACGCGGATCAGCTGCGGCCCGGCCAGGATCACCAGCCACCCCAGCACGATGTAGAGGGCGTGGGAGATCACTGCGCTCGCCCGGTCACTGCGCCACGCCAGCACGGCACCGAGGGTTGCGCCGGTCCACACGGCGGCGAGGAGGACCATCGAGGTCGTGCCGCGCACCACGACGAGGCAGATCGGGGTGTAGCTGCCGGCGATCATCACGAAGATGGTCGAGTGGTCGAGGCGGCTCATCCGGCGCCGCCACGTCGGGCTCCACCGGCCGCGGTGATAGAGGCCACTCACGCCGAAGAGCGCAGCCAGGCCGAGGCTGTAAACGACGGCACCGATGCGGCCCTCGGTGGTGACGGCGGTGGCCACGAGCCAACCGCCGACCGGCAGGGCAAGGAAGAAGCAGACGAAGTGGAGCCACCCTCGGAGGAGCGGCTTCACGGGCACCATGGCTACGGCGGCCGGCGAATCGGCGGGCACGGCCACCACTTTCCCACGTGCGTGCCAGGGACCCTCCAACCGGGATCGGTCGTACGACCGTCGGCGCCCGCGGGCCTCGGCTTCGGCCGCGAGGAATGCCCCGAGGGGCAGCCGGGCCAGGGTGATGTCGAGGGCGGTGCCGCAGGTGGTGAGGATGCTGAGGGCGTCTTCCTCCACGCCGTGCCGGCGCAGGACGACTCAGCTCCAGAGGCAGCTGGCCCGGACCTCGATGCTGGCCCGGCTGGGCTGGCCGAGGGCGACCTCCGGATCGCGAAAGGCGGAGTGGGGGGTCCAGTACGGCCCCCCGTCCCGGTCTGCGACGCGGTCGGTGTCGAACGTGCGGAAGGCGACAACCTCGTCGGCCTGAAGCCGGTCGAACGCGTACCAGGCGTGCCGGCGCGGCTCGGCCGGCGCCACGATCCCCAGCGCCTCGAAGTCGATGCCGCCGCCGGCGTAGTTCGTCACCGGGAACGCTCGGATGTCTTCTCGCGGCACCGTGCGGGCATCGCAGAAGGCGAGCGGCAGGTCCATCTTCGTCGGACCGATGTTGCGCCAGAACTGCAGCACGACGAGCCGCTGCGCGACGGCCGCGGCCTCGTCGCGCGAGCGGACGATCGTGTCGTAGCTGTCGGCGAAGTCAGAGTGGACGAGGGTGATGGGGGCCAGATCGTGATGCCGGGCCGCCTGCTCCGGGCTCCGCCGGATGTGGCTGGTCACGAGCGCCCGGTCGCACCCGGTCAAACGCTCGGCCAGCGCGGCCAACTCGGCGTAGTGGATCGCCTCGAGCTGCGCGTCGTCGGTCCAGTCCGCCACCGCCGAAGGATGGGCCACGAGCTCGAAGCCGCACTCCTCCCAGCCCGGGAGGTCGGCGGCGCGACCGTCCGTGATGTCGACCTCGCGACTGGTGCCACCGAAGTAGTTGAGGGTGCTGCGCCACTGCACGCACCGGAGCCTACGGTGCCGCCATGGCCGTCGCCGATACCGACGGGGGGGAGGACGTCGTCGTCGAGGCTTCGGGCCGCGAGGTCACCGTCTCGAACCCCAACAAGGTCTTCTTCGCCGAGCGGGGCGAGACGAAGCTCGACCTCGTCCAGCTACTACCTCAGCGGTGGAGGAGCCGATCCTGCGCGGCGATGGGTGGGCGGCCGACGATGCTCCAGCGCTTCCCCGACGGCGCCGGGGGCAGTCGTTCTTCCAGAAGCGGGTGCCGAAGAGCGCGCCGGAGTGGCTGGAGACGACGGTGGTGGCGACGCCGAACGGCACCACGTCCGACGCCCTCGTGCGTGGCCGACTCGCGCACGTGCGTCTGGGCCGTGAACCTCGGCTGCCTGGGGTTCCACCCGTGGCCGTACATGGCCGCCGATCCCGACCACGCCGACGAGCTGCGCATCGACCTCGATCCGCAGCCGGGGCGTCGACTTCGCCCACGTCCGCGAGGCCGGCGCACCGGGTCAAGGCGCTGCTCGACGAGCTCGGCCTCCGGGGTTACGCCAAGACCACGGGCAACCGCGGCCTGCACGTCTACGTCCGGCTCGAGCCCCGCTGGGACTCCTACGAGGTGCGGTCGGCGGCGGTCGCCGTGGCCCGCGAGCTCGAGCGCCGCCACCCGGACCTCGATCACGGCGGCGTGGTGGAAGGAGGAGCGGGGCGACCGGGTGTTCGTCGACTTCAACCAGAACGCCCCGCACAAGACGGTGTTCGGCGCGTGGTCGGTGCGCGCCCGGGCCGGCGCCCAGGTGTCGACGCCGTTCACGTGGGAGGAGCTCGACGACGATCCACCCCGACGACCTCACCATCGCCATCGTCCCGGCCCGGCTCGAGGCCGGGCGACCCGTGGCGCGCGCATGCACGACGACCGCCAGTCGCTCGAGCCGCTGCTGGCGCTGCATGAAGCCGACCGGGCCGCCGGGCTGCACGACGCTCCCTGGCCGCCGGTGTACCCGAAGCAGCCGAACGAACCGCCCCGGGTGGCGCCCAGTCGGGCCAAGAAGGCCTGAGTCGCAAGACGGGCTTGCAATCGCCCCGAAAGTTAGAGAGGCTAATGATATGGCTTTCGAACTTTCGCTCGGCGGCGTGGCCCTCGGTTCGGCCGCATGACGAGCACGCTGGAGCGGGACCTCGCCATGTTGGCGAGCATCGATCCGGTCGTCGACGGGGCGACGCCCTACGAGCCGCTGCATGTGGCCGCCATCGGGAACCCGCCCCGGGCCAACGTCGACCCCGACGTCGAGAAGCGGTGGATCCGGCGCATGCTGCCGCTACTCGGCGCCCGGAAGGGCCGCTTCGCGCTGGCCATGACCGCATCCGTCATCGGTCTGTTGTCCCAGGTCGCGGTCCCTCGCGTCGTCATGGCCACCATCGACCAGGGGCTGGCCAAACGAACCCAGCCCGTCTCGCACTTCGTGATGTTCCTCGTCGTCATCGGTGCCATCCGGGCCGTGTTCACCTTCATCCACCGGAGCCTCCTGTACCGCGTCGCGTACGACCTCGAGTACGACCTCCGGGCCATCATCTACGAGCACCTCTCCCGCCTGTCGTTCTCGTTCTACGACCGCGTGCAGTCGGGCCAGCTCATCTCCCGGGCCAACTCCGACATCCGCTCGGTGCAGATGTTCCTGGCGTTCGCCCCGCTGATCGGGCTGCAGTGCGTGAGCTTCGTCGTCGCCTTCGGCGCTCATGCTGCACGATCCACGTGCGGCTGGCGCTCGTCGCCCTGTCGCCGCTTGCCGTTCGTCTTCCTCATCGGCCTGTCGCATGCGGCAGCCGCATGTTCCCGCTGTCGTGGATCGTGCAGGCGCGCGCTGGCCGACGTCGCCACGATCGTCGACGAGAACGTCACCGGCGTCCGGGTGGTGAAGTCGTTCGCCGCCGAGCAGCAGCCAGATCGAGCGTGCTGGCCCGCGCCGCCCGGCGGCTGCGGTGGGGCCAGAACCGCCAGCATCGACATCCGGGCCCGCTACGCGCCGTCATGGAGAACCTGCCCCGCCTCGGCCTGGCCGTCGTGCTGCTCTACGGCGGCTGCCTCGCCATCGACGGCCAGGTCACCATCGGCACGATCGTCGCCGTTCAACGCCTACGTGCTCATGCTGCAGGCGCCGTTCCGGATGCTCGGCTGCTGATGATGATGGGCCAGCGGGCGGCGGCGTCGGCCGAGCGCATCTTCGAGATCCTCGACGAGGCGCCCGAGATCGTCGACCGGCCGGGCGCCGTCGACCTCGTCGACCCGCGAGGGCGAGTCGAGTTCCAGCGACGTCGACGTTCGCGCTACCGCCGAACGGCGCCGGACGGTGCTCGACGGCTTCGACCTGCGCATCGCGCCCGGCGAGACCGTCGCGCTCGTCGGGCCGCACCGGCGCGGGCAAGTCCACCGTCGCCCGCCTGCTCGCCCGCTTCTACGACGTCGACGACGGGCGCGGTGCGCATCGACGGCCACGACGTGCGCGACCTCACCCTCGCCGAGCCTGCGCCACCACGTCGGCCTCGTGCTCGACGAGCCGTTCCTGTTCTCGGTCGTCGGTCCGCGACAACATCGCCTACGGCCGGCCCGACGCCACCGATCGAGGAGGTCGTGGCCGCGGCCAAGGCGGCCCACGCCCACGACTTCATCATGCAGCTCGCCGACGGCTACGACACCGTCGTCGGCGAGCGGGGCTACACGCTCTCGGGCGGCCAGCGCCAGCGCATCGCCATCGCCCGCACGCTGCTCGTCAACCCGCCGATCCTCGTGCTCGACGACGCCACCAGCGCCATCGACGTCCAGGTCGAGGACGCGATCCACGACGCGCTCGACACGCTGCTCGCAGAGCCGCACGACGCTCGTCATCGCCCACCGGCTGTCGACGATCAGCCTGGCCGACCGGGTGTGCTGCTCGAGGGCGGCCGCGTCGTGGCCACCGGGCACCCACGCGAGCTGCATGCGCAACGAGCCCCGCTACGCCGAGGTGCTGGCCCACCTCGCCGACGAGGACGAGGCGACCGAAGAGGAGCAGGGCTGATGGCGCTGGGGCATGGGGGCGCGGGTTCAGCGGCGGCGCCTTCGGTGGCGGCAACAACTCCGCCCGCGCGCCGGGCTCCCGTTCGCCGGCATCCCGTCCGAGCTGCAGGACGGCGTCGAGAAGCTCGCTCGCCGACGAGCCGGCGTTCACCGACCGAGCACGTCGACTTCAGCCACGTGCCGACTACGACCGCCGGCGCCTGCACGCTTCGGCGCTTCCTGCGCCCCGCACAAGTGGGCGCTGTCGCCGGCGTCTTCGCTGCGTCGTCTGCTCGAGACCGCCGCCATGCAGGCCGGTCCGCTGCTCACCCAGATCGGCATCGACAACGGCATCCGCAAGGGCAACGTCGGGCGTCCTCGTCGCCGTCTCGCCTGGCCTACTTCGTCGCGGTCGTCGTCAACGCCGTGGCCAGCGGCGTCCGCGTGGCGCACACCGGTCGCCTGGGCGAGCGGCTCATGTACGGCTTGCGGGTGCGGGTCTTCTCCCACTTCCAGCGGCTGTCGCTCGACTTCTTCACCGACGAGAAGGCCGGCGTGCTGATGACCCGGATGACGAGCGACATCGAGGCCCTGACCCAGCTGTTCCAGGAAGGCCTGGTCAAGTTCGCGGTGCAGGGGCTCACCCTGCGTCGTCGTCAGCGGCGATCCTCTTCTACTACAACGCCACGCTGGCCGCTCATCACGCTGCTGGCGTCGTGCCCGGCGCTGCGCTGCCATCACGCTCTGGTTCCGGCGGGCCTCCGACCGGGGCTACGACATGGTGCGCGACCGCATCGCCGACGTGCTGTCCGACCTGCAGGAGAGCCTCTCGGGCATCCGGATCATCGCCGCCTACAACCGCCAGCGCCACAACATCGTCGACCACCGCAACGTGGTCGGCCCGCTACCGCGACGCCAACCTCTACACCGCGACGGTCGGCGCCATCTACGGCCCGGGCACCGAGGCCTCGGGCTGGCTCGGGCAGGCGCTGGTGCTGCTCATCGGCGGCAACATGGTGCTTGCAGGGCGAGCTGTCGCTCGGCGAGCTGAGCGCCTTCGTGCTGTACGCTCAACACGTTCTTCGCCCCGATCCAACAGCTCGTGCAGCTCTACAACACCTACCAGAAGGGGCAGGCGTCGTTGCGCAAGCTCGCCGACCTGCTCGCAGACCGAGCCCGACGGTGGCCGAGAAGGCCGACGCCATCGACCTCCCGCCATCTGGCGGCGAGATCCGCCTCGAGGACGTCTCCTTCGGCTACCTCGCCGGCCGCCCCGTCCTCGAGCGACGTCGACCTCGTGATCCACGCGGGCGAGACGTTCTCCCTCGTCGGCGCGACCGGCGCCGGCAAGTCCACCATCGCCAAGCTGGTCACCCGCTTCTACGACCCGACGGGGGGCCGGGTGCTGCTCGACGGCCACGACCTCCGCGACGTCACCCTCGACGTCGCTGCGCCGCCAGCTCGGCATCGTGCCCCAGGAGCCGTTCCTGTTCCACGGCTCGATCCGCGACAACATCGCCTTCGCCCGGCCCGACGCCACCGACGAGCGAGGTCCTCGAGGCGTGCCGCGCCGTCGGCATCGACGACCTCGTCGACCGCCTGCCCGACGGGATCCACACGCCGTGCCACGAGCGGGGCTCGTCGCTGTCCTCCGGTGAGCGTCAGCTCCTGGCGCTCGCCCGCGCCTTCCTGGCGCAGCCCCGGGTGCTGGTGCTCGACGAGGCGACCTCGAACCTCGACCTCCGGTCGGAGGCGAAGATCGAGCACGCCCTCGACGTGCTCCTCGAGGGTCGCACGGCCATCATCATCGCCCACCGTCTCCAGACGGCCATGCGGGCGGACCGCATCGCGGTGGTCGCACGACGGCGGCCATCGTCGAGCTCGGGTCGCACGACCGAGCTGGTCGCGCAGGGCGGCCGCTACGCCGACATGTACGCCACCTGGGAGGCGCACGCCTCGGGCGAGAAGGTGGCCTGAGGGTCCGGTGTCGGATCGGGTCCCGCGCGTCCGAGGCCGGCCAGCACCAGCCACACCGCCGCGGTCGTCGATCCGAAGCTGTTGAAGACCAGGTCCCAACCGGCGTTGGCGAGACCACCGACGTAGGCGTCGGGGAACCGGAGCGCCGACAAGAACTCGAAGGCTTCGTTGCCCGCGCCGAAGCCGTTTGCCACGAGGACCGCCAGCAGCGCGTGGGCCGCCGGTGGGCATCGTTCGGCGTCGAGCCAGACCCGCAGCACGTGCCACACCACGGCCGTGAGCACGGCGGAGATCGTGAAGTGGACCAGCTGGTCGTACTTCAGCACGCCGGTCACGATCCAGGTCTCGTAGAAGACGGGTGCGCCGCGCGTCGGTGACGGCGCCAGCCCCCCCAACAGGTGCAGGAAGCCGGCGCCCGCGATCGCCCAGCGGAGGCGCAGCGGGAACGGTGCACGGCGGTGGGCCAGCCGCAACGCCGCAGCCACGGCGGCCACGACCCCGAGGTAGGCGACGACGCGGCGGTCACCACGCGCTGCGGCGAAGGCGGTGAAGCCGGCTACGTACGCCACGGTCGTCCGGCCGGGCGCCACGAAGCTCATCGGACGGGGCCACGCCGGAAGCGCAGGAATGTCCCGAGGACGGCGGCGCCGACGAGCAGACCGACGAGCGCGGCGATCGTGACGAGGGCGAGCTGTCGGACGGGGTCGACCCGCCGCTCGACCCGCACGACGGTGTGGGTGGAGCGGTCCACCTGCACACGGAGGTCGACGTTGCTCGAGGCACTCGTCGAGGCGCCGGTGTCCACGTTCACGACGGGCACGGCGGCGACCGGCACCACGAGGGTGCCCCCCTGCCCGTCGGGCACCCGGACCGCCTCTACGCCGTCCGGATCCTCCACGCGGTAGCAGGCGACGTCGCCGGTCCCGGCGCCGCAGTCCGTCTCCTCGGCCTCGGCCACGCGTCCGGCCTCGACGGGAGGGGTCGGCGCCGGCGCGGCGGGCGCCTCGTCGCCTCCACCTACCGCGGGCACGGCGGTCGTGGCCGTCCCATCGCCCGATCCGTCGCCGCCGGATCCCTCACCAGGGCTCGCGGAACCGCTGTCCCCGCTCGTGCCGGAACCACCTCCACTCCCCGAGCTCGAGGTCCCTGACGACTGGGCCACGGGGGTGGTCGGCGCCCCGACCACGCGGCCGCTCCACCCGCCGACGAGCAGCGCCACCGCCACGATGACGCCCCAACGCGCCGACATGCTCTGGACGTTACGCCGGTTCACCGAGAGGTGACCGGTTCGTCCGGTCCGGGTAGGAGGGGGCCATGGCCGAGGCCCGTGCCCACATCGGCTGCTCCGGCTGGGTCTACAACGACTGGCGCGGGTTGGTGTACCCGCGAGAAGCTGCCGCCGCGCCGCTGGTTCGAGCACTACGCGACGCTCTTCGACACCGTCGAGATCAACAACACCTTCTACCGGCTGCCCCCGACGATCGACGGTCGAGCACTGGGCGGGCAGGCGCCGCCCGGGTTCGTCTACGCCGCGAAGCTCGGCCAGTTCGGCTCGCATCGCATGAAGCTCCGCGACGCCGGTCAGCTGGCTGCCGAACCACCTCGACCGCGTACGCCGCCTCGGCCCGGCCATCGGCCCGACGCTCGTCCAGCTCCCGCCGCGCTGGAAGCGCAACGTGGAGCGGCTCGACGAGTTCCTCACCGCGGCCAGGCGCTCGGCCCGGACGCTGCGCTGGGCGGTGGAGCTCCGCGACGCCTCGTGGCTCCACGACGACGTGTACGACGTGCTCGCGCCGCCACGGCGCCGCCCTGTGCGTCCACGACCTGCTCCCCGATCACCCCTGGGTCCGCACGACCGACTGGACGCTACGTGCGCTTCCACGGGCCGCGACGCCCTCGTGCACAAGTACCACGGCCGCTACGGACCGGAGCGGCTGGAGCCGGCGGCCCAGCGGCTCGGGGCCTGGATGGCCGAGGGCAGCGACGTGTACGGCTACTTCAACAACGACTGGGAGGGGTTCGCCGTGCAGGACGCGACCTGGCTGCGCGACCGGCTACAGCAGGGTGATGCAGCGGGGGGCCTCGCCCTCGGTGTGGCCGTCGGGGGCCGAGGCCAGCACCGAGCGGTGGAGGATGGCGCGCGCCGGAGTGATCCGGACCACGTCACCGTCGACGATGCCTGAGCCGTCGACGATCAGGCTGTAGTCCTGGCCCGACGCCGGCCACAGCAGCGTCACCGCCGGTGCCGCCGCCACGTTGCGGGCCGTCGTACGGCCGGCGCCCACGACGAGGGAGTCGCCGTCCCAGGCGACCGACGCCGACACCGCATGGGGCGACGTGCCGTCGGAGACGGTGAGGAGGAAGACATCGGCGCCCGACGATGCGATCTGTTCGCGGAGGGCTTCGAGGGCGACGGGGACGCTCATCGGACCGACACCGCCAGGTCGAAGGACCGCACGGCTCGGGCGAAGAGGTTGGCTTCGACGTCCGGCTCGGACACGACCCGCAGGTCGGTGAAGCGCGAGGTGAGGGAGGTGAACAGCAGCTTCAGCAGCTGACGGGCCAGTGTCGCCCCGAGGCAGAAGTGCGTGCCGTTCCCGAAGGCGAGGTGCGGGTTCGGGTGGCGCGTCACGTCGAAGCGGAACGGCTCGGCGAACACCTCCTCGTCGCGATTCGCCGACGGGTAGAGGAGCATCACGCGATCACCTGCGGCCAGGGCCTGGCCGCCGATCGTCGTGTCCGTGGTGACGGTGCGGAACATGTTGTTGAGGGGGGTGACCCAGCGGAGCATCTCCTCCACGGCCGACGGGACGAGCTCGGGTCGCTCGGCCAACAGCTCCCACTGGTCCGGGTGGTCCACGAACGCTCGCAACCCATGCGAGATCAGCGTGCGCGTCGTTTCCGCCCCGCCCGAGACGAAGAGACCGGCCTCGTGGAAGATGGTGTCGACGGTCAGTTCCTCGCCGTCGACCTGTGCGTTCGACCAGACCGACAAGAGGTCGTCCATCGGGCACTCCCGGCGCCCCGGCACCTCGGCCGCAACCCGCTGGTACAGCTCCATGGACGCGTACATCAGGCCCTCGATCGAGTCGGAGTGGCGCCGGTCGTCGATCCGCATCAGCCGCTCGGACCAGCTCTTGACCGTCGGCCATTCCTCCTCCGGTAGCCCGATCAGCCGGGCCGTCAAACGCGACGGAAGCGGTGCGGCGAGGTCCTCGACGACCTCCATGCCGCCCTTCGCGGCCACCGGGGCGAGGAGCTCGTCGATCAGCGACTGCATCTCCTCCTCCCGCTTGCGCATCGCCGCCGGCGTGAACCGGCCCAGGACGAGGCGACGCTGCGATGCGTGGCGCGGGTCGTCGTGGGCGATCATGTTCGCCTCCTGCAGGCCAACATTGGCGCGGTAGCAGCCCCGGCTGGAGAAGCGGTCGGACGCGCGCTCGGCTTCGAGCACGTCGCGGTGCTTCGTCAGCGCCCAGAGGCTGTTGGCCTCGTCGCGGTAGACGGGCTCCTCATGGCGGAGCTGGGTCCAGAGCTCGTGGGGGTTCGACCGGTAGAGCTCGGGGTCGAGCAGGTCCAGTTGCAGCTTCGGCACGTGACGCCTTTCGTCCGACGTGGGCACGATCCTGCCCCACTCGCGGCGAGGACGAGGATCCGCGCCCGCATCCTCGCGTCTGCGGTGCCGCGCCGCCGACGTCCGGCGCGGGCGCGAGGCTGAGGGCGTGGCGTCACCCCTCCTCCGGCCCCGCTGGATCGTCGGCACCGTGCTCGTCACCGCCATCGTGGGCGGCTGCATCAGCGCGGGCTTCTGGCAGGTCCGCCGGCTGCACGAGCGCAAGGCGGACAACGCCCGGGTCCGGGAGCGCTCGGCCGAGCTGGTCCCCCTGCCCACGTCCGGGTTCGGGTCAGGGAACCCGGACGAGCTGGCGTTCCGCCGGGTCCGGGCCCGCGGCACGTTCGACCCCACCCATGAGGTGCTCGTCCGCTTCCGAAGTCGTCGGGGCCTGCCCGGGTACGAGGTGGTGACCCCCTTCATGACCGATGGCGGCACGTTGCTGGTCGACCGGGGATGGGTGCCGTTGGCCGATGGCGATCGATGGCCGGTGGCCTCGATGGCGCCGCCGCCGGGCGAGGTCGAGGTGCAAGGGCTGTTGTCCCCACCCGAAGGGGGCAAGGTCCGGCTCGAGGAGCAGCCCGCCCGGCCCCCTGTCATCGGCTCGATCGTGCCCCGCGGACTCGCCTCGGTCGTTCGCGTCCCGGCGTCGTCGGTGTACCCCGCGCACCTGCTCGCCGACGACGGCGCGGCGGGCCGCGGTTCGGTGTACCCGGTACCGGTCGAGCCGCCGGACCTCTCCGAGGGTCCGCACTTCTCCTATGCCGTGCAGTGGTTCCTGTTCGCCAGCGTCGGCATCGTCGGTTGGTGCGTGCTCCTCCGCCGGCAGGCCCGACGCCCGCTTCCCCTCGGCGAGGATCCCGACGGTGCCGATGACTGACGCTCGGGGAGCGGACCTCACGCGCGAGGATGCGGTGGCACGGCAAGGGGGACCGAATGGCGCACTTCGACGTGGTGATCCGTGGTGGCACGGTGGTCGACGGCACGGGATCGGCGCCGCGAACGGCTGACGTGGCCATCGCCGACGGGCGCATCGTCGCCGTGGGGCACGGAGACGCCGTCTCGGGCTCCGCGGCCCGAACGGTCGACGCCGACGGGGCGCTCGTCACGCCCGGCTTCGTCGACATCCACACCCACTACGACGGGCAGGCGACGTGGGACACCCAGCTCGCTCCCGTCCGTCGTGGCACGGCGTGACCACCGTCGTGATCGGCAACTGCGGCGTCGGCTTCGCCCCCGTCCGCACCGACGACCGCGACCGCCTCATCGAGCTGATGGAGGGCGTCGAGGACATCCCCGGCGCGGCGCTGCACGAGGGCCTGTCGTGGGAGTGGGAGTCGTTCCCCGAGTACCTCGACGCGCTCGAGCGCGGCCCGCACGACATCGACTTCGCGGCGCAGGTGCCGCACGGCGCGCTCCGGCTCTACGTGATGGGCGAGCGAGGCGCCAACCGCGAGCCAGGCGACGGCCCGAGGAGATCGCCGACGATGGGCGGAGCTCGCCCGACAGGCCATCGAGGCCGGCGCCCTCGGGTTCACCACCTCCCGCACGCTCAACCACAAGACGAGCCGCGGGCGAGCCGACGCCGACGCTGACCGCCTCCGAGCCCGAGCTCGTCGGCATCGCCGAGGCCATGGGGGCCAGCGGCAAGGGCGTGCTGGCAGCTCGTGTCCGACTTCCTCGACGTCGACCACGAGTTCGCGATCTTCCGCCACATGGCCGCGGCGTCGCGGCGCCCACTGTCGATCTCGATCGCACAGGCCGACCGGTCGCCCGATCAGTGGCGGCAGGTGCTCGACCACATCACGGAGGCGAACCAGGACGGGCTGGAGGTGCGGTCCCAGGTCGCGGCACGCGCGATCGGCGCCCTCCTCGGGCTCCAGGCGACGCAGAACCCCTTCCGGATGCACGCCCGCTTCCGTGCCCTCGCCGGGCTGCCCCTCGAGGAGCAGGTCGCAACCCTTCGCGATCCCGGGTTCCGGGCGTCGGTCCTGGAGGACGACGCCGCGCTGCAGGACGGGTTCGCCCTCCGCTTCGAGAAGATGTTCCGGTTGGGCGATCCGCCCGACTACGAGCCGAAGCCGGAGGACTCGCTGGCGGCCGAAGCCCGTCGCCTGGGGGTGAGCCCGGCGGAGGTGGCGTACGACTCGCTGCTCGAGGACGACGGCCGGAACCTGCTCTACGTGCCGTTCCTGAACTACGCCGCCGGCAACCTCGACGTGGTCCGCACCATGCACCTGGACGAGCACTCGGTGCCCGGTCTCTCCGACGGCGGGGCGCACGTCGGCACCATCTGCGACGCCAGCTTCCCCACCTCGATGCTGACCCACTGGGTGCGCGACCGCGTGCGGGGCGAGCGGCTCGACCTGGCCCACGTCGTGCGCCGCCAGACGCGGGAGACGGCGCGGGCCGTCGGCCTCCTCGATCGCGGCACCCTCGAGCCCGGCATGAAGGCCGATGTCAACGTGATCGACTTCGACGGGCTCACCTTGCACAAGCCGGAGATGGCCTTCGACCTGCCGGCCGGCGGCAAGCGGCTGTTGCAGAGAGTCGACGGCTACCGCCACACGTTCGTCGCCGGGGCCGAGATCTACGCCGACGGCATCCACACCGGCGACCTCCCCGGAAAGCTCATCCGGGGACACCAGCTCGCGCCGGGCTAGCCCTTAGCCCTCCGCCTCCCGCCGGGCGGACCGATCCCGCCGGAGGAACACGGCGGCGGCCGCCAACGCCGGGACCGCCATCAGCACCGCCGCGGGGCGGAGTCCGACGGTGGACGCGACCGCGCCGTCCACGAGGCTGCCGAAGGGTCGGACCCCGAGGAACGCGACGCTCCACAGGGCCATCACTCGTCCGCGCTCGGCGTCGTCGACCCCGAGCTGGATCGCCGTCGTCGCCGTCGTGTTGGCGGCCAGGAAGCCGAAGCCGGCCACGATCAGGGCGGGAACGGCGAAGCCGAAGGACGGGGCGAAGGCGAACGCGAAGATGCCGACGCCGAGGATGCCGAGCATCGCGGCCAGGCGCCCGTCCGTCCGGCCCTTGACGCGACTGGTGGCGAAGACGGCGAGGACGGCACCGAGGCCGAAGGCGCCGACCAGGACGCCCACCAGCGTGTCCTTGCGATCGAACAGCTGCGTGACGAACCCGGGGGTCAGGGTGTTGACGGGATCGGCCGTGAGGCTCAGTGCGACGACGGCGAAGAGGAGCACGAGAAGTCGGCGGTCCTCGAGCACGATCGTGAAGCTGTCGCGGATGCGCACCCGTTCCTTCGGGCGCCGCGACTGCTGCGCGGCTCGATCACGAGCAGCGCGACCACGAGGGCGAGGTACGACAGGGCGTTGAGGGCGAACGCAGCCGGGATGCCGAACCGCTCGACGACGATGGCGCCGAGCACGGGCCCGACGGCGCGGGCGAGGTTGAACGTCACCGAGTTGAGGGCGACGGCACCCGCCAGCTCGTGCGTCGGCACCAGCAGCGGGACGAGCGCCTGCATGGCGGGCACCGAGAACGCGGTGGTGATCCCGAGGACGAGGGCCAGGGAGATGACGACCGGGGTCGTCGCCGCGCCGGCCGCGGCGAACAGGGCCAGCACGCCCGTGACCACGACGGCGAGGAGCTGCGTCACGATCATCAGGCGGCGGCGGTCGAAGCGGTCCGCGGCCGCCCCGGCCCAGGGCGCCAGCGCGAACGTGCCCACGAACTGGGCGAAGTTCACGACGCCGACGAGCAGCGTCGACCCGGTCAAGCGGTAGATGAGGAGGGCCTGCGCCAGGTTCTGGAACCAGGTGCCGCAGTTCGAGAACAGGTTGCCTGCGAAGTACGGCCAGAAGTTGGCGTCGCGCAGGACGCGAAGTCCGGAGGCCTGCGGCTCGTGCGTGTCCGGGGCCGGCACGCCGCCGACCCTACGGCCGTAGCCGCCCGACACTGGTACCCTGGCCCCATCGTCGGTCGCAGCACGGGCCGATGGACCGTCGTTTGGAGCAGCACCTCCCGATGCGGTCACCCCCCGGGCAGGTCACTCCCTGACGCCCCACGCGCAAGTGCGCGTTTCAACCTTCTGGAGCTATCTCCGTGTCATCCACCCTGTCGCCGGACGCGCCGGCGACGACCCCGTCCTTCGCCGACCTCGGCGTCTCCGATGCCCTCGTCGCCCGGCTCGCCGAGCGCGGCATCGACGCCCCGTTCCCCATCCAGGCCGCCACCCTCCCCGCCGCCCTCGCCGGCCGTGACGTCTGCGGCCGGGCCCCGACCGGCTCCGGCAAGACCCTCGCCTTCGGCATCCCGCTGGCCGAGCGGGTCAGCCAGGGCTCGCGCCGCCCGTCCCCGCGCCTTGGTCCTCGCCCCCACCCGCGAGCTGGCCGCGCAGATCCACCAGGAGCTCGCCCCGCTGCTGCGCTCCGCAAGCGGAGCGTCGTCCGTCCTTCTACGGCGGCGTCGGCTTCGACGCCGCAGCTGCAGCTCCTGCGCACGGGCGTCGACATCGCGGTGGCCTGCCCCGGCCGCCTGGCCGACCTCATCAACCGCGGGCAACATGATCCTCGACGAGGTCGAGTTCGTCGTGATCGACGAGGCCGACCGCATGGCCGACATGGGCTTCCTGCCCGAGGTGCAACGCATCCTCGACCAGGTCCGCCGGACCGCCAGACGCTGCTGTTCTCGGCCACCCTCGACGGTGACGTCGACGTCCTGATCCAGCAACTACCAGCGGTCGCCGATCCGCTGCGAGGTCGAGCGGCCCGACGACGAGCACCGACCGCACGACGCACCACTTCTGGCAGCGTCAACCGCGACAAGCGGGTCGACGCGGGTCGCGCAGCTGGTGGCCGAGCACGGCTCGACCGTCGTGTTCTGCCGCACCAAGCACGGCGCCGACCGCCTCGCCAAGCAGCTCGGCACGGCCGGCGTCACCGCCGCCGCCATCCACGGCGACCGCAGCCAGTCCCAGCGCGAGCGGGCCCTCGCCTCGTTCTCCGCCGGCCGGGTCGAGGCGCTGGTCGCCACCGACGTCGCCGCCCGCGGCATCCACGTCGACGACGTGGCCTGCGTCATCCACTTCGACCCGCCGGCCGACATCAAGGACTACGTGCACCGCTCCGGTCGCACCGGCCGGGCCGGCGCCGATGGCGTCGTGGTGTCGTTCGTGACCGAGGCCGAGGGCGAAGCGGCCAAGGGCCGCGCGCTGCAGCGGGGCATCGGCGTTCCCGGGATCCCGCCGGAGCCCAAGCCGGAGCGCAAGGCCAGTGGCCGATCGCCGCGAAGCGGTGGTGCCGGTTATGGTCGGCCGCGTGGGGGAGGAAGCGGAGGCGGGGGCAGCCGAGGAGGACGGCGCTCGGGTACGTCGAGGTAATCCGGTCGGGCGCGCCTGGCGTGCCTTCCGGACGTTCCGGGGCGGCGTCTTGTGGTGGCTGCTGGTCAAGCGGCAGCGGCCCTGGGTCATCGCCTACTGCCTCCTGACGTTCCTGGCCACCGGCCTCAGCATCGCCGTCGCCGCGACCACGGCCCGACTCGTCGACAAGGCGATCGATCAGCGCACCGAGGCCCTCGGACCGCTGGTCATCGCCCTCGTCGTGTTCGCCGTCGCCGACTTCGTCACCCTCTTCTCGACCCTCCAGGTCAGCTCCCGCCTCGAGTATCAGATCGAGTTCGACCTCCGGAACCGGCTCTACGAGCAGTTGCAGCGGGCCGCGCCCGCGACCTCGATGCGGTCGCGACCGGTCAGGTCGTCACCCGGTCCATCAGCGACCTCGAGTTGCTGCAGCTCCTGCTCCAGGTCATCCCGCTCCTCCTCGCCGGCGTGCCCGCGTTGCTCGGGTACGCCGTCTACCTGGGGTTGATCAACCTGCCCCTCACGCTGGTGGCGGTCGCCCTCTTCCCGATCAACGGCTACCTCGTGAACCGCGTCCGTCCCCGACTGTGGGGTCTGGCGTTCCTCGGCCTCAACCAACGGGCCGAGGTGACGACGGCGATCGACGAGCCCGTGCGCGGCGTGCGGGTCGTGAAGGCGTTCGGCGCCGAGGAGCGGGAACGCGCCCGGGTCGCAGAGGTGGCGGCCAAGGCCTACGAGTTCGTGCTCACCCGCGTCCGGCTCGAGGCGCGCTTCGATCTCCTCCTGCGGGCTGCGCCGGTGATCGTGCGGGCCAGCCTCCTGCTCTTCGGCGCCCGGCTGACGGTCACCGGCTCGATCAGCATCGGCCAGTTCCTGATCTTCTACACGTTCCTCGTGGAGGGCACCTACATCGCGCAGTACCTCGACGAGCTGGTCTCGCTGTGGCAGCTGGCCAAGACCGGAGCGGGCCGCATCACGCAGCTGCTGGCCGTGGCGCCCGACGCCGTCGTCGTCCGTCGGGAGCCGTTGCCGGAGGGCTCCACCGGCCTCGAGCTCCATCGCGTCGGGATCGGCTTCGGCGACCGGACGGTCCTGGCCGACCTCGATCTGGCCGTGCGCCCCGGAGCGATGACGGTGCTCACGGGCGGACCGGGCTCGGGCAAGTCCACTGTCGCCGAGCTCGCGGCCGGACTGGCGGCACCGACCGAGGGGGACGTGCGCCTCGACGGAGTCGACCTCCGCGCCATCGATCCCGCGGCCATGCACAAGGCCGTCCACCTCGTCACCGAGGAGCCGTTCCTCTTCGCCCGGACGGTGCGGGAGAACCTCACCATCGGCGCGCTCGCCGGTGCCGTCGACCCCGGGCTCCGCATCGACGACGAGGCCCTGCGGGCGGCGGTGCGGGCCGCCGGGGCCGAGGACGTGGTCACCGCGCTCGGAGGTGGCCTCGACGAGATGCTCGGCGACCGGGGCATGACCCTCTCAGGCGGGCAACGCCAGCGACTGGCGCTCGCCCGTGCGCTCGTGGCGCCCCCGCGGGTGCTCGTGCTCGACGACGCGTTGTCGGCGGTGAACCCGGCGCTCGAGGTGGAGATCCTCCGCTCGATCCGCCGGCACGCGCCCACGACGGCGATCCTCTGCATCACCCGCCGCCCCGGACCGGCCACGCTCGCCGACACCGTCCTCGAGCTGCCTGCGGCCGGGACCCACCGGGCCATCGCCGCGCCGGGTGAGGTCGAGGCCCCTGAGGTCAGTGTCTTCGCCAGCCTCGCCGGAGCGACGCCCTACGACCCCCGGCTGCTCTCGATCATCGCCGGCATCCGTCTGAGCGGGGACCAGCCGGCGTTGCCCGAAGAGGTGGCGACGGCCGATGAAGCACCGACGTTGCGGTCGATGCTGCGACCCCAGCGCCGGGGCCTGGTCGTCGCCGTGCTCTGCCTCCTCGGCCTGACCATCGTCGCACTGGTACCGGACTTCGTCTTCGGCGAGGCCGCCGACTACGTCCGCGATGGCAACACGCGGGCCACCGACCTCTTGGCCCTCGGGCTGTTCGTCGTGGCCTTCGCCGTCGGTGGGTTCACCTTCCTCTTCCGGATCGCTTCGGCCAAGGTCAACCAGACCACGCTCTACGGACTGCGTCGACGGGTCTTCCAGCGGCTCAGCCGACTCGGCGTCGAGTACTACGACCGAGAGCTCCCGGGGCAGGTGTCGACGAGGGTCGTCAACGACATCGACGTGATCTCCCGGTTCCTCGGCTCCGGCTTCGGCGAGCCCGGCGTGTACCAGCTGGCCTCGAGCTCGGTGCTGTTCCTCGGGGCGATGGGGATCATCACCTGGCTGAGTGCCGAGGTCGCCATGGTGGTGCTGCCCTTCGCGATGGTCGTGCTGTTCCTGACCTGGGCGCAGATCGGGATCGCCGACCGCGCTTTCGCGGCGTCCCGGCACTGGCTGGGTGAGGTGGTCGAGCGGCTGCAGGAGGACTTCGCCGGGCGCTACGTCATCAAGGCCTTCGGCGCCGAGCGCCGCGCCGCGATCGACTTCGAGCTGACGGGCGTCCAATTGCGCCACGCCCGGAAGTGGGCGGCCACCGTGTCCAACGGGTACGTCGCGCTCATCCAGCTGGCGCTGGCGTTGGGCGCAGCGGCCGTCTACTGGCGGGCCGGTTCGCTGGCGTTGGCCGGGGCCATCACCGTCGGCACGGTCTTCTCGGTGCGCCTCTACCTCGACAGCGCCCTGCGCCCGATCCGCCTGCTCGGACGGTTGTGGCAGGAGTACGTCAAGGCGCGCGTGTCGCTGCGCCAGCTGGGCCAGCCGTTCGAGACGCCGGTGTTGCCGGTCGTGGACGCCGACGCGGTGGCGTGCCCTCCCCTGCGGGGGGAGCTGCGCTTCGAGTCCGTCGCCTTCACCTACCCGAGGACGACCAAGCCCGTCCTCCACGACGTCTCCTTCAGCGTCGAACCCGGCCGCGTCGTCGCCGTGGTCGGCTACACGGGCGCCGGCAAGTCGAGCATCGCCAAGTTGCTGGGCCGCATCTACGACCCCACCGAGGGCAAGGTGCTGGTCGACGGGCTCGACCTGCGATCACTCGACCTCACGTCGTACCGCCGGCGGCTCGGCATCGTGCCCCAGGACGCCTTCCTCTATCGGGGGACGGTGGAGTCGAACATCGCCTACGGGCGCCCCGGGGCCGCTCGGGAGGCGGTGGTGGCCGCCGCCGAGGCGGTGGGAGCCGGCGACGTGCTCTCCTCCCTGGGCTTCGGCACGGTGGTCGAGGAGGAGGGGCGGAACCTCACCGCGGCCCAACGCCAGCTCGTGGCGTTGGCCCGGATGTGGTTGGTGGAGCCCGACGTGCTCGTGCTCGACGAGGCCACGGCGTCGCTCGACGCGGCCACGGAAGCAGCCGTGCTCGAAGCCGTCGGTGGCCTGGGGCGGACGACGCTCCTGATCACGCACCGCCTTCCGGTGGCCGAGCGGGCCGACGAGGTCGTGGTGGTCGATGCCGGCCGGGTCGTGGAGCGGGGGACGCACGAGTCGCTGCTGGCTTCGCCGACCTCGGCGTACTCGTCGTTGTGGACGTGGACGGGCCAGGCGCAGCCCGAGCCGACCGCCTGACGAGGCTGTCGTAGGGGCGTGCTCTACTCGTCCCATGGGTGATGCGGAGCTGGAGCAGGCGGCCACGGGCCTGTTGCGGAAGTTGACCGGGCGTGACGACGTCGAGTTCCGCGACGGGCAATTGGAGGCCATCGAGGCGTTGGTGGGCCGTCGCCGACGGGCCCTCGTCGTACAGCGCACCGGGTGGGGCAAGTCGGCCGTGTACTTCGTGGCCACGCGGTTGCTGCGGGATGCCGGGGCCGGCCCGACGGTCTTGATCTCGCCGTTGCTGGCCCTGATGCGCAACCAGATCGCCGCCGCCGAGCGGGCCGGCGTGGTGGCCGCGACCATCAACAGCGACAACCACGACGACTGGTCCTCGATCGAGCAGGGCGTGAAGTCGGGCCGCATCGACCTCCTCCTGATCTCGCCCGAGCGGCTCAACAACGTCCGGTTCCGGCGCGAGGTGCTGCCCGACCTCGTGTCGGCGGTGGGGATGCTCGTGGTCGACGAGGCCCATTGCATCAGCGACTGGGGCCACGACTTCCGCCCCGACTACCGCCGCATCGCGCGGGTGCTCGACGAGCTGCCGGCGTCGGTGCCGGTGCTGTGCACGACGGCGACGGCCAACGACCGGGTGGTCGTCGACATCGTCTCCCAGCTCGGCGACGACCTCGAGGTCATCCGCGGCCCCCTCGACCGCGAGAGCCTGGCCCTGTCGGTCGTCGACCTGCCCCAGCCGGCGTCGCGGCTGGCGTGGCTGGCCCAGGTCGTGCCGACGTTGCCGGGCAGCGGCATCGTCTACTGCCTGACGATCCACGACGCGACACGGGTGACCGAGTGGTTGACCCGCCATGGCGTCACCGCACTGGCCTACAGCGGCGACAGCGAGGGGAACGACCGGTTGCGAGCGGAGGCGGCGCTGCTCGACAACTCGGTGAAGGTGCTCGTGGCCACCTCCGCGCTCGGCATGGGCTTCGACAAGCCCGACCTCGGGTTCGTCGTGCACTACCAGTCGCCGGGATCGGCCATCGCCTACTACCAGCAGGTCGGCCGCGCCGGCCGCGCCCTCGACGACCGCCGTGGGCGTGCTGCTGCGGGGCAACGAAGACCGCGACATCCAGGACCACTTCATCCGGGTGGCGTTCCCACCCCAGGAGCAGGCCGAGGCCGTCATCGGCCTCATGGAGGCGAAGCCGGGCGGCGGTCCGGCGACCATCACCGAGATCGAGAGCGCCGTCAACGCCCGGCGGATGCGCATCGAGGGGATGCTCAAGGTGCTCGAGGTCGAGGGGGCCATCGACCGGGGCGACAAGGGCTGGTTCCGCACCAAGCAGCCCTGGGCGTACGACGGCGATCGGGTGGCCTCGGTGACCCGGTTGCGGCGAGAGGAGCAAGCGGCGATGGTCGAGTACGCCACCACCGACCAGTGCCGCATGGCCTTCCTCCGGGCCCAGCTCGACGACCCGACAGCCACGTCGTGCGGGCGGTGCGACAACTGCGCCGGGCGGACCATGACGGTGGCGCTCGAGGGGTCGCTCGTGGCGGAGGCGGTCCAGTTCCTGCGGGCCTCGAGGCTCGAGGTCGAGCCGCGGCGACAGTGGCCGGCGGGCATCGACGAGGCCAAGGGCCGGATCCCGAAAGACGAGCAGGTGCAGCCGGGGCGGGCCCTCGGCCTCATCGGTGACGGTGGCTGGGGGAGCGTCGTGCAGGGGTTGCTGGCGACGGCGGGCGTGGAGACGGTGGCGCCCGACGAGCTCCTCGACGCGGCGGTCGCGCTGGTGCGGGCGTGGGCGCCGACACCGCCGCCGGGCGTCGTGACGTGGATCCCGTCGGTGACCCGGCCGGCGCTGGTCGAGGGGGTGGCCCGCCGCCTGGCCGAGGCCCTCGGGGTCGAGGCGATGGCACTCGTGCGAAGGGTCCGGGCGGCACCACCGCAGTCCGACATGGCCAACTCGGCCGCGCAGCTGCGCAACGTGGTGCGGGTGTTCGGCATCGTCGACCCGCCGCCCGACGTGCCTGTGCTCCTGGTCGACGACGTCGCCGAGTCGCGCTGGACGCTCACCGTCGTCGGCGGACAGCTCGTCCGGGCCGGGAGCGGTCCCGTCCACCCGTTCGTGCTGGCGAAGAGCGGTGGCGGTTAGCCGAGGGGTCCGCTGCTGGCGACGACGTGCTTCTCGATCGACGACGAGAGCACCTTGACGCGCGGCGGCGCGTCGGCAGCAGGCGCCGGGGCGGCCGCTCGTGCCGCCTGCATGCCGACGATGTGGGCTGCGAGCGCCTCCTCGCTCTCCCACCGCTCGAACAGGATGACCCGCCCCGCCTCGAGCGGATCGGCGGCGAAGACGTAGGCGAGGCAGCCGCCTTCGGCCCGCGACGTCTTCATCGCCTCCACGCGGCTCTGCAGGAACGCGTCGCGATCCTCGGGGTCGACCTCGAACGTGCCGGTGACGATGAGCATCTCGCCATTCTCGCCCGTCCGGGGTAGACACGACGCATGGCTGAGGTCGAGTTCTTCTGGGATCCCGTCTGCCCGTGGGCGTGGCTGACGTCGCGGTGGGTGGTCAACGTCCTCGCCGAGCGTCCGATGGAGGTCGCCTGGCGGTTCATCGCCCTGCGCATCGTCAACGAGGAGCGCGACTACGAGAAGGAGTTCAGCCCGGGCTACGAGCGCGGCCACACCCGCGGGCTCGAGCTCCTGCGGGTCGCCGCCGCCCTGCAGGAGCGGGTCGGCCCGGACGCGGTGCTGCCGTACTACACCGCCGTCGGCGAGGCCCTCCACCTCCACAAGCGCCACACCGACTTCGACGAGCCCGCCGGCGTGCAGGGGATCCTGCGCGACCTGGGCCATCCGCTCGACCTGGCCGAGGCGCAGCTCGACCCGTCGTTCGACACGGTGATCCGGGAGGACACGAAGACGGCCCTCGACCGGACCGGCGGCAACATCGGGACGCCGGTGCTGACCTTCGGTCCGCCCGACGGACCGAGCTTCTTCGGGCCGGTGATCAACAAGGCGCCGAAGGGCGCCGACGCGGTGGCGCTGTGGGACGCGGTCGTCGCCTTGGGCTCGAACCCGCACTTCAGCGAGCTCAAGCGCTCCCTGCGAGGTCGGCCCGACTTCGACTGAGGGCCTCGACGACGTCGAGCCACTCGGCCACGAAGGCCGGACCGTCGACGTCGTCGATCACCTGCACCACGCGGTCGACGGTCGGTTCCGGCCTGGACCGCACCTCGATGGCCGGGATGTGCTCGCCGAGCCCGCCGTCGGGGTTGGGCACGGGGGCGACCGGCTCGAAGCGCAGCAGCTCGTCGCGCTCGCCCTCCATCACGGGCCGGAGCCGCAGCCTCTCCCGCACCCCGTGGGTCCACCCGACGGCGACGGCGGCGGCGAGCGGGTCGTGGTGGAAGTTGCGCAGGTCGCCGGGGAGGGCCGGGAATCGGTCGGCGAGGCCGGCCAGGTCGTGCTGCTTCGCGTGGCTCCGGGTCATCCGGGCCAGCAGGGCGCCGAGGGGTCCGCTGGCTTCCAGGCGTACGAGGTCGGCCTCGCGCAGGTGGGTCTGCACGGTGGCGCCGAGGGTGACCAGCGTGAGGTCCCCGGCGGCGGAGAACACGGTGGCGGCGGCATCGGGATCGCACTGGATGTTGAAGTCGTGGCGGGCCGACCAGTCGGGGTACCCGTTCGGGAGGGCGCGCACCCAGCCGCCCATGGCGACGATGGTCGCCGAGCCCAGGCGTCCGGGGCGGGCCGCTTCCAGCAGCGCCAGGTTGGTGAGCGGGCCGATGGTGCAGATGGTGGCGCCGGCGGCGACCGACCGGTCCAGCACGCCCACCGCGGCGGTCGGGTCGACGAAGCCGGGCTCCACGTCGGGCCCGCCCCAGAACGTGTCGTGGTCGGGGATCTCGCCCATGTCCCCGCCGTCGGTCAACGACCACCCGGCGCCGGCGGCCACCGGGATGGCGCCGGGCGGGTAGCCGGCCACGTCCAGGAACCGCCGGACGTATCCCGCCCGACGACCGTCGCCGTCGGCCGCGGTGGTGATGCCGACGAGCTCGACGTCGGCACCGGACGTGACGACGCCGAGGAGCAGGGCGAGCGCGCAGGCGTCGTCCGGATCCCCGGCGAAGTCGGTGTCGAGGTGGAGCTTCAGCGGGCGCTCGCCCCCATCAGCTCGGCCGCGAGTAGCGGGCGATCTCGGCCCGGCCGACGACCATGTGATGGACCTCGTCGGGCCCGTCGGCGAGGCGGAGCGTGCGCTGGCAGGTGTACATGTCGGCCAGCGGCGTCCATTGGGAGACACCGGTCGCGCCGTGGATCTGGATGGCCTGGTCGATGATCTGGCAGACCCGCTCGGGCACCATCGCCTTCACCGCGCTGACCCACACCCGGGCCTCGGCGTTGCCCATGAGGTCCATGGCCTTGGCCGCCTTGAGCACCATGAGGCGCATGGCCTCGATCTCGATGCGGGCCCGGGACACGACCTCGGTGTTCTTGCCGAGCTGGATGATCGGCTTGCCGAAGGCGTCACGGGAGAGCCCGCGCTGCACCATGAGCGCCAGCGCCCGCTCGGCCGCGCCGATGGAGCGCATGCAGTGGTGGATGCGGCCGGGGCCGAGGCGGAGCTGGGAGATCTCGAAGCCCCGCCCCTCGCCGAGGAGCATGTTCTCCTTCGGCACCCGCACGTCGGTGAACCGGATGTGCATGTGCCCGTGGGGCGCGTCGTCCTTGCCGAACACGGGCATCGGTCCGAGCACCTCGACCCCGGGGGTGTCCATGGGCACGAGGATCTGGGACTGCTGCAGGTGCGACGGTGCGTTCGGGGACGTGCGCACCATCGTGATCATGATCTTGCAGCGGGGGTCGCCGGCGCCGGAGATGTAGTACTTCTCGCCGTTGATGATCCACTCGTCGCCGTCGAGCACCGCGGTCGTGGAGATGTTGCGGGCGTCGGAGCTCGCCATGTTCGGCTCGGTCATCGCGAAGGCGGAGCGGATCTCGCCGTTGAGCAACGGCTCGAGCCACTGCTTCTTCTGCTCCGGCGTGCCGACCCGCTCGAGCACCTCCATGTTCCCGGTGTCGGGAGCGGCGCAGTTCAGGCACTCGCTGGCCAGCGGGTTCTTGCCGAGCTCGACGGCGATGTAGGCGTAGTCGAGGTTGCTGAGGCCCTGGCCGGTCTCGGCGTTCGGGAGGAAGAAGTTCCAGAGACCGTTCGCCTTGGCCTTCGCCTTGACCCCGTCGAGCAGCTCGAGCTGGCCGGGGGCGTACGACCAGCGGTCGGCGCGGGTGGCGCCGAGGCGGAAGTACTCCTCGGTGATGGGTTCGACCTCTTGGGCGATGAACGTCTTCACCTGGTCGAGCAGCGGCCGGGCGCCCTCGGACATGCGGAGGTCGAAGAGCTCGCCGCCGAAGTCGTCGAGGTTCAAGGGGTTCGCAGGCATTCGCCGAGTCTGCCGTATCGTCGCCCTCGGTCTGCGGCGCCGCCCTCCGGGCACCGGCCTTGCCGCTCGGGTGGCGGCTGCTCGCTGGCGCTCCCGACGCCGCCGAGCGTGTGCTTTCCGGCGCGGACGGGCGTCGTGGGCCCCACTCGCGCCGGAAAGCGGTCAGAAGGCGGGGTCAGGCGTCGGGAGGCGGGTCGGCGAGGAGGTCGGCGGCGGCGGCGAGTGCGGTGGCGAGGCCGGCGGCCCGCTCGACCACGGCGCCGAGGTAGTGCTGGGCCACCTGGGACTGACCCTGGAGGGGCGGGTCGCCGAGGGACCGGAGGAGCGCGGTCGGGTCGCGGAGGGGGACGATCGGCGCCGGGTCGGGCATCGGCGGCGCCGGGCGCCACAGGTCGAAGCCCTTGGCCTTCTTGGACCGGCGGCGCTTCGCGCTCTGTTGGGGCTTCTTGGCCGGCGACGGCGGAGGTGGGGTCACACGTGCTCCTCGGTGAGCAGGGCGTCGGGTCGCAGGCCGAGGGCCATGCGGAGCTGGTCGGCGTCGAGGTCGGCCAGCGACGAGGACTTCGGCAGGATGAGGTCGGCGATGTGGCGCTTGCCGGCGACGACCTCCTCGACCCGCTCGTCGACGGTGCCCGGGCACACGAGGCGGTGCGAAACGACGGTGCGGGTCTGGCCGATGCGCCAGGCGCGGTCGCGGGCCTGGTCCTCGACCGCCGGGTTCCACCAGCGGTCGTAGAGCACGACGTGGGACGCGGCAGTGAGGTTGAGGCCCGTCCCGCCGGCTTTGAGCGACAGCACCAGCGCGCCCGGCCCGTCCTGGGCCTGGAAGTCGGCCACGAGGTTGTCGCGGGCGCCGCGGGCGAGACCACCGTGGTAGCAGCGGATGGGGATCCCGGTCGTCGCCGTGAGGTGGGTGGCGAGCCGCTTGCCCCACTCGGCGAAGTGGGTGAAGACGAGGATCTTCTCGCCGTTGGCGAAGACCGTCTCGACGATCTCCTCGAGCCGGCTCAGCTTCCCGGACCGACCGGCGAGCGGCCGCCCGTCGTCCTGGTAGGCCGACGGGTGGTTGCAGATCTGCTTCAGCGCCGTGATGGCGGCCAGGATCGCACCCTGCTTCGGCTCGCCGGATCCGTCGGGGGCGGCGACGAGGGAGTCGAGCACGGCCTGGTAGAGACCGATCTGCTCCGGCGTCATCGTGCAGTGGTCGAGCTCGTCGATCTTGTCGGGCAGCTCGGCCGCGACCTCCGGATCGGTCTTGGTCCGGCGGAACACGAGGATGCCGTTGAGGGTGCGGAGGGCGGCTTCGCTGTCGCCCGAGAGCTGGGCGATGAACGCTGACCGCGAGCCGACCAGGCCCGGGTTGGTGAAGTCGAGGATGGCCCAGAGGTCGCTCAGCCCGTTCTCGATCGGGGTGCCGGTGAGGGCGATCCGGTTGCGGGCCGGTATCCGGCGCAGCTGCTGGGAGGTCTCGTTGGTGTGGTTCTTGATGGCCTGGGCCTCGTCGAGCACGACCCGGTCCCATTCGATGCTCTCGAGCGCCTCGACGTCGCGGACGGCCGTGCCATAGGTGGTGATGACGAGGTCGGAGCTCGCCACCTCGGCGGCCAGGCCGGCGGCCGAGGCGCGGGAGGCGCCGTGGTGCACGACGGTGCGCAGGCCGCCGGCGAAGCGGCTGGCCTCGGCGGCCCAGTTGCCGACGACGGCGGGCGGGGCGATGACGAGGGTCTTGCCGATGCCGCCTTCGGCTCGAGCGCGGGCCAGGTGGGCCAGCACGGTCGGCGTCTTGCCGAGACCCATGTCCAGGGCCAGGCAACCGCCGAGTCCGACGGCGTCGAGGAAGCCGAGCCAGGCGACCGCCTCGGCTTGGTAGCTGCGGAGCGTGCCGGCGAAGCCCTCGGGCTCGGGGACGGGCTCGGTGGAGTAGGAGGACGCCTTGGCCAGCAGGTCGGTGGCCCAGCCCGTGCCCTCCACGACGAGGCCACCGGCGAGGCCGGGGCCCTCGAGTCCGACGGCGTGGCGGAGGATCTCGGCGCCGGTGAGCTTCGTCTGGTTGGCCCGATCGGCGAGGGCTGCCGCCGCCTCGTTGAGGTCGGCCTTGTCGAGCTCGACCCACTTCCCGTGGGAACGGACGAGGGGGCGGGCCTCGCTGGCCAGCCGACGGACGTCGGCCGCCGACAGCTCGACGTCACCGACGACGATCGACCACCGCACGTTGCTGAGCTGGTGGGCGCCGACGACGGAGTCGCCGGTCGGCTCGATGAACAGGCGGAGCCCGGGCGACGGCTTGCGGCGCGACAGCTCGGGCACCCGCACCTCGTAGCCGGCGGCCTCGAGCGTCGGGCCGGTCGAGGTCATGAGCTCCCACGCCTCGTCCTGGCTCAGGTAGACCTGGCCGCGACGCTGGCCGCCCGGGCGCAGCAGCGGCGGGTAGATGCGCTCGAGGCGGACGAGGTCGTCGGCCACCCGCTTGGTCGAGCGGCTGTCGGCGATGGCCAGCTCGACGGGCAGGAGGTTGCCGTCGGCCCCGGGGCCGAGCACGGTCAAGAACCACGCGTTGTCGCGGTCGGGCGGCTCGAGCTGCACCACGAGGTGCAGGCGAGCCGGCCCGGCCACGGGCTTGGCCCACCGCTCGAGCCGGGTGGCGACCTCCGACCCCGGCGCGACCGGTGCGGTGAAGGCGGAGCCGTCGAGGCGGGTGATGAACCCCTCGGCGACGGCCGAGGTCGTGTTCGTGGTCGGCGGCGGGGCCGGCAGCTCGAGCCGCCCGGCTGCCTCGGTGACGATGGCGTGCACGACGGCGCCGATGACGTGCAGCACGACCGATCGCCCGTCGGCCGGGGCCAGGGCCACGACGGGTCCGGGCATGGCGGCGGCGAGGGCCGTGACCTCGGCGTCGTCGAGCAGGGCCGGGAGCCACTTCACGGCGAGGTCGGCCACCCGACCCTCGTTCCGCTTGGTGCTCCGGAGGGTCGGCACGACCCCGCCGCGGGCCACGACCCGCACGGCGGCCAGGGCGACCCGCCCGAGCCACGTGACGCTCGGAGCCACGCCCTCGTTGACCAGACCGCCGCCGACGGCCGCCAACCAGCCGAGGGCTTCGCGCACGGAGATGGACAACGCCGCGGCGCGGTCACCGCTGGGGAGGTTCACGGCGGCGTGGACGTTCCATCCGAGGGCCGGACCACCGATCGCCTCGAGCCGGTCGGCCAGCTCGTCGTTGTCCGCCGCGGGAGCGCCCCGGCCGCCGGCCCAGACGACCAGCTGGTTGTTGGCCCAGGACGCCTGCAGGCGGACCTCCTCCGGCTCGAGCGGCGGCAGCGGGGTTGCCGGGGCCGGCGCCGCCGGACGGAGGAAGCGCTCGGGTTCGAGCACGCGGAGGAGGCGGTCGTAGGAGCCCTCGAGGCGGTCGAGGGTGCCCTCGAAGTCGGCGACGACCTGATCCCGCTCCTCGCCCCTCAGGTCCCACACGACGTCGAGGTGGTCCTCGATCTCGTCCAGGAGCCGTTCGAGGGCGCGTCGCCACTTCGGCCGGTCGCCCTCCAGCGCAGCCACCTGTTCGTCGGTGGCCACACCGTCGGCGAGCGCCAGCGCCGCCGTCTCGAAAACCTCGATGTCGTCGTCCATGTTCTGCCGGCGCTCCTTGCGCCGACCCCGCCGCGTCCACTGCGCCGGGGCCGTCCGCTGCGGGCATCCATGGGCAGACTCGGACGGATCTGCTCCACCACCCCGAGGGGCGGGACGCCAATGAGCAGCAGGCTACCGGTTGTCGCCGCCCTCGGTGCGCGCCGGCGCGATCAGCCGACGGTGACCGGGTCGCCCACGCGGACGGGGCCGGGGGCCGCCACGCCTCCGTACACCCCGGCGCACGCCCAGGTGCCGCCGCCGATCGGCAGCCGGTTCTCGCGAGCGATCGTGCGCAGCAGCCCGGTGTCGCTCGGCAGGTCGCCCTGGGCCATCGTCGTCATGATGCAGCGCATGGTCGGGAAGCTCACCTGCATCGCCGCACCGCCGGTTCCGAGGTGGACCTGCGAGCCGACCCACCCGTTCTCGACATAGCCGTCGTCGGCGCTGCGAACCAGCACGTTGGGCCGGTAGCGCCGCACGTCGAAGCGACCGTCGGGATAGGCGCGGGTCAACGTGTCGAGCGTCGAGGTCGTGAGGAGGTGCAACGTGGCCAGGTCGAAGAACGTGCCGGGCGGCGCGGCCATCGCCATCTGGATGTCGCTGACGACGTCATCGGGGTGCTCCGTCTCGATGCGGGTGGACTCGATGAACGACGCCGGCGCCAAGCCCTCGATGTCCGGCCAGGTCTCCTCCATCGTGACCTCGCCGGGAGGGGACGACGTGAGGTGGACGTCCCGGCCGAGGAAGGACGACAGCACGGCGTCGGCCGTGGCGTCGTCGCTGCGGACCTCGCTCCCGTCCGGGAAGGAGACGACGACGGGAGGAACCTCGCCGCCCGACGTCGGCGGGTCCACGAACCGGGCCTCGAGCTCGAGGACCTTGGCCCACTTGCGCGGGTTCTTGGCGCTGACGACCTTGCCGTCGACGCCGTCGAGGAGGGCATAGGAGCGATCGCCGACGACCCCTCGCTCGGTGACCTCGATCTCGTCCAGGCGCTCGCCGAGCATCGACTT
Organism: uncultured Actinomycetes bacterium; assembly: GCA_963731055.1. GTDB lineage: Bacteria > Actinomycetota > Acidimicrobiia > Acidimicrobiales > CADCTF01 > DATLED01. Next base: position 71,607 of record CAVSUD010000018.1, on the reverse strand, counting down.
CACGGGGAATCGCCACAGCTGGTCGATGATCACGCCGACCATTGTGCTTCGCGCCTGCGCCCGGCCGACAAGATGTCTCGCCTCCGATCGAGGTCCTGCACTACGAGGGGACCTGTACCGACCGCAGTGTCCACCGCCACCGGTAGGTGCCAGGACCGACGAGGTAGGACGCCAACGTGTCTGGGCCGCAGCTGGCCGTGCCGAGGCCGCGGTGGGCGATGTCGAGGTGCACGATCGTCTCCGGCGCGGCACGAGGTCGACGTCGTGGGTGGCATCGGCGAGGTCGCCGGCCGTGAAGTGGCCGGCCGACACGTGCAGCGGCACATCGAACCGGATCTCGAGCCCCTGCCCGGCATCGTCGATGAAGCGGACCCACCGCACGTCCTCGTGTCCGCCGTGCTCCTGGGGCCGGACGTAGGGGATGTACTCGTCGGTCACGGTCGACGACCAGCGTTGGATCGGCGCGGCGCGGTTGCGGTCGGGGTACGTCTCGACCGGGCCGCGCCCGAACCACTCGAGGTGCTCGAGCCCGGCCGCGAGGTGGAGCACCGACCCGACCCGGGCGAGGTCGTCGAAGCCGGCCGGGACGACGACCTCCTCCTCGACGCCGACCCCGCCGTCGCCACGGGCGGCGAGGCGCTGCACGTGCACGATCCCACCGCGATACCGCCGGGTGGTGGTGCCGTCGCCGGCGTCCTCGACGGCATCGGGGACGAGATCGCGGAGGCCGAGCACGTTCCAGCGGTGGGCCGGCGTGGCGTCGCCGGGGAGCCCGGCGTGCACGCGGTCGTTGTCGATGGGCGCGCGCCACAACGACAGGACAGGCGGGGCCTCGATGCCGGCGGGCCAACCGGTGAACGGCTCGAGGGCCTCGTCGGCCCGGTCGACGGGCGCCGGTGCGTCGAGGTCGATCTGCTGGAAGGCCAACTCGAACCCGGCCGGAGCCCAGCCCTGGTCCGCTCCGACCCGCACCTGGAACAGCAGCGAGTCCGCGCCGTCCGGGGTCGCAAAGGGCAGCTCGAGGTCGACGGACCACACGCGGCGCGACGACGGGCAGTGGGACCTCGTGGGTCGCCAGGACCGTGCCCTCGGCGAGGACGGCGCAAGTGACGCGGAGCCACGCCACGTCCCGGAAGAACTGCGTGTTGACGAGCCGCAGGACGCCGCGCCCGGCCGACGTGATCCGCAGGGGCGTCGCCAGTTGGCGGTGCTCCCAGAGGGCCGGCTTCGGGCGTCGGTCGGGCCACACGACGCCGTCGAGGCAGAAGTTGCCGTCGTTGGCGATCCTCCCCGAAGTCGCCGCCGTACGCGTAGCGGCTGGCGGCGCCGGAGGCCGCCGGCACATCCAGGGTCTGGCGCAGCCCGTGGTCCCACCACTCCCAGATGAATCCCCCCTGCAGGCCGTGGTGGCGCCTCGATGGCGTCCCAGTAGTCGGCCAGGCGAACCGTTGGAGTTGCCCATGGCGTGGGAGTACTCGCAGAGGATCAACGGGCGCGGGTCGTCGCGCCGATCCGCCCCGGACGTCGGCCCACTCGACGATGCGCGTCGATCGGGGCGTACATCGGGCAGACGATGTCGGTGACGGTCGGAGCCGCTTCGCGAGCCCGAACATCATCGCCGCCTTCGTAGTGCAGCGGTCGCGACGGGTCGTAGCGCGCGGATCCAAGCCGCTTCGGCCTCCTGGTTCGCGCCGTGGCCGGACTCGTTCCCGAGCGACCACACGATGATCGCACGGGATGGTTCTTGTCCCGCCGCACCATCCGCGCCGCCCGGTCGACGAAGGCGGCCGGTAGCGGGGGTCGTGGCACAGCGTGAAGATCGTGGCGTGGCTCTCGATGTTCGGCCTCGTCGATGACGTAGAGCCCGTACTCGTCGCACAGGTCGAGGAACGCGAGGGTCGTTCGGGTAATGCGAGGTGCGCACCGCGTTGAAGCCGAATCGCTTCATCAAGACCACGTCGGCCCGCAGGTCCTCGGCGCTGACGACGCGCCCGGTGTCAGGGTGGAAGTCGTGGCGGTTCACGCCGCGGATCAGGACCGGGCGCGCCGTTGACCCGCAGCTCCCGCGCCGCGATCTCGACTCGACGGAACCCGATCGCGCACGGTCACCGCCTCCACGACGGCGCCGGCCGGGTCGCGAAGCTCGATGACGAGCTCGGTACCGGGTCGGGTCGCTCGGCCGACCACGGATCGATGCCGCCGAGGTCACGGTGGCCGCGCACGATCGGGCCGGTGAACCCGAAGGGTCGGGCGGCTCGACGGAACGGGCCCGCCGAGCGGAGCCGAGGTCGGCACCGGTTCGCCGTCGAGGGTCTCGACGCGAGCGTCCACCGACCACCCGTCCTCGACGACCTGGTCCCCGGCGCCGGCCGCCACCTCGACGCGGAGCTCCAGCGTGCCCGTCGTCGAGGTCGTCGGCCAGTCCGCCGATGGCCTTCACGTCGGCGATGTGGATCAGCGACCGCTGGCCCGCAGGAACACCTCGCGGCGGAGCCCACCGTGCCACCACTGGTCCTGGTCCTCGATGTAGGTGGCGTCGGACCACTTGACGACGACGCACGTCAGCACGTTGGCGGCGTCGTCGGCGGTCAGGACGTCGGTGATGTCGAACTCGGCAGCGAGGCGGCTGTCCTTGCTGATGCCGACGAGCCGACCGTTGACGAGGACGAGCGAGCGCGCTCTCCGCCGCCCCGACGTGCAGCACGACCCGCCGACCGCCCCACGTCGTGGGAACCGTGAAGGGGGTGCGGTAGCAGCCGGTCGGGTTGGCCTCCGGCACGGCCGGCGGCGCGGCGGTGAACGGCATCTGCACGTTCGTGTAGTGCCGGACGGTCGTTGTCCCCTGCATCGTCCAGAGCCCCGGCACGGCCACGCCCCGCCAGCCGTCCCCGTCGCCGTCCGGGTGCCCGACGTCGCCCACGTCGATCGGCACGTCCTCGGGTCGATCCACCAGCCGGAACCGCCACTCGCCGTCGAGGCGTTGGAACCATGCGCCCCGCGTCGCGGTCCTCGTCGTGGTGCCGGGCCGCATCGGCCGTGGGGTAGGCGAGCAACGGACTGCGCATCGGCAGCCGCCCGACGGCGGTCAGCTCCGGCGCCTCCCAGAAGCGGAGTGCGCTCACGTCGAAGGGCATCAGCGGGCGGTCGGTCCCGATTCGTCGACCCGGAGCACGAGGACGGCCAAGTCGTCGGCCGGTGCGGCCGGCGCATGCGTGCGGACGGCGGCCTCCACCGCTGCGGCGACGTCGGCGGCCGGCCCCTCGCCGACCGTGCCGAGCACGTCGAGGACCCCGTTCGCCTCGAAGAACCGAAGGCCCTCCCGGCGTTCGGAGACGCCGTCGGTGTAGAAGACGAGGATGTCGCCGGGCGCCAGCTCGGTCGTGGTGGCGACCAGCTCCACGTCGGGCAGCACCCCGAGCACCGTGCCGGGCCGACCGACCTCCTCGCCCCGGCCGCCCGCCCACCGCAAGGGCAACGGGTGTCCGCCGGCGCAGGAGGTGAGCCGGAACCCGCCCCCGGTGGTCCGCTCGAGGAGCGCGGCTGCGACCGTGCAGAAGCGCGGCTCGGCGTCTCCATCTTCGTGGGAGCGCAGGAGCATCTCGTTGAGGTGGCGCAGCACGGCGACCGGATCGGGATCGGTTACGGCGCCGGAGCGGATCGTGTGCCGGGCCAGCGACGTGACGGCGGCCGCCTCGATGCCCTTTCCCCGCACGTCACCGATGGTGAGGAACCACCGACCCTCGTCGACGACGAAGGCGTCGTAGAAGTCACCGCCGACCTGGCCGCCGCCGCCCGCGGCGACGTAGACGGCGCCGAGGCTCCCGCCGGGGATCTCGGGCAGGGTGGGAGGGAGCAAGGTGGCCTGCAGCGTCGTGGCCACCTCGCTGCGCTCCTCGAAAAGGAGGGCGCGCTGGATGGCCTGAGCGCAGAGGTCGCCGAGGGACGCGAGGAACGTCAGCTCCTCGGCCGAGAACTCTTGGGGATCACGGAAGCCGATGGTGAACGACCCGAGCGGACCGGCGTCGGCGATGAGGGGCAGCGTCACCCAGGCCTGGTCGGCCGTCGGCGTCCCGGCCATCGGCGGGTACAGCCGGTCCCGGTTCGGCACCGAGGAGATGACCAGCGGCTGCTCCGTACGGATGGCATCGCCCGCCGGCGTGGCGGCGTCGAAGGGAAAGCGGTGCCAGGCCGCCTCGACCTCGCGCCCCAGGCCCACCTGGCGGACGAGCTCGAGGGTGCGCCCACCATCGCGCAGGAGGCACAGGGAGCCGGTGCGGCCGCCGAGCACCGAGGAACCCGAATCGACCATGACCTCGATGACATCGGCCGACGTCGTGGCCGTCGCCAGGCGCGCGCCGACACCGCCTGCAACCCGGCCAGGTGCTCGGCCGGTCCGGTGCCCCGGCCCGTCACCTCCTCGGACTCGCCGACGACGCCGATCACCGAACCGTCACCGTCGACCAACGGTCGGTTGGTGCACCGGATCCACAAGGGCCGACCGTCGCGGTGCCGGGCCAGGAAGTCGCCCTCCCAGGGCGATCCGGCAGTGGCCTGCTCGACGATCCGCTCGGCCTCGGCGATGGCGGCCTCGGGCACGACCAGCTCGAGGATGGGCCGGCCCAGGGCCTCCTCGCGACTCCAGCCGTAGAGCGCCTCGGCGGCCGGGTTCCAGACGCGGACGAGGCCCTCGGGGTCGGTGGCGATGACGGCGCGGCCGAGAGCGGCCAGCACCCGGTCGGCGAGCTCGCCTTGCCGCACGGCGCCGTCAGGCACCGGACGGCTCGAGCTCGAACCACACCTTCTTGCCGTCGGGCTCCGGCTCGACGGCCCAGTCCTTGGCCGTGACGGCCACGAGCGCGAGCCCGCGCCCGGTGCCCGAGAGCACGGAGTAGTGACGGACGATCGGAAGCCGCGGGTCTCCGTCGTGGACCTCGACGCGCAGGACGTCGTTCGCCAACTGGACCGTGATCTGGATCTCGGTGCCGGCGTGCAGGACGGCGTTCGTCACGAGCTCCGACAGCAACAGCAGGGCCTCGTCGGCGAACTGGTCCGCACCCCAGTCGTCGAGCGTCGCCATCAGGAAGCGCCGGCACGCACGGGAGCTCGTCGGCTCGGGCGGGAGGGTGATGGTGGCGGTGCGCATCGGAGCCTGCCGCAGCGTAGACCTCAGAAGAGCTTCAACTCGTGGGTCCCCAGTCCCCGCAGCTCGTCGTAGTCCACCTCGACGCAGCCGATGCCTCGCGCCCGCGCCAGGACGGTGGCCTGGGGCTTGATGCTGCTGGCCACGAGGACGCCGCGGAGGCCGCCGAGTCGGGAGTCCTGCCCGAGGCGTTCGAGGTAGCGGCTGAGCTGGTCGACGGCGTTGATCTCGCCGATCCGCTTGATCTCGATGGCGACGGCTGCTCCCGACGCGTCCCGGCACAGCAGGTCGATCGGCCCGATGTCCGTGGGGTACTCGCGCTTCACGAGCCGGAGCCCCGCCTCGATCACCTCGGGATTGGCTGCCAGCAGCTCCTGGAGGTGGGCCTCGACGCCGTCCTTGGACAGCCCGGGATCGACGCCGAGCTCGTGGGACACGTCGCTGTGCACCTCGAGCAGGGTGATGACGAGGGTCTCACCCTTGGGGTTCTTGACCGTCCACGTCCCCGGTTCCTCCGTGAGCGTGCACGGGCAGGTCATCCAGTTCAACGGCTTGTAGGCCCGGTCGTCGGAGTGGATCGAGACCGACCCGTCGGCCTTGACCATCAGCAGGCGGGTCGCCTCGGGGAGCTCGGCTCGGAGTCGCCCCTCGTAGCGGACGGAACAGGTGGCGATCACGAGCCGCATGAGGCGCTCACGCTACGCCGCCGCTCGGCGGCGCGGGCACTCCGATCGCACTCGTGATCGAAGCCGTAGACGACGACTCAGGAGCCGCTGGGGCGGGCGTCGACCCGCTCGACGGTGCACTGGCCGGCGTTGGTGAGGTCGCGGTTGGGAGTGCCGGTGGCCGTGAAGTCGACGGTCTGACCCGCGGCGAGGCGCGTGACCGTGGCGTCGGTGCTGGCCACGGAGGCGCCCTTCGCGTCCTTGAACACGACCCGGATCGTGTAGTCGAAGGCGGCCGTCGAGTCGTTCTTGATGGCGGCGGTGTAGGTGATCGAGCGGTTCGCGTTCTGCACGCAGCTCTTCGGCTCGATGCCGTACTTGACCGCCGCCGCCGGAGCAGCCGTGGTGGTCGTCGCCCGCGCCGTCGTCGTGGTCGGCGCGGCGGTGGTCGTGGTCGGTCGAGCCGCCGTGGTCGGGGCCGCCGACGTCACGGCCGCGGGAGCGGAGGTCGAGGGCGCCGGCGCGGCGGTGGTCGACGGGGCGGCTGCGGTGGTGGGCGGCGCGGTCGTCGACTCCTGGGCCGAGGTGGTGGTGCCATCCGCCGCCACATCGGTGGCCCCGTCGTCACCGCCCCGCAGCACGAAGATGGCGAGGACGACGGCGATCACGGCCGCAACGGCGACCGCGCCGAGGATGAAGCGCCGGTCGCCGGGCGTGTCGGCGTAGCTGTCGTCGGCGTGGCCGCCACCCTTGGCCGGCAGTTTGCCGGCCGGTGCCTTCTTCGCCGGCGCAGCCGCCTTCTTCACCGGCGTCGACTTCTTGGCCGAACCGGCCGCGGCGGCGGCACCCGCCGCGCCGGCCGCACCGGCGGCCGGGACGAGGGGGGCGGCCTTCTTGGTCTGGGGCTGCGGGCGCCCACGCTTCCCCTTCTTCCCCTTCTTGGCCGCGTTCCCGGCGCGGGGGGGCGTGGCGGCGCCGCTGCCGGCGGCGGCGGCCGTGGCGGGTGCCTTCTTGGCGGCGCCGGCCTTGACGGGTGCTGGCGTCGCCTTGGCGGGCGCCGGCGCACTGGCGGCCGCGGCCGTGCCCGTCGCCGCCGCGGTCTCGGCCTCCGCCGGGGCCGGGGCCTGGGCCGTCACGCCGAGGGCGGCGGCCTCCATGGCCCCGCTGATCTCGTCTTGGTCCTCGTCGGACAGGTCGTCGCTCGGCACGACTCGGGGCTCGCTGCCGTCGGCGGGCACGAGGAGGGCCTCGTGGGCGCCGAGGGCGAACCGGTCGCCGGACTCGCCCTTGGGCAGCACGGTGACCTCGCCGTTGAAGGCCACGACGACCTGGCGGCCACTCGCCTCGGAGAGGGCGACGAAGTCGGAGCCACGGGTCGCCTCGACGGACAGCTCGCGGTCGACCTGGAAGGTGACCTGCCGGGCCGCGGCGGGCACGGCCTCGGTGTGGGACCCGCCGTCCTGGCGCTGAGCGGTCACGACGGGATCACCCCCGGCGCTCCGGAGGAGCGAAACCAATCGTGCGGGACGAGCGTCCACCCGCAGGTGCGCGCCTTCGAGCTTGCTCTCCACCGATCCGCCGTTCCCTTCGGACATGGCGACCAAACTGCCACACCGGGGACCCTCGTCGCCCACCGCCGCCGAATCGGGTTTCGGAGAACCGACTCCGGGCCGCGACAATGGGTCGTGCTCCAGGCCCGGTCCCTCAGCGTCGAGGTGGGTGGACGGCTGACCCTGGTCGAGGCGTCCTTCACCGTTCGCGCCGGTGACAAGGTCGGCCTCGTCGGCCGCAACGGCGCCGGCAAGACCAGCTGCTCCAGGTCCTCGCCGGCGAATCGCCGCCCTACGACGGCACGGTGATGCACCAGGGCGCCTTCGGCTACCTCCTCCAGGACCCGCGCCGCGAGGCTCCGGCGTCGAGGCGACGGCCCTCGCCCACGTGCTGTCGGGCCGCGGTCTCGACGAGCTGGCCCAGCGCATCGAGAAGCTGCGCCTGACGCTGGAGGAGGACCCGTCCGAGCGCAACGTCGCCCGCTTCTCCAGGGCCCAGGAGCAGTTCGAGTCGGCGGGCGGCTACGCCGCCGAGTCCGAGGTCCGCCGGATCGCCGCCGGCCTCGGCCTCACCGCCGACCGCCTCGACCTGCCCCGTCGACGTGCTCTCGGGCGGCGAGCGCCGCCGGGTCGAGCTGGCCCGCATCCTCTTCGCCGGCAGCGACGTGCTGCTCCTCGACGAGCCCACCAACCACCTCGACGCCGACGCCAAGGCACTGGCTGCATGGGCTTCCTGCGCAGCTACCGCGGCGCCCTGCTCGTGATCAGCCACGACCTCGAGCTGCTCGACGAGGCCATCACCCGCGTCCTGCACCTCGACGAGGGCACGCATCGTCGAGTACAAGGGCACCTACAGCCAGTACCTCGACAGTCGGGCCGAGGACGAGGAGCGCCTGGCCAAGCTCGCCGTCCGCCAAGGCGGCCGAGATCAACCGCCTGGCCGACCTGGCCGACTCCATGCGCCAGCCACGGCCAAGCGGGCCCGGGTCGCCAAGAGCCTCGACAAGCGGGTCGAGCGGCATCGAGACGACGGCGGTCACCGGGCCGACCAAGCAGCGGACCCTGAACGTGCGCCTCCCGGACCCGCCGCACTGCCGGCCGGGTCGTGCTCGAGGTCGAGCGGCCTCGACCAAGACCTACGGCGGCCCGCCGATCTTCACCGACGTCGACGTTCGACGTCGAGCGGGGCGAGCGCCTGCTGGTCATGGGCCTCAACGGCGCCGGCAAGACCACGCTGCTGCGGATCCTCGCCGGCGTCACCGAGCCCGACGCCGGCGACGTCCGCTTCGGGCACAACGTGTCGGCCGGGCTACTACGCCCAGGAGCACGAGGGCATCGCAGACGGGCACGACCGTGCTCGACCACATGCGGAGCCATGGCCGACCGGCCGACGACGAGCGGCTCCGGGCCCTGCTCGGCATGTTCGGCCTCACCGGCGACAAGGCCTTCCAGGACGCCGGCACGCTCTCCGGCGGCGAGAAGACCAAGCTGGCGCTGGCCCAGCTCGTCGCCGGCCGGCACAACCTGCTGCTGCTCGACGAGCCCACCAACAACCTCGACCCGCCGTCGCGCACCGCCATCGGCGCACGCCCTGGCCGGCTGGCCCGGGCCGATGATCATCGTCAGCCACGACCCCGAGTTCGTCGCCGAGCTCGAGCCCGCAGCGGGTGCTCCTGATGCCCGACGGCACCCTCGACTACTGGAGCGACGAGCTCCTCGACCTCGTCGAGCTGGCGTGACCGTCGAAGCCGTCCTCTTCGACTGGGGAGGCACGCTGTCGTCGTTCGCCGAGGTCGAGCTCGAGGACATGTGGCGGCTGGCGGCGCGGCACTTCGATCCGGCCCGGGAGGACGAGATCTGCGCCCGGCTGGCGGCGGTGGAGGAAGCCACCTTCGCCCGTACCGCAACCGACCAGATCGCCTCCACGTTCCGCCGCGATCCTCGAGACGGCGTCGGCCGACCTCGGCCTCGACGTCACCGAAGCGGTCCTCGAGGAGGCCGGCACCCACTACCTCGACTCGTGGACGCCCCACATCGTCCACGAGCCGGATGCCGCCGAGGTCCTCGGGTGGGTCAGGGCGCAGGGGTGGCGGACCGGTCTGCTGTCGAACACGCACTGGCCACGGGCGTTCCACGAGCACTTCCTGGTTCGCGACGGCCTGGCCGACCTCCTCGACGCGCGGCTCTACACGAGCGAGCTCTCGCACATGAAGCCGCACCCGTCGGTGTTCGCCGCCGCGATCGCGGCGGTCGGCGTGGACGATCCGGCGCGGGCGGTGTTCGTCGGCGACCGGCTCTTCGACGACGTCCACGGCGCGCAGTCGGCCGGCCTCCGGGGCGTCTGGCGGAGGAACACCACGGTCCCGTCCCACGACGTGCAGCCGGACGCGGTCATCGACGACCTGTCGGACCTGCCACCGCGTGCTGGAGGCGTGGGGTTAACACCTCACGGCCCGCAGGGAACCGAACACCCATGGGAATCATCGCCTTCCTCATCATGGGCCTCATCGCAGGCTTCATCGCACGTGCCATCGTCCCCGGGAAGGACCCGATGGGTCTGATCGGGACCCTCGTCCTCGGCATCATCGGCGCCCTGATCGGCGGGTTCATCTTCGGTGGGCCCGACAACGCGGTCGGCTACATCGGGGCCGTCGTCGGCGCCGTCGTCGTCCTCCTCGTCTACAAGCTCGCCACCCGCGGGTCGCGCCGCACGGCGTAGCTCCACCGACGACGATGTCGTGACCGTGGGCGAGCCGGATCGGCTCGCCCACGGTCGCGGGACGGGTGGAAGACTCTCGCCGTGGAGCGAAAAGTCACGACCTACGAGGTGGCGGACGGGGTCGCCGTCGTCACCCTGAACCGCCCGGACCGGCTGAACGCCTGGACCGCCCGCATGGAGCTCGAGTACCGGGACGCGCTGGCCGAGGCCGACGCCGATCCCGACGTGCGGGTCGCCGTGGTGACCGGGGCCGGCCGGGGCTTCTGCGCCGGAGCCGACACCGACGCCCTCACGGGCATCGTGGAGACGGGCCGCTACGGCGAAGGCTCGTCCGCCTCGCCCGATCGAGAGCCGCCGCGACGGGCCGGGGCCGGCATCCGACCCGACTACGACCATGGCTTCTCCTGGCCCTTCGGCCTGTCGAAGCCACTGATCGCCGCCGTCAACGGACCGGCGGCCGGCGTCGGCTTCGTGTTGGCCTGCTTCGCCGACGTCCGCTTCGCCGCGGCGGGCGCCAAGCTCACGACGTCGTTCGGTCGCCTGGGTCTCCCGGCCGAGCACGGCGTGTCGTGGGTGCTGCCGCGACTGGTGGGATCGGCGCGTGCCGCCGACCTCCTGTTGTCGAGCCGGGTGGTGCTGGCCGAGGAGGCCGAGCGGATGGGCCTGGTCAACGCCGTGCTCCCGCCCGCCGAGCTCCTGCCTCACACCTTCGACTACGCCCGGCGGATGGCCCGGGAGATCTCGCCGTGGTCGTTGCGGGCCCTGAAGCGCCAGCTCTACGCCGATCAGCTGGGATCGCTCGACGACGCGGCCACGGAGGCGGAGGCGATGATGCGCGAGAGCTTCGGATCGCCCGACTTCAAGGAGGGGGTCGCTGCCCTCACCGAGAAGCGCCCCCCGGCGTTCGGGAACCTGGTCTGATGGCCCCGCTCATCGGTGCCCACGTCAAGCAGGACGACCCCCTGGAGATGGCGTCCGCCACCGACGCCGACCTGATCCAGATCTTCATGGGCGACCCGCAGAGCTGGAAGAAGCCGGCGCCCGCGCGAGGACGCGGAAGCCATCAAGGCCTCGGGGGTCCCGGTCTACGTGCACTCGCCGTACCTGGTGAACCTGGCCTCGCCCAACCCCAAGATCCGCATCCCGTCCCGCAAGATCCTGCAGCAGTGCGCCGACGCGGCCGAGACGGTCGGCGCCCGGGCGATCATCGTCCACGGCGGCCACGTCACCTCACCCGACGAGCTCGAAGGCGGGTTCGACGCGTGGGTCAAGGGCCTCGACCAGCTCAAGACGGACATCCCGATCTACCTCGAGAACACCGCCGGCGGTGACCACGCCATGGCCCGGCACTTCGACGTCCTCGCCCGCCTGTGGGATCGGATCGGCGGCCATCCCGGAATCGGGTTCTGCCTCGACACGTGTCACGCCCACGCGGCCGGCGAGGACATCGTGACCGCCGTGGAGCGGATCCTCGCCATCACCGGTCACATCGACCTCATCCACTGCAACGACTCCAAGGATCCCCAGGGCTCGGGCCGCGACCGCCACGAGAACCTGGGGAAGGGGTCGATCACCGCCGAGGCTCTCGCCGAAGTGGTGAAGCAGGCCGATGCGCCGGTCGTGTGCGAGACCCCCGCCGCCGGGATCGCCGAGGACATCGCCTACCTCAAGGATGCCCTGGGCGCATGACCGAACCACCCCGGCTGCCGGCGGCTCCTTTCGAGCTCACCGGTTCGGATCTGCTGGAGGAGCCCGAGGAGGGGGTCTGGACGGACTCGCTCGTGCAGTCCATCCGGCTCCCCGGGGCCGAGCTGGTGGACGCCCGGTTCGTGGACTGCCGATTCCAGGGTTGCGACTTGGCCGGCGCCGCGTTTCCCCGGCTCGAGCTCCGTCGGGTCGAGCTGGTCGACTGCCGACTGACCGGCGTCGACCTCGGCGCCGCCCGCCTCCACGACGTGCGTTTCTTGCGCTGCAAGCTCGACGAGGCGAACCTGCGTCAGGTGCAGGGCGAGCGGGTCACGTTCGAAGAGACGGTCCTGACCGGCACCGACTTCCAGATGGCGTCGTTCCCCGAGGCCGAGTTCACGGCCTGCTCGATGGCCACGACCGATCTCCGTCGCGCCAAGCTCGCCGGCGCCACCTTCCGGGGCACCGACCTCCTCGACACCCTCGGCATCGACGGTCTGCGCGGCGCGCGACTCGAGCACGCCCAGGTCCTGCTGTTGGCCCCGCGTCTGGCCGCCGAGCTCGGCATCTCGCTCCTCGAAGACTGAGTTCCTCGGACGCTCAGCCGAGGTGGCCGAAGGCGAGGGCCCGGCAGAGGCGGTGAGGGACATCTCGCCGCCCAGGATCTCGACGTCGACCAGACGCAGGTTCACCCAGTCGCTCTCGTACAGGGAGCGCTCGCCGTGGACCGTCCAACGCACTACTGGAGGCGGCGCGGTGTCATGACGCCGTGGCGTACTGCGTCTCGTACAGCTCGCGGTACAGGCCGTTCCCGCCGAGCAGCTCCTCGTGGCGGCCCTGCTCGGCGACCCGTCCGCCCTGCACGACCAGGATCTGGTCTGCGGCCCGGATGGTGGACAGGCGGTGGGCGATGACGATGGAGGTGCGACCCTCGAGCGCCTCGACCAACGCCTGTTGGATCAGGACCTCGGTCTCGGAGTCGAGATGGGCCGTGGCCTCGTCGAGGATGACGACGGCGGGGTTCTTGAGGAGGACCCGGGCGATGGCGAGGCGTTGCTTCTCGCCGCCGGACATGCGGTAGCCACGCTCGCCGACCAAGGTGTCGTAGCCGGCCGGGAGCGACGCCAAGAGGTCATGGATCCGGGCCGCCCGACAGGCCGCGACGAGCTCGTCGTCGGTCGCCTCGGGCTTGGCGTAGCGGAGGTTGGCGGCGATGGTGTCGTGGAACAGGTGCGGGTCCTGGGTGACGACGCCGATGGTGTCGACCAGGCTCCCGAGGGTCACGTCGCGCACGTCGTGGCCATCGATCCGCACGGCGCCGCGGGTGGCGTCATAGAGGCGGGGGACGAGCATGGACGTCGTCGTCTTCCCGGCACCGGACGGGCCGACGAGCGCCGTCATCGTGCCGGGCGCCGCCGTGAAGGAGACACCACGTAGCACCCACTCCGACGGCTCGTGGTCGAGCACGGTGCCTTCACCCTCGAGCGACGCGATCGACACCTCGGCGCCGGCCGGATAGCGGAACCACACGTCGTCGAAGATCACCTCGCCACGAGCCGGGGTGGGGATGGCCTGGGCATCGGCGGCCTCGGTGATGTTGTGCGGTGCGTCGAGCACCTCGAAGCACCGTTCGAAGGAGACCAGCGCGGTGAGGAGGTCGACGCGGGCGCTGGCGAGGTCGGTGAGCGGCGAGTAGAGACGGGCCACATAGGCGGCGAGGGCGACGAGGCTGCCGATGCGGATCGTCTGATCGATGACGCCGCGGCTGCCGACCCAGTAGACGCCGGCGGTGCCGAGGGCTCCCATCAACGTGAGGCTCGCGTAGTAGATGCGCGACGTCATGGCGAGGCGGATGCCGCTGTCGCGGACGGCGCCGGCCCGACTGGAGAACTCCGAGATCTCGTGGTCCCGCCGGCCGAAGAGCTTCACCAACAGTGCGCCGGAGACGTTGAAGCGCTCCTGCATCGTCGCCCCCATCTCGCCGTTGAGCTGCATCCGCTGGCGCGACAGGCCGACCATCCGGGGCGAGAGCGAGCGGTCGACGACGACGATCCCAGGGATGATCAACAGGGCGAAGAGGGTCACCTTCCAGCTGAGGACGACCATCGTGGAGACGGTGGCGACCAGCAGGAAGATGTCGTTGGTGACCGTCGTGAGGGTGGTGACCGTGCCCTGGGCGCCGACCACGTCGTTGCTCATGCGACTGAGGAGCTGACCCGTCTGCGCCCGGGTGAAGAAGGCGATGGGCATGCGTTGGACGTGGTCGTAGAGGGACGTGCGCAGGTCGTAGATGAGGCCCTCGCCGATGCGAGAGGAGAAGAAGCGGTTGACGAGGCGAAGGAGCGTCTCGCCGAGGGCCAGTCCGACCGCCGCGACCACGAGCAGGTTCACCAGGTGGATGTCGTGGCGCGGGATGGCCGAGTCGATCAGCTTCTTGAAGACCAGGGGCGGAGCGATGGCGACGACGGACGTCAGCAGCATCGTGACGAGGAGGGCGGCGATCGCCTTGCGGTAGGGCTGCGCGAACCGCCACGCCCGCTTCAGGGTGGCGCGGTCGATGTGGGCGTTCTTCGCCTCCTCCGCCGTGAGCTTCGACGCCCGCCCCCGTCCCTGCATCAGACCGGCCATCAGTCCTCGCTCTCGAGAACGGTGGCCAGGACCTCGGCCAGGGAACGTCGGGACCGCTCGTCCAGCGCGGCCAGCTGCGGCGGCAACGTGGCCAGGTCCGCGCTGATGCGTCGGAGGAGGCGTCGGCCGGCCGCCGTGACGGCGACGGTCTTGGCTCGACGGTCGTGCTCGGCCGTGCGCCGCTCGACCAGCCCCTTCGCCTCGAGGCGGTCGACGATGCCGGTCACATTGGAGGGATCGCAGCGCAGGACCTCGGCGAGTTCGGCCATGGCCCGGGGGTGGTCGTCGTCGAGGCGCCGGAGGGCGCGGCTCAACGGGGGTGTCAGCCCATGACGACCGACGATCTCACGGCGGTGCTGATGGACGAGGCGGGCGAGGCGCTCGAGCGCTTCCGCGAGGGAGGCGTCGGCAGGAGCGGCGAGGGCAGGAGCAGGACTCATCGTTGACCACCCCAACCATAGAGGTGGTCAATGAATTCCCCAAGCGTCAGAAAACCCGGATGGAGGCGAGGTTACGAACGGATCTCGTAGTAGAGGTTGGCGGGCTCGCCCACGTCGTGGAGCCGGACGGTGGAGAACCCGGCCTCTTCGGCCATGGTGCGGAGGCGTTCGGGATCGAGCCCGAGTGTGCCCAGGCCGGCGCCGTCCGGTTCCGACAGCGCGGACGACATGCAGCTGCTCACGGAGAAGCCGTACATCATCGCGGCCATCGGGTTCCTCAGGTTGTCCCGGGGATTGCTGGCACAGCGGATGTCCTTGACCAGCCACGTCCCGCCGGGGAGGATCGCCCGCCGGATCGCGTGCACGGTTTCGCTCGGGTGGGTCATGTCGTGAAGGCAGTCGAAGGTGAGGACGAGGTCGTACGTCGGGACGGACGGAAGCCCCTCGGCGCCGGCGAGCTCGAGGGTCACGTTTTCCACACCCGCTTCGCGGACCAGCTGCTCGGCCCGGGCGATGGCGTGTCGGGAGATGTCGAGGCCGTGCAGCCGGGCGTTCGGGAAGCGCTCGGCGAGGGCGATGAGGGCGACGCCGGCGCCGCACCCGACGTCCGCCACGAGTCCACCGGCCTCGAGCCGATCGACGACACCATCGAGGAGGGGCAGGATCTTGGGCACCAGCGCCAGCCGCGACCACGGCCCGAGCATCCGTTCCGTCCGGTGGGCGCCGGCCGGCCCCTGCCGGTCGTAGGCGAGGCCGAGCCCGGTGCGGAAGGCGTCGGCAAGGTCGTCGACGAAGTCCGGTGGCGGCGGTGGGCCGAAGGCGCCGGCGGCGAAGAAGAGGCTGCCGGTCTCGTCGGCGAGCACGGCGGCGCCCGCGTCCGAGAGCTCGAAGGTGTCGTCCGGATGCCACTCGAGGAGGCCTGCGGCGCCGTTGCCTCGCATCCACTCCAGGAGCCAGCGCTCGTGGAGGCCCGTGAGCTCGGCGAGCCGGCCAGCCCCGACCGGGCCCTGACGGCGCATGGCGCGGTAGAGCCCGAGGCGATCGCCGAGGTGGATGAGGAGTGAGACGGATTCGCCCTGCTTGTAGTTCCACACCTGGAAGGCGAACCGTCCGATGTCTTCGTCGGTGGGCGGCTGGGTCATCCCGACATCCTGGCATCTGCCGCTGCCTCGTTCACCCAGTGTCGCCCGTTTGCGGTGATACCCCCTGGGGTATGGCGTGCGGGTCGAGAGGAGGCCACCGTGGCCATGCTCCGTTTCATCGGTTCCACGCCCGGCCGGGTCGTACGCGCCGTTGCCGGCGTCATGATGATCACAACCGGTCTCACCCTCGGTTCCCGGTGGGTCGCCTTGGCGGTGGCCGGCATCGTGCCTCTGGCGGCCGGCGTCTTCGACTTCTGCCTGCTCGGGCCCCTGGTGAAGATGCCCTTCGGCGGAGAGGCCTTCCGGGAACGGTGCAACGTCGCGTGAGTCACAGCCAGTGGCCCGGTCCCGTTGCCCGTCGCTACAACACCACCACCAAGGAAGGCTGACGTGAACTACGCCAAGACCATCACCCTCGACATGCCCTACGCCGAGGCCGTCCCCAAGGTCAAAGAGGCGTTCAAGGCCCAGGGCTTCGGGACGCTCACGGAGATCGACGTGAAGGCCACCCTGGCCGACAAGATCGGCAAGGAGGTCGAGGACTTCATCATCCTCGGAGCCTGCAACCCCGACCTCGCCGGGCGGGCCCTCGACCTCGACCGCACCATCGGCCTCCTGCTTCCGTGCAACGTCGTCGTGCGCGCGAGGGCCGACGGGGCCACCATCGTCGACGCCCTCGACCCGACGATCCTCAGCCAGCTCAACGAGACCCCCGGTCTCGACGAGGTCGCGGCCGACGCCGGCCGCCGGATCGACGCCGCCCTCGCCTCGCTCCAGTCGTGAGCGAACAGCACATCGCCCCCGGCCGCAAGGCATGAGCGCCGGAGTGGACGTGATCGTCGGTGCCGGTCACAACGGGCTGGTGGCCGCCTGCTACCTCGCCCAGGCCGGACGTGAGGTCCTGGTGGTCGAACAGCTCGACCGCCCCGGCGGCGGGTCCCGCACCGAGGAGACCGTTCCCGGCTACCTCTTCGACCTCCACTCCGCCGCCCACAACATCATCAACATGACCGACATCCCGGCCGAGCTCGACCTCGCCGGCGTCGGACTCGACTACATCGAGATGGACCCGTTCTCCATCGCCGTCCACGCCGACGGGCGCCGGGTCCGGTTCCACCGATCCGTCGACGAGACCGTCGCGTCGATCGCCGAGACCGACCGCACGGAGGCCGACGCCTACCGCCGGTTCATGGACAAGGCCATCCCGATCGTCCGCACCATCGCCCCGGCCGTGCGCGGGCGACTCGTCCCCGCGCGTCCTCCCGAAGCAGTTCGCCAACCTGGTCCGCACCCTCCGGCACCAGCCGATGGCGACCGCCCGCGACGTCCTCAGCCCCTATGACACGCTGCTCAAGCGGTGGCTGCCGTCGGACCTGACCCGGGGCCCGGTGTCCGCGTTCGCGGCCCACGCCGGCGTCGGGCCGACGGTCCCGGGCGGCGCGCTGTTCGCGTTCTGGCAGGGCGTGTACCACCTCTACGGGCAGTGGCACGGCCGAGGCGGCGCGCAGAACCTGACCGACGCCCTTGTCGCTCGGCTGACCAGCCCTCGGCGGCCAGCTCCGATGCTCGGCGCCGGTCGAGCGGATCGAGACTCGCAACGGCCGGGTCGACGGCCGTCGTCCTCGAAGGCGGCGAACGCATCCCGGCGGCG
The DNA here is from genome assembly GCA_963731055.1 of uncultured Actinomycetes bacterium. Classification (GTDB taxonomy): domain Bacteria; phylum Actinomycetota; class Acidimicrobiia; order Acidimicrobiales; family CADCTF01; genus DATLED01. The sequence goes on along the minus strand of CAVSUD010000018.1, from coordinate 53,986 downwards.
ACCGTCATGACCGCCATCGACGTGAAGACGGCGCTCCTCGAGCTCCTCGACCCGCCGCTCGGCGGCGCGGCAGCCGCAGGACCTGCGCCGCGGCGCGGCGGTCCAACGTCGTCCAGGCCGTCATCCACGTCGCCACCGACCGCGCTGCCCGCGTACGCCAACAGTCGACCCGGCGACTGGAACGGACTGCAGAGCTACGTCGACCGCCTGGACGACCTCACCACCGGCTGGACCCAAGCCGAAGCCGGACGCCTTCCCGACCCTCTTCCGCTCTACGCCTTCACGACGTCGGCCATCGACAAGAGCCTCGCCCCGGCCGACCACCACACCGTCTACCTCGCCTGCCCCTCCGCGCCCTCGACGATCGACGGCGGCTGGCCCGCCCGAACCGACGAGTTCGTCGAACGGGCCCTCGCCGTCGTGGAGGAACGGGCACCGGGCTTCCGCGACACGATCACCGGGATCTCGACGTGGACACCGGACCAGATGGAAGCGCGTCGAGCGCTGGCCCGGCGGGCACCCGATGTACCTCGACATCGCGCTCGACCAGCTCGGCCCGTTCCGGCCCACCAAAGCCCTCGGGAAATGGCGCACGCCGGTCGACGGCCTCTACATCACCGGCGCCGGCACCAACCCCGCCGGCGGCATCGCCGGCACCCCGGGGCGACAGGCGGCGCGAGCCCTCCTTTCCGACAACAAGGAATGAGAGCACTCGCCGCCTCCCCCCTGGGATTTCTCATCGGCTTCGCCCTCGGGGCCGTCGGCGGCGGCGGATCGATTCTCGCGGTGCCCGTCCTCGTCTTCGTCGCCGGGCAGTCGCCCCGAGCGGCCACCACGACCAGTCTCATCATCGTCGGCCTGGCCTCGCTCGTCGGGCTGGTGGACCATTGGCGGGCGAACCGGGTGCGGGCCGGGGTCGGCGTGGTGTTCGGGGCCGCCGGCATCGGCGGCTCGCTCGCAGGGTCGGCGCTCAATCGTCGTCTCGACCCGGACGTGCTGCTCCTGGCCTTCGCCGGCCTCGTCGTGTTCGCGGCGTGGCGGATGCTGACCGGATGCCCGACCTGCACCCGCGTCGGTGAGAACCGCGCCGAACTCGACCGCCGCGGAGGGCGGGGTCGCGGTCGTCACCCGCTTGCACGCCGACCCCGCCACCATCGCCAAGATCGTCGCCGCCGGCACGGTCGTCGGCTTCTTCACCGGCCTCTTCGGCGTCGGCGGTGGATTCATCATCGTCCCCGCCCTCACCCTCCTCCTCGGTTTCCCGATGCCACAGGCGATCGGGACCTCCTTGCTCATCATCGCCGTCAACTGCGCCATCGCGCTCGACCGTGCGAGCCGGCGACGGGATCGAATGGGCGGTCACGATCCCGTTCGTCATCGCCAGCCTGGCCGGCGTCGTCACGGGCAGCCGCGTCGCCAGCCGCCTCCCCGCTCAGGCCCTCCTGCGCTGGTTCGCAGCGTTGCTCGTGGCCGTCGCCGTCTACACCGCTGCGCGCGCCACGCTCTCGCTCACCTAGCACCGCCGCGGTCGAGGAAGCCCTGGAACGCAGCGCGATGATCTCCGTCGTCATGGCACCGTGGCCCGTCCTCTCGCTCGCCGGAGCAGTCATCGGCGGGTCGATGGGCTTCTTCGGCGTCGGTGGATCATCGGTGGCGACCCCGATCCTGGCGCTGCTCGGCGTGCCGGGCCTGGCGGCCGTGGCGTCGCCCCTGCCCGCCACCTTGCCGTCGGCGGTGCTCGGCGCGATCCCCTACGTCCGCACGGGAGAGGCACGGCCCAAGGCGGCGGCGTGGAGCCTGCTCGGCGCCGTTCCGGCGACGGTGGTCGGGGCCGTGCTCTCCCAGCGCTTCGGCGGCAGCGCGCTCATCCTCGCCTCCGGGATCGTCCTCGTTGTCGTCGGCGTGCGGGTCGTGCTGCCCATCCACGACGCGGCCCGCGAAGCCGGGACGCGCCGACGACTCAACCGGCCGGTCCTGGTGGCGGCGGCTGCCGCAGTTGGTCTCTTCACCGGCTTGTTGGCGAACGGCGGGGCGTTCCTGTTGATGCCGATGTACCTGCTCGTGTTCGGGCTGCGGATGCGCCAAGCGGTCGGGACGAGCCTGCTGGTGGTCGCCGCCTTGTCGATCCCGACGCTGTTGACGCACTGGTCGCTCGGGCACATCGACTGGCACGTGTCGGCGGCGTTGTTCGTGGGACAGGTGCCGGGCAGCATCCTCGGGAGTCAGGCCGCGAAGCGCGTGACGGGAGTCGGTGTGGCCCGGCGCGCGTTCGGCGTGTTCCTGATCCTGTTCGGGGTCGCCTTCACCATCTATCGGCTGTCTCGCTGATCTCGCCGAACCGACGTGTCTCGTCGGCCGCAAGGCGTTCCTCGGCGGTCGGGTGACGGTCCTGGGACTGACGACGCGGTCACAGCGCGACGTCGTCCGTAATGCGCCCGCGAGTCCTGAGGCCCTTGGCCGTCCCGTACCCTTCGCGAGGTGCGGCGCATCACTCGACGGGCGTTCCTTCTCGGATCCGGTGCCTGCGTAGCCGCCGGCACGCTCGTCGGAGGGACCGAGGTCGAAGCCGGCGCCGACATGCGACCACACGCTCGTCGACCGACCGACACCCAGGCGGCGCGCCAGGCCGCGCAGCCCGACGGTGTCTTCCGCGTGCACGTCGATGAGCCGATCGTCGCGCTGAGCTTCGATGACGGTCCGGACCCTCGCTACACGCCCCACGTGCTCGACCTCCTCGCCCGCGACTCGCTCACGGCCACGTTCTTCCTGGTCGGCGTGAACGCGATCCGGTACTCCGAACTCGTCGCCCGGACGAAGGACGCCGGTCACTCGTTCGGAAACCACACCTACGACCACCCGGCGCTCGAGCTCCTCGACCCGGCGCAGGTCCGCAGCGAGATCGACCGCGGCGCCACCGCCCTGGTCGGGGCCGGCACCGGAGCAGTCCGACTGTTCCGTCCGCCGAAGGGCCACACCAACGAAGCCGTCGGCGTCATCGCCGATGCCGGGCGGTACCGCACGATCTTCTGGGACCAGTGCCTGGAGCGGTGGGTCCACCACCTCGGGGTCCGCGCTGGCGCCCAGGCCGTCGTCGAGCGCGTGCGGCCCGGCTCGGTCATCGTGGCCCATGACGGCGGACACATCGCCGCCGCTCACCATCCCCACATCAACCGGACCCCGACGATGGAGGCGCTCCCGATCCTCCTCGCCGGGCTCCACCGTCGAGGTCTGCGCGTCGTGGATGTGCCGACTCTCCTCAGCCGCAGACGAAGGCGGGACGGCGGGTCGTCTTGGTGAACCGGGCGCTCTGTGATCGCCTCCGGGAGCACCTCGGGTCGAGGATCTTCCGCCGCGACGAGTGCGTCTTCGTGGCTCCACGGCGGCGGCCCCTTCAACTAGGGCACCTTCTCAAGACCGGCCCTGACCGGGGCTTTCGTCTCCGAAAGCCCCGGTCAGCGTGGCGGAGGGGGTGGGATTTGAACCCACGGAGCCCGGAGGCTCAACGGTTTTCGAGACCGTGCTCGCCGAGTCTGGGCGCTTCGCCGCCACCGGAGAAACCGCAGTTCAGAGGCCTGAGCCCTTCGCCGCGGGAGCTGGCGACTGCGGTTGACGCCACATTCGCGCCACACGGCGACCGGCTGCTCCCGTTCGGGTGAGTCGGCGAACGCAAAACTGAGTGCGGTCCTCCGAAGGTCTGGTCGCGGTAGCCGGCATCTTCGAGGGCTACCTCGGCGACGCAAGGACAGAAGATAGGGAAGAGGTGTAGTTCGCCAGCTTGGGAAGCTGTCACGAGCCCGTCTCTCGATCTTTCAGTTCAGGCGAAACGGCAGTCCAGAGCAACGACAGCATTACCTTCGGTGACCAAGCAACCCGCTCCTGACCTTTCGTTAGGTCACGCCAGGCGTCTGCGCTGCGCTTAGCGTTCTCGTGCGGCCGCGCCGGCCTTCCGGCTCTTCCCGTACTTAGTCTGGGGTCTCGTCCTACTGGCGGACCGTCCGACGAAGCGCTCCGAGGCCGAACCCAATTCCGACGTCGATTCGGCGGAAGCTGGAACAGTGACTGGCGTCTCCCCCTCCGACGGTGGGTGAACGAGACAGCCTTCTCGTCGCGTGCCAGACGCTCCCAAGCGCTGGACTCGTGGCCGTCCCGGGTGGTTTGAATCGCCCTGGGTTTCCCGGAGGCTGGGATTAGGCAACGTCGCCGAGATCGGCGACGAGGTTGTGACGGTAGCGGTCCTCGAACTCGATCGGTGATACCCGGTCGATGGAGTGGTGGATTCGCGAGGTGTTGAACCAGTGGACCCACTCGGCGGTCTCTCGTTCGACCTCGGCGCGGCCGGTCCATGATCGGCGGGGATCGAAGTCGATGACCTCGGTCTTGTAGAGCCCGATCGTGGACTCCATGAGCGCGTTGTCGAGGGCGTCGCCGACCGAGCCGATGGAGCCGGCGATGCCGGCGTCGATGAGCGCCTCGGTGAAGGCGATGGACGTGTATTGGCTGCCGGCGTCGGAGTGGAACACCATCCCCGTCGACGTGAACGCGACATCGCCCCGCCGCCGGGTGAAGAGGGCCTGCTCGAGGGCGGACAGGACCAGCGGCGTGGTCTTCGACGACGAGACCCGCCAGCCGAGGATGCGGCGACTGAACACGTCGGTGACGAAGCTCGACGTAGACGAACCCGGCGAGGGTCCACACGTAGGTGTAGGGGTCGGACCGGGGCGCCCTGTTCGACTTTCGTCGAGTGGGTCTCCCCGGCCCGCCCTCCGAACCGGACGTGCAGCTTCCACTGCATCCGGCTCTCCACGTGTTCACGCCGCTGGTGCGGGTGATCCTGTTGCCTCGCTCGTCCAAGGGGTCGGGATCTTGGTGCCCCGGTAGCGATAGCGCTCGATGGCGATCGCTCGTGGCCGGAACATCTCGATCCCGTCGTCGCGGATCTCCCACCCGGGGAGATAACGGCGAACCAAGGTGTGCATGTTCAGGCCGAGGTGTCGCTTCTTCAACCAGGCGACGATCCGCCAAAAGGCGAAGTGGTCGACGTAGCCGAAGGTGCGTTTGCACACCCCGTGCCGGAAGTAGTTGCACCATCCCCGAAGCGCCGGGTTCAGCCGGCGCAGCAGGTCTGCGAGCGTTCGGTGCTTCGCTCTGCGAGTCAGCTCTCTGACCTTGCCCTTGATCGAAGCCATCGACTTCTTCGAGGGATAGGTGTAGATCGCTGTCTTGCCGGCCCGACCTCGCTGGGGGCGGCGTTGGATGCGCCATCCCAGGAAGTCGAACCCCTCGTCGACGTGGGAGACCCTCGTCTTCTCTTCCGACAGGCGCAAGCCCATCGGGGCGAGCACCGCTGCCACCTCATCCCAGAGCGCGTCGGCGTCGTCGCGGGTGCCGAAGACCATGATCACGAAGTCGTCCGCGTAACGGACGAGCTTCATGAGTGGGACCCCGGCGCGGCGACGCTTGGCGCGAGTCCATGCAGGGCCGAGCGCTTCCCACTTGCGTGCGAAGTGCTCGTCGATGACGGACAGGGCGATATTGGCTAACAGCGGCGAGAGGATCCCACCTTGGGGTGTGCCGGTGGTCGTCTCACGGTTCAGGCCCTCTTCGGTGAGGATCCCGGCCCGCAGGAACGCCTTCACCCAACCCAGGACACGTTTGTCCCCGACGCGATCTCGCACACGGCCCATGAGGGCGGTGTGGTCGATCTCGTCGAAGCACGCCTTGATGTCTGCTTCGAACACCCACTCGTAGTTCCGAGGGGATGACCCGAAGAAGTGGATCTCAGCGATGGCATCTTGGGCTCGGCGCCTCGGACGGAAGCCATAGGAACATGGCTTGAAGTCCGCCTCGAAGATCGGCTCGAGCACCAACTTCAACGAGGCTTGCACGACCCGGTCGGCGGTCGTCGGGATCCCCAGCGAACGGAGCTTCCCGTTCGCCTTCGGGATCGTCTTCTCCCGCACCCGCTGCGGCACGAACCGGCCTCCTTTGAGATCATCTCGCAGTTGGCCGAGCAACGCCGCAGCACCGAAGACGATCGAGCGTGGTGCCACTCCATCGACTCCGGCGGTTCGTGCTCCCTTGTTGCCCCGCACCCGAGCCCACGCCACGACGAGGAACGCCGGGTCATAGACGAGGTTGGCGAGGTCATCGAAGCGACGGCCAGGATCGGCCTTCGCCCACTGGTGCAGCTTCGTCTGCATCACAAGTACCCGGTGCTCGGCCTCGTCGAGGTCGGGCCACGGATCGCCGATGTTCATCAGCGAACTCCTCGATCAACTCGGATGCCGCAAAACACGCTGGACCCCTTCGCCATGTGACCGGCTTTCCCGGCCTCGGACTACTACGGGTCCTCCGCCCCATCCCGGCGGCATCAGCCGACGACGGGCCTTCCCGTCCGACCAGCTGGCCGCTGGCCGGGGAGGGTCCACCGAGATGGTTCCCACGTTCACTCCCGATCCCTTCGACGGGGTCGGCGCCCAGCTATGCCCCTGCAGCATCGCCACGACTACGCCGCAGTCCTTCCTCGTGGCCTCCCAGCCGGCGACTTCAACCGACCAAAGAGTTCCCCCGCCGGCAACATCACCGACGAAGTGCGCGCTGCTCTGCGGCCCCGATCCACCAGGTTCGAGCCGCTGGGTCTCTTGAGGGGCGTTCAACCGCTGGTTCCTCACGTACGCCTTTCCGTCTTGCTTGCCGGACCCGGACCATCTGGCAGTGCTGGCCCGTCCCGTCGTTGTCAGGGCTGCTGTCCGCCCTCACCCCCGGTCTCGGGGATCGGGCTGCCCTCAGCTTCAACAGCTCGCTGCGACGAGCCGCAGGCGGTGCCCTTTCATCACCGCAGGGTTCAGGAGCGCCTCGTGGCGCTCGAAGTCCGCGACCCACCACTGATCCGGCCGCTGCGGCGTGGCCCATGCCCGGTTGATCAGGTCGGGATGGCGGGGCGCGGTGGTGTCCCGCCAGGTGGTGCGGGTCTTGTGCTTGCCGCGGCGGACGCCTTCGATCCCGACGATGCCCATGAGCCGGGCGACCTGGTCGCGGCCGACGTCGTGGCCGGCCTTCCGCATCGCGACCCACAGCTTCTCGGCGCCGTAGACGCTGCGGTTGGCTTGCCACACGTCGAGTGCGGCGTTGGCCATGTGGGCGTCGTCCCATGCGGCCTGCGAGACGCGCTCGGCGACGTGGGCGCGGTAGGTGCTCGGGGCGATCTGCATGCCGTGCTCGGAGAGCACCTCGCAGATCGGCTCGACCCCGAAGCGGTCGCGGTGATCGTCGATGTAGGCGACGATCAGCGAAGTCTGCGGTCGAGCTCCGCCGCCGCGAAAAACGCTGACGCCGTCTTCAAGATCTCGTTCGCTCGGCGCAGCTCACCGTTCTCCCGCTCGAGCTCCCGCAGCCGGGCCTCGACGTTCGACGGGACCCCCGGCCGCTCCCCGGCGTCGATCTCGACCCGCTCGATCCAACCCCGCAGGGTCTCGGGCTTGATGTCCAACAACTCGCCGACGCGGCGCCGCGCCGCGAGCAGCGATTCTTCCGGCTGGTCACGCCGCCGGTCCTGATACATCCGGAGCGCCCGGTCCCGGGTCTCCTGGTCGTACTTCCTGGGTGCAGGCACAGCTCAGTCTCCTTGTGAGATCAGAGCCTCCGGTGGACCCAGGGCGATTCACCGACCTCGACACGATCGGCGAACGACGCCACGCGTGGAGCCCGACATGGGCCACCACCTGATCGCCCCCGGGTTCCACAACCAGCCTCGCCGCGCTGTTACCTTGCACCTCGGAAGTGCCCTCCTGGTCGGGTTCCTGCAGCTCTCGTCAAGCGCAGTTTCCCCAGCCAAGAGGGCTCTTTCGCGGATGCAGGCCTAGAGGCTCAAACCCAGCCGTGAACGATCGGGGTTAGTTCCGAAGATGACGGGGTCTGGGCGTCCCCGAACGTGCCGCCAGATTGATCGGGGGCGGGCGCCCCCGAGGGGCCGTTCGGGGGGACTCGATAATGGACCCAACAAGTCGGGTTGCTCGACGTCATCGCGAGTTCACTGGGGCGGCTCGACGACGGCGCGCGAAATTTCACTGCCCCGACGCAGACTGCGCGCCGCACTCAAGAGGTGGGTTAACTCGTGCGGGTGTCGACGAGGGATTTTGTGAGAGCGGCCATGGAGCCTGAGCCGGATTAGTGCCTCGGCGCACGCCGCCTCGTTAGAAAAGTTCGGCGGGTATACGAGTCGCAGGTGGTGCGAGGGGCGAATGTCGAAGGCCCGGCGTCGGGCACGATCGGTCAATGCCCACTTTTCGCACACGGGTGAGCGACCTGCGGTGGAACGAGCGGACGGCGACCCCTGGATGTGGACGTTTGTGGAGCCATGCTCAGGCGCCGATGGCGTCACGTCGCACCAGTGACAGGCGCTGTAGCCCCGGGAGAGCAGGAAGGGCTTGTCCTCGGCTCGGGCCCGGGCGAAGGCCTACTGCGACCACGGGTACCAGTCGGCGGGGTTGTCCTTGTGCTGCTGGAGGTAGGGGCTGGTCTCCTGGGCCAGGCGGTTCGACATGGCGCGGCGACCCTACCCAGCACTGCCGTCCGGCCCGCGGGGGTGGGACCAGCGGCCCATGGCCGGTGGTGGGCCTGATCGCCACGCCGGTCGGCTGCGCCGCCTTCGCCGGCGCCGGGGTCATCCTGCCGGTGCGGCTCGACGCCGCTTTCCGCCCCCAGCCCGCCTGACCGGGTGGCTCCACCGCACCGCATCCGAGCGCTGTCACCGATCCCGGCGCGCCGACGGAACGCGGCGCGACCGGCACTATCGTGCTCCTCGTCCCGGTGCCGGTCCCGCGCCGACCCCCGGGGCCCCGCGAGGGCCCGTTGCACCTCCGAATCCCGCAGGCGGCGCTCCGACATGACCCTCATGGTGATGACCGCACGTGCCGATGACGGGCGAATGCACCGTGCCGTCGCGTCCGGACGGGGGACGACGTGACGATCTTCGGCGGTCGGGCGAGGGCGGCGGCGGCTGCCGTCGCCACCGTCGCGGTGCTCGGGGCCGGCGCGGCGGTGGCGTCGCCGCCCCGATCGGCCGGCTTCGACGACGCCGACGGGCGCACGTGGCTGGCCGTCGAGCGGGAAGCCGGTCCGCGGCTGCTCCTGGTGAACGGTCTGTCCGGGCTGGTCGAGGCGGAAGCTGCTCTCCCGGACGGCGTGGCCACGGTCCACTTCGTCGGCGAGGGCCCCGGCCGCACGCTTTTCGCGGCGGCGGACGGCGAGGTCGTGGCCGTCGACGACGCCACCCATCGCACGACGGCCCGTCCGGGCGGGGCGGGAGGCCACGGCCTGGTGGTGCCCGGCGGCGTCCTGGTCGTCGGCGCACGACTGGCGACCCGGTTCCCCGCCGACCCCGGGGGACGGCCGGCGTCGAGCCCGCTACCCCTCCCGAGGCTGGCCGACCGCGCCCCGGTGGTGGACGGGCGCGGCCGGGTCTGGTTCCTCGGCTCCGAGCCCGCCGGAGGACGAGTGGCCGTCGCCCTACCCGCTTCGGCCGGCGGCGCGGCCGGAGACGAGGGCGACCGGGTCGCCGTCGACCGGTCGACCACCGGGCTGCTCGTGGTCGACGGGACGGTGCACGCCGTGGCCGACGCCACCATCGCACCCGTCGAAGGATCGGCGACGGGTCGGGCGGTTGATGGCCCGGCGCGCGGAAGGATCGATCCCACGGTGGCCACCGGCACCCGGGGGACGTGGGCCTGGGGCCGCGGTCGCACGCTGACCACGGTGGTGGCCGGGCGCGCGCCGCTCACCCAGGAGCTCCCGAGCGACATCACGACCCTCGCTGTGTGGCACGGGCGGGTCGTCGCGGTGACCGACGACGCGGTGCTGACCGGCCCTCCGGGTGACCTCCGGACCATCCCGGGGCTGGGGTCGGGTGCGGCGCTGCGCGAAGACGGCGGCCTCCTCTGGGCGACATCGGCGGATGCGACCGTCGCCATCGCCCCGGATCACGACCGGATCGCGTTCGACCTGGGCGACACCGACCTCTCCCTCTGCGTCGGCGACTGCTCGGCGGCGGCCGCGTCCCGCTTCCTCGAGGACAAGGCGACGACGCCGGCCCCGGCGCCGGCGCCCACCCCGGCGGCGCCGACGACCACCGTGCCGCCGCGCCGCCTCGAGCCGATCGTGGTTCCGCCCACCCTGGCCGTGACCTCGACGACCGCGGCCCGGGACCGCGAGGCAACGTCCGTGGCGACGGTGCCCGCCGCCGCGCCGACCACCCTCGTCGCCGAGCCGGCGCCCTCGGCCACCACCCCCAGCGCCGTCGTGACGGCGCCCGTCGCGACCACGACGACCGAAGAGGAGCGCAAGCCGGGCCGGCCCGATCCGCCCGGCCGCGGCGGCGATCCGACCACGACGACCGCCCCGCCGGTGATCGTGCTGCCGCCCGTGCGGACCTCGCTGCCCGATCCGGACCCGGAACCGGTGACGACGACGACCGAAGAGCCGACCACGACCACCGCCGAGGAGCCGCTGGCGGTGGCCATCGAGTTCGACCTCACGGCGCGCGAGGGTGAGGCGACGGCGCAGATCCGGGTGCAGGGCCGGGCCCGGGACTGCGGGAGCACCGGTACCTCGACGGTCGCCACCCTCGCGTGGCGGGGCAGTGCGACCGGCACGCGTCAGGTGCTGGTGACGTGGGCCAACAACGGATCCCGGACGAGCAACGTGGCCTCCGCGACGATCCCGTCCGGTCCCGGCCGGCTCGAGGTGTCCGTCGCCCTCTGCGGCGTCACGACCTCGCGGGCCGTCACGGTGCCGGGCGATCCGCCGCCCACGACCACGACCACGCCGCCGCCGACGACCACGCCGCCGACGACCACAACCCCGCCGCCAACGACGACCGCGCCGACGACAACTCCGCCGCCGCCGACCACGACGACGCGCCCGCCGACCACGACGACGCGCCCGCCGACCACGACGACGCGCCCGCCGACCACGACCACGACCCGATGACCCGATGACCCGATGACCCGAGAGGATCCCGCGTGAGCGAAGGACAGGCCCCCGGCTTCCAGCGCCGTCTGGGGGCGCCCGCCGCCTACGGCACCAGCCCGGCGCGCGCCGACGAGGACTCGGCGCACGTGGCCAGCGAGCGGGAGATCACCTGGTTCTCCGAGACGTTCACGAGGCTGACGGCCAACATCGGCCGGGCCCTCCGGGGCAAGGCCGACCAGGTGAACCTGGCCCTCCTGGGCCTGGTGTCGGAGGGCCACCTCCTCCTCGAGGACGTGCCGGGGGTGGGCAAGACCAGCCTCGCCCGGGCCCTGGCGGAGTCGATCTCCGGATCGTGGCACCGGATCCAGTTCACGCCCGACCTGTTGCCGTCCGACGTCACCGGGATCTCGATCTGGAACCAGGGCCGCAGCGCGTTCGAGTTCAAGCCGGGCCCGGTCTTTTCGAACATCGTGATCGGCGACGAGATCAACCGGGCCTCGCCGAAGACGCAGTCGGCGCTGCTCGAGGTCATGGAGGAGCGCCAGGTCACCGTCGACGGCGAAGCGCACCTCGTGCCCCGACCCTTCGTCGTGGTGGCGACGCAGAACCCGATCGAGATGGACGGGACCTACAACCTGCCCGAGGCCCAGCTCGACCGCTTCCTCCTCAAGATGTCGATCGGCTATCCGGACCTGGCCGCGGAGGCCGACATCGTGCTGTCCCGCCACGGCGGCCCGCCGCCCGTGCTCGAGCCGGTGGTGTCCCTCGAGGAGGTGACGCGGATGGTGGCGGTCACCGCGCGCGTCCGGCTCGACCCGCAGCTGGTGCAGTACGCCGTCGGGCTCGTGCAGGCGACCCGCCAGACGGCCGACGTGCGCCTCGGCGCCAGCCCCCGGGGGAGCCTGGGACTCCTCCGCGCCAGCCAGTCGCTCGCCGCCGCCGAGGGCCGCGCCTTCGCCATCGCCGATGACGTGAAGCGGCTGGCCGTGCCCGTGCTCGCCCACCGTCTGCTCATCGCCCCCGAGGCCCAGTTGCGGGGGGTCACCGCCGAGCGCGTCATCGGCGACCTCCTCGGCTCCGTCGCCGTGCCCGGGGGGGTCGACGCGTGAGCCGCCACCGCTCGTGCGGCTGACCCGCGTCGGGCGCGGCCTCGTCGTGTCCTGCCTCGTCGCCTTCGTCCTCGGGCTCGTGCTCGGCCTCGCGGCCGTCCTCGCGCTGGCCACCGCCGGCCTGGCCCTCGTGCTCCTGGCCATCGCCGCCGTCGTCGAGACGCCGGCCGTCGCCGTCACCCGCACCGCGTCGCCCCCCGAGGTGGACCGCGAGCGCGCCGGCGTCGGTGCGCCTGGACTTCCGGGCCGCGGCCCGCCGCCGGCCCCGGCCGTTCACGGTGATCGAGACGGTGGCGGGGGAGAAGCGGGCGGCGGCCATGCCCGCGCTCGAGACCGGCGTCGTGATGCCGCTGACCTACGTCCTCAACACCTCTCGGCGCGGCACGGTCACGGCCGGCCCGATGGTGCTGCGCCGGATGGACCCCTTCGGGCTCGTGGTCGCCGAGCGGAAGGTGACCGGGTCCGTCGCCGTCGCCGTGCGGCCGCGGCGCCACCCGATCCGGATGCTCCCGACCGGCCGCCAGCGCGATCTCGAGGGACCGACCGCGCGAGGTGTCGCAGGGGTCGGCTTCGTTCCACCAGTTGCGGGAGTACGTCCCGGGCGACGACCTCCGCCACATCCACTGGCGGACGTCCGCTCGAACCGGGACCCTCGTCGTGAAGCAGCTCGTGGACACGACGAAGCCGGAGATCGTCGTGATCGTCGACAACCGGCGCGTCGCCGTCTCGGAGCAGGACTTCGAGGAGATCGTGGAGATCGCCGCCTCACTCCTGCACGCCGCGGACCAGGACGGGTTCCCGTCGCAGCTGGTGTTCGCCGACGGGGACAACGAGACGAGCGTCGACGGGGTGGCCATCTCCCACCTCGACCGCCTCACGGATGTCCAGCTGAGCGCCGACGACTCGTTGCTCGAGCTGGCCGAGGCGCTCCGCGCCCGAGGTCGGAGCCTCGTCTACCTCACCGGTGATCTGGGCGCCGGCGACCTGACCCTCGTGGCTCGCATCGCCCGCGGCTTCGCACCCGCCTATCTCGTGTCGGTGGTGGGCCGGCGCGACGCCCCCTTCGTCGCTCCGCCCGGTGTGGTGGGCATCACCTGCGCCGACGCCCGCGAGTTCGTCGCCCACTGGACGGCCCGTCGGTGAGGACGCTGTGGCGAGGGGTCCTCGTCCCGGGTTTGTTGGTGCTCGCCACCGGGCTCGCGTTCCATCGCGCCTTCTCCGTCGTCGAGCTCGCCGTCCCGGTCGTGCTCGCGCTGGTCGTGGGCGTCGCGGTCGGGGCCACCGTCGCCTCGCCCCGGGTGCCCTGGCCCGGTTCGGCGGTCGCCGTCGTCGGGGGCCTGACCCTCGGCGCCGCCGCCGTCGTGCAAAGCCCCCGCGCCTCGGGCTCGTGCCCGACGCCTTCGTGCTCTTCCTGACCGTCGGGCTCCCGGCACGTGGGCTCGAGGGGCTCGGTGTCGTGCCCTTCGTCGTGCTCGTGCTGGCCATGACCGCCGCCGTGGCCGGGTCGCTCCGGCACCGGACGCTGCTCACCCTGGCCGGCCCGGTCGTGGCGCTGGCCGTCGCCTCGGTGCTCGTCGAGCCGGTCGGCTTCGCCTGGTGGGTGCCGATCGCCGTGGCGGGGGCGGGCGGGGTCGTCCTCGTCGCCGACGCCAGGACGGACGTGTCGCAGCTCCCCCCGTTGGTCGGCACCAACACCGAGGCGCGCCGCCAGCTCGTGTGGTGGCGCCCGATCGCGCAGGTCGTGCCCGCGCTCCTCGCCGTCATGGGCCTCGCCGCGATCCTGCCCCGTGGTGAGACCGTCGACGTGCGCCGGCACGTCTCGCCGGCGACCGAACGCATCGCCGACGTCAACCCCCTTGCCGTCGCCGCGCGCGCCCCGCAGCTGGCCGCCGACGAGGGCGATCCGGTGGCCGTCGTCCGCACCGTCGGGCCCCAGCCGGGGCGGCTGCGCCTGGCCGTGCTCGACCGCTACACCGGCACCGGCTGGTCGCAGTCGGCCGACTTCTCCGTCACCGGCGAGACCCTGGCCGAGGATCCGGTCGTGGCCGCTACAACTACCGGGCCCGACGGGGCCGACCTCGCGCCGGCCCGCACGACGGTCGAGGTGGAGCGCCCGGCCGGGCCGGGGCCGTTCGCCGCGCTCGCGACGGCCACGTCGCCGTCGTCGGTCGGCGATCCCGACGGCATCCGCTTCTCGGCCCGGGCCGGGGTGCTGCTCAGCGACGACCCGAGCCGGGTGGTGCGGTACGAGGCGACGGTGCCGGTGGCACCCTCGACCAACGAGCCCGACGTCAGCGTCGGCCGGTTCCCGCCCGTCCTCGCCACGTGCCCGGCCTCGGCCGTGGTCCGTTCCATCGCCGACCAGCTGGTGGCCGGCGCGACGACCACCGACGACCGCCTGGCGCGGATCGAGAACTTCCTCAAGCTGCGCCGCATCTACGACCCCGCCGCGCCCGGCGGTCAGACGCTGCGGGGCGTGGAGCGCTTCCTCGAGCAGGACTTCGCGCGTGGCAACCTCGAGGTGTTCGTGACGTCGTATGCGCTGTTGGCCCGCTGCGCCGGCGTCCCGGTTCGCGTGGTCGTCGGCCTGCCGGCGCCGGCAGCGTCCGAGACGACCTACCGGCGCCACGACGTGACGGCGTGGGTGGAGACGCCCCTCGTGCGGGCCGGCTGGTCGGCCCGCGACCCCCTCCCGACGCCCGACGAGCAGCGCCAGCAGGCCCAGCTGGCCCGCCAGCCGGCGCCCCCCGAGCCGAAGGAGCCCGAGCCGGAGGTGACGCCGCCGCTGCGACGCGTCGCCCCCCGCCCCCTCGGAGACGGCGACCGTGGTCTCGGGCCGCTCTTGTCGGTCGCCGCCCTCCTCGCCCTCGTCGGCGCGGTGGGGGCGTGGACGTTGGCCCTGCCTCGGTGGGTCGTCGCCCGCCGGCGCCGCACCCGCGACGCGGCGCAGGCGGTGCCGGCGGCCTGGAGCACGGTCGCCGACGCGCTCGTCGATCGCGACCTCGGCCTGCACGCCCACCACACGCCCGACGACGTGGTCGGCCTGGTGGCGGGCCGGGTCCCCGCCACCGTGCCCCGCCTGGTGAGGGGGATGGCACCGCTCGTGAACGCAGCCCGCTACGCCGGCACGCCTCCCACGGACGAGGACGCGGCGTTGGCGTGGGCCCACGCCGACGCCATCCTCGAGCGACTCCCGGTGTCCCGGACCGCCCGGTTGACCCCGCTCCGGCACCCGGCCCGCGCCCTCGACCGGGCGCGCGCCGCCCGTCGCATCCCGACGCGGCGGGCCCCGTGGCGGGGCGAGCTGCCGGCCAGCGCCGCGCTCTCCAGCCGGGAGGCACCGTCGGACATCCCCGACGTGACGATCGACGCCCGCATCGGGGAGGGGTCGACGGGCACGGTCTACCGGGGGGTCTGGGCGCCGACGGCGGGCCACGTGGCGATCAAGGTCTTCCGGTACGGGCCGGGCGACGCCGGATTCGACCCGCCGCGCTTCGACTGGGAGGTGCGCATCGCCCGGCACGTGTCGGGCCTCCCGCACCTGCCGATCGTTCACGCCGCCGGCATCACGCCGGTGACCAACCGGCCCTACCTCGTGTCGAGCCTGTGCGAGGACGGCACGCTGCTCGACCGCGTCCGCCGGGGCGGGCCGATGTCGCAGGGTGAGGTCGTCGCCATCGGCAGCGATGTGGCGACGGCGCTGATCTGCCTGCACCAACTGGGGGTGGTGCACGGCGACGTCAAGCCGGAGAACGTCTTCGCCGGCGCCGATGGCTGGATCCTCGGGGACCTGGGGTCGGCGTGGCTCCGCGCCTCCCGTGGCCCGGCGGCCAGCCTCACCCCGCCCTACGCCGCTCCCGAGGTCTGGCGGGGCGCGTCGCCGTCCCCGCCCGCGGATCTGTACAGCCTGGCCCTCACCATGCTCTTCGCCGTGACCGGCCAGGTGCCGGTTGCCAGCGTGGCGCCGACCCGCGAGGATGTGCTCGAGGCGTTCCCGGACCATCCCGTCCTCGCTCGGGCCCTCGATCCCGACGCCCGCCGTCGGCCCCGGAGCGTCGCCGACTTCCTCCGTTCGCTGCGCCCCGATCTGGCCATCAGCCCCGGGGCCGCCGCCCTTCGAGGCCTCAGCCTCCCGACGCCCACCGTCTCCCACGGGCGATGACGGCCCAGAACCACGCTGCGTCGTCGACCGGGGAGCAGGAATCACTGTCCGCGGCACGAAGTTCCCCTGTGCCACCCGAAATCCAGGAGCCCTCACCATGACCGTCGTTCGCGTCAACCCCCAGAGCGTCCGCGCCTACGGCACCGATGCCCAGGCCAAGTTCGATGCCATCCGCACCGAGCTGGTCGGCCTCGTCAACGCCGTGACCGAGGTCCGCTACTTCGGCCCCAACGCCGTCGACTTCAAGACCAAGTCGGGCCAGATCGCCGCCGACTTCGCCAACAAGTTGAACCAGGACCTCGGCGCCATCGCCGACGCCGTCCGCGTCTCCACCTCGAACATCGCCGCGTCGCTCGGCGGCGCCCCCGTGTCGATCTCGGTCAACGGCGCCACGATCTCGCCGCCGGCCGTGGCCACCGTCGACTACGTCGACGTCGACACGTCCGCCCTCGACGGCCTACGGACCAACGTGGACCGGCACTTCTCGGCCATCAACTCGCTGTTCGACGGTCACCTCCAGAAGCTGGTCGCCACCGACTGGACCGGCAACGCCCGGGAGCAGGCGCTCGGCGCGGTGCGGACGTTCACCAACGCGGCCAAGACGAAGAGCACCGAGGCGCAGCAGAGCCTCAACACCTTCATCACCAAGCAGGTCCAGTCCGTCGTCACCGCCGACAAGTAGGACCGGCCCACCCCTTGGAGCTCCTCCTCCGCGTCCTGCGTCCGGCCTCGGCCGCCGCCGACGTCCAGGTCGACATCGACCCGGACCAGTCGACGGCGCGCCTGGCCGCCGCGCTCGCGGAGGTGGCCGACGCCGGCGCCGGCGCCGGCGCCGGCCAGGCTCCGGCCCTGCTCCTGGTCCGGACCGGGGAGATCCTCGACCCCGAGGCACCGATCGGCCGCTCGGGCGTGCTCTCGGGGGACGAGCTCGTCCTCGACCCCGACGGCCGGGCCGTCCCACCGCCGCCGTCGCTCATCCGCGCCGTGAGCGTCGACGTCCTGGCCGGCCCGGACTCGGGCCACGAGCGCGGTGCTCGACCGCGGGTCGTACCTCCTCGGCCGCGACCCGTCCTGCGACATCGTGGTGAGCGATCCGACGGTGTCGCGGGCGCACGTGCGCATCGACGTCGCCGCCGACTGGTCCGTAACGGTCACGGTGCAGCCGGAGGCGGAGAACGGGCTCGCCGTCAACGACCGGCCGGCGACCGAGCCCCAGGGCGTGGTGGGCGACGACGTGGTGACGCTCGGCGCCACCCGGGTGGCCTTCCGCGAGTTCATCCGCGCCGCCGACGAGGTGCGCGACCAGCTCGGGCAGATCGAGTTCCACCGCACGCCCTATCGCCCCGAGGTGATCCGCGAGCGGGAGTTCGCGCCACTCGGACCGGTGCCGACGCGACCGGAGCCTCGACGCTTCCAGGCGCTGGCCATCCTGGCCCCGCTGGCCATGGGGCTGGCCATGTTCGCCTTCAGCGGTCAGCCGCAGTTCCTCGCCTTCACCCTCCTGTCGCCGCTCGCCATCGTCGGCAACCACATCGAGGACCGTCGTTCCGGCCGCAGCCGCCACGAGGATGCGCTGCAGCGCTTCCGCGCGCGGCTGGCGGCCAGGGTGGCCGAGGTCGACGCGGCCAGGGCGGCCGAGCGGGTCGAGCGGGTGCGCTCGGCTCCTGACCTGGCCGACCTGGCCCGCCGCGCCGAGCTCCGCACGATCGACCTGTGGCCCCGGGGCCGCGAGTCCGCCGACTTCCTGTCCGTCCGGGTCGGGATCGGCGAGACGGCCAGCCTGGTGAATGCCCCGGTCGAGACGGCCGGTGACGACGCCCTACGCGACGAGGCGGAAGCGGCGCTGGCCGGCCACGACCGGTTGGCCGGCGTGCCCGTGACCCTCCCGCTGGCCGAGGTCGGCGTGCTGGCCGTGCACGGCGACCCCGACGACGTCGACGACGTGGCCGCCGCCCTCGCCGTGCAGATCTCGTGCCTGCACAGCCCGGAGGACCTGATCATCGCCGGCGCGGTCGGCGCCGACCGGGTCTTCACCGACTGGCTCAAGTGGCTTCCCCACGGGCGGTCCGTGACCTCGCCGCTCGCCGGCCGGCACCTGACGACGACCCAGGCCGGGGCCCGTCGCCTCCTCGCCGAGCTCGTCGAGGTGGCCGAGTGGCGGGCCGCCGAGAGCGACACCGCCCACGATCGGCGCTGGCCCTGGCTGCTCGTGCTACTCGACGGTGACCTCGAGCCCGACGCCACCCTCGTCTCCCAGCTCCTCGACCGCTGCCCGGATGCGGGCATCAGCGTCGTCTGGCTCAGCACGAGCGAGGCGCGGGTGCCCCACCAGGCCGCCGCCGTCATCGACTGCCAGTTGACGCGGGGCGAGGAGGGCGCCGCCCTCTGGCGGACCGACCCCGACATCGCGACGCAGCGGGTCGAGCTCGGGCGCGTCCATCCCGACGTGGCGGACCGGGTGGCGCGGGCCCTCGCGCCGGTGCGCGACGCCACGGTCGCCACGTCGACGACGGCCATCCCCCGGACGGCGCCGCTGCTGCAGGTGCTCGGTGCCGAGAGGCCCGACGGCCGGTGGGTCACCGAGCGGTGGATCGCCGAGCGCCCGTACGGCCTGGCCCACGCCGTGGGACTCGGCGCCGACGGCGTCTTCAGCCTCGATCTGGTTGCCGACGGACCCCATGCGCTGATCGGCGGTACCTCCGGCGCCGGCAAGAGCGAGCTCCTGCAGTCGATGGTCGCGTCATTGATCACGGCCTACCCGCCGACCAGGCTCAACTTCCTCTTCGTCGACTACAAGGGCGGCGCCTCCTCGACCGTCTTCCGCGAGGTGCCCCACACCGTCGGCTACGTCACGAACCTCGACGGCGAGCTCGCCCTTCGCGCGCTGACGTCGCTGCGGGCCGAGCTCAACCGTCGCATGCGCCTGCTCGAGGGAAAGGCCAAGGACCTCGAGGAGATGCTCGCCCGGTATCCGGACGAGGCGCCGCCGTCGCTCGTGATCGTGGTCGACGAGTTCGCCACCCTGGTCAAGGAGATCCCCGACTTCGTCGCCGGGATGGTGGACATCGCGCAGCGCGGCCGCAGCCTCGGGATCCACCTCGTGCTGGCCACGCAACGGCCCTCCGGCTCGGTCAACGACAACATCCTGGCCAACACCAACCTTCGCCTCTCGCTGCGGATGCTCGACGCCGCCGACTCCTCGGCCATCATCCGCAGCCCCGAGGCCGCCGACATCCCGGTGCCGCTGCGCGGACGTGGCTTCGCCCGCCTCGGGCCGCGTGAGCTGGTCGCCTTCCAGTCGGCCTACGCCGGCGCGCCGCTCCTCGCGGCCGGCGGCGAAGGCGCCGTCCGGGCCGCGCCGTTCACCATCGAACCGACGGACCGGAGCCCGGTCGTCGT
Source organism: uncultured Actinomycetes bacterium (assembly GCA_963731055.1). Classification (GTDB taxonomy): domain Bacteria; phylum Actinomycetota; class Acidimicrobiia; order Acidimicrobiales; family CADCTF01; genus DATLED01. The sequence continues at coordinate 34,348 of CAVSUD010000018.1, read as the reverse complement.
GGGCCGCGACCGCACCGTCGTCGAGTCGGGCGGCCCGACCCACCTCGACGTCGTCGTCGACGCGGTCGTGGCGGCCGCGGCCGACGCCGGGTACCCGCCCTCGCGGGCGCCCTGGTGCGAGGTGCTCCCCGAGCACATCACCCTCGCCCGGCTACGGAGCGATGCCCGTGGAGACGCCGCCGAAGCGCATCCCGGCCGACTCGTCCGGGTCGGCCTGATCGACGACCCCGAGCGCCAGGAGCAGTACCCGGCGCTGGTCGACCTGGAGGAGGGCGGTGGGCTGGCCGTCTACGGGTCGGGCGGATCGGGCCGCACGACCCTGTTGCGCACGATCGCGGCGTCGGCCGCCCTCGACGGCCGGCCCGACGAGGTCGCCGTGTTCGGACTCGACTTCGCGTCGCGCGGCGCTGCGGACGATCACGTCGTTGCCCCACGTCGCTGCCATGGGCACCGGTGACGACCTCGAGGCCGTCACCCGCATCATCGCCCTGCTCGGGGGCGAGCTCGACCGCCGGCGCTCGTTGCTGGCCGACGCCCAGGCCGAGACCCTGTCGGCGTACCTCGCGCAGGGCGGCCACCTCCCGCGGGTCCTCCTCCTGGTCGACGGCTACCCGAGCCTGGCCGCCGCCTTCACCGGAGGCGGCTACAGCAACCCGCTCGACCTGTGGCTCGACCTCTTCCACCGCATCGTGCTCGACGGCCGCCAGGTCGGCATCCACACCGTGATCACCGCCGACCGGCGCGGCGGCGTGCCGGCGCTCCTGCAATCCGCGGTCGCCAACCGCATCGTCCTGCGGCAGGCCGACGAGGGCGGCTACGGCGACCACGGCATCGGCGTGACCCGGGCCCGCGGTCTCGATCTGGCCCCCGGGCGCGGGCTGTGGCAGGCCGATCTGGTCGTGCAGTTGGCGTGCGTGGCCGAGACGGGCGACGGGCCGGCCCAAGCCGCGGCGCTCGCCGCCATCGCCGCGGAGGGGCCCGGGGGAGCGACGGCCGCCATCCGGACGGCGCCGCTTCCCGAGGTGCTCGAGACCGTCCCCGATGTCGCAGTGCCCGCGATGACCGTCGCCCTTGGCGTGGCCGACCTCACCCTCGAGCCGGTGACCGTCGACCTCCGCCACTCCCACCTCCTGATCGCCGGGCTCCCGCAGTCGGGCCGGAGCTCGGCCGCCCACATCGCCGCCGAGGGCCTCCACGCGAGCGGACTCGACCTGTGGGTGGTCGGCCCCTCCGCCAGCCCGCTCGCCGGTCTCGGGGGCGCCTCCCGCAGCGCGTTCGGCCGGCCGGAGCTGTTGGTGCCCGTGCTCGAGGAGCTGGTGACCCTGCTCGAGGCCTTCCCGTCGACGCAGCCCCGCCTGCTCGTGGTCGACGACCTCGATGCGCTCGATGATCCGGCCCTCGGCACGCTGTGGGAGCGGTTGGCCCGTGCCGATGACCTCCGGGTGATCGCCACCATCGAGAGCCGCAACCTCGGCGGCTTCTCGATGAACGCGCTGTTGAACGAGGTCCGCAAGGCGCGGCGTTCGCTGCACCTGCAGCCGGACGACCCCGTCGAGTTCTTCCAGGCGACCGGCGTGAAGCCGCCGGTCCGCCCGGGTACGCCCATGCCGCCGGGACGCGGCGTCCTCCTGACCGACCGCAAGCCGACCCTGTTGCAGGTCGGACGGTCGGTCGCGAAGGCCCGTCCCTCGGCCCGAGTCACCGTCGTCTAGGAGCTGTTCGTGGGGTTGTCCGGAAACGCGAGTGACGTGCGCTTCGATTACGACGGGAGCCTGCGTCTGGCGCGCTCGCTCTGGTCGTACGCCGAGGAGCTCGAGACGGCGAAGGGGGAGCGCCGCGTCGAGGTGCTGGCCGCGCTGCGGACGTGGCGGGGCCCCTTCGGCGACCAGTTCCGGGACCGGGCCGACGACGAGCAGACCTCGATGGCATCGCTCGTCGCCGCCCTCCGCACCGAGGCCGACCAGTGGGCTCGGGCCTGGAAGGAAGCCATGGACGAGCAGAACCGGCGCCTCTGGGCCCGAAAGGTCGACCAGATGAAGGAGGACCGCTCGGCCCTCGACAAGGTCGGCGACTTCTTCACCGGGTTCGACTACCCCCCGGAGCCCGCGCCCCTGGCCACGCCGGGGCCGGCGTCGTTCTTCCCCACCGGCTGCCTCGGAGGCTGATCGTGTCGTCCATCACCTCCGCCAACCCCGATGACCTCGACCACTTCGTGCAGCGCTCCGCGCGGACGCGCCGGAGTCTCGAGGGCCGCCTCCGCGAGCTGGCGGCGCTGAGCAGTGCGGTCATCGCCGCCAGCCCCGACTACGCCGTCCAGTCCAACGTGCTCGCCGGCGGCGGCGCCATGTTCGGGGCGCTCGAACAGAACGAGCGGTTCGTCGACCGGGTGAGCGACACGCTCCGCCGGGCCGACCGCAACCCGGCCACCGGCGTCGCCTCGGTGGCCAGCGCCCGGGTCGAGGCCGCGCTGCGCACCGCCGGTCTCACGACGCCGCCCGGACCCGTGCGGGTCGAACCCGGCGTGCTGCTCGGGATCCCGCCGTCGTCCGGCTTCGTCGACGATCCCATCTGCGCGGCCAATGGGAACTTCGTCGAGGTCCACACCGATCTGGCCTTCCCCGGGCGTGCCGCCGTGCTCGACGTCGTCCGGGTCCACAACTCGCTCGACTCGGCCCGCATCGGCGCCTTCGGCCCGGGCTGGACGTCGTCCCTCGACCTGCGGATCGCCCACGTCCCCGGGGGCGTGCTCCGCGTCCACCTCGCCGATGGCGCCGTGGTCCCCTTCGTGCCCGAAGCGGGCGACGACGCGGGGCCGTTGCGGGCGGTCGGCAACCGGCCGCTCCGCGTCGAGCGGGCCACCGACGGCGAGGGCTGGGTCCTGCACGAGGGCCGGACCAAGACCTGGTGCTTCGACGGCGACGGGGCGCTCGTGGGCGGTTGTGCAGGTGCCGCCCGTCTGGAGGTCGAGCGCGAGGGGGAACGGGTCGTCGTGCTCCGCGAGCTGGTCAGCGGCCGGTCCGTCCGCTTCGTGTGGGAAGCCGGGCGCGTCGTCGAGGCCCAGGCCAACGACGGACGGCGCGCCACGTACCGGTACGACGACGGCGTGCTCGTCGGCGTCGAGCGCCCGACCGGCGGGACCACCTTCGAGGTGGAGGGCACGCGCATCGTCGCCATGACCGATGCCGACGGTGTCGTGCTGGCCCGCAACGTGTACGACGAGGCCGGACGGGTGCTCCAGCAGACCAACGAGCTCGGCCGAACGACGCAGTACCTCTACACCGACAACGGCACCACGGTGATCTCCGACACGACCGGGGGGCCGCGGAACGCCTTCAGTCACGACGACCGTGGCAACGTCACCGCGGTCGTCGACGGCACCGGTCGCGCCATGCGCCTGGTGTACGACGAGCGGGGCCGCACGACCCGGATCACCGACCGCGACGGGGCCGTGCGCCGCTTCGCCTACGACGCCGGCGACAACCTCGTCGAGCGGGTCGACCCCGACGGACGGACAGCCCGCTGGGCGTGGGACGAGTGGGGTCGCCTGATGGCCGAGACCCACCGGTCCGGCGAGGTCACGACCTACGCCTACGAGGGTGCGGGTCGCCAGCCGACCCGCATCGTCGAGCCCGGTGGCGGCGTCATCACGATCACCGTCGACGAGCACGACCAGCCCGTCCGGATCGTGGACGCCGACGGGGTCAGCACCACCTTCGAGTGGGATGCCGACGGCCAGGTCGTGGCCCGCATCGACGGCCTCGGGAACCGCACCACGTTCTCCTACGACCCGGCCGGGCTGCTGACCACCGTCGTCGACGGGTCCGGAGTCTCGACCCAGCTCGAGAGCGATGCCCGCGGGCGGGTCATCGGCGCGCGGGTGGGTGGGGCGACCAGCCACTACGCCTACACCGCCGCCGGCCGCCCGTCGGGGGGCGCGGACCAGGAAGGCGTCTCCTGGTCGGCCACCTACGGGACCCACGGTCGGGCGGTGACGTTCACCGACGGCCTCGGCTCGACCGTCGGCTTCGAGTGGGACGTCCTCGGCCACCTGGTCGGGATCGTCGCGCCCGACGGCGAACGGTACGAGCAGGACTTCGACGCCGCCGGACGCCTCGTCGCCGCTCGCGATCCCGAGGGCCGCACCACCCGCACGGAGGTCGATGCCGAAGGCCGCGTGCTCGGGGTGGTCGACGCCGGCGGACGGACGTGGCGACGGGAGCTCGACGTGCTCGGGCGCACCGCCGCGCGGGTCGGCCCCGACGGGGGACGGACCACGTACCGCTACCACCCCAACGGGATCGTCGCCGCCGTACAGCGCCCGGACGGCACCGCCGTCTCGACGGAGCTCGACGCCGCCGGACGGGTCGTCACCGTCGTGGACGAGGCGGGGGGCCGCTTCTCGCTGGCCTACACGCCGGCCGGGCGGCTGCAGGAGCGGCGCTCGCCCGGCGGGCGGGTCGAGCGCTGGGAGTACGACGATGCCGGCCGCTGCGTCGCCTCGATCGCACCCGGGCGCGAGGTGCGCGTCGAGCTCGACGGACACGGCCGCACGGTCCGCCTGCGCGATGGTGTCCGCGACGTGCGGTGGCGCTACGACGCGGCCGGGGACGTGGTGGCCGTGGACGGCGACCACGCCATCACCATCGAGCGCGACCGGGCCGGCCGCATCACCGCCCTCACCGACGCCGACGGTGTCCGCAGCACCTACGAGTGGGACGAGCGGGGCCTCCTGGCCAGGGCGACGGAGGGGCCGGGGATCGCCACCACCTTCCAGCGCGACATCCGCGGTCGACTGGCGTCCACGACATCGGCCGCCGGCGACACGACCACCCTCGCGTACGACCGCACGGGCCATCTGCAGGCGCTGACCGATCCGACCGGCTCGCTGACCCGGGTCCTGGATCCGGCCGGACACGTGCTCGCCGAGCGCCAGGTCGACGGCTCGGGCATCGAGCGCAGGATCGACGGTCACGGCCGCACCACGGCGCTCGGGGCGGTCGGGGCCGAGCCGACGGCGACGTTCGGCTACGACGCCGTGGGTCGGCTGACCGAGGCCGTGCGGGTGGCGGATGGCGTGCGGACGGCCTTCGACTGGGACGACGCCGGGCGGGTGGTGGCCATCCACGGCCCGACCGGTGACCTCGCCGTCGACCGGGACGCCGATGGCACGGTGACGTCGTGGCGGATCCCGGCCGGCACGGTCCAGGTGCGTCGCGACCTCGCGGGCCGGATCGTCGGGCTCCACGACCCGGAGATCGGCGAGGTCGACAATCCCTCGGTCATCGCCCCTCGGCGCGACCGGGCCGGCCGGATCGTGGGCTCCGAACGCGGCGCCACCTACCGCTACGACGAGGCCGGCCGGCTCGTGGAGTCCGTCGACGAGTCGGGGGCGCGTTGGGCCTTCGAGTACGACCCGGTCACCGGGCTGCTGGTGGGCGAGGACAGCCCCCTCGGCCGCCGTCGCTTCCACCGTGGTTTCCTCGGGCGGCTCGAGCGCATCGACGACGAGGGCACCAGCACCGAGTTGCACTACGACGCGGCGGGCCGCCGGATCCGGGCCGATCGCAGCGACGGGGTCACCACCCGCTGGTCGTGGGACCCAATCGGGCACCTGGTGGGCGTCGAGCGCACGGACCCCGGCGGAAGCGTCGAACGTCTGGATCTCGCGCTCGATGCGTGGGGCCGGCCGTTCCGGGTCGGAGGCGTCGAGGTCGAATGGGACGATCCCGGCACCACCCGTCCGTCGAGGATCGGGCCGACGCGGTACCTCCACCTCGCCGGCCGGGCCCGCGTGGCCTCCGCCGCGGGGGAGTGGACGCGCCCGTCGCCGGACCCGTGGGGAGGCGGCGACGCGGCCGGTGCGGCGGGTCCGACCCTCGGCCACCGCGACGAGCTGGCGGCCTGGGGTCTGGTGTGGATGGGGCGCGTGTGTACGACACGCGGACCCGTGAGTTCCTCTCGCCCGATCCGTTGCCGCCCCTGCCGGGCCGGCCCGGTTCGTCGAGCCTCTACGCCTATGGGTTCCTCGACCCGGTCAACTTCCTCGACCCCTCGGGGCGCCGGCCCGTCAGCCAGGCGGACTTCGACGCCATCCGCGACCGCGAGGAGGGCGGCCGATTCGGGCAGGCCTGGAAGGCGATCACCGACGATCCGTGGGGCTCCCTGGCCGCGGTGGCCGTCATCGCAGTCGGGACGGCGCTGCTCTTCACGCCGGCCGCCGCCATCGGGGCGGGCATCCTCATCGGCGCCACCGTGAGCGCCACCCAGGGCGTGCTCACCGGCACGTTCTCGCCCCGCATGGTCGCCATCGGCGGCGCCGCCGGCGCCATCCCGGGCGGCACGTCCCTCCGCTCCGCCGTGGCCATGGGCGCCGGTGTGAACACCGCCGTCGAGGCCGGCAGCCAGATCGCCCACCACGACCTCGATGTCAGCAACCTCGTGCTGAACGCGGCGATCGGCGGTCTGTCGGGCGGTGTGGCCCACGGCGTGAGCGTCCGCATCAACGGTGCGCGCGCCACCGTCGAGGTGCCGACGGCGCCGACCGCCCCGTCGAGGGCGCGCTTCGTCGTGGACCCGCACGGCGTGGTGACCGATCTCGGTCCACAGAACATCCCGGGCCGCACGGTCATCATGGGTGAGGACATGGGCCGGGTGCGGGGCGCGGCCGGAGCCCTCGGCGGCGAGGTGTACGAGCCGCCTCACTTCGACCGGCGGTCGGTCCAGCTGGCCCACAACCGGTACTGGATCAACGAGCAGATGAACCAGGGCAACCGGCTCGTCGACATCGGCCCGGCCGCGGGGCGGGCCAACTACCCCGGTCCGACGAGCGAGTTCTACAAGCTCGAGCTCGATGCCGTCGGGGGCCGGAACTACCCGTACTACGAGCGTCAGTGGTGGCCGGGTGGCTGACGGGCCCGTGCTGTACGTCCACGTCGCCGACGACGGTGGGCTCCTCGTCATCGAGGGCGAGGGCGGACGATCGGCATGGGTGACGGAGCCCGAGCTGGCCCGTCGGGTGGATGCGGTCGTGGCCGCGGGCGGCTCGCTGCTGGTCTCCCAGGAGCGGGGTTCCGCCTTGGCGACGCCGATCGTCGTCGCCCTCGAGGCGGCCGGTGCGCCGGTGGTGGCCGCCACCGAGGTCCACCCCGATGCCACCCGCGGCGGCGCCGGTACGTCACTGATGGCCTCGGCCTACGTTGGCGCCGTGGAGCTGGTCCAGGACCTGGTGGCGCGGGGGGCCGACCTGGAGGCGCGTGACGAGAGCGGCTACACCGCCCTGATGTACGCCGCCAACGCCGCCGAGGACGAGGTCGTCCGCCTCCTCGTCGATGCGGGTGCGGACGTCGACGCCCGCGATCGCCAGGGGGCCACGCCGATCATGTTCGCGGCCCAACAGGGGGCGCTCCGCTCGATCAAGAAGCTGCTCTCGGCGGGCGCCGACGCTTCCACCCGTCGAGTCGCCGACGGCCTCACCGCCCTCGACTTCGCAGTCATGCACGGCCACGAGCGGGCGGCCGCCATCCTCCGGTCGGTCACCGGCGCAGCATGAGCGCGATGCGACCCTGGCCCCAGCGGTACCTGGTCCACCTGAAGCTCCGGTCGGGCGCCGAGGTCGCCGTGCCCGTGGCCACCTGGATGGACGAGGCCAAGGCGATCGCGATGGCGGTCTCCTACCACGTGCGGGGGATCGACGACCCGCAGCGCGAGCCCTTCGAGGTCACCGTCGAGGACCTCGGTCCGGTGCCGAAGGCCGCCGACGGCTCGACCGCAATCGACGGTCGCGACCTCGTCGACCGCATGGAGTTCTGAGGTCAGGCCTCGGCGACGGGCAGCATCGGGTCGAGGTGGGCGCGGACCTGGGCGGCGGGCATCTGGATGGAGAACTGGGCATCGCCTTCCGGTGCGCGGAAGCGGACGGCGCAGACCTGCATGGTCTTGAGGACCTCCACGGAGGTGGGCCGTCCGACCCAACCGGCACCGGCGGAGCGGCCCGACGTCGGCACGAACCGCGCCTCGCCGTAGCCGACCCCCAGCACCCCGGCCGCCCACACCCGTCGCGACGCCGGCGCGAACCGGAACTGCCACGGCGCCCCGACGGCCCACCGCTGCACGGGGAACTTGAGGGGGTAGGCGTCGAGCGCGCCGGGGGCGACCTGCTCGGCCCGCCCGAACTTCCGCTCCCCGGACGCCCGCAGCAGCAGTGCGACGTCGATGGCGGCGACCAAGAGGACGACCGGTGTCATCGGCGCCCCCGCCGCCATGGCTGCGACCCCGACGACGAAGACGCCGGCGGCGGCGAGGACGAGCACGAGGGGCGATCGGCGGGAGGGGGCCACGGCCCCATTCTTGACGGTCAGCCGCGCACGCCCGCGACGCCCTTCGGGGCCTGCTGCCCCATGAAGCCGAACAGGTAGCCGGCGACGCGGCGCATCTGGATCTCCTCGGCGCCCTCGGTGATGCGGTAGCGGCGGTGGTGGCGGTAGATGTGCTCGAACGGCGTGTGGCGGGAGTAGCCGAGGCCGCCGTGGACCTGCATGGCCCGGTCGGCGGCGTCGCAGCACAGCCGGTTGGCCACGTAGTTGCACATCGAGACCTTGTCCGACACCGAGAACGCGCCGTAGGTGTCCATCTGCCACGCCGTCTTGTGGATCAGGGCCCGCAGCATCTCGGCCTGGGTCTGCAGCTCGACGAGGGGGAACTGGATGCCCTGGTTGGTGGCGAGCGCCTTGCCGAAGGGCTTGCGCTCCTTGGCGTACGCGATGGCCTGGTCGATGCAGTACTGGGCCGCGCCGAGGCACGAGGCGGCCTGGCGGATGCGGTTCTCGTTGAAGAAGAGCTGCACGACGCCGAGCCCCTTGCCCTCGCCGCCGAAGATGGCCGAGTCGGGCACCCGCACGTCGGTCAGGCGGATGTGGGCGTGGTCGGTCGGCATGTTGAACGTCCACAGGTACTCGACGATCTCGAAGCCGGCGCTCGCCGTCGGCACGAGGAAGGCGGTGATGCCGTCGCCGTCGCCGGCCTTCCCGCTGGTGCGGGCGAAGATCAGGTCGTACTGGGCCTTGTGGATGCCGGTGTTCCAGGTCTTCTCGCCGTTGATGACCCACTCGTCGCCGTCGCGGACGGCGGTGGTCTCCATGTGGGTGGCGTCGGAGCCGTGGTCGGGCTCGGTGATGCCGAAGGCGAAGCCCTTGCGTCCGTCGGCCAGGTCGTCGATCCACTCGGCCTTCTGCTCCTCGGTGCCGTGGGCGAGCATCAGCAGCAGGCCGACGTTGTTGCCGACGATCGACGACTCGTTCTGCAGGTCGTTGTGCAGCCCGAGCCCCTTGCGGGCCAGGTGCTCGCGGATGATCGCCATGCCGAGGTTGGTGCCCGTTGCGGCCGCCGTACTCCTCGGGGAAGGCGTAGCGGTAGTGGCCGGCGGCGTCGGCCCGGCGCCGCATCTCGCCGAGCAGCGCCTCCCACTCCTCGTTGGGGAGGCCGCCCCGCTCCCAGTCGGTGCGGGCGTCCTCCCGCCGGTGGTCGAAGAAGCGGATGTTGTCGTCGGCCTGCTCGAGCGGCTTGATCTCGCGCTCGATGAACTCGTCGAGCTCGACGAGGTAGTCGGCGAGGTCCGGGGGGAGGTCGAAGTCCACGACCGGCGAACTTAGCGTTCGTTCGGTTGCGCCCGCAGGCGTGGCTAGTGTCCGACGCGTGAGCGCCGTCGAGCCGATCCGTCGGGAGCGCCCGGGGAAGATCGCCATCCTCCGCGCCGCCGTCGAGGTCATGGGGGAGGACGGGTACGAGGGCGCCTCCATCCGGGACATGGCCGGTCGCGCCGGCGTCAGCGTGGCCGCGCTCTACTACCACTTCCCGTCCAAGCACGACCTGTTGCGGGAGTTCCTCGACGAGGCCTACGACGTCACACTGGCCCGGCTCGATCGGCGCCTTCAGGCCGCCGGTCCCGTCGCCGTCGACCGCCTCGACGCCGTCGTCGGCACGCTCATCGCCTCCCACCTCCACGACGAGTTCTCCCAGCTGGCCTCGAACGTCGCCTTCCGCGAGTACACCCGGCTGCACCCGCCCGAACGGGCGGCCATCGACGTGAAGCGGCGGCGCCTGCTGGCCCTGGTCGAGGAGATCGTCGCTGCCGGGGTGGCCGACGGTTCCTTCACCGTCGACGACACCCACGAGGCGGCCCGCGCCATCGTGATCCTGGCCACCTCGCTCGTCGAGCCCTACCCGGAGATGGCCCGTTCCCTGGCCGAGGTCATCGCCCTGTACCAGCGCTTCGCCCGTTCGATCGCCCGCACGTCCACCTGAGGAGAGCCGATGACCGATGTCCCCCGCACCCTCGACGGCCTCACGCCCGAGTGGCTCTCGGCCGCACTCGACGCCGACGTGGTGGCCGCCGAGGTGACCACCATCGCCGAGGGCGAAGGGTTCATGGGTCGCCTCGGTCGCGTGGCGTTGACGTACGGCGCCGGCGCGACCGGGCCTGCGTCGGTGGTGGCCAAGCTGCCGACGGACGACCCCGGCAGCGTCGCCCTCGGGCAGATGCTGCGGGTGTGGGAGCGCGAGGCCCGCTTCTACCTCGACCTCGCGCCGCGCCTGCCGGTGCGCACGCCGCAGTGCTTCTACGCCGACGGCGACCACGATTCCGGCATCTTCGCCATGCTCCTCGAGGACCTCTCGCCCTTCACCGGCGGCAACCAGATCGTGGGGGCCGATCCGGCGGAGGCCGAAGCGGCGGTGCAGTGGCTGGCCCGGTTCCACGCGGCCGGGTCCGGAGGCGGTCACGCCGCGGGTCTCGACTGGCTTCCCGCCACGGCCACGGACCCGATGTACCAGGGCCTCGGCCCGATGCTCGAGGCGGTGTGGCCGCTCTTCCTGGACAAGTTCGGCGCCGTGCTCCCGCCCCGCACGGCCGGCTGGGTCGAGCGGATGATCCCGCGCTGGAACGAGTCGATGGCCGAGCAGCTCCTCCCTCCGACGCTCGTCCACTCCGACTTCCGGGTCGACAACCTGTTCTTCGACGAGCGCCCTGGCGGAATCGAGGTCATCGCCCTGGACTGGCAGGCGATCGCCCGCGGCGAGGGCCTCTACGACGTCGCGTACTTCCTCGGTGGCAGCGTCCCCACCGACCAACGCCGGGCGACCGAGCGGGAGCTGCTCGCCGGCTACGGCCGGACGCTCCGCGAGCACGGCGGGGCCGCCCCCGGCGACGACGAGCTGTTCGACCACTACCGCCGCTCGGTGCTCCTGGCCATGACGGTGGGGGCGCTCCTCATGGGCCAGCTCGACCTCACCATCAACCCGCGGGCCGTCGAGCTGGCCAACACCGCCGTCGAGCGGATCTACACCACCGGCGCGGACCTCGCCGTCGGCGACCTCATCTGATCCCTCGCCCTCGCTCCCTTGGCGGGCGTCAGGAGGGGATCGAGTAGCCGACCGAAGCCGACGCCACGAGCGGGCCCTCGTCGCCGGAGGTGATGCGGACGTCGGTGACCGATGACCGGGCGCCGAGGCGGAGCAGCTCGGCCTCGGCCACGAGGTCCGCGTCGAGCGAGGGCTTGGCCAGGAAGTGGATGGTGAGGTTGGACGTCACCGCCAAGGGCACGATGCCGACGCGTGACAGCGTGGCCAGCCAGGCCGCGGCGTCGGCCAGCGACATCATCGTCGGCCCCGACACCGTCCCCCCGGGGCGGCCGTTCGCATCCGTGACGGGCATCCGGAGACGGACGCCGCCATCGGTTACCACCTCGACGCCGTAGCCACGGGGGGCACCCGGGAAGGCCTGGTGGAGGAACGTGTTCAGCTCCTCGGCGGTGACGGCGGGCGACGGCAGCGACGGGCCGGACATCGGCGGAGCGTAGGCGGCCCGCGTAGCGTGACGGCATGGAACTTCGTCTCGACGGCAAGGTCGCACTCGTCACCGGCGCGTCGCGGCGGCATCGGTCAGGCCATCGCCAAGGCCTACGTCGACGCCGGCGCCAAGGTGATGCTCGTCTCCCGGAAGCAGGAGGCCCTCGAGGCCACGGCCCAGGAGATCGGCGGCGACACGGCGGTCTTCGCCGCGAACGCCGGCGAGACGACCCAGGCCGAGGCGGCCGTGCAGGCGACGCTCGAGCGCTTCGGTGCGCTCGACATCCTGGTCAACAACGCGGCGACGAACCCGTACATGGGCCGGGCCGTCGAGATCGACGAAGCCCGCTACGACAAGACGTTCCAGGTCAACCTGCGGGGCCCGTTCTTCTGGACGCAGAAGGCGTGGGACCTGGCCATGAAGGACAAGGGCGGGTCCGTGATCAACATCGCGTCCATCGGCGGGATGCAGTACGGCGGCCACATCGGCGTCTACGACAACACCAAGGCCGCGCTCATCCACCTGACGGGCCACTTCGCGGCGGAGCTCTCGCCCAAGGTCCGGGTGAACGGCATCGCGCCCGGCCTCGTGAAGACCGACTTCGCCCGCGCCCTGTGGGAGCCGGCCGAGGAGCAGGTCGCCAAGCGGATGCCCCTCCGCCGCCTCGGCGTTCCGGAGGACATCGCCAACGGCGCGCTCTTCCTCGCCTCCGATGCGGCCTCCTGGATGACCGGCCACACCCTGGTCATCGACGGCGGCGCCATGGTCGGCCGCGGGGGGGTTGGCTGACCGAGCGGTCACGCCGGCGGCGTCGGGAGCGCGAGCGAGAATCAGGCGGCGGAGGAGACCAGGCTGCCGTTGCGGAGCCCGCAGAGCGAGGCGTCGACGGCGGCCTCGGCGAGGCGTCCCCTGAGGTCGAGGTGCAGGGGCGGACCCGACAGGAGGGTGGTCACGACGCCGTGGGCCGTGGTCCACACGGCGAGCGCCGCCAGCTCCGGATCGCCCGAGTCGAGGTCGCCCTGGGACTGGGCGGCCCGCACGGCCACGACGAAAGCGTCGTGGATGCGGCTGCCGAGCGCCGGCTGACCGGCGCGGGGCTCGGAGGTGAGCTCGGGCCGGAACAGGAACATGGCCCGGAACAGATCCGGGTTCTGCACTCCGTAGTCGACGTAGGCGATCGACATGGCCCGCAAGCGGTCGTAGGACGATCCTTGGGTCTGGTCGGCGAAGCGGTCGAGCAGGGTGTCGATCTCCCGCTCGACGATGCCCTGGAGCAGATCGCGCTTGTCGATGACATGGGCGTACAGCGCCGGCGCGGTGACGCCGAGGCTGGCGGCGACCCGCCGCAGCGACACGGCATGGAGGCCCTCGGTGATCAGGATGTCCCTCGCCGCCTTGGCGATGGCTTCCCGCGTGAGTGGTTGCCGCATGATGTGAGTTCTCCCCTCGTCTTCCGCCGTGACGTGAAGGACACTTACCCGACCGACGGGGGGTCGCTAACGCCCATCAATGAGAAGTTTGCGCTGCACCTTCCCGATCGCGGTCCGGGGGAGGTCGCCGCGGAGCTCGAGCGAGCGGGGCGCGGCGTAGGCCGGCAGGGTGGCCTTGACATGGGCCCGGAGGGCGTCGAGAGTCGGCGGCTCGGCCGGATCGACCGGGACGACGAAGGCCACGACCTGGTGGCCCCATTCGGGATCGGGCCGGCCGGCCACGGCGACATCGGCCACGCCCGGATGGGTGCGCAGCGCCTCTTCGATCGGCGTGGGCCACACCTTCTCGCCGCCGGTCACGATCACGTCGCCGATGCGCCCGTCCACGTGCAACCCGCCGTGCTCGTCGAACCGGCCACCGTCGCCCGTCGCGAACCAGCCGTCCGGATCGCGCGCGTCGGTGCCGTCGCGGTAGGCCCGCAGGAGCATCGCTCCTCGGACGTGGATCTGCCCGGCGTGGTCCACCCGCACCTCCACGCCGTCGAGCGGCTGCCCGTCGTACGCGATACCGCTCCCGGTCTCGGTGAGTCCGTACGTGCGGACGATGTTGGGCGGTCGGTCCCGCCAGTCGGCGCTGCCGCCCACCAGGACGACCCGGTAGCGGGCGAGGTCGAGCCGATTGGCCTGCGTGGGCACGACGGAGACGAGCGTCGCCGGCCCCGCCTCCTCGTCGAACACCAGAGGCGTCCCGGTGACGAGCGCGCGCGTCACCACGCTGAGGCCGCCGACGTGGGCCACCGGGAGCAGGGCCAACCAGGTGTCCCGGTCCGGCTCCACCTCGAGCCGGCGGTGGCTCGCCTCGGCGCTGGCCCGGACCGCATCGTGGGTCAGGACGACCCCCTTGGCCGCGCCGGTCGTCCCGCTCGTGGCCACCACCACCGCGTCGCCGTCGTCGGTCGGCACCGGATCGGGCAACCGCTGGTGGTCGCCCGTCTCGTCGACGAGCACGGCGGGACGGAGCTCCTCGAGCAGGCGGCCCGCGGCCGCCCGCGGGAGGCGGGGATCAAGCGGCAGCACGGCATCACCGTTCGCCCACGCCTCGGTCAGCTCGCGGACGAACGCCGGGCCCGGAGGGAGGGCGATTGCGAGCAGCCGAGGCACCAGCGGTAGCGTACGCGACCGTATGAGTGACAACTCTCAGAGTGCCCTCGACAAGCCCCGGGACGGCGTCATCGCCCCCGGGGCCGAGTGGCGGCCCGGTCCCGGTGGCGAGGGGTTCGAGGACGTCCGCTACGAGCTGGCCGCGGTCGACAACGGCACCATCGCCAAGCTGACGATCGACCGCCCGGAGGTGCACAACGCCTTCCGCCCGCAGACGATCATCGAGCTCGGCCATGCGTTCGAGCTCGCCCGGGAGGACCCGGAGGTCGGCGTCATCATCCTCGCCGGCGAGGGCGCAAGGGCGTTCTGCTCGGGCGGGGACCAGCGGGTGCGGGGCGACTCGGGCTACCTCCACGACGACGCCCTCGGCCAACAGGGCGTCGGCCGCTTCCACGTCACCGATCTCCACGTCCAGATGCGCCGGCTGCCCAAGCCGATCATCGCCATGGTCGCCGGCTACGCCATCGGCGGCGGCCATGTGCTCCACGTCGTGTGCGACCTCACCATCGCCGCCGACAACGCCCGCTTCGGTCAGATCGGCCCCAAGGTGGGCTCCTTCGACGGCGGGTTCGGCGCGTCGATCCTCCTCGCGCCTCGTGGGACCGAAGAAGGCCAAGGAGATCTGGTTCCTCTGTCGCCAGTACGGCCCCGAGGACGCGGAGGCCATGGGCCTCGTCAACACCGTGGTGCCCCTCGAGGACCTCGAGGTCGAGACGGTGCGCTGGTGCACCGACATGCTGCGGCTCTCGCCCTTCGCGCTCCGACTCCTGAAGGCCTCGTTCAACGCCGACGAGGACGGGGCCGCCGGCCTCCAGCAGCTGGCCCACGACGCCAACCTCCTCTTCTACATGTCGGAGGAAGCCCAGGAGGGGCGCAACGCCTACCGGGAGAAGCGGGTCCCCGACTTCACGAAGTTCCCCCGCCGCCCTTGAACGCCTGGGTCGAGGGCGCCCGCCCCAAGACGCTGCCGGCCGCCGTCGTGCCGGTCGTGGTGGGCACCGCCGTCGCCTTCGGCCAGTCCGACGTGGTGGCGTGGCGGGCCGTCGCCGCCCTGGTCGTGGCCCTCGCCGTCCAGGTCGGCACCAACTACGCCAACGACTACTCCGACGGGATCCGCGGCACGGACGACGTGCGGGTCGGGCCCATCCGCCTCGTGGCCACCGGGATGAAGCCGGCGCCGGCGGTGAAGCGGGCCGCGTTCCTCTCCTTCGGGGTCGCGGCGCTGGCCGGTCTGGCCCTGGCCGCGGCCACGACGTGGTGGCTCATCCCGGTGGGCGCCATCTGCTTCGCGGCCGGATGGTTCTACACCGGCGGCTCCAATCCCTACGGCTACGCCGGCCTCGGTGAGGTGTCGGTGTTCGTCTTCTTCGGCGTCGTCGCCACCGTCGGTTCGGCCTTCGTCCACGCCGAGCAGGTGACGTTGCTGTCTGTCGGCGCCAGCATCCCGGTCGGCGCGCTGGCGACGGCCCTGCTCGTCGTGAACAACCTCCGCGACATCCCGACCGACACGGCGGCCGGGAAGCGCACCTTGGCCGTCCGCCTCGGCGACCAGGACACGCGAGGGCTCTACCTCGTGCTCCTCGTCGCCGTGCCGGCGGGTGCCGCCCTCCTCCTCGCCGTCGTGCGACCCCTCACGCTCGTGGCCATCCCGGCCCTAGCCGTGGCCGCCCCGGCCGTGCGGGCCGTGCGGAAGGGGGCGCGAGGTCGCGACCTCGTGCCCGTGCTCGTCCGGACCGGCCGGGTGCAGCTCGCCTACGGCTTGGTGCTGGCCCTGGGGCTCGCGCTGCCCCGGTGATCGTCGAGGAAGGGCAGCACGACGTCGAGGAAGGCTTCGGGCTGCTCGAGGTGACAGGCGTGGCCGGCCTCGGCGACGATCGCCACCTGTACCGCGGCGGGGTCGCCCCAGGCCGCCGCGAGGCGGTGGGCCAGCGCGGTGAACTTCTCGTCCCGCTCGCCGACGACGAGCAGGGTCGGCGTCCGCAGCGCGCCGAGCCGCTCCCACAGCGGCTCCTGGGTGCCCGTGCCGGTGCGCCGGAGGCTGGCGGCGAGCCCCTCGACGGTGTTCTCCTTGCGGGCTTCCACATCGGCCGCGTCGCCGGGCAGGGTGGCGAAGAGCGGGTTGGCCAGCCATCGCTCGAGGAAGGCGTCGAGCCCGTCCCGTTCGAGGCCGGCGGCCAGCGCCTCGTCGGCGGCGCGCCGAGCCGCCCGTTCGTCCTCGCCGTCGAGTCCGCCGGTGGCACCCACCAGCACCATGCGGCGGACGAGATCGGGCTGGGCCAGCGCGAGGTGCAGCGTGAGCCGGCCGCCCATCGAGTAGCCGACGTAGGCCGCCGCCCCCCCGGCCGCGCCGAGCCGCCGCGCGCCATCCACCAGGTCCGTCTGCACCGACGCCGAGCGACCGTGCCCCGGTGCGTCCACGGTCACCACCTCGTGCCGGGCGCGGAAGTGGGGGAGCAGCCCGTCCCACGACCGTCGGGTCTGGGTGAACCCGTGCACGAGCACGACCCGCGATCCGGCCCCGCCGAGCGGTGCGTGGATCTCGGTGTGCAGCACGTCCCCAAGGTAACGGGGCGCGATCTCGAGAAGCCGGAGGGATCGCGCCGGAACCGCCGGAGCGGGGGTCGCCCATGACACGGCAGGCGACCTACTGCGCCACCGTCGTCGACGAGTTCGTCCGCACTGGCGTCGCCGATGCTGTGATCTCGCCCGGGTCGCGCTCGACGCCGCTGGCGCTGGCGCTGGCGGCGAACGAATGGCTCCGGGTGCACGTGATCCTCGACGAGCGGT
Source organism: uncultured Actinomycetes bacterium (assembly GCA_963731055.1). Taxonomy (GTDB): domain Bacteria; phylum Actinomycetota; class Acidimicrobiia; order Acidimicrobiales; family CADCTF01; genus DATLED01. The sequence continues at coordinate 17,128 of CAVSUD010000018.1, read as the reverse complement.
CAGCCGGGTTCTTCGCCGTCGGACTGGCCCAGTCGACCGGACGGCCGCCGGTGGTCCTCACGACGTCGGGCACGGCCGCCGCCGAGCTCCACCCGGCCGTCCTCGAGGCCCACCACGCCCGCATCCCGCTGATCGTCTGCACCGCCGATCGGCCGCCGGACCTCCACCACGTCTCGGCCCCCCAGACGGTCGTCCAGGCCCGCATCTACGGCGATGCCGTCCGTTGGTTCTTCGAGCCCGGGGTCGTCGAGGGGGTCCCGTCGGCGGCGTGGCGGTCGTTCGCGTCGCGGGCGGTGGCGGAGGCGACCGCGGGTGTCGCCGGCCCGGGCCCCGTCCACCTGAACCTCGCCTTTCGCGATCCACTGGTCGAGGACGCCGGTCCCGTCGAGCCCGGTCGTCCCGACTTCCGGCCCTGGCACCGCGCCGACCGGGCCCCCGGAACCCCATCGCGCGAGTTGGCCGCCGAGCTGCACGGGCGGCGGGGGGTGCTCATCGCCGGCAAGCGGTCGGGGCGCACCGCACTGCACCACCTGGCCGAGGCCCTGCAGTGGCCGGTGCTCGCCGACGCCCGGTCCCAGGCCCGAGGCGGCCCGTGTTCGGTCGCGGCGTACGACGAGCTCCTGCGGGTGCCGTCGTTCGTCCGCGACCAGCCCGTCGAAACCGTCGTCCGGCTGGGGGAGCCGCCGGCCTCGAAGGTGCTGTCGCAGTGGTTGGCCGGGCTGGGCGACGCCGAGCAGATCGTGGTCGACCCCTACGGTCGCTGGCCCGATCCCGAGCGGCGAGCCGACCGGATCGTCCACGCCGACCCCACGGCGTTCTGCGCCGAGCTCATGGACGCCGTCCACCCGGCGCCCGACGGCTGGCTGGCGGGATGGCTCGACGCCGAGGCGCAGGCCCAGCGGACGATCGACGAGGTGCTCGAGGGCCACGCCGAGGCGACGGAGCCCGGCGTGGCCCGGGCCCTCACGGCCGCGCTCCCGGACGACGTCACGCTGTTCGTCTCGTCGTCGATGCCGATCCGAGACGTCGAGTGGTTCGGTCACCCGTCGTCGGTGCACCGGGTGCACGCCAACCGCGGGGCCAACGGGATCGACGGCATCGTCTCCTCGGCCCTCGGCGTCGCCGCCGGCGCCGGCCGCGCCGGCACCGTCGCCCTGGTCGGCGACCTCGCCTTCCTCTACGACGCCGGTGGTCTCCTCGGAGCCGTCGAGCGGGGCATCGACTGCACGTTCGTCGTGCTCGACAACGGCGGCGGCGGCATCTTCTCGTTCCTGCCGCAGGCCTCGGCGTTGCCGGCCGAGCGCTTCGAGCAGCTCTTCGGGACGCCGCAGTCCGTCGACCTGGTGGCCCTGGCCGCCGTCCACCGCATCCCCGGCGTGACGGTGGAGCGGGCCGCCGACGTCCTCCCGGCCGTGACCGCGGCGCTCGCCGCCGGCGGCGTGCGATTGATCGTCGTCCGGACCGACCGCGCCGCCAACGTGATCGTCCACGACGAGCTCCACGGGGCGGTGGCCGGCCGCCTCGGCTGACGCTCGCCGTTCACGCCGGCGACCAGAGGTCGAAGAGCTGGAAGGCCCGCTCGAACAACCACGCCTCGCCCGGCACGAGCGGCTCACCCGCCGCCATCGACGCCCGCACCTCGTCGCGGGTCGCCCAGCGCAACTCCGATCCGGCCATGTCGTCGCCGGGCACCACCTCGCCCCCGCGGTAGTGGCCGAGGAAGAAGGTCGAGATCATGTGGGGGATCTGGTCGTCGTAGTGGTAGGTGTTGGCGTGGACGGTGCCGAGCAGGTCGATGCGAACGTCCGGGCCGGCCTCCTCGGCCACCTCCCGCCGGGCCCCTTCCTCGAGGGACTCGCCGGCTTCGAGGCCGCCGTTCACGATCTCCCATCCCCGCCGGCGCGCCGGGGCCCGGAGCAGCAGGACGCGACGTTCGTCGTCGAGGACGAAGACGAGCACGGCCGCGGCGAAGCCGGCGAAGCGCCGTCCATTGGCGCCCACGAGCTCCGGCGGCACGAGGGTCAGGCCTCGGCGCCGGGCGGAGTCAGCACCCGCAAGGCCTTCGGCCGGCAACGGAAGCGCAGCGGCGTCGACAGCGGGATGATCTCACCATCGAGGGCCACGTCGACCTTCGCCCGATCGAAGCCCAGCTCCACCTCCGAGACCTCGTCGATCATGGTCATCGGTGACGACGACATGCGGCCCGTCGCGATCGCGGCCGCCACACGAAGGCGGGCCAGCTTCCCGTCGGCCCGCAGGATCCGGACGTCGAGGATCCCGCCGTCGAGCGTCTCGCGCGCCGACATGTCGAGCAGCGACGATCCGTACTTCCCGTTGCCGATGAAGACCATCCAGGCGCGATGGGTCTCGCCGCCATCGACGGTGACGTTGAACTTGTGCAGGTTCCGCACCTGGTTCCACGCCGCTACGACGGTGGCCGTCTGCTTGGAGAACCGCTTCTCGTGGACCTCCCGCTCCCGCACGATGCGGGGGTAGGCGCCGACGTTGGCGTTGTTGACGAAGACCTCTCCGTTCACCTCGCCGACGTCGATGCGCCGGACCTCGCCCGCGGCGGCGCGACCGGCGTCCTCGAGGGTGGGGATGCCCACCTCCTTGGCGAAGTGGTTGCGGGTACCGGCCGGGATCGGCAGCAACGGCAGATCCGTGTCGGCGACCACGCCCGCGGCACATCGGATGGTGCCGTCGCCGCCGGCGACGGCGAGGAAAGCGGGTGCACCCGAGGCGATCGCCTCTTCGACCTGGCGCTTGACCTCCTTGCCGTCCAGCTCCCGGACGGTGCTGCCCGGGAACTGCTCGGCGATGTCGGCCGGGGAGGTCTCATCCGGTCCCGAGTGCGGATTGACGAGGATCACACCGGGCATGGCCGGGAGGTTATGTGACGCCGGAGTCAGGGCCGCACCAACGCGGCGAGCAGGGCCTGCAGCTTGAGCTGCGTCTCGACGAGCTCGCGCCTGGGGTCCGATCCCTCGACGACACCGACGCCGGCGAAGAGCCGGGCCCTGGTGCCGGCCACCTCGGCCGATCGGATCCCGATGGCGAACATCCCGTCCCCGTCGGCGTCGACCCAGCCGACCGGACCGGCGTAGCGCCCGCGGACCAGTCCCTCGTTGGCCTTCAGCCAGGCCAGCGCGTCGGACGTCGGGGTGCCGGCGACGGCGGGTGTGGGGTGGAGCGCGGCGACGAGCTCGAGGGCCGTGGGCGCCGGGCCGGTCAGGGTCCCGCCGATCTCCGTGCCGAGGTGCAACACGTTGCGCAACTGCATGATCGTCGGTGCGTGCGGGACGTCGAGCTCGTGGCACAAGGGCCGCAGCACGCGCTCGATCTCCTCGATCACGAACCGGTGCTCGCGCTGGTCCTTGACGGAGGCGACGAGCTCGGCGGCCAGCAGCTCATCGGCGTGGGGGTCGCCGCTGCGCGGGAAGGTGCCGGCCAACGGATGCGACCGAACCGCCGTGCCGCGCCGCTCGACCAACAGCTCGGGGCTGGCGCCGATGAAGCCGTCCACGGAGAACACGAGGCAGGCCGGGTAGAGGGCCCGGAGTCGCTCGAGCACGTCGGGCACGACGATCGGACGGTTGGCGTCGACGAGCACCTCCCGGGCGACGACCACCTTCGCCAGTTCGCCCCTGGCGATCGCCTCCGTCGCATCGACGATCGTGCGCTGCCAGTCGGGGTGCGAGCGCGGCGACGTGAGGGAGAAGCCGTCCGGCACGACGGCCGGGGCGGCCGCGACCACCCGGCCGGCCACGGCCCGCCGCGCTTCGTCGATGGACGCGCGCCCGGCGACGGTCAGCCACTGTCGGCCGTCGGCGGCGCGCTGCACGACCACCTCCGGGACGAGCAGCGCCGTCGCCTGGCGGCGGTCGAAGGGCAGTGCACCCACGGCGACCGCACCGGGCGCGGCGGCGAGCGCCGCCCGCACTCCGGCGAGGTCACCGGCCAGTCCGTCGGGCAAGGGGAGGCGCACGGCGGTGCCCCAGCCGGCGAGGCCGTGGCCCTCCTGCTCGAAGACGAACCCATCGGTGCCGGCGACCGCCACGAGGTCGAGCCCGTCGGCGGGGTCGAGCTCCGTCGTGCGCACGTCGAGGGCGGTCGCCTCCGTCAGGCTCACCGGCGCGTGCCGGTGATCAACTGCGCGATGCCACCGGTCAGGAGGCGTCGGTCGACCTCGGCGAACCCGGAGGCCACGAGCGTGTCGAGCATCACCGGAGGCGCCGGCAGGTAGGCCACCGACTGGGGCAGGTACCGGTAGGCGGCGGCGTCGGACAGCAGCCCCCCGATCTTCGGGACGACCTTGCCGAAGTACACGCCGTGACCCCAGTGCAGGAGCCGGTTGTCGGGCTCGGCCACGTCGAGCAACGCCACGCGACCGCCCGGTCGGACGACGCGCCCGAGCTCCTGGAAGAACGTCGGGAGGTCGACGAAGTTCCGCAGCGCGAAGCCGCACGTGACGCCGTCGGCCGCACCGTCGGGGAGGGGGAGACGCAGGGCATCGGCCTGGAGGAGCGGGGCCTCGGTGCGGGCGTTGGCCAGCATCCCCCACGACAGGTCGGCCCCCAGGGGGACGTGCCCGGCCCGCTGGAGGTCACGGCAGAGGTCGCCGGTGCCGGCCGCGAGGTCGAGCACGAGCGAGCCGGCCGGGAGGCGCAGCGAGCGCACGGCCGTGCGCCGCCAGCCGACGTCGAGGCGGAACGTCATGATCCGGTTGACGAGGTCGTAGCGCGGCGCGATGGCGTCGAACATGGACCGCACCGCCGCCACCTTGGCCTCGCCCTGCGGCAGGGCCTCGCCGGTCGTCATGACGTCCGCGCCGCCTCTCGATGGACGGCCGCCAGCTCGGCCTCGCCGCCGACCGCCTCGATGTGCTCCTGGGCCACGTCGAGGAGCGTGCGCCGGAAGTGGTGGGTGACGAGGTCGATGGTCGCCGGCAGCAGGGTCGTGAACGCATCGACGAGGCGGGCGGCGGCCTCGTCGTCGGGAAGGCCCGAGGCGCGCAGCGGGTGGCGGACGTGGGTGTCGAACAGCTCGACGGCCCGCTCGGCGACCTCCCGCATGGCCGCATGGTGGCGACGGGCGAGGTCGAGCACCTCGGGCAGCGGCAGACCGGCTTCGAGCAGCCGGAGCCCGGCCGCGCCGGCGTCGACGTCCTCGGTCGTGAACCGATCCTGGCCGCCGGTCCGGCGGGGCACGAGCAGGCCCTCCTTCACGACGGCCTGCAGGAGGGCGAGCGGGATCCCGGTCCGGTCGGCCAGCTCCTCGATCGTGAAGAGCACGTCGTCGGCGTCGGACGCGACCGCGGTCACCAGCGCCTCGTCCACCGCGTCGAGCTCGCCGGCCAGGAGCCGTGCGATCGTCGCCAGCGTGAGACCTCGAGCCTGGAGGGACCGGATCCGGGCCAGCTTCTCCACGTGCTCGTCGCCGTACCAGGCGACCCGGCCGGCGCGACGAGGCGGCGGGAGGAGACCGCGGGACTGGTAGAAGCGGACCGTGTCGACGGAGACGTCGGCCTTGGCCGCCAACGTCTCCACCCGGTAGTCCACGCATCCACTCTAGGAGTGATCACTCCTAAGGTGGAATCGTGCCCGACGACCCCGAGGCGACCCACTGCCACGGCTGCGGCCGTCCTCTCGCGGCGTGTCGCGCGCAGCCCTGCGGGCGCAGCGGCGAGCACGATCCGGCCCGGTTCTGCGCGCGGTGCGGCTGGCGCCTTCGGGACATCGCGGTCGTGCCGGGCGTGGGCGGCCGGTGGTGCCGCCAGCACGGGGTGCAGCCGGACTGATCGTCAGCGCGGGGCGTCCGGCAGGGCGGCACCGCAGTGCTTGCAGATGCCGTTGGCGCGCGTGGTGGGGCGGGCGCACGACGGGCAGGTGAAGACGTGGATCTCACCGCGCCGCAATCGCCGGACGGCCGAGACGAGCATGCCGCCGACGGCGAAAACGATGGCCAACTCGAGGAGATCGCGCACGAGGGTGTCGCCGCTCACGGAGCGCATCATGACGGGTCGGAGCAGGTGCGGGTCGGGATCCTTCGGTCATCGCGGCACCGATGCCGCGCCCTTCGGGGCCGTTCCGGTCCCCCAGGAACGCCCCTGGGATACGTTCTGCGCATGGCCGGTCACCAACGCGAGGGTCGAGCTCGGGCGGGCGCGACGGCGGGCCCCGCCCCCGCACGGCGGGCGGCGACCCCCGCCCTCCATCCGGAGCACGAGGCGGTGCTGACGGCCCAGCGGCTCGTGGGGAACTCCGCCGTGGTCACGGCCGGGCCCTCCTTGGCCGGCGCGTTTGCGGTGCAGCGCGGGATCTTCGATCGCTTCAAGAAGGCGAAGGCGCCGCTCAAGTCCAACGAGAAGACCGCCGCCCACGAGATGACGGGAGCGGAGGGCGCCAACGAGATGATGCGGGTGCGGGGGCAGGTGCAGGCCCTCCTCAACGAGCGCGACATCCAGGTGGCCAACGGCACGTCGGTCGAGAAGGCCAACGAGGACGTGTTCTCGAAGGCACCGCCCGACGTGAAGCGCTACCTCCCGCTCCATTCCAGGTGGGACGTCTCGAAGCGGGAGGTCGACAAGGCACGGAACGCCGAGGGCGGCCAGCGGGTGGGGCAGGTCGGTGCCGGTCTGATGGAGCACGCCCGGGCCCACGGTTACAAGCCGGGCGTGGGGAGCCCCCTCGAGGCGAAGCCGAAGGACATCCAGAAGGAGCTCCAAGAGGACCAGATGTGGCGCCGCCAGATGCAGCGGCGGGCCGAGCGGTTCCTCGCCGGGGAGATCGCGATGGCCGAGACGTCCCTGGAGACGGCCCAGGAGTCGGGCGACACCCAGGCCATCAAGGAGGCCCAGAAGGAGCTGGACCGGCTTCGGGGCCCCGGCGCCTTCCAGGAGAAGCTCCTCGAGATGGCCATGGAGATGCAGGCGGCCATCAAGCGGGTGACGGCCGAGAAGATCGAGGCCCACAAGGCGGCGCTCAAGGTCGACCACCTCAGCGAGGCCGAGCAGTGGCGCCTCGGCGAGAAGGCCAGGAACAAGGTCCGCAAGGACATGGAGGGCGGGATCAACTCCCACCTCGAGACGGCCGGTGACGTCGCCGGCAAGATCGGGACCACCGCGCCGAAGGTGCTCAAGAAGGCCCAGAAGCAGGCCAAGCCGCTCACCAAGGGCCTCGACGCCAGCCAGCAGGGCGTGTTCAAGGGCGCCATGGGCTCGATCGGGCAGGGGATCAAGGCCATCGGCGGCATCTTCTCCCAGGCGGTGAAGCTGGCCGGCACGGTCTCGGACCGGGACAACGACAAGCTCGACAAGGACGCCAACATCGCCATCGCCGAGCAGTCGCTCAAGATCGTGAAGTCCGCGGCAGCGTCGACCCGGGGGATCCTGAAGTCCGTCCAGTACTTCAGTGATGCGCTGAGCAAGGACCCGGGGATCGCCGCGGCCATCCCGGGCATGACGATCGCCACGAGCGTGATCGGCTTCGCCGGCAACGTCGTCACGATCCAGCCGCCGTGGGAGCGGATGGTCAACACCGTGCGGGCCGAGGGGTCGCTCTCGAAGGCCGGGAACGAGGTCGTCGCCGGCGCGTTGAAGCGCTCGATCTTCGAGAACAAGCTCCAGGTGACGACCGAGGTCGTCGGCATGGTCGCCAACGGCATCCGCCTCGGCGCCTCCATCGCGGAGATCGCCTCCGCCGGCGGCATGGGCATCCCCCGGGCGATCATCCTGGCCAGCGCGGCGCTCGAGGGGGCCAAGAAGGCCTCCGACTTCGTGCGCCTCGACATGATGAAGGGCGCGACCCAAGAGGCCCGCAAGCAGGGGGCCCTGCAGGTCGAGGGCTCGGGCCAGAAGCTGATCAAGACCGACATCACCTACGCCGTCGACACGATCATCCTCGCTGGGAAGAAGGCGCTCGAGCGGCAGGCGGCCGGGAAGAACGACCCGGGCGACGACAAGCTCATCGAGCTGATGACCAGCTACGGCATCACGCCGAGCGAGGCCCGGCGCCTGTCCCTCACCGAGATCCACGACCGGATGATGGACAAGCTCGGTCAGGATGACGACCAGGAGACGCTCAAGATGAAGGCCAAGGCCGGATTCGAGGACGCCAAGAAGAAGTTGGCCGAGCTCGCCGGCGGCGACAAGGAGAAGGGCTACAAGGACCTGGACACCTACGCCCGGGACCAGGAGGCCGAGGCGGAGGCGGAGGCCAACCAGACGACGGGCGACAAGGTCAAGGCGGGGTTCAAGACGGCCGGCGGCTACGCCATGAAGGCCATCACGGCGCCGCTGAAGCTCAAGAAGTTGGGCGAGATGTCGGCGGAGAAGAAGGAGAAGGTCCGCCGCCTCCGGGAGATCAAGAACCTCACCAACTACAAGGACCGCTCGGATCGCGGCGGAGGCTTCATGGCCAAGGGCTACCTGGGCGACATCGACGGGAGCATCGCCAAGCTGGCCCGCTGGATCGTGGCCACCCAGCCGCCCGAGAAGGCGGCGCTGTACCTGAAGGAGCTCAACACCGTCGACGAACAGAAGAAGATCACCAAGAAGGTCGGCGAGAAGTCGGCCGCCGAGCTGCGCAGCAAGGAGAAGACGACCGACCGCGTGATCAGCCCCGGCCTCGTGGAAAAGGGCGAGTCGATGTCGTTCTCCGACGTGCGCGAGATGCTGGCCAACCCGAACCTGACCAAGGCCGATCGCAACTACCTCCGGGTGCTCCTGGCCAAGAAGGCGGCCTGAGCGGTGACATCCCTGCAGGAGATCGTCCTCGGTTGGTTCGAGGGCGACGGGTGGAACCTCACGGCGTCGGATGACGGGCACACCTGGATGACGTCCGTCGAGGGCGACCACGGCCGTTGGCCGGTCCTCGTCCAGGTCTTCGAGGAGCTCGGGGTGTTCGCCTGCTACTCCCTCGCGCCGATCAGCCCTCCGGCTTCGCGCCGTCCCGACATCATCGAGTACGTGACGCGCGCCAACGCCGGCCTCGTCACCGGGAACTTCGAGGTGGACGTCGACGGCGGCGAGGTCCGGTACAAGACGGCCGTGGATCTCAGCGATGTGCCCGAGGAGGAGCTCGCCGGCGGTGCTGTCGTCCGTGCCCTGGTCGCCGATCTCACCTACACCAACGTGGCCACGACCGACCGGTACCTCCCCGGACTGCTCCAGGTCGTCGCCGGGTCGGCGACACCGGCGGAGGCCGTCGCCGCCATCGAGGCCTAGGCCGCGCCCGCTGCCGCGATGCGGCTGGCCCAGCGGTAGTCGGGCTTCCCCGAAGGCGACCGCACGATCTCGTCCACGACCACGACGGCCCGCGGCACCTTGTAGCCGGCCAGCGTCGTGCGGGCGTGGGCCGCCAGCTCGTCCAGCGACGGGGCCGGCGACCGCTCGCGCAGCTGCACCACGGCCGCCACCCGCTGGCCCCACGCTCGTCGGGGACGCCCACGACGACGGCGTCGTAGACCGCCGGGTGCGCCTTCAGGGCGGCCTCCACCTCCTCGGGGAAGACCTTCTCGCCCCCCGTGTTGATCGAGACCGAGCCCCGCCCGAACACGGTGATCGTGCCGTCGGCTTCGACGGTCGCCAGTCGCCGGGCACGGCCCAGCGCACGCCGTCGACCGCCGGAAACGTGGCCGCCGTCCGCACGGGGTCGTTGTGATAGCCGAGCGGGATGCGACCGCGCCGGGCCAGCCGACCGACGGTCCCCGTCCCCGGCGCCACCGGCCGGAGGTCATCGTCGAGCACGGTGGTGTCGGCGTCCATGGTGAAGCGGGGGCTGGCCCCGGCGGCGCCGGCACCGCGACCATCTGCCCCTGGCCGCCGGTCTCCGACGCGCCGAAGCCGTCGACGACCATGCACCCGGGCAGCAGCCGAGAGCAGCGCGTCCTTGCGGCGTCGGCGACAGGATGGCACCGCCCGACAGGATGACCGTCAGCGAGGACAGGTCGCCATCGTCGCGGAGCGCCCTCGAGCCATCGACCAGCGGGCGCGCGAAGGCGTCGCCCACGATCACGAGGAACGTCACCCGCTCCGGGCCACGAGCTGCCAGATTCGCGCCGGGTCGAAGCCGGCTCCGTCGTCGAGGACGATCGAGCCGCCGGTGAAGAGCGTGGACAGACCCATCCAGTGGGCGGCTCCGTGCATGAACGGACAAGCCGGCAGGAGCGCGGGTCCGGCCCCGTGCCTGCCCGCTCGCCCAGCTCTTCCGGCGCCTCGATGGGCGGCTGCGCCGCCGCCGCCGAAGGCGCCGAAGAAGATGTCCTCGTGGCGCCAGACCACGCCCTTGGGCATGCCCGGTGGTGCCGCCCGTGTAGAGCACGTAGTGGTCGTCGCCCGAGCGCCCGGGCCCGTCGTCGGGGTCCAGCGGCGCGACCGCGGCCAGCGCGGCCTCGTACGCCGTCGCCCCGCGCCGAGTGCAGCGCAACGCCGGCACGTCGGCGCGCGACGCTGTCGATCAGCGGACCGAAGGCCGGCTCGTGACCAGGCCGACGAGGCCGGCGTCGTCGAACAGGTACCGCAGCTCGTCGGCGACGTAGCGGTAGTTGACGTTGACCGGCACGGCCCGGAGCACGAAGGCGGCGAGCATCGCCTCCAGGTACTCGGTGCAGTTGCGGAGGTGGAGGCCCACGAAGTCGCCGGGCCGCACGCCCGCGTCGTCGAGCACGCGTGCGCCAGGCGCTGGACCCGGTCGTCGGCCGGTCGCGTACGTCAGCCGCCGGTCGCCGCAGACGATGGCCTCGCGCGTCGGGCACGGCGTCGGCGACGATCTGCCAACAGGTCGGCCAGGTTCCACGATCGGGGCGGTCACTGCCACCACGACCCCGCCACGTCCGTCCTCCGCCGCCGGGTACTGCGGATCCATCGTCCGCAGCGTCTCGACGAGGATCGAGAGGACGGCCCAGTCGCGGTACCACTTGTGGTCGGCCGGCACCACGTACCACGGGGCGCCGCCGTGCTGGTCGTGGCTCGACGGCGTCGGCGAAGGCGGCCTGGTAGTCGTCCCAGCAGCGCCCGCTCCGGCAGGTCGGCCGGCGAGAACTTCCAGCGCTTCGTCGGGATCGTCGATGCGGTCCTGCGAGGCGCTCCGCGCTGCTCCTCCTTCGGAGATGTGCAGGAAGAACTTGACGATCGTCGTGCCCTGCGCCGCGAGGTGCGCCTCGAAGGCGTTGATCTGGCGTAGCGGCGCTCGCCACATCGCCTTGTCGGTGACCAGCTCGTGGACCCGCACGACGAGCACGTCCTCGTAGTGCGACCGGTTGAAGATCCCGATCTCGCCCTTGCCCGGGGTCGCCGTGTGGATGCGCCACAGGAAGTCGTGGGCGAGCTCCTCCTCGGTCGGCGCCTTGAACGAGGTCACCCGACAGCCCTGCGGGGTTGACCCCGCTGAACACCTTGCGGATGGTGCCGTCCTTGCCGCCGGCGTCCATCGCCTGGAGCACGACGAGCAGCGACCGCGGTGCTCGGCCCACAGGCGCGCCTGCAGCCCGACCAGCTCCTCGTTGAGCTCGGCCGACGCGGCCTTCGTCGCCTCCTTGTCGCCCGGCGCGCCCTTGGTGCTGCCGGGGTCGATGCCGGCGATGCCCGCCTTCGCCTTCGGCTCCACGAGCAGGCGGTCGACGATGCCCGAACGGTCCATCCGGCGCATCGTAGGGTGACGGCGTGGCCGCCCGTCCGACCCGCCGCCAGCTCCTGGTGGGCGCCATGGTGCTCGCCGTCGCCGCGGTGGGCGTGCCGGTCGCCGCCCTGCTCCGGGGTCCCGCCGATCCGACGGTCATCCTCGGCTACACCGGCGATGCCATCGCCGCACCACCGACCGAGCCGCCGCTCGTCCTGCCGCCGGAACCGACCTCCACGTTGCCGCCCCCCGACCTCGGTCGTCCGCCCCTCGCCGAGCCGGGCCCGGCCCTGGGGCTACGACCGGCCGACGGCCAGCCGTACCCGCCGCCGGTCGAGTTCGTCAGCTCCATCGACGTGCCGACCGACCTCGTGTTCATCCTCGTGCTCGGGTCGGACGCCCGGCCCCGCGAGGACCTGCTCCACTCCCGCGCCGATTCGATCCACCTCCTGGCCCTCAACCCCCAGACCATGCAGGGCACCATCGTCGGCTTCCCGCGCGACAGCTACGTGCAGTTCCCGCGCGGCGGTCGGGGGAAGATCAACGACGCGCTCGGCCCGGGGCGGACCGGCCTACGTGGCCGAGACGGTCCGGATGCTGACCGGCCTGCCCGTCGACTACTACGTCCTCACCGGCTTCGTCGGGCTGCAGCAGATGGTCGATGACGTGGGTGGCGTCGACGTGTTGGTCGACCGACGGATGAACGACGCCTACTCCGGCGCCCGCTTCGAACGGGGCTGGCACCACTTCGTCGGCGGGGAGGCCCTCGCCTTCTCCCGCGATCGCCACGACGTGGCCAATGGCGACTTCACCCGGTCCGAGCACCAGGGCCAGCTCCTCCTCGCCGGGCTCGCGAAGCTCCGGACGTCGGTCGCCGACGACGGTCGCCTCCTCGACTTCGTCGGGGTCCTCCGCAACACGTGCCGCTTCGACGTCCCCCTCGACCACCTGCCGAAGCTCGCGGCGCTGGCTCGCCGCATCGATCCCGGGCAGCTCGTCAACGTCGTCCTACCGGGTCGGGTGGGGATGGCCGGCGGCGCCTCGGTCGTCTACCTCACCCAGGACGCCCCTCGGCTGTTCGCCGATCTCCGGGACGACGCGGTGATCGGTTCGGCCCGGCCCCTCCCGGGTGCGGCTGCGTCCCCGCCGCCGTCGACCACGTCCACCTCCACGGCGGCGCCGTCGACCACCACGTCGGACGCGCCGGCCTCGACGACCACCAGCACCTCACCGGAGCTGGTGCCGCACCCCTGATCGGGAGCGGCTAGCGGAACCACACCTTCTGGTAGTTCCGGCTCAGGGGATGGAGCAGGAGGGCCAGCTGCGCCACGGCGAACATCAGCGAGAGCACGTTGGAGAGTCCGGTCGCCAGCAGGAGCAGGGCCAGCCCGAGGGCGGAGACCGCCACGCCGAGGTAGTAGCCCCACCGCCGATCGTTGGCGATCCCGTACCCGGCCCCCGCCGAGCCGCCGGCCAGCACGAGCCCGAGGAAGGAGAGCCCGCCACCCAGGACGATGTTGAGGATCCCGAAGACCGCATCGAAGTACAGCAGGTAGGTCGCGAACAGCAGGGTCTGCGGATGCGACTGGTTGATCCAACGTTGCGTCTCCACGCCGTCAGTCTGCCCGACGGCCCAGCGCTACGGGGGTCCCCGCCGTGGCCCGGAGCTGGCCGCAGGCGGCATCGATGGACGTGCCCCGGTTGCGCCGCACGGTGGCGTTCACGCCCATCGCGACGAGGTGGTCGCGGAAATCGAGCGACTCGTTCCGGGGCCGAGCCGAGGACGGCATAGCCGGGCGTCGGGTTGAGGGGGATGAGGTTGACGTGGGCGCCCAGCGGCCGGGCGTACGCCGCCAGCTCCTCGGCGTCCCGGGGTCGATCGTTCACGTCGTGGATGAGCGCCCACTCGAACGACAACCGCCGACCCTTCGCCTCGAGGTAGTCGCGACAGGCGTCGGCCAACGCAGAGAGGGGATAGCGGCGGTTGACGGGGACGAGCTCGTTGCGGAGGTCGTCGTTGGCCGCGTGCAGGGACACGGCGAGGTTCACGGGCAGGGCCTCCGCCGCCAGGCGGCGGATGCCGGGGATGATGCCGACGGTCGAGATGGTGAGGTGGCGGGCGGACAGCCCGACGTCGTCGTGGAGGCGGGAGACGGCGGTCCAGACGGCGTCGTAGTTGGCCATGGGTTCACCCATCCCCATGAACACCACGTTGGACAGGCGCCGTCCGGACGTGGCCGCGGCCGTGCGGGCCCGCATTACCTGCTCCACGATCTCGCCGGCGCTCAGCTGCCGATCGAAGCCGGCCTGACCGGTGGCGCAGAAGCTGCAGGCCATCGCGCATCCCGCCTGCGAGGAGACGCAGACGGTGGATCGGCCGGGGTAGTGCATGAGCACCGTCTCGACCTGGCGCCCGTCGTGGAGGGTCCACAGCCACTTGACCGTGTCGCCTCCCTCGGTCACCGATTCGTGCGCCACCTCGAGCGCCGGCCGGAGGCGCGGGTCGCCGTCCAACATGGCGCGGAGCCCCTTGGGCAGGACGGTGAGCGCACCGGGGTCGACGCCGTGCAGGTAGAGCCCCTCCCAGACCTGGGCCGCTCGGTAGGACGGCTGACCGTGGTCGGTCAGCAGGCGCGCCAGCTCGGTCCTCGTGAGGTCGTAGCGGCTGGCCATCCCTCCAGCGTAAGGGGCCCCGAACCTTCCGCCTTGTCCTGCGGATAGGCCGGTCCCGCTGGATAGCGTGACGGCATGGCCCTTCGTGAGGACGCCCACGCCGGGACCGGCGGACCGAGCACCACCACCGCAACATCCAGGGAGGCGCGGCGCGGCGCCGCCGTCTTCGGGGTCAGCGACGGCCTGGTGTCGAACCTCGCCCTCGTGCTCGGCATGGCCGGTGCGGGCCCGGCGCCCAGCGTCGTGCGGCTGGCCGGTCTCGTCGGGCTGCTCGGCGGTGCCTTCTCGATGGCGGCCGGCGAGTACGTCTCGATGAAGGCGCAGACCGAGCTGTTGCAGCGCGAGCTCGATCTCGAGCGGGTGGAGATCGCCCGGCGGCCCGAGAACGAGCGGCGCGAGCTGGCCCAGATCTACCGCAGTCGGGGCGTCGACGCGAAGGTCGCCGATCAGCTGGCGACGGAGATGATGTCGGACCCGGAGCTCGCCCTCGAGACCCACGCCCGCGAGGAGCTGGGCATCGACCCGACGGAGCTGGGCTCGCCCGTGCAGGCTGCCCTCACGTCCTTCGGCGCCTTCGCCGTCGGCGCGCTCGTGCCGGTCGCGCCCTGGTTCCTCGGCGGTGGTGGGGCCGCCGTCGCCGCCTCGATCGTGGCGGGCGCCATCGCCGCCATCGTCATCGGCGTGCTCCTGGCCCGCTACACCGAGCGCCCGGCGCTACCCTCGGCCCTCCGCCAGCTCCTGATCGCCGGCCTCGCCGCCGGCGTCCCCTTCGCCATCGGCCGCGTCGTCGGCGTCACCGTCACGTAGCTAGCCAACGCGTGAGAAGGCGCGCCCGAACCGGCAGGGGATCGTTCGGTGTGCGGGCTATCAACGGCGGGGGGTGACGACATTGAGGATGTTCGCGGAGGCGTCGGGGCCGAGTGCGCCTGTGACGTCCATCACGAAGGCACCGTCAACGGCGATCCACGTGTGGGGTGTCGGCCCGTCGGAGAACCACGCGTCCCCCTTCTCCGTCGGTAGCGACACTCGATCGCCCTGTTGCATGCGCGTGACGGGGTCGAGGGAAGCGTTCGGCGACTCTGGGCTCCGACGGATCGTGACCGCTGTAGAGACCCAGCCGTTGCTGTAGACGAGGTGGACGCGGTCGCGGTCAAGGCCGGTTGCGGTCGGGCTTTGGGAGCCTGGCATCCCGCGACGAGCGGTCACCGACGTCAGATGCTGTCCGGCGATCTCGGCGGGTGCGTCAATGCCGTAGCCGACGACTGCCCTGAGCCCGGAGAGCCCTTTGACTTCGATGAAGCTCTCGTCGAAGTCCTGCACGATGGTTGAACCCGGCGGCGGGTCCTGTCGGAACAACACGCGTTTGATTGTCTGGTGTGCCTCGAGGGAGACGACCTTCGAGTGGGCGACGAGGGCGCCCCCACTCCAGGCGTCGTAAGCGAGGACGAAACCTGTCTCGTCGTCCACGGTCGCCCGTTCCCGATCGACCGGCTGGCGGATGCCGCCGTACACCCGAATGTCGCCGTTGCGCTCGTAGGTCCGAGCTGGTCGAGTCAGAAACGTCTCTGGTGTGCCTTGCGGTGCGCCGCCGGCGGCCGCGACGGTCAATGCACCGAGAAGCGTGCTCGACGGGGGCGGCTCCATGTTGGTGTGGATGAACCATCCGAGGCCACGCCCGGACCCTTCCATCGAGGCAACGACCTCACGCCGTGTTGACGCGTCGTAGACCCTGCTCGACGAGCCATCATCTTGCACGCTGCGTGTGCTGCCGTCGACCGCGATAGCGAAGTCCTCGCGGCTCGCCTGGGTCCGGCCGTTGCCGGTGTCGAAAGTGGACTCCCTGACTCCGGTGAGCATCTGCGTCGCGCCGCCGGCTCCGGCGGCAACCTCCTCGGTCGGAGCCGCCCGGTGGTTGACGGCGAGACCGGCGAAACTGACAACGGCTGCGGCGACCGCAGCAAGAGCCGCGAGTCGGCGCGGGCGGTGCGACTTGCGTGGGGTCCGGCCAAGTTCGGATGAATCCCAGAATCCGGGGCGATGCTCGGGAACGCGGAGCCCTCGCAGCGCCGCCCCAAGCAAGTCGTCGTGTTCGGTCATGTCCCCTCCAAGTGGCGTCGGAGCGCTGTTCGCGCCCGTGACAAACGGGAGGCGAGAGTTCCGACGGGCACCCCGAGGATCAGCGCTGCCTCGCTGTAATCGAAACCGTCGGCGTCGACGAGGAGCACCGCCGCTCTCTGGTCGGCCGGCAATGCAGCGAGCGCGAAGTCGAGACGTCCGCAGGAGGGGTCATCCCCAACAGGGCCTGGAATGAGGTGGAGAACTTCCAGGTCGTCGTGGCGGTGGCGGCGCGACGAACGGTGAAGGTCTATGCAGGCGTTGTAGACGATCCGATACAGCCAGGTCGACGCGTGCCGCTCTCTCCCCGGAACTGCTCGAACGACCGCAGCCCCTTCGCATAGGCGTCCTGCAAGGCGTCGTCCATGTCATCGGGATCGCCTAGCAGGCGGAAGGCCAACGCCCGAAGAGAATGATCGTGGCGACGCACCAACTCCTCGAATGACTCAGTTCGTGCCATCACGCCCTCGGAACTCGCCGCCATGCACCTTTGACGTCGCCGACGCTGAGATCCTTCCATCGCCAGGCGAAATTCGGGGCGCCGTGTCATCGGGCTTCCCGGTCGTGACTCTCGTCGCTAGGGCGCAGACCCTCCGGACATGGCGCTCGCCGCTGCACCGGACCTCTGTATTGGCCGCTCCGAAGTGGGATCGCTCGGCGGTTCTGCAGAACCGGCATCACGAGTGGGTGGCGGTTGGGAACTTCATCGTTCGCGCACCTCG
>CAVSUD010000017.1:0-67460 GCA_963731055.1 uncultured Actinomycetes bacterium | reverse complement strand
AACCTCCGGGCCGACACGACCATGACATTGTGGCGGCCTGCTTCGAGGAGTTGGGCGGTGTCCCGGCGACGGTCCTCACCGACCGCATGGGCTGCTTGAAGGGCGGCACGGTCGCCGGGGTCGTGGTCCCCACCCCCGACTACGTGCGCTTCGCCAACCACTACGGGTTCCGGCCCGACTTCTGCGAGGGCCACGACCCCGAATCGAAAGGCATCGTCGAGAACCTCGTCGGCTACGTGAAGAGCGACCTGATGATCCCGGCCGAGCTGACCGTCGCCGACCTCGCCGCAGCCAACGCCGCCGGGCGGGCGTGGTGCGTCGAGGTGAACGCCGCGGTCCACTCCGAGATCGCCGCCGTCCCGGCGGAACGCCTCGAGGCCGAGCGGCCGTTGCTGCGGGCGTTGCCGTCGCTGCGGGCCCGGATCGGGCGTCTCGTGACCCGCAAGGTCGACCGCCTCGCCTGCGTGCGGTTCGGGTCGGCCCGCTACTCGGTGCCCATGGCCCACATCGGCCGCCAAGTCGAGGTCCGCGTCGCCGACAGCCCAGGTCCAGGTCGTGTTCTTGGGCGTGATCGTGGCCGAACACGCCCTCGCCGCCCCCGGCGAGGCATCGATCCAAGACGCCCACTATGGCGGCGAGCGACCCTCGCCTCGCCGAGCGGTCCGGCCCCAGACACCGGCCGAGCGGGCCTTCTGCGCCCTCGGCCCCATCGCGGAGACGTTCATCAAGGCGGCTGCGGCCGCCGGGATCACGTCGCTCGCCGGTGATCTCGACGAGCTCGCCGGCCTCGAAGCCGCCCATGGCCGCGAGGCGCTGGTCGCCGCCCTGGAACGCGCCGTCGCCTTCGGCCGTTACCGCGCCCACGACGTGCGTTCCATCCTCGCCGCCGGGACCGGCGTCGCCCGACCCACCCGGCCCGGCGAACGCTCATCGTCCCGCTCCCGATCGTCGCCACCCGTTCCCTCGCCGACTACGCCATCGGCGAAGAGTCGTGACCGCCCCCGCCCCGGCGTTACCGGCCGACCTCGACGCCGGCTTGCGCCGACTGCGCCTCGGCGCCATGCGCCGACTCTCGCCCGAGCTGCTCCTCACCGCCAAGACCCAACGCTGGTCGCCCGAGGACTTCCTGCGCACCCTCGTCGAGACCGAGATCGCATCAGCGACGCGTCCAACACGCGCGGGCGATTGAAGGCGGCCGCGTTCCCCGTCGCCAAGACCCTCGACGACTTCGACGTCGCCGCCTCATCGATCAAGACCGCCACCTTCGACTACCTCGCCAGCCTGGAGTGGATAGCGGCGCGCGGAGAACGTGTGTCTCGTCGGTCCCGCCGGGACCGGCAAAAGCCACCTGCTGGTCGCCGTCGGCCACGCCGCCATCGACGCCGGCCGACGGTCCGCTACTTCACCGCCGCCGAGCTCGTCGAGACCCTCTACCGAGGCTTGGCCGACAACTCCGTCGGTCGCGTCATCGACAACATCTTGAAAGCCGACCTCGTCCTGATCGACGAGATCGGATTCGCCCCGCTCGACGACAACGGCGCGCAACTGTTCTTCCGGCTCATCGCCGCCGCCTACGAACGGCGATCCCTCGGCATCGGATCCCACTGGCCGTTCGAGGACTGGGGCCGCTTCCTCCCCGAGCACACCACCGCCGTCAGCCTCCTCGACCGGCTACTCCACCACGCCGTCGTCATCGCCACCCAAGGCGAGTCCTACCGCATGAGAAAGCCCGCGGAAAGGAGAACGACCCAAGCCCCCCAAACGCTGAAGCACCCATGAGGAGTGGGTACTTCTCGTGGCCACCAGCGGATACTTCAAACTGGCCATTGACATCCCGACACAACCGCAGTTGTGTCAGGAGCCCGTGACGTCTGCGGTGCGGTGTCCTACGCTGAACACAGTCGCTCGTCGACGGCCCGAGATGTGAAGGCCGTCCTCCTGGTCCGTCGACCGCTTGTTGGTCGGCGCCGGCACCAGCGAGGTGCGACGTGGCACACATCGAAAAGCGGAACCGCGGCGGAGCCACCACTTGGCGAGCCCGTTACCGAGCGCCGGATGGGACTGAACGCTCCCGGACCTTCGACAAGAAAATCGACGCCGAGCTCTTTCTGGCTCAGGTCGAGGTCGACAAGGCCCGAGGATCGTGGGTCGACCCGGTCGACTCGAAGATCCTCTTCTCAGACTGGGCGGAGCGCTGGCTGCGGACGACCAACCACCTCAAGCCGAAGACGCAGTCGGGCTACGCGTCCCTCCTTCGAGCTCGGTTGCTCCCGACCTTCGGCGATCGTCCCATCGGGGACATCAGGCCGATCGACATCCGCGAGTGGGTGTCGTCCCTGCTCGCGAGGGGTCTGAGCACGTCGAGCTGCCGACAGGCGTATCACCTCATGACATCGATCATGCGCGCCGCTGTCGAGGACGGGCGACTGGTGGCGTCGCCGTGCATAGGGGTCAAGCTCCCCCGCCTCCCGCAGGTCGAGATGGCTTACCTCTCTCCGGCCGAAGTGCGCCGGCTGCTCGAGGTCATCCCACACGAACACAGGCTCTTCATCGAGGTGCTGGCCATCGGCGGGTTGCGATACGGCGAGGCCGTCGCACTGCGCCGCTTCCGCTGCGGGCTCGACCGCTCGCGCCTGATGATCGCCGAGAGCCTCGCCGACGTCTCCGGCACGCTCTACTTCGGCCCGCCGA
The DNA here is from genome assembly GCA_963731055.1 of uncultured Actinomycetes bacterium. Taxonomy (GTDB): domain Bacteria; phylum Actinomycetota; class Acidimicrobiia; order Acidimicrobiales; family CADCTF01; genus DATLED01. Next base: position 64,769 of record CAVSUD010000017.1, on the reverse strand, counting down.
AGACACACCAACGTCGCGCCGTGACGCTCCCCCACTTCGTTCGGGACCGTCTCGCCGAGTACCTCGCTGCACGACCGGACGCGCTGAAGGACGACCTCGTGTTCCAGGTGCCTAGCGGCGGACCTCTGCGATACTCGAACTTCGCTACGCGAGTCTGGAAGCCAGCGTTGGCCGCAGCTGACCTCCCCGACATGGGCGTCCATGCGCTCCGCCACACGTGCGCTGCTCTCTTGATCTCGCAAGGAGCTCATCCGAAGGCCATCCAAAGTCACCTCGGCCATCGGTCAATCACCACCACGCTCGATCGCTACGGCCACTTGTTCGAGGACGAGCACGAAAAGCTCGCGGAGCGAATTGATGCTGCGTACGCCACCATCACTTTGGCAGCGCCGGCATACCGAACGCACGTTCGCTAGACTGCGAAGGGAAGGTAAGGAGGTTGCACATGGCGCAACGGACACGTCGTGACAGACTCCGCGCCGTGCCCGACGCAGATCCGCGCTTCAGCGTCCCGCTCTACACGCTGACGGAAGCTGCGCGGTACCTAGCGCTGCCGACGTCAACTTTCCGCAATTGGGCACTGGGCTACACGAGCAAATCGGCAACTGGCCGCTCAGTTACTGGCGCACCAATCCTCACGGTGCTCTCGAAGGACTTGCGGGAGCCCTCGGTTCCGTTCGTCGGCCTCGCCGAGGGTCTAGTCCTGGCAGCGATCCGCCGGAGCGGCGTCCCTCTTCAGAGGATCCGACCCGCGCTCGAGGCGCTTCAAGAGGAGATCGGCGTCGAACACGCACTCGCTTCACGGCGCCTCTACACCGATGGAGCCGAAGTCCTCTTTGACTTTGCGGAGTCCCGAGCAACGGACGAAGTTGCGGGCGCTGTGCGCCAACTCATCGTGCTGCGAAACAACCAACGGGTCTTCACGGAGGTGGTTGAGGACTACCTGGTCAGGATCGAGCACGACGACAAGGGCTGGGCCCGCCTCGTTCGACTTCCGGCATATCCGCGGGGAGAAGTAGTTGTCGACGCGAGTCGCTCGTTCGGGAAGCCCATCTTCCAGGCGGGTGCGTCACGCGTGAGTGATGTGCTCGACCGGTTCATGGCCGGCGAGTCTGTCGAGCTTCTCGAAGAGGAGTTCGGCGTCCCCAGCTCCACGATCCAGGACGCCATACGTGTCGCCGCGACCGGCCACGCTGCCTGAGTTCTTCTTGGACCGAAGCCTCGGCCGCATACAGGTCCCAAGAATCCTCCGGGCCGCCGGCATGTCGATCACGACCTTGAGCGATCACTACGGGATCCCTGCCGACGAAGCCGTCGAAGACCCGGAGTGGCTCGAGCTGGCTGGAACCCGAGGTTGGGCGGTCCTCATGGCTGACGCAAACGTGGCGCGGGTGCCGGCAGAGGTAGCGGCAGTGCACCGACATCGCGTCGCGTGTTTCAGCGTGCCACCGCGGCTGACTGGCTACCGGCAAGCTGGCTTGATCTTGTGGCACCTGGACGAGATCGCGGAACTGTGCGCCGTCGGCGGACCGTTCGTCTACTCAGTGGAACCTTCGCGTCTTCGACGGATCGACGCAGCACCATGAGGCAGTTCGACCGCTCGATAGGGTCCTTCCAGAATTTCCCGCGGCCCAACCGCGGCCCACGAGGTCACAGCGCAGGTCGACCGCCCTAGAAAATAGGCGGTGACCAGCACTTTTGTAGTCCAGCTCCCGTAGCTCAGGGGATAGAGCGTCGGTTTCCTAAACCGTGCGTCGGAGGTTCAAGTCCTCCCGGGAGCGCTCTGATTTCTCGAATCCGCCCCGGACAGACCGATCGAGGATCTCGATCAAGGACGAACGACTCGTCCACCAGAGGATCGCCTCCAGCGAGTGTCGGATGCCCTCGCCCGGGTCGACGAGCGCCTGCCTCGATTCCTCGGCCATCGTGAGGCGATGCGGTGCCCACGAACCAGTAGCGATCATCGAAACCGATGCATAGCCTTCGGCGGAGGACAGCCTCACACGAACGGGAGCGGGATATGGCCTTCTTGCAGATCATCGAATTCCACACGTCGAAACTCGACGAGGTGCGGAAACTGAGCGACGAGTGGGAGGCGGCGGCCGGCGACCAGCGGCTCGCCCGCCGGCGCATCATGTGCGCCGATCGCGATGACCCGACTCATCTCTACAACGTCGTGTTCTTCGACTCCCACGAGGAGGCCATGCAGAACAGCGAGCTACCGGTCACGTCGGACTTCGCGTCGAAGATGATGGCGTTGGCCGACGGGCCGCCGACGTTCCACAACCTCGACGTCGTGGAGGACAGGAGCTGACCGGCAGGAGGCACCGGCGCCCGAGGCGCTAGACCGTCGGCATGCAGATCGGTGCCGTGTTCCCGCAGACCGAGATCGGGTCGGACCGTGATCCTGGCGTCATCCGCGCTTGGGCCGCGGCCGCCGAAGATCTCGGCTACCAGCACATCCTCGTCTACGACCACGTCCTCGGCGCGGACACCGCCGTGCATCCGAATTGGCGAGGCCCGTACGACCTGCACACGCCCTTCCGGGAGCCGTTCGTGCTGTTCGGGTTCCTCGCCGCCGTAACCGGGCTCGAGCTCGTGACCGGCATCATCATCCTCCCCCAGCGCCAGACGGCACTGGTGGCCAAGCAGGCCGTCGAGGTCGACCTCCTCACCGGTGGCCGCTTCCGGCTGGGTGTCGGTATCGGCTGGAACGCCGTGGAGTACGAAGCGCTCGGGAAGGACTTCACCGACCGAGGCCGGCGCCTGGACGAGCAGGTGGACCTCCTCCGCCGGCTGTGGGTCGAGGAGAGCGTGACGTTCGACGGGCAGTTCGAGACCGTCACGGGCGCCGGGCTGGCGCCGAGGCCCGCGCAACGACCGATCCCCGTCTGGTTCGGAGGATCGTCGGCGCCCGCGTATCGCCGCATGGGTCGGTTGGCCGATGGTTGGTTCCCGCAGGTGCCGCCCGACGGCCGGCTCGACGACGCTCGTGGAATCGTCGACGCATCCGCGAAGGAGGCCGGCCGCGACCCGTCGGCGATCGGGATGGAGGGTCGCATCAGCTGGACCGCGGACGGACAGGAGGCAAAGGTGGCGACCCACGCCGAGCGGTGGCGAGAGGCCGGCGCCTCGCACCTCTCCCTCAACACGATGGGAGCAGGGCTCGGCGCCGTCGACGCCCACATCGCCGCACTGCGGCGCTCAGCCGAGGCCCTGGGCCTCCACCCGACGTCGGGCGACTGACCTTCGTGCGCGCGGCGAGGCCCTCGGCCCGCACGGTCGCCACGAAGGCGGCATCGACCCGCGACGATCGTCGGAGTCGGGCCTACGCGTCACCGATGGCGGGGCGAGGTCCGGCGATGGACTCGACGACCGGCATCGATGTCGCCACCCAGGCGTCGAAGCCCCCCGCCTGCTCGAGCAACGACAGGTAGAGGGCGGCGTCGTCGCCGACCGGGTGGTGCATCGGCGCCGCGGAGTCGTTGGCGATGTCGACGATGAGCTCCGACACGACGGCGGGATCGGCGCCGCCGGCGACGCTCCCGTCCATGAACGACTTCCACCAGTCGGCGTCGGCTCCATATGGGCCTGCGCCGGTGTCGACGGCGTCGCCGTTGTGGGCGATCTCGGTGGCGAAGAAGCCGGGCTCGACGCAGTGGACGCGGATGCCGAAGGGCATGAGCTCGATCGAAAGGCTCTCGCTCAACGTGATCAGTGCGTGCTTCGACGACGCGTACAGGCCCGTGTACGGCGCCCCGGGGAGGAGGCCGGCCAGGGACGAGACGTTGACGATCACGCCGGCGCGTCGCTCGCGCATGCCCGGCAGCACGGCCCGCATCAGGCGCAACGGGCCCCAGAAGTTCGTCTCGAACAGGGTGCGGGCGGCGTCGATGGGCATCGTCTCGACGGGCCCGCCGAAGCCGACGCCGGCGTTGTTCACGAGCACCTCGACGGCACCGTGCTCGTCGGTGATGGCCCGGACCGCGCCGGCGACGGAGTCGTCATCGGTCACGTCCAGCTCGCGGACGGCGATGCCCAATCCTTCGGCCGTGGCCCGGGCGTCGAGGTCCGTCGACTTCTGCGTGTTCCGCATCGTCGCCACGACGGCGTCGCCTCGACGGGCGAAGGAGAGCGCCGCCTCCAGACCGAACCCACTGCTGCAACCGGTGATCAAGACGAGGGCCATGGCCCGCACGGTAGGACCGGGGACCCGTCGGGGCAACGCGCCCGGACATTTCTCACGCGCCGAGCGCGCGGGGCAAGACCCGCGTCAGTCGAGGGGCTGGCGACCGGCGTAGCCGGCGTCGGGCCGATGCCACCACGCCAGCTCCGGTTCGCCGACGTGCCAGCAGAGGTAGCGGATCTCACCGTCGGCGTCGAGCGACGGCAGGTCGACGAGCCCGTTGGGGAGCTGGCGCAGGATGACGCCCTTCTCCTGGAGCTCGGCCAGCGCGGCTTCGGCGTGCTCGGCGCCGGCGCGGAGGAGCAGGTGCCCGGACGCGTCGTCGAGGGCCACGGCCTCCTGCACCAGGGCCACCATCTCGCGCAGGCGCGGCAGGTAGGCCCGCGCCTCGTCGACGGTCCAGGTGCGGGTCATGCGGCCATCATCGTCGACGGCTCCGCAAGGGTTGCCGGTGACCACGGTGTCAATGGTTCCCGGGTCGGTCGTCCCCTCGGGCGCCGAGCGACCAACGGAGCAGGTCCGGGTCGGCCCATGCCACCTCCGGACCGCTCACATGGCGTCCGAGGGCACGGAGGGCGTCGACGGTCATGGCGAGGGGCGGCGCCGGCTGGGCGAGGAGCCCGGCGACCAGCTCGTCCACCGCGGCGTCGAGGTCGGCGGCCGGCACGACGCGCTGGACGAGGCCCCACCGCTCGGCCTCCTCGCTCCCCACCCGCCGTCCGGTCAGGACGAGGTCGCGGGTCCGCGGCAGCCCGATCTCCCGGACGAGGCGCGGGAGCCCGGCCCACGTGAGGGGCAGCCCGATCGCCACCTCCGGGATCGAGAACGCGAGGTCGTCGGCCGCGACCCGCAGATCACAGGCCAGGGCCAGCAGCGCGCCGCCCCCGATGACGTGGCCGTGCAGGCGGGCGACGGTGACCTGCGGCAGCCGCTCCATGCGCTCGAGGAGCCGTTGCCACGCGCCGCTGGCGTGGCGGCGCGACAGGGCGTCCGCCGCCCGGGGCGCTCGCTCGGCAAGGTCGGCGCCGGCCGAGAACGCCCGACCGGCGCCGGCGAGGACGACCACGCGGACATCCGGACGATCGGCCAGCTCGTCGACCGCCTCCTGCAACCCTCGGCGGGTTTCCTCGTCGAGGGCATTGAGCTTTTCCGGACGGTCGAGCACCAGGTGCACCACGACGCCGTCCGCGGACTCCTCCCGCCGCACCGGGGACACGTCAGGCACCACCGACGCCGACGGCATCGTCGTGGGGATCGTCGAGGCGATGGAGCAGCGCCGGGCGCATGGCCAGCACGACGCCGGCGGCGACGAGCAAAGCGCCGGCACCGGCGACGGTGGTGCGTGGCCCGATGACGTCGGAGAGCCAGCCCTGGATGAGCGCACCGATGGGATACGCGCCGGTGAAGGCCATGATCCGGAACGCCATCACCCGGCCCCGCATGTGATCGGCCACGATCACCTGCACCGAGGTGTTGGTGGCCGAGATCACGATGAGGAAGCCGCCGCCGACAACGAGCGAGGCGAGCAGCCCGAAAACGTAGTCGGGCGCGATCCCGAAGGCGAGGATCGCGCCGCCGTAGACGAGCAGGCCCCAGCGCACGAGGTCGGCCCGGGTGAGGTCCCACCCGCTGATCAACGGCGCGGCACCGACGGCCCCGACGCCGAGAGCGACGTTGAGGAGGCTGAGCTGCAGCGCTCCGACGTGGAAGACCTCGGCCGAGAAGATGACCGTGAACTGGAAGATCGGGTTGCCGAGCGCGCCGACCAGCACGGCCACCACGATGCCGACGAGGATCCCCGGCTGGCTGCGGCTGTAACGCACGGCCCGCCGGAACTGGCGCAGGACACCGCCGGTGAGGGCGGTCTCCAACGCGACCTGGCGGTTGCGGACGAGGGCGAGGGCGACGAGCACGCAGACGAACGAGACGCCGTTGATGAAGAACGCCCAGCTCGGCCCGGCCGTCGTGACGAGGATGCCGCCGAGGCCCGGCCCGATGGCCCGCGCCGCGTTGAACTGAAGCGAGTTCAGCGTGACGGCCGAGAGCAGGTCCTCCCGGGGGACGAGGTCGTTCACGAACGACTGCCAGCTCGGGATGTTGATGCCGGCGAAGACACCGGACACGGCGACGAGACCGAGGATGGCCCACGGGCTCCGGACGCCCTGCGACCACGCGAGCCACAGCGCCAGCGCACCGACGGCCATCAGCGCCTGGGTCGTCAACAGGACCTTGCGGCGGTCGTAGCGGTCGGCGATCGAGCCGGCCAGCGGCCCGAGGAGCATGACGGGGATGAACTGGGTGAACGTCGCGAACCCGACCCACGACGCGCTGTGGGTCACCTCGTAGATGACGTAGGGCACGGCCAGGTTCTGGACCCAGGAGCCGGTGTTGGAGGCGAGGGCGCCGAGCCAGAAGACGGTGAAGTCGCGGTGCCGGAAGGCGCGCGCGGCGTGGCGAATCCCGCGCGCCGGCGGCGTGGCCAAGGGCTCGGCGATGGGGGCGGGATCCGGCACAGGAGGCGTCATACCCGCCCCGCAGTATCGTCCGTCCACGAGAGGGGTGCGCGTGGAACTGGTCGAGCTGGACGAGGTGCACCTGCAGGAGGCGCGGACCTTCAACGCCACGGTCGAGCAGCTGCTGGCGGGCGCACCGTCCGTGCACACCGTCGAACCGGCCGAGACGCGGCGGGCGCGGGCCGAGGGCCGAGGCACCTTCCCGGCCCCCCAGGTCGTGCCCGAGGGCCGCGACCTCCTCGTTCCCGGCCCGGGCGGCGACATCCCCGTGCGGACGTTCGTCCCGCCCGGTGAGGTGCTCGGCGCGTACCTCCACGTGCACGGCGGCGGTTGGGTCCTCGGCTCGGCCCACCAACAGGACGTGGCCCTCTGGCGCCTGGCCAACGAGGCCGGCGTGGCGGTCGCATCCGTCGACTACCGCCTTGCGCCCGAGCACCCGTTCCCGGCCGGGGCCGACGACTGCGAGGCGGCCGCCCTCTGGCTGACCGACGGCGGCGGTGCGGCTGAGCTCGGCGCGCCGGAGCGCTTCGTGATCGGCGGCGAGTCAGCCGGCGCCCACCTGGCGGCGCTCACGATGCTCCGGCTGCGCGACCGCCAAGGGCTCACCCCGTTCGTCGCCGCCAACCTCGTGTTCGGCGCCTTCGACCTCGGGATGACGCCGAGTCAGCGGAACTGGGGCGACCGCAACCTCGTGCTGTCCACCCCGATCATGGCGTGGTTCTACGACTGCTTCCTCCCCGGCCGGACGCAGGAGGAGCGCCGGACTCCCGGCGTGTCCCCGCTGTACGCGGACCTCTCGGGACTGGTGCCGGCCCTGTTCAGCGTCGGCGCCCTCGACCCGCTCCTCGACGACAGCCTGCTCATGGCCGAGCGGTGGGCCGAGGCGGGGAACGAGGCGATCCTCCGGGTGTACCCCGAGGCGGTCCACGGCTTCACCGCCTTCCCGATCGCGGTCGGCGAGCTGGCCACCCAGACCATCATCGACTTCGTCCGCGACGCGGTGACGCCGTAGACGCGCTGGCCTCGGCCCGGGAGCAGGCGGCCCGACTCGTCGCCGACCTGGAGGTCGAGCTGGCCGGGATCATCACCGCCCAGGAGGCGGATCCGCCCGACGACGAGCACGACGTCGAGGGCTCGAGCGTCGGGTTCGAACGGGCCCGCGTCACCGCCCTGCTGGCTCACGCGGTGGAGCAGCGTGACGCCCTCGAGGCCGCCGCCGACCGCCAGACCGAGGGGACGTTCGGCCGGTGCGAGGTCTGCGGGGGCCCGATCGGCGAGGAGCGCCTGGCCGCCCTCCCGGCCACCGTCCGTTGCGTCGGCTGCGTCAGCGGTCCGGGCCGGCGGGGGATCCGCCGGGGCTGACGCCTGGGCCGCCGGCGTCGGCGGTCGCCCGCAGGACGACCGACGCGTGCACTCCGGTCGGCCCCACGAGCCATCGCTCCCGGTCGTCCGCCGAGCGGACCAACCGCACCGGGGTCCCGGGCTCGATGGCGTTGCGGTACTCGAGCTCGACCCGGCCCCGTTCGACCGGCGTGTCTTCGGCCGCGACCCAGTACACGGCGTTGTTCACGTGCCCGAGCACGTCGAAGTCCGTGGGTCGGAGCGGCCACGGCCCGTCGGTCGTGCCGTGGTCCGGGGGCGACGGGTGCAGCAGCCGGCTCGACGCCCGCCGACCACCGGACGCTTCTCCGAAGGCCTCGAGGAAGAGGTCGGGGAGCGCCGAAGGGCGCCCGTGGTCCGGGTCGAGGTACACCCACAACGACGAGGCCTCGATCCGGCTGGTCGGCCCGACGACCGACGTCCGGCGCTCGGCCCAGCGGCTGCCGAGGCCGCCGCAGAAGGTGGTCAGCTCGACCCGGTCGCCGTAGCGGGGCCGACCGTCGAGCTCGAGCACCGTGCGCCGGACCACCCAGGTCGCGGCCCGCAGGCCGACGTCGTGGGCGTCGTCGGCGGCGATGTCCTGGAGGAATCGCGCCAGCGCGTCCAACCGGAGGCGCCCGTCGAGTCCCGCGTCGCCGAGGCGGACGGTGCGGGTGCCGACGAAGCGGCGGCCCCGCTCCGGGAGGGGCGCCAGGTCGACGTCGATCACCGATGGTCGACGGCGACGGCCCGTCCCTGCGCCGCCGCGTCGTAGGCGGCCAGCACGATGGCCAGTGCGGCCCGCCCGTCCTCGCCGGTGACCGCCGGCGGGGCATCACCGGCGCACGCGGCCACGAACGACGCATACAGGTCGAGCGCGCCGGTCGGCGGGGCGACGACCTGCTTTTCGCCCCCGTCGGCGGGCCGGACGACGGCCTGCCCCCGCTCGATGCCGAGCGAGCCCTCGGTGCCGTGCACGACGAGCTGGTGGTCGGGCCCCGGGCGAGCGACCCAGCTGGCGTGGAACGTGCCCACCCCACCACCGCGGAGTCGGAAGGCGACCTGACCGGCCTCCTCGACGCCGTCCGGTTCGGGCCGGCGCAGGAAGGCGGTCACCTCGTCGATCTCGTCGCCGGTGACGGCGCGCAGCAGATCGGCGACGTGGATCCCGAGGTCGAGGAGCGCTCCCCCGCCGGCGACCTCGGGCTCCCGGAACCAGGTCGCGCCGGGCGCCCACGCCTGGGGGCCACCGTGGCCGAAGGCGGCCCGCACGCCGACGACCTCCCCGATGCGGCCCTCGGCCACCGCGGCCGCCGCGGCCAGATAGGGCGCGGCGAAGCGCACGTTGTGCGCGGCCATGAGGAGGACGCCGGCCTCGCCGGCCGCGTCGATCATGGCGTCGGCCTCGGCCAGCGACACCGCCATCGGCTTCTCGACCAGCACGTGCTTGCCGGCTCGCGCCGCGGCGATGGCCATCTCCGCGTGCAGGGCGTTGGGCGAGCAGATGTCGACCGCATCCACGTCGTCTCGCTCGAGCACGGCCCGCCAGTCGTCGACGACGTCTCCGCTCCCCCACTGCGCGGCGGCCCGCTCGGCGCTCGATCGGGACCGGCTCGAGAAGGCGACCACGTCGACCGCGTCCCGGCCGACGGCTGCGAACGCAGGGAGGTGGCCGTTCGTGACGATCGTGCCGCAGGTGAGGACCCCGATGCGGATGGGCCCGCTCACGAGAGCAGCGCCGTTGCGACCTTGGCGATGCCGGCCGCGACATCGTCGCAGTCCTGCGCGTGGAAGCCGGCCGCCACCGGCACGATCACCGCGCGCGCCGACAGCTCCTCGCTGCGGGGACAGAGGCCCGGGCCGTACTCGATGGCCGTCGGGTGCTCCGCGCAATGCCACGGGCCGCCCTTGTTCGACGCGGTGCGCTTCTCGACGATGGACGGCGTGAGGTAGACGGGCAGGCCGTTGTAGAGCTGGCCGGCGGGCAGCTTCTCGGCCCGCATCGCCTTGACGAACCGCCGCGCCGTCTCCGCCGTCGGCAGGAACAGGTTCACGCTCGATCCGCCGTCGCCGTCGGGATCGGGGAGCCGTCGATGGGCGAGCCCGTCGAGATCCGGCACCGCAGCGAGGATCCGGCGTTGGTTCGCCCGTTGACGCGCCAACAGGTCCGGCAGCTTGCGCACCTGCACCCCGGCGATGGCGCCGGCGATCTCGGTCATGCGCAGGTTCTCGCCGACGAACGGCTCGATGGCCTCGCTCCCGTCCTCACCGCGCGACGAACCGGTGCTGGTGACGAACTGCCCGCCCTGGTCCTGGTAGCGCGCCGCCCGCAGGTAGAGGGTCTCGTCCTCCGACGTCACCAGGCCGCCCTCGCCGCTCGTCACGTTCTTCTCGAGCTGCAGCGAGAAGGCACCGAGGTCACCGATGGTGCCGAGGGCCCGGCCCTTGTAGGTGGTGCCCATCGACTGGGCCGTGTCCTCGAGCACGCGCACGCCTCGGCGGCGGGCGATCTCCATGAGCGGGTCCATGTCGCAGGCGCCGTTGTCGAGGTGGACCGGCATGATCACCGCCGTCCGCTCGGTGATCCTCGCCTCGACGTCCGCGGGATCGAGGCCGAGGGTGTCATCGATCTCGGCGAAGACCGGGACGGCGCCCATGGTGACCACGGCGTTGACCGACGCGATGAAGGTGAGCGCGGGCAGGATCACCTCGTCACCGCACCCGACGCCGAGGGCCGCCGAGCGCGGCGCGGATGGCGGCGGTGCCGCTGGAGGTGGCGACGGCGTAGGAGGCCCCCAGCACCTCCTTGGACGCCGCTTCGAACCCGGCCACCTTCTCGAGGAGGTTGGGCCCGTAGTAGCGGAAGAGGCTGCGGCTCTCGAGCACCTCGAGCACCGCGGCCCGCTCCTCCTCGCCGAACAGCGAGATCCCCTTCCCGAGGGGCGGGAAGGACGTGCGGATCGGCGTGCCCCCGTCGATGGCGAGGCGATCCGTGGACGACGTGGCGGACATGGTGGCGAGCCTACGATCTGGCCATGGTCGCCCGTCCGCCCCAGCTCGTCGTGCAGGGCGACGACTTCGGGATGTGCCACGCCGTCAACACCGGCACGGTGCGCGCCTTCACCGAGGGGGTGCTGACGCAGGCGTCGACCATGGTCGCCTGCCCCTGGTTCCCGGAAGCGGCGGCGCTGGCCACCGCCCACGGCCTGCCCCTCGGTATCCACTCGACCCTCACGTGCGAGTGGGACGGCCTGCGGTGGGGCCCGCTCAGCGGCGGACGCAGCCTCGTCGAGGCCGACGGCACGTTCCACCGCACCGTCGATGGAGCACGCCGCGCCGATGCGGACGAGGCGACCGACGAGCTGGTGGCCCAGACGGAGCGGTTCCTCGCCGCCCAGCTACCCCTCACCTACTTCGACGTGCACATGGGCCTGTCCCAGCTCCCCGCCTACGACGCCGTGTCCTCCCGCTACGACGTGCCGTTCCTGTACCCGGGCGTGCCGGCATCGCTGACCTTCGCCTCGATCAAGATGCTCAGCGAGCGATCGGCCGAGGAGAAGAAGGACTGGCTCCTCGGGTACCTCGAACGGCTGGCCGACCGGCCCGGGGTCCACCTCCTCGTGTCCCACTGCGCCGCCGACGACCCCGAGCTCGCCGCGCTCGTGCAGCCCGACTCGCCCGTCTTCCCGTGGGCCCGCGAGTACCGGGTGAGCGACCTCGCGGTGCTGACCGACCCCGACGTGCGGGCCGCGGTCGACGCCCACGGCATCGAGCTCGTGAGCGTGGCGACCGCCGACTTCACCGCCGTCGCCGCCGGCTGATCGCGCCGGTGCCGCCCGCGCCCATCCCCCTCTCGGCGCGCACCGCCGTCCTCGACACGCTCCTCGTCCGGACGCCGACGGTGCCGCTCGCCGATGCTCGTACCGGCTGCACGATCTGGGTGAAGCTCGAGTACCTCCAGCCCAGCGGGTCGACCAAGGACCGCCTCGCCGTGTTCGTGCTCCGCGACGCCATCGCCCGTGGCGCGGTCCACGAGGACTCGCTGGTCGTCGAGGCATCGAGCGGGTCGACCTCCATCGCCTTCGCCATGGTCTGCGCCCGGCTGGGGCTCCGGTTCCGGGCCGTCATGCCCGAGGGCGTCAGCCGCGAGCGGGTGCTCATCATCCGGCGCTACGGCGGCGAGGTCGTGCTGACCGATCCGGCCCAGGGCATCGTCGCGGCGATGGCCGCGACCGAGGCCATGGCCACCACCGACCCGAACGTCTACCTGCCGCGCCAGTTCGCCAACCCGGCCAACGTCGAGGCCCATGCCGTGAGCACCGGACCGGAGCTGCTCGAGACCGTCGGCGGCGGCCTCGACGGGTTCGTCGCCGGCGTCGGCACGGCCGGAACGCTCATGGGCGTCGCCCGCGCCATCCGCGCGAGTGGGATGCCGGGCACCCGCATCGCCGCGGTGCGGCCGACCGTCGGCACCGGCTTCGCCGGGCAGCCCGAGATCTGCGCCGGGTTCAGCACGGGGATCCCGGGCGTGGTCGAGGGCATGAGCACGCTGCTGGCGCCCGACGAGGTGGCCCTCGAGGAGCCGATCGACGTGGCCGACGACCTGGCCATGGCCGCGGCGCGGCGAGCTGTGCGCGGCCGGCTATCCGGTCGGCATCTCGAGCGGGCTGAACCTGGCCGGCGCCCGGCTGCTCGCGAGGTCCCTCGGGCCGGGCCATCATGTTGCGACCGTCCTGTGCGACCGGATGGAGCGCTACTTCTCCGCCGGTCTGTTCCAGGACCTCCCCGCCGCCTCCGGCTCCTGATCTCCATGCGCCTCTCGCCCCGCCCCCTCGTCGCCCTCACCCTCGCCGTCGCGCTCCTCGGCGGCGCCGGCGCCTGTTCGAAGAAGAAGGCCGAGGACGCCGGTGCGGCCCGCCCCGCCACGACGACCACCGCCACGGTGCCTGTCGCCCCGCCCACGATCCCCCTCACCGTCACGGGCGTCGATGCGTACGGGACGAAGGCCCCGGACGACGCCACCGTCGCGGCGGTGAAGGCGACGCTGGACGCGTGGCTGGCCGCGGCCGTCGTCGCCCCGCTGCACTCGGGGCAGCCGGCCGGAGACCTGTCGGCGGTGTTCACGCCGGCCGCGCTGGAGCAGTTGGCCGATCCGGCGACGCGGGCGACCCTGGTCGACGAGGGACTGCCGCCCGCCACGAAGGGCATCACGGCCGAACGGGTCACCGCCGGCCTCTTCTCGGTCGCGGGCGCCGACGAGGTGACCGGTGTCGTGGCCGCCCAGGTCGACGTGAAGCTCCGGGCGGTGGGCGACACCATGGACGTCGACATCGTGCACTTCGGCGAGGTGGTCCTCGTGCCGGAGGGCGATACCTGGAAGATCGACTCCTTCGCCCTCGACGCCGGCAAGGACTCCCGATCGTGACCCGCCCCCGCCGCCGCCGCCCCCACCTCCGGCTGCTCCTGACCGTCGACCTGGCCCTCGTCGTCGCCGCCCTCGCGGCGCTCCTCGTGTGGACCCCTCAGCCCTCGCAGGCGCAGGCGACGTTCACCATCCACAAGCTGGACACCGCCGCGTTCTCGCCGCAGCCCCGGACCGAGCCGTTCTTCGCCCTCCTGATCGGGAACGACGGCCGGGCCGGCCTCGACGGCATCCGCGGCGACGCCCTCCACCTCGTCGGCGTCAACCCCGCCGTGGGCACGGCCACGATTCTCAACATCCCCCGCGACACCTACGTGCCCATCCCGGGGCTGGGGAGCGCCAAGATCAACGACGCCTACAAGCAGGGCGGGTTCGCCAAGCAGGTGGAGACGGTGTCGGCCTTGACGGGTGTGCCGTTCTCCTTCGTCATCGAGACGAACTTCGACGGGTTCCAGGCGCTGGTCGACGACATGGGGGGCGTCGACGTGGAGGTGCCCTACGACATGTTCGACCGGAACTCCGGCGCCGACTTCCGGCCGGGGCGGGTGCACATGGCGGGGCCGGGGGCGCTGTCCTTCGCCCGCAACCGGCACATCCCGAACGGCGACATCTCCCGCACCGAGCACCAGGGCCTGCTGCTCATCGGCGGCCTCGAGCGGGCGCGGGCCACGGCGACGACGCCGGTGTCGAAGCTGCGACTCCTGTCGCTCATCGCCCGGCACACCCATTACGACGGTGTCGGCCTTCGGGACCTCTACGCCCTCGTCGGCCTCGGCCTCGCGATCGACCCGGCCAACGTCCGGAACGTGACGATGCCGGCCACGATCGGCAAGGTCGGGCCGGCCGACGTGGTGTTCGTCGGCGGCGGCGCGGACGGTCTCTTCGCCGACTTCCGCGACGACGCCGTGCTCCAGAGCCACTAGCCGTCGACGGGCGCGAGTCGAAGGACCCCCGGTAGGGTTCGCCGGCGACCGGGGCATCCGGCGCTGGGGTTCTGGGGGGAATCGTGCACACAGGTCTTCATCGGCGCGTCGCGGGGACCTGCGCCGCTCTGGTCGTGGCGGGCATCGTGGTGACGACCGCCCCGCCGGCGGGAGCGCACCCGAACCACGCCGGTCCGGAGCAGGCGTCGGCGCCGGTGCTGCGGCCCTCCGGGGCTCGAGCCGCGCTGGCCGACCTCCGCCTGGCCCAGGTCGGTCCGGATCCGGCCGGCCTCGACGTCGGGCCGACGCCGAAGGCCGAGTGCGGGCCCGGATCCAACCCGGAGACCGGGACCCAGGGGCGGGTGCCGTTGGCCGAGGTGGAGAGCGGGCGGGCCGCCCAGGGCTACACCTGCAACACCGTCGCCGTCAGCCACGTCGGCCCGTCGGGCGGCTACAAGGTCGAGCGGTACGTCGACGGCGCCGGCCACGAGTGCGCGTTCTACGACACGACCCTGCTGTTCCCTGGGAACGCGACCAACGTCTCGGGCGGCGATCTGACGGGGGTGGCCGTGATCGACATGACGGACCCGGCCAACCCGAAGAAGACGGCGACCCTCGTGACGCCGGCCATGCAGTCGCCCCACGAGTCGCTCGTGCTCAACCGCAAGCGGGGACTGCTGGCGGCCGCCACCGCCAACCCCGTCTTCTATCCCGGGCTCGTCGACCTCTACGACGTCAGCGTCGACTGCCGCAACCCGGTCCTCAAGGCGACGGCCGGCATCGGCGTGCTGGGTCACGAGAGCGGCTTCGCGCCCGACGGCAACACGCTCTACATCTCGTCGTTGTCGGGCCGCACGCTCACGGCCATCGACGTGTCCAACCCGGCGCTGCCGGTGCCGCTCGGTGTCTTCGACTTCAACTCCCACGGCATCAACCTCAGCGACGACGGCAACCGCCTCTACATGGCAGCCAACGGGGCCGCCGACTCGAACAGCCCCAAGGGCCTCCTGATCCTCGACGTCAGCCAGATCCAGTCGCGGGTGCCGAACCCGAAGGTGGAGGTCATCAGCCGCTCGACGTGGGCGCTGGTCAGCACCCCCCAGATCAACCTGCCCGTCACCATCGGCGGCGCGCCGTACCTCGTGGAGATGGACGAGTTCCGTGGTTCGGGGGAGCGGGTCGGGGCGGCCCGCATCATCGACATCGCGGACGAGAAGAAGCCGCGCGGTCGTCTCCAACCTCCGCCTCGAGGTGAACCAGGCCGCCGCCCATCGTGGCGAGCAGGCGGGCGACAACGGCACAGGGTCGCTGCAGAACTACACGGGCCACTACTGCAACGTGCCGAGCCGGGTCGACCCCGGCATCGTGGCGTGCTCGTTCATCCTCTCGGGGCTGCGGATCTTCGACATCCGCGACCCGTTCAACCCGAAGGAGATCGCCTACTTCAACGGGCCGATCACCGACAGCGCCTACGCCATGTCCTCGCCGTCGTTCGTCCCCGAACGCGGGGAGATCTGGTACTCCGACGGCAACAGCGGCTTCTACGCGGTCCGGGTCACCAACGGCGTCTGGCCGTTCACGGCGGCGACGGCGACCGCGGCGAATGCCGCGACCGCGACTTCCGGCGCCGCCCCCGCCCGGGGGTCGACCGCGCCGGTCGCCCCGGCGTCCCGCACACTTCCGGCCACCGGCTCGCTCGTGGAGCCCCTGCTCGGGGCCGCGGCCCTGAGCGCCGGCCTCGGGCTGCGGCGCCGGCTCAGCCCGCGGCGGCGAGCTCGGCCATGAGGGTGCGTCCGCGGGCGATCTGCTCGGACGTGCCGTAGAGGGACGCCCCGAAGTCGGTGACCCCGGCGTCGCCGAGGGCCCGCACCTGGGCGGCCACGGCCTCCTCGTCACCGACGAGGGCGATGTCGCCGGGCGTGGCTGCACCCTCCCGGTCGAGCATGGCGCGGTACGACGGCAGCGTCCCGTAGACGGCGAACTGCTTGGCCGCCAGCTCCCGGGCCTCGTCGGGGGCCTCGGTCACGCACACGGGGAGGCCGGCGATGATGCGCGGGGCGGGGCGGCCGGCGTCGGCCGCGGCCTGGGTGATGGCCGGCACGATGTGGTCGCCCAACGTCTTCACCCCCGTGGTCCACGTCGCCGTGCCGTCGGCGACGGCGCCGGTGAGTGCCAGCATCTTCGGCCCGAGGGCGGCCACCACGATCGACGGCGGGTTCGGTGCGCCGTTCGGCTCGAGGTTGGCGTTGACCGAGTAGACGTCGCCCGAGAAGGCGACCTTTCCCTCCCGCAGGAGGGGCACGAGCACGGCGAGGTACTCCTCCATGTGCTTGGCCGGCTGGGCGAACGACAGCCCGAGCATCATCTCGATGACGACCTGGTGCGACAGCCCGATCCCGAGGGCGAAGCGGCCACCCGCGGCGTCGTTCGTGGAGGCGGCCTGCTGGGCCATGGCGAAGGGGTGGCGCGGGAACGTCGGTACGACGAACGTGCCGAGCTCGATCCGCTCCGTGGCGGCCCCGGCCACGGCGCACGCCGTCATGGCGTCGAGCCCGAAGATGTTCGAGAACCAGACGGACGCGAACCCGTCCGCCTCGGCGGCCTGGGTGTTGGCCACCGCTTCCGCCACGTTCCGTCCGCCGATGCCGAGCCCGATCCTCATGTCAGGCACCGTACGCGGCCAGCGCTTCGGGCAGCGGCGTCACTCGCACGCCGGGCTCCTGGACGACGGCCTCGAGCCACGCCGGCCGACCGATGGCGCACACGGTCAGGGGCTCGGCCAGGTCCGAGAAGTGAACGGCCTGACGGACGAAGGAGGTGGCGTAGTCCGGCGGGCGCGGGTCGCGGGTCAGCTCGGCGAGCGCCCACGGGTCGGGCGGTGCCGGGCGTCGCGGGATCGACCGATCGAGCGGGGCGACGTGGGGGTCGATGGGCCGCCGCCGGCCAGGCCGGGGCCGTCGGCGAGGATGGCGCCCCGGCACCAGCGCCGGGCGGCCACCGGCGATCAGCAGGGCGACGTAGGCGCCGAGGCCGCGGCCGACGACGGTGACCTCGCCCGAGCTCGGCGAGGGCGGCGTCGACGTCGGCCATGAGCATCTCGGCCGTGTAGCCACCGCCGCTCGGCACGGTCGACGCGCCGTGCCCGGTGAAGTCGAGGGCGAAGATCGGGCCCGGGCCAGCGGTCGTAGATGGCCGGGGCCGCGGTCGGGCGACCGCTCGGCCAGGCCGTGGAGGTGCAGCAGGGGGCGGCCCGACCCGGCCCGCAGCTCGTGGAGGGCGAGCTCCGTGCGACCGTGCTGGAGGCGGATCATGCCGACGCCCCGGGCGTGCCGAGGAAGTCGAGGACGAGGCCGGGCAGACCTCGTCCGGCTTCTCGATGTGGATGAAGTGGCCGACGTCCTCGAACGCCACGAGCTCGCCGTCGGGCGGGAGGTAGGGGCGAAGCTCATCCGGGTTGGTGCCCCATCCCATCTGCTCGGGCACGAGCCCCAGCAGGCCGAGCATGGGGTGGTCCAGCCCGGGCAGCCGCTGCGAGCGACCACTCGGGTTCCGGCACGGGCCGAAGCCGCCCATGCGCAGGGCCGGGTCGATCTTCCAGCGCCACCCGTCGGCGTCCTCGCGAGCGCCGATGGTGACGAGGTAGCGGAGCCACTCGTTGGACAGGCGCGGGTTCATCCGACCCCGGCGCTCGGCCAGCTCGTCGATCGTGCCCGACTTGCGGGTGAGGCTCGAGGTCGTGCGCCGGTGGTCGAGCCAGCCGCTCAGCTCGCTGGCCATCAGCTTGGTCCGTTCGTGGCTGGCCACGTCCGGGTGCGGGCGGGGCGACGGCATCCCGTCGATGTTGACGAGGCGGGTCATGCGGTGGGGCAGGGCCTCGGCCAGCTGGAGCATCAACGCTCCGCCCTTGGAGTGGCCGATGATCGGCAGCGCGCCGGTCGTCACCGAGTCGAGCACCGCCACGGCGTCGCGGACGTCGGCGTCCCAGGAGTACAGGTGGGCGTGCTCGGAGTCGCCGTGGCCCCGGTGGTCCCACGCCACGACCCGCCAGCCGGCGTCGGCCAGGCAGCGGCGCGAACACGTCGTAGGTGCCCGACGAAGTCGAAGCCGCCGTGCGCCAGCAGCAGCGGCGGGGCACCCTCGTCGCCCCACTCGTGGACGGCGATGCGGAGGCCGGACGCCGTCGACCGATCGGTGGCGGTCGGGGCGTCGGGCGCCCGGGTAGGTGATGGCGGCGCTGGACACGGGGGCGGAGGCTACCGCTCGGTCCGGGTGCCCTAACGTGGCCGTCGGTGACCGACCTGGTGCGACTGGCGGACCTGTCCCACGCCGTCGACCGAGTGGCGCTGGCGCTGTGTCGCGACGACCCGGACGACCGCCGGATCGAGCTCTACCTCGGGGAACTGGCCGAGGGCGAACGCGAAGCGGTGGCCATCGCGCTCTCGTACGCCCTGCGGCGCCGAGAGCTCGATGGACCGGAACCGACCAACGAGAAGGCGATCGCCACGCTGGCCGCCGTCGTGCGGCGGATGACGCGGGACGCCTGATCGGGCCTGGGCCCTACTTGGCGTCCTTGCCCAGCATGCGGTTCATCTTCGTGCCACAGGTGGGACAGGTGCCCTGGGCCGCCTTGCGACCGTTGGCCATCTCCTTCACCTCACCGTCGAACTTCCGCTTCTCCCGGCACTTGACGCAGTAGCCCTCGTACTCAGCCATGGATTCGACTCCTCCTCTCGACGCCCCGGGCGGAGGCCCGTGGAACGTCGTTCGAGGCCCCATTCTGTGCCCATCCAGGCGTCAATGGGTGGATCAGCGGCCGGGAGATGCCCCGGGCGCGGTCGGCGACGGGGTCGGCACGCGTCGCCGCTCGGCCTCGTCGAGCAACGCGACGGGGTCCGTGGCGTCGGCCGGGAAGGCCGCGGCACCGGTGGTGAGGTCGGACCCGACCCCTTCCCGGAGACGGGCCACGACGGCGTCGGCGGCGAGGAGATCGGTTTCGGGCAGGAGGACGGCGAAGGTCGCCGGACCGAGCCGGTAGACGCCGTCTTGGCGCCGGACGTTGGAGGCGAAGAGGCCGGCGTGGCGGACGACGGCCTCGGCCGCCGCCTCGACATCGGCCCGCTCGAGGGCGGGGGGACCGACGACGACCACGGTCAGGGCCCGGCCCGAGCGCTCGGCCCGCTGCAGCCCGCGCTGGAGATCGCCGTCGAAGGCCCGCCGGTCGCCGAGCTCGGTCTGCGGGTCGAACGGGAGCTCACGCGGGAGCCGGCCGGCGGCGACGCGAGCGGCCGACCAGATGGCGCGGTCGATGATCATGTCCACCCGGGCCCGGCTCTCCGCTTCCTCGGCGGGCGGCACGTGGCCCGCGAGGTGCCGGCGGAACGCTTCCCGGAGGCAGACGAGCTGCCCGATGGCGACGTCGATGGCGCCGGTGCCGGCCGCGAACATCTCGATGACCGAGACCAAGGCCGGGTCCGGGCCCCAGCCGATCGGCTGGGGCCGCTGGAGCGCCTCGGCCACGGCTTCGACGACGACGCGAGCCAGGGGCGGATCGGAGTCGGGCGGGAGCAGCGGGTCCCACCGGCACAGCTCCTGCCACTCCGACACCACGATCTCGGCCTCGGCCCGCACGAGGTCGACCACGGCGAGCTGCTCGTCGTCGGCCGGCCGGGTCAGGAGGGCGAGGCCCCGCACGATCTCCGGCAGGTCGCCCTTGTCGACCTTGGTCACCCAGGCCGGCTCCCGCCCGTCCTCGACCGTCGAGTTCACGACCACGCGGGCGTCGGGGCAGGTGGCGCCGATGTCGGCCAGGAGGTCGAGGCCGTTGCCGTCGGGCAGCTCTCGGTCGAGGACGACGCCGGCCATGCGGCGGTGCAGGAACTGGCGGGCCCGGGAGAGGGTGTCGGCCTCCACGACGGTCACCCCTTCCAGCTCGAGGCCCATCCGCACGAGGCGCCGAGCGCTCTCGTTGTCGTCCACGACCAGCACCACGGGTGCCTCGACAGCCACGTCTCCCATCGTGCCCACCCTCGGTGACCCGGAATCCCGCTCAGGGTCGCCGGTAGGAGGAGACGATGAAGTCGATTCGGGTGAAAAGGGACCCTTCGGACACGACGGATGCCCGCACGTCGGGCGCGACGTACCAGGCGTAGGGCGTCATGTGGAGGAGGTCGTCGACCGCCCCGGGGTGGTCGAGCACGAGCTCCCGGGTGACCCGCTGGGTGCCCTCCGGGACGAGACCGGTCGTGGCGCCGTCCCGCTCGAAGGGCCCCTCCTCGGGGTGGGTCTCGGGGTCGGCGAACAGCTTCGCCTTCAGCCCGTCGAGGTGGTCGGGACCCGGGGTCACGGTCACGACCCGACCACCCGGCCGCACGACCCGTTCGAACTCGACCGAGTGGAGCGGAGCGAAGATGCTCACGGCCAGGTCGATCGACGCGTCCACCACCGGCAGGTCGTAGACCGAGGCCACGGCGTAGTTCGCCCTCGGCACGGACGCGGACCGGGCCCGCTTCGCGGCCATGCGCACCGCCGGCTTGGCGATGTCCACCGCCCACAGCTCGAGCCCCTCCCGGTCCTGGGGCCAGTTGCGGGTGTAGTAGCCCTCGCCACAGCCGGCGTCCAGCACGGCCAGCCCTGGGGCGGCGTGCGCGGCCACGGCCGTCGCCAGGGCGTCGTAGTGGCCGGCTTCGAGGAAGGCCCGACGGTGGCGGAGCATCTCGGCGCTGTCACCCGGCTCGCGCTGGCGGCGCTGGTGGGTGATCAGGAGGTTGACGTACCCCTCCTTGGCCACGTCGTGGACGTGGGCCTGCGCGCACCGCCACGTCCGGCCGTCGTCGGCCTCGGCCAGCGCCTCCTTGCACACCGGGCACCGGAACACGGTCAGGCGGGCCCGCGACGGGACGGCTGGGGGTGGGCCGGGGGGCCGCTGGCCGCGATGCGCACCGGGCCCGCATCCGGCTCAGGCGGCCGTGGACGGATCCCGATCCGCCGCTCGGCCGCCCGCTCGGCCAGGTGACGCTGCAGGGCGGCCCTGCGGTCCTGGAAGTCGTCGCCGAGGGACTCCATCCAGTGCATCGCCGGCGACAGCGCCTCCGGCGTCAGCCTCCAGACGGTCTCCCGGCCCTTGCGCTCGGAGGAGGCGAGACCGGCGTCGGCCAGCACCTGGAGGTGCTTGGCGATCGCCTGGCGGGTCACCGGGAAGCGCGTCGACAGCTGCGTCGCGGTGGCCCCGCCCTCGGCGGCCAGGAGCTCGAGCACCCGCCGGCGGGTGGTGTCGGCGAGGGCGAAGAACACGGCATCCATCGCTCGCCTCCTCCGGCTCTCGCACCCTCGGCGTTGCGTGCAGGGTCACTCGCAACCGATGGGTTGCCAAGATAGGCGACCCGTGGGGTCGACGGCGTCGAGCTAGCTCTTGGGGATCGTGGTGGTCGGCGGTTGGGAGGCCGCGATCTGCTTCTGGGCGTCGTCCACGATCTTGAGCAGGGGGTACGGGTTGACGGCCGGGCCGCCACTCGGGTGGACCTCGAAGTGGCAGTGGGCCGGTGTCGTCGCCGCGTTGCCCGTGTTGCCCACGTAGCCGACGAGCTGGCCGGCCTGGACGACGGTGCCGTCCGCCATGCCCTCGGCGAAGGCCGACAGGTGAGCGTAGTAGTACTTCGTGCCGCTGGCGCCGGCGAGCCACAGCTTCGTGCCGCCGAGCACATCGCTGCCCATCGAGAACACGACGCCGCGTTCGACGGCCACCAGCGGCGTGCCCGAGGTGGCGAAGATGTCGGTGCCCTGGTGGAGGTGGGCGTAGGCCGTGCCGAACATGCGCGGGGCGCCGAACGTGTCGCTGTAGGAGTGGGCGCCGGCGATCGGGAACACGAACCCGCCCCCGACGACGGCGTTGCCCGCCCGCACGGCGGCCATCTGGATCTGCTTGGCCAACAGGACCGAGTCGGCCCCGTCGAGGACGGTGGAGGCGACGGTGAGGGCCGACCGCTGGGCGTCGAGGGCGGTGACGACCTGTTCGAGCTCGGTGCCGACGGCGTCGCGGGCGTCGTTGTACTCGGTGATCCGAGCCTTGTCGGCGTCGATCACCGAGGAGAGCAGCTCGAAGCGACGGGACAGGTCGTTGAAGTCGTCGGCGGCCAGGATCTGGTTGATCGGCGCCGCCGGTGACCCCATGTAGCCGGCGACGGCCCGCTTCTTGAGCTGGGTGCGCGCCGTCTGCAGGCGGGCGACGGCCTCGGCCTTGTCCGCCTGGAGCACACCCAGACGGGCCTCGAGGTCGGCGATGGAGCCGGTGAGGCCCTCGGTCTGGCCGGCGGCCAGGAGCTTCGCCTGCTCGGCTGCCTTCAGGCCCTTCTGCACCTCGGCCAGCGTGACGCCGGCGATCTGTTGGAGGATCGGGGCGAAGGGATCGGGAGCGATCTCACCCTCCGCCGGAGGCACGACGATCACGTCCTGGGGGACCTCGGTGGGCCCGCTGTCGTCGTCATCCGCCGGTTGCCCCTGGGCGGGCGGCGGCGGGGGCGGTGTCGTGCTCGCCGGCGGTGGGGTCGTCGTCGTGGTCGGCAGCGGCAACGGCTTGGGATCCGGCTCCGCCGTCGTCGTGGTCGTCTCGTCGGGTGCTTCCTGGGCCGCCGCCATCGCCGACGCGACGGGACCGAGGCCGAGGAGCGTGGCGCAGACGACCGAACCGAGGACGGCGCGACGTCTCCGGGGTGTCACGAGTCGGGTTGCGCGCTTCGTCATCGGATCGTCTTTCGGTGCCCGCCGGCCTCTCCCTGATCGGCAGGGAGTTCCTCGTCCTGAATGGTAGAGGCGGTTCAGGCCGGCGTCAGCGCAGCCTCGGCGGCGCGGGTGCGCATGCGGCGGGCGGCTTTGCCGATGCGGTGGATGCGCTCGACGAGCTTGTCACGCGCCACTTCCGCCTCCGGCGACAGCCCCGTCATCTCCTCCACCTTCCAGTGGTTGAGCACGACGGGCACGAGGATCTTCTCGTGGTGGATGTGGAGGTCGTAGATCTCGTGGCGGGCGATGGCCTTGGCGTGGGCCTCGAAGTCGGGGATGCCGACGCCCGGCATGGCGAACTCGCGCACCTCGGCCTCGATGGCCATGACCACGGCCGACGGGTCGAGCTCGATGGCCGCCGTCGTCATGTCCCGATAGAAGAGGTAGTGCAGGTTCTCGTCGGCCGCGACCCGCTTCATGATCTCCTCGCCGAACCGGTCGGTGAGGAACTTTCCCGTGTTGTAGTGGCTGATCCGGGTGGCCAGCTCCTGCAGCGTCACGTACACCAGACCGCGGATCGCCGACTCGGGGTGGGGCACGATGCCGCCGCAGACCTGGGCCATCCGGCCCCGCTCGAGGGCCACGGGATCGATGGCCCGCGTGACGGTCATCCAGTCGCGCATGACGATCGAGTGGCGACCCTCCTCGGCCGTCCAGCGCCGGGCCCACTCGCCCCAGGCTCCGCCGGCGCCGAACATCTCGTGGATCTCCATCGAGTAGTAGGGCAGGTTGTCCTCGGTCAGGAGGTTGACGAACAGCGCGCTGCGGACGGCCGGCGGCGGCGCCAGCTCGTCGGGCGACCAGTCGACCCCGGGCTCGAAGTCACGACCGGCGCTCCAGGGCACGAGCGTGTGGGGGAACCACTCCTTGGCCGTCTTGTCATGGCGGTCGTAGAGCGCGCCGGCCACGGGCTCGAGCTCGGCGAGGAGGGAGCGGTCGTCCATACCGCCATCCTACCTACTGGTCGGTAGGACGACACCTTACTGGTGCCCGGATGTGCCCTACGCCGGGTTGCGGGGCGCCACCAGGTCGCCGTGGTTGTTGCGAACGCTGTTCACCTCGGAGGACACCTCGTAGCGGACGAGCGCTCGGGGATCGCCGGGGACGAGGAGGTCGCGGAGGCTCGCCACGTCGGTCAGGTCCCGGTCGACCCAGCGGTCGAAGTCCTGGGGGTTGAGGACGAGGGGCATCCGGTCGTGGATCGGGGCCAGCAGGTCGTTGGCCGCCGTGGTGATGATCGAGCACGTCCGCAGCGGCTCGTCCTCCTCCGATGCGCCTTCGGGCTTCCAGATCTCCCACAGGCCGGCGAAGACCATCGGTGCGCCGTCGGCCCGGTGGATGAACCAGGGCTGCTTCTTCCCGCTCTCCAACTTCTCCCACTCGTAGAACCCGTCGGCGGGGAGCAGGCAACGGCGCCGCTCGAAGGTGCGACGGAACTTGGCCTCGAGGGTCTCGGCCCGAGCGTTGATCATGCGGGCGCCGACCTTGGGATCCTTGGCCCAGAACGGCACCAGGCCCCACCGGTAGGACCCGAGCAGCCGCTGCTGCTCACGGTTCTCGGCCACGGCGTAGACCGGGTCGGTCGGAGCGACGTTCCAGCTCGCGTCGAGCGTCTCGGTGCGGATGTCGTGGACGTGGAGGTAGTCGGCCAGCTGCGACGGGGTGGCCGTGGCCACGAATCGACCGCACATTGCAACCCAACCGTAACCAACCGTCCCGGGATCGGCGTTACGACTACAGCGGGGGCGGGTACCGCATCCGGCGGGGTTGGATCGGAGGACCACCACGATGAGCACGAACCTCAGCGATGCGGCCGAGCAAGCGGCCTTCGCCACCATGACGGCCTGCACGACGTGCGGGTTCGTGGCGGACGACATCCGCCCCGAAGAGGCCATCGCCGCGCTTCGGTCGTTCCCGTCCCGCTGGCGCACCGCACTCGCCGTGCACCTCGACGACGCCGATCCCGAGGCCGTCCTCACCGGCCGGGTCACGCCCAACGGTTGGAGCGCGCTCGAGCACGCCGGCCACGTCCGTGACGTGCTGCACGCCCTCGACATCCGCCTGCAGCGCGTGCTCCGGGAGGACGAACCGGTCCTGCCGGCCACCCACGTCACCCCGCCTTCGGGCGCCAACGAGCAGGGTCCGGCCGTCGTGCTCGCCGCCCTGACGGTCGGCACCGATCAGTTCTCCCAGACCATCGAACTGGTTCCGACCGCGGCCTGGAGCCGCCGAGGCCTTCGGTCCGGGCAGCTCGTCCAGGCCCTCGACCTCATCCGCGAGGCCGTGCACGAGGGCAGCCACCACCTCCGCCTCGCCACCCAGACCCTCCTCCAGGTCCGCAGCTCCTCCGCCGTCCTCTGATCGGGCGGCGCTACCCCAGGCCGAGCACGGCCGGGAGCGGATCGGCGTGCACGATCGTGAGCCGCTTCGTGGCCCGGGTGAGGGAGACGTAGAGGGCCTTGAGCCCCTGAGGCGACTCGTCGGCGATCTGGCCCGGCTCGACCACGACCACCCCGTCGAACTCGAGGCCCTTGACCGAACCCACGGGAACGATCGACACCTCGTCCTCGAGGGAGACGTCGTCCTCGCGAGCGGCGCCGAGCGGCCCGGCCAGTGACGGCGGGCAGACGACGGCCACGGTGCCGCCCGTCTCCGCCCGCAGCGCGGCGGCCACGGCCAGGGCGACCTCGGTGACGTCCTCACCCGCGGCCACGGGGCGCACGGCCGGGCCGAACCCGGCCGAGCGGACCGACGTCGGCGGCACCAGGTGGGGGGCGGCCGCCGCCAGCACCCGCCCGGCCACCTCCATGATCTCCGAGGGCGTGCGGTAGTTCACGGTCAGCTCGACCTGCCGCGGCGGCTTGCGGCGGGGCAGGTGGGCCAGCACGTCGTCCCAACTGGAGGGCGAGAAGGAGCCGGTGGCCTGACCGATGTCGCCGACGACGGTCATCGAGCCGCCCAACGAGCGACGGGTCAGCATCCGCAGCTGCATCGGGGTCAGGTCCTGGGCTTCGTCCACCACCACGTGGCCGAAGGTGCGGACGAGCTCGCCGTCCTCCGCCTTGCGCCGACGCCTCGGCCCGAGAAGCACGACCGCTTCGTCGAGCAGGGGCACGTCCGCCGAAGTCCAGGGGATGGCCTCGAGGGACGTACTGCGGCGTCGGCGCAGCGCCGCCCGTTCGTGGTCGGCGAGCACGTTCCTCGCCGCCAGGTCGATCAGGGCGGGCGCCCCGTACAGGTCGTGGACGAGCTCCTCGGGGAGGAGCAGCGGCCAGATCCGCTCGAGCGCGTCCTTGAGCTCGGCCGATGCCTTGACCTCGTCGAAGAAGTCGCCGAAGGACAGCGCCTCGCCCGGGCCCGTGGCGCGGATGGCCACCCGCCCGGCCCGGTCCATGGCCTGGAGGTACTGCTGGTGCAGGCGCTGCACGAGCATCTGCTCGACCTGCGGCCGGCGACCGTTGTGGGTGCCGGGGCGCCGCTTGGCCGCAGCCACGACGTCCCGCGTGAGCGCCGGCGTGAGCCGCAGGCGGAACGAGCCGAAGGCGACCTCGACCGTCGCCCGGAGGCCCCGCTGGCGGTCGCCCACGGCGCGGGCCAGGACCCTGGCCATGCGCACGTCGCCCTTCACCCGGGCGGCGAGCGTGGACTCGGTCGCCCGGGGACGGATGTTGCCGGGGTAGAGGCCGGCGACGGTGGAGAGGGTCACGCCGGTCTCGCCGAGGGACGGCAGGACGTGCTCGATGTAGCGGAGGAAGAGGGGGTTCGGCCCGACCACGAGCACACCCTGGCGCTCGAGCGGGAAGCGGTAGGTGTAGAGCAGGTAGGCGGCGCGGTGCAGCGCCACCGCCGTCTTGCCGGTGCCGGGTCCGCCCTGCACGACGAGCACGCCCGGCATGGGGGCCCGGATGATGTCGTCCTGCTCGGCCTGGATCGTGCCGACGATGTCGCGCATCGCCCCCGACCGGCTGCGCTCGAGCGCCGCGATCAGCGCGCCCTCGCCGGCCAGCGTCGACTCCTCCGGCATGTGGTCGAGGTCGAGGAGCTCGTCCTCCATCCCGACGAGCCGCCGGCCGTCGGTGATGAAGTGGCGGCGGCGGGACAGCCCCATCGGATGGCGGCCCGTGGCTCGGTAGAACGGCTCGGCCACCGGCGCCCGCCAGTCGACGATCAGCGGCTCCTGGTCATCGTCGGAGATCGCGAGTCGGCCGATGTAGAAGCGCTCGCCGGTCGTGCGGTCGATGCGCCCGAAGCTGAGGGCCTCATCGCCGACACGGAGCTGCTCGATCCGGGCCAGCGCCGCCCGCACGATGACGTCGCGCTCCTCCCGGGCCTGGTGGGTGCCGCCCCGGCTGTTCCCGATGACCTCGTCGCGCCGGGCGAGGGCCGCGGCCCGCATCGCGTCGAGGCGGGCGTGGGCCCGGTCGAGGTGCGCCTGCTCGCTCTGGAGATCGGGGTTGGCCGCCATTCGGGAGTTGGGCATTCTAGCGACCCGGCCGGGGCCGCGACCACGGCGGCGATGCCACGTTCCGGGCAGGAAGCGGACACAATCTCGGACGTGCCCGACCTCTCGAACCGCGCCTTCCTCCAGGCGTGCCGGTCGAAGCCGACGGACCGCACACCGGTGTGGTTCATGCGTCAGGCCGGCCGCTCCCTTCCCGAGTACAAGGCGCTGAAGGGCACGACCAACATCCTCGAGGCCATCAAGTCGCCCGAGCTGGCTGCGGAGATCACGCTGCAGCCGGTCCGCCGCTACGGCGTCGACGCCGCCATCCTCTACTCCGACATCGTCGTGCCGGTGCACGCCCTCGGGTTCGGGGTCGACATCCAGGCGGGCATAGGTCCCGTCGTCGGGCAACCGTTCCGCACCCGGGCCGACCTCGATCGGCTCCGACCCCTCGAGCCCGAAGCCGACGTGCCCTACGTGCTCGAGACCGTGCGGCTGCTGGTCAAGGAGCTCGACGTCCCGCTGATCGGCTTCGCCGGAGCGCCCTTCACCGTCGCTTCGTACCTCCTCGAGGGCAAGCCGTCGCGCGACTACGTCGAGACCCGCCGGCTGCTCTGGCGCGACCCGGAGCTCTTCGCCGCGCTGCTCGACCGTTTGGCCGACATCGCCTTGGCGTCGTTGCGGAGCCAGGTCGAGGCCGGCGCCTCGGCCGTGCAGCTGTTCGACTCGTGGGCCGGCGCCCTCGACCCCGACGACTACGAGCGGGCCGTGCTGCCGTCCACCCAGAAGATCTTCGCCGGGCTGGCCGACCTCGGCGTCCCCCGCATCGCCTCGGGCGTCGGCACCTCGGAGATCCTGTCGCTGTGGGCCGCCGCCGGTGCCGACGTCGTGAGCGTCGACTCGACCATCACCTTGGACGAGGCCCGACGGCGCGTGGGTGAGGGCGTCGGCGTGCAGGGCAACCTCGACCCGTGGGCGGTGGCCGTGGCGCCCTGGGAAGCGGTGGAGGCGAAGACGCGGGCGGTGCTGGCGTCGAACGCCGGACGGCCCGGGCACGTCTTCAACCTCGGTCACGGCGTGCGCCCCGAGACCGACCCCGACACGCTGCAGCGGATCGTGGACCTGGTGCACGCGTCCGTGAGCGCCACCGCATCCCACGGCGTGCTGCTGATGGCCTACGGCACGCCCGAGCGCGAGGGCGACCTGGAGGCGTACTACACCGACATCCGCCGCGGTCGCCCGCCGGCGCCCGAGCAACTGGCCGATCTGCGCCGCCGCTACGACGCCATCGGAGGCCTCTCGCCGCTGGCCGAACGGACCCGGGCCCAGGCGCGTGGCCTGCAGCGGGTGCTGGACGAGCGCGCCGGCGCCGGCGCCTACCGGGTCGAGCTCGGGCTGAAGCACGCCGGCCCGTCGATCGAGGCCGGCGTGGAGGCCCTCGCCGCGGCCGGCGTCGAGGACTTCGTCAGCCTCGTCCTGGCCCCCCACTTCTCGGCGCTGTCCGTCGGGCAGTACCTCGAACGGGCGGCCGACGCGGCCGGCCATCTCAAGGTCCGTGACGTCACCGCGTGGTGGGACTCGCCGGCCCTCGTCGAGCTGCTGGCCGAGCGGGTTCGGGCCGCCGTGGCGTCGTCGGGCGCCTCGAACATCGAGCTCCTCGTCACCGCCCACTCGCTCCCGGTGCGGGCCCTGGCCATCGACCACCCGACCTACGAGGAGCAGCTCCGGGCCACCGGTGAGCTGGTCGCGGCGGCCGCCGGCGTCGGCTCGTGGCGCATCGCCTGGCAGAGCGCGGGCCGCACGCCGGAACCGTGGATCGGCCCCGACATCCTGGACGTCGTCCGGTCGCTGCCGGGCGAGGGGTACGACGGGGTCGTCGTGTGCCCCGCCGGCTTCACGTCCGATCACCTCGAGGTCCTCTACGACGTGGACATCGAGGCGAAGGCCGTGGCCGAGGAAGCGGGACTCGCCCTCGTGCGGACGGCGTCGCTCAACGACGATCCTCGGTTCCTCTCGCTGCTCGCCGACCTCGTCACCGGCTCCTGAACCCATGGTGACCGTCGGCGTCGGGAGCGCCCGCGAACACCCGACCGCCGAGCGGCAAGCCCGGACGCGGCGGAGCCGCCGCGTGGCGCAGAGCGAGGCCGTGAGATGAGAGCGGTCGTCGTCGGCGGAGGCATCTCCGGGCTGGCTGCGGCCCACGCGCTGGCCCGGGACGGGCACGAGGTGACCCTGTTGGAGGCGAGCGGCCGGCTCGGCGGCAAGATCCGCACCTCGCCGTTCGCCGGCCGGCTCGTCGACGAGGGGCCCGACGCCTTCCTGGCCCGGGTCCCCCACGCCGTCGCGCTGGCCCGTTCGCTCGGCCTCGGCGATCGCCTGGTGTCGCCGGCCACCGGGTCGGCCTCGTTGTGGCTCGACGGCGGACTCACGCCGATCCCGCCGGGGCTGGTGCTCGGGGTGCCCGTCGACTTCGAGCCGTTGGCCGCCAGTGGCGTCCTCTCCGATGAGGGCCTGACTCGCGCCCGCCAGGAGCCGACCTGGCCGGGCGAGGCGGTCACCGACGACGTCACCATCGGCGACCTCATCCGCGCCCGCTACGGCGCCGAGGTCCACGAGCGGCTGGTCGACCCCCTGCTCGGCGGCATCAACGCCGGGCGGACCGAGGAGCTCAGCCTCGACGTCGGCGCCGCCCAACTGGCGGCGGTGGCCCGCCGCGGCGCGAGCCTCACCGAGGGGCTGCGGGCCCAGCGCGAGGCGAACCCACCGGATCCCACCGCGCCCGTCTTCTACGCCCCCGACACCGGCATGGCCACCCTCGTCGAGGCGCTGGCCGCCGCGCTGGCCGACCTGGGCGCCGACGTCCGCACCGCCATGGCCGTCGACGCCATCGAGCGGCGGGCCGACCGGTGGGTGGTCGAGGCCGCCGGCGAGGTCTTCGACGCCGACCGCCTCGTCGTCACGGTGCCGGCCTTCGCCGCCGCCCCGCTGCTCGGGCCGTTCAGCCCCGACGCCGCCGAGGTGCTGACCGCCATCCGCTATGCGTCCGTCACGTTGGTGACCCTCCGCTACCCCGACGACGCCTTGTCCCGGCCGTTGCCCGGGAGCGGGTTCCTGGTGCCCCGGACCGAGCGGCGCCTGCTCACCGCCTGCTCGGTGTTCTCGAACAAGTGGCCCCACCTGGCGGTCTCCGGCGGGGTCACCCTGCGGGCGTCGGTCGGGCGCCACGGCGACGAGCGCGGGCGCGACCTCGACGACGACGCGTTGACGGCGGCCGTGCACCACGAGCTGGCCGAGGCCTACGGGTTGACCGGCGGGCCGGACGAGGTGCGGATCAGCCGGTGGGAGCGCTCGTTCCCGCAGTTCCCGGCCGGCCACCTCACGGCGATGGCCGGTGTCGAGGAGGCGCTGCGTCGGGATGCTCCCGGCATCGCCGTCACGGGCGCCTACCTCCGGGGCGTCGGGATCCCGGCGTGCATCGGTGCGGCCCAGGCCACCGTCGCGACGCTGACGGCCTGAGCCCGGAAGAGGAAAGGCCCCTGCAGAACGGCCGGCGGGATGCCGTCCTGCAGGGGACACCTTTTCCCGGACGTCGAAGCTCCGGCGGGAGAGGCTCCGAACGTCCGGAAACCTACGGGTGGTCTGCCCACTCCGTGAGCGCGACAAACCAAACGGGTCGGGGCAGGATGCGCACCACCTCATGACCACCGAATCGTTCCCCGGTCGCTCGTGCCGATGCTCGCTTCGCCCTCGTCGGAGCTACCGCCCGACCCGGGGGACGAGTGGGCCTACGAGCTCAAGTGGGACGGGGTGCGGGCGCTCGCCTACGTCCACGACGGCGACCTGCGCCTCGAGAGCCGAAACCTCAACGACATCACCGGCCGCTACCCCGAGTTGCACGGGCTCGCCGCCGCCGCCGCCGGCCGCGCGTTGCTGCTCGACGGCGAGGTGGTGGCCTTCGACGAGCAGGGCCGGCCCAGCTTCAGCCTGCTCCAGACCCGCATGCACGTGACGGGGGCCCGCAACGTGGCGGCGCGGGTGGGAACCGCTCCCCTCGCCTACCTGATCTTCGACGTGCTCCACGTCGACGGGCACTCGACCCGAGATCTCCCGTGGACGGAGCGCCGCGCCGTGCTCGAGGGGCTCGAGCTGCAGGGGCCGGGGTGGCAGACGCCGGGCGCCCACGTCGGCTCCGGGCCGGCCGTGCTCGAGGCCAGCCAGGCCGGCGGCCTGGAGGGCGTCATGGCCAAGCGGGTGACGTCGCTCTACACGCCGGGCCGGCGCTCGAAGGACTGGCGCAAGATCAAGAACACGTGCCGCCAGGAGTTCGTCGTTGGTGGATGGCTTCCCGGCGGGGGCAACCGGACCGGCCGCATCGGCGCCCTCCTCGCCGGCTACCACGACGACGCCGGCGACCTGCGCTTCGCCGGGAAGGTGGGCACGGGGTTCACCGACGCCGAGCTGACCCGACTCGGCACGCGGTTCGAGGCGCTGGCCCGGGCCACCAGCCCGTTCGCCGACAAGGTGCCCTACAAGGCGGCCCACTTCCTCGAACCGGAGCTGGTGGCCGAGGTCGAGTTCACCGAGTGGACCCACAACGCGACGCTCCGCCACCCGTCCTACAAGGGCCTGCGGGACGACAAGGCCGCGTCCGCCGTCGTGCGGGAGACATGACCGGGGCACGACGGACTAGTCCACTCGGACCGGTCTCCCCTCCCGGCGGGCATCGCAGAAATGACCCAGCAGGGCGGTTGTCGGCAAGGGCCGCATGGGCCGACACTTCCTGCGATGGAACCAAAGCGCGAAGAACTGCTGGCGGAGCTGTTCGGTAGCGGCGGGGTCCCCCCCATGCTGGCGGGGCGACTCCTCCGGACCCGCGAGGTGGCCCAGCTGTTCCAGGTGTCGGAACGGACGGTGGCCGAGTGGGCCCGGCGCGGGCGGATCCCGTCCGTGCGTACCCCCGGAGGACACCGCCTCTATCCGGCCGACCAGGTCCGCCGGTTGTTGGCGGGCACCGAGGACGGCGACGGCGCGGCGGCCACCGACACCGGGTCCGGCCCAGACGCCGGCGGGGTCGCCGCCGCCGATTGACGTCCGAGGGCGCGCCCGCTGGCAGGATCTCCGGCCAACGTGTCCCGTCGCCCTGGCCGCTTCGCCGTCCCCTCGCTGCTGGCCGGCCTGCTCGTCGCCGCGTCCGTGCCTCCCTGGGGCTTCTGGCCGATGGCCTTCCCCGGGATCGCCCTCCTGGCCTGGCGGCTGCAGGCCACGGGCCGGGCACGCACCCGCGCCTTCATCGGGCTCCTGTTCGCCTTCGGCCTGTTCGGGCCCACCCTGTTCTGGATCTCGGAGTTCCACGACGTCGGCTACATCGCCCTGTTGCTGCTCGAGGGCTCGTTCTTCGCCGCCGCCGGCGCCGTGACCAAGCGGGTCGAGGCCCTCCCCGCCGCCTACGTGGTGGCGGAGTGGCTGCGGGGCGTCGTGCCCTTCGGCGGCCTTCCGATGGGCGGCCTGCCCCTGGGCCAGGTCACGGGCCCCCTCGCCGCCGCGGCCCGCATCGGCGGCGCCTACCTCCTGACCGGCGTGGCCGTGGCCCTCGGTGTGGCCCTCCTGCTGGCCGTGCAACGGCGGTGGCGCCCGGCCGCCGGCCTCGCCGTCGCGGCCCTGGCCTTCACCGCGGCGGGATGGGTCGCCCCGGACGGCACGCCGAGGCCCGGGCGCCCGCTCCGGATCGCCATCGTGCAGGGCGGTGGCCCTCGCGGCTTCCGGGCCGTCGACAGTGACCCGGCCGACGTCCTCCGCGCCCACGTCGCGGTCAGCGATGGGCTCGAGTCGCCCCTCGACCTCGCCCTCTGGCCGGAGAACACGATCGACGTCCCGGGCATCGACGGCAGTCCCGAGGCGGCGACCCTCGGCGGCATCGCCCGGCGCATCGACGCCACCGTCGTCGCCGGCGTCACCCAGGACGCCGGCCTCGACAACTTCGAGAACGTGGCCGTCGCCTGGGCGCCGAGCGGCCGGATCGTCGACCGCTACGTCAAGGCCCACCGCGTCCCGTTCGGCGAGTACGTGCCCCTCCGCGGGTTCCTCGAGCGCTTCGCCGACCTGAGCGTGCTCCCGCGCGACGCCGTCGCCGGGCGCGGGCCGGGCATCCTGCGGACGCCGGCGGGGGACTTCGGCGTCGCCATCTCCTATGAGGTCTTCTTCGGCGAACGGGGCCGGGCCGCGGCCAACGCCGGGGGCCAGCTCCTCCTCGTCCCGACCAACGCCGCCTCGTTCACGACGAGCCAGGTCCCGACCCAGGAGATCGCCTCCGCGCAGCTGAGGGCCTGGGAGACCGGGCGCTGGGTGCTGCTGTCGGCTCCGACCGGCTACGGCGCCGTGATCGACCACGAAGGCCACGTGCTGGCCCGCACCACCCTCGGACGGGCCGAGCTGCTCGCCGGCCAAGTGCCGCTCCGCACCGGTCGCACCGTGTACGTCGTGCTCGGCGACGGACCGGTCGTCGCCCTCGCCGCCGGGCTGCTGCTCCTCCAGTTGCGACGTTTGCCCCGCCGGCGGGGGGCTACTCCGACGTGAACGTCTCCGGATCGAGCGCGTTGGCCCGGGCGACGGCGCCGAGGAGGCGGGCGCTGGGCTTCGGGGTGCGCTCGAAGGTGGTGCGGTCGACGGCGATGAGCCCGAACGTGGGCTTGTAGCCGAGCGCCCACTCGAAGTTGTCGAAGGCGGACCACGCCGTGTAGCCCCGGACGTCGATGCCGTCGTCGAGGCACCGCCGCACGCCCTGCGAGCGCGTCGCGGTACGTACGCCGACGCGGCGGGTGTCGTCGTCGGTGCCGATGCCGTTCTCCGTCACCAGCACGGGGGTGCCATCGGTGACGTCGTAGGCATGGCGGATCGTGGCCTCGAGCGACTCCGGATAGAACTCGTATCCCATCAGCGTCAGC
The DNA here is from genome assembly GCA_963731055.1 of uncultured Actinomycetes bacterium. Classification (GTDB taxonomy): domain Bacteria; phylum Actinomycetota; class Acidimicrobiia; order Acidimicrobiales; family CADCTF01; genus DATLED01. The sequence goes on along the minus strand of CAVSUD010000017.1, from coordinate 30,206 downwards.
TCGGCCCCCTCGGGCGGCGCCACGATGCCGTCCGGACCGACCCGGTCGCGGGAGTAGGTCTGCACCCCGACGAAGTCGTCGCCTCGCGCCGCCTCCAGGTAGACGTCGTCCATCCCGCCGCGGATCGGCTCCGACCTTCGCCTCGCCGCCCTCGACGGCCTGGTAGTCGCTCATGGCCAGGGTGATGCCGACGGGGACGTCGCCGGGGCCGCTCCTTGATGGCCTCGACCGCCTTGCGGTGGGCGTCGATGAACACGTCGTTGACCGCCCGCCGCAGGGCGACGTCGCGCCGCCCGGAGGGAAGGCGCCGGCCAGGTAGCCGAGCATGGCCACGATGTTGGGCTCGTTGAGCGTGCAGGCCCAGCCGATGAGGTCGCCCAGGTGCTCGGTGGCCCGGGCGCAGAAGCGGGCGAAGCGAGTCGGCGGTGTCGGGCTCCTCCCATCCGCCGAGGTCGGCCACCCAGCGGGGCGTGGTGAAGTGGTGGAAGGTCACGATCGGCGTGATGCCGTGCTCGTGGCAGGCGGCGCACGACGCGGCGGTAGTGGTCGAGCGCGGCGAGGAGAACTCGCCCTCCTCGGGCTCGATCCGGCTCCACTCGATGCGAGAATCGGTAGGACGCCGAAGCCGAGCTCGGCCAGCAGGGCGATGTCCTCGGGTAGCGGTGGTAGTGGTCGCATGGCGTCGCCGCTCGGCTCGGCGCACCGCTCGCCCGGGTTGTGCTCCCACGCCCACCAGTCGTTGTTCCAGTTGCCGCCCTCGACCTGGTGGGCGGCGGTGGCCGTCCCCCAGACGAAGCCGTCGGGGAACGGATCTCTGATGCCATGGGGTGGACCTTAGGATCGCCGTCCATGGCTGCGTGCCGCAGGACGCCTTGGACGACCTGCGTCGAGCTGCTCGACCTCGAGCCGATCGAGGTCAACATCTTCCGCGGCGTCAGTCCCGACGAGGAGCGCCAGCGGGTCTTCGGCGGCCAGGTCGCCGGCCAGGCCCTCGTGGCCGCAGGTCGCACGGTCGACCGCGGACCGGCACGTCCACTCGCTCCACGCCTACTTCCTGCGGCCCGGCGACCCGAACATCCCGATCCTCTACGAGGTCGACCGGATCCGCGACGGCAAGTCGTTCACCACCCGGCGCGTCGTCGCCATCCAGCACGGCCAGGCCATCTTCAACCTGTCGGCGTCGCTTCCACGTCGACGAGCACGGCTTCGACCACCAGACGCACGATGCCGGAGGTGCCCGAGCCCGAGACGCTGCCCGACGTTCCAGGACCGCGTCAGGGCCGATGGGCGAGCGACGTGGCCGGAGTGGTACACGCGGCCCCGTCCGATCGACACCCGCTACGTCGACAGGAACCGTGGCGGACCGGGCGCGGAGGCCGGCGAGCCCCGCCAGCAGGTGTGGATGCGGGCCGACGGGACGCTGCCCGACGACCCGATGCTGCACGCCTGCGTGCTCACCTACGCGTCGGACATGACGCTGCTCGACTCGATCCTGCTCCCCCACGGCGGCGTCGGCTTCGAGGCGGCCTGATGATGGCGCAGCCTCGACCATGCGATGTGGTTCCACCGCCCGTTCCGAGCCGACGAGTGGTTGCTCTACGACCAGTCCTCGCCATCGGCGGCCGGTGCCCGCGGGTTCGGCCCGAGGCTCGATCTTCCGCCCGACGGCACCCTCGCCGTGTCCGTGATGCAGGAGGGCCTCGTCCGCCAGATCGCCGGCCGCGGGTGAGGCGCCTCGCCGTCGCCGCCGTCGCCTTGGCCCTGTTGGCCGCGTGTGCCTCCGACACCGACGAGAGCGTCCCCGCCCCGTCCGCGGCCCGAGGAGAGTCGGGCCAGCTGGAGGTCACGACGGTGGCGTCGGGTCTCGACACCGTCTGGGCCCTGAAGTTCGACGCCGACGGCAAGCTCTGGTTCACCCAGCGGGACGGGCACCTCCAACAGCTCGACGGACCGGGCCGCGACGTCCCGGGCGTGGTCGAGCAGGGCGAAGGCGGGCTGATGGGCCTCGAGCTCGACGCCTCCGGCCGGATCTACCTGATGCTCTCGTCGCAGGACGACAACCGCATCGTCCGTCTGGCCGACCTGCAGGCCGACCCCGAGGTCGTCGTCGACGGGATCCGGAAGGGCGCCATCCACAACGGCGGCCGGCTCCGCTTCGGTCCTGACGGCACCCTCTTCGCAGGGACCGGTGACTCGGGCGACACGAGCCTGGCGCCGGAACCGAAGAGCCTCAACGGCAAGATCCTCGCCATCGACACCGCGGCGAAGAAGGCGTCGGTCTTCACCACCGGCCACCGCAACCCGCAGGGCCTGTGCTTCGCGCCCGACGGCCGCTTCCTTTCGACCGAGCACGGTCCCGACCGCGGCGACGAGATCAACGTCATCGAGCGGGGCAAGGACTACGGCTGGCCCGACTCCGCCGGCGACGGCATCAAGAACTGGACGCCGACGATCGCGCCCGCCGGGTGCGTCGTGTACGACGCCGACCTGATCCCCGAGTGGAAGGGGTCGATGCTCTTCACCACCCTGAAGGAGCAGGACCTGAGGCGCCTCACCTTCGGCGCCGACGGATCGGTCACCGGCGAGGAGGTGCTCTACGACGGCACCTACGGTCGGCTCCGCGACGTGGCCGTCGGGCCCGACGGCGCCGTCTACCTGGCCACCTCGAACAAGGACACCCGCGGCAATCCGAAGGACGGCGACGACCGCATCCTGAAGATCGCCCCCAAGCCCTGACCGCCCGGCGCCAACCGTCGCTCGCATGGCCGATCGCGCCGGAACGCGCCGGGCCGCCCCGTAGCCTGCACGGGTGCCCCGTCGTCGTCTCGCCCTGATCGGCGCGCTCGTGCTCGTCCCGCTGCTCGGCTTCGGCCTGACGCGGGCCTTCCTCGACTCCGACGCCGGCGAACCCGTCGCCGCCCGTCTGGCCCCGACGACGACGACGTCCGGGGCCACGACAACCGCCGGCGCGCCGGCCCCGTCCGACCCCACCACCACCACCACGACCACGCCGGCGCCGACCACCACGACCGCGGGCGACCCGGCCACGAGCCCCCTCCCGAGCATCCCCCGCCCGGGTGAGCCCGTGGCGGCCAAGGACGCGCCCGGGCTGGCGGCGCAGATCCGCGCCGCCGAGGCCGCCATCGCCGATCCCGCCACCTCGCCCACCGAGCTGGCGCGCCAGGCGCACAACCAGCAGGTCGCCTATCGCGCCCTCGTCGACCATCCGGAGCGGAAGGACGCGACGCTGGCCCTGTTGACCCCCGAGCTCCGGTCCGTCGCCGAGGCGAACGTCGCAGCGGGCGGGAAGCTGCGCTCCATGATCACCAAGCCCCGCACCAGCCTGCCGCCGTGGAGCATCGTGGCGCCGGCGCCGCCCGACGAGCTCCTCGGCTACTACAAGCAGGCCGAGGCCGACCTCGACGTTCCCTGGTACTACCTCGCCGCCATCCACCTCGTGGAGACCCGGATGGGACGGATCCGGGGCAACAGCGACGCCAATGCCCAGGGCCCGATGCAGTTCCTGCCGGCCACGTGGGCCCAGTACGGCAACGGGGGCGACATCCAGTCGAACAAGGACGCCATCGCCGCCGCCGGCCGGTACCTCAAGCGCAACGGCGCGCCCGGCGACATGCGCAACGCGGTCTTCAACTACAACCACGACAACCGGTACGTCGACGCCGTCCTCACCTACGGCGACCGCATGAAGGCCGACGAACGGGCCTACTACGGCTACCACCAGTGGCAGGTCTATTACGTCACCACCGTCGGCGACGTCTGGCTGCCCGAGGGTTACCGCGCCGGGTAGCGGATCGTCCCCGGCGTCTTGACCGGGCGGAACCCCGGCATCCGACGGACCTGGTAGGCGCCGTCCGTGGCGTCCGGGAACGGGCACCGGATCCCGAGCTCGTCCGCGCTCGTGAACCCGAACCTCGGGTAGTACGACGGGTGGCCGAGCACCACCACGAAGGGCTCGGGACGCATCGACGCCCGCCGCAGACCGACGTCGACGAGGCGGCCGCCGATCCCCTGGTTCTGGCGGGCCGGCACGACGGCCAGAGGTGCGAGCGACAGCACCGGCGTCTCCGCCGTCCCATCGTCGGGGACGTAGTGGACGAGGGTGAACAGGATGTGGCCGACGACCGTGCCACCCTCGACGGCGACCAGCGACAGGTCGGGGAGGTAGGCCTCGCCGCCCCGAAGGTCCCGCACCATCGCCGGCTCGACCTCACCGCCGAAGGCGGCCCGGTGGAGCTCGTCGATGGCCCGCTCGTCGGAGCGGATCTCGGGGCGGACGTTCATGGAGGCGAAGCTAACCGGGGCCCGGAGGACGTGGCGGGAACGTCCCCGGGCCCCAGATCTGGGGCGCCGACGCGACGCTTCCCGGCGCCGCGAAGCGCCGGGGAGCGAGGGCGACGACGGCGGCGAAGGTCAGGAGCCGGTGCTGGTGGAGCTGTCGTCGGGTGCGCCCGGCGTGCGGGGCTCGGGGAGCCTGGCGTCGTCTTCGTCGGCGTGATCGGTCGCCTGGGGCGCCGGCACGGTGTCGGGCCGGCCGGCGTCGGCGGACTTCCCGGTAGCAGCCGGCTTGTCGGCCTTGGCTTTGCCCTTGACCTCTGCCTTGTCCTCGGCCCCCGGGGCCTCAGGAGTGCCGTGGTCGTCGGACTCGGTTCCCTTGGCCGCCTTGGGCTCGTGGTCGGTGTCGGTCGCCTCGTCCTCGTCGGTCCCGTTTCCTGCGGCCACGGCCTTGCCACAGTCGGACGTGCGGGCCGTTTCGAAGGTGGAGGTGCCGTCGGCGGCGTCGGCCTCCTTGGCCGCCTTCAAGTACTGGCCACGATTGGCGTAGGTGCCGGCCGCCGGGCAACCCTCGCCCCAGAACTTGTCGGCCTTGACGCCGTCCTCGGCCTCGTAGCCACCGTCGTCGTGCTTGGACTTGTCGTCGTGCTTGGACTTGTCGTCGTGCTTGGCCTTGTCGGCGTGCTTGGCCTTGGCCGCCTTGGCCTTGGCGTGGCCGTGCTCGGGCGCATCGAGCGGGGTGACCGCCCGGACGGCGCTCGAGGAGATCGACTGCAGCGGGCCCATCGCCCCTGCGGTCGTGAGGCCCGTCGCCCCGATGAGCACGCCGGCCAGGACACCGGCGCCGATCTTGACGCGACCGGCGAGCGAGGAGCGGAAGGCGGAGCCGCGGCGCACACCGGCCATGGCGGTGAGGTGCTCGCTCTGGAGGGCGGGCTCGACCGGACGGGCGCCGAGGGCCCGGAGACGGTCGATGAGGTCGTCGCGGGGATCGAGGTCAGCGCTCACATCCCGGTGAGCGCTCCGCCCTCCCCCGGGGATACGGCGTTCCTGAGATTTTCCAGCGCCCGGTGCTGGAGGGCCTTCACCGCCCCCACGCGCCGGCCCGTGATCTTGGCCACCGCCGCGAGCGGGAGGTCGGCGACGAAGCGCAGCACGATCACCTCGTGCTGGTCGGGGCTCAGGAGCGCCAACGCGTCCGACCAGCACGGGATCGACCGGATCCGGGGGCTCCGGCGCCCGCCCGCCCGCACCGGTCGTCACCTCGACCATCTCCGCCTCGAGCGTCGACCGGTTGCGGGCCGCCCGGCGGTGGGCGTCCATGGCGCGGTTGTGGGCGATGGAGAAGACCCACCGCCGGAGGGCCGGCGCCTCGCCCGAGAAGCGACCGATGTCGCGGCGCGACCTGGAGGAAGACCTCGCCGAGCGCGTCGTCCGGGTCGGGGACCCGCTGGGACCGGAGATAGCCCAGCACCGCCGGGGCGAGCTCCCGGTAGACGCGCCGGGGGTTGGTTCGGTCGTCCGGCACGGACGACCGACGGTACGGGAAGGGCTAGCGCGCGTCCAACGCGACGTAGGGCCGCTCGTCGGCACCGATGTAGAGCTGGCGGGGCCGCGCGATGCGCTGGTCCTGCTCGAGCAGCTCCTTCCAGTGCGCCAGCCACCCGGCCATCCGGGGGATGGCGAAGAGGACGGTGAACATCTCGATCGGGAAGTTCAGCGCCTGGTAGATGAGGCCGGAGTAGAAGTCGACGTTCGGATAGAGCTTCCGGTCGACGAAGTAGGAGTCGGAGAGGGCCACCTCCTCGAGCTTCAGGGCGATGTCGAGGAGCGGGTTCTTGCCCGTGATCTCGAACACCTCGTCGGCCGTCTTCTTGATGATCGTGGCGCGGGGATCGAAGTTCTTGTAGACGCGGTGGCCGAAGCCCTGGAGGCGTCCGCCGGAACCCGACTTCACCGACTCGAGGAAGGCCGGGACGTTGTCCATCGAGCCGATCTCGGTGAGCATCTTGATGACCTGCTCGTTGGCGCCGCCGTGGCGCGGGCCGTAGAGCGCCGCAGCTGCGCCGGCGGCGGCCGAGTAGGGGTCGGCGTGCGCCGAGGCGATGGTGCGCATCGCCGTCGTGCCGCAGTTCTGCTCGTGGTCGGCGTGGAGGATGAACAGCACGTCGAGGGCCCGGGCCAGCGCCGGGTTGGCGTCGAAGCGGGGCTCGCGCGATCTTGAACATCATCGACAAGAAGTTGGCCGTGAAGCCGAGGGAGTTGTCGGGATAGACGAACGGCATGCCCTCGCTGAAGCGGTGGCAGGCGGCGGCCAGCGTCGGCATCTTGGCGATCAGCCGGACGATCTGCTTCTGCTGGCTGACCGGGTCGTCGATGTGCTTCGCCTCGGGATAGAAGGTCGACAGGGCGGCCAGGCCCGAGACCAACATCCCCATCGGATGGGCGTCGTAGTGGAAGCCCTCCAAGAACCGCTTCCGCACGTTCTCGTGGATGAACGTGTGGTAGGTGATGTCCTTGACCCACTCCTCGTTCTGCTCCCGGTTCGGCAGCTCGCCGTAGATCAGCAGATAGGCGACCTCGAGGTAGGTCGACTTCTCGGCCAACTCCTCGATCGGGTAGCCGCGGTAGCGCAGGATGCCGGCGTCGCCGTCGAGGTAGGTGATGGCCGACTCGGTCGCCGCGGTGGCCATGAACGCCTCGTCGAAGAACCAGACGCCGGGGAGGTGCTTGCGCCAGACGTCGGCGTTGACGCCGCCGTTCTCGATCGGGACGTCGAAGCTCTCGCCGGTGCGGTTGTCGGTGATGGTTACGGAGTCGTGGGCCACGTCGGCCGATGCTATGCCCGGCTGCGCCGGGTCCGTACCGTGGTCGGGTGACGATCTTGCGAACGGAGCGCTTGGTGCTCCGGCACTGGTGCGACGAGGACCGCGAACCATTCGCCGCCCTCAACGTCGACCCCGAGGTCCGGCGCTTCTTCCCGTCCGTGCTCGACCGCGTCCAGAGCGACGCCGAGGCCGATCGCCATGCGGCGGCCCTCGACGAGCGGGGCTGGGGCCTGTGGGCCGTCGAGGTCGTCGGCGGCGACCCGTTCATCGGGTTCGTCGGGCTGGCCCCGCCGCCGTTCATGGACGTCGTCGAGATCGGCTGGCGCCTGGCCCGGTCGTGCTGGGGTCGCGAGTACGCGCCCGAGGGCGCGACGGCGGTGCTCGACCACGCGTTCACCGCGCTGGGCCTCGATGAGGTGGTGTCCTTCACCGCCGTACCGAATGCTCCCTCGCAACGGGTGATGGAGAAGATCGGGATGTCCCGCGATCCGGCGGACGACTTCGATCACCCGAACGTCCCGGAGGGCCACCCGCTCCGGCGCCACGTCCTGTATCGACGGCGCCGGCCGGCCTAGCCCCGGATCAGCTTCCCGGGGCGGGCGCCGGTGGCCACACCGTCGTCGAAGGTCTGCACGCCGGCCACGAACGTGGCGCGGTAGCCGTCGGCCCGCTGGATCGAGGCGGCGGCCGCCGGCGGGCAGGTCGTAGACCATCTCCGGCGCGTGGAGCATCAGGTCGTCGAGGTCGATGAGGTTGAGGTCGGCCCGCTTGCCGAGCTCGAGGGTGCCGCGGTCGTCGAAGCCGTAGATCTCGGCGGTGCGGCCGGTCTGCAGGTGCACGGCCTGCTCGAGGCCGAGCCGCTCGCCCCGGGTGCGGTCGCGGACCCAGTGGGTCAGCAGGTACGTCGGCATCGAGGCGTCGCAGATCAGGCCGCAGTGGGCGCCGCCGTCGCCCAGCCCGAGCACCGTCCGCGGGTGGACCATCATCTCCCGCATCGCCTCGTGGTCGGGGTCCTCGTAGCCGGCCAGCGGGGCGAAGAGCAGCGCCGTGCCGTCCCGCTCGAGCAGCCAGTCGAGGACGACCTCCTGCGGGCCGACGCCCCTCGCGCTCGGCCACCGGCGGCGACGCTGACGTCGACGGCGCCGGCTCGTAGTCGGGCGGGTCGCCGAGCGGGAACATCTGGTCCCAGCGCGTCATCAGCGCGCTCGGCCACCGGGTTGCCCGTCGCGGGCTCCTCGGCCAGCAGCGCGGCCCGCACCTCGGGCGTGGCGCAGCGGCCGACCCGCTCGGCCAGCGGGCAGATCGGCGAGGCGCGCGGTAGGTCGGGTGGGTGATGAACGGGTGGAGCGACGACTGCAGCCCGAAGAGCATCCCGGTCGGGCCGGCACGGCACCTGGGGCACGATGGTGAGGCCCGTCGCCGGCCTGGCGCTCGGCGTCGTCGAGCGCCGTCGCGGTACGCCATCGGGTGCGAGCGGGCTCTGCGACGAGCGAGTACGTGACGGTGGCGCCGGTGCGGCGGGCGATGTCGGTCAGCCACTCGCCGGCCTCGCCCATGGCCGCTGCTCGTCGGACGACCAGCTGGAACACGCCGTGGCCGGCGCGCGCCGACGGCGTCGCCGATGGCCAGCAGCTCGTCGGGCGGCGCCGACGTGCCGGGCACGAGGCCGTGCTTCGAGCGGTGCAGGATCGTGCGGGAGGTGGTGAAGCCGACGGCGCCGGCGTCGAGGGCCTCCGTCGACGAGCGTCGCCATCTCGGCGATCTCGTCGGCGGTCGGCGTCCTCGTGGGCCCGCTCGCCCATCACGTAGGCCCGCAGCGCGGCGTGGGGCACCTGGGCGGCGACGTCGAGCACCCGCGGCGTGCGCGTCGAGCGCGTCGAGGTACTCGGCGAAGCGTCTCCCACTGCCAGTCGATGCCCTCGTGCAGCGCGGTGCCGGGGATGTCCTCGACGCCCTCCATCAGCTCGATCAGGAAGTCGTGGCCGTCGGGCCGGACCGGCGCGAAGCCGACGCCGCAGTTGCCCATGACCACGGTGGTGACGCCGTGCCAGCGACGACGGCGTCACCTCGGGGTCCCAGGTGACCTGGCCGTCGTAGTGGGTGTGGATGTCGACCCAGCCGGGCGCGACGACCAGGCCGTCGGCGTCGATCTCCCGTGGTCGCGCCCCGTCGACGCGGTCCCGACCTCGGTGATGCGCCCGCCGTCGACGGCGACGTCGCGCGGTGCGCGCGGCGCCCCCGTCCCGTCGACGACGGTCCCGCCCCGGAGGATCAGTTCATGGCCCATGGGCCGAACCTATTCGTCGGACAGGAGGGCGTGCAGGTCGTCGAGGGAGGGCGCGAAGTAGAACGCGCCGCGGACCGCCTTCGAGAACTCGGTCACCCGATCGTGGAGGCCGTCGCCGCTCGACCCGAACATGCGGGCCAGCATCTCGTCGATGATCGACGGGTCGTTGGTGAAGGCGACGAAGTTGAGGCCCTGCTCCTGCACCGTCCCGTACGGCGTCGACCGGCGATAGATCTCCTTCTCCTCGCCCGCCTCGTCCTCGATCACGGTGCGGCTGATGTGGGCCGTGTCCGGGCGGACGTCGTCGTCGAGCTCCTCGCTGTCGAGCTTCCGCCGCCCGAAGACCTCCTCCTGCTCCTCGTCCTGAAGGGCGTGGAACTTGCCGAGGTCGTGGACCCACTTCTGGGTGAAGACGAAGCTGCCGCCGGCGCCCTTGCGACCGTCCGGCACCATCGCGACGAGGAACGCGTCCCAGATCGGCGGGTTCTCCGTGCCGTCGATGAAGCCGAGGAAGTCGCGGCTGTCCTGGTAGACGAACGCCGGCTGCTCGTGGGCCAGCGTCGCCACCGGTCCGAGGGCCACGGTGGCGGCCATGGCCACGTCGACGGCGACGTCGCTGTTGGTGCCGTGGATCCACAGCCAGAGGTCGTGTTGGGTCGCCGGCGCGGCGCCGGCGGGGCCCGACACGCCCTCGAAGGGACGGAGCTCGTTCGGCGTGATCTCGGGCATCAGCAGCTGGAGCAGGCGGCGGCTCATGCCCACGACCAGGTTGGCGCCGCCCGAAGTGACCGGTGGCTCCCGCATGGCTCGGAGCACGCCGATGACGGCCTCTCGGGTGGCGGTCGGCTGCAGGTCGAATTCGAGGTAGTGGTGCGACCGGGTGCCCTGGGCGAAGATCCCCGGCTGGGGCGTGCTCATGGAGCGGAGAGACTAGGGGCGGGCGTGGAGGGAGGAGGACGGGCCGTGGCATGGGACGGTGACCAGTACCAACAGCGCTTCGACGCCCTCGCCGCCTCCGGCGCGGACGTGCACGGCGAGGCGATGTTCGTGCGCTCCTACGCGCGCCTCGCACGGTCCTCGATGCCGGCTGTGGGACGGGCCGCGTGGCCATCGAGCTCGCCCGTCACGGGATCGAGGTCGTCGGCGCCGACGCCGACGCGTCGATGTTGGCCGCGGCCCGTCGGGCCGCGCCTGCGCTGACCTGGGCCGAGTCCGATCTCGTCACGCTCGACCTCGGCCGCACGTTCGACATCGTGGTCATGGCCGGCAACGTCCCCTTGTTCACGCCGCCGGGTACGGAGGCGGCGCTGGTGGCCGGCTGCGCTCGCCACGTCCGCACGGGAGGCGGCCTGTTGGTGGCCGGCTTCTCCCTCGGACGCGGGTACGAGGTGGCCGACCTCGACGCCCACGCCGCGGCGGCCGGGCTGTCGTTGCGGGGGCGGTTCTCGACCTGGGACCGGCGACCCTTCGAAGCCGGCGCCGACTACGCCGTGTCCGTGCACGTGCGGGAGGATTGATGGTGCCGCCGTCCCGTCCGCTCGTGCTCGCGTCGGCATCCCCGGCCCGGTTGCGGCTGTTGCAGCAGGCCGGGTTCGAGCCCACCGTCGTCGTCAGTGGCGTCGACGAAGAGGCCATCACCGCCGGCACCACGGCCGAGCTCGTCCAACGGCTGGCCGAAGCCAAGGCGGATGCCGTCGTCGGCCGCGCCGAGGTGCCGGCCGACGCGCTGGTCATCGGCTGCGACTCCCTGTTCGAGCTGGACGGCCGAGCCCACGGGAAGCCGTCGTCGGCCGAGGATGCCCTCGCTCGGTGGCGCCGGATGCGCGGCAACGAGGGGACGCTGCACACCGGGCACTGCCTCCTCGACACCCGCACCGGTCGCCGCGTGACCGACGTGGCCTCGACGGTCGTGCGCTTCGCGGATCCGAGCGATGCCGAGCTGGCGGCGTACGTGGCCAGCGGCGAGCCCCTCCACGTCGCCGGCGCCTTCACCCTCGACGGCCGGTCCGCACCGTTCGTCGAGCGAATCGACGGCGACCACGGCAACGTCATCGGGCTGTCGCTGCCGTTGCTGCGCCGCCTGCTGCTCGCCCTCGACGTGGAGGTGACGTCGCTGTGGGCCTGACCCTCGGACCCGTCACCGTCGACCCACCGGTCGTGTTGGCCCCGATGGCCGGCGTCACCAACGTCGCGTTCCGCCGCCTGTGCCGCACGTTCGGGGCCGGGCTCTACGTCAGCGAGATGGTGACGGCGCGGGCGCTGCTCGAGGGCAACGCCCGCACCCTGCGGATGTCGTCGTTCGGGGAGGACGAGCCCGTCCGCTCGTTGCAGCTGTACGGCACGGACCCGGTGGTGGTGGGCCGGGCGGTGCACCGACTCGTCGAGGAGATCGGGGTCGATCACGTCGACCTGAACTTCGGGTGCCCGGCGGCCAAGGTGACGAAGAAGGGCGGCGGTGGCGCGTTGCCGATCCATCGCGTCCTGTTCCGCGACATCGTGCGCGAGGCGGTCCGTGCGGCCGGCGCCGTGCCCGTCACGGTCAAGACCCGCATCGGCGTCGACGACGACCACATCAGCTTCCTGGACGCGGGCCGGGCCGCCGAGGACGAGGGCGCGGCGGCCATCGCCCTCCACGCCCGCACCGTCGAGCAGCTCTACAGCGGCGAGGCGGACTGGTCGCGCATCGGCGAGCTCAAGGCCACCGTCTCGTCCATCCCGGTGCTCGGCAATGGCGACATCTGGGAGGCCGAGGACGCCCTGCGGATGATGGAGGAGACGGGCTGCGATGGCGTCGTCGTCGGCCGCGGGTGCCTCGGACGGCCCTGGCTCTTCCGGGACCTGGCCGACGCCTTCGCCGGCCGCCCACTGCAGCCGCCCCCGGCCCTGGGCGAGGTCATCGAGTTGATGCGACGCCACGCGCAGCTGCTCGCCGAGCTCTTCGGCGAGGACCAGGGGTGCCGCGACTTCCGCAAGCACGTGTCGTGGTACCTGACCGGCTTCCCGGTCGGCGGCGCCCGCCGGCGGGACATGGCGATGGTCTCGACGCTGGCCCAGCTCGACGCCCACCTCGACGAGCTCGACCCGTCCGAGCCCTTCCCCGAGTCGGCCCGCCGCACCAAACGGGGCCACACCAACGGGCCTCGGCCCGTCCACCTCCCCCACGGCTGGCTCGACCGCCTCGACGACCCGACCCCACCCGAAGGCGCCGACCTCCTCGTGAGCGGCGGCTGAGCGCACGGCGCGGCGCCGCAGAGCGAGACCGACGACGCGGCGTCGGGAGCGCCAGCGAGCAGCCGCCAGTCGAGCGGCAAGGCCTCGGCCCGGAGGGCGGCGCCGCAGAGCGAGACCGACGACGCGGCGTCGGGAGCGCCAGCGAGCAGCCGCCAGTCGAGCGGCAAGGCCTCGGCCCGGAGGGCGGCGCCGCAGAGCGAGACCGACGACGCGGCGTCGGGAGCGCCAGCGAGCAGCCGCCAGTCGAGCGGCAAGGCCTCGGCCCGGAGGGCGGCGCCGCAGAGCGAGACCGACGACGCGGCGTCGGGAGCGCCAGCGAGCAGCCGCCAGTCGAGCGGCAAGGCCTCGGCCCGGAGGGCGGCGCCGCAGAGCGAGACCGACGACTACGCGAGGCAGCGGAGCGGGCGGCCGCCGTTGTAGGCGAGCATGTCGCCGAAGGCGGAGAGGATGTCGCAGTCCCTGCCTTCGAGCTCGGCGTAGGCGCGATGCAGGTTGCCGACGATGCGCTCGGCGTCGAGCCACTCGGCGTACGGCCCGAGGTCGACCTGGCGGGCCGCGTCGAGGGGGGTGGCGCCGGCGGCGTGGGCGGCGGCCGCCGTCTCCTGGACGAAGCGGAGGTAGGCCTCGACGCGGTCGAGGACATCCGGGCCGCAGACGCCGCCGTGGCCGGGGACGATGGTCTCCGGGCCGAGGGCGCGGAGCCGGGCCACGGCCTCGATCGAACCGGCGACCGAGCCCATGACGACGAACGGGGTGCCGCCGTTGAACACGAGGTCGCCGGCGAAGAGCAGCCGTTCGGACGGGAGCCAGGCGGCGACGTCGGACCGGGTGTGGGCCGGGTCGGGGAAGTGGTGGAGCTCGACGGTGCGGCCGGCGACGTGCACGTCGAGACGGTCGGAGAACGTCACCGTCGGCGGTGCGGGAACGAGGTCCCCCCACTCGACCGGGCCGAAGATGGCGTCGAGGCCGCCGATCCGGGTGGCCAGCACCTCCTCGCGGGTGACGTGGTGGCCGATGATCGTGGCCCCGTCCGCGACGAGGGAGTTGCCGTTCGTGTGATCGCCGTGGTGGTGGGTGTTGACGAGCGTACGGACGGGATGGGGCGTGACGACGGCGATGGCCTCGAGGAAGCTCCGCGTGCGGCGTTCGGTGGAACAGGTGTCGACGGCGACGACCCGGTCGGTGTCCACGAGGAAGCCGGTGTTGTTGATCCACCAGCTCCCGTCCGGCTGGACGTAGGCGAAGATCCCCTCCGCCACCTCCACCGTCTCCGGCGGGCCCAGTTGCGCGTCGTCGGCGTGGCCGGAGCTGGTCGGTGCACCCATGGCTGGGAGTCTGCCGCCTCCCCAACTTGACCAACCGGTCAAGTTTTCGGGAGCATGGGTGCAGAACTGCGAACTCCCCGAAGGAGCCCCCGTGACGGACACCGCCACCGACGTCATCACCGAGCTGAAGGACTGGCTCGACGACAACTGGGACCCCGACCTCACCGTCGCCGAGTGGTGGGAGCGCCTCGGCCTCGCCGGCTGGGCCGCGCCCGCCCTGCCCGACGAACGCCTACGGCCAGGGCCTGTCCCGCGCCGACGGCGTCCGGGTCCAGCAGACGATCGCCGAGTACGGCGCCCTCGGCGCGCCGGGCGGCCTCGGCCTGCTGCTCGCCGCGCCGACCATCGCCACCCACGGCACGCAGGAGCAGATCGACACGTACGTCCGCGACATCGTCACCGGCCAGCAGGCCTGGTGCCAGCTGTTCAGCGAGCCCGGCGCCGGCTCCGACCTCGCCGGCCTCACGACCAAGGCCGTCAAGGACGGCGACGAGTGGATCGTCAACGGCCAGAAGGTGTGGACCTCGGGCGGCCAGATCGCCGACCTCGGCATGCTCATCGCCCGCACCAACCCCGACGTGCCCAAGCACCAGGGCATCACCTACTTCGCCATCGACATGCACCAGCCCGGCGTCGAGGTGCGCCCGCTCCGCGAGATGACCGGCCACGCCATGTTCAACGAGGTGTTCCTCGCCGACGCCCGCGTCCACGACGACGCGCTCATCGGCGGCCTCAACAACGGCTGGGCCGTGGCCAACACCACGCTCGCCTTCGAGCGGGCCGGCCTCGGCGCCGGCGGCGGCTCGGCGGCCGGCGGCTCGGCGCAGCCCGGGCACCGTCGCCGGGCACCTCGACAAGCGGGCCGGCGACTTCGTGCCGGCGGCCGCGGCGGCGGCGCGGCGGCGCCGCGGGGCGGCGGCGGCATGGCCGGGTGCTCGGCGGCAGCGCCGGCCTGCTCGCCGAGCTGGCCAAGGGCAACGGCAAGATCGACGACCCGACGATCCGCCAGGACCTGATGCAGCTGCACACGCTGGGCGAGATCGGCCGCTACAACAACCTGCGGCTCAAGGCGCTGCGCAGGCCGGCAGGCCGGACATCCCCGGCATGGCAACATCTCCAAGCTCTCGATGAGCGACATCGTCGCGCCTGCCGCGCGACCTCGGCCTGCGCATCCTCGGCGCCGTGCGGCATGCTCCACGCCTACACGACCGAGCAGCAGGAGGCGCTCGACGAGGCCACCGGCAACCCGTTCCTCGCCGATGATCACCGAGCACGGCGCTGTTCGCCCAGGCCCCGCCGATCTACGGCGGCACCGACCAGATCCAGCGCAACATCATCGGCGAGCGGGTGCTCGGCCTCCCCAAGGAGCCGAACAACGACAAGACCGCCCCGTTCACGGAGCTCCCCAAGAACGGGTAACAGAAGCAGCAACAGGACGGCTGGCAGACTGGGGCGGTGGTCGACATCGCCCCGGTCGCCGAGCCGGTCTTCGAGCGGGTCCAACTCGACGAGACGTCGTGGGTCGACATCTGCCGGGGCTGGCTTCAAGGGGCCGACCACCTCTACGACGCCCTGCACCAGGACGTGGCGTGGCAGTCGAGCCGCCTGTTCAAGTACGACCACTGGGTCGAGGAGAAGCGCCTCGGCTCGATGTGGACCTACGGGCGGCCGCTCCCCCACCCGGCGCTGGCGACCGTCCACAAGACGATCCAGCGGCGCTACAAGGTCGAGTTCCGCGGCTTCGGGATGATGCAGTACCGCGACGGCCGGGACGGGCAGGCTTTCCATCGCGACACGGACATGAAGTACCTCGACGACACGCTGATCCCGATCCTCACCCTCGGGGCGACGCGGCCGTGGCTGCTGCGTCCGTGGTCGTCGAAGTTCCGATCCGGAATCGACGACACGCCGGGCCGGGGCGCCACCCACGATCTCACCCCCGGCCACGGCGACCTCATCGTGATGGGCGGCCGCTGCCAGGCCGACTGGCAGCACTCGGTCGCCTACATCGGGCGCCAGCGGGTCGACCCTCGCATCTCCCTGCAGTGGCGGTGGACGTCGCGGCGGGGCCGGCCGTTCCAGGGCGGCGCCGTACGCCGCCCCCCTCACGTACTCCCGCTGACCACGCCCCCGGACCTGCCGGCGCAGGCGGCGGCCCGCTTCCGGCTCGGGACGGTCGTCGCCGCACCGGAGCGCGCCACGGCGGGGCCAACTCGCTGTGGCGGGTGCGGACGGACCGGGGCGAGTTCGCCGTCCACCTCATGGCCCCCAAGCCGGCCCTTCTCGAGCGCTGCGAGCGGGTCTTCGCCCTCGAACGGGCCGCCGCCGGGGCCGGCGTGGCGCTCGCGGCACCGGTCGCCGACCCGATCACGGGCCGGGCCGCCGTGCGCTTCGAAGGCGTCGACGAGCCCGTGCTGGTGCACGAGTGGGTGGCGGCCGATCCCGTCGGCCTCGACCGGAGCCCGCCCTCGCTGTACCGCCGGCTCGGCACATCGCTGGCCCGCCTGCACGGGCTCGACGGCGACGATCCGACGCCCCTTCCCGGCGACACCCTCGACGTCCGGCCGACGGAGGAGGAGTGGCGCGCCGTCGCCGCCGCCGCCCGTCGCCAGGGCCTGGCGTGGGCGGATGCCATCGGGGACGGGGCGGCCGACCTGGCGGCCGCCGTCGCGATCGTCGACGGGTGGGACGCCGATGCGGGCGGCGACGACCCGCTCGTGCTCGGCCACCGCGACCTCGACGTCCCAGAACGTGCTCGACCAGAACGGGACGCCGGTGCTCATCGACTGGGAGGACGCCGGCCCGATCGCGGCGGGAAACGAGCTCGGTCGCACCGCCCTCGACAACCTCGGCCGCGCCGGTGCGGCGCTCGACGCCGAGGGGCTGGAGCGCTTGCTCGCCGGCTATGCCGAGGAGCGGGAACTGCCGCCGATCGGGCCGCACTGGTGCAGCCTCTGGATCCGGGGCCTCGTGGTCTTCGCCGACCACTGCGCCCGTAGCTGCGTCGAGGGAAGCGCCGACCCGAGCCTGTTGCGGTTCCAGGGCGAGGTGCTCGACGAGACGATGCCGCAGCTGCGCCGGCGCTTCGCCCTCGTCCCGGAGCTGGTCAGGTCGTTCGAGGCGGCCCGTCGTCGCCCATGAGCTCCATCAGCCGCTCGTACGACGACAACCGGTCCTTCTGGTCGTACGTCGACGTCAGCACCATCACCTCGTCGGCCGCGGTCGACCGGGCGAGGTCGAGCAGCTCGCGGCGCACCTTGTCGGGTCCGCCCACGATCGAGGACGACTCGGCGGCGACCCCGCGCAGGACCTCGCGCTCCATGGGCGTGTACTGGTACTCGCCGGCGTCTTCGGGCGCAGATCAGCCGGCGCCGGTTGACCCGTGCGGCGCCGGACCATCGACAGGCGTGACGGCCCGGCCAGCCAGTCCGCGTGGTCGTCGTCGTCCCCGACGATCACCGACACGCCGAGCATCACGTACGGCGCTCGTCCAGCACCTCCGACGGCCGGAAGGCGGCGCGGTAGGCGTGCAGCGCCGGCGAGCGTGTTGCGCGGCGCTGAAGTGGTGGGCGAAGGAGAACGGCAGGCCGAGCATGCCCGGCCACGCTGGGCGCTGTAGTCGCTCGACCCGAGCAGCCAGATGCCGGGCTGGTAGCCCGCGGCCGGGCACGGCGGTGATCTGGCGGTACGGGTGGTCCTCGGGGAACGTGCCGTCGAAGAAGGCGAGCAGCTCGCCGAGCTGCTGCGGGGAAGTCGTCGGCCGCCGATGCCCGTCGGCCGAGCGCCGCAGCGCGGCGGCGGTGACCGGGTCGGTGCCCGGCGCCCGGCCGATGCCGAGGTCGATGCGGCCCGGGTGCAGCGCCTCGAGCATGCCGAACTGCTCGGCGACGACCAGCGGCGAGTGGTTGGGCAGCATCACGCCGCCGGAGCCGAGCCGGATCGTCGAGGTGCCGGCGGCGAGGTGGGCGATCAGCACGGGCGGCGACGAGCTGGCGATGCCGGGCATGTTGTGGTGCTCGGCCACCCAGTAGCGGTGGTAGCCGAGGCGCTCGGCGTGCTGGGCCAGCTCGAGCGAGTTGGCGCAGGGCCTCCGCCGGCGCGTGCCGCCGGCACGACCGGTGCGAGGTCGAGGACGGAGAGGACGGGGTCAGCGGCAGTCATCAGGGGGTGCAACGTCCGCGGTCGCCGCGCCATGCCCGGCCACCTTCGGGACGAGGAAGCGGCCGATCGACCGGCAGCTCCCAGAACGACTCCGCCCGGGCGACGGCGAAGGCCACCGGCACGAGGTGCTCCGGGCGCGTCGTACACGACGTACCGGGGCGCCAGTCGGGGTCGAACTTGGCGTTGAAGCGCCACAGCGACTCGATCTGCATCGAGCTCGACAGCGCGCGGCAGGGCCCAGCGCTCGATCCGCGGCGACGATGCCCGCCCCGGTCTCGCCGGCCAGCACGGCCCGCATGGTGGCGAAGTTGAGGCCGAGCCCCTCGCGCCCTGTTCGGCCGCAGGTGTCGGATGGTCTCGCACGACCACGAAGTCGAGGAGCCCGTTCGGGTGGTCGCCGTCGTCCCGCCGCATGAGGTCGAGCGAGTAGCCGTCGATCCCGGCGGCCGGGACGTACTGGCAGAAGGCGACCGGCGCGCCCGTCCGGCGCCGTGCGCCACCGGCGAGCAGCAGGCCGGTGTCCGTCGGGTCGAAGATGCGGCCGAGCGTCATCGAGAAGCCGCGCTCGACGTCGCCCCGCCGGCTCTTGCCCATCACGGCCCGCGCAGCGCCGCCTGCGAGCTCCGGCGGCTGGCCGTCGGCCGGGTCGTGGAAGCTCGATCGTGTAGCCGTACTTGGCGATGCGGTTCACGGCCTGGCGCAGCGCCTTGTTGCGGCCGCCGTCGAGGGTGAAGCGGCGCACGTCGACCACGGCCTCGTCGCCGACGTAGAGGTGGTGCATGCCCCGGGCGCGGTAGTGTCGGCAGCCACGCCTCGCCGGCGCCGAGCACGGCGACCGACCAGCCGTGGTCGTCGGCGAAGCGGCGGAACGCCGCCCAGGCGTCCGCCCGCTCGCCAGTCGGGCCCGATCGGGTCGGGCGACACCGAGGCAGACCCCGTGGTGCACGGCGTAGGCCACGACGGTCGCGCCCGCAGAAGAACAGCTCCTTGTCGTCGCGCAGGGCGAAGTAGTCGAGGGTGCCGGCCCCGCAGGCGGCCCACGATGGCGCGGGCCCGCTCGCGGTCGTCCGCCGCACCACCCGGACGGGCCGCCGGTCGGATCAACGACCAGAGCACGGTCCCGACCGCCCCCGCCCCGATGGCGAAACCCACGGGTTCGAAGAGCTCGTCCATCCGGTGCGGAAGCACGAGGCGGTGGAACGCAGCGAAGGCCAGCGCCACCACCGATGCGACGACGGCGGCGGGAACGTGGACCAGGCGCTCGTGGCCGCGTGCGGTGAAGTGGCGTCGGTGGACGAGGAGGAACGCCGCAACCGCCGCTGCGACCGCAGCTTCCTCGAGGTCGACGGCCTTGATCAGATGGAGGAGCGCCGACGTGACGAGCAGCGCCACCGCGACGGTGTGGGCCCGTCGCTGGCCCCGACGCACGCCGCGAGCCAGCGCCGCCAGGGCGAGTCCCGCCAGCACCACGAGGGCCGAGGCGGTCTGCGGCACGGCCAGCGGAACGAGCCGCACGACGACGCCGAGACGAGTCTCCAACGGCGGGGTGATCGCCGAGACGAGGTTCAGGGCACCGGCCAGGGCGATGGCGGTGGCGGCCTGACGTCGAACGCGTCGCGCTCGCACCATCGGGGCGGTGCGATCCGCCGGGGGTGCGAAAGGAGGGACGAGCGTCGACAAGGTGGTCGGATTCTGACCCAAGGGCGGTCGAGGATGGCCGCGCCGGTGCCGCGCTTGCGCGCGTCGACGATCAGGGCGCCGCAGCGAGGGTGACCGCGGCGCAGAGGCGTTCGTGGCGCTGGAGCAGGCCCTCGAGGGGGGCCACGAGCTCGACCTCGGCGACCTCGCGGATGCCGACGTCGAGGCGCCGGCGGGAGGAACGGGCTCGCCGGCGGGCCCCGGCCGCGGCGAAGGGGCGGGCCAAAGCCGCAACGAGGAGGCCGCCGAGGAGGCCGCCGACCAGCAACGCCGTCGGCAGCGGCAGGTGGAACGAGCCGGTGTCGGGCGGGTCGGGGGGCCCGAGACGGAGGTAGGCGAGCACGGCGAGGGCGGCCAGCCACACGGCGCCGACGACGGCCAGCACCAGCAGCAGTCCTTGGAGGAACCCCACGGCGCGCCACCACCGAGGGGTCCGGGCCGAGCCCAGATCGGTGGAGGCCACGGCCGCGTCGAGGCGGTCGGCGAGCCGCGGCGGACCGGTCGTCGACCTCGGCGGTCAGGGCGTCGACCCAGGGCTGGGGGAGGTCGCGGGCGGCGTCGTCCACCAGCGCCCGCACGGCCGTCCCGAGGCGGGCCGTGACCAGGGGCGAGGTCGTCGGCAACGAGGTTCGACCGCCACCGCCTTCGCCGCGGCCGAGGTGGAGCCGGCGGAGCGGGTCCGGCCGCAGGCGCCGGGCCCACCGGGTGACGGGCCAGCCCGTGCGGGCGACGGCCCGGCCGCGGTACGAAGCGGCGACCGCCGACGTGACCGTGTCCACCCCCGCAACCTCGGCGAGCGCCGACGACAGCGACGCGCGCAGCGTGCGGTCGCCGACCGACGGGGTCGGCTTCGGACCTCGCCCGCGTCCCTCCCCCGCGCCGGAGGCGCAGCTCCGGCCGAGTGCGGACGCCGCCGCTGCGACGTCGGCCTCGAGCCGCTCGATCGCCACCTTCCGGGCGCGGACCCGTTCACCGAGCGCCTCCCGAAGCGGCTCCACCCCGCCCTCGGCACGGACCGATGTCGTCACCAGGGCGACGTCGGAGAGCCCGTCGGACGCGAGCAGGCGGCGCAGGTCGGTGCGACAGGCGTCGAGCTCCCTGGGGGTGAGCCGGTCGGCCTGGTGCAGCGCCACCAGCAGCACGCCCTGGTGCCCGGCCAGGGGCTGGAGGTACCGCTCGTGGACGGCCCGGTCGGCGTACTTCTGCGGATCGAGGACCCAGACGACGACGTCGGCGACGCCGACCACCCGGTCGACCTCACGGCGATGGGCGGCGGCGGTGGAGTCGTGATCCGGCAGGTCGAGGAGCACGAGGCCGTCGAGGCGGGGGTCGCCGGCGCCCTCGGCCAGGCGATGGCGGCGCTCGCACGCGCCAGCCAGTCGAGCAGCGGGCCGGCGTCCGCCCCCCACGTGCAGGCCGACGTGGTGGACGTCGTCGGGCGCCGCACGCCGACCGTCGAGAGGTCGTCGCCGGCCAACGCGTTGAAGAGCGAGGACTTGCCGCTGCCGGTGGCCCCGGCCAGGGCGACGACGGTGTGGTCGAGGCCGTGGCCGAGGCGTTCGCCGGCGCGGCGGACCAACGCTCCGGCGACCGGCGACCGATCCCGGTTCGACCACGCCGGCGCCGGCGTCGATCGCCTCCTGCAGGGCCTCGAGGCGCTCGTCGAGCGAAGGGCCGTGACCGCGGCGACGGCCGATCACGGCGACGTGCCGGGCCCGGTCCCGAGCCGAACGCCAACGGTCCATGGCCTCGCGCAACAGGGCCGCGCTGCCCCTTCGCCCCGGCCCCGTCCACCAGACGTGGAACCGGTCGGCCTCGGCCGCCAGCAGCGCGCCCGTCCTCCGGCAGGAGCTCGGTCCGGGCGTTGCGGGCCAGCTCCCGGACGGCCTGGTCGCCGAACACCGCCTCGATGAGCTTCTGGCTGGCGGCGCTAGGTGCCGCCGGCGACCGCGAGCTCGGCGCCGGTGAGGCCGCCGGTGTGGGCGAAGACGGCGAGCATCACTGCCAGGCCCGCGCCGTTGAGGGTGTACGACGCGATCCGGGCGCTCGTCCGCTTGCCGGCGCCCTGCTGCCGCACGAGCTCGAGCACGCTCCCCTGCCACTGGCGCACCTCCTCGGGCAGACGGCCGAGCATCGCCGGCGATGTTCGCGTCAGCTCGCGCTCGTGGCCCGGCGACGAGGGCGCGGCCGCTCGGCTGCTGGCGCCAGGCCGCCACGGTCCGTCCCGCCGCCCGATCGGCGGCGTCGTGCACGAGGGCGGCCACGCCGTTCTCGACCGCCTCCTGCACACCGGCGCTCGACGACGGGCGGCCGCTGATCGCCGACCACAGGCGGTCACGCACGAGGCCGACGCGGGCCTGGACCGTCCGCATCAGCTCGCCCGTGCCGACGAACTCCTGCCACCGGTCGAGCACCTCACCGCGCAGCAACGTCCCCGCCTGCACGGCCTCGTCGAGGTCGCGCTGCGCCCCCTCGTAGGCGTCGGCCACCGCCTCCCGGAGGCCCTCGGCCGCCCGCTCCTGCTCGGTCACCGCCGAGGCCAGGGAGGCCACGTGGCGGTCGAGCTCGGCGAGGGCGCCGGCGAGGGTGGCCCGGATGACCTCGGCGCGCGCCTCGGCGTCGCGGCCGAGGGCGAGGAGCCAGGTCCGGACGGGCGCAGCCTCCGCGTCCGGCAGGAACCCGTCCTCCAGCGGTCCCTCCACGATCGTGTGGAGGAGCGCGTGCGGAAGTCCGTGCTCGGCCAGAAGGCGAGCGAGGTCGTCGCTCACCTCGCCGACCGCCTCCGGTGGCACCCGGTCGAGGATCACGGCGACGGCGGCACTGCGCCGACTGGCCTCGTCGAGCAGGTCCCACGGCACGGCGTCGGCGTAACGGGCCGCCGTCGTGACGAACAGCCACAGGTCGGCGGCCGCCAGCAGCTGCGCCGACAGCTCCCGGTTGGCGGTGACGACGGAGTCGATGTCCGGCGCGTCGATCAGCGCGAGGCCCGGCGGGAGCCCGTCGGACTCGACGAGGTGGACGGTGCCCGCGCCCGCCTCGGCCCCGGTGGTGCGGGCCAGGCCGGGGAGGACCCGCCCGTCCTCGAACCATCGGCGGTCGGTCGGATGACAGATCAGCACGGGGGCCCGGGTCGTCGGCCGCAGCACGCCGGGCGTCGTCACCCGGGTGCCGACGAGGCTGTTGACCAACGTGGACTTGCCGGCGCCGGTCGAGCCGCCGACCACGGCCAGCAGCGGCGCGTCAAGCGATCGAAGCCTCGGCAGGAGGTAGTCGTCGATCTGGTGCACCGCCCCGTCACGGCGCCGTCGGGCCTCCGGGGCGGCCGGCGTGTCCAGGTCGAAGCGCAGTGCCGCCAGCGCGTCGCGCACGTCGGCGAGGGGCGCGCTCGAGGTCCTGGTCGACGACGGGCATCGCTGCCTTCCTCCCCGCCCACAGGAGGCCGGAACCCCCGGCCTCCTACGGTGGCGCCGTGCCCCCGAGCGATCTGGCCACGACCGCCGCCCGCCTGACGCGGGCGACGCGGTGGACGCCCGTCGGGGAGGTGCGGTTGCGCTTCGACGCGCACCATCCTCAAGGCATGGTGCGGATCGGGGCGGCCTGGTGGATCTCCACCGTCGACCTCGCTTCGACGAAGGGCTGGGTGCTGGTCGTCGACACCGACGGCGCCGAGCTCGACCGGGTTCCCGTCGGCGACGACGTCCGCTTCCACCCCGGCGGGATGGACTTCGACGGCGAGGCGCTGTGGGTGCCGAGCGCCGAGTACCGGCCGAGATCGACCGCCATCGTCGAGCGGCTCGTGCCCGACGGCGGGTCCCGCCCCGAGGTCGTGTTCGCCCACGACGACCACGTCGGCGCCATCGTCCGGCTCGGCCCCGACGGCGATCTCGTCGGATGGACGTGGGGCTCGCGCCGCTTCCTCCGCTGGTCCGTCGACGGCCGGGTCCTGACCGAGGTGCGGAACCCGGGTCAGTTCGTCGACCATCAGGACGGCCAGTGGCTCCGCGACGATCTGGTCCTGTGCGGCGGCGTCGCCACGGTGACGATGGCCGCCGGCCCTTCCTCCCTCGGCGGCCTCGGCCTGCTCCGCGGGGCCGACCTGGCCGTCGTCCGCGAGGTCCCGTTCCCCTGGTACTCCCCGGCGACCGGGCGCGCCGCCACCCAGAACCCGCTCTTCGCCGAGGTCGTCGGGGACGACATGGTCGTGCACCTCCTCCCCGACGACGGCGTCGGCACGATCCTCAGCTTCTCGACGCCCCTCGTCGGGTGAGGGACGGGCCGCGACCTACTTGAAGAGCAGCGTGCCGTCGTCGAGGTCGGCCGCCGGGAGGACATCCCGCTCGGTCGTGTAGTCGTGCAGCAGCTGCCACGGCTCGCGATCGCCCTGCTTCGGCATCAGGTGCATGGAGCGCTGCAGGTACCCGGGGTTGAAGTTCTCCGGGTCGACCCACGGCCCGAGCGCCATGGCGGCCTCGTCGTCGCGGAGCGCGGGCACGACCATCGTGGCGCCCTTGCCCTCCATGTGGCGGAGCAGGCGGCACACGAAGTCGCTGATGAGGTCGGCCCGCAGCGTCCAGCTCGATCGGAAGTACCCGAAGACCGTGGCCAGGTTGGGCACGCCGGTGAACATGATCCCCCGGTAGGTCACGGCGTCGGCGGCGTCGAGCGGCTCGTCGTCGATCGTGAAGGCGATGTCGCCGAGCACGCTGAGGTCGAAGCCCGTGGCGGTGATGACCACGTCGGCCTCGAGCGACTCGCCCGATGCCAATTGGATCCCGGTCGGTGTGAACCGCTCGATCTGGTCGGTGACGACGGACGCATGGCCGTCGTGGACCGCCGTGAACAGATCGCCGTCGGGAAGCACGGCGATGCGCTGCTGCCACGGCCGGTAGGTCGGGCTGAAGTGCTTGTCGACGTCGAACCCCTCGGGCAGCAGAGGGCGGATGGCGCCGAGCAGGAACTCCCGCAGCATCTCCGGCGCCTCGAAGCGACAGCTTCGTGATGGCGTCGCCGTCCTGGAGGATCTTCCGACGGACGATCTCGTGGGTCCACTCGTCGGGGATGTCGAGCGAGCGCAGCGTGTCCGCCAGCTCGTTGGTGTTGGGACGGACGAAGAAGAACGTCGGCGAGCGCTGCAGCATCGTGACGTGGCCGCATCGAGCCGGCGATGGCGGGGATGAGCGTGGCGGCGGTGGCGCCGGAGCCGATCACCACGACCTGCTTGCCGGCGAGGTCGAGGTCGTCGGGCCAGGTCTGCGGGTGCACCACCCGGCCCTCGAAGCTCTCGACAGCCCCTCCCACTCGGGCGTGTAGCCCGTCGCGTGGCTGTAGTAGCCCTGGCACATCCACAGGAAGTTCGTCGTGAACGTGACCGTCTCGCCGGTCTCGGTGCGGGTGGCCTCGACGGTCCAGCGGCGGTCGTCGGTCGACCACGCCGCCGACGTGATCCGGTGGCGGTAGCGGATGTGCGCGTCGAGCCCGTTCTCCTCGATGACCTCGCCGAGGTACTTGAGGATCTCCTCGGAGCTCGCCAGCGGCGCACCCTTCCACGGCTTGAAGCGGTAACCGAACGTGAACAGGTCGCTGTCGGATCGCACGCCCGGGTACTTGTGCGTCCACCACGTCCCACCGAAGCTGTCGAGGGCGTCGAGCACGACGAACGACTTGTCGGGGCACTCGGTGGTCAGGTGGTAGGCGGCGCCGATGCCGGAGATCCCGGCTCCGACGACCACGACGTCGACGTGTTCGATGCTGTCGGTCACGCGCCATTCTCCCATCGCGACCGCGGCCGCGGCCAACTCCGGTGACCGCCGCGCCGCTGACTAACCTGCCCCGCCCGTGAGCCGCGAGGACGACGACGCCGCCCAGGACGAACGGTCGCACCCGATGGCCGGGCACGTGCTCGGCCAGCTGGGCATCCACGCGTCGGATGTGGGCGATCCGTGCGGCTCCGGGATGCACCTGCACCTCGCCCCGCCGCTCCTCGACGACGACGGCCACGTCGACTTCGGGGTGCTCGGGGTCTTCCTCGACATGGCCTGCTCCCAGGCCGGCGTGCACGGGCGCTTCCTCCATGCCGACATCAGCGTCCACCGCATCGACCGGCCGAGGGGCGCCAAGTTGCTGGTCGACGCCCGCGTCGCCCGCCGCGGCGGCCGATCGGCAGTGGTGCACATCGACGTGCACGACGACCTCGGGGTGCGGGTCGCCTACAGCTGCCAGCAGATCCGGATCTCGCCCGGACCCGGGGGCGAGACCGATGTGCCGCCCGAGATGGTCGAGGCCATGCGGAAGGCCTGGATGAGCCGCTTCAACGGCGAGTGCACCCTGCCGGGCCGGCTGCACGACAGCCTGGATCTCCGCGTGGTCGAGGGCCCCGACCGCGAGCCCGCCTGGACGATGCCGCTGACGCCGGGCAGCCGCAACGGCTTCGGCGGGCTGCACGGCGGTGTCGCCTTCTCCCTCGTCGGTGACGCCGCCGCCGGCGCCGCGGCGCGCCAGTTCGGTTCGGCCAAGACGACGAGCGCCCTGCTGCGCTACCTCGCGCCCGGCCTCGTCGGCCCGTTCCGGGCCGTTCCCGAGGTCATGCCCCAGGCCGACGGGGGCGCCTTCGTCCGCGTCGAGGTGTTCGACGAGGGCGCCGACGACCTGCTGATCATCCTCGGCGAGGTCCACGTCGTCATCCCCGCCTGACCTTGGGCGGGGTGGGCCACCGACTCTGGCAGGCTGAGGGGATGGAGGAGACATGAACGTCTGGATCGACCCGGACCTCTGCACCGGTGACGGCATCTGCGAGGAGATCACGGGGGAGGTCTTCATGGCGAACCCGAACGGCAACGGCCTCTGGATCGTGAAGGAGGAGGCCAAGCACTTCGGCACGACCAGGATCTTCGACGGCTCGACGCCGGAGACGCCCGACGGACTTCAGGGCCTCGCCCGCATCCCCGACGCCCTCCTCGACAGCGTCGTCGAGTCGGCCGAGGAATGCCCCGGAGAGTGCATCTTCATCGAGGAGTAGCCCCCCTCGGTGGCGGAAGCACGACCGTCGCTCTGCGATCGCGATGGCGGTCGCGCGACACGAGGACGCGGCGACAACGGCAGGCGACAACGGCAGGCCTGTCGCGGGGGACGACGGGCCGCGAGCGGTTTCGTGGTCCCTTCTGGTCGCTCGAAGCGCCATCGAGGGCCTTTTCGGCCGCCAGAAGGGACCACGAAACCCAGCACTCGAACAACGCGGGCTCCGCCTCGAGCTACTCCGACGCGTACCGGTAAACGTTGGTTTGGCGAGCGAAGTCAGAGGTCGCTGGGCGCCACCGACAGGCCCACCAAGGCCGCAGCCGCAGCGAGGCGACGATCCCAGGTGATCAGCACCGGGTCGACGTTCGAGAGCAACAGTGCGGACGCCAGGTGCACCGCATCGGCGCCGCTCAGCGTGTGCTCGACGGCGAGAGAGGCAGCTCGGTCGCCGACGGCGGCCGAAAGCTCGACGAGCTCGACCGAACCGACGTGCTGCGCCCAACGGCGCCGAACCTCGCGATCGGACCGCTCATCCATGCGGCCCGATCGCCAGGCTGCCGCGAGCGCTGCACTCACCTCCGGGATGGCAAGTCTCGACGCAATGTTGCGGTCGGCATCGTTCCACGCATCGACCGCGAGATCACGGCCGGGCTCCTCGATGAGCAGCTTGACGAACGCGCTGCTATCCCAGAACGCGCTCGTCACGATCCCGACGCATCTCGCTCACGAGGTCAGCTACCGGCCCGGTGGCCGTCACGCCTTGGCCCTTCCGGGCGATCGGTCGCTTCTCGGTCTTCGCCCGCGTCAACACGCCCTCGCGTTCGAGCTGGTCGAGCAGGCTCTCCTCCTCGGCTGGGCCCAGGCGGGCCACCGGCTGACCCCGGTCGGTGACGACGATCCGCTCACCTGCTTTGGCGCGATCGATGAACGTCTTGAGATGGGCGCGCAGTTCGCTGATCGCGACTTCCATGTCGCAATCGTAGCACCCGCGTTGTACAGATCAGAGCGTGAATCTGTACACGTTGGTCTTCCGTCGAGTTATCGGAAGACGTGCTGGATCACGGCAGAACCAGCTCGACGGGACAGAGGATCCCGGGCGCAGCAGCGAGTCGGGCGTCCGCCGTTACGAGCGCGCATCCCAGTTGCTCCGCCAATGCCACGTACGTTGCGTCGTACGACGTCACGTTGGATCGAAGCTCGTAGGCCCGACGCATCAGTGGCAACGTGGGGAACCGGGTGAGGTCGAGGTCTTCGAGATCGTCGATCGCGGTCGAGAACCGCCGCTCCGTGACGGTTCCGGCCAGCCAGCGTCGTCGAAGCACCGACACGGTCTCGACGTCCACCAGGTCCGGCGCGATGAGGTCGAGTTCGCGCCTCAGTCGGTCTCGGGCCTTGCGGCCGTCGGCGCCATCGTCGGCGAGTGCGTTGACGAGGACCGATGCATCAACGACGATCAATGACCCGATCGCTCATCGGCGAGGTCCCGCGCTGCCTGTTCCAGGCCGACCTTCCCGCCACGACGACGCGACACTCGGGCGAACAACTCGTCCACGCTCGGACGCTCTGCGAGGCGAGCGAGTTCTCCTGCGAGGTACTGCTGGAGAGATTGGCCACGCTGCTCTGCCCGCCGCTGCAGCGCGGCATGAACCTCATCGGGGATGTCTCGCACCAGCACATTGGTCATGCTTACATGATGCAAGCACAGCGATCTCGGCGCAAGTGCCGAAAGCCTCCGCTCAGGGGAGAACCTGGTCGATGTCGCCGCTGGTCGCCGACCTTGGCTTGCGACTCTCGGAGAGCTACGTCTCCAAAGAAAACCTGTACACGTTCGTATCGCCCGCTCCGCTGGAAACCGCTCTCGAGGTCGATCGCATGTCTTCGTCGGCGAACGCGGCGGCGTCGCGCTCACTGCACGACTTCGATGGTGCACGTCGGACCTGGTGCTCCCGAGAGCCGGGCGTCGAGCGTCACCAACGGAGCGCCGAGCAGTTCGGCGAGCGCCACGTACGCGGCGTCGTAGGTGGTGATGTTCGCCCGGAGCTCCCAGCAGCGCTCCAGCAGCGCTGCGTGGGGCACCCGGTCGATCGGCAGCGAACGAAGGTCGGCGCGTGCGAATGCCGCTCGACGTTCGTCGAGCCGTCCGGAAACTGCTAGCCGGCGCCACGCAGAGGTCACCTCGACATCGATGAGGTGGGGCGCCGCCAGCCGCTCACCGGCGAGCCGGCCTCGGTGTCTGTCGCCATCCGGGCCATCATCGGCGAGCGCCGTCACGAGCACGCTCGCGTCCACGACGATCAACGGCTGTCGCGATCGGCGCGAACGGCCTTGACGGCATCACGCGTCGTCACCCGACCACCCGCACGTTGACCCGCCCGTTCGAGCACCTCCTCCAGGGTGGGCTGGGTCGCCTCGGCGACGAGGTGAGCGAGGAGGTACTCCTGCAGGGACATGCGGGCCGCCGCCGCCCGCTTGCGAAGCGTGGCGTGGACCTCGTCAGGCACGTCCTTGACCTGGATGCTGGGCACGGTCCACAAAATAGCGCCATTTGGCGCCTGTGGCGCTACTCCAGCGTAAGGCGGTAGACGTTCGTCTTCCTATGACTTATCGGAAGGCTCCAGATCGGCCCCTCACCGGTGTCGCCGGACCTCGAGGCCGGGCAGGCCGGCGAACGCCGTGGCGTCCGCGGTGATGACCGTCCGACGAGATGCCACGGCGGTCGCAGCGATCAACAGATCGTGCGCTCCACGCGGCGTGCCATGGCGGCGTACCTCCACGAGCAAGCGCGCATGAGTCTCAGCCACCGCAACGTCGTAGGCGATCACGGGGATCGCCGCCAGCACGTCCTCGACGAACGCGAGCCTCGCTGCCGCCTTCTTCCGTGTTCCGAGCAGCGCACCAACCCTCAGCTCGGCGATCGTGACCGCCGCGATGGCGACGTCATCCGCATCCGCGATCACCTCATCGAGCGCGTCACCAGAGCGGTCGGCGTCGATGAGGAACGTCGTGTCGAGCAAGAGCCGGGTCAGGATCGATCCTCGATCTCGACCAACTGACGGAGGGACGAAAGCTCCTCCAACCAGCTCGAATCACGCCGGTGTCGTCGGAGCAAGGCCTTCGCATCGGCGCCCAGGCCAGGCTTGGCCGGCTCGAGGTGCGCGATCGGACGGCCACGCCGGACGACGGTGAAGTGCTCGCCGCGGTGCTCGACCGCGTCGAGGATCTCGGAGAAGTTCCTGGCGGCTTCAGTGGC
Organism: uncultured Actinomycetes bacterium; assembly: GCA_963731055.1. Taxonomy (GTDB): domain Bacteria; phylum Actinomycetota; class Acidimicrobiia; order Acidimicrobiales; family CADCTF01; genus DATLED01. Next base: position 119 of record CAVSUD010000017.1, on the reverse strand, counting down.
ACTCACTTCAGGCACAACATCAGATTATCAGATGTGGCAAAACACGCATGTTGCCTGGAGGGCCGCGAACAGGCTTGCCTCCCTTTGCCGGAACTATGTCTCCAGCGAAAGTCGATACA
>CAVSUD010000016.1:0-180149 GCA_963731055.1 uncultured Actinomycetes bacterium | reverse complement strand
GTTCGGTGAACCGCCGAAGAGCTCGCCCTTCACGACGGTGTTCGACGCCTCCCACGGGGCGCCGAACTGGTCGCTCACCGAGATCGTGATGGTGTGCGTGCCGCCGACGGTGGTCGCCGGTGCGAAGTCCGGCTCGGCGTTGATGGTCGTCAGCTGTCGGGGCTCCCACGCGGCGGTGATCTTGTCCGTGAGGTCGTCGAACTCGACGTCGCCGACGGCCTCGGTGGCGCAGCCGCCGCCATCCGCCTCGGACCCGGCGGGAACGTACGACGGCGTGCTCACGCCGTTGTCGGAGTCGGTGTCGGCCCAGAAGCAGATCGAGCCGCTGCCCTCCTGGGGGCCGCCGGGGACGGCGCCGGTGCAGGTCCCGTCGGGCGCGGTGGTGCAGAGGTCGTTGTAGTCGGCGCCGCCGCCGTTGCCGCTGTCCGGGTCGTTCGGTGCGTCGATGTTCTCGCCGTCGATGCGGATGCCACCCACGCCGACGCCGGCCGTGTTCCGGACGAGGCAGTTGATGGTGATGGCCCCGTCGAGCGGCGCCTTGGCGCTCTCGGGGTCGCAGCTGAGCCGGCGGGGCAGGTCGACCCAGTCGATCAGCACGACGTCCGTGGAGTCCGGCTCGCTGATCGAACCCGGCCCGGCGCCGGCATCGTTGCACGATGCCTGATCACCGAGCGCCTCGCCGGCGCAGTCGCCCGGGGTGTCCGAGAGGCGGGACTCCGTCGGGTCGGCTTCGACCACGGCGTTCGTGCCGTCGTCATGGTCGATCCACGCGCGCACGATCGTCTGGCCCGGGGTGGACGCCACGACCTTGAAGGTGCACGACGAGCTCGCCGCTGCGATCGTGCAGGTCCGGTCGGGCGTCAACCGGCTGACGCCGTCGGTGTCGGCAGGACCGCTCTCGAGCTCGGCGTGGATCACGACGGTCGACGTGGCGACCGGGGTGACCTGGGCCGTCAGGGTCACCTCGGTGCCGGTGGCGACCGAGTTGACCTCCTTCGACACCTGCAGCACGTAGTCCTCGTGGTTCGCCGAAGCCGGCGCGGCCAGGAGGAACGTGCACAGGCCGGCGAGCAGCGCCGTGACGACGACGCCGGCCGTGAGCCGATGCGGGTGTGCGGACTTCATCAGGTGGGCCCCACCGTTTCTGCTTGAGGATTTTTCGAGCGCTCGCGCAGCTTGACACAGGGTCAAGGAGGGTCAAGGCGCGTCTGGGTAGTTCGTGGCGCGCCGTGGCAACTCCTTCCCGACCGAGAAGCGCCGTACGATCCGCCGGTGCTCGACTACCACCTCCACCTGTGGCCGCACGGGGAGCAGGACCGTCAGCCGACGGTGGAGGAGCTCGCTGCCTACTGCGAACGGGCGCAGGCGGCCGGCATCGAGGAGATCGCCATCACCGAGCACCTCTTCCGGTTCGTGCAGGCGGATGCGCCACTGGCGGGTCAGTGGGATCTCGACGCCAAGGCGTCACCGGCCTTGCGGGCGCAGGCGGCCGATTACTGGACGGAGCACAACCACGCCGACCTCGATGCCTACGTCGAGGCCGGGCTGGCCGCCAAGGCGGCCGGGCTGCCCGTCGTGCTCGGCCTCGAGGTCGATTACTACGAGGGTCGCATGGACAAGGTGCAGGCGCTCCTCGAGGGGTATCCCTTCGACGTCCTGCTCGGCAGCGTCCACTGGATCGGCGCCTGGCTCTTCGACATCATCGAGTCGAGCGTCGCCCAGCAGGAGTGGGACCACCGTGGCGTGGAGCAGGCGTGGGACGCGTACACGCGGGCCATCGAGGAGCTGGCGGCGTCGCGGCGCCGTCGACGTCCTGGCCCATCCCGACCTCTGCAAGGTGGCCGACCGCCGGCCGGCCACGCCGGCGGAGTTCCACGACCGCATCGCCGAGGCGGCGGCGGACAGCGGCGTGGCGGCCGAGGTGAGCAGCGCCGGGTGGCGCAAGCCGTGCGCGGAGGCCTATCCGGCGCCTCCGCTGCTGGCCCGGTTCCGGGCGCTCGGCGTCCCCGTGACCACCGCATCGGACGCCCACAGCCTCGACCAGGTCGCCTATCGCACCAACGACCTGAAGCCGCTCCTCGCGGACGCCGGCTACACCGAGCTGGTGGCCTTCCGCAACCGCGTGCGCCGGCCGGTCGGGATCTAGCGATGGCGACGTTGGACGAGCTCGCTCGCCTGCACACCGCCCTCGAGCCGACCGGTTTGGGTCACCTCAAGCGCCTCGTCGGCGCGTGGGGGATGTTGAGCGACCTGTGCTTCGCCGATCTGCTGCTGCTCGTGCCGGTGGCCCAGGGGCCCGGGAGCCGGTTCATCGTGCTCGGCCAGGTCCGACCGACGACGAGCCAGACCCTCCACCGCGAGGACCTCGTCGGGCGCATCCTCGACGAGGCCGAGCGGCCGCTGGTGGCGCGGGGCGCTGCGGCTCGGGGAGATCGTCGAAGGGGAGATCGCCATCACGCCGCGGGGCGAACGGGCCCGCATCCAGTGCATCCCGGTGCGCTGGCGGGGCGAGGTCCTGGCCGTGCTGACCCGTGAGAGCGCGCCGTCGGTCGGACGCCGCCCGGGTGAGCTCGAGCGCGTCTACGTCGAGACCTTCGACCGCTTCGCCCGCATGATCGTCCGGGGCGAGTTCCCCTTCGGGGGCGAGGACGCCACCGAAGCCGAGGAGGCGCCGCGCGTCGGCGACGGCGTGCTCGTGCTCGACGGCGGCACGCGGATCGAGTACGCCAGTCCCAACGCCGTGAGCGCGCTGCACCGGATGGGCATCTCGTCGAACGCCGAAGGCATGCGACTCGACGAGCTGGGCATCGAGGAGAACGCGGTCGCGGCGCGTCCTACGCGACCCTGTTCCCGGTCACCGAGGAGATCGAGCGACGCCCGGACGTCATCGTGCTGTTGCGATGCCTCCCGCTGCTCGACGACGACGGCGTCACGGGCGCGGTCGTGCTGATGCGCGACGTGACGCAGCTCCGTCGGCTCGACCGCCTGCTCCTCAGCAAGGACGCCACCATCCGCGAGGTCCACCACCGGGTCAAGAACAACCTGCAGACGATCTCGTCGCTGCTCCGCCTCCAGGCCCGCCGAATGGACTCGAGGGAGGCGCAGGAGCGCGCTCGAGGAGGCCGAGCGCCGCATCCGTGCCATCGCGCGGGTGCACGAGATCCTCTCGCGCGAGGCGGTCGAGCAGGTGCCGTTCGACGAGATCATCGAGGACCTCGTGCGCGTCGCCTCCGACAGCGCCCACTCCTTGCAGCGCTCGGTCGGTTTCACCGCCGAAGGCGACGCCGGGGAACTTCCGGCCGAGGTGGCGACGCCCCTCGCCGTCGTCCTCCAGGAGATCCTGCAGAACGCCGTGGAGCACGGCTTCGACGAGGCCGACGACTTCGGGGTCGGCGTCGCGCAGGGCATCGTCGCCCTCACGCTCCGCAACGACGGGCGGGCGCTCGAGGTGACCGTCCAGGACAACGGCAAAGGGCTGCCCGACGGCTTCTCGATCGAGCGGAGCGACAGCCTCGGACTCTCGATCGTCTCCCGCCTGGTCACGAGCCAGCTCGGTGGCACCATCGAGCTGGCGACGGCGCCCGAAGGCGGAGCCCTCGTGCGCCTCGTCGTGCCCCTGCAAGCGCCCGTCGCCGACGGGCCCTGAGTCGTTCGCTTCGGGCGATGCTGCGTCAGGCGGTGATGGCGCCGCGGCGCTGGCGGGCGACCCACTGCTTGCGGAGCTTGCGGCGCTCCTCCTCGGAGGTGGCGCCCCACACCCCGCTCTCCTGGTTCGTCGAGAGGGCGAACTCCAGGCACGGTTCGACCGAGGCGCAGGCCCGGCAGACGGCCTTCGCCTGTTCGATCTGATCGAGGGCCAGCCCGGTCGTCCCCACGGGGAAGAACAGGTCGGGGTCGACGCTGCGACAGCTCGCCTTCACGCGCCAGTCCTCGGTGTTGAAGTCGAACGTCCGGCTCCAGGTCAAAGCCACGGTGATGCCTCCAGGTGCGATGTGGGCGCGTTCCGATAGTGAAGTGCTTCACAAGGGTGCCGAGAGCCCGCGGGTAGGACTCGTGTTTCGACTAGGCGAAAACTTCGCTGACGACAAGGTAAAGTCCTGCTCCTGGCTGTGGCAAGGATCTTCTGAAAGAAGTTCAGGGACGTATGGGACGATGACGGCCGTCTGGGCTCATCGCGGCGCATCGGTCGCCCGCCGGGAGAACACCATCGAAGCCTTCGTCGAGGCGCGGGCCCTCGGCGCCGCCGGCGTCGAGCTCGACGTGCGCCGCAGCGCCGACGCCGGTCTGGTGATCCATCACGACGCGACGCTGCCCGACGGCCGCCGCATCGTCGACCTCCAGGTCGACGATCTGCCCGCCCACGTCCCCCTGCTCGACGCCGCCCTCGATGCGTGCGCCGGGATGGTGGTGAACATCGAGATCAAGAACGTCGAGGTCGACCCGGACCACGACCCGGACGAGCACCTGGCCGCGGCCGTCGTCGACCTGGTGCACGAGCGCGGGGCGACGGCGACGGTGCTGGTGTCGAGCTTCAGCCTCGCGACGATCGATCGCGTGCGTGCCCTCGACGATCGCATCGCCACCGGCTACCTCGTCTCCGGGCGCTGGGACCAGCCCAAGGCGCTGCGCCGGGCGGTCGACGGCGGCCACGGCGCGTTCCACCCCCCGGACCTGGTGGTCAACCCCGAGCTCGTCGCTGCCGCCCACGACGCGGGCCTTGCCGTCAACGTCTGGACGGTCGACGACCCCGACCGCATCCGGTGGTTGGCCAACAGCTGTGGCGTCGACGCCGTCATCACCAACGTCCCCGACATCGCTCTCGCCGCCCTCGCCTAGCCGGCCGAGCGGCCGTCCACCGCCCGAGGTCTCGGTCCCCCGCCCGGTGGGACGGACCGAGAGGCCAAGGGCGAGGCCGTCAACCGGGCAGGACGAGGGAGAGCACGTCGGGTTCGTGGCGGAACTCGAGGCGCATCGTGTCGCCGAGGTGGTCGCCGTCGACCTGATAAGGGAACGGAACGCCGGCGGAGGACGCCACCGCCGTCTCCACGTCGGTGGCGTAGCGCACCTTGCGCTGTCGTCGCAGCGGGATCCCGATCTGGAGCGCCGACGCGATGATCGACAGGAGCGGGAGCAGCGACATCGTCTGCACGCTCACGAGCACGAGGCGCCGATCGAGCCCGGCGTCCGGGGCGATGTTCGAGCGGTCGGTTGCCCAGGTAGGTGTACGGGTTCGTGTTCAGGCAGATGGCGAGGTAGGCGGTTCCCTGGTCGACGTCGCCGGCTCGGACGTGCACGAGCGGACGCGTGCGGTCGAAGTGCCGGAACCACGTCACGAACCCGGCCCAGACGAACAAGGGGTGCCCGGCGTAGCGCTTGAGGCTCGACCGCTTCTCGACCTGTTCGACGACGGCGGCATCGAAGCCCATGCCGACGTGGAACAGGAAGTACCGGCCGTTGGCCGACCCGAGTCCGACTCGCTCGATCCGCCTCGGCCGCCAGCGCCGCGAGCAGCTGCTCGGTGGCCTCGATGGGATCGTTCGGCCATCCCGATGGTCCGGGCGAACACGTTCGTCGACCCGCCGGGCAGGACGCCGAGGGCGGTGGCCGTGCCGGCGAGGCCGTTGGCCGCCTCGTTCAGCGTGCCGTCGCCCCCGAGCACGACGACGCACGTCGACGCCGTCGGCCGCCGCGCCTTGCGCCAGACGGGTGGCGTGGCCCCGCCGGCTCGTCTCGGCCACCTCGACCTCGTGGTCGGCCGCGAGCGCCTTGGCGATGACGACCCGCGTCCGTGCGGTCACCGAGGACGCCGACGCGTTGACGAGCAGGAGGATCCGCACCGGCGCGGCCGCTAGTCCTCCGTGGCGTCTTCGCGCAGCTGGGCGAGGCTCCGGGCCAAGCAGCCGCGAGACGTGCATCTGGCTGATGCCGAGCCGAGCGGCGATCTCGGACTGCGTGAGGCCCTCGAAGAAGCGGAGGTGCAGGATCCGCTGCTCGCGCGCCGGCAGCCTGGCGATCAGCGGGCTCGAGCGCGGCCCGGTGCTCGGCGTCGACCATCGAGTCGTCCATCTCGCCGAGGGAGGTGGCGAGCGATCGCCGGCCTCGTCGCCCGGCACCGGCGCGTCGAGCGAGGCGAAGCGGTAGGCCTGCCCCGCTTCCATCGCCTCGAGGACCTCTTCCTCCGACACCCGGCCGCCTGGCGCGATCTCGGGGATCGTCGGCGAGCGGCCGAGCTCCTGGTTGCAGCGTCGACGACGAGCGTGCTCGAGCCGCAGGTACAGCTCCTGCATGCGGCGCGGGACGCGCACGGCCCAGCCCTTGTCACGGAAGTGGCGCTTCAGCTCGCCGACGATCGTGTGGGTGGCGTAGGTGGAGAACTCGAGGCCCCGCTCGGGCTCGAAGCGGTCGACGGCCTTGATGCAGCCCGACCGACGCGACCTGCACGAGGTCGTCGAGCGGCTCGCCGCGGTTGGTGAACCGGCGGGCCAGGTACTCGGCCAGGCCGAGGTGGGCCTCGATCAGCTCGGCCCGCATCCGCTCGTCGCCGCGTCTCGGCGAAGGCGACGAACAGCTCCCGAAGCTCCTGGCGGCGTTCGGCGTCGAATGCCATCCCGCCGCCTAGCTCCCGCCGCGGCGCTTGAGCAGCCGGAACGTCGGGTGTCGCCGTCGGGGATCAGCTCGTGCTCGTCGGCCACGGCCGCGAGGATCAGCTCGGACAGCTCGGTCAGTCCGGCCGTCGGTTCGCCGTCCTCGAAGGAGCCCGTCCCCCGGACCTCGAGGCCCCGTCGAGGAGGGCGTAGCGCATCGTGACGCTCCCGGGACGGCCGCGGGTGCCGATGAGGCCGAAGCCCAGCTCGTCGATGGCGAGGCGCAGGTCGTCGACCTCGTCGATCGTGAAGCGACAGACGGCTGGCGAGGCCCATGGCGGTGACCCGAGCGAGGCGCAGGAACTCGGGGTCGGCCGGCATCACGAGCTGCACCTCGTCGGACATGCCCAGGGAAGGTAGCAGGGTGCGGGATTGGTCCCGCCGTCGTGTCACACGACAGAATCACGGCCATGAACGTCGTTGTCTGCGTCAAGCAGATCCCTGACCCGGCCACGCCCGGGCAGGCTGGACCCGGCCACGAACACGCTGGTGCGGGAAGGCAAGTTGATCCTGGACGACTCCGACGCCTACGGCGTCGAGATGGCGCTCCAGCTCGTCGACAAGGCCGGCGGCGGCGAGGTCACCCTCGTGTCGATGGCGCCCAACAGCGAGATGAGTGGCCTTCGCACGGCCCTCGCCATGGGGGCCGCCAAGGGCATCCTCGTGAGCGACGACAGCCTCAAGGGCGCGGACGCCCTGGCACGGCCAAGGTGCTCGCGGCCGCCATCCAGCGGGCGAACCCCGACCTCGTCCTCGCCGCCACCGAGTCCACCGACGGCTACACCGGCACGACGCCGGTGCAGGTCGCCGAGCTCCTGGGCCTCCCGTCGATCACCTTCGCCAAGAACGTCACGACCGACGGCACCACCGTCAAGGTCGAGCGCCAGACGGAGGAGGGCTACGACGAGGTCGAGTGCCCGCTGCCCGCCGTCGTCACCGTCACCGCCGGCGTCGTCGAGCCCCGCTACCCCTCGTTCAAGGGGATCATGGCGGCCAAGAGCAAGCCGGTCGAGGAGCTCAAGGTCGCCGACCTCGGCCTCGACGCCGCGGTCGACGTGCGGCCCGCCAGGAGATCACCGAGGTCACGGCCGCCGAAGAGCGCCAGGCCGGCGAGATCGTCGACGACGAAGGCGACGCCCACGAGAAGATCGTTGCATTCCTCGACCAGCTGAAGGTGATCTGAGATGGCGTTCGACAAGGTCTGGGTGCTGGCCGAGGTCAGCGCCGAAGGCAAGCCCACGTCCATCACCTCGAGCTGCTCACCAAGGCCCGCCAGATCGGCTCGACCGTCGAGGTCGTCGCCTTCGGTGAGGGCGTCGACGGCTACGCCGCCGACCTCGGCCGCTTCGGTGCGACGAAGGTCTACAACGTGGGGGATCTCGGCGGTTCGCTGCCGGGCGTCCCGGTGGCATCGGCCATCGCCGCGCAGGTCGACGGGCGGCAACAAGCCCGACGCCATCCTGTTCCCGCAGAGCTACGACGGCCGCGACATCGCCGGCCGCCTCTCGGCGAAGCTGAACCTGGGCGTGCTGACGAACCTGGTCGGCCTCAACGAGGACGGCACCTCCGAGCACGCCATCTTCGGTGGCGCCACCATCGTCAAGGCCAAGCTCACCAACGAGACGCCCTTCCTGTTCCTCGTGCGGCCGAAGTCGTTCGCCGCCCGAGGAGAGCGGCGGCGGTGCCGCCACGGTCGAAGCGATCGAGGCCCCCGACGCCGGTGCCACGCAACGCGGCGAAGATCAAGCAGAAGCACGTCGAGGAGCGCACCGGTCCGAAGCTGGACGAGGCCGCCGTCGTCGTCTCCGGCGGTCGTGGTCTCGGCGAGGCCGAGAACTTCGAGATGGTCGAGGAGCTGGCCAAGCTCCTCAAGGGAGCGCCCGGCGCCTCCCGCGCCATCGTCGACGCCGGGCTGGGTGCCCTACGCCTACCAGGTCGGCCAGACCGGCAAGACCGTCAAGCCCACCGTCTACCTCGCCCTCGGCATCTCCGGCGCCACGCAGCACATGGTCGGCATGAAGGGCGCCAAGAACATCATCGCCGTCAACAAGGACGAGGAGGCGCCGATCTTCTCGATCGCCGACCTCGGCATCGTCGGCGACGTCCACAAGGTCGTCCCGAAGCTGATCGAGGCCCTCAAGAACCGCTAGCTCCGACAACAGCCCGTTCTGGGCGCATCTGTCCACCTCCTCGGTGGACGGATGCGCCCAGAAGCGCGTCTGGGGTCAGACGAGGGGCCAGGGGTAGGGGCGGTCGCCGACGGGATCGGGGAACCGGGGACGACGCAGCACGGCCTCGACCCGTCGACCGAAGGCCGCGAGCTCGGGTGCACCCAGCAAGCCCTCGAAGTCGGGCGGGTCCGTCAGCAGGCGGGCCACGTCGGCCACCAGGTCGGGCTCGATCGGTTCGCCGGCGAAGTCCCAGATGACCGTGCGCAGCTTCGGCTCGTCGTGGAAGCAGACGCCGTGGTCGATGCCCCACACGTGCCCGTCGGCCGTGAGGAGGCAGTGCCCGCTCTTGCGGTCGGCGTTGTTGGCCAGCAGGTCGAACACGCCCATGCGGCGCAGCTGCGGGTGCAGTTCCTCGCGCTCGAGCAACGTGAAGTAGTGCTCGGAGAAGTCGGCGTCGACGAACGCCTGCAGCGAGCCCTCCCCGAGCGGCGCGTCCTCGCGCAGGATCGTCGCCGGGACGATGTCCCAGCCGAGCGCCTCCGAGAGGCGACCGGCGGCGACCTCCCGTCGGTAGAGCCCGCCGGGGAAGTCCCACAACGGTCGCTCGCCGCGGCCCGGCTTGTAGATCGCGTCGGCCGTCTCGTCGCCGAGCGAGAGGCCGACGAGGAACGTGCCGTTGGAGCTCCAGGGCATCCGGCCCTTGACCTCGATCTCGCCATCGAGGAGCAGGCGCATGCGGCCGACGCTCAGTGCTTCAGGTGGCCGTTGGTCTTCGGGCACGAGTGGCCATCCGGGTCCATCGGCGTGCCGCAGAGCGGGCAGTTGGGTCGACCGCCGGCCACCAGCTCCTCGCCCCGGGCCACGAGCGCGATCATCTGCGCGATGGTCAGCCCGACGGTCGCACTCGCGCCCCCGACCTCCTCCTCGGCCTCCCCGTCCGCGCGCGGCACCAGCTCCTCGAAGCGCACCGTGACCCGCTGGGTCGCCTCGTCGAACGCGCTGACCCCGATGCCACCGACCGCCCACGTGGCCTCGATGGGCGGACGGAGACCAGGGGCGGAGATCGGGGTGGCCTCGGCCGGCAGGTCGGCCAGGAGCTCCTGCAGCGCGGCGGCGAGACCGGCGACCTGCTGCTTCTCCACCTTCAGGGTGACGACCGTCGCGGCCGCCCAGGCCTGCACGTAGAACACGCGGCGCCCGGGCTCGCCGACGGTGCCGAAGGTGACGGCATCGGCGGAAGGGAGATCGAAGGATTCGGCCATGACGCTCCTAGGACGGTTGCGGCGCGGCGAGGTCGCCGGTGGTCGAGTTGACGTTCAGGACCACGGGTCCGGCGGCGCCATAGGCGATGGTCGTGACCGAGCACGGGGAGATGACGATGCGCTGGAACAGGTCGAGGTGCGTGCCGAGCGCGGCGGCGACGGCGGCCTTGATCGGATCGGCGTGCGAGACCGCGATCACCGTTCCACCCCGGTGGCGGGCGACGAGCTCGGCGACGGCACCCGTGATCCGCGTCTGCATCTCGGCGAACGACTCGCCGTTCGGGAAGCGGAAGCCGCTCGGGTAGCGCTGCACCGTCGTCCACTCCGGGAGCTTCATCAGCTCCTTCAGCTGCCGGCCCGTCCAGTCCCCGAAGTCGCACTCGAGCAGGCCGCGGTCGGCCACGACCTTGAGCCCCCGGGCCTTCGCGATCGGAGCCGCCGTCTCCCGGGTCCGCTCGAGCGGGGACGCGTACAGCGCATCGACCGACTTCAGGGCCTCGAGCCGCTTCGCCACCGCCTCGGCCTGCTGACGACCCGGGTCGGCGAGATGGAGGCCCTTGGCCCTTCCCGGGAGGACGGCGCCGGTCGTGGGCGTCTGCCCGTGCCGGACGAAGATCACCGTGGTCGGCGGCGTGGGCTTGGGCTTCGGGACTCGGGGCATCAGCGGGGTCAACCTACCCTTGCCCGCGGTGAGAACGGACTCGCTCGAGATCGTGCAGGCGGAGATCACGAGTTGCTTCGCCTGCCCCCGGCTCGTGGCCTGGCGCGAGCAGGTGGCCCGGGAGAAGCGGGCGTCGTATCGCGACGAGGAGTACTGGGGCCGGCCGGTGCCGAGCCTGGGGGACCCTGGCGCGCGGGTACTCGTGGTGGGTCTCGCGCCGGCCGCCCACGGCGGGAACCGGACCGGTCGCGTGTTCACCGGTGACCGGTCCGGCGACTGGGTCTTCCGGGCGATGCACAAGGCGGGGTACGCCAACCAGCCGACGAGCGTGCACCGCGACGACGGCCTCCGGCTGCAGGACGCCTACGTCGCGGCCGCCGTGCGCTGCGCACCGCCCGCCAACAAGCCGACGCCGGAGGAGCGCGACACGTGTCGGCCCTACCTCGAGCGCGAGATCGCCCTGCTTCCGGGGCTCCGGGTCTTCGTCGCGCTCGGCGCCTTCGGCTATGAGGCGCTGTGGCGGATGGTCGGCGCCGGACGGTCGCGCCCGAAGTTCGGGCACGGCGCGGAGATCGAGCTCGACGACGGCCGCTGGATCGTCTGCTCCTACCACCCGTCGCAGCAGAACACCTTCACCGGCGTCCTCACCGAGCCCATGTTCGACGCCGTCTTCGCGTGGGCCAAGGCGCTGTCGACCTACAACGCGAGCAGCTCGCCGACGAGGTAGACGGCGGCGATGATGGCGAGGAAGACGGCGACGGTCTTGCGGAGTCCTTCGTCCGTCGCCCGCATCGCGGCGGCGGCGCCGATGCGGGCGCCCGGGATCACGCCGATGGCGAGGAACAAGGCGATGCGCCAGTCGATGTTGTGGTTCAGCGCGTGGGTGATCGTGGAGGGGATGGCGAAGATCGCCACGCAGGCGAGCGACGTGGCGATCGTCGTCTTCAGCGGCAGCTTCCCGAGCACGGTGAACCCCGGCACCATGACGGTTCCGCCGCCGATGCCCAGGAGCCCGGACATCAGGCCGGCGAGGATCCCGACGCCGATGAACGCCCAGGGCCGACCGCTGCCCGCCGCCGCGGACCGGGCTCGATGGCGCCGCGGTCTCGGCCGGGCCGGCCGCCTTCGGCTTCCGGGACATCCGCAACGCGGTGTAGGCGAGCAACAGCGCCGTGAGCACCATGAGGAGGTGGCCGTTCCCCGGGACGTCATCGGCCAGTTCCGAGCCGATCACGGCCGAGACGATGCCGGCCGGAGCCGTGACGGCGACGACCCGCCAGAGGATCAGTCCCTCCTTGGTGTACCGGGCCGTGCCCGTGACGGCGCTCGGGAAGATCGAGGGCAGGGTCGTGCCGACGGCGAGGAGCGCCGGGACGCCGAGCGCCCGGATGGCGGGCGTGGACACCACCGCGCCGCCGACGCCGAACGAAGCGGACAGCACGCCGGTGCCGACGCCGACGATGACGGTCAGCACGTCCTTGAGCGGCCCCGGGTCCATGGGTGGGTTGTCTACCGTAAGGACATGGCCGTACTGGAACCCGCTGTCGCGCTCGAGCACCTGAAGGGCACACCGCGCGAGCTGGTCGCGCTGCTCGCGACGGCCAAGAGCGAGGCGCTTCACCGTGCCCCGGCCGAAGGGGAGTGGGCGCCGGCGACCGTCGTGTCCCACCTCGCCGACGCCGAGCTCGTCTACAGCGTCCGGCTCCGGATGGTGGTGACCGCCGACCGTCCCTACCTGGCCGCCTTCGACGAGCGGGCATGGGTGCGTCGCTTCGCCGAGCTCGAGACGGACCCGAAGGAGGCGTTGACCCGCTGGCGCTCGCTCCGGGAGGCCAACCTGCGCCTGCTGGCGTCACTGGAGCCGGCGGAGTGGAAGCTGGTCGGCCTGCACGCCGAGCGGGGCGAGCTCTCCGTCGCTCAGATCGCCGACCAGCTGGTGACGCACGACCGAGCCCACCTGGCCCAGATCCGGGCCGGCCGCGCCGACGACTGACGCCCGATGACGGGCCGCTTGCCCGCGCCGGTGAGCGGTGTTCGTCAAGCCCGGCCAAGGGTGTCCGGTACTTTGGTCCCGTCGTGCTCCGATTGCGCCAGGACACGAAACGAGAAGCGGCTCGGCCACGGTGCACGGAGGTTTCATGAAGTTCGCCCACCGGGGAGTCGCCGCGGCCGCGACCGCCCTCCTCCTCTCGGCCGGTCTGGCCGTGCCTGCCTCGGCAGTGATGTGGACTGCCGACGTGCACGGTCTCGGTCGACGAACCGGCCCCCATCACCGAAGGCGACACCGGCTCGACGCACGGCTCCTTCACCGTCACGGCGACCCCGAACGTTGACGACGCCTGCGACAACGTCACCGTGGACTACACCTTCGGCGGCACCGCCGAGCGTGACGTCGATTACACCGGCACCGACGGAACGCTCACCCTTGGCCCGGGCAGCAACCAGACCCTGCCCATCCCCTTCGACGTCAGCGGCGACACGGACAACGAGCCCACCGACACCATCACCGTCGACTTGGCGACGGACGCGGAGGTCACGAGGGGAACCGGCACCGTCGACATCGTGGACGACGACGCGCCGCCGGCCGCCGAGACGGTGGTGCTGAACGAACAGGGCACGGAACCGTTCACCCGGGTCGCCTACCAGAACGGCTCCGACGGCGGTGACGAGTGTGGCGCCGGCTACGTCGACGACGGCACCGTCGACCAGGTCTTCGTGAACGGCCCCGGCACCCCGCCGGCCGGCCGCGGAAGCCTCCGGTTCACGATCGACCAGGCGGGCGAGCAGCAGCTCTTCCGCGACCGCCGACTACAACGGCACCGCCATCCGTGACCTCCGCGACCTGTCGTACTCGACCTACGTCCAGACCGCCGGCAAGCAGCCGCCCTACCTGCGCCTGTCGGTCGACACCGTTCCCGACGACGAGCAAGTCGCGGACACCGCATTGTTCTTCTATCCGGCCAACAACGGAACCGTCGTCGCCGGGCAGTGGCAGACCTGGAACGTGGCGACGGGCACGCTGAACATCGGCGGCGATCCGGGCACCGGAACGACCACGCTGGCCGAGTACGGCGCGGACAACCCGTCCGCCGTGCTGGCCGACACGTTCGCCCCCTCGACGGCCGATCCGAACGAGGCCGGTGGCCTCACCGTCGCCCAGGGCTGTGGGGGCGCCAACACGTCTGACTCGATCACCTTCCTCGACGCCATCGCCGTCGGTCCCTACGGCGAGCCCACGACCACCTACGACCTCGAGGGCACGCCCCCGCCGGCACCCGGCATCGGCAACGGTGGCGCCCTGACCGTCACGCCGAAGAGCGGCGCTCCCGGCACGGTCATCACCATCAGCGGCACCGCCTGCCAGAACAGCACGGTCCACGTCGTCCTCGGTGCCAGCAACGGCCAGAGCGGGGGCATCGTGGCCGAGCGCGACGGCGTGCCGGTGAACTCGGACGGCACCTTCTCGACGACGATCACGGTCCCGAGCGACGCCGACCCCGACGCCACCTACACCCTGACCGTGGAGTGCGGGTCGGGCACCTACCCGCAGCAGACCTTCGACGTCACGCCGGCGGCCAAGAGCGGAGGCACCACGACGACCACACCGCCGAACACCACCCAGACCGGGGCCAACGGCTACCGCATGGTGGCGGCGGACGGTGGCATCTTCACCTTCGGCGCCCGTGAGTTCCACGGTTCGACGGGCGACCTGAAGTTGAACAAGCCGATCGTCGGCGGCGCCACCAACAAGGCGACCTACGACGGGTACTGGATCGTCGCGTCCGACGGTGGCGTGTTCACCTTCAACGCGCCGTTCTACGGCTCGCTCGGCGATCAGAAGCTGACCGCCCCGGCGACGGAGATCGAGCCCACCCCTACGGGTCAGGGCTACTGGATCGTCACGGCTGACGGAAAGGTGTACACCTTCGGCGACGCCAACTACTTCGGCGACATGGGGGGCAAGGCGCTGAACAAGCCGATCATCGGCATGTCCGTCACGCCGAGCGGCAAGGGCTACTGGCTCGTCGGTCAGGACGGCGGCATCTTCAACTTCGGCGACGCCGCCTTCTTCGGCTCGACCGGGGCCCTGAAGCTAAACGCCCCGATCATCGACCTGGCCCCGGCCGTCGACAACAACGGCTACTACCTGCTGGCCAAGGACGGCGGCGTCTTCACGTTCGGGTCCGCCGACTTCAAGGGCTCGACCGGGTCGCTGAAGCTCAACGCCCCGGTCGTCGCCATGCTCGTCAACCCGACGGGCGCTGGCTACTGGCTGGCGGCCAGCGACGGTGGGATCTTCACCTTCGGCGCCGTCGAATTCCTCGGCTCGACGGGCGGCACCCCGCTCAACAGCCCGGTGCTCGACCTCATCAACTAGCCGAAGGCGCACCGACCGCACGACGCACGAGGCCCCCGCTCCGAAAGGAGCGGGGGCCTCTTCGCGTTCAGGGCGCCGTCGGCGTGGGCGCCGCGTCGAGCGTGGGTGCCGCCGCCTTCTTCTTGGGGGGCGGGACGCCGATCTTCGGCGCCTTCACGTCGGACCACTCGGGCCAGCGACGGCGGGACACGATCGACAACCGGCGCATCAGGTCGATGGCGCCGGGGTCGGAGTCGCCCGGCTTGCCGTAGATCACGCCCTCCTCGAGCATCTTCACGATGATCTCGCGGCCGAGGTCGGTGCGGACGATGGTCAGCGTCCAGTCGTTGCTCTCGCCGATGCCACCCGTCGAGATGTCGGCGTGCTCGGCGGCGAAGTCCGGGCACGTCTTGCAGCCCTCGCGGGTCCAGGCGTGGCACTCCTTGAGGTTGACCTCGTGGTAGCTGCCGTCCTTCATCCAGATCTGGAAGACGCCCTTGATGTTCATCTTCACCATGTCCTCCTTCTTCAGGCCGTACTTGGCCTCGAAGAGCTCGGGGAAGATGGCGTCGTCGAACGTCTTGGAGCACAGGAGCCCGATGTTGAGGGCGAACTTGCGGGCGACCTTGCCGGCCTTGCGCACGCTCATCGCCGGGGGCGACGACGACTGGCACCCCATGCCGACGAGGGCGATCTTCTGCGCCCCGCCGGCGATCGCCTCGGCGTAGGCCATGGTGTTCGCCGAGTACGTGTAGCGGGAGCCGGCGGCGGCCAGCACCTCCTCCTTCGTCTTGGCGACCCCGGGGATCGCCTTCCACGACCCGGCGCCCGCACCCCCCTCGAGGTAGGACACGAGGGCGGCGTCGATGTACCCCTTCTCGAGGCACCAGATGAGCATGGCGCTGACGAGGCCGCCGTCCTGCCCCATCTTGTGGACCATGTCGTCGCTGGCCCGGGTGAGGATGACGTCCTTGTAGACGCCGCTCATCTCCTCGGCGTTGCGGGCCCGGCCGAAGAGGTGCTCGTCGATCTGCGGCTCCCACGCCCGGAACCGTGGACAGGCGCGGGTGCAGGTGGTGCACCCCTTCTCGCCGTGGATGCAGTTCTCGGGCCCGAGCTCCTCCTCGAGGTGGAACGGCTTGTAGACGCCGTCCTTGTCGTTGTAGCCCAGCACGTCGTGCGGGCAGACCACGACGCAGCCGGCGCAGCCGGTGCACAGTCCCGAGGTCACGACCTCGTCGTAGAGCTCCTTCCACTGCGCGGTCCAACGTTCTGCGGCCATGGAGGGAGAATCTAGGCGTGCCCGAACTTCCCGAGGTCGAGGCCTACCGCCGGCTGGCCGAGGAGCGCGGGCTCCGCCGGGAGGTCGCCCGGGTCGTCGCCCCGGACGGGTGGTACCTGAAGGGTGGGGCCGACGCCGTTCTCCTGTCCGAGATGCTGGTCGGCCGTCGCTTCACCCTCGCCCGACGGATCGGGAAGCTGCTGCTGCTCGACAGCGATGACGGCGCCGGGCCGGTGCTCGGCCTGCGCTTCGGCATGACCGGCCGGTTGCTCGTCGACGACGACGACGCCGTCGGCGAGCTCCTCTACACGTCCAAGGCCGACCGTCCCGAGTGGGACCGCTTCTCCCTCCGCTTCGTCGACGGCGGAGTCCTCCGGATGCAGGACCCCCGTCGCCTCGGTGGCGTCCTCCTCGATCCTGCAGAGGGCCGCCTGGGCCCGGACGCGGCGTCCGTCACGCCGGCCGCGCTCCGGGCCGCGCTCGGCTCGAGCCGATCCGCGCTCAAGGCAAGACTCCTGGACCAGGCGCACCTCGCCGGCGTCGGCAACCTCATCGCCGACGAAGCGCTGTGGCGGGCGGGGCTCGACCCCCGGCGAGCGGCCGGGCAGCTCTCGGCCGCCGAGCTCCGCCGACTCCACAAGCACCTTCGAGCCGCCGTCGACGACCTCTCGCAACGGGGCGGCAGCCACACCGGCGACTTGCGCGTCCACCGCGCGCCCGGGGGCCGTTGCCCCAGGGACGGGACGGCGCTGCAGCGAGCCACGGTCGGCGGCCGGACGACGTGGTGGTGCCCGAAGCACCAACGCTGATCAGGGGCCGGTCGGACGAAGGGCGTGCAGCGCAACCGCGGTGGCGGCGGCGACGTTGATGGAATCCACGTCGGCGGCCATCGGGATGCGGACCCGCCGATCGGCCGCCGCGATGGTCCCCGGGCGCAGCCCGGGACCCTCGGCGCCGAGGAACAGCGCGCGCCGTCCCGCCGGTGCCGGACCGACCGAGGCGATGTCGTCGGCGTCCGCCGCGGGGGTCAGCGCCACCACCTCGTAGCCCAGCGACTGGAGCGCCCGGACACCGTCGACACCCGGAGGCATGCGCGTGAACGGCACGTGGAGCACGTGTCCCATCGAGACCCGCACCGATCGGCGGTACAACGGATCGCACGAGCCCGGGTCGAGGAGGACGGCGCCGGCGCCGAACGCCGCGGCGTTGCGGAACAGCGCACCCAGGTTCTCGTGGTCGTTGAGGCCTTCGGTCGCCACCACGAGTGGAGCGTCGGCGCAGGCCTCCGCCACCGATGTCATGGGCAGGCGCCCGGCCGAGGCCAACGCGCCGCGGTGGAGCGGAAAGCCGGCCACCGCGTTCAGGACCTCTTGGGTCCCGAGGTAGACGACGAGCCCCTCGGTCGGCACCTCCGGACGGAGCGCCTCCCACCGCACGGGCGTCAGGAAGAGCGATCGCACGGGGTAGCGCGACCGCAGGAGCATGCGGATGACCTGCACGCCCTCGGCGATGAAGAAGCCGCCGTCCCGGCCCTGCGACGACTCGCGAAGGCGCCGCAGGTCCGGGTCGGTCAGGCGGACGTAGTCGGCGACCCGCGCATCGTCGGGGTCGTCGATCTCGACGATCAATCGGTGGCGAGACCGACCGGGCACGAGACGCCGGTGCCACCGAGGCCGCAGTAGCCGTTCGGGTTCCGGGCCAGGTACTGCTGGTGGTAGTCCTCGGCGTAGAAGAAGGTCGGCGCGGGCGCCACCTCGGTCGTGATCTCGCCGTAGCGCGCGGCGTGGAGACGCTCCTGGAAGGCCGCCCGCGTGCGTTCGACGGCGGCGGCCTGCTCGTCACCGACGGTGTAGACGGCGGAGCGGTACTGCGTCCCCATGTCGTTGCCCTGGCGCATGCCCTGCGTCGGGTCGTGGCTCTCCCAGAACACCCGCAGGATCTCGTCGTAGGACACGACGGCCGGGTCGAAGACGACGAGCACCGCTTCGGTGTGGCCGGTCCGCCCGCTGCAGACCTCTTCATAGGTCGGGTTCGGCGTGTAACCGCCGGCGTAGCCCACCGCGGTCGAGTAGACGCCGGGGACCTCCCAGAACTTCCGCTCCGCCCCCCAGAAGCACCCCATGGCGACGATGGCCGTGGCCATGCCCTCGGGGAAGGGCGGCTGCAGCGGCGCGCCGAGCACGAGATGACGGTCGGGGACCGGGATCGGCGTGGACCGTCCCGGCAAGGCCTGGTCGGGGGCGATCATCTGGCTCTTGGGCCGGCTGAACAGCACTCGGCACCTCTCTCTGGGCTCACGAAACGGAGGAAACGAACGTTCCGCGAGGGGTCAACGCCGGGCGTTCCCTCAACGTTCCCGACCGACGGCTCCCACGGAGATTGGTCGGTAGGCTGCGTTCGGTGACGGACCCTCGGCCGGATGACCGGACCATGGCCCGCGAGGTCCGGCGCAGTGCCGCCCGGTATCGCGCGCTGGTGGAGGCCTCCGCCCTCGCCGTGTGGCGGACCGACGGGGCCGGTCGCCTCATCTCGGACATGCCGGGCTGGCGCGACCTCACGGGCCAGAGCGTCGACGACCTCACCGGCGACGGGTGGCTCCGCTCGATCCCCGAACCGGATCGTGCTCGGGTGTCGAGCACCTGGCGACGGGCCGTGGAGACCGGTACCCCGTACGAGGCGGAGTACCCGATCGTCACCGCCGATGGCGCCACCCGACGCATCCACGCGCGGGGGCTCCCCGTGTCGGAGGACGGGCGGATACGCGAGTGGATCGGCACCGCCACCGACATCACCGAACGCCATGAGGCACTGGCCGCGCTGCAGGAGGAGGAGCAGGCGGTCGAGACGTTGCGGGAGGTCGGCATCACCCTCTCGGCCGAGCTCGAGCTGTCCCGGGTCGTCTCGGAGCTCACGGAGGCCACGACGAAGCTGACGTCGGCGCAGTTCGGTGCCTTCTTCTACACGGCTAGCACCAAGGGGGGCGAGGAGTTCCTGCTCCACTCTCTGAGTGGGATGTCCCAGGAGGAGTTCGGTCACTTCCCGGCTCCCCGCAACACTGCGATCTTCGCCCCCACGTTCGCCGGCGACCCGCCGGTCCGGCTCGACGACGTCACCGCCGACCCCCGCTTCGGCCGGAACCCACCCTTCAACGGCATGCCCGAGGGGCACCTTCCGGTACGGAGCTACCTCGCCGTCCCCGTCGTGTCGAGGACGGGACGGGTCCACGGAGGACTCTTCTTCGGCCATGCCGAGCCCGGTCGGTTCACGGAGCGTCACGAGCGCCTCGTCGTGGGCGTGGCGGCGCAGGCGGCCATCGCCCTCGACAACGCCTTCCTCTTCGATGCGGAGCGCACGGCGCGCGCGGAGGCGGAGGCGGCCCAGCACCAGCTCGGCCTGCTGGCGGCGGCCAGCCATCGCATGGCGGTGTCGCTGGACGTCGAGGAGACGGCACGCGTCCTCGCCGACACCTGCGTCGCCGAGCTGGCCGACTTCGCCGTCGTGTTCCTGGTGGGGCCGTCCCGGCAGGTCGAGCCCGCGGCGCTGGTCCACGTCGATCCGGAGCGCCGGGAGCAGCTGCGCGACCTGCTCGAGCGGTACCCGGTCCGCTCTGACGCGCCGTACGGCGCCGGCGCCGCCATCCGCACGGGCGAGGCCAGCTTCCAACCGTCGATCGACGAGGAGCATCGACGGCAGTTCGCCGTCGACGACGCCCATCACGAGGAGCTCGACCGGCACCGCGCGACCAGCGTGATCGCCGTGCCTCTCGAGGCCCGCGGAAGGATCATCGGCGCGCTGTCGGTCCGACGCGAGGGCGGCGCGTCCTTCGACGAGGACGACCTGCGGGTGGTCGAGGAGCTGGCCCGACGCGGGGCGGTGGCGATCGACAACGTCCTGCTCTACGAACGGGAGCGAACGGCGGCGCTGATGCTCCAGCGCAGCCTCCTGCCGAGGATCCTGCCGGCGCTCGACGGCGCGGTCTGCGCCGTCCGCTACCTCCCCGGCGCCGCCGGCGCCGAGGTCGGTGGGGACTGGTACGACGTGCTGGCGTTGGAGAACGGCCAGATCGCCGTCGCCGTCGGCGACGTGCAGGGGCGGGGTCTGACCGCAGCGAGCGTCATGGGGCAGTTGCGCGCCGCCGTCCGGGCCTACGCCCTCGAAGGGCACGTCCCGCGGGAGGTGATCGCGCGTGCGGATCGGGTGCTCGCGTCCCTCGATGACGCACCCTTGGCCACGTGCGTCTACGCCCGCTACGACCCGGCGAGCCATGAGTTGACGGTGGCCAACGCCGGCCACCTGCCGCCCCTCGTCATCGATGGACGGGGCGCCCGGTTCCTGGAGCTGGCACCCGGTCTGCCGCTCGGCGTCGGCGGTGCCGCGTTCGAGCAGACGACGATCGTGCTCGAGGAGGGTGCACGCCTCCTCCTCTTCACCGACGGG
This sequence comes from uncultured Actinomycetes bacterium, assembly GCA_963731055.1. GTDB lineage: Bacteria > Actinomycetota > Acidimicrobiia > Acidimicrobiales > CADCTF01 > DATLED01. The sequence continues at coordinate 159,335 of CAVSUD010000016.1, read as the reverse complement.
CTCGTCGAGGGTCCGACGGTTCCCCTCGACGAAGGGCTCGCCCGCTTGGCGGCGGCCGTCTCGGAGGAGGGCGCCACCGTGGACCTCGGCGTCGAGGAGATCGCCGATCTCGTGTTGGCGCGGCTCGTGTCCCAGGACACCTGCGACGACGACGTCGCGCTCCTCGTGCTCGGCGTCGGCTCGCGGGTGTCGGACCGGACGGTCGAGCTGGCGGACGATCCGCGGGCGGTGCGCACGGCCCGTCGCCTGGCCCAGGAGATGTGCCGAGCGACCGGAGACGAGGATCTGTGCGCAGCCGTCGGCCTGCTCGTCAGCGAGGTCGTCACCAACGCCGTCCGCCATTCCGGCACGGCGGCCCGGATGCGGGTGCGGGTGGCCGGACGACGGGTGCGGGTCGAGGTCTTCGACAACGGCGCCAACGTGGCCGAGCCCCGGGCGAGCATCGCCAGTGAACCCCTGCCGGACCGGGGACGGGGCCTGCACCTCGTCGCCTCGCTCACCCAATCGTGGGGCGTCGAGCCCACCGGTGGCGGCAAGTGCGTCTGGTTCGAGGTCACCGCCGGCTCCGCCCGTTCGTTCGCTGTTCTCGCTCCAACGGAGGATTCCGATGGCACCCCGACCTGATCCGCAGCCTGCGACGGGAGCGAACGGCCGCCGTCCCGCGCCGGCCGACGCCGCCGCCCTCCACGAGCTGCTCGGCGCGCTGGAGGCGATGCGGGGCGGGGACTTCGGCGTCCGCCTCTCGACCCGCAAGGCCGGCGTCGCCGGAGACATCGCACGCGCCTTCAACGCGGTCGCAGAGCGGAACGCGAAGCTCCACAGCGAGCTGGGACGGGTCGCTCGGGTCGTCGGTCGTGAAGGACGGATGAGCGAGCGCGTCGCCACGACAGCCGGTGGCAGCTGGGCCGAGAGCACCGCCGCGGTGAACAACCTCATCGACGACCTGGTGCGACCGACCACCGAGGTGGCGCGGCGTACTCGAGTCCGTGGCGCGCGGCGACCTCGGCCAGAAGATGGTCCTCACCATCGAGGGGCGTCCCGTCCGCGGCGAGTTCCAGCGCATCGGGAAAGTCGTCAACGCGATGGTCGACCAGCTCAGCTCCTTCGCCGACGAGGTCACCCGCGTCGCCCGGGAGGTCGGCACGGAAGGCAAGCTCGGCGGACAGGCCCAGGTGAAGGGCGTCTCGGGCACGTGGAAGGCATTGACGGACAACGTCAACGAGCTGGCCGACAACCTGACCAACCAGGTGCGGAACATCGCGGAGGTCACGACGGCCGTCGCTCGCGGTGACCTGACCCAGAAGATCACCGTCGACGCCCGCGGCGAGATCCTCGAGCTCAAGGACACGCTCAACGCCATGGTGGACCAGCTGGGTTCCTTCGCCGACGAGGTGACCCGCGTCGCCCGGGAGGTCGGCACCGAGGGCCAGCTGGGCGGGCAGGCCCATGTGCGCGGCGTCGCCGGCACCTGGAAGGACCTCACGGACAACGTGAACTTCATGGCGTCGAACCTCACGACGCAGGTGCGCAACATCGCGCAGGTCTCCGCTGCCATGGCTCGCGGCGACCTGACGAAACGGGTGACGGTCGAGGCGAAGGGCGAGGTCGCGGCGCTGGCCGAGACGATCAACTCGACCACCGACACGCTGCGCGTCTTCGCCGAACAGGTCACGGCGGTGGCTCGCGAGGTGGGGACCGAGGGGAAGCTCGGCGGCCAGGCCGAGGTGCCGGGCGTGGCCGGGACGTGGAAGGACCTCACGGACTCGGTCAACAACATGGCGGGCAACCTGACGACCCAGGTGCGGAACATCGCGCAGGTCACGACGGCCGTCGCGCGTGGCGACCTGACCCAGCGGGTGACGGTCGAGGCGAAGGGCGAGGTGGCGTCGCTCGCCGACACCATCAACTCGATGACCGACACGCTGCGCGCCTTCGCCGACGAGGTCACGCGCGTGGCGCGCGAGGTCGGCACGGAGGGCCAGCTCGGCGGGCAGGCCGACGTGCCCGGCGCGTCGGGCACGTGGAAGGACCTGACCGACAACGTCAACCAGTTGGCCGACAACCTCACGAACCAGGTGCGGAACATCGCGCAGGTCACGACGGCCGTCGCCCAGGGGGACCTGACCCAGAAGATCACCGTCAACGCACGCGGCGAGATCCTCGAGCTGAAGAGCACCGTCAACACGATGGTGGACACCCTGTCGGGGTTCGCCGACGAGGTCACCCGCGTCGCCCGCGAGGTGGGCACGGAGGGGAAGCTCGGCGGCCAAGCGCAGGTGCGCGGCGTGTCCGGCACGTGGAAGGACCTCACGGACAACGTCAACCAGCTGGCGGACAACCTCACCGGCCAGGTCCGCAACATCGCCCAGGTGACGACGGCGGTCGCACGGGGCGACCTCACGCAGAAGATCACCGTCGAGGCCCGGGGTGAGGTCGCCGAGCTCAAGGCGACCGTCAACACCATGGTGGACCAGCTGTCCGCCTTCGCCGAACAGGTCACCCGGGTCGCACGCGAGGTCGGGACCGAGGGCCAACTCGGGGGCCAGGCCGTCGTCAAGGGCGTGTCGGGCACGTGGAAGGAGCTGACCGACAACGTCAACCAGCTGGCCGACAACCTCACGCTCCAGGTGCGGGACATCGCGCAGGTCACGACGGCGGTGGCGAACGGTGACCTGTCCCAGAAGATCTCCGTCGACGTGCGCGGCGAGCTGCTCGAGCTCAAGCGGACGGTCAACACGATGGTGGATCAGCTCTCGTCGTTCGCCGGCGAGGTCACCCGCGTCGCCCGCGAGGTCGGCACCGAGGGCCGCCTCGGGGGTCAGGCCCAGGTGCCGGGGGTGTCGGGCACGTGGAAGGACCTGACCGACAACGTGAACCAGCTGGCCGACAACCTCACCGGCCAGGTCCGCAACATCGCCCAGGTCACCACCGCGGTGGCCCGTGGCGACCTGAGCCAGAAGATCACCGTCGAAGCGCGCGGCGAGGTCGCCGAGCTGAAGGACACCCTCAACACGATGGTGGACCAGCTCGGCTCGTTCGCCCTCGAGGTCACGCGTGTCGCCCGCGAGGTCGGCACCGAGGGCCGCCTCGGGGGTCAGGCCCAGGTGCCGGGGGTGTCGGGCACGTGGAAGGACCTGACCGACAACGTCAATCTCCTGGCCGGCAACCTGACGGACCAGGTCCGCAACATCGCCCAGGTGACCACGGCGGTCGCTCAAGGCGACCTGTCCCAGAAGATCACCGTCGAGGCCCGGGGCGAGATCCTCGAGCTCAAGAGCACCGTCAACACGATGGTCGACCAGTTGTCGGCGTTCGCCGACGAGGTCACCCGCGTCGCCCGCGAGGTCGGCATCGAGGGCCGCCTCGGCGGTCAGGCCGAGGTCCCCGGCATCTCCGGCACGTGGAAGGCGCTCACGATCAACGTGAACGAGCTGGCCGACAACCTCACGAACCAGGTGCGCAACATCGCGCAGGTGACCACGGCAGTCGCCCGCGGGGACCTCAGCCAGAAGATCACGGTCGAGGCCCGCGGCGAGGTCCTCGAGCTGAAGAACACGTTGAACACGATGGTCGACCAGTTGTCGGCGTTCGCCGGCGAGGTCACCCGCGTCGCCCGCGAGGTCGGCATCGAGGGCCGCCTCGGCGGTCAGGCCCGGGTGCCGGGGGTGTCCGGCACGTGGAAGGACCTGACCGACAACGTGAACCTGCTGGCCGACAACCTCACCAGCCAGGTGCGGAACATCGCGCAGGTGACCACGGCGGTCGCCCGCGGCGACCTGACCCAGAAGATCACCGTCGACGTGCGGGGCGAGATCCTCGAGCTGAAGAACACGCTGAACACGATGGTCGACCAGCTCGGCTCCTTCGCCGCCGAGGTCACCCGGGTGGCTCGCGAGGTGGGCACGGAGGGCAACCTCGGCGGGCAGGCGGACGTCAAGGGGGTCAGCGGCACCTGGAAGGACCTCACCGACTCGGTCAACTCCATGGCCGACAACCTCACCGATCAGGTACGCAACATCGCCCAGGTCACCACGTCCGTCGCCAATGGCGACCTGAGCCAGAAGATCACCGTCGATGCCCGCGGCGAGATCCTCGAGCTGAAGAGCACCATCAACATCATGGTGGACCAGCTCTCGGCCTTCGCCGCCGAGGTCACCCGGGTCGCTCGGGAGGTGGGCAGCGAGGGTCGGCTCGGCGGGCAGGCGGAGGTCGAGGGCGTCAGCGGCACGTGGAAGCGCCTGACCGAGAGCGTGAACCTGCTCGCCGGCAACCTCACGACGCAGGTCCGAGCCATCGCCGAGGTCTCGGCGGCCGTGACCCAGGGCGACCTCACCCGGTCGATCACGGTCGAGGCGGCCGGCGAGGTCGAAGACCTCAAGGACACGATCAACCAGATGATCGCCAACCTGCGCGGGACCACCCAGCTCACCCAGGACCAGGACTGGCTCAAGACGAACCTCGCCCGCATCTCCTCGATGCTGCAGGGCCAGCGTGACCTCAAGACGGTGTCGCAGCTCCTGATCTCGGAGCTCGCTCCGTTGGTCAGCGCCCAGCACGGCGCCTTCTTCATGTCCGAGGGCGCAGAGGAGGACGTTCGCTACCGCCTGCTGTCGAGCTACGGCTTCAAGGGCCGCAAGGGCATCACCAACACCTACAAGGCGGGCGAGAGCCTGGTCGGCCAGGCCGTGGTCGAGAAGATGCCGATCCTCATCGCCGACGTCCCCGACGACTACATCCGGATCGGCTCGGGGCTCGGCGAGGCCGCACCTGTCAACGTGATCGTCCTCCCCGTACTGTTCGAGGACCAGGTGCTGTCGGTCATCGAGCTGGCCTCGCTCAAGCCTTTCAGCCCCATCAACCAGAGCTTCCTCGAGCAGATCGTGGAGTCGGTGGGTGTGGTGCTGTCGACGATCATCGCCACGATGCGCACCGAGGAGCTCCTCGTCGAGTCGCAGCGCCTCACCCAGGAGCTGCAGAGCCAGTCCGAGGAGCTCCAGAGCCAACAGGACGAGCTTCGGCGGTCGAACCTCGAGCTCGAGGAGCAGGCGCAGACGCTGAAGGCCTCGGAAGAGCTGCTGCAGACCCAGCAGGAGGAGCTCCAGCAGACGAACGCCGAGCTCGAGGAGAAGGCGGCCCAGCTGGCGGAGCAGAACCAGGCGATCGAGGTCAAGAACACCGAGATCGAGCTGGCCCGGCGGGCGCTCGAGGAGCGGGCCGAACAGCTTGCGCTGTCGAGTCGCTACAAGTCGGAGTTCCTGGCCAACATGAGCCACGAGCTGCGCACGCCGTTGAACAGCCTCTTGATCCTCGCCCGGTTGCTGGGGGAGAACACCGACGGCAACCTCAGCGAGAAGCAGGTCGAGTTCGCCAAGAGCATCCACGGCGCCGGCACCGATCTCCTGAACCTCATCAGCGACATCCTCGATCTGTCCAAGGTCGAAGCCGGGAAGATGGAAGTGGCCACGGGCGAGGTGTCGCTCCCGCGTCTGTCGAAGTCGGTCCAGCAGATGTTCCGGCCCCTCGCCGAGCAGAAGGGTCTGGAGCTCATCGTCGACGTGGCCGAGGGTTCGCCCGCGGCCATCGTGACCGACGAGCAGCGGCTGGTGCAGGTGCTGAACAACCTGTTGGGCAACGCGGTGAAGTTCACCGACACCGGCTCCGTCTCCCTTCGCATCCGGCCTTCGACGCCGGAGGACCGCTTCGTGGCCAACAGCCTTCGCTCCGCCGCCTCCGTGCTCGCGTTCGAGGTCCGGGACACCGGGATCGGGATCCCCGACGACAAGCTGATGCTGATCTTCGAGGCCTTCCAGCAGGCCGACGGCACCACGAGTCGAAAGTACGGCGGCACCGGTCTCGGCCTGTCCATCAGCCGCGAGATCGCGCGGCTCCTCGGTGGCGAGATCCAGGTGCGGAGCACGCCGGAGGAAGGCAGCGCCTTCACGCTCTACCTGCCGGAGACACTCGACGTCGACGTCGGCGCCGGCGTCGTGGCCCCCCGTCGGGGCGAGGCGGCGGCGGCCGCGGAGGCGTGGCTCGAGGTACCACCGCTCGAGGAGCACGACCGCGCCGATGCGTCGGGCGACCGGGGCTCGGGCCGGCCGACGGGCATCGGATCGTCCGCGACGGACGACTCCGTGGCCGACGACCGCCACGACATCGCCGAGGGTGATCGCGTCCTGCTTCTCGTCGGGGCGGACCTCGACCTGTTGGAGCGGGCGGCCGAGGCGGGGCGCGAGCGCGGGTTCCGCATCCTCGTGGCCGGTCGCGGCGACTCGGCCCTCGCGATGGCGCTGGAGTACCGACCGGATGCCATCGTCCTCGACGCCCAGCTCCCCGGGGTCGACGGTCTGGCCGTGCTGGAGGAGCTCAAGCGCCTCACGGAGACGCGCCACATCCCCGTGCACATCATCAGCTCCGCCGGGCAGCGCCAGAGCGCGCTGTCCGCCGGCGCCATCGCCTACCTCGAGAAGCCGGTGTCACCCGATGACATCGGCGATGCGTTGGCCCGGCTCGTGCAGTTCCTGGACGCGCCGGTGCGTCGACTCCTCGTCGTCGAGGACGACGAGCGCGAGCGGAGCAGCATCATCGAGCTCATCGGGGGTGGCGACAACGACCTCGTGATCGTCGGCGTCGGATCGAGCGAGGAGGCCATCGCCGCCCTCGAGGCGGACTCCTTCGGGTGCATGGTGCTCGACCTCAAGCTGCCGAAGACGAGCGGCTTCGGGCTCCTCGAGCACGTGAAGGGCGACGACCGGTGGGCGGACATGCCGGTCATCGTCTACACCGGCAAGGAGCTGACCCGACGCGAGGAGACCCGCCTCAAGAAGTACGCCGAGACGATCATCGTCAAGGACGTGCGTTCGCCCGAGCGGTTGCTCGACGAGACGGCCCTGTTCCTGCACCGGGTCGAGGCGCGGATGCCGGCCGAGAAGCGTCGGATGATCGAGCAGCTCCACAGCGCCGACGCCGTCTTCTCGGAGAAGAAGATCCTCATCGTCGACGACGATGTCCGGAACGTGTTCGCCCTCACCAGCGCGTTCGAGGGCCGGGGGATGGAGGTGCTCTTCGCCGAGAACGGTCGGGAAGGCATCGACGTCCTGAACCAGCACCCGGAGGTCGACCTGGTGCTGATGGACATCATGATGCCGGAGATGGACGGCTACGAGACCATGCGGGCCATCCGCCTGCAGGACGAGTTCAAGCGCCTGCCGATCATCGCCCTCACGGCGAAGGCGATGAAGGGCGATCGCGAGCAGAGCATCGCCGCCGGCGCGTCGGACTACATCACCAAGCCGGTCGATGTCGACCAACTCCTCTCCCTCATGCGGGTCTGGCTCTACCGGTGACGCCGACAACCGGCCGGCCCGGTGAGCGACCGGACTCCGAACGCGAGACGATCGAGATCGATCTCCTGCTCGAAGCCGTCTACCGCCGCTACGGCTTCGACTTCCGCGAGTACGCGCGTGCGTCGTTGCGGCGTCGGCTCCACCGTCGCGTGGCGCTCGAGGGCCTCTCGACGTTGTCCGGCCTCCAGGAGCGGCTCCTGCACGATCCCGCGTGCATGGAGCGGCTCCTGCTCGACCTCAGCATCAACGTCACGGCGATGTTCCGGGACCCGACCTTCTTCCAGGCGTTTCGCACGAAGGTCGTCCCGCTCCTTCGGACCTACCCGTTCATCCGCATGTGGAGCGCCGGGTGCTCCACGGGCGAGGAGACCTACTCCCTGGCCATCCTCCTGCAGGAGGAGGGGCTCTACGAGCGGACCCGCATCTACGCGACCGACATCAACGAGGCTGTGCTCCTCCGGGCCCGCCAGGCCCTCTTCCCGCTCGAGAAGATGCAGGAGTACACCGAGAACTACCTCGCCGGAGGCGGTACCCGTGCCTTCAGCGAGTACTACACGACGGGCTACGAGGGAGCGCAGTTCGACCGCAGCCTCGGTGACAACATCGTGTTCGCCCGACACAACCTGGCCACGGATCGCAGCTTCAACGAGTTCCAGGTCGTGATCTGCCGCAACGTGATGATCTACTTCGACACGCCGCTGCAGAATCGCGTCCACGGCCTGTTCCGCGAGAGCCTCCAGCGCCTGGGCGTGCTCGCTCTCGGTCCGAAGGAGAGCCTCGCCTTCACTCCCCACGTCGACGACTACGAGGTCCTCGATCTGCACGAGAAGCTGTACCGCAAGGTCCGGTGACGTTCCCCGTCGTCGTCATCGGGTGTTCCTGGGGAGGCCTCGACGCGCTTTCGGCCGTGCTCGAGGGCATCCCGGACGAACTCGCGGCCGCGGTGCTCATCGTGCAGCACCGGATGCATCGACCCTCCGAGCTGGGGGCGCTCCTCCGGCAGCACACGTCCTGGTCGGTCTGCGAGGCCGAGGACAAGGAGGGCGTGTCGCCGGGGCGGGTGTACCTGGCGCCCCCTGGGTACCACCTCCTGGTGGACGTCGATCGCTTCGCGCTCTCGACCGATGCGCCGGTCCGCAACAGTCGACCGTCCATCGATGTGCTCTTCGAGTCCGTCGCCGAGGCGTTCGGCCCGCGGGCCATCGGCGTCGTGTTGACCGGAGCGAACGACGATGGTGCACGCGGACTCGCGGAGATCGTCCGCCATGGCGGTGTCGCCGTGGTGCAGGACCCCGCCGAGGCGGAACGCGCCACGATGCCCGCGGCCGCCCTGGAAGCGACGCCGACGGCGGAGGTGGCCCGTCTCGACGACCTGGGCGCCGTCATCGAGCGGCTCGTGCGTGAGCGGTCGGACCTCGAGTCGGACGCAACCGCGTGACCTCCGCCGTCGACCGCCGGCCCACGCCGATCCTCGCCGTCGACGATCGGGCGGACAATCTGTTGGCCGTCGAGGCGGTCCTCGAGCCGCTCGCGCTGGACGTGATCCGCGCCTCTTCGGGACGCGAGGCGCTGCGCCACCTGCTCACCGCCGACGTCGCCGTGATCCTCCTCGACGTGCAGATGCCCGAGCTCGACGGGTACGAGACGGCCCGCCTGATCAAGGCCCGCGCCCGGACGCAGAACATCCCCATCATCTTCCTGACCGCACGGGACAAGGCGATCGAGCACGAGCTGACCGCCTATGACTCGGGCGCCGTCGACTACCTCTCCAAGCCGTTCGCGCCCGAGGTGCTGCGGGCCAAGGTCCAGGTGTTCGTCGACCTCTGGCGCCAGTCGCGCACGATCGACGAGCAACGGGCCCTCCTCGAACGCCGCCTCGAGGAACGGGATCGGGCCGAGGCCAGCCTGCGGACCCAGGCCGTCGAGCTGGAGCGTTCGAACGCGGAGCTCGAGCGCTTCGCCTTCGTCGCCAGCCACGACCTCCGGGAGCCGCTCCAGGTGGTGGCCGGGTTCCTCGACCTCCTCCACCGCCGTCACGCCGACGGCGACGACCAGACCGCAGAGCTCATCGAACGGGCGACCGCCGGCATCGATGGGATGAGCCGTCTGGTGGACGACCTGCTCCAGTACGCGAGGGCGAGCACCGGCGAGCGCAACCTCGAGACCGTGCAGCTCGACGACGTGGTGGCCGAGGTCCGCGCCGAGTTGACCGGCGACCTGGAGCGCGCCGGGCTCCTCCTCACCACCGATCCGCTTCCGAGCGTGGTCGGCGACCGGTGGCAGCTGCGTCGCCTGCTCGTCCACCTCGTCGACAATGCCCTCCGGTACCGCTCGCCCGACCGCCCGCAGCCCCTGGTCCACGTAGGCCTGGCCCGGCGTGACGACCAGTGGGTCGTCAGCATCCGCGACAACGGCCGGGGCATCGACGGGCGAGAGATCCCGCAACTCTTCTCGATCCTCGGGCGCAGCCATCCGCAGGAGGGTGAGGGCGGCACGGGCGTGGGCCTCGCCATGTGCCGGCGGGTCGTCGAGCGCCATGGCGGCGAGATCTGGATGGACTCCGTCGAGGGGGAGGGGTCGACCGTCTCCTTCACGCTCCCGGTGCGGCCCGAGGACCGGGCTCGAACGGGGTGATGAGCTCCAGGGATGGGGGTGCGGCTCGGCTGTTGGTCGTGGACGACAACCCGGACTACCGGCTGCTCGTCCGTTATGCGCTCGAGGGCAGCGACATCGAGATCGTGGGCGAGGTGGCGACCCCGGACGCCGCGATCGCCGTCGCCGCGGATCTGCAACCCGACGTGGTGCTGCTCGACATCGTCCACCGCGACCACGACGGCCTTGCCGCCGTGCGACCGCTCCAGGAGGCGGCGCCCCACATGATCGTGGTCGCCGTGGCTTCTTATGCGGAGCACGAGCTCTGGGGGCGGGCCTCGCACCTCGGCGGCCTCGCCTACCTGCCGAAGTCGACGCCCCCAACCGAGCTGTGCTCGGAGCTCCTCCAGATCCTCGCCGCCCGCCACGACGGCGACGACGTTCTCGAGACGGCGCGCGAACGGTTCCCCGCTGACCTCCGCAGTGCCCGCACCGCCCGCCGTTTCGTGGCGGGGGTGCTCGACGGGTGGGGCTTCGACGAGCTCCAGGACGGGGTGGCGCTGCTGGTCAGCGAGCTGGTGACCAATGCGGTGGTCCACGCCCACTCCGAGGTGGAGCTCGCCGTGCACCTGCGCCCGCACCGCGTGCGGATCGAGGTGATCGACACGGCCCGCGACCACGTGCGGCGGCGCGACGCCAAGGATGACGAGCAGTCAGGGCGCGGCATGGCGCTCATCGAGGCGCTGGCGGTGGCCTGGGGGATCGACTCGCTGCTGGCGGGCAAGGCCGTGTGGTTCGAGATGGACCGTCCCGGCGCCTGACCTACGCCGCGTTCGAGCGGAGCACGTCGCGGATCTCGGCCAAAAGCACGGCCTCGTCCGACGGCGGCACGACCTCGTCGGCGGGGACGCCGGTCGTGGCCCGCAACTTCTGGGCCCGCGTCGCCGCTTTCAGCACGAGGAACATGACGGCGGCCACGATCACGAACGAGATCAGGGCGTCGAGGAAGATCCCGTATCGGATCTCGCCATCGCCCAGGTCGAGCACCAGACCCGAGAAGTTGGGCTGTCCACCCACGGCGGCGATGATCGGCGTGAGGATCCCCTCCACGAGCGCGGTGACCACTCGGGAGAAGGCGGTGCCGAGGATGACCGCAGCGGCGAGATCGAGCAGGTTGCCCCGGAAGAGGAAGTTCTTGAATTCCTTGAACACGATGGCGCTCCTTCGGTCGGCGTCGACCGACACTAACCCGAGTGCTGCGGTCCGACGGGGAGGCGCACGACGACGGTGACGCCTCCGCCCGGGGTCTCCTCGAGCTCGACCGAGCCGCCGTGTCCCTCGACCACCCGGCGACAGACGTAGAGCCCCACCCCGAGCCCGCCGTGCCGCCGAACGGCGCTGCCGTCCCCTTGCACGAACGGCTCCCAGATGCGGTGGCGGATGGAGGAGTCGATGCCGGGCCCGTGATCGATGACCCGAATGACGCAGGTGTCGTCGCCGTCGTCCGCGACCGAGATGGCCACTGCGGCGTGGTCCGGCGTGAACCGGAGTGCGTTGTCGACGACGTGGCCGAATGCCGCCGTCAGGCGCTGCTGCGAGCCGGTCACCACGCCGTGGCCGACCACGTCGACGGTGACGGCTCGGCCGACCGCCCGGGCCGGGTCGACGAGCAGCGCGAGCAGGCCCCGGAGATCGACCGTGCCGACGTGATCGGCCGTCAGCGCCTCGTCGAGCGAGGCGACTTCGAGCAGGCGCTCGATCAGCTGGAGGAGGCGGCGGCCCTGCACGTCGATCGACTGCCCGATCGAGGCGACGCGATCGAGCTCCTCGGTCCGCGACAGCAGCCCGGCGCCGGCCAGGATCACCGTGAGCGGCGTGCGGAGCTCGTGGGACAGGTTCTGGACGAACTGGCTCCTCACCACCTCCGCCTCCTCGGCTCGCGCCAGGGCACCCTCCAACTCGACGGTCCGGAGCTGCACCCGGTGCTCGAGGTCGGCGACCAGGCGCCGCTGCTCCAGCTCGAGCTCCCGTCGGCGGAGGGCGTTGGCGACGTGCACGATCAGCTCGCTGCGTCGGACCGGCTTGATCACGTAGCCGTAGACGCCGAGCGCCAGCGCCGACGTGGCGAGGTCGGCATCGTCGACGCCGCTGACCATGACCACGGCCGTGTTCGATTCGCCCGCCAGCACCGCCTGGGCCAGGCCCACCCCGTCCTCGTCCCCGAGCAGGACGTCGATGAGCGCGAGGTCGATGGCGGTCGAGGCGAGCACCGCCCGGGCGGCGTCCGCCGAGCCCGCCTCGACGCAGTCGTAGCCGTCCGACTCGAGGATGATCCGGAACAGGCGCCGGGTGTCCGCGTCGTCGTCGACGATCAACAGCCGGGCCGAAGCGCTCAGGTCCACGAGCGGGGGTCGTCGGGGAGGGGAGCGGCCATCGCGACATTGTGGTGGTTGGCGTCGCGGGGCGCGTCCTCCGGGACTGTGGCCACGCTCGCTCCGCCGGCTCCTACCGCTTCTTCGCCGGGGTGGCCTTCTTGGCGGTTGACTTCCGGGCCGTGGTCTTGGCGGCGGCGGCCTTCTTCGCCGGGGCCCGCTTGGCCGCTGACTTCCGGGCGGTGGCCTTCTTCGCCGTTGGCCTCTCGAGCGGCATGCCGCGACGCTGCTTGGCCTCCTCCAGGGCGGCGCCGAGGGCGGCGAGCTCCTTGCGGCCGAGCGAGCTCCGGACGTCGGGGAACCACTGCTGCTCCTCCTCCTCGACGTGGTGCTCGACGATCTCCTTGAACACCATGACGCGCGCCTCGTAGCGCTCGTCCTCCGGGCTGAGCCCCCCGAGCTGGGACATCATCCAGACGGCGACCCGATGCTCCTCGTAGCTCTCGAGGATGTCGTCCTCGATGTCGGGGACCTCTCGGCGCACCGCCGGGTAGAAGACCTCTTCTTCGATCTCGGCGTGGACGGTGAGCTCGGTGATGATCTGGGCGACGAGCTCCTCGCGCTTCCCCCCGTCGGAGGTCTTCTCGAACTGTGAGAAGAGGTCCTTCACCGACTTGTGGTCCTGCTTCAGCAGGGTGATGGCATCCATGGCGCTCTCCATGCCCGCGACGAGTTCGTCGTACACGCCGTTCGCCCGCTCGCCGGGACGGCGGAAGTGCGCCACGATGAGGCGGTGCAAGGGCTGCTGGAGGTGGTGCAAGCGGTTGCCTTCGCCGCCCTGGCGTTGGTCGCGCTGCGGCGGTGGCTCTCGCTTCGTGGTGAGTCGCACCGCGTGGCTCGCCGCGACCTTCGCCGCCCTCGCCTCGATCACGTTGCTGGGCCTCGTCCTCCCGGAGCGACCGGAGCCCCGGTCGGTGGAGGACGGGCTGACGCGGGTCGCGCTCGTGCTGCTCGTCGCGTTCCCGTACCTGTTGTTCCGCTTCGGCGCCTCGTTCCGGCGACGGGCACGTGGGCTGGAGGGAGTGGCTCTCGCGGTCACCGTCGGCCTGGCCACCGCCTCCTTCGCCTTTCGCCGTCTCCCCGGTCCGGAAGACCCCTGGGCGGCCGGTTTCGTGCTCTACGTCGCCGTCCTGTTGGTCCAGTGGGTGGCGCTCACCGCGGTCGTCGCCATCGAGCTCTGGCGGGCCGGCCGTGGGCAGCCGACGGTGAGCCGGCGCAGGATGCGGCTGCTGAGCGTGGCCACCACGATGCTGACGCTGGCGCTGGTGCTGACGACCCTCGCCGGCGGCGGCGGGAACGACACCGCCTCGCTCGCCCTCCGGCTCTTCGCGCTCGCTGTGGCCCCGCTCTTCCTCCTGGGTTTCGCCCCACCGGGGTTCGTGCTGGCGGCGTGGCGCCAGCCGCAGCTGGAAGAGCTCCGCGCCGCCGAGGAGGTGCTGCTCCGCGCCGTCTCCCCGAAGGAGGTGGGGGACCGCCTGTTGCCCCACGTGACCCGGATCATCGGCGGTGACGCGTCGGCCCTGTTCGACGGCGACGGCGCCGTGCTCGGGGTGGACGGCGTGACCGCGGAGGAGGCGTCACGCTTCGACGGGGACCACGACCAGCTCATCACGCTGCCGGTGCGGACCGGCCGCCTCGTCGTCCGGGTGAGCCCGTACGCGCCCTATTTCGGGAGGTCGGAACACGCGCTCCTCGAGGGCCTGGCCACCTTCACCGACCTCGCGTTGTCGCGGGCCGAGCTGTCGGAGCGTGAGCGCGAGACCGCCCGCGAGCTCCAGGCGTCGAACGATGCGATGCGAGAGTTCGTGGCCATCGCCTCCCACGACCTCCGCACCCCGGTCACGGTCATCAACGGGTTCGCCTCGACGCTCGAGACGGACTGGGAGCAGCTCCCCGATGCGCAGCGCCGACAGTTCCTGGGCACCATCCGTCGCCACGCCGAGCACCTCGGCGTCATCATCGACGACCTCCTGACGACCTCTCGCCTCGATGCCGGCGTCCTGGAGCGTGACCCGCAGGACGTGGAGCTGGCGCCGTTCCTGCGCCAACTGATCGACGACCTCCGCTTCGCCGCAGGGGTGACGATCGACGTGCCGGCGGGGGCGACGGCGCACGTCGACGTCGAGCACCTGAAACGGATGGTCACCAACTACCTCGTCAACGCGCTGCGCTACGGCGCCCCACCTGTGAGCATCAGCGCGGTTCCCTCGGGAGAGGTCGTCGACGTCATCGTCTCGGACCTGGGGGAGGGAGTGCCGACGGAGTTCGAGGAGCGGATCTTCGAGAAGTTCGCTCGCGCCGACCAGCGGATGAGTCGGGACAACCAGGGCACCGGCCTCGGCCTCACGATCGTGCGGGGCCTGGCTCGGGCCTCGGGCGGCGAGGCCTGGTACGAACGGAACGTGCCGTCCGGCGCGCGCTTCGGGATCCGCCTGCCCGCCGGGGTCGACGCCTCGCGTTGACGTCCGCCCGATCGTGTCAGCCGGGACTGCGGGGCCGTGCCGCCGGGAAGCACTCGGCGGCGACCCGCTCCACGACCGGCTGCACGAGGTCGGCCAAGGCCCGGTTGGCATAGCCGACCCATGCCACCGATGTGGTCGTGTCGAGCGGCGCGTCGAGCGGACCGCCCCACGGCGTCGTCACGACCCCACCGGCCTCCTCCAACAAGAACGCGGTGCAGCAGTCGTAGGGGTGGCAGGCCAGCACGGTGCGGCGGCCGGCTTGGCGAGCGGCGAGCGGGCGGACGTCGCCCAGCAGCCGGTCGTGCCCGACGAGCAGCTCGTGGATCTGTCCACCGGTGGCCAGGTACTGGTCGTCGAAGATCGCGACGTCATCGCGCCCGGCCCCGAGCAGCTCGGCCCACAACCGCTCCTCGAACTCGGCGATGCGAGCCTTCTCCTGAGGGAAGAACCGGGCGAAGCTGGCCCATCCGTGCTCGAGCGAGATCGCCGACGACGGCTGCACGACCAACCGCTTCCGCCGCCCGCTCCGCAGGTCCGTCCGCTCGGCGACGAGGCCGGTCGGTCCTCGCCCGCGCACGCCGCTCACCTGGTCCGCCAGCTCCTGCTTCGTCGGTGGCAGCTCGGTCATGGCCGCCACCACGAGGTCCTGCAGACGGGGAACCCGGCCGGACGTGCGGGGTGCCACGGCGGCCAGCGACCAGGCCGAGCGCTTGTCGTACATCAGGCCTCTCGTGCCGTCGACCGGATCGACGATGCAGGTCCACCTTGGTTCGGACGTGGCTCGGGTCGGCGCCACGACCGACTCGTCCAAGCCCTCCGACACGAGCTCGACGGGATCGTCCACCGGCCAGCGCGCGTCGAACCAGGCGAGCAGCGCGTCGTCGCTGATCCGGTCGACGGCATAGATCGTGTCGGCGATCGTCCGGCTGTCCACCGCCGAGAACCTGACGCCGTCTCGGCGCCCCGCCACGATCGCGGCGCGGATGTGGTCGCCGAGGTCGCACAGCAACCGGCGGAGGTCGTCGAGGTCGAGGGGCACCGCTGTCCATCCTGACCGGGAGCGGACGAGCCGTCGGCGAGACTCCGGTCATGGACGATCTCCGCATCGAGCTCCTGGTCGACGGCCTCGCCTTCCCGGAAGGCCCCCGGTGGCACGACGGGCGACTCTGGTTCTCCGACGTCCTCGCCGCCGAGGTGCTCGCCGTCGACCTGCGAGGGGGCGTCGAGCGGATCGCCGGCGTGCCCGGCCTCCCGTCCGGCCTGGGGTGGCTGCCGGACGGATCGTTGTTGATCGTCTCGGCCGAGGACCGGACGCTCGTCCGTTGGCACGACGGAGCCCTCGCCGTGCACGCCGACCTCTCCTCGCTCGCCTCGTTCGGCTGCAACGACATGGTCGTCGACGCCGACGGCCGCGCCTGGGTCGGCGCCTGCGACAACGCCGGCATCCCGACGCCGGCGGAGAGCGAGCTGCTCGTGGTGGACCCCGACGGTGCGGCACGGGTGGTGGATTCGGCCATGCGATTCCCGAACGGTTCGGTGGTGACGCCGGACGGGCGGACGCTGATCGTCGCCGAGACGTTCGGTCACCGCCTCACCGCGTTCCGACTCGACGGCGACGGAGGCGCCGCGGACCGACGGGCCTGGGCTGACCTCGGACGGGCTCTGCCGGATGGGATCGCCCTCGACGCCGAGGGCGCCGTCTGGTACGCCGACCCCGGCTCGAACGAGTGCGTCCGGGTGCGGGAGGGGGGCGAGGTCCTGCAGCGGGTGGCGACCCCCCAGCCGTGCTTCGCCTGCGCCCTCGGCGGTCCGGAGGGCACGACGCTGTTCCTCCTGACGAGCGGCAGCATGGACCACCGGGTGAACCTGGCCGAGCGCCCGGGCGCCATCTCGGTCGTCGAGGTCGACGTGCCCGCGGCCTGAGCAGGGACGCGTCGAGGGGCCCACACTCTCCCCCACGAGTTCCGAGAGGGTCCGGACGCGCTACGCCGTCCATGGACCGACGTCGGCGTAGGGGGACCCCAACGAGCGTTGGGGGACGGCCCGGATACCCGGGGCGCTCGTGACGGCCGAGGGTGCAGGCATGGCAAACCTCGAAGTTCCCCACAAGCAGACCACCGGCTTCTACCTGCAGTCCGTGATCTCCTTCGCCCTGTCCGTCTCGGCCGTCCTCCTCGGCGTCGTCTATCTCCCCGTCAACGGTTGGATGCGAGCGTTCCT
The DNA here is from genome assembly GCA_963731055.1 of uncultured Actinomycetes bacterium. Classification (GTDB taxonomy): domain Bacteria; phylum Actinomycetota; class Acidimicrobiia; order Acidimicrobiales; family CADCTF01; genus DATLED01. The sequence continues at coordinate 142,283 of CAVSUD010000016.1, read as the reverse complement.
CGGACTGGGCGTGTTGTACGTCGTGACCTCGTCGCTGACCCTGGCCAAGTGCGTACGGGACCAGCACGAGTCCACCCGGGTCATGTCCCGGGTCGACGAGGCCCGGCTGGAGCGGTTCCTCGCCGAGCACGATCCGTTTCGCGCCGAGCTCTGAGCCTCAGGCCCGGGCGAGGACCTCGGCGTGGAGGACCACGAAGAACCCGTCTTCGTGGTCCGCCCACGCCCGCCACCCGGCGGAGAGCGCGGCCAGGTCCTCGTCGAGGGCGAAGCCGTAGTCGCGGGCCTGCGCCGCGAACGTCGAGGCGACGACCCGGTCGGCCCACAGCCCGCACCACCAGGCCCGGCTCTCGGCGTCGGCGAACGTCCATGTCGAGCTCCCGGGCTCGATGTCGTGGTACCCGGCCTGCTGGACCCAGCCGAGCAGGTGGCGGCCGGCGTCGGCGTCGGCCCCGTTGCGGGCGGTGACCCGGTGGTAGAGCTCCAGCCAGCGGTCCAGCGCCGGATCGGCGGGTGCCCAGGTGAAGGCGGCGTAGTCGCTGTCCCGGACGGCCAGGAGGCCCCCTGGCTTCAGGACCCGGCGCAGTTCCCGGAGGGCGGCCACCGGGTCGGTGAGGTGCTGGAGCACCTGATGGGCGTGCACGACGTCGAAGGTCGCATCGTCGTGGTCGAGGGCATAGATGTCGCCCGTCGAGAACCGGACGTTGTCGGCACCCGCCGCCTGTCGCGCCTCCTCGGCCTGGTCCACCACCTCCGGCGCCACATCGATCCCGAGGACGTCGCCGGGCGCCACCCTGCGGGCGAGGTCGATCGTGATCGTCCCCGGTCCGCACCCGACGTCCAACAGTCGCTGCCCCGCCTCGAGGTGGGGCAGGAGGTAGGCGCAGGAGTTCTCGGCCGTCCGCCAACGGTGGCTGCGCAGCACCGACTCGTGGTGGCCGTGCGTGTAGGTGTCGCCCATACGGCCATGGTTGCAGCCTCCGGCACGGTCGGTAGGGTCCCACGATGTCCCTCGCGCCGGGCACCAGTGCCGCCACCGGGCGCGACCGGTCGGTCCCCGCCCTCCTCCTGAGCGTCTTCGCCAGCGCCGCCGCCGCGCTGGCGCAAGCGACGGTGCTCGGCAAGCAGGTCTACGACCTCACGGGCCGCGAGCTCGATCTCGGCCTCCTCGGGTTGGCCGAGTTCGCACCTGCGGCGCTCCTCGTGCTCGTCACCGGCTCGGTGGCCGATCGCTTCGACCGGCGCCGGGTCGCAGCCTTCGGACTGACCGGGGAGGCCGTCGTCGCGTTCGTGCTGGCGTGGTACGCCGGGACCCGGCCGACGGCGGTCGGGCCGATCTTCGCCATGGCCTTCGCCTTCGGCATCGCCCGGGCGTTCGCGGCGCCGGCGGCGCGGTCCCTTCCAGCGGACACCGTCGCCGCCGACCGCCTGCCCTGGCTGGTCGCTCGCTTCTCCGGTGCATGGCAGGCCGCTTTGGTCGTGGGGCCGGTCCTTGGCGGGTTCCTGTACGCCGCCGACGTCCGGCTGCCCTACGTCGCCGCCGGCGTGCTCCTGCTCGGGGCGGCGGTCTCGATCTCGCTCGTGCGCAAGCGCGTGACTTCTTCGGCCGCAGATCGGCCGGCCGACGCCCTCGAGGAGGCGGCTGTCGAGCCGGTCATCGGGCACGGTGCGGCCGCGGCACCCGCTCGCGCCGGCCTACGCGAAGCGTTCATGGGGCTGAGCTTCATTCGGCACCACCCGGTCCTGTTGGGCGCCATCAGCCTCGATCTCTTCGCCGTGCTGTTCGGTGGCGCCGTCGCCCTGCTGCCGGCGATCGCCACCGACCGCCTGGGCGTCGGGGCCGTCGGGCTCGGGTGGCTCCGGGCCGCGGGCGGCATCGGCGCCGCCGGGATGACGTTGTCCCTCGCGCTCCGGCCGATGCGCCGGCGGGTCGGTCGCCGGTTGCTGATCGCGGTGGGCGTGTTCGGGGTCGCCACCATCGCGCTCGGCCTGACGCGGAGCTTCGTCGTCGCCTTCGTCGCCATGGCCGTCCTCTCGGGCGCCGACTCCGTCAGCGTCTTCGTGCGGGCGACGTTGGTCCCGCTCGTGACGCCGGCCGAGAAGCGCGGCCGGGTGATGGCAGTCGAGAACGTGTTCATCGGCGCCTCCAACGAGCTCGGGGCCTTCGAGTCGGGCGTGGCCGGCCAGATCCTCGGCCCCGCCGGCGCCATCATCCTCGGCGGCGTCGCCACGCTCGCCATCGCCGGCAGCTGGGCCGTCCTCTTCCAACCGCTCCGCGACGTCGACGGGTTCCCCGAGCCACCCGACCGACATCGTGCTGACGGGCCGGCGGTTCTCTAGGGTGCGGACATGAGCGACCGCACCTACCGCGTCACCGAGATCGTCGGCACTTCGCCCGACTCGATCCAACAGGCCATCCGCAACGGCGTCGACCGCGCCGCGAAGACGTTGCGGCACCTCGATTGGTTCGAGGCGACCGAGATCCGCGGCCAGATCGTCGACGGTGAGGTCGAGCACTTTCAGGTGACGATGAAGGTCGGCTTCCGCCTCGAGGACGAGGACGACCTCACGAGCTGAGCTGGCGTCGGTCGGGTTCCTTGATGCGGTCGAGGGAGCGACCCATCAGGTCCTCGAAGTTGGTCCGGTAGAAGCGCTCCTTGTCCTCCGCGGCGCAGCCGTCGAGGCTGGCCTCGAAGCGCTTGAGGGGGTTCCGCCCACCTTCGACGTGGGGGTAGTCGGAGGAGAAGAGCGGGACCTCGGGCCCGGCCTCCCGCACGAGCCAGCCGGCCGACTCGTGGGGGTACGGCGTGACGCGCACCTGGCGGCGGACGTACTCGCTCGGCTTCAGGCTCGCCGTCTGCAGTCGCTCCTCGTTGCGTTCGAAGGCTCCCGCCGCCGAGTCCATCGACCGCATCCAACCGGGCACCCAACTGGCCCCGAGCTCGATGAGGCCGATGCGGAGGTCGGGGAACCGCTCGAGCACCCCGTCGATGATCATCGTGGCGACCGTCTGCATCGGGGCGTAGGGGATGGCCATGTACGACACCGACGTGAAGTTGGTGTCGCCGCCGTGGAAGTCGGGGACGGGCGGTAGCCCGTTCTTCTTGTAGGCCGGGTCCATCGGTTGCTCGCCGCCGACGTGGAACACGATGGGTACGCCGGCCTCCTGGGCCTGCGCCCAGACGCGGTCGAAGCCGACGTGGCTCTGGACGTGGTTGCGGGGCACGTGGGAGGCGATCATGAGGGCGGACGCGCCCATCGCGATCGCCTCGGCGGCGCAGGCGTCGGCCCGGTCGACGTCGGCGAAGGGGACGTAGCAGACGGGGAGCAGGCGGCGATCGACGCTGCAGAAGTCGACCATCCCGCGGTTGTGGCCTGTCGCCAGCGCGTACGCGAGGTCGACATCCTCGCCGCGGTCGAAGGCCCGGAGCGGGCCGAGGTAGGTCGTCGTGAAGACGAGCTGGCTGGCGAAGCCGAGGTGGTCGAGGGCGAGGGGACGGTCCTCGCTGCGGATGGCCCCGAGGGCGACATGGTTCTTGCGAAGGAGGATCTCCTCGGCGTCCTTGGCCCGCCACTCGGGATCGTCCTGCTTGGCCAGGACCTTGTCGAGGAAGTCCGGCCGCGCGTCCGACTTCAGCGCGACGCGGAGCGCGTCCCGGTGCTGGGGGTCCGCGTACTCCTCGGCGTAGCCGGGCGGCTCGAAGATGTGGGAGTCGGCGTCGTGGACGGTGCGGCCTTCGACGTAGGGCATGACGGCAACTTTGTCATCCCCGGCCGTCGTCCTGCCGGGGGATGAGCATGGCGAGCTGCCGGAACCGCGCCACCAGCCGTCCGGTCGCGTCCCAGAGCTCCCCGTCCTCGTCGAGCAGACCTCCCACGATCGATCGCGTGCGCAGCTCGGCCCGCAGCCACGGCTCGTCCGACGGCGGCGCGGCGAACACGTGGACGGTGAGCTCGACCGTCGGCAGCCAGCCGATCTCGGTGTGGCCGAGGATCGTGGGCGGGAACCCGTCGGCCAGCGCCACGAGCATCGTCGGCGTCACCGTGTCCTCGTCGCGGAAGCGGACCCAGCCCCGCAGGCGAGGCTCGGACGGCACCGCGGTCGGCCCCCACCCGCCGGCCGGGTCGACTCGGATCTCGAAGTTGCGCAGCGAGCGGGTCAGCGATCGCTCCCCGACCGTGGCCGTGAGGACGTCGAAGAGGTCGTCGCACGCTTCTGCCGAAGGCAGTTCCGGCGGCGGCGCACCGAGCTCGACGGCACCGGAGGCGGCGCGTTGGGACAGGTCGCCGTAGGCCCCGACCACCCGGACCCGCTCCCGCTCGTCCTGCCAGAGCTCGCCCGTCGCCGTGGCGTAGGTGCGACCCGGCTTCACGATCGAGGTGCGGATGCGGGCCGGCCCGCCGGTGGCGGCGGCGAGGAAGTGCCCGGTCACGGCGAAGGGGTCGGGTTGCCCGACCGTCTCGGCCAGGCGGCTCGACGTCGTGGCCAGGAGCACGCCGCCGTTCTGGTTCCTTCCGACGTTCCAGCGGTCGGCCAGGGTCACGTCCCACTCGTGCTCGGCTCCGGCGACGGCCACGGCGGCGGCATCGGCCGCGAAGGAGGTTCTCATCGGCGCCTGTCTACCCGAGGTGATGCGGCCGACGAATGCCTGCAGTCGTGCGCTCGGCGGCCGATAAAGAGCCATGTCCCAGGTCAGCGTCTCGATCGGCCCCACGTCCGGGACCTCGGCGCGGGCCTGGTTGGAGGAGGCGACCCGGACGATCGACCGCGTGCGCGCCAACCCCGCCCTCGGCGTTCCCGCGGATGTCGTCGCCGACTTCGACCGCTACCTCGCCGTGTGGGCCACGGCGATGGAGGGTGACCGGTTCCTCTGGAGCGGAGTCGTCGAGAGCGAGACCCTCCGCCACCTCGCGGCCCACTGGGCCCGCCTGGTCACGATGGCGCGTGAGCGGCCGGAGGAGAGCGGGATCGCGACCGCCCGGCCCGAGGCCGCCGAGTTCTTCGACGCCCTCGCCCTGGCCCTGGCCGACGGGCTGAGCCGGGCCGACGACGCCGAACGGTTCGCCCCGAAGTTCGAGGAGGTCGTGCCCGCCTTCGACGCCGAGGGTCCCTCCGGGGCCACGACAGAATCGGTCGCGGCGCGGCGGCGCGTGCTCCTGGTGGACGACAACCCCGACATCCGCCTCCTGGTGCGGATCGGGCTCGAGTCGAGTGGCGGGTTCGATGTCGTCGGCGAAGCCTGTGACGGTCAGGAGGCCCTCGACGCGGTCGATCGCAGCTGCCCCGACGTCGTGCTGTTGGACCTGGCCATGCCCGTCATGGACGGGTTCACGGCCCTCCCGCTCCTCAAGCGACGTTGCCCGGACATGCGGGTCGTCGTCTTCTCGGCCAGTGATTCGGCCAGCACGCGACAGCGCGTCACCACCGGCGGGTGCGACGCCTTCCTCCGGAAGCACGCCGCCATCGGCGACGTGGTCGCCACCCTCGGGGCCCTGTAGGGGTCGGCCGGCTCAGGCGAGGGCGCGTCCGGCGGAGTAGCCCACGGCGGCGGCGGCCAGCCCGACCACCACCGATGCCAGGACGTACGCACCGGCCAGCGCGAGATGTCCGCCCCGCACCAGTGCCACCGTCTCGTTGCTGAAGGTGGAGTAGGTGGTGAACGCTCCGAGGAAGCCTGCGCCGACCGCCACCGTGGCGTCGTCGGACCAGTGGCCGGGGGCGAAGGCCAGCACGGCGCCGAGGAGGAACGATCCGGCGACGTTGATCGCCAAGGTGGCCCAGGGGAACTCGCCCCGCCCGACGGGGGCGGCGAGGCCGACGCGGAAGCGGGCCACTGCGCCGGCGGCCCCGGCGACGGCGACGAGCATGGTGCGCACCACGCCAGCTTCGCCGATCCCGCCTCCGCCGTGCGGAGAAATCGTTGCTGAGGGAACAGTTCTATGTGCAACGAGGTTGACCAAGCCGTTCGCCTGACAGTTCAACCGTCCCGGAGGCTCCCCATGAGCAGCGCCAGCAGCACCGTCCAGGTTCCCGGCTACGTCGCCGGCACGTGGTCCATCGACCCCGTCCACACCGACGTGTCCTTCACGGTCCGCCACATGATGGTCTCGAAGGTCCGCGGCAAGTTCCACGGGGTCAGCGGCTCGATCGTGCTGGCCGAGGACCCGACCTCGTCCGAGGTGACCGCGGACATCGATCTGGCGTCGATCGACACCGGCAACGCCCAGCGCGACGAGCACATCCGGTCGGCGGACTTCTTCGAGGTCACCAAGTACCCGACCATGGTCTTCCGTTCGTCCTCGGTGGCCCCGGGACGCGACGGGTTCGTCGTGGCCGGCGAGCTCACCCTCCACGGCGTCACCCGGCCCGTCGAGCTCGAGCTCGAGGTCAACGGCTTCACCAAGGATCCCTACGGCGGCACCCGGGCCGGCTTCACCGCCTCGGGCCACATCAACCGCAAGGACTTCGGCATCACCATCGACATGCCGATGGACGGCGGCGGTGCGGTGGTCGGCGACAAGATCCAGGTCCTCCTCGAGATCGAGGCCGTTCTGGCCCAGGCGACACCCGACGAGGTCTCGGTGTAGCTCCTGCGACGACGAAGGGTCGGTGACGGAAGCCGTCACCGACCCTCGTCGCGTTTTTCCGGCCCGTTCCCTCCGCGATCGTCGTGTCCTGCCGACTGAGGGGTGGGACGCCGGCGGGAACCGGCGCGTCCCGAACCCGAGGAGCGCACGAATGGCCTACGTAGCGGAGCAGCCGGCGACCGGAGTGCCGGCGCCGTCGCTGGCCTCGAGCACCGGGTGGTTGGGTCTCGCCGGTGTGGCCTCGCTCGGGGCCGGCGCGATCCACGCGGCCGCCATCGGCGTCCACAACGAGCACCGTCCGGCGATGCTCGTCTTCATGCTCCTGGCCACCGTGCAGCTGGGCTGGGGTGTCCTCGCCGTCGTCCGATCGGGCCGTGCGGTCGTCGCGCTGGGGCTCCTCGTGAACGGCGGCGCGGTGGCGGGTTGGCTCCTGGCCAAGACGGCCGGGATCTCCTTCGTCGCCGGCCTCGACGACGTCGAGCCCGTGCAGTCCGCCGATGCGCTGGCCGCCGGCCTGGCCGCCTTCGCGGTGCTCGTGGCGCTGACGGCCTGGCGTCATCGTTCCGTCGGCACCCTCCGCGGCCCGATGACGGTCGCCGCCGTGGCCGTCACGGTCGTCTCGATGGTAGGGATGGTGGCCGGCGGCACCCACGTCCACGCCGCCGGCGAGGAGGCCGCCGGCCACGCGCACGGGAGCGGCGCCACCGGCGCCGCCCATGAAGATGCGTCCGCCCCGGCGCAGGCGGTCGCCCCCGTGCCCTACGACCCGGCCAAGCCGATCGATCTCGGCGGCGTCCCCGGTGTGACGCTGGAGCAGCAGGCGGCGGCCGAGAACCTCGTCGCCGTCACCCTCCTCCGTCTGCCGCAATGGGCCGATCCCGCCGTGGCCGAGGCCGCCGGGTTCCGCTCCATCGGCGACGGGCGCACGGGCGTCGAGCACTTCGTGAACGCCGCGTTCATGGCCGACGACGTGATCCTCGACCCCGATCGGCCCGAGTCGCTCGTCTACGACACCCAGGGCGGTGGGCGTCGCCTGGTCGCCGCCATGTACATGGTCGAGAAGGGCCTACCGCTGGAGCAGGTGCCGAACATCGGCGGGAAGCTGATGCAGTGGCACACCCACGAGAACCTCTGTTACAACGCCCAGGGCAAGGTGGCCGGCATCACCGATGCGTCCGGCAACTGCTCGCCGGGGCTCGTGAAGCCGGTGCCGACGCCGATGATCCACGTGTGGATCGAGGCCCACAAGTGCGGGCCGTTCGCGGCGCTCGAGGGGATCGGTGGCGGCCGCATCCCCGACGGTGAGGCCGTGAACTGCGACCACGCCCACGGGAGCGCCTGACCTCACCGCTACGGTTCCGGCGATGGATGCCAAGAAGCCGGACGTGACGGTGCCGGGCGGCGAGCCGCCCACGGACCTGCAGATGGAGGATCTCGAGGTCGGGACGGGCGCAGAGGCGACCGACGGCGTGGGCGTCGACGTCCACTACGTCGGTGTCTCGTGGTCGAGCGGGAAGCAGTTCGACGCCTCCTGGGACCGCCGCGAGACGTTCTCGTTCCGGCTCGGTGGCGGCGAGGTGATCTCCGGCTGGGACCGGGGCGTCGCCGGGATGCGGGTGGGCGGGCGTCGCCGCCTGACGATTCCGCCGGCGCTGGCCTACGGCAGCCGCGGCGCGGGCGGCGTCATCGGCCCGAACGAGACCCTCGTGTTCGTGGTCGACCTCCTGGGCGTGAGCTGATCCCGCGGCGGACGCCGGCGACGCCACGCGGCCGGCTGTTGGCCGTGGCGCTGCTCCTGGTCGGTGCCGTCGCCGTGCGGGTGCCGGCGCGCGCCGAGGGGCCGGGGGCGACAGCGACGGATCGGGTGCTGGCCTTCGGTGCGGCGCCCGCGTCCAGCTCCGCGGTTCCGGACGACGCCGTCGCCGCCGCAGCCACGCGGACCCGGCGGGGCCTCGTCGTCGCCGGCTCCACCGGCCACGTCGGCGTGGTCGGCGACGCCGTGCACGTCGGCGAACCGGGCGGACCGCTCAACGCGCCCATCCTGGACGTGGCCGTCACCCCGAGCGGGCGCGGGTACTGGTTGATCGCCCGTGACGGCGGTGTCTTCACCTTCGGCGACGCCGGGTTCTTCGGCTCGACGGGCGGCCTGCGCCTGAACGAGCCCGTCGTCGGGGGCGCCGCCACCCCGTCGGGTCGCGGGTATTGGCTCGTCGCCCGCGATGGCGGCATCTTCACCTTCGGCGACGCCGTGTTCGCCGGGTCGACGGGTGCCCTGCGGCTGAACCAGCCGATCGTGGGCATGGCGCCGACGACGACGGGACGCGGCTACTGGCTGGTGGCCCGCGATGGCGGCATCTTCACCTTCGGCGACGCGCGGTTCGCCGGCTCGGCCGGGGCCGAGCCCCTCAACCAACCCATCGTGGCGATGGCCGCGACGGCCTCCGGTGGCGGCTACTGGCTCGTCGCCCGCGATGGCGGCGTCTTCACCTACGGCGACGCCCCCTTCCACGGGTCCGCCGTCGGCCGCCTGCCGGGCGGTACCTCGGCCGTGGCGCTCGAGCCGACCCCCGGCGACGGTGGCTACTGGATCGTGGCGGGAGGCGGTGGCGTCCGCCTGGCGATCGCCGGCGACGTCCACGGCGAGCGCCAACTGGGTGAGGAGATGCGGCGGGGCGGCAACCCCCTCGCCGAGGTCGCACCGCTCCTGCAGTCGGCCGACATCGCGGCGGTCAACCTGGAGACGCCGGTCGGGTCGGGCGGCGACGCGGAGGCGAAGGAGTTCGTGTTCCTGGCCCCGCCCGAGATGCCCGGAGCGCTGCGGGCGGCCGGCGTGGACGTGGTCACCCTGGCCAACAACCACGCGCTGGACCACGGCGCAGGGAGCCTCCTCGAGACCGTCCGGCGCTCGCGGGACGCCGGCCTGGCCGTCGTCGGCGCCGGCGGCGACGCCGACGAGGCGTACCGACCGGCCTACCTCGATGTTCGGGGCCGTCGGGTCGCGTTCGTCGGGCTGTCCCGGGTCGTCCCGCCCGGTTGGGCGGCCACCGCCACCCGCCCGGGCGTCGCCTCGGCCTATGACACCGGGCGGGCCCTCGGCGCCGTGCGGGAGGCGGCGGCGCACGCCGACGTCGTCGTGGTGCTGATCCACTGGGGCATCGAGCTCGACCGGTGCCCGGGCGGCGATCTCGTGCGACTCGCCGCCGACCTCCACCGGGCCGGCGCCGCGGTCGTGGCCGGTCACCACCCCCACGTCCTGCAGGGCGTGGAGGCCCGTCCCGACGGCGTCACCGCCTTCAGCCTCGGGAACTTCTCCTGGTACCACAACCGGTCTCCGTCCGACACCACGGGCGTCCTCGATGTCACGGTCCGGCCGGGAGCGGCCGATGGGGGCGTGGACACCGTGTTCCAGCCGGCGCGCATCGGCGCCGACGGCCACCCGCGTCTCCTCGGCGGCGCAGAGGCGGACTCGGTGCGGCGGTCGGTGGAGGGTGGGGCGGGCGGCTGCCGGCAAGGCTGACGGCCTCACCGCGGAAGCCCTTGACGGCCGCCGGCGCGGCACCTAAGGTGGCCCCGAGCAGGGTTCTCCGGAACCCCTGGTAACGATGTCTCTCAGACCCGGAAGGGTCTGATCGAGTTGGCCGTTCCGTCGATATTCCCTTGTCCCGGCTCGGGCGCACCCGTATCGTCGTCTTTCCACAGGACGGGGCCGGGGGGCGCAGATGCGGGGTCGGGGAGCAGTCGCGAATGGGGTCGATCGCAGCGAGGCCAGCTGCATCCGGAGCGGGGAGGGGATCCGGGTGTTCTTCTCGGATCAGCTCGATGAGATCGCCAGGGCCAAGGCGATCTGCCAGGGGTGCACCCAGGTGGTGCCGTGCTTCGAGGGGGCGTTGTCGCGACGGGAACCCTGCGGCGTCTGGGGCGGTGAGCTGTTCGCCGGTGGGGCGGTGCTCGCCCTCAAGCGCCGCCGTGGCCGGCCCCGCAAGGACGAGCGGCTGTCGCTCCCGGCGTGATCTGACCGCCGGTTGCGCCGCTGTTGGCTTCACCCCGAGGGCGGATCGGCCGACACCACGCCATGGAACCGAGCGGGAGGGGCGGACAGCCCCGACGGGTCGTGGTCGCCGATGACGACGAGGACATCTCGCGGCTGCTCGTGATGACCCTCGAGGCGGACGGGTACCTGGTGCACGCGGCGACGGACGGTCTGGAGGCGCGGGAGCTGATCCTGGCCACCGTTCCGGACCTGGTCGTCCTCGACTGGATGATGCCGGGCATGGATGGCCTGGAGGTGCTGACGGCCGTGCGGGCCCATCCGCGGACCCGGGAGATCCCGGTCGTGCTGTTGACGGCCAGGACGAGCGACGCCGATCTCTGGGACGGCTGGCAGGCGGGGGCGGACTACTACTTGACGAAGCCCTTCGATCCCGACGAGCTGCTCCGCTACCTGGCCTACCTCGAGGGCAGCAGCCGGTCCGACGACGCCACCGCCCGTCGGCAGGGTGCGGTGCTCTGAGCTTCTGGGGCGCCCTCGGTAGGATTCGAACCTACGCCACCGCCTCCGGAGGGCGGTGCTCTATCCCCTGAGCTACGAGGGCGTGCCTCACGGCCCGGTCATGGTAGTTCCTGGCCGAGTCCGCCCGTCACGCCTACCATGACGCCCGTGCCCGATGCGAACGTCCTGCTGGTCGATGACGATCCCGTCATCCTGAAGCTCCTCCAGGTCAACTTCGAGATGGAGGGCTTCCACGTCTCCACGGCCAACGACGGTGTCGAGGGCTTGGAGAAGGCGCGCGCCGAGCGACCCGACATCGTGCTCCTCGACATCATGATGCCGAGGATGGACGGCCTCGAGGTGACCAAGGCCCTGAAGGGTGACCCGGAGACGAAGGACATCCCGATCATCTTGTTGTCGGCCAAGGCGCAGGCCTCCGACGTGCAGGCCGGCAAGGACATGGGCGCCGACGACTACCTGACCAAGCCGTTCGATCCCCTCGAGCTCCTCGACCGGGTCAACGAGCTCCTCGAGGGCGGCAAGCGGGAGTACTGACCGACCGCTACATGCGGTCGGGGGCCTCGAGGCCGAGGAGGTCGAGGCACAACGCGATGGTGCGGGCCGTGACCTGGCACAGGGCGAGGCGCGATCGTCGCGTCTCCTCGTCCGGCGCCCGGAGGACGGGACACTGCTCGTAGAAGCCGGTGAAGGACTGCGCGACGTCGAAGGCGTAGCCGGCGAGGCGGTGGGGCTGCAGCGTGTCGACCACCGACTCGACGATCTCGGGCAGGGCCAACAGCTCGAGGACCAGCGCCCGCTCCGCCGGCTCCCGCACGAGGACCTGGACTCCCACGAGCGTCGCCGGATCGACCTCGGCCCGCCGGAAGATCGAGCGGATGCGGGCGTGGGCGTACTGCAGGTACGGGCCCGTGCTGCCCTCGAAGGCGAGCATCCGGTCCCAGTCGAAGACGTAGTCCTTGACCCGGTCGTTGGCCAGATCGGCGTACTTCACCGCACCGATCCCGACCATCTGGGCCACCGACGCCTGCTCGTCCGCCGGCAGGTCGGGGTTCGTCTCGCGGATCTTCGCCGCCGCCCGCTCCACCGCCTCGTCCAAGAGCTCGCTGAGCTTGACCGAGTCGCCCGACCGGGTCTTGTACATCTTGCGGTCTTCGCCCAGGATCGACCCGAAAGAGACGTGCTCGGCCGCCCGGCCGGTGTCGCCCCCGATCCACCCGGCCTCGCGGCCCACCTCGTGGACCATCGCCAGGTGCTGACCCTGGGGCGCCCCGACGACGTAGACGATTCGATCGGCCGCCAACGTGGTCGTCCGGTAGCGGACGGCGGCGAGGTCGGTGGCCTGGTACCCGAAGCCGCCGTCGGACTTGCGGATCATCAGCGCCATCGGCTCGCCGTCGCGCCCCTTGAACCCGACGGGGAAGGCGCACAGCGCGCCGTCGTCGATCCGGGCGAGGCCCCGGGCCTCGAGCTCGTCGGCGACCTCGGCCAACCACGGGTTGTAGAAGCTCTCGGCCGCGATGTCGTCGTCGGTCAAGAGCACGTGGAGACGGGCGTAGACGGCGTTGAAGTACGACTTCGACGCCTCGAACAGGAGGCGCCACAGACGGAGCGTGGGCTCGTCCCCGGCCTGCAACAGCACGACCCGCTGCCGCGCCCGTTCCTTGAACGCCTCGTTCGCGTCGAACTTGGCCCGGGCCTGCTGGTAGAAGGCGGTCAGGTCGCCGACCGACAGCTCGTGGGCCGCTTCCTCCTCGCCGATGTCGAGGAGGTGCTCGATGAGCATCCCGAACTGGGTGCCCCAGTCGCCTAGGTGGTTCTGTCGGATGACGTCGTGGCCGGCGAAGCCGAGCACCCGGGCGAGTGCGTCACCGATGATCGTGGAGCGGAGGTGCCCGACGTGCATCTCCTTGGCCACGTTGGGGGCCGAGTAGTCGACCACCACCCGCTTGGCCGGGTCGGCTCGCGGCACCCCGAGGCGGTCGTCGTCGACCAGGGCGGCGACGGCCGTGCCGAGCGTCTCCTCGCGGAGGGTCAGGTTGATGAAGCCGGGACCGGCGATCTCGACGGCTGCGCACACGTCGAGCACGTCGAGGGCGTCGACGATGCGCTGGGCCACGTCCCGCGGTTTCTGGCCGAGCTTCTTGGCCAGGGCCATGGCCGCGTTGGCCTGGTAATCGCCGAACTGCGGGTTGGCCGAGGGGCGCAGCACCGGGTCGGCGGAGCCGAACTCCGCACCCAGGGCCGACGCCATGGCCGACTGCAGTCGGCTCGTGAGGACCTCGACCGGCGTGCGCATCCTTCATCGTCGGAGAACCTCCGGCGTCAGGTCAAACTGGTTCGGCCATGTCGGCCCTCCCGCTCTCCCTGCTGCCTTCGACCTCCACCGTCCGCGACGGCCGCCTCTCGATCGGGGGCTGCGACGTCCTCGACCTGACCGAGGCCCACGGCACCCCGGTGTTCCTCTACGACGAGGAGCACCTCCGGGCCCGGTGTCGCGAGGCGGTGGCGGCCTGGGGTGACGGCGTCGCTTACGCCTCCAAGGCGTTCCTGTGCAAGGCCATGGCCGCCCTCGCCCACGAGGAGGGCATGTGCATCGACGTGTCCACCGGCGGCGAGCTCCGGGTCGCGCTGGCCGCCGGCGTGCCGGGCGAGCGGCTCGTCCTCCACGGCAACAACAAGTCGACGGCCGAGCTCACGGACGCGGTCGAGGCCGGCGTCGGGCGGATCGTCGTCGACTCCTTCGACGAGATCGACCGCCTGGAGGCCCTGGTCGTCGCCGGCGCGGAGCCCCGCGTGCTGGTGCGGGTGACGCCGGGGGTGGAAGCCCACACCCACGAGTTCGTGATGACCGGCCAGGAGGACTCGAAGTTCGGGTTCTCGGTGGCCAGTGGGGCGGCGACCGAAGCCGTGGAGCGGTTGCAGAGGCGGCCCGGGATCGACCTCCTCGGCGTGCACGCCCACATCGGGAGCCAGATCTTCCGCCTCGACTCCTTCCACAAGGAGGTCGAGGTGCTGAGCGGGTTCTTCGGCCCGCTCGGCCTACCCGAGCTCGTGGTGGGCGGCGGCCTCGGCGTCGCCTACGTCGAGGGCGAGGACGCACCCACCCTGATGGAGTGGGCGGGCCAGGTCCACGAGGCCTGCCAGGTCAGCCGCATCCCCGACGACACCCGCATCACGGCCGAACCCGGCCGCTCGATCGTGGCCGGCGCCGCCGTCACCGTCTACCGGGTCGGCACGATCAAGGACCTCCCGGGCATCCGCACCTACGTCGCCGTCGACGGCGGCATGAGCGACAACCCCCGGCCCGTCCTCTACGGCTCCGGCTACGAGGCGTTCCTGCCGCGGGCCGTCGATGCGGACCGTCCCCGCACGGTGACGATCGTGGGCAAGCACTGCGAGTCCGGCGACGTGATCGTCCGGGACGCGCAGGTGCCGGAGGATCTCGAGGTCGGTGACCTGTTGGCCACCCCCGTCACCGGGGCCTACGGCCACTCGATGGCGTCCAACTACAACAAGGTGCCGCGGCCGCCGGTGGTGTTCGTGCGGAAGGGGGAGTCGCGGGTGGTCGTGCGTCGCGAGACCTACGACGACCTCCTTCGGCTCGACGCGTAGCTTGGGCGGGTGACCTCCTCGTCCGTCCGGGTCGGTGTGCTCGGCTTCAGCAACGTCGGCGCGGCGCTGCTGCGGCTCCTGACCGAGCAGGCGGACGAGATCGCCGATCGCACCGGCGTCCGCCTCGAGCTGGCCAAGGTGGCGGTCCTCGACCTGGCCAAGCCCCGCGAGCTCGACCTCCCGGCGGAGCTGCTGACGACCGACACCGAGGCCCTCGTCAACGACCCGGACATCGACGTGATCGTCGAGCTCATCGGCGGCATCGAGCCGGCGCGAACGTTCGTGCTCAGCGCCCTCAAGGCCGGAAAGCCGGTCGTCACGGCCAACAAGGCGCTGCTGGCCAACGCCAGCGAGGAGCTGTTCGACGCCGCCGCCGCGGCCGGGGTCGACCTCCTCTTCGAGGCGTCGGTCGGCGGCGGCATCCCGCTCATCCGACCGCTCCGGGAGTCGTTGGCCGGCGACGACATCCGCCGGATGATGGGGATCGTCAACGGCACGACCAACTACATCCTCACGAAGATGACCGAGGACGGCGCCACCTACGGCGACGCGCTGGCCCAGGCCCAGGCGCTCGGGTTCGCGGAGCTCGATCCGACGGCCGACGTCGAGGGCTACGACGCCGCGGCCAAGGCGGCCATCCTCGCCACCATCGCCTTCGGGGCCACGGTGGTCGCCGACGACGTGCACCGCGAGGGGATGAGCGGCGTCACGGCGGCCGACATCGCCTTCGCCGGGCGCATGGGATACGTGGTCAAGCTCCTCGCCATCGTCGAACGGGTCGGCGACGCCGTCGCGGCCCGCGTCCACCCGGCGATGGTGCCGACCACCCATCCGCTGTCGGCGGTCCGCGACTCCTTCAACGCCGTGTTCATCGAGGGTGCGGCGGTCGGCGAGCTGATGCTCTACGGCCGCGGCGCCGGTGGCATGCCGTCGGCCAGCGCCGTGCTCGGCGACCTGATCGATGCCGCCCACAACCTGCGGGCCGGCGGGACGGGCCGGACGAGCCGGGCCGGACGAGCCACCATCCATCCCGTCGACGAGCTCACCTCGCAGTACTACCTGAGCCTCGAGGTCGCCGACCGGCCGGGCGTGGCTCGCGACGTGTTCGGCGTCCTCGCCGACCACGGCGTCTCGATCCGTTCGATGGAACAGGAAGGACTGGGCGACGAGGCCCGGCTCATCCTGATCACCCACCTGGCCCCCGAGCGGGCCATCCAGGCGACCTTGACCGATCTCCGCGGGCTCGACGCCGTCGACCGCGTCGGCACGCTGCTGCGCGTCGTCGGGCAGGAGTGAGCGGATGACGGCCGGCTGGCGCGGGTTGATCGAGGAGTACCGGGAGTTCCTGCCGGTCACGTCCGACACCCCGGTGGTGACGCTCCAGGAGGGCAACACGCCGCTGCTTCCGGCGCCCCGTCTCTCGGACCGGCTCGGGGCCGAGGTGTTCCTCAAGTTCGAGGGCCTCAACCCGACCGGGTCGTTCAAGGACCGCGGCATGACGCTGGCCATCTCCAAGGCGGTGGAGGAGGGGGCCAAGGCCGTCGTCTGCGCGTCGACTGGCAACACCTCGGCGTCGGCGGCGGCGTACGCCGCTCGGGCCGGGCTCACGTGTGCGGTCCTCATCCCGGAGGGCTACATCGCCCTCGGGAAGCTGGCTCAGGCACTGATCCACGGGGCCAAGGTGCTGCAGATCCGGGGCAACTTCGACGTCGCGCTCGACATCGTGCGCGACCTCGGCCAACGGGCCCCGATCACCGTCGTGAACTCGATCAACCCCCACCGGATCGATGGCCAGATGACCGGGGCCTTCGAAGTGGTCGACGTCCTCGGCGACGCGCCGGACGTCCACTGCATCCCGGTCGGCAACGCCGGCAACATCACCGCCTACTGGAAGGGCTACCGCCGCTACCAGGACGCCGGCCGCTCGACCAAGCTCCCGGTGATGCTGGGGTTCCAGGCCGCCGGCGCCGCGCCCCTCGTGCTCGGCCACGACGTCGAGCAGCCCGAGACGGTGGCCACCGCCATCCGCATCGGCAAGCCGGCGTCGGGCTACGGCGCCCTCGCCGCGGCCGCCGAGTCCGGCGGCGCCATCCGCTCGGTCACCGACGACGAGATCCTCGCCGCGTACCGGTTCCTGGCCGCCGAGGAATCGGTGTTCTGCGAGCCGGCCTCGGCCGCCTCGGTCGCCGGGTTGCTCAGCGTCGGGGTGCCCGAGGGCTCGCGCGTCGTCTGCGTGCTGACCGGGCATGGGCTGAAGGATCCCGACACGGCCATCGGCCAGATCGCCGTGCCGGAGGCCGTCGACGCCGACTACGCCGCCATCACCCGTGAACTGGGGATCTGAGCCCGTCTATACTGGGCGGTGAATCGTCTGCCCGCCCTGGCGCCTTCCGCCCAGGCGCAGGCGGCGCGGGTTGCGGGCATGGCAGTCGCCCCACCCCCTCCCCGGAAACGCGATTCGTTCTCGACGTGCCCGTAGGGCAGCCCGGACTTCCACGGCGACCGCCCTCCCCGCACCCAACCCTCCCCACGAGGAAGTCAGCGAGGTGCCCATGAGCGGAGAGCAGGCGCTCGAGCGCTCGGTCCTGGAGCGCAAGGAGCGCGACGAGCTGCACACGATCGCCGAGGCGCTGGGCGTGAAGCCCGGCACCCGGACCAAGAAGGCCGACCTCATCCAGACGATCCTGGTCGCAGCCGGCGTCGAATCGGCTCCGCCGGCGCCGGAGGGCGAGGAGAAGCCCCGCCGCACCCGCTCGCCGCGTGCGGCCAAGCCGGCGGCCGATCCCGATCCCGAGCCCGACGCCGCACCGGCGTCGGGCGAGATCGTGGCCGAGACCGGCAACGGTGACGCCGACATGGCCGAGTCGCTCGGCGTCGACGAGGCCATGGAGACGGCCGAGGAGCAGGGCCAGCCGGCGACGAGCGGGGACGAGCTCGGGGCTACCGATGGCCACGACGCGTCGGACGCCGATGGCGACGAGGACGACGACGACGGTGACGAGGGCGGCAACCGGGGCGGCCCCCAGGCCCGGGACGATCGCCCGGCGCACGATCCGGGACCGCGTCGCAACGGTGGCGGCTCCCCCGGCGGTGGCCATCCGAACGGGAACGGCTCGCCGCAGGGTGGTGGGCCGGGGAACGGCAACGGACAGTCCTCGCGCCAGGGCAACCAGGGGTTCCAGGGCAATCCGGCGGGCTCGGGCGGCCCGCAGGGCCAGGGTGGACCGCAGGGTGGGGGCCAGGGCAACTTCGAGGACGGCGCCGGGCGCCGCAGCCGGCGTCGGCGGGGTCGCGATCAACGCGGCGGTGACCGCGACTTCCGGGTCCAGGAGCAGTCGGCCGAGCAGCAGTACCAGGGCGACCTCGTCCCGGTCCGCGGGTTCCTCGACCTGAGCGACCAGGGCTACGGCTACGTCCGCACGAAGGGCTACCTCCCCTCGTCGCGCGACGTCTACGTGTCGACGAGTCAGGTCAAGCGCTTCGCGCTGCGCAAGGGCGACGAGCTCGAGGGCGAAGCCCGCCCGCCCGTCGGCAGCGAGAAGTACGGCGCCCTGCTCCGTCTCGACAAGGTCAGTGGCCTGTCGGTCGACGAGGCCCGTCGCCGGGCCCGGTTCGAGGACCTGACGCCGCTGTTCCCGGACGTGAAGCTCCGCATGGAGCTGCCCGGCCAGCCGTTCAACATCATGGCCAGGATCATCGACATCATCTCGCCCATCGGGAAGGGCCAACGGGGCCTGATCGTGTCGCCGCCCAAGGCCGGCAAGACGACGATCATCAAGCAGCTCGCCTCGTCCATCGAGACGAACAACCCCGAGGTCCACCTCATGGTGCTGCTCGTCGACGAGCGCCCCGAAGAGGTCACGGACATGCAGCGGTCCGTGCAGCGGGCCGAGGTCGTCGCCTCGACGTTCGACCGACCGTCGGAGGAGCACACGCAGCTCGCCGAGCTGGCCATCGAGCGGGCCAAGCGGCTCGTCGAGCAGGGCCGGGACGTGGTCATCATCCTCGACGGCATCACCCGCCTCGCCCGGGCCTACAACCTCTCGGCGCCGGCGTCGGGCCGCCTCACGTCCGGTGGCATCGACCAGGCCGCCATCTATCCCCCCAAGAAGTTCTTCGGAGCGGCCCGGAATATCGAGGAGGGCGGATCGTTGACGATCCTTGCCACCGCCCTCGTCGAGACCGGTTCGAAAGCCGACGACGTCATCTTCGAGGAGTTCAAGGGCACCGGGAACATGGAGCTCCGGCTCGACCGGCGCCTGGCCGAACGCCGGATCTATCCGGCCATCGACGTCAACGCCTCATCCACCCGTCACGAGGAGCTCCTGTTCGAGCGGAAGCAGCTCGAGCTGGTCTACCGCCTCCGCCGGGTCCTCAACGGGCTGGCCGACGACGGCTCCGCGGCCCGGTCCCTCGAGCTCCTCATCGACAAGCTCAAGTCCACGAAGAACAACGACGAGTTCCTGGCCGAGGTGGCCAAGGCGCAAGGCGCTTCGATCTAGCCCTACCCTGGAGAACGTTATGAAGGCCGACATCCACCCCACGTACAACGACGCAACGGTGAAGTGCTCCTGCGGGAACGTCTTCACGACGAAGTCGACCAAGGACGAGCTCTCGATCGAGCTCTGCAACGAGTGCCATCCCTTCTACACGGGCAAGCAGAAGCTCGTGGACACCGGCGGCCGCGTCGAGCGCTTCGAGAAGCGCTACGGCGTTCGCAAGGGTTCGACGAGGAAGACCGAGTCCTAGCCAGTACCCGTTCTGGGCGCATCACTCCACCCATGGGGTGGGGTGATGCGCCCAGAAGCGCGTCTGCGGGTCGGTCAGCCGCGGCCGGAGCTCGAGCCGGACCGGTCGTCGTCCCGGTCGTCGCCGCCGCGGCGGCCCGAGCGGTCGTCGGTGCGGTCGTCGTCGCGGTCGTCGTCGCGGCCGGAGCGGTCGTCGTCGACGGACCGGGCCGGCGCGGGGGTGGCGGTCGAGGAGGCGCACCGGGGGTCGGCGGCGTGCTCGGCCTCGTCGCAGGGGCGCGAGACGTCGGCGTCGTCCTCGTCGGCGTCGTCGTCGTCCTCGCCGGCCAGGCGGTCGTCGCCGGCTTCGTGCTCGACCTCGGTGGCGGACTCGTCGGGCGTCTCGGGCGCCTCCGGGACCACGTCGTCGGAGGTCGGGGCCGGCGCCGGGTCGTCGGCGGCGGCCGGAACCACGTCGTCGGAGGGACGGGTGGCGGCGGGCTCGAGGTGCGAGCGCGGCGGTGCGCTGGTGGCGGCGAGGGCGGCGGGGACGCCGACGCCGAGGGCGACGACGGTGGCGAGGGCGAGGCGGGCGGGACGGAAGCGGAGGGTCATGCCCGTCTGTCGCCGGCGGCCGGCCCGCGTCACACCGTCAGCCGCCGCTTCCCGACCCCCGGCCGCGGTGGTCGTCGAGCTCCCCGGCGTCCACGTGGTCGTCGGAGCCCGAGGTCCCCGACGAGCCGGACGTCCCGGACCCGGAGGTGGCGACGTCGCCGCCACCCGACGACCCGGAGGTCCCCGATCCCGGCGAGCCCGACCCGGAGGCGCCGGACCCGGAGCCGGAGGAGCCGGAGGACCCCGAGGTGCCGGATCCCGACGAGCCCGACCCGGAGGTCGAACCGGAGCCGGACGAACCGGAGCCCGACGAGCCGGAGCCCGAGGACCCGGAGGAGTCGGAGGAGCCCGACCCGGACGAGTCGTCGAGGTCGCCGCCGTCGACGTGCTCGCTGCCGCTGCCGCTGCCGCCGGAGCGGTCGGTCGTCCCGTCCGAGCCCTCGTCCTCGCCGGCCCGCTCGGCCTCGGCGGCCGGTGCGGCGGCCGCCAGCACGGCCCGGGCCCGCCCGAGCAGCTCGGACGCCCGAGGTTCGAGGACGGCCCGCTCGTCCGGCCCGAGCTCGGCCAGCTCCTCCTCGGCGTCGGCGAGCGCGTCGCGCACCTTCTCCGTCCGGACCGGTCGCTCGGCCAGCTCCTCCTCGAGATCGTCGAGGGCGTGGCGGGCGTCGGTGACGTCGGGCGCCTCCACCGGCAGCCGGATGGCGTGGGCCGCCGATCGGACCCGACGCGGTGCCGTCGGGCTGGTGGCATAGGCGGTGCCGCCCGACCCGACGACCACGACGGCGGCGGCCGCAGCAAGCCGGCGCGACCAACGCGCCCGCCGGGCGGCGGCCTTCCCGGCCGCGGACGCGGCGACCGCCGACCGCAGTGCCTGCCGCTCGGCCGGGCCCGGCTCGGCCGGCGCCGGCCGGAGGGCGACGGCGAGGGCGGCGAGGAGATCGTCGTCAGCAGCCATGACCCACCGCCTCCTCGTGGTGGGCCAGCAGGGCCCGCAGGCGCTCGAGTGCCCGGGCCTGGGCCATCCGGACGGCGCCGGGCCGCTTGCCCAGCACGGTCGCGACCTCGTCCGAGGACAGCCCCAGCACGACCCGCAGCTCGAGGAGCTCGCGGTCGGGCTCCGACAAGCGGACGAACGCAGCCCGCAGCGCGGCGGCGTCGTGGGCCGCGAACACGAGGTCCTCGGGGCCGGCGGCATCGGTCGCTCCGTCGACCGTCACGTCGGTCAGGGTGAGCGGGCGCCGGCGGGCGGCGCGCTGCGCATCGAGCACCACGTGGCGGAGGATGCCGCTCAGCCAGGCGTCGAAGCCGTTGCCGTCGTCGCGGAAGCGATCGATGCCGCGGACGGCGCGGACCATCGTCTCGCTCACGGCGTCCCGGGCGGCGTCGTCCGAGGGCAGGCGCCGTCGGGCGTAGGCGAGCAGGCGCGGATAGGCGCGCCGGTACAGCGCGTCCCACGCCGTCGCCTCGCCCTCCCGGGCGCCTCGCACGAGGGCAGCCAGCCCTCCTCGGTCATCCACACGTGCCCTTCTGTCGCCGCGCCGGCGTTTTCGTCACACCGAGGGTCGGCAACTACCTTCCGATCCTGATGGGTTCCCCCACCTCCGGGCGCCGCGACGTCCTCCTGCGGGCCAAGTGCCGGGCCCTCGTCCGGGGCCGCTGGGGGGATGTGGTCGAGGGCGCCGTCGAGAGCAACCTGCCCGGCGGCGCGGCGCTGGCCGCCGTTGGCAACGCCTGGGTCCTGGCCGAGGACGACCCCGAGCGCAGCCTCGGTGGCGCGTTGGCGTGGGCCGAGCGCCATGGCGCCGCTGCCGGTGAGCTGCACCTGCTGACGACCGGTGCCGCCGGCGCGCTGGTCCGGCGGGCCTCGATGTTCGATCGCCGGGTGGTCGTCTGGCCGATCGAGGGTGCGACCCTGGCCGCCACCCCGGCGGCGCCCGCCGATCTCGAGCCCGAGCCGCCGCTCGACCCCGACGTGGAGCCCTTCCGGGCCCTGATCGAACGGGCCGGGGCCGAGGCCGTGGTCGAGGGAGGCCTCCTGCGGGCCGAGGTGCGGGGTCTGGAGGTGGCCCGGGTGGAGCGCACGGCTGACGGTCCGCAGCTGGCGATCGGCGTCGGCAAGCACGACCGGGAGGCGCAGCGGGAGATCCGGGGGACGAGCCAGGGCTTCGACGAGTTGTTCGAGGTCGTGCGCATCGTGGCCCAGCACCGCGTCGCCGACGGAGCCGGGCATGCCGCCTTCCACCTCGCGCCCGAGCGGTGGCTGCGATCGGTCGTCGTCCGCCGACCGGACCTCGTCGGCGCCGCCACGCTGCACCCCGTCCCGTCGCCCGTGGTCCGCCAGGACCTGCGGCAGGCCGCGGTGGCGCCGGCCGCGGGGGAGACGACGGAGGGCCGGCCCGTGCTCGTCGTGTGCTCGGTGGGCACCGACATCGACCTCGTCCCGTCCGCCGGCGACGCCTGGCGTCGCGACGGCCGCCGGCCCCGGCTCGTGTTCTGCGTCCCCGAGGGCGACGACCACCGCATGACGCGCGACCTCGTCGCCGCCCTCTCGGTGGAGGCCGAGGTCCGCACCGTGGCGCCGGAGTGGCGGACGTTCTAGGCGAAGGCCGCCCCTAGAGTCGCACCCGTGCTGGAACGCCTCGCCGACCTGGAGAAGGAGTACGACGAGGTCCTCATGCTCCTCAGTGACAACGAGGTGCTGACCGACCAGCGCCGGCTCCGCGAGGTGTCCCGCAAGCACAAGCAGCTCGAGCCGATCGTCCTCGCCTACCGCGACCACCGCCGCGCCTCGGAGGATCTGGAGGTGGCCAAGGAGCTCGGGATGAAGGACGAGACCGAGCTGGCCGAGCGCAGGATCGACGAGCTCGAGGAGCAGCTGAAGGTCCTGTTGTTGCCGAAGGACCCCAACGACGAGAAGAACGTCATCATGGAGATCCGGGGCGCCGAGGGCGGGGAGGAGGCGAACCTCTTCGCCCGCGACCTGTTCGAGATGTACCAGCGCTATGCCGACCGGCTCGGGCTGAAGACGGAGGTGCTGAACAGCGACCCGTCCGACATGGGTGGCTTCAACGAGGTCACGTTCCTCGTGAAGGGCGACAACGCCTGGACCCGCATGAAGTTCGAGGGCGGCGTGCACCGGGTGCAGCGGGTACCGGCGACCGAGAGCCAGGGCCGCATCCACACGTCGTCGGCGACGGTGACGGTGCTGCCGGAGGCCGAGGAGGTCGACTTCGAGATCGACATGAACGACCTCCAGTTCGACGTCTACCGGTCGAGCGGACCCGGCGGCCAGAGCGTCAACACCACCGACTCCGCCGTGCGCGTCACCCACAAGCCGACCGGCGTCGTCGTCGCCATGCAGGACGAGAAGAGCCAGATCCAGAACCGGGCCAAGGCGCTCGTGGTGCTGCGGTCGCGCTTGTTGAAGTTGGAGCAGGACCGCAAGACGGCCGAGCTCTCCGAGCAGCGCAAGGACCAGGTCGGCTCCGGCGGCCGGTCCGAGAAGATCCGCACCTACAACTACAAGGAGAACCGGGTCTCCGACCACCGCGTGAACGTCACGCTCTACAAGCTCGACAAGATCCTCGGCGCCGGCGAGCTCGACGAGATCACCGAGGCCCTGATCGCCGACGAGCGGGCCCGGCAACTCGGATCCGGGGAGTGAGCGGCACCGTCACCTGGCGCCAGCTCCTGCACGAGGCGACGGCGCGGCTGGAGTCGGCGCACGAGGCCCGGCGGCTGGTCGAGCGGGCGTCCGGCTTCGAGGGCAGCGACTACGCCCTCGGACTGGGCGAGCCGGTGTCAGCGCGAGCGATGCCGTACTTCGCGTCCCTGCTCGAGCGCCGCGCCGCCGGCGAGCCGCTGCAGTACGTCCTCGGGTCCTGGGGCTTCCGCCGCCTCGACCTGTTCGTCGACGGGCGGGTGCTGATCCCTCGTCCCGAGACCGAGATGGTCGTCCAGGTCGCGCTGGCCGAGTTGCGCGACCTGCCCAGGCGACCGCACGTGCTCGATCTCGGCACGGGGTCGGGCGCCATCGCGTTGGCCATCGCCGTGGAGGTCCCGACGGCGCGGGTGCTGGCCACGGATCGCTCTGCCGCCGCGCTCGAGGTCGCCGCTCTCAACCTGAGCGGGATCGGCACGCTCGCCGCCGGCCGCGTGCGACTGGCCGAGGGCGATTGGTTCGATGCGGTGCCGGGTCTGATGCAGGGCACGTTCCAGTTGATCGTGTCGAACCCGCCCTACATCGGGGACCGCGAGCTGCTGCCCGAGGAGGTGGCGGCCTGGGAGCCGGCCGAGGCCCTGCGGGCCGGTCCGACGGGGCTGGAGGACATCGAGCACATCGTCGCCGAGGCGCCGAAGTGGCTGGCGCGTCCCGGCGTGCTGGTCGTCGAGCTGGCCCCCCACCAGGCCGGCGTCGCCATCCAGCTGGCGCGGGACGCCGGCTTCACGTCGGCCGAGGTGCGCCTCGACCTGGCCGGCCGAGAGCGCACCCTGCTGGCCCGGATCGCCCCCTGATGCCCGACGTCCTCGACGCGTCCGATCCCGATGCGTTCGACGAAGCGGTCCGGTTGCTCCGGGCCGGCGAGGTCGTGGCCGTGCCCACCGACACCGTCTACGGCGTCGCCGTCGATCCCTTCCAGCCCGGGGCCATCGACCGGCTGTTCGCGGCCAAGGACCGGCCCCGCGACGTGGCCGTACCCATCCTCGTCGCGTCCGCCGGTGACCTCGTTGCGCTGGTCGAGGGCGAGGTGGACGTGTTCGCCCGCCGGCTCGTCGACCGCTTCTGGCCCGGTGCGTTGACGATCGTGCTGCCCCGCCGGCGGGATCTCCGCCTCCTCGACCTCGGTGGCGACGCCGCGACCATCGGCGTCCGCTGCCCGGATCATCGGCTCGTGCGCGAGCTCTGCGCCGCGGTCGGGCCGCTGGCCACGACGTCGGCCAATCGCCACAGGGACCCCACGCCGCCCGACGCCATCGGGGTGGCCGAGGCCCTGGGCGTGGCCGTCGGCCTCGTCCTCGACGGCGGCACCTGCCACGGTGCCCCGTCGACGGTCGTCTCCGTCCTCGACGACGAGGTCCGCATCCTTCGAGAAGGTCGCATCGCCACCGACGACCTGCTGGGTTGACGTTGCCCTTCCGGTCGTCCGGGAGCAGTTCATGTGGCCCTTGCGGTCGCCCGAAGGGCCACCGCAACTGGGCGGGACGGGGCGGGGCAGGGCGGGGCCTTGCTAGGCGGTGCCGGTGACGACGAAGAGCGGGTCGTCGGGCGACGGGAGGCGATGGTCGGTCACGTCGGCGAAGCCGGCGCCGGCGAAGTAGGCGCGCACGATGTCGACGTGGTCGGCGTCGGTGCCGTGGCGCCAGATGGCCACGGCCTTCGTCGGGAAGCAGCGGTTCGAGAAGGCGACGGCGAAGGGGGCGCTCGGGCGCAGCACCCGCCGCACGTCCGTGAAGACCTCCACCGGCGAGGTCAGGTACTGCACGCTCACGGTGCACACGGCGGCGGCGAAGGCGTCGTCGTCGAAAGGCAGGACGGGGCGGGCGTTCAGGTCGTGGACCACCCACTCGTCGAGCTGCGGGTTGTCGTCCATCTCCGGGCCGTTCATGCCGAGGCCGACGACGCGGCCGAGACCGGGGCCGGCGTCGGGGAGGTGCGACCGCCACGACGACATGAGGTCGAGGACGGGTGCGCCGGCGGGGAGGATCGAGCCGTAGAACGTGCGCAGCGCCTCGATGGCGCCGTCCTCGATGTGGGTGACCTTGCGCTCCACGGCGTAGAAGCGCGGGTCGTCGCTCTCGTCGATGCGGCCGAACGGCGCGGTCAAGCCAGCGCCAGCTGGCCGCCGGAGACGACGGCGGCGCGGCCCTCGACCTCCTCGGTCACCAGTGCGTGCAGCAGCGCAGCGTCGGTGGTGTTCGCCCACGTCCGTCGGCCGTCGGTTGTGAGCGCGCCGACGATCCCGAGCTGCGGCGACCCGTCCCGCTCGTGGAGGACGGTGTAGGCCTCGACCGTCACCGGACCCTCGTGGTCGGGTGCCACCGTCCGGCTCGGCGAGGCATCGACATCGGGCTGACCCGAGGCCCACCGGAAGCCGTTCGCCGGCGGGGTGGTGGAGTAGAGGCCGAGGGCGTGCTTGGTGAGGTAGTAGCCGTTGGCCGTGACGAGGCCGAAGCTGCCGGCGTCGTCCCGCAGGCGATCGACCATGGAGGCGATCGAGTGGGTGACGTAGTTGTTGCCGGGCCCGCCTCCGAAGCAGAGCCCGCCGGTGACCGTCGGCGGACGCGACGGGTCCCAGGCGTCGATGCCCAGCTCGAGGGCGGACACCTCGACGGCCGAGGGGAAGCACGAGTAGAGATCGAGGTGGGCCACGTCGTCGCCGCCGATGCCGGCGAGGTCGAAGGCGATTCGCCCGTTGGCGGCGATGGCGGGGGAGCGGCCGAGCGACCAACGCTCCGAGACGAACCAGTGGTCGTTGGCGTCGGCGCCCGAGTGCACGAACACCCATCGGTCGGACGGGATGCCGGCGGCTTCGGCCGCGGCCACCGAGCAGACGATGACGGCGGCGGCCTGGTCGACCTGGATGTTGGAGTTCATCAGCTTCGGATACGGGAACCCGATCATGCGGTTGTCGCCGTCGACCCGGCGGATCTCCTCGGCCGTCTTCAGCTCCGGCGACCAGGCGTAGGGGTTCGACGCCGCCACCTCCGAGAACCGGGCCCAGAGCTCCGAGGTCCGCACCTGGTGCGCCTCGACCGTCTCGCCGGCCTCGGCGCGGACGGCGCACTCGAAGATCGGATAGATCTGCGTCGGCACGACGAGCGACCGGGAGGTCTCGAACTCGCTCGTCCCCGGCTTGTCGACCCCGACCACCCGATCGGGCGTGGCGTCTTCCGCCTGCTTCGGCCAGCCCGTCTCCTCGCCGTTCTTGGCCGCCAGGCGGCGGGTGTACATGGCCTCGGCGCCGGCGATGAGGATGACGTCCTGGCGGCCCTCGGTGATCGCCACCGCGGCCTGGTTCACGAGGCTCTGCGGGCTGTTGCCGCCGGTGATGTGGCGCACCCGCTCCTTGGGGGTGACCCCGAGGTACCCGGCGACGACGGCGGCCGGATCCGGGGCCCGCCACGACATCGCATCGATGCACTGCAGCGAGTCCGCCCGCTCGAGCAGGGCGGCACCGGCGCCGCTGTCCTCGGCTGCGAGGCGTAGCGCCTCGGCCATCATCTCGGGCGGCGAGGGCAGTCCGGTGACGCTCCCGGAGGGCTTCCGGGTGAGCTGTCCGACACCGACGACGACGGGCAGGCGGGGGTCGAGGGGCACGGGCCGGAGAGTAGTCTCGGCCTCATCGACGTCCTCCTCGTGTGCACCGGCAACATCTGCCGCTCGCCCATGGCCGAGGGGCTCCTGCGGGACCGCCTGGCCCGCCGCGGCGTGCCTGTGGGGCCGGGCGGGGCGGGTGGAGTCACCGTCCATTCGGCCGGCCTCCTCGACGACGGCGCGCCGGCGAGCGCCAACGGCGTCGACGTGCTCCGGGGCCGTGGCATCGATCTCTCCGGGCACCGCAGCACCACGATGACGCCGGACCTGGTGACGTCGGCCGATCTGCTCCTCGGCATGGCCCGCCTGCACGTGCGCGAGGCCGTCGTCCTGCGCCCCGAGGTGTGGCCGCGCGCGTTCACCCTGAAGGAGCTCGTCCGCCGGGGCGAGTACGTCGGCCGGCGCGGCGCCGGGCAGCCGGTCGACGAGTGGTTGGGCAAGGTGCACGCCGGCCGGGCCCATACCGACCTCCTCGGCGAGGCCGCCGACGACGACATCTTCGACCCCATCGGCTCGAGCCGGCCCGTCTACGCGAAGACGGCCGCCGAGATCGAGGACCTCATCGACCGCCTGGTCGCCCTTCTCTTCGGACAGGAGTCCGCGCCGTGACCCACCTCGACGACTTCCCGCGTGATCGACGCACGTTGTTCTCGATCATCGATCGCGAGGTGGAGCGCCAGAACACCACGCTGCAGCTCATCGCGTCGGAGAACTTCACGTCGCCGCAGGTCATGGCGGCCACCGGTTCGGTGCTGACGAACAAGTACAGCGAGGGCTACCCGGGCAAGCGCTACTACGGCGGCAACCACGTCATCGATGACGTCGAGACGCTCGCCATCACCCGGGTCAAGGAGCTGTTCGGCGCCGAGCACGCCAACGTCCAGCCGCACTCCGGCGCCAGCGCCAACATGGCCGTCTACCTCGGCCTCCTGCAGCCCGGCGACACCGTGCTCGGCATGCGGCTCGACCAGGGCGGGCACCTCACCCACGGCTCGCCGGTGAACGCGTCGGGGAAGCTGTACCGCTTCGTGTCGTACGGCGTCACGCCCAGCGACGAGCGGATCGACTACGAAGCCTTGGCGGACATGGCCCGGGCCGAGCGCCCGAAGATGATCGTCGCCGGCGCGACCGCGTACCCGCGGATCATCGATCCCGAGCCGATCGCCAAGATCGCCCAGGAGGTCGGTGCGCTCTTCCTCTTCGACGCCGCCCACATCGCCGGCCTCATCGCCGGCGGCCAGCACCCGAACCCGGTGCCCCACGCCGACATCGTCACGTTCACGACCCACAAGACGCTCCGCGGGCCCCGCGGCGGCTGCATCCTCAGTCGCTGCCGAGCACGCCGAAGCCATCGACAAGTCGGTGTTCCCCGGGTTCCAGGGCGGCCCGCTCGAGCACGTCATCGCGGCCAAGGCGGTGGCGTTCCTCGAGGCGGCGCAACCCGAGTTCAAGGAGTACGCGGCCCAGATCGTGCGCAACGCCGCCGCGCTGGCCGAGGCCCTGGCCGGGCAGGGGTTCCGCCTCGTCTCGGGCGGCACCGACAACCACCTCATGCTCGTCGACCTGCGCACCGTTCGACGCCGAGCTGAGCGGCAAGAAGGCTCGCCTGGCCCTCGACCGCGCCGGCATCACGCTGAACGAGAACACGGTGCCCGACGACCCGCGACCGCCCTACATCACGTCGGGTCTGCGCATCGGCACGCCGTCGGTGACGACGGCGGGGATGAAGGAGCCGGAGATGGCGGTCATCGCCGGCCTCATCCACCGGGTGCTGTCGACCATCGGTGATGCGGACGAGGAGCGGGCCGTCCTCGACGAGGTCAACGCCCTCTGCTCGAAGTTCACGCCCTACCCGACGTGACGACGTGACGCCGACGCTCTCGGCGTACGCATCGGTCTTCGGCGTGGCGACGCTGACGACGTTCGTCCTGACCTTCCTCACCCGGCGCCTCGCCATCCGCTTCGGCGCGGTCGTGATGCCGGACCCCGACAACTCGCGACGGGTCCATACGCGACCTCTCCCGACGAGCGGGGCCAGCCTGTTCCTCGGCTTCCTGGCGGCCATGGCCGTGGCCAGCCGCATCGGGCCGTTCTCGAGCGTGTTCGAGGGATCGTCCGAGCCGTTGGCCGTCGTGCTGGCGGCGTCGGTGATGTTCGGGGTGGGGATGCTCGACGACCTGCTCGAGGTGTCGCCGCCGGCGAAGATGGCGGGGATCGTGTTCAGCGGCAGCGTGCTCTCGCTGCTCGGGGTCGTGATGATCTTCCTGCGCATCCCGTTCTTCGACCTCGTCGGGATCTCGCCCGACCTCGCGCCGTTGGTCACCGTGTTGTGGGTGGCCGGGATGGCCAACGCGGTGAACTTCATCGACGGGCTCGACGGGCTCGCGGCGGGCATCGTGGCCATCGCGGCCGGAGCCTTCTTCCTCTACACGCTGCAGATCGGGCCCGAGAACGCCGGGTTGTTGAGCGAGACGAGCGTCGGGCCGCTGATCGCGGTGATCGCGTGCGGGATCTGCGTGGGCTTCCTGCCTCACAACTTCCATCCGGCCCGCATCCAGATGGGCGACGCCGGGGCGCTCTTCCTCGGCCTGTTGATGGCGGCGGCGACGCTCGTCGTCGGCGGCCGGACGGACCAGCCGTTCTCGGGCCAGACGTACTTCTTCTACGCCCCGATCTTCATCCCGTTCTTCATCCTCGGGGTGCCGATCTTCGACACCGCCTTCGCCATCGTCCGGCGCACCGGGAAGTTCTCCGTGGCGGACAAGGGCCACCTCCACCACCGCCTCATGTTCCTGGGCCACGGGCAGCGTCGGAGCGTGGCGATCCTGTGGGCGTGGACGGCGCTGCTGTCGGGCCTGGTGCTCTTCCCGACCTACACCGACCGGGGCAACGCGGTGATCCCCTTCGCCGTGCTCGGCCTGGGGGTGTTGCTCTACACCTTCTTCCATCCCGGGGTCCGCCGGAGCGCCAACGAGGCCGTCGTCGCCGACGTGCTTTCGACGGGGGAGGACCGGACCACCTAGGGTTCCCCCGGATTTGCGGGCGCTGGGGAGCGCTCGGTAGATTGTGAGCGCTTTCACAAGCTCTCTCGTGGGAGCAGGACCGAACTGCAAAGGGGCAGTGGGTGGACCAGCAGGCCGAGCGCCGCGAGCTGTACAACGGATTCGGCGACGGCATGGCCCTCGCGTTCCAGATCGCGCTCACGCCGGCGATCTTCGGCGTCCTCGGCTACTTCCTCGACCGCCGCTTCGAAACGACCCCCCTGTTCACGATCGTCCTCTTCAGCCTGGCCATCATCGGCCTCTTCATCAGCCTCTGGGCCCGCTACGAGGAGAAGATGAAGGCGCAGGACCGCGCAGGCCGTGTGGGCCCGCCGATGACCGCACCGATCGTCACCCGCCTCGACGGTGCGCCCGTCGAGCAGCAGATCGCCACGGACATGGTCCGACGGGCGCTCCCGGCCATCCCGGTGCTCCTGGTCATCGGTGCCCTCGGATGGGGCCTCGACGGGGCCCTCTCGACCGCGTTCGCCGTCGGTCTGGTGCTCGTCAACTTCGTCCTCTCCGCCGCGCTGCTCGCCTGGACCGCCCGCATCTCGCTCGCGCTGATGATGGGCGCAGCGCTGGGCGGTTACCTTCTTCGCCTGATCCTGATCTCGGGCTCCGTCCTGCTCGTCAAGGACCAGGCGTGGGTGGCGCTGTGGCCCCTCGGCCTCACCCTCGTCGTCACCCACCTCGGGCTCCTCCTCTGGGAGACCAGGTACGTGTCCGCCTCACTCGCCTTCCCTGGCCTGAAGCCAAAGGAGACCGGCCTCCGGTGAACCTGCTGCTCGCACTCGACTTCCCACCGATCAGCCACCTGGTCGAGTGGCCCGCCTTCGGCGATGCCACCGGCCCGTTCGCGCTGAACAAGGTCGGGGCCCTCACGATCCTCAGCGTGCTCATCACGCTGGCGATCTTCTTCCTGGCCGGGAGCCGTGGCGCCCTCGTCCCGACCGGCGTGCAGAACGTCGCCGAGATGAGCGTCGACTTCGTCCAGGACCAGATCGTCCTCCAGACGATGGGGGAGGAGGGGCTGCACAAGAAGTGGGTCATGCCCTACCTCCTGACCATCTTCTGGTTCATCCTCTTCAACAACGTGTGGGGCATCATCCCGTTCGCCCAGATGCCGGTGAACGCACGCATGGCCATGCCGGCGCTCCTCGCCGGCATCGTCTGGGTCACCTACAACGTCGTCGGCGTCGCCAACCAGGGCCTCGGGGGCTACCTCAAGAGCAACCTCTTCCCCCCGGGCGTCCCGCCGGCGCTGTACATCCTGGTCACGCCCATCGAGTTCGTCTCGACCTTCCTGGTGCGCCCCTTCTCCCTCGCCGTCCGTCTCTTCGCCAACCTCCTGGCGGGCCACATCCTGCTGGTGACCTTCGCCGTGCTGACCTCGGCGTTGGCGACGGCCAGCGGTCCGCTGGTCGCGATCACCCCGCTGCCCTTCGTGGTCCTCATCGGCCTGACGGTCTTCGAGATCCTCGTCGTCTTCCTGCAGGCCTACATCTTCACGATCCTCACCGCCGTGTACATCGGTGGCGCTATGCATCCCGAGCACTAGGAGGCTCTGAACACCCATGGTATCGCTCCCCTTCTCGCCCAGGCCGTCAGCGGCGCAGACCAGATCAGCTTCGGCGAGGCGATCTCGGCCGGCTTCGCCTACGGCCTCGGCGCCATCGGCCCCGGCATCGGCATCGGCTACCTCGTCGGTCAGCCGTCCAGGCCATGGCCCGCCAGCCCGAGGCCGCCGGCATGGTCCGTACGACCATGTTCCTCGGCATCGCCTTCACCGAGGCCCTCGCCCTCATCGGCTTCGTCGTCTTCATCCTCCTCAAGTTCGCCTAGGAGTCGCCATGCGCACCCGAGTCACCGTGACAAGCGGTGCCCTCGCCGGTCTCGCCCTGATCGCCACCGCCGCACCGGCGATGGCCCAGGAGGAGTCCGGTAGCGAGGGCGTCAAGGTCGAGCATGCGGCCGAGGAGTGCATCGCGCTCCTGGAGAAGGGCAATCCGGTCGAGGCGTGCCAGAAGGCGCCGAACCCGATCCTGCCGGCGACCAACGAGCTCGTCCTCGGCGGCCTCGCCTTCCTCATCCTGTTGGCCGCTCATGTGGAAGTTCGCCTTCCCGGCCGTGCAGAAGACGATGGACGGCCCGCACCCAGCGGATCCGCGACAACCTCGACGAGGCCGAGCGCATCAAGGCCGAGGCCCAGCGGATCCTCGAGGACTACCAGCGCCAGCTGGCCGACGCCAAGAACGAGTCGAACCGCATCATCGACGAGGCCCGCGCCACGGCCGAGCAGATGCGGCGTGACCTCATGGTCCGGCGCCGAGGCCGAGGTCAACGAGCTTCGCGACCGCAACCGCCAGGAGTCGAGGCCGCCCAGGTCCGGGCCGTCGCCGACCTCCGGACCCAGGTGTCGGAGCTGGCCATCGGTGCCGCCGAGATCGTCGTCCAGAAGAACCTCGACCGCGACACCAACCGCGCCCTCGTCGAGCGCTACATCGAGCAGGTCGGGTCGAACGCCTGATGGCGGCCGCCGACCGCAACGACGCCTACGCCTCCGCCCTCTTCGAGGTCGCGCGGGCGGAGGGCAACCTGGACCGGGTCGAGGACGAGCTGTACCAGGTCGCCCGGGCCATCGAGGGCAGCGAGGAGCTGCGCTCGAAGCTCACCGATCAAGCCCTCCCGGTCGAGCTGCGCCAGGGGATCGTCGAGGACCTCCTCGGCGGCCGCCGCAGCCCGACCACCAAGGCCTCGTCTCGCTTCGTCGTCGGCGCCGGCCGTGGCCGGGACCTCCCGGCGATCATCGACTTGATGGTCCAGCCGCTCGGCCGACGACGCGGTCCGAGGCCGTGGCCGAGATCCGTTCGGCCATCCCCCTCGACGACGACCAGCAGCGTCGTCTCGCCGCCGCCCTCAGCGCCCGCACGGGTCAGAAGGTGTCGGTGCAAGGTCAGCGTCGACCCCACGATCCTCGGCGGGATCGTCGCCACCATCGGCGACACCGTCATCGACGGCACGTCCGACGCCGCCTCGACCAGCTGAAGCACAGCCTCTAAGAGAAAGAACCACCTCTGATGTCGGACCTTCGACCATCAACCCCGACGACATCGCCGCCGCCCTCCGCAAGCGCCTCGCAGGCTTCAACCCGCGAGCGCCGCCAACCAGGTCGGCCGCGTCGTCGAGGTCGGCGACGGCATCGCCCGCGTCGGCGGCCTGCCCAGCGCCTCCGTCAACGAGCTCCTCGAGTTCGAGGGCGGCGTGCTCGGCATCGCCCTGAACCTCGACGAGGAATCGATCGGCGCCGTGATCCTCGGCGAGGTCGACGGCATCGAGGAGGGCCAGCCGGTGCAAGTCCACCGGCCGCATCATCCAGATCCCCGTCGGCGACGGCCTCCTCGGCCGCGTCGTCAACCCGCTCGGCGAGCCGATCGACGGCAAGGGCCCGATCGCCGGCGACATCCACCCGCCGGGTCGAGATCCAGGCCCCCGGCATCGTCGACCGCCAGCCGGTGAAGGAGCCGCTGCAGACCGGCATCAAGGTCATCGACGCCATGACGCCCGATCGGCCGGGGCCAGCGCGAGCTGATCATCGGCGACCGCAAGACCGGCAAGACCTCCGTCGCCATCGACACGATCATCAACCAGAAGGGCCTCGGCGTGAAGTGCATCTACGTCGGGATCGGCCAGAAGGCCTCGACGGTCGCCGAGATCGTCAACCAGCCTCGAGACGGCCGGCGCCATGGAGTACACGGTCGTCGTCAACGCCCCGGCCTCCGACCCGAGCCCGTTCAAGTGGCTCGCCCCCTACGCCGGCTGCGCCATCGGCCAGCACTGGATGGAGAACGGCGAGCACGCGCTCATCGTCTACGACGACCTGTCCAAGCAGGCCGAGGCCTACCGCCAGATGTCGCTGCTCCTCCGCCGCCCGCCGGGCCGCGAGGCGTACCCGGGCGACGTCTTCTACCTGCACAGCCGCCTCCTCGAGCGGGCCGCCAAGCTCTCCGACGCGCTGGGCGGCGGCTCGCTCACGGCGCTGCCGATCATCGAGACCAAGGCCGGCGACATCTCGGCCTACATCCCGACCAACGTGATCTCGATCACCGACGGCCAGATCTTCCTCGACCTCGACCTGTTCAACTCGGGCGTCCGCCCGGCCATGAACGTGGGCACCTCGGTGTCCCGGGTGGGCGGCTCGGCCCAGATCAAGGCCATGAAGGCGGTGTCGGGCGGCCTCAAGCTCGACCTCGCCAACTTCCGTGAGCTCGAGGCCTTCGCCGCCTTCGGCGCCGACTCGCTCGACAAGGCCTCGCCAGGCGTGATCGCCCGCGGCCAGCGCCTCGTCGAGCTGCTCAAGCAGACCAACGGCGCCCCGCTCCGGGTCGAGGAGCAGGTCGTCTCGCATCTTCGCCGGCACCCGCGGCTACCTCGACGACCTCGCCGATCACCGACGTCCGCCGCTTCGAGTCCGAGCTCATCGAGGACGTGCGCAGCCGCAACAGCCCGACGATCGCCGACGCCATCCGCGCCGGCGAAGTGCTGCCCGAGGACGAGCTCAAGGCCGCGGTCGACGACTTCAAGGACCGCTTCGCAGCCGTCCGAGACGGGGCGTAGCAGCCATGGCCGGGCGGCCAGGAGCGGGCGCTGCGCCGACGCATCAAGTCGGTGCAGAGTCCACGAAGAAGATCACGCGGGCCATGGAGCTCATCGCCGCCAGCCGGATCGTCAAGGCCCAGCAGCGGGTCGCCGCCGCCCGCCCCTACAGCGAGCAGATCACCGCGGTGATCCGCAACCTCTCGGCCGCCGGCGCCGGCGCCGGTCAGCCCGCTGCTCACCCAGCGCGACGACGTGCGGACGGTCGGCTGTCGTCGTCCTCACCGCCGACCGCGGCCTGGCCGGCGGCTACAACTCGCGTCATCAAGCTGGCCGAGAGCGCCGTCGCAGGCCGAGGTCGGCGGCCGGGCGCACGGTACAAGCTCGTCCGTGGTCGGCAAGGGCGTCAAGTACTTCCGCTACCGCGGGCTACGGCATCGAGGCGAGCTTCACCGGCTTCACCGACGCGCCGACCTACGAGGACGCCCGGGAGATCGCCGCCGCCGTCGTCGCCGCTTCGAGGCCGGCGACGTCGACCGGTCGAGCTCGCCTACACCGCAGTTCCTCTCGGTCGGCGACGCAGACGCCCGTGCTCCGCCGCTTCCTGCCCGCTCGAGGCCGACGCCATCGACCGAGCGGGCCGAGGCCAGCCGGCCCGACCGCCGACTACGAGTTCGAGCCCGGCACCCGACGCCATCCTCGACCGCCTGCTCCCCCGCTACGTCGAGAGCCGGCTGTTCGCCGCCCTCCTCGACGCCGCCGCCTCCGAGCACGCCGCCCGCCAGCGGGCCATGAAGTCCGCCACCGACAACGCCGGCGAGCTCATCAAGCGCCTCGAGCCGCGAGATGAACCGGGCCCGCCAGGACGCCATCACCACCGAGATCATCGAGATCGCCTCGGGCGCCGAGGCCCTGGCCCAGGCCGCGACGCCGGCGGCGACCGACTCACGCTGCACGACCTCTTCGACGACCCGAGCCTGTTCCGAGCACTTCCACCGTCGACCTCGACCGCCGCGAACCACTCGCCACTCCGAGGAGCACGCAGAGATGACCGCCACCGACACCCCCGCAGCCGACGCGGCCTCAAGGACGGCACGCATCGTCGCCATCGTCGGCCCCGTCGTCGACGTCGAGTTCCCGCCCGACGGCCTGCCCGAGCTGAACCACGCCCTCGAGTTCGACATCGACGATCGAGGGCGAGACCGACCACCGTCACCGCCGAGGTCGCCCAGCACATCGGCGACAGCCGGGTGCGGGCCATCGCCATGAAGCCCACCGACGGCCTCAAGCGCGGCGCCGCCGGTGCGCAACACTCGGCCGCGGCATCCAGGTGCCCGTCGGCCACGGCGTGCTCGGCCACGTGTTCAACGTGCTCGGCAAGCCGCTCGACACCGGCGGCGAGCCGCTCGACCGAGGGCATCGACGACCACTGGGAGATCCACCGCCCGGCCCCGGCCTTCGACACCCTCGACCCCGAGACCCGAAGATGTTCGAGACCGGCCTCAAGGTCGTCGACCTCCTCGAGCCCTACGCCGTCGGCGGCAAGATCGGCCTCTTCGGCGGCGCCGGCGTGGGCAAGACCGTGCTCATCCTCGAGATGATCACCCGCGTCGCCAAGCCAGCACGGCGGCGTGTCGGTGTTCGCCGGCGTCGGCGAGCGCACCCGTGAGGGCACCGACCTCTGGCTCGAGATGGAGGAGTCGGGCGTGCTCGACGAACACCGCCCTCGTCTACGGCCAGATGGACGAGCCCCCGGGCGTGCGCCTCCGCGTCGCCCTGTCGGCCCTCACCATGGCCGAGTACTTCCGTGACGTCGAGGACCAGGACGTGCTCCTGTTCGTCGACAACATCTTCCGCTTCACCCAGGCCGGCTCCGAGGTGTCCACCCTCCTCGGCCGCATGGCCTCGGCCGTGGGCTACCAGCCCACCCTGGCCGACGAGATGGGCGACCTCCAGGAGCGCATCACCTCGGTGCAAGGGCAAGTCGATCACCTCGGTGCAGGCCGTCTACGTGCCCGCCGACGACTACACCGACCCGGCGCCGTTCACCGCCTTCACCCACTTCGACGCCACCACGAACCTGTCCCGCGACGTGTTCGCCAAGGGCATCTTCCCGGCGGTCGACCCGCTCGCCGTCGACCTCCCGCATCCTGCAGCCCGACATCGTCGGCGAGCGCGCACTACGACGTGGCCCGCCGGGTGGTGCAGATCCTGCAGCGCTACAAGGAGCTCCAGGACATCATCGCCATCCTCGGCATCGACGAGCTCTCCGAAGAGGACAAGCTGCTCGTGGGCCGGGCCCGCAAGGTCGAGAAGTTCCTCGGCCAGCCGATGTACGCCGGCGAGCCCTTCACCGGCATCCCCGGCACCATCGTGCCGTCGCCGAGACCGTCGAGGCCTTCGAGCAAGCTCACCGACCGGCGAGTTCGACGACATCCCCGAGGCAGGCCTTCATCGCCGTCGGCGGCATCGACGACCTGCATGAGAAGGCCGACGAGCCGAGGGACGCAGAGCGGCGTCAGATGACCCTGCAGGTCGAGCTCGTCTCGCCCGAGCGGATCCTCTACGCGGGCGAGGCGCGCATGGTCATCGCCCGCACCAGCGAGGGCGACATCGCCTTCCTCACCGGCCACGCCCCGTTCATCGGGGCCCTCGGCATCGGCACGGTCGCATCCGCCGAGACCGGCGGCGACGGCGGTCGCCGCGGTCCACGGCGGCTTCGTCGAGGTCAAGGACGACCGCGTCACGATCCTCTCCGACGTCGCCGAGCTGGCGTCGCAGATCGACGTGGCCCGCGCCCGGGAGGCCCTCGGTCGCGCCGGCGACGATGACGCCGCCCGCCGTCGCGCCGAGGTCCGCCTCGACGTCGCCGGCGAGACGTCCGCCGCCGCGCACTAGGCCGCCGACCCGCTTCCCTCGCCGTTCGGGCTAGCGCTCGAAGCGTCGGAAGATGGCGACCAGGCCGCCGGTCAGGGCCAGAGGGACGAGGATCCACACGGGCCTCGTGATCCACCATGCCGCGTTGGTGTCGGGCTCGGGTCCGAGGCCGAGGCGGTCGAGGACGAGGATCGTCACGAGCAGCGCCGTGAGGTGCCAGAGGAACGTCGTCATGATGATGCCGTTGGCGGCGATCACGAGCGACCAGTTCCGCCGGCGCTGCAGCCAGGTCGTCACCGCCGGTCGCGCCAGCATCGCCAGCCCGATCTGCCAGAGGGCGAGGAAGGCGATGCAAGCCGTGGGCGGGCTCATGTTCGAGATGGCCTCGTGGTCGACGCCGACCATGCTGCGGGGGTAGGGGCCGAGGTTCGTGAGGGCGGCCATGCCGGCGAGGCCGACGGCCGCAAGGGCGGCGAATCGGCCCCTCGACCAGCGCCCGAGGGTGCCGTCGCCGTAGAAGAAGCCCAGTTGGTGGACGAACACCCACACCAGGACCAGGTTCGCCCACCCGAGGCCGCGGCGGTCGAGGGCGAAGCGCAGGACATCGACCACGAGCACGAGCTGGAACAGGGTCACGACCGTCAGGACCGGGGCGCGCCGGTGCAGGCGCAGCATGACCGGCGCCAGCGCGACCACGCCGAGGTACACAGCGAGGAACCAGAGCGGACCGAAGGGCAGGCGGGTCAGGCGGAACACCCCGCCGCCCCGGCCCACGTCGAGGACGTGGAGGGCGACCTCGATCAACGACCACACCGCAGCGAACACGCCGAACGGCTTGAGCAACCGGCGCAGCCGGCCCCGGAGGAAGGCCCCGTAGTCGCCCTTCCAGCTCACGAGGTTGGCGAAACCGCCCACGAAGAAGAACAGGGGCATGACCTGGAGGACCCAGGTCATCAGCCACAGGCCCGAGGTCCGGCCCACCGCGTTCTGCACGAAGACCCGCCCGCGCTCGTGGAAGGCGACGGCGATGAAGAAGTGCCCGAGCACGACGACGAGGATCGAGAAGGCGCGCAGGAAGTCGACGTAGCGGTCGCGGGCGGCCGGCGTCGCCGCGGCCAGGTCGGCGACCGAGAGCTCATCGGGCACCCCGGGAGTGTGGCACCGTCTGCGGATGCCCAGACGCAGAGTCGGCGTCGTCCTGCTGGTGCCGCCGCCCTGGTCGGCCGAGGTCGACGGGTTGCGGCGGGCCCTCGGCGACGGTGCACTCGGCCGCATCCCCCCGCACCTCACGCTCGTACCGCCGGTCAACGTCGCCGAGGACCGCGTCCCGGAGGCGCTCGCGGTGCTGCGGGCGGCGGCGGCACGCACGCGTCCCTTCACCCTCCACCTCGGCCCGCCGGCCACCTTCCTCCCGGTCAACCCCGTGGCGTACCTGGCCGTCGACGGGCCGGGAGTCGACGCGGTGCTGGCCCTCCGAGACGCCGTCTTCCGGGGCCCCCTGGAGCGCCACCTGACCCTGCCGTTCGTGCCCCACGTGACGCTCGCCGACGGGGCCGATCCCGACCGGATCGCGGCGACCCTCCACAGCCTCCGCGACTACGAGGTCGACGTCCTGATCGATCGCGTGCACCTCCTCGAGCAGCGCGACGAGCGCACGTGGCACCCGATCGCCGACGCCCCCTTCGAGCGGACCGCGGTGATCGGTCGCGGGGGCCTCGAGTTGCGGATCGAGCGGGCCGACGCCCTCGACGTGGAGGCCTCGGCCTGGACGGCGTCGCGCTGGGCGGCCTACTCGCGGGCCACCTACGGCGGAGCGGACGAGGAGGCTCCCTTCGCCCTCGTCGCCCGCCGGCTCGAAGAGATCGTCGGTACGGCGACCGGCACGATCCGTTCCCAGGACGCCTACCTCGGGCGACTGATCGTGGACGAGGCCGAGCGCGGCACCGGCGTCGGGTCGCATCTCCTCGCCGCGACCGAGGCCCTCGCGGTCGAGCGCGGCTGCTCGCGATTGACGCTTCGCACGTCGGCCGACGGGCCGGCTCGACGGTTCTACGAGTCGAGGGGGTGGCGGGTGTACGCCACGCTCGAGCGGTGGCGGGCCGGCCGCACCTTCGTCCAGATGGAGCGCCACCTCGGGCCGCAGCTCTGACGCACCCGGTGCGGCACCGGCTCGCACCGCACGCCGCCCGGCACGATCAGCGGCCCGGACCGGCCCGGCGGACCCGGAGCTGTGCGGCGACGTCGCGCGTGTCGGCTTCGAGCTGCACCGCGCTCTCGATGTTGGACCGGTCGAGGAAGGCGGCCACGTTGCGGTGCAGGGGGGGCCGGTCCACCACGATCGACGTCCCGGGCGGGAGGGGCGGCAGGTCTCCGAGCACTCGGGCGGCGTCGTCGGCCGCCGCCGCCCAGGCCATCGACCCCTGCCAGGCGGCGGCGGCCATGGCGACGACGACGGCGGTGGCGAGGGGCCGGAAGGCGAGACGCGGCAGGCGGGCGCCGGCCGAGGCGAGCAGGCCCGTCCAGAGCATGGCCGTGCCCACGCCGGCGACCACGTTGACGCGGTCACCCGCACCGAGCGGCGCGTAGAAGTAGCGGACGAAGGGGAGGGTCCCGAGGAGGATCACCGCGATCCCGGCCAAGGCCAGGCGCACCTCCGTCGACCACGACCTCGACCACACGGCGTCGACGATCAGCAGGGTCAACGCAACGGTGGCGAGCAGTCCGAGCACCGTGGCCACCGGCCCGTCGGGGAACACGCCCCACCCGGCGTGGGCCGGGAGGAGCAGGCCCAGGTCCGCGGTGCGATGGATCCCCTGCTTGACCGACGGGATGAACGCGACGATCCACGCCGCGGCGGGCACGATGCCGGCTGCGCCCACCAGGAGGGGACGTCGCCACGGTCGTCCCTGCAACCACGGAACGGCCACGAGCGCAGCGCCGGCCACCGGCGCCGTCGCCTCGTAGCAGAGGATCGAGGCGCCGAGCAGCACGGCGGCGAGGCCGTGGCGGCCGTCGGCGAGCAGCACGATCCCGGCCAGGACCAGGATGAGCGCGACCGTGATGGCGCTGCCGGTCGCCCAGTGCAACAACGACTGGTGGTTGGGCACGACCGCCCACATCGCGGCGGTGGCGGTCGCCAACGACGTCGGCACGAACCGCCGCAGCACCGACCGGATCAGGACGGCAGCCACCCCTACCAGCGCCACCTGCAGCGCGTAGGCGACGAGGGCATGGCGACCGACGAGGCCGAACACGACGGCGTAGACCACCCCCGATCCCGGGCGGGCCAGGAACAGCTCACGGCTGAGGGACAACCACCAGCCGTCGAAGCGAGCGTCCGCCAGCAGGTACCAGTCGTCGAGCACGTAGTCCGGCCCGCGCACCGCCACGGGCAGCGCGCTGAGCACCGTCAACACCACCGGTCCGAGCGGACCGGCGGCGAGCGGCGCTATCGAAAGTCGACGGACGAGTACTCCGAGAGCTTCTCGAGGGCGTGGCGGGCCTCGATGCGACGAACGGTGCCGGACTTGGAGCGCATGACGAGCGATGAGGTCGTCGCCCCCCGGGCGTCGTAGTGCACGCCGCGGAGGAGCTCGCCGTCGGTGATGCCGGTGGCGGCGAAGAAGCAGTTGTCGCTGCGGACGAGGTCGTCCTGCGTGAGCACCTTGTCGAGGTCGTACCCGGCCGCGATGGCGGCCTCCCGCTCGGCGTCGTTGCGGGCATGGAGGCGGCCCTGGAACGACCCCCCCATGCACTTCAGGGCGGCAGCCGAGATCACGCCCTCGGCGCAGCCGCCGATCCCGAAGAGGATGTCGATGCCGGAGTCGTACCAGGCCGTGGCGACGGCAGCCGGCGTCGTCGCCGTGGTCGATCAGGCGGATGCGGGCGCCGGCCTCGCGGATCTCGGCGATGAGGTCGTCGTGTCGGGGCCGGTTCAGGATGACCGCGGTGACGTCCCGGACCGACTCGCCCTTGGCCTTGGCCACGGCCCGGAGGTTCTCCGTCGGCGACGCGTTGATGTCGATGACGCCCCTCGACTCGGGGCCGACCGCGATCTTGTTCATGTAGAAGATGGGGCCCGGATCGAACATCGTGCCCCGCTCGCTGACCGCGATGATCGACGTGGCGCCGCCCTGGCCGAGGGCGGTGAGGGTCGTGCCCTCCACGGGATCGACGGCGATGTCGGTCTGGGGCGGCTCGCCCGTGCCGATCTGCTCGCCGTTGTAGAGCATGGGCGCCTCGTCCTTCTCGCCCTCGCCGATGACGACGATGCCGTCCATGCTCACGGTCCCGAGCACGACCCGCATGGCGTCGACGGCGGCGCCGTCGGCCCCGTCCTTGTCGCCCCGACCGACCCAGCCGCGACGCGGCCAGAGCGGCCGCCTCGGTGGTGCGGACGAGCTCCATGGCCAGGTTGCGATCAGGAGCCTGGGGGTCGGGCGTCATGGCCCGGACGTTACCCTGAGGCCATGACGGCACGTGATGACTGGCGAGCCAGCTACGACGCCGCCCCCAAGCGTGATGTGACCGCCGAGACGCTCTCCGGGATCCCGCTCGAGCCGGTGTACGGACCCGACGACGGGGAGTTCCCGGGGCAGTTCCCGTTCACCCGCGGCCCCTATGCCTCCATGTACCGGTCGAAGCTCTGGACGATGCGCATGTTCGCCGGCTTCGGCACGGCGGAGGACACCAACGCCCGCTTCAAGGAGATCCTGCGCTCGGGCGGCGACGGCCTCTCGACCGCCTTCGATCTGCCGACCCTGATGGGCCGCGACTCCGACGATCCGCACTGCCTCGGCGAGGTGGGCAAGGCCGGCGTCGCCATCGACACCCTGGCCGACGTGCGAGGACCTCTTCGCCGACATCGACCTCGGCTCGGTCACCACGTCGATGACGATCAACTCGCCGGCCGCCATCGCTCCTGGCCATGTATGTGGCCACCGGGGAGGCGAGCGGCGTCGAGCGGGCCCGCCTCGCCGGCACGATCCAGAACGACATCCTGAAGGAGTACCAGGCCCAGAAGGAGTTCATCTTCCCGCCGAGGCCTTCGATGCGGATCGTGACCGACATGATCCGGTTCTGCGCCGCCGAGATGCCGAGGTGGCACCCCGTCTCGGTGTCCGGCTACCACATCCGCGAGGCCGGCTCGACGGCCGCGCAGGAGCTCGCCTTCACCCTCGCCAACGGCTTCGCCTATGTGGAGGCGGCGGTGGCGGCCGGTCTCGACGTCGACGAGTTCGCCCCGCGCCTCTCCTTCTTCTTCAACTCGTACTGGGACTTCTTCGAGGAGATCGGCAAGTTCCGCGCCGCCCGCCGCATCTGGGCACGGTGGCTGCGCGACCGCTACGGCGCCACGAACCCGCGGTCGATGCAGTGCCGCTTCCACACCCAGACCGCCGGCGTGTCGCTCACGGCGCAGCAGCCGGAGGTGAACCTCGCGCGCGTGGCCATCCAGGCGCTCGCCGCCGTGCTCGGGGGTTCGCAGTCGTTGCACACCGACGCCTACGACGAGGCGCTCGCCCTGCCGACGGAGAAGGCGGCTCGGCTGGCGCTGCGGACCCAGCAGGTCGTCGCCCACGAGAGCGGCGTGGCCCATATCGCCGACGCCCTCGGCGGGTCGTGGGCCGTCGAGGCCATGACCGACGAGATGGAGCGGCGGGCCGAGGAGATCTTCGCCCACCTCGACGACCTGGGCGGCGGGTCCATCCTCGAGGGCGTGTACGCCGGCATCGACCAGAACTGGTTCCAGGGCGAGATCGCGCGGTCGGCCTACGAGGCCGAGCGCCGGATCAACGACGGGCGACGGATCGTCGTGGGGGTGAACGCGTTCACCGAGGGCGACGACGATCGACCGCCGCTGCTGGCCATCGACGAGGACGTGGAGGAGATCCAGCGCAAGCGACTGGCGGAGGTCAAGCGGAGCCGGTCGGCGGACGCCGTGGCCGGCGCCCTCGCCGCCGTGGCCACCACCGCAGCCGAGGCCGACGCCAACCTCATGCCCCCGATCCTCGACGCCGTCCGGGCCTACGCCACCGTCGGGGAGATCGTCACCACCCTGGCCGGTGTCTTCGGTCGCCACACGGAGGTGCCGTCGCTGTGAGACCCCGGATCGTCCGGTTCGCGGCGCGCCCCGTCCCCTTTGCTATCCTGCCGCCCGTGCGTGCGCTCCGGACCCTGATCGTGGCGGCCGTCCTGGCCGTCGGTCTGGCCGCGCCGGCGGCGGCCCAGACGACGACCACGATGCCGCCCGTGCGGTCCATCCCGGTCACGCCGGCGCCGACCACGACGGCGGCTCCCGCCGCGACCACGACGACGACGGCCCGTGCGGCCGCTCCGACGCCGACGCCGGTGCAGGCGGCGGCCGCGGCGGCGGTCGAGGATCCTCTGGCCGACACCGGTATCGCCGCCGACAAGCTCGTCCCCCTGGCGTTCCTGCTGATCGCCGTCGGCGCCCTGTTGGATGCGGCCGCCCGCCGCAACCGGCGCACCGCCTACTCCTACCTCTAGCCCGGTCGCACCCGGGTAGGGTCCGTCGCCATGACGGACACCGGACCCGGCGGCAACGAGGACGAGGGCACGGAGGTCATCGTCTACGAGCTCGACGAGTGGTCGGCCGACCAGCGCGGTGCCCTCGAGCAGCGCCTGGTGGCGGCCGGCATCGAGCACCAGTGGGAGACGCCGAGCGGCGCCGACGTGGAGCCGAGCTACGAGCCCGGTGACCCGTGGGCCGTCGGCACCGACCTGGTCGTCGGGGAGCAGGACGAGGAGTCCGTGGACGGGCTGCTCGACGACGTGGAGAACCCCGATGCGCTCGAGGCCGTCGCCGACGACGGTGGCGACGACGAAGCCAACTACGCCGTGATGGGTGATCTGTACGTGGCCGCCGACCGGCTGAAGGATCAACCCGGGGACCTTGCCCTGGCCG
The DNA here is from genome assembly GCA_963731055.1 of uncultured Actinomycetes bacterium. Lineage (GTDB taxonomy): Bacteria > Actinomycetota > Acidimicrobiia > Acidimicrobiales > CADCTF01 > DATLED01. The sequence goes on along the minus strand of CAVSUD010000016.1, from coordinate 97,480 downwards.
GTGAGTTCTTCGACGCCGCCGACGCGGCCCGAGCCATCGAGCCCCCCTTCGGCATCGACCCCGAGGTCTGGCGTCGGGTCCAGGAGCTGGCCGCCGAGGTGAGCCGGTCCATCGAGCAGGAAGCCGACGACGAGCAGGTCCAAGGCCACGCGCAGCGCCTGCGCGACGTCCTGTTCGGGTACGTGTAACCGCTCGACCCCCGTAGATTCGCCCGATGCTCCTGGCCGAGCTCGAGGTGCGCCACTCGCGCCCGTACGCTCCCACGAGGCGTGTGGCCCTCGGGTCCCTCTACCTCCCCACCGACCCGTCCCCCGGGCACGGAGGATTGCTGCTGGCGGGGATCGTCGCCGCCGGCGTGTCCGCCCTGGACGACGACGACGTCCACGATCGCGTCGACGCCCTCCTGGCCGACCTGGAGCGCGGAGCGAGGATCGTGCAGCCCCGGCTCCTCCACCGGTTCCAGGCCGACACCCACGGCCTCGATCGGAGTCACCACCGCCTCGTCGGCGACGACGCCGGTGGCGGCATGGAGCTCGACATCGACGGACACGGCGCCGTCCTCCCGCAGATCCTCGGGGCCATGTACGCCGCCGGGCAGCTGTCCTACGCCGTGCGCAGCGACGTCTTCCGCCTCCTGCGCCGGGCCACGCGGTGGACCGGCGCGATCGACGAGAAGCTCCTCGCCTTCCTGACCGGCGACGAGGCGGGGAGCTTCCGGCGTCGGGGTGTCCCGAACGACGAGCGGTGGGCCCTCAAGGTCCTGGGCTTCGACCCGGGGACCGAGCCGGCCCGCAGCGCCATCCAGAAGCAGTTCCGGAGCCTCTTGCGCGAGCAGCACCCCGATCATGGCGGGGAGGCGGAGGGGGCGGGCCAGCGCATCCAGGACCTGACCGAGGCGCGCCGGATCCTCCTCCACACGGCATGACCACGCCCCGAGCCGGCCTCCTCCTGACGCCGGGCGCCAGCGCGACCCGAGAGCAGCCGGCGCTGGTGGCGATCGACGAGGCGGTGAGCACCTTGGGCGTGGCCGTCGAGCGGATGGACTTCCCGTACACGCGGGCCGGCAAGCGGGCGCCGGACCGTCCGCCCGTGCTGCTCGAGGCGGTGCGACAGGGCGCCGCGGCGCTGGCGGCATCGGCCGGCCTGGCCTTGGGCGACCTCCTCCTCGGGGGGAGGTCGATGGGCGGCCGCATCTGCTCGATGGCCGTCGCCGACGGGCTGCTCGCGCCGCGGGCTCGTGCTCGTCTCCTATCCGCTGCACCCGCCGGGGAAGCCCGAGAAGCTGCGGACGGACCACTTCCCGGCGCTGTCGGTCCCTTGCCTCTTCGTATCGGGCACGCGAGACACCTTCGCCACCCCGGCCGAGCTCGAGGCGGCGACGGCCGCCATCCCGGGCGAGGTGGCCCACGTCTGGATCGACGGTGGCGACCACGGGCTCCGGCGCAAGGACGTCGCGGTGGTCGAGGCGGTCAGCGGGTGGGTGGCGGCGCTCCTCGATCGTCCTTCGTGACGGCGCGAGTCGACGGGCGGGCCGGCGCCGTCGCCTTGGGCGGGCGCGGGTCCTTCACCTCGTAGTACGACGGTCGGGGCGCGGGCTCCGTGCGGTTCAGCACGATCCCGATCGGCTGGGCGCTCACGTGACGGAGGCTCTCGACCAGGTTCCGGACCGGCCGCCGCTTGCTGCGTTCGGCGTCGACGACGATCAGCGTCGCGTCGCACTGCGAGGCGATGGCGAGGGCGTCGGCGAACAGACCGGCGGCGGGCGTGTCGACCACGACCAGCTCGGCCCACGTCATGCCGTCGAGCGCTTCCCGGAACGAACGACCGCCGAACAGCCCGGCCGGGTCGGCGACCGGCGCGCCGCTCGGCACCACCCGGAGCCACCCCTGCACGAGGTGGCCGACGCCGGCGGTGTCGGACGTGCCGGCGAGCGCCTCGCTCAACCCGGGGGAGCGGGGGAGGTCGAGGCGCTCGTGGAGGATCGGCCGCCGCAGGTCGCCGTCGATCAGCACGACCGGCACCTCCAGAGCAGCCGCCTCGCGAGCCAGGTTCAACGCGGTCGCCGTCTTGCCCGCGCCGGGGTCGACGCTGACCACGGCCAAGGTCCGCAACCGCTCCGACGTGGACATGAACATGAGGCTCGTCCGCAGCGTGCGGAAGGCCTCGACGACTTCGGGACCGCCCGACCTCGGGATCTCGGCGAGCACCGGGAGCCCGGTGACGCGGGTGACCTCCTCGGCCGGTCGCTCCGTGCTGAACCGGTCGCTCAGCACTTCGACGAGCACGGCCAACAACGAGAAGGCGAGGAGGGCGCCGACGAAGGTCAAGAGGCCGTCGCGAGCCGGAAGGGGCGAGACCGCCGACGTCCCCGAGCGGGCCGGCGACACGACGTCGATCCGGTCCAGGGGTCGCAGCCGGGCCTCGGTGACGGCCCGGTTGATCTCGGTGTAGCGGGCCAGCAGCGCGGTGCGCAACGGTGCGTCGGGCGCGATGTCGCGGTTCGACAGCTGGCGCTCCAGCGTCTCCAACTCGGCCGCCGCGGGGGCCACCGTCTCCTGTCGGGCCGCCTCTTGTCGGGTGCGGACGGTGGCGACGAGCGCGTCGGCGACGGCCGACGCGAGCTGCTCGGCCCGGCGGGGGGAGGGGCCGTCACCGGTGATCTCGACGAACCCGTCCTCGGATGCCGACACGACCTGGTCGCGCGCCGCCGATGCGCCCTCCCGCAAGGCGCCCTGCTCGACGGCGACGGCGACGACGGGCCGGGTGGTGGCCAGCACCGAGTAGGAGCGGGCCAGGCGGTCGGCGGCATCCGTGGCCGCCTCGGCCCGTCCGGGCGTGACGGCCAGCACGGCGGTGGCGCGGTACTCCTCGGGCTCGGCGTCGCTGCGGACGTAGACGATGCCGGCGAGCACGAGGGCGACGGCCAGGATCCGCCACTTCCGCCGCCAGATGACGCGTAGGTGCTCGGACACGCCCATCAGGAAGTGGAGGGTAGTGGTGCCGCGTCCTCCGGGTTGAGGTCCTCGAGCTCCCGGTGGGCGGTCTCGGGATAGGCGACGAGGACGAGCACGGCGAGCAATGCCGGGCCGATGGCCAGGAGGGCGATGACGGGCGCGATCGGTTCGCCGTCGTGGACGAGGAGCCCGATGACGACGAGGCCGAGCACGCTGCCGATGCGCCCGAGGCCGCTGATGATGCCGTTGGCCCGTCCCCGCAGCGACGTGGGGAACAGCTCCGGCCCGTAGACGCCCAGGGCGGGCACGGTGACCGCGCCGACGATCGAGCCGATCACCGACCAGGCCCAGATGGTCCACCCGGCGGAGAAGAACATGAGCACGGTGGCGCCGACGCCCCCGACGATCCCCACCGCCGCCACGACCCGGCGGCCTCGGACGTCGGCCAACCGCCCGCCCGCCACGATGCCGATGCCGCCCCAGACGTTCGTCCCGATGGCGAAGAGGCTGATGCGGGCGGCGGAGAAGCCGCGTTCGCGCCGGAGGAAGACGGTCTGGTACTGCGACGCCGGCGCCAGGAAGAGGCCGAACAGCAGGGCGCTGATGCCGAGCAGCCACAGGCGTCGGCCGTGCCCGGTCATCCGCACGTCGCGGTGCGGCGACCGGAAGCGGCGGCTCTCGGGCAGGTGGCGACCGAACAGGAAAACGAGGGGCAGGCCGAGGATGGCGAGGGCGAAGAGGAGCCGCCAGCCGCGTCCGTCACCGACATCGGCCAGGGGCAGGACGAGCAGCGCAGCGCCGGCACCGAGGGCGCCGACGACCGTGAGGAGGCTGACGGCGTAGGCGCGGCAGCCGGCGGGCATCTCCTCGGCGGCCAGGATGCCGATCAGGAGCGCGGCCCCGGTGAGGAACCCACGCCCGATCACCTGGGTGGCGACGAGGAACTCGAGTCCGGGAGCGAGGGCACTCGAGCGCGTTGAGGAGGCATCCGGCGGCGATGGCCCCGAGGGTCACGATGCGCCGCCCGCGCCGGTCGGCGGCGGCCACGACGAGGAGGGCGACGATGAAGTCGGCCCGCACCGCGGCCAAGGCGAAGCTCTGCGACGAGGCGGAGAAGCCGAGCTCCTCGCGGGCGAACTCGATGGTCTGGCCGATCAGCACACCGGGATAGGCGGCGACGGCGGCCAGGGCGCACAGCGCGCCGAGCATCGCCGCCGCGCCGCGGGTCGATGGGCTCGGGCGGGGCCCACCACGGGTGGCGCGTCGGCGAGCCCAGACCGCCCAGCACCCGGCGGTACGGGCGGGCCAGCATCCAGCCGATGAACGGGAACACGAGGCGGTACGAGACCGTCTGGGTCACCTCCACCTCGTCCGCGGTGGGGTCCGGGTCGGCGACCTCCAGGGTCCGTCGGTAGTCCGCGACCGGGCCGTTGACCGCCCCGAACGACCCGTCGTCCGCGAGCTCCTCGACGACGAGGCCGCCGCGCGGCGTCCGCAGCTCCTCGAGGCGTGTCCGCGGCACGTGGGCGGTCTTCACGAGCCTCGGCAAGGCGGGCAGCTTAGGGTCGGCCCGGGACCCACCCGGGCATCGCGGCGGCCGCCATACTGCGGGGGTGGATCGCTTCGTGGTGCGACGCTCCGGACCGCTGTCGGGCTCGGTCCGGGTCAGCGGCGCGAAGAACTCCGTGCTCAAGCTGATGGCCGCCACGGTGCTCGCGGAGGGCGACTTCCTGCTCCACAACGTGCCGCGGATCGTCGACGTCGAGATCATGTGCGACCTGCTCGTGTCGATGGGCGTGGACACGCGACGGGAGGGCACCGACCTGCACGTGCACCGGTCGTCCGATCTCGTGCCCGAGGCGCCCTACGAGCTGGTCGAACGGATGCGGGCGTCGATCGTGGTCCTCGGCCCGCTCCTGGCCCGCTTCGGACGAGCGAAGGTGTCGATGCCCGGGGGCGACAACTTCGGCACCCGTCCCATCGACATGCACTTGAAGGGCCTCGAGGCCATGGGCGCGGAGTTCGACGTCGTGCACGGCGACATCGAGGCCCGCTGCGAGCGCCTCCTCGGGGCGAGGATCGTGCTCGAGTTCCCGAGCCACACCGCGACCGACAACCTGCTGATGGCGGCCGTCCTCGCCAAGGGCGCCACGGTCATCGAGAACGCCGCACGCGAGCCGGAGGTGGCCGACCTCGCCGCCATGCTCAACCGCATGGGCGCTCGGGTGACCGGCGCCGGTACCTCCACCATCGAGGTCGAGGGCGTCGACGAGCTGCGGGCCGTCGAGCACACCGTGATCCCCGATCGCATCGAGGCGGCGACGTGGGTGGCGGCGGTGGGGATCGCGGGCGGCGAGATCACGATCGAAGGCGCTCGCCCCGAGCACATGGACATGGTCATCCAGAAGATGGCGGACATGGGGGTCCGGGTGTCGCCCTCCAGCACCGGGCTCTGGGCCTCGGGTCACGGTCGCCTCCGGACGACCGACGTCGCCACGCTCCCGTATCCGGGCATCGCCACCGACTACAAGCCGATGCTGGTGGCCATGCTCGCCGTGGCCGACGGCGTCGGCATCGTCACCGAGAACATCTTTCACGACAACCGCTTCGCCTATGTGGCCGAGCTCAATCGCATGGGTGCCGACATCCGCACCGAGGGCCACCACGCCGTCATCCGCGGCGTGACCGGCCTCTCCGGGGCGAAGGTGAAGGCCCACGACGTCCGCGCCGGCGTTGCCGTCGTGCTCGCCGGGCTGGTCGCCGAGGGGGAGACCGAGGTCCAGGACGTGGAGCACATCGACCGGGGCTACGAAGACTTCGTCGGGAAGCTCCGGGCGCTGGGTGCAGACGTCGAGCGGCTCCGGTAGGCCGGTGGCCGGCGGCGACGGCGACGCGGCCGTCGAGCTCCGCCTCCGCCGGCGCGGGGAGGAGCTGATCGACCGGGTGGCAACCATCCCGCCGCTCGACCTGCAGGCGGAGCTCGGCGCGCTGCAGGCGGCGGCGCAGTCGGCCGAAGCCGTCGGCGCCCTGCGACACGGCGCGGCCATGGCGTTCGTCGCCGACGTCGTCGACGCCCTCGTGGTGCGGGGGGCGTGGTGGTTCGCCCCGGCGGTGCCGGATCTGGACGTCACGAGGCTGTACGACGCCGCCGTCGGCGGGGGACGCCCACAGCTGCGCCGGGTCGTCGGCGTCGCCGCCCGGCTCGACGACGCCGCCGTCACCAGCGTCGAGCTCTGGTCGAACCGGGCCGTCGCCCGCGTCGTCAGCCGTTGGGGCGCCATCGAGCCCAGCCACGTGGTCGGCGCGGCCGGCGTCGACGAGCGGCGACTCGCCCTGCGGGTGAGCGCCGGTCCGGCCGTCACCGTCGACCTGGCCGGCGGCGTGGCGGCGCGGGAGGTGCCCGGCACCGTCGTCCCGGCCACGGTCGAACGGCATCTCGACGTGCTCGGTGCGGCGGGAGGTGGCCCGGGCGCGGCGTGATCCGTCCCTCGACGAGGCCAACGCGGCGCGGCTGCGGCTGGCCAGGACGGCGGAGGTGCTGGCCGGCGCCGACGCCGACGCCGACGGTCCGTCCGTCCTCGCCCGCTTCGACGAGGAGATCGGCGCGCCGGACGACGCGCTCGCATCGGCGGCCCTGCTCGAGGTCGTGCCGATCGCCATCCGCTTCGACGGCGGCTGGCTCCTCTCCGTCGAGCACTGGAGCGACCACTGGCGGGCCGTCGTCGTCGCCGAGCCGGAGGAGCTGGTCGAAGACGGATGGTGGACGGCGGTGGATCCGACCGACGGCCGGCGCTTCGCCTCGTGCCCGCTCGATGCCGAGGTCCTGCGCTTCGCACCGGCGCTGGCGCCGGACTGGTCGGTGCTGGTCTTCGAGCGCCACGGTGCGGGCGAGGTGCTCGAGGTGGAGGTGCACCGGTGAGGTGGTGGGAGGGGATCCCGGCCGTCGACGCACCGGCCCCCTCGACCGACGGGCACCGGCTGCGCTGGGAGGACGGCGACCTGCAGCTGCCGGCCCACCCGGACCCCGACGCCGAGCGCGCCCTCGGAGCGCTCGGCGGCGAGCGGTGCGCCTGCCTCGACGTGTGGGATGCCTGGCACCGCACCCACCGTGACGGCGGGATCCTCACCGTCGCCGGCCGCCACCCGCTCGACGAGCTGACGACGCCGGAGGAGGGGGTGCACGAGCTGCGGACCGAGCTCCGCCGGTGGCGATCCGCGTCCGGCGCGCTGGTGGAGGAGGCGAGGGCGGCGGGCCACGGCCACGCCATCGACCGCCTCGTCGCAGTGGCGGGACCGGCCGAGGCGGTGGCGGAGCGGCGCCTCGGCTTCCTCCTCCTCCTGACGCTCCCGCCCGCGTTGTTGATCCGCCTACAGGGATCGGTCGCCGCCGCCCTGGCCGCCGCGGACGAGCCTCCCCCGGTCCTGACCGTCGCCACCGCGAGCCGGGCACGACCGATCCTCGTGGCGGCCGGATGGCGCGGCGACCTCGACGCCGTGACCGTCGGGGACCGGCCCGAGGTCGACGTCGATCGGGCCACGTTGCCGCCCGCGTGGGTGGCCGACGTCTGGTCGCGAGGCCTCGGTTCCGCCTTGTCCGGCGCCATCGTCCTCCAGGTCGTCGGACGCACGACCGACGGCGGGTTCGAGGTGCTGGCGGCCGAACCCGGGAAGCCTGGAGTCGCCCGGCGTGTTGCACCAGTGGGACAATGAACACCGACCCGTCCCGGGCCGTTCTGAGGAGCCATCTGTCGTGGAAGCCGCCCTGCTCGAAGCCGTCGAAGCCATCCGCCCCGCCCTGCAGTCCGACGGGGGCGACATGCGCGTCATCGAGCTCGACGAGGAGGCCGGTCGGGTCGACATCGAGCTGCTCGGCGCCTGCGGCGGCTGCCCGATGTCTTCCATGACGCTCAAGGCCGGGATCCAGCGGATCCTCCTCGACCGCGTCCCCGGCCTCACCGAGGTCCGCGCCAAGGGCATCGACTTCGACGTCGACCCTTCCACGGCGACAGGCGACGACTGGTAGACGTCGAGTCGGCGCCGGCGTCGGGAGCGCCAGCGAGCAGCCGGCCCGTGAGCGGAGCGGCTGTTGTGCGAAGCGAACCGAAGGAACGGCGACGGGCGACGACTGGTAAGCCTGACCTCCTGACCCTCTAGGGTCCTCGGCCGTGAGGTCACGGGACCCGAACGAGCTCGTCGCCCAGGCGATCGGCGGCGATCGTGCCGCCGTCGCCCGGCTGCTGTCGCTCATCGAACGCGGGGGGGCCCTGGCCCGGGAGGTCGGCGCGCTGACCTATCCGCACGGCGGGGGCGCCTACACCGTGGGCATCACCGGCGCGCCGGGTGCGGGCAAGTCCACACTGACCAACCGACTCATCGAGGTCGCCCGCGCGACTGGGGCCGAGGTCGGGGTGCTGGCCATCGATCCCTCGTCCCCCTTCACCGGCGGCGCCATCCTCGGCGACCGCGTCCGCATGCAGGACCACGCGCTCGACGCCGGCGTGTTCATCCGCTCGATGGCGACCCGCGGCCACCTCGGCGGCCTCTCGCTGGCCACCCCGCAGGCCGTGCGGGTGCTCGACGCCGCCGGCCTCCCCTGGGTGCTCATCGAGACCGTGGGGGTGGGTCAGGTCGAGGTCGAGATCGCCGGCGCGGCCGATACGACCGTGGTCGTGGTCAACCCCGGGTGGGGCGATGCGGTGCAGGCCAACAAGGCCGGTCTGTTGGAGGTGGCGGATGTCTTCGTCATCAACAAGGCCGATCGCCAAGGCGCCGAGTCCACCCAGCGGGACCTCGAGGATGCCCTCGGCTACGCCACCCGGGAGCGGCATCGGCCGGCGATCGTGAAGACGGTGGCGCAGTCGGGTGACGGCGTGGCCGAGCTCTGGGCGGCGATCGGCGCCCACCGAGCCCTGCTCGAGTCGACCGGCGAGTTGGCCGCGAGGCGGGCCAAGCGCATCGACGACGAGCTGCGGGAGATCGTCGTGCGACGCCTCGAGCAGCGGGCCGACGAGCTGTGCGCCGGTCCTGACTTCGCCGGTCTCCACGACGAGGTGCTCGAGCGCAGGCTCGATCCGTACGCCGCCGCCGACAAGATCCTCGAGGAGCTGTGATGACCGACGACCGCTTCGTCACCGTCGACCGCCGGGACGACGGCGTCGCCGTGCTCCGGCTCGACCGCCCGAAGATGAACGCGCTGTCGTCGGCGCTCCTGGCCCAGCTGGCTGAAGCGGCCGCCGGCCTGACGAACGACCCGCCCGGCGCGGTCGTCGTCTGGGGCGGCGAGCGCATCTTCGCGGCCGGCGCCGACATCGCCGAGTTCGGGGGCGCGGAGGAGGCCCGCCGGATCGGCGGCGCCTTCCGCGACGCCCTCGACGCCGTCGCCGCCATCCCGCGCGCGGTGATCGCCGCCGTCAACGGCTACGCCCTCGGCGGCGGATGCGAGCTCGCCCTGGCCTGCGACCTCCGCGTGGCGGCTGAGAACGCCAAGTTCGGCCAGCCCGAGATCCTCCTCGGCATCATCCCCGGCGGCGGCGGCACCCAGCGCCTGGCCCGCCTCGTCGGCCCGTCCCGCGCCAAGGACCTGATCCTCACCGGCCGCCAGGTCGGCGCCGAGGAGGCGCTGCGCATCGGGCTCGCCGACCGCGTCGTGCCGGCGGCGGAGGTGCTCGACACCGCGCTGGCGTGGGCGGGGGAGCTGGCCCAGGGGGCCGTGGTGGCCCAGGGACTGGCCAAGGCCGCCATCGACGAGGGCCTGTCCCGCACGCTGGCCGAGGGCCTCACCTGGGAGCAGGACCTGTTCGCCGACGTCTTCGCGACCGAGGACGCCCGGACGGGCGTCGCCTCGTTCCTCGAGCACGGGCCCGGCAAGGCCACCTTCTCCGGGCGATGACCATCCCGGTGACCGGGGTTTCGCGGGGGATACCCTCGGGGACGTAGAAGTCGTACCGACGCCCCGATTGGGGCCGGGACCAGGAGGTCACCACATGGGCATCGGAGTCAGCATCTTTCTTCTCGCCGTCGGCGCGATCCTCACGTTCGCACTCAATGCGACCGTGTCCGGCATCAACCTCGACACGGTCGGGATCATCTTGATGGTCGTCGGCATCCTCGGCCTCATCATGTCGGCCGTGTTCTGGAACAGCTGGGGCGGCTTCAGCCGCACCGAGCGCACCGTCGTCCGGGACCGCGAAGTCCTCTAGCCCCAGGCGATGGCGCCGAGCTCGAGCGGGGTGGTGAGGTCGGCGTGGGCGGGGACGACGCGGACGGTGAAGCCGTAGCGGCCGGCCATCTCGCAGGCGAACTCTCCCGAGTAGCGACCGTCGGCGGGGTGCATCGTCACCCGGTTCGGGGCCACGATCTCGTCGTTCGGACCGACGGCGCCGTGGAGCAGCTCGACGGCGACGTCGTCGGGGCGTAGCGCGCCGAGCTCGACGACGGCATCGACTCGCCGGGCAGCGCCGAGGTCGGTGACCGCCGTGCCGGTGTCGACGCTGACGATCGACACCCCGCTCCAGCCTTGGAGCACCCGGGCCTTCCACGCGGCCAGCGCCCGGGCCCGGTCGTGGCCGTCGGCGGTCAGGGCGTCGGCCTGGGCGGCGGTGGGCTCGTAGAGCTGCTCGACGTAGTCGCGCACCATGCGGCTGGCCACGACCTGCGGGCCGAGCGAGCGCAGCGACGACTTGACCCGGCGCACCCAGCGGCGGGGGACCGGGCCCTCGAACGCGGTCGTAGAACAGCGGCACGATCTGGCGCTCGAGGAGGTCGAACAGGCTGCCGGCCTCGACCGCGTCGCGTCGCTCGAGGTCGTCGTAGGCCTCGGCCGACGTGATGGCCCAGCCGTTCTCGCCGTCGAACATCTCGTCCCACCAGCCGTCGAGGATCGAGCAGTTGAGCGCGCCGTTGAGGGCGGCCTTCTCGCCGCTGGTGCCGCACGCCTCGAGGGGGCGGCGGGGGTTGTTCAGCCACACGTCGCCGCCCTGGTACAGCGTGCGGGCGACGGCGATGTCGTAGTCCGTCGACGAACGCGAACCGGTGGCGGATCTCCGGGTCGCGCGGCGAACTGGACGATCTGGCGGATCATCTCCTTGCCCTGGTCGTCGGCCGGGTGGGCCTTGCCGGCGAACACGAACTGGATGGGGCGGTCGGCGACGAGGAGCAGCGCCTTCAGCCGCTCGGGCTGGGACAGCAGCAGGTTGGCCCGCTTGTAGGTGGCGAAGCGGCGGGCGAAGCCGATGGTGAGGACGCGGGGGTCGAGGGCCTCGTCGGCCCACGACGCGTCGCTGGCGCTCATCCCGCGGTTGACGAGCGCTGGTCGCGCAGCCGCTCGCGGACGAAGCGCGACCAGCCGGTCGCGGCCCTGCTCGCGGACCCGCCACAGCTCGTCGTCGCGGATGTCGTCGATGCGGGCCCAGTCGTCGGCGTCGGCCTCGGGCCACGCCGGCAGCACGTAGCGGGTGAGCAGGTCGTCCATCTCCGGGCTCGACCCAGGTGTGGGCGTGCACGCCGTTGGTGACCGACGCCGATCGGCACCTCGTCGGCGCGGCACGCCGGGCCACAGGCTGCTGGAACATCTCGCGGCTGACGTCGCCGTGCAGCTTGGACACGCCGTTGGACAGGCCGGCGAGGCGCAGGCCCATGACCGCCATGTTGAACGGCGCGTCCGGTCGGCTGCGCCCGGGCACGTGGCCGAGGGCCATGAGCTCGTCGAAGCGCGACGCCGCACTCCGTCGGTCCAGCTCTGTGAAGTACCGCTCCATGAGGGCCCGCGGGAACTGGTCGATGCCGGCCGGCACCGGCGTGTGGGTGGTGAACACGGTGCCGGCTGCGGACGGCCTCGATCGCCTCGGCGAAGGACAGGCCGTCGCTCGGTGATCAGGCTGGCGGATGCGCTCGAGGCCGAGGAAGCCGGCGTGGCCCTCGTTGGTGTGGAAGACCTGGGTCTCGTCGCCGAGCGGCCTCGAGGGCGCGGACGCCGCCGATGCCGAGGAGGATCTCCTGGCGGATGCGGTGCTCGGTGTCGCCGCCGTAGAGCCGGTCGGTGACGAGCCGGCCGTCGGCGTCGTTCTCCTCGACGTCGGTGTCGAGCAGGTAGAGCCGGACCCGGCCGACGTCGGCCCGCCAGACCTGCGCGTGCAGCGGGGTGCCGGCGAGGTCGACGGTGACGCGGACGTCGTCGGGCACGAGCGTGAGGGCCATGGCGAGGGGGTCGAGGTCGGGGTAGCGCTCCTGCTGCCAGCCGTCGGCGTTGAGCTCCTGGCGGAAGTAGCCCTGCCGGTAGAACAGGCCGATGCCGACGAGGGGCACGCCGAGGCCGCTGGCCGCCTTGAGGTGGTCGCCGGCCAGCACGCCGAGGCCGCCGCGAGTACTGGGGCAGCGCCTCGGCGATGCCGAACTCGGGCGAGAAGTAGGCGACGGCCGCAGCGGGCGCCGCCCGCCGCTCTGGAACCAGCGCGGTCGCTCCGAGGTAGCGCCGGAGGTCGTCGTGCACCTCGGCCAGGAACGAGATGAAGGCGGGGTCCTTGGCCAGCTGCTCGAGGCGCTCGCGGCCGACGAGGCCGAGCAGGCGGACCGGGTCGTGCCCGGTGACCTCCCACTGGTCGGGGTCGACCCACCGGAACAGGTCGCGGGTGCGCTCGTCCCACGACCACCGCAGGTTCATGGCCAGCTCGTGCAGGGGCGCGAGCGCCTCCGGGAGCCGGGTGCGGACGGTGAAGCTGCGCAGCGCCCTCATCGGGGGGCAACGTCGTAGGGCCGCCGAGCGGCAAGGCCTTCGGCCCGGAGGGCGGCGCCCGCAGAGCGAGGCCGAGAGCAAGGTTTCATCGGGCCGCTCCCCGTGGTAGGCACCAACGGGTGATCGGACGCATCGTCATCGACGACGTCCGGCCCCGCACGCCCACTCGCGTACCCGGCCAAGGCGGTGGTGGGCGAGCAGGTCGGGTCAGCGCCGACATCTTCAAGGACGGCCACGACATCCTCGCCGGCCGGGTTCTGTGGCGGCCGGTGGACAAGAAGAACTGGAACGAAGCCCGCCTCGGGGTGGCCAACGCCGGCCTACGACCGCTGGCGACGCGACCATCGCGCCGACGACCCTCGGGCGCCACGAGTTCCTGGTCGAGGCGTGGACGGACCGCTCGCCACCTGGCGCCACAAGGCCGAGGCCAAGCTCGGCGCCGGGCAGGACGTCGAGACCGAGCTCGAGGAAGGGGCCCGCCTCGTCGAGCAGCGGGCCAAGAAGCTCGAGGCCGACCGCACCGAGGACCAGGCCCACCTCCAGATGGTCGCCCGCAGCCTGCGCGACGCCGCCGGCGCCGCGCACGAGCGCCTCGGCGCCGGCGCTGACGCCCGTCGTCGAGCAGCTGCTCGACGGACCGATCAACAACAACGAGTGCCATCACCCGCAGCGGCCGTACCCGCTGTGGGTCGACCGCGAGCGGGCGCTGTTCGGCGCCTGGTACGAGCTCTTCCCCGGATCGGAGGGCGGCTTCGTCGGCGCCCACGACCGGCTGCCGGCCGTCGCCGACATGGGCTTCGACGTCGTCTACCTCCCGCCGATCCACCCGATCGGGCGCCAGCTACCGCAAGGGCCCGAACAACACGCTCGACGGCCGGCCGGACGACCCCGGCAGCCCGTGGGCCATCGGCGGCCCCGAGGGCGGGCACACCGCCATCCACCCCGACCTCGGCACGCTCGAGGACTTCGAGGCCCTCGTGCGCGCCGGGCCGACGAGCTCGGCATGGAGATCGCCCTCGACTACGCCCTGCAGTGCTGCCCCGACCACCCCTGGGTCGACGGAGCACCCGGAGTGGTTCCACCACCGGCCCGACGGCTCGATCGCCTACGCCGAGAACCCGCCGAAGAAGTACCAGGACATCTACCCGATCAACTTCTGGCCGGACGAAGGAGGCCGACCGCGATGGCGCTGTGGGAGGCGTGCAAGGAGATCCTCGACTTCTGGATCGACCAGGGCGTCCGCATCTTCCGCGTCGACAACCCGCACACCAAGCCGATGGCGTTCTGGGAGTGGGTGCATCGCCGGCGATCCAGCAGGACCACCCGGACGTGCTGTTCCTCGCCGAGGCGTTCACCCGGCCGAAGGTGATGGCCAAGCTGGCCGAGGTCGGCTTCAGCCAGAGCTACACCTACTTCACCTGGCGCACGAACGAGCGAGGAGCTCGACGGAGTACCTCGAGGAGGTGGCGCACGGCCGAACGCGCCGACTACATGCGGCCGAACTTCTGGCCCAACACGCCCGACATCCTCGCCGGGCCGCTGCGCAACGGCGCGCCGGCGCGTTCCAGCTGCGGGTGGTGCTGGCCGCCACGCTGATGCCGTCCTGCGGGATCTACAGCGGCTTCGAGCTGATGCGAGAACGAGCCGTGTCGCGATGCCAACGAGGAGTACCTCCACTCCGAGAAGTACGAGCTCAAGGCACCGTGACTGGGACGACCCGCGCTCGATCGCTGCGCTCCTGACGGCAGCTGAACGCACATCCGCCGACGCCATCCGGCGCTGCAGCGGCTGCGCAACATCTCGTTCCACCGCAGCGACAACGACAGATCCTCGCCTACTCGAAGCCGCCGACGACGGCAGCGGACGTCGTGCTCGTGGTCGTGCAACCTCGACCCGTGAACGACCCAGGAGGGCACGCTCGGCCTCGACCTCGACGAGCTCGGCCTCCCGTGGGACCGACCCGTTCGAGGCCTTCGACGAGCTGATCGAGCAGGCCTTCACCTGGCAGGGCGCGGCGCCGTACGTGCGGCTCGACCCGTGCCAGCAGGTCCGCCCACGTCCTGCACCTGCGGTCCCTGCAGCTGATGACCGACCTGCACCGCTCGAAGCCCAGCTCCTCGAACAGATGCGACCCGACCAGCTGGTTCCAGCAGGCCGTCTTCTACGAGGTCCTCGTCCGCGGGCTTCTACGACTCCAACGACGACGGCACCGGCGACCTCCGGGGCCTCACCGAGAAGCTCGACTACCTCCAGTGGCTCGGGCGTCGACTGCCTCTGGCTGCTGCCGTTCTACCAGTCGCCGCTGCGCGACGGCGGCTACGACATCAGCGACTTCTTCACCGTCCTGCCCGAGTACGGCGACCTCGGCCGACGCCGTCGACGCTGATCGAGGAGGCGCACCGCCGGGGCATCCGGGTCATCGCCGACATGGTGATGAACCACACCAGCGACCAGCACCCGTGGTTCCAGGAGTCGCCGCCAGGACCGCGACGAACCCGAAGGCCGACTGGTACGTCTGGAACGACGACGACCAGCCGCTGGTCCGAGGCCCGCATCATCTTCGTCGACACCGAGCAGTCGAACTGGACCTGGGACCCGGTCCGCGAGCAGTACTACTGGCACCGCTTCTTCAGCCACCAGCCCGACCTGAACTTCGACAACCCCGAGGTCCAGCAGGCGATGCTCGACGTCGTGCCGTTCTGGCTCGACCTCGGCCTCGACGGGTTCCGCCTCGACGCCGTGCCGTACCTGTTCGAGCGCGACGGCACCAACGGCGAGAACCTGCCGAGACCCACGAGTACCTGAAGCGCGTCCGCAAGGAGGTCGACGCGCAGCTACCCCGGGCGAGGTGCTGCTGGCCGAGGCCAACCAGTGGCCGGCCGACGTCGTCGACTACTTCGGCGACGGCGACGAGTGCCACATGTGCTTCCACTTCCCGCTCATGCCCCGCATGTTCATGGCGGTCCGCCGGGAGCAGCGCTACCCGATCACCGAGATCCTGGCCCAGACGCCGGACATCCCCGAGGGCTGCCAGTGGGGCATCTTCCTGCGCAACCACGACGAGCTGACGCTCGAGATGGTCACCGACGAAGAGCGCGACTACATGTACGCCGAGTACGCCAAGGACCCGCGCATGAAGCGCAACGTCGGCATCTCGCCGGCGCCTTGCCCCGCTGGTCGACAACGACCGCCGGGTCGGCCGAGCTGCTCCACGCCATGCTGTTCTCGCTGCCCGGGCAGCCCGGTCCTGTACTACGGCGACGAGATCGGGATGGGCGACAACATCTACCTGGGCGACCGCGACGGCGTGCGCACGCCGATGCAGTGGACGCCCGACCGCAACGGCGGCTTCTCCAAGGCCGACTTCGCCCAGCTCTACCTGCCGCCGCTCATGGACCCGGTGTACGGCTACCAGGCCGTCAACGTCGAGGCCCAGCTGCGCGACCCGTCGTCGTTCCTGCACTGGGTGCAAGCGGATGCTCGAGGTCCGCAAGCAGCACCCGGTGTTCGGCACCGGCACGTTCGAGGTGCTCGACGCCGAGAACCCGTCGGTGCTCGCCTACCTGCGGCCAAGCAGGGCGACGACATCGTGCTGTGCGTCAACAACCTCTCCCGTTCGCCCAGCCGGTCGAGCTCGACCTTGCAGCACTTCGACGGGCAGGACGCCGATCGAGCTGCTCGGGCCGGTGCCGTTCCCGCAGATCGGCGAGCTGCCGTACTTCGTCACCCTGGCGCCCTACGGCTTCTACTGGTTCCAGCTGGTGGACATGCCGTGATCGAGACTCGACGACGCTGGCAGCCGCTCCTCGCGGCCTACCTCGCCCAGCAGCGCTGGTTCGCGCGGCGACCGGCCGCCGACCGTCGGTGGAGGTGGTCGATCGACGGCGTACGAGCGATGGACCGCGCTCGCACCGGGTGCTGGTCCGAGGCCGACGACGGCGCCTCGGTACCAGCTGCTGCTCGGGCTGCGGCCGACGGCGGTCGACGACCGATTTCCTGCGCGGCCACGAGGTGGACGATCCTCGGCGACGTCGACCGGCTGGACGGCGCCGTGCTACGACGCCGCTGCTCGATCCCGAGCTGACCACGGCCCTGCTCGGGCCGCATCGCGCCCGACGAGGAGGCGGACCGCGTCCGGCCCCTGGGGGTCGAGCAGTCGAACACGTCGCTCGTCTTCGACGAGCGGCTCGTGCTCAAGGTGTTCCGCCGCATCCACGAGGGCCCGAACCCCGACGTCGAGGTCACGGCGGCGCTGGCCGAGGCCGGCTTCGAGCACGTGGCCGCACCGGTCGCCACCTGGACCGAGGGCGGCGCCGACCTGGCCGTCGTCCAGGCGTTCCTGGCCGGCGGCACCGACGGCTGGGCCCTGGCGCTCACCTCCCTGCGCGACATGTTCGGCAGCGAGTGCGACGACCCGCGGGATGCGGCGGTGACTTCGGAGCCGAAGCCCGTCGGCTCGGTCAGGTCACGGCCGAGATGCACGTCGCGCTGGCCGACGCCTTCGGGGCCGCGCACGGCCGACCCGGCGGCGTGGGCCGGCCTCATGGACGCGCCAGCTCGAGCGGGTCGGGGCCGCAGGCGACCTGGAACCCGGCGGCGCACGCAGCGTTCGAGCGGTTGCGGTCGATCGAGGTCGCCCGGCCGCGCGATCCGCGTCCACGGCGACTTCCACCTCGGTCAGGTCCTGCGCACCGACGCCGGCTGGTTCGTCCTCGACTTCGAGGGCGAGCCGGCCCGCCCGCTCGACGAGCGCCGGCGCGCCGTCGTCGCCGCTGAAGGACGTCGCCGGCATGCTCCGCTCGTTCGACTACGCCGCCGCGGTGGCCCTGCGCGAGCGCGAGGAGTCGAGCTGGAGGTCCTGACGGGCAAGGCGGCGGCGTGGGAGCAGCGCAACCGCGACGCGTTCCTCGACGGCTACCTCACCACCGAGGGCATCGAGGCCCTCCTGCCGCCGACGCCCGACGACACCGCTCGCCGCGTCTGGCGGCCTTCGAGCTCGACAAGGCCGTCTACGAGGTGGCCTACGAGCGGGCCACCGGCCCGACTGGGTCGAGATCCCGCAGGCCGCCATCGCACCGCTCCTTCCTGGGTAGGAGTGCCGAATGGCCCGTACGCCCCGTTCGTCCGCGCCCGAGTCGCCTCGGCAGCCGCCGAGGCCGACGTTCCGGATCCTGTCGCCGGGGAGCTGGCGCGGCTCGTCCAAGGGGAGCACGGCGACCCGCACCGCGTCCTCGGCCTCCACACGGACGGGACGCACCGTCGTGCGGGCCTACCGGCCCGACGCCACGGCCGTCGAGGTCGTGCTGGCGGACGGCACGACGGCGCCGCTCGAGAGGATCCACGACGCCGGCGTCTTCGCCGGCGACGTGCCGGCGACGGCGGGTGACGACGGCTACCGGTTGCAGGTCGCCTACCCGACGGGGGACACGGTCGAGGTCGGCGACCCGTACCGCTTCTGGCCGACGCTCGGCGAGCTCGACCTCCACCTGTTCGGCGAGGGCCGTCACCACGACCTGTGGAAGCATGCTCGGGCGCCCACCACCGCGAGCACCAGGGGGCCGACGGGCACGTCGTTCGCGGTGTGGGCCCCCAACGCCAAGGCCGTGCGGGTCGTCGGCGACTTCAACGGCTGGGACGGCCGGCTCCACCCGATGCGCGCGCTCGGCTCCACCGGCGTCTGGGAGCTGTTCCTCCCCGACGTCGAGCCCGGCGCCCGCTACAAGTTCGAGGTCCTCGACGCCGCCGGCGCGCTCACCCTGAAGGCCGACCCGATGGCCTTCGCCACCGAGGTCCCGCCCGGCAGGGCCAGCATCGTCGGTCACGTGCACGTCCGACTACGAGTGGAGCGACGACGACTGGCTCGCCCGCCGCGCGCGAGACCGACTGGATGACGCGGCCGATCTCCGTCTACGAGGTCCACCTCGGCTCGTGGCGCCGCAGCCCGAGGAGGGCGACCGGCCGCTGACCTACCGCGAGCTGGCCGAGCAGCTTCCGGCCTACCTCGTGGATCTGGGCTTCACCCACGTCGAGCTGCATGCCGGTGGCCGAGCACCCCTTCGGCGGGTCGTGGGGCTACCAGGTGACCGGCGTACTACGCCCCGACGTCCCGCTTCGGCTCGCCCGACGACTTCCGCTACCTCGTCGACAGCTCCACGAGCGCGGCATCGGCGTGATCGTCGACTGGGTGCCGGCCCACTTCCCGAAGGACGACTGGGCGCTGGCCCGCTTCGACGGCACCGCGCTCTACGAGCACGCCGACCCCCGCCAGGGCGAGCACCCCGACTGGGGCACGCTCGTGTTCAACTTCGGCCGGAACGAGGTGCGCAACTTCCTCATCGCCAACGCCCTGTACTGGATCGAGGAGTTCCACATCGACGGTCTGCGGGTCGACGCCGTGGCCTCGATGCTCTACCTCGACTACTCCCGCAAGGAGGGCGAGTGGGTGCCGAACGTGCTCGGCGGCCGGGAGAACCTCGAGGCCGTGTCGTTCCTCCAGGAGATGAACGCGGTCGTCTACGGCGAGCACCCCGGCGTGATGACCATCGCCGAGGAGTCGACGGCGTGGCCCGGCGTCTCCCGGCCCGACCTACGTCGGCGGCCTCGGCTTCGGCTTCAAGTGGAACATGGGCTGGATGCACGACACGCTCGAGTACTTCTCCAAGGAGCCCGATCCACCGCCGCTTCCACCACCACCAGCTGACCTTCGGCCTGCTCTACGCCTTCAGCGAGAACTTCGTGCTGCCGCTCTCCCACGACGAGGTCGTGCACGGCAAGGGCTCGCTGCTCAACAAGATGCCGGGCGACCGGTGGCAGAAGCTCGCCAACCTGCGGGCCCTGTACGGCTGGATGTGGGCCCACCCGGGCAAGCAGCTGCTGTTCATGGGCGGCGAGCTCGCCCAGTGATCGGGAGTGGTCCCACGACGTCTCGCCTCGACTGGCACCTGCTCGACTACGACGAGCCACCGCGGCGTCCAGCGATCTCGTCCGCGAGCTGAACCAGCCTATCAGCGACGAGCCGGCGCTGTTCGAGCGTGACTTCACGCCCGACGGCTTCCGCTGGATCGACGCCAGCGACGCCGACCCAACGTGCTCTCGTTCCTGCGCATCACGAGCCGACGGGACGCGGCACGCTCGCCTGCATCGCCAACCTGACGCCCGTGCCCGCGACGGCTACCGGATCGGGCTGCCCGCGGTGGGCGGTGGCGGGAGGTGCTGAACACCGACGCCGCCGACTTCGGCGGCACCGGCGTCGGGCAACGGCGGCTGCGGTCTCGGCCGACGGCGACCCGTGGCACGGCCTGCCCCACTCGGCCGTCGCTGACCCTCCCGCCCCTCGGTGCTCTGGCTCGTCCCCGAGGAGCAGGCTGGGTCGTAGCCCGACGGCGACCCGCGGGGTAGCTTCGCCAGGGTCGTCAAGACCGCTGGCACTCGTCGTCCACGGCCACTTCTACCAACCGCCCCGGGAGAACCCGTGGACGGAGGAGGTGCCGCGGGAGCCGTCGGCGGCGCCGTTCCACGACTGGAACGAGCGGATCACCGCCGAGTGCTACCGGCCCAACGCCTTCGCCCGGGTCGTCGACGAGCGGGGCCGGGTCGTCGGCATCGTCGACAACTACGAGCACCTGTCGCTTCAACATCGGGCCGACGCTGCTGTCGTGGCTGGAGGAGCACGCGCCCGGACGTCTACCGGCGGATGGTCGAGGGCGACCGCCGGCGGCGGTGGCATCGCCCAGGCCTACAGCCACCTGATCCTGCCGCTGGCCACCGAGCGCGACGTGCGCACCCAGGTGCGCTGGGGCCTGGCCGACTTCCGCCACCGCTTCGGCCGGCGAGGCCGAGGGCATGTGGCTGCCGGAGACGCGCGGTCAACGACGCCGTGCTCGCCGTCCTGGCCGAGGAGGGCGTCGGCTTCACCGATCCTGGCGCCCGGCCAGGTCGCCGCCGTCCGCGCCGCTCGGTGCGGCACCGACGGGCGGTGCGCGACGTCGGCCCGATGGGGCATCGACACCAGCCGGCCGACCGCTGGGTCACCCGCCGGCGCCGAGCTCGGCGTCGACCTCGTCGTCTACGACGGCGGCCTCTCCCACGACCTCGCCTTCGGCCTCGAGCTGCCTGACGCAGCCAGGGCCTCGTCGACCGGGTGCAGGCGGCCGGCGGCGAGGACGGGGCCTCGTCACCATCGCCACCGACGGCGAGACGTTCGGCCACCACCACCACTGGGCCGAGCGGGTCCTGCCTACGCCCTCGCCGTCGAGGCGCCCAGCCGGGGCCTCGAGGTCGACCACCGTCGGCGGCCTACCTGCGAGCGCACCCGCCCGAGGACGAGGCGCGGGTCGACGAGAGCGCCTGGTCGTGCGCCCACGGCGTCGGCCGCTGGCAGGAGGACTGCGGCTGCTCCACCGGCGGCGAGCCCGGGCTGGAACCAGCGCTGGCGGGCGCCGCTGCGGGCCGCGCTCGACCTGCTGCGCGACGCCGTCGACGAGGTGTTCGAGCGGCGGGGCGCGGCCGTGCTGCGCGACCCGTGGGCGGCCCGGGACGCCTACGTCGACGTGCTCCATCGGCGCCGTCGATCGCGCGAGGAGTTCGCCGCCGTGGATGTGCCCGGGCGACCGCGTCACGGCGTTCACCCTGCTCGAGGCGCCGCGCCACGCCATGGCGATGTACACGTCGTGCGGCTGGTTCTTCAACGACCTCGCCGGCCTCGAGACGGTGCAGGTCCTGCGCTACGCGGCCCGGGCCATCGACCTGCCTGGCCGAGCTCGGCGAGCCCGTCCGCCGATGGCCGAGTTCCTCGACGTGCTGGGCGGCGCCGAGAGCAACGTCGCGAGGAGGGCGACCGGGCGCGACATCTGGCACCGCCACGTGGAGCCGGCGCGGGTCGACGCGGAGCGGGTCGTCGCCCACCTGGCCCTCGTCGAGCTGCTGGAGGGACGGGAGCCGGCGCCTCGCGTCACCGTGTTCGACGTCGCCGTCGGCCAGCACGGGCACCGCGATCGCGGCGCGTTCGCCATGTGCTGGGGCTCGCTCACCCTCACCCACCGCCGGACGGGGCGGCGCTCCGAGCACGTCTACGCCGCGCTCCACCTCGGCGGCCTCGAGGTCCTCGGAGCGACGCGGGCGCCGGGCCTCTTCGACGAGGCCGAGTTCGAGCGCCTGCAACTGGCCTTCGCCGCCGACGCGCCGGTGACCACCCTGCTGCGGCTGGTCAGCGACGGCTTCGGCCCCCGCGAGTTCGGTCTCGGGTCGGCGCTTCCCGATGCCGCCGACCAGATCCTCGAGGGAGCGGCCCGCACGTTGTCGTACCGCTTCGCCCGCGCCTACGACCAGCTGTTCGCCGACCACCGCCCGACGCTCACGGCCCTCGCCGCGGCCGGCTACCAGCTGCCCCCCGAGCTCCGGGCGCCGGCCGAGCTGGCGCTGGCGCGGCGGCTCGAGGCGTCGGTGTCCACGGCCGCCTCCTCGCTGCACCCCGAGGACTACAGCGACGCGCTGGCCATCGTGCGCGAGGCCCGAGCCAACGGTGTGACCCTGTACGTGCCCACGGTGCAGGCGGCGATCGACCGCGTGATCCTCGTCGCCGTCGAGCGGGCGATCGTCGAGCCTTCGCGCCTGGTCGAGGTGCAGGCCCTGCTCCTGCTGTCGGGGTCGCTCGGCATGGTGCCGGTCGTCGGACGAGCCCAGGAGCTGGTGTTCGACGCCGTCACCCACGACGGCCGAGACGAGCTGCTCCCGCTCGCCTCCGCCCTCGGCCTCGTCATCTGACGACGGTCAGGAGGGCTCGGCGAAACGGCGCTTCAGGTTACGGAGGTTCCGCTTCCACACGAGGCGCAGCACGACCCCGCCGACTTCGGCGCCGATCGGACCGCCCATCCACCACGGGAACACCAGGCGCTCCTCCCACCGGAACGAGGTGCGCCCGCCCCGACGCCGCCGGAGCGTGAAGCGGCCGGTGCCCGTGACGAGGCCGACGTGGCGGATGCCCATCACCCGTCGGGGCTTCCACTCGGTGATCTCCATGCGGTCGGTCAGTCGGATCGGGCCGACCTTGGTGTCGCAGTCGAAGGCCGTGCCGACCCCGGATCGGTGGCGGGACGTGAAGCGGATGGCGACGGCGTCCTCCATCCACTCCACGTGGGAGGCGATGTCCTTGATGTCGTCCCAGACGCGCGCCGGCGGCGCGTCGATCGTGGTGGCGACGCGGATCCGTCCCACCTAGGAGGCGGTTTGGGGGACGGCGGCCCGCAGCTCGGCGGCGGCGAACTCCGGCGGCAGCACGTTGATGAGCACGCCGGTGCCGAGCTCGAAGCCGGCGATCGTCGTGACCTTCGGCAGCAGGTGGAGGTGCCAGTGGAAGTCGGCCGTCGCGCGGAACGGGGAGTAGTGCAGGACGATGTTGTACCCGACCGTGCCGACGGTGCGGCGCAGCCGGGCCAGCGCGTCGCGGACGGCGCGGCCGACGGCGGCGAGGTCCTGGGGCTGGGCGTGGTGCACGAACGGCTCGTGCGCGCGCGGCAGGACGAGCATCTCGTACGGGGTGCCGCTCCAGAAGGGGCAGATCACGACGACGCGATCATCGGCCGCCACGACCCGGTGCCGCGACTCCTCCTCCGCGTCGAGCGTGGTGCAGAGCAGGCAGGCGCCTTGGAAGCGCCCGAAGCCGGCTTGCTCGTCGACGAGCTCACCGGGCACGAACGGCATGCCCAGCAACTGGCCGTGGGGATGGTCGAGCGACGCACCCGCTTCGCGTCCGGAGTTGGCGATGAACTGGCTGTAGCGCAGTCCGGTGACGGCCGAGTGCTCCTCGATCCGGTCGCGGATGGCAGCCATGACCAACCCGGCCTGCGGATCGGTGAGATCGGCCCAGCTGATGTCGTGGCCGGGCGAGAACACCACGACCTCGTGGATGCCGCTGGCCGGCGCCTGGGTGAACACCGGACCGATGTTCGTCACGGACATGAGCTCGCGGCCGGAGAAGGCCGGATAGAGGTTCGGCACCACCCGTACGAGCCAGTCGCCCTGCGGGCCGTAGGTCTCGAGGGCGGGCGGGGTGGCCTCCTCGTTCCCGGGGCAGAACGGGCACGGCGCACCCGGGTCCTCCTGGGCCGGCAACGCCCGGGAGGCGAAGGGCTGCGGTCGGTCGGCCCGGTCGGCACTGATCACGACCCAACGCCCCGTCAAGGGGTCGAGGCGGAGCTGGCTCATCCGGGATGCGACGTTGCGGGTGCCACTGGCCCCACCGTAGGCAACGCGCGGCACCTTCTGTACGCATCCACGGCCGGTCCGGGCGAAAAGAGCCGCCCGGCTACCGTTCGGCCCGTGATCGGAGAGTTCGAGGGCCCGGCGCGCCTGCGTCGGGGGCAGGACCGGGCGTTGGCGCGCTACGTGCGCCACCACGTCGGCCCGTTCTCGCGCTTCCACCACGATGCGCTCGGCTCCAGGAGCGTCGACGGTCTCGACGCACTGGCAGCCCTGCCGCTGACCCGGCTCGACGACGTCACCGATCCGGCCGACCTCGTGCTGCGCCCGACGGCCGGGACGTTGGCCACCGCGCCCGATCGCAGCCTGCGCCTGCAGTGGTGGTGGGCTCGAGTGCGCCGACGCACGGGTGCGTTCAACCGCGGGGTGCTGGAGCCGAGGTACAAGCCCATCCACTGGCACGCGGAGCCCGTGCCGATCGCGTACTCGGCCGAGGACCTCGACCGTCTGGGGGAGATCGGCCGGAGCAGCCTCGAGATGGCCGGCGTTCGCTCGACCGACGTGCTCGTCAGCGTCGTCCCGCCGGGACCCACCCTCGGGTTCTGGCACCTCCAGCTCGGGGCTCGCGAAGCCGGTGTGCCGGCGCTCTTCCTGAGCGCCGATGCCTCGCCCGACGACGTGGCCCGGCTCCGCCCCAGCGTGCTGTGCGGGCGGCCGGGCGACCTCGTCCGGCTCCTGCGCGACGGCCGGGAGGCGGGCCTCAGCTTCGCCGGCCTCTCGACGTTGCTGGTGATCGGCGAGCCGCTCGATCCGGCCCGCCGCGCGCGGCTGGCCGAGCTGGGTGG
Source organism: uncultured Actinomycetes bacterium (assembly GCA_963731055.1). Lineage (GTDB taxonomy): Bacteria > Actinomycetota > Acidimicrobiia > Acidimicrobiales > CADCTF01 > DATLED01. The sequence continues at coordinate 72,755 of CAVSUD010000016.1, read as the reverse complement.
CCGGCCCGGAGCGCCGGTGGCGGTCGTCGCGGCCTGGGCGCCGCCCGGGGTCCGCGCCCTCTGGACCGAGTGCCGCGACGGCATCGACGTCCACACCTGGCCGGGCGCCGAGGTGGTGGAGCTGGTCGACCCGCTGTCCGGGGAGGCGGCGCCGCCCGGGGCCGACGGCGAGGTGGTGTGGACGCCGATCGGCTGGATGGGCTCGGTGGTCCTGCGCCTCCGCACCGGCGTCTACGGCTGCGTCGACGACACGGCGTGCGTGTCGTGCGGTCGGACGTCGCCCCGCCTACGGGTCAGCAACCCGCTCCCGCCCTTCGCCCGGATCCTCGACGACCACGAGGGCGTGGCGGCCTGGCAGGCCGAGCTCCGGATCCACGAAGGCATCGAGGAGCTCATCGTGTTCGTGGTGCCTCAGGTCGACGGCCACCCCGGCCGGCTGCTGCGCGAGCTCGACCGCCAGCTGTCGGTGACGCAGTTCGTCGTGCTCGACCCGCGGGCGATGGATGGCCGGCTGCGTCGCTCCGGCGACCAACGCGTCGTCGATCTCCGCGGCTGAACCCGCCGCATCGGGAACAATGGGCGCCGTGTCCGGACCCGAAGACCCCCAGGGTTGGGCGCCGCTCGAGCCGACGGCCGAGCCGGCGCTCCCGAGCTCGGGTCCGCCTGTTCCGCCCCCGCCGCCGGCCGGCGCCCCGCCTCCGCCCCTGCCGCCCGCCGCCCGGAGCGGGGCCTGGGCGCCGCCCCAGGGACCCCCCGGGTGGCAACCGCCCCCGCCGCCGATGGGTCCGCCTCCCAGCACCAGCTACGGCTACGACCCGTACGGCGGTCCGCCCCTCGTCAAGGCCGGCGACGCCCGGACGGGGCCGCTGCCGTTCCACCCCATGGGCGTCGGCGACGTCCTCGACGGCGCCTTCAAGCTCCTGAAGGCCAACGCCCGGACGATCCTGCTCATCGTCGCCGCCATCATCGTGCCGCTGCAGTTCATCTCCGCCTTCGCCGTGCGCGATCAGGTCGGCGTCGGCGTGCTCAACCTGCTCCGTGATCCGACGCTGCTCGAGGGGTCGAACCCCGATGTCGGGCTGGGCGGTTCGATCGTCAGCCTGATCTCGTCCTTCCTCGGCCTCCTGACCGGGCCGCTCATCGACGGCGCCGTCTGCCTCGTGTGCGCGAGGTCCTACGTCGGCGGCGAGATGACGGCCGGCGTCGCGCTCCGCCGGGCCCTCCGCCGGTTCCTGCCCCTGCTGGCCGCCTCGTTCCTCGCCGGGATGATCAAGGGACTCGGGCTCCTGCTCTGCGTGCTGCCCGGCCTGCTCGCCATCGCCCTCTACTCGGCCGTGACGCCGGCCGTCATGCTCGAGGACCTCGGGCCAATCAAGGCGATGCGACGGTCGTGGCGGCTGCTCCAGCCCCGCATGTGGCCCGTCCTCGGCATCGCGATCCTGGCGCGGATCATCGCCGGCCTGCTCGGAAACCTGCTCGGTGGCGTGCCCAGCCTGGCCGGCACCTTCCTCGGGGGCAGCTTCGCCTGGCTCTTCATCGCTCTCGGCTCGGTGCTGTCGTCGCTCGTCAGCGCGCCCATCGTCGCCATCGTGTCGACGCTGCTCTACTTCGACGGCCGGATCCGTAACGAGGGGTTCGACCTGCAGATGATGGCGGACGACCTCGAGCGCAGTGGTCCTGGTTAGCGCGCCCCGAGCACCCCTCCCGACGCCGACGGTCGGAGCCGACGAGGCCCGCCGGGCGGCCGAGGAGATCCTGCGCCGACCGGAGTTCCAGCCGCCGCCCCGGTCGTTGTACCAACAGGCGCTCGACTGGCTCGGCGATCGGATCGGTCACCTGTTCGGCGCGCTCGTCGACGGCGGCGCCGGCGCGGTCGTGGCGTGGGTCCTTCTCCTCGCCGTGGTCGGGGCGATCGTGTACCTGGTCGTTCGGGCGTGGCGCGGCGACCGGCGCCGGTCGGCGGCTGCGCCCACCCCCGCCCTCGAGGTCGATCCCGAGCACGGCCGACCCGCGGCGAGGTGGGATGCGGAGGCGGCCCGGCTGGAGGCGGCCGGCGACTGGCGCGCCGCTCTACGGTGCCGGTACCGCTCGCTCGTGGCCACCCTGGCGCGGGCCGGGGCCGTCGACGAGATCCCGGGCCGGACGGCGGGCGAGTACCGCACGGTCGTGGGCCGGACCCGACCGGCGGTCGCCGAACCCTTCGCCGGCGCCACGGACCTCTTCGAGCGGGCCTGGTACGGGAACGAGCCGACGGGGCCCGAGGAGACGTCCGCGTTCCGAGGGCTGGCCGAACGGGTCGCGTCCGGCGACTCCCGCCCGTGACCACGACGCGAGCGACCACGGTGGCCCCGGGCGTGCGCCGGGCGTTGCCCTTCGTGGTGCTGGCCGTCGCGCTGGTCCTGCTCGGACTCGTGGCCCGCAACGGACGGACCGAGGGCGACCCGCTCGACCCGCGATCGACCGACGAGCTCGGCGCGGCGGGGGCTCGTTCTCCTCCTCGAACGCTTCGGCGCGGAGGTGCGGATCGGGGGCGGCGTTCCCCCCGACGGGACGGTCGCCCTGATGCTCGAGGACCGGTTGAACGAACGGGAGACCGACGGACTCGAGGCCTGGGTGCGCCAGGGCGGCACCCTCGTCGTCGCCGACCCCATGTCGAGCTTCGCGCCCGCCATCGGGCGCGACTCGGGCGGTCTGTTCGATCCGGAGGAGGACGCGGACGCCGGTGGGACCATCGCCCCACAGTGCGATCTGGCCGCCGTCGGCGACGTCGGCGGGATCCACGTCCGCGGCGCAGCACCGTTGCGGGTGCCGCCGCGCGCCGTCGGGTGCTTCCCCCTCCCGGGCGGCTCCTTCCTCGTGGCCGAACCTTCGGGCGCAGGGGCCGTCGTCGCCCTCGGGGGAGCCGGTCCGTTCGTGAACGCGCAGCTGGACGAGGCCGACAACGCCGTCCTCGCCGTGGGGCTCCTCGCGCCGACGGGAGCGGGCGGCGTGGTCACCATCGTCGAGCCTTCTGCGCTCGGCGGTGGCGCCACCAGCCTCCGAGATCTCGTCTCCCGCCGGGTCAAGGACGGCCTCTGGCAGCTGCTGGTCGCCTTCGCGGTCTTCGCCCTCTGGCGGGCCCGCCGCCTCGGCCGTCCGGTGCTCGAACCCCAGCCGGTGCAGATCGCCGGCTCGGAGCTGGTCGTGGCCGTCGGCCACCTCCTGCAGCAGGGCCGGCGCCGCGAGGCGGCCGCAGCCATGCTCCGTTCGTCGCTCCGCCGCACGATGTCCGAGCGGCTGGGGGTGCCGTTGGACGCGCCGGTGGCGTCGTTCGCGGCGGCCGCGGCGGCCCGCACGCCCGTCGACGCCGCAACTGCGGCACGGGCGCTCGCCCCGGAGACCCCCGCCGACGATGCCGCGCTCGTCGAGCTGGCCCGCACGATCGAATCGCTCCGAAACGAGGTCACCCATGCCCGATGACATGTCGCCCGAAGCGGCCGACGCCACCTCCGCCGTGCGCCGCCGCACCCGCGCGCCGCGCGTCGCCCCGACGACGCGGCCGCCCCGGGAGGCCGTGCTCGCGCTGCGGGACGAGGTCGGCAAGGTGGTCGTCGGGCAGGAGGGGGCGATGTCCGGACTGGTGGCGGCGCTGCTGGTCCGCGGCCACGTCCTCCTGGAAGGCGTGCCCGGCGTCGCCAAGACTCTGCTGGTGAAGACGGTCGCCGCCGCCCTCGACCTCGACTTCAAGCGGGTGCAGTTCACGCCCGACCTGATGCCGTCCGACGTCATCGGCCAGACGATCTTCGAGCAGCGGGGGAGCGAGTTCCGCTTCCGCGAGGGCCCGATCTTCACGCAACCTCCTCCTCGCCGACGAGATCAACCGGACGCCGCCGAAGACACAGGCCGCGCTGCTCGAGGCGATGGAGGAGCGGCAGGTGACGATCGAGGGCGTGCGCCGGCCGCTGCCGGACCCGTTCCTCGTCGTGGCCACCCAGAACCCCGTCGAGTACGAGGGCACCTACCCGTTGCCCGAGGCCCAGCTCGATCGGTTCCTCTTCAAGCTCATCGTCCCGTACCCCTCGGCCGAGCAGGAGCAGGCCGTGCTCGCCCGCCACGACGACGGCATGAACCCTCACGACATCCGCGCCGCGGGGGTGCGGCCCGTCGCCGGCGTGGCCGAGCTGGCGGCGGCCCGGGCCGAAGTCGAGGCCGTCCGGTGCGACCCGGCGGTGCAGGGCTACATCGTGGCCCTCGCCCGCGGCACTCGGACCTCGCCGTCGGTGTCGCTCGGGGTGTCGCCGCGCGGAGCCGTCGCCCTCCTCCATGCGGCGAAGGCGTGGGCCTGGCTGGCCGGGAAGGCGTTCGTCACCCCGGACGAGGTCAAGGCCGTGGCGAAGGCGACGATGCGCCATCGTCTGCAGCTGCGGCCCGAGGTCGAGCTCGAGGGCGGCACGCCGGACTCCGTGCTCGACGGCGTGCTGGCCACGGTGCCCGTGCCGCGGTGAGGCTGCGTTGAGGTCGCGCTGGCTGCCGGTCCCCACCGGCCGCCTCGTGCTCGTCGCCGCGATCGCATCCATCCTGGTCGCCTTCTTCCCCGGTGACTCGACGATCGGTCTCGTCGTGGTCGACCTCGGCCTGCTCGTCGTCGCGGCCGTGGACTGGCGGCTGGCTCCCGCGCCGGCCTCCGTCGTGGTGGTCCGCACGGCGCCGGGCATCGTGACGCTGGGCCAGGTGGCGTCGCTCTCGTGGACCGTGACCAACCCGAGGGACCGCACCCTGCGCCTCGTGCTCGCCGACGAGCTGGCGCCCTCGTTCGGCGCCACCCGCCGCCGTGTGCCCTTCGTCGTCCCCGCCCGGGCCAGGGCGACCTCGGCCACGGAGGTGCGGCCGTCCCGGCGGGGTCGCTTCGAGCTCCGGGACGTGGTGGTGCGGGTGCAAGGCCCGCTCGGGCTCGCCTGCCGCCAGGATCGGCAGGTCCTCCCGGCGACCCTGCGGGTCTACCCCCCCTTCGCGTCGCGGGACGAGGCCGAGCTCCGCATCGATCGCGCCCGCATCCTCGACGTCGGCCTTCGGTCGGCCCGCGGTCGCGGCGGGGGAACCGAGTTCGACGCCATGCGCGAGTACGGCCCGGACGACGAGTTCCGCCGGATCGACTGGTCGGCGACGGCCCGGGCCGGCAAGCCGATCGTCCGCATGTACCGGGCCGAGCGCAACCAGACCGTGCTGTGCCTCCTGGACAACGGACGCGTCATGGCCGGCCGCGTCGCGGGCGTGCCGCGGATCGAGCACGCGATGGACGCGGTGATGATGCTCACGGCGGTGGCGACCCGCCTCGGCGACCGTGCCGGCCTGGTCGCCTTCGACCGCGAGATCCGCGCCGTGGTGCCGCCGGCCCAGGCTCGGGCCCAGCTCGGGCGGGTGACCGAGGCGATGTACGAGCTCGAGCCGCAGCTGGTCGAGAGCGATTACGCCGGCGCCTTCGTCGAGTCGTTGGCGCGGTTCCGTCGTCGCGCCCTGCTGGTCGTATTCACCGAGCTGGCCGAACAGGCCGTGGCCGACACGCTCCTCCCGGCTCTCCCCCTCGTGGCCCGCAACCACGTCGTGGTGCTGGCCGGGGTGCAGGACCCGACCGTCGTGGAGCTGGCCCGTTCGATGCCCGACAGCCCGTCGGCGTCCTACGCCAAGGCCGCCGCGGTGGCCGCCCTAGAGGAGCGCCGGCGGCTGACCGGCCGGCTCCGGAGCATGGGCATCACCGTGGTGGACGCGCCCCCGGGGAAGCTCGCCCCCCAGCTGGCCGACGCCTACCTGCGGGTCAAGGCGACGGGGCGCCTGTAGCGGTTGCCAGGGGCGCCTCGTCCAGCAGCCCGGTGAGGCCCTGGCGGGCGGCATCGCGTCCGAGCACCACGGCGTAGAGCACGAAGGCGACTTCGACGACGACGCCGATGCCGACCCGTAGCGCGGTCGGGAGCGGCGAGCCGGTGACGAACCCTTCGATCAGCCCGGCGACGAGGAACGTGGCGACGAGCCCGAGCACCAGCACGACCGACCGCCGCCCTTCCTCCGCCAGGGCATCCCGGCGCAGCCGGTCGCCCGGATCGATGAGGCTCCACCCGAGCCGCAGGCCGGCGCTGCCGGCGATGACCACGGCGGTCAGCTCGAGCAGACCGTGGGGGAGGATCAAGCCGTAGAACTTCGCGTTCTGGCCGGCGGCGGCGAACAGCCCCGCCGGGACGCCGACGCTGGCGCCGTTGAAGACCAGCAGCAGGGCCGTGGGCACGCAGAGCAGCACGCCGCCCGCGAAGGCGAGGAACCCGACCTGGATGTTGTTGGTCGTGACCTGGGCCGCGAACTCCGACGCCGGGCGCGACGAGTAGTACGACTCGAAGTCCTCGTCGAGGTACGCCCGGCGGAGGGCCGGTGGCCCGGCTGCTTCGATGGCCCGGTCCGAGGTGGACAGCCATACACCGACGGCGATGGCCGGCACGTAGAAGAGGACGGCGGCGACGGCCACGAACCGGCGGTTGTGCCAGAGGGCGGCCGGGAAGGTGGCGCGGAAGAAGCGGCCGACGGCGCGGACGGTGCGGGGCCGGGTGCCGTAGACGACGGCCCCGGAGGTGGCGACGAGACCGGTCAGTCGGGCCGTCAGCGCCGGGTCGCGGTAGTAGGTGCGGACGTAGGACAGGTGGCTGGACGTCCGCTGGTACAGGCGGACGAGCTCGTCGATCTCCTCGGCGCTGAGCCGGTTGGCTCCCCGCGAGCCACGGACCGTCAGTGCGCCCAGGCGGTCCCACAGGGGCTGGTGCGTGGCGAGGAACCGGTCCAGATCCACGGCGCGTACCTTACGAGGCATGGCCGCGCCGACCGGGATCGTGACCCCCGAGGCCGTCGTGCTCGAGTTCGAGACGGCGGGCATGGCGTCGCGGATGCTGGCCGCCGCGGTCGACGCCGTGCTCCAGTTGCTCCTGCTCTTCGCCGTGCTCCTCGGTGCCCTCGGCGTGGGTGCGCTCGGGCTCGACCTCGGCGGCGTCGAGACCGCGCTCCTCTACGTCGTCCTGTTCCTCCTCCTGTTCGGCTACCCGGCCGCGTTCGAGACGCTGTGGCGCGGGAGGACGCCGGGGAAGGCTGCCCTCGGGCTGCGGGTCGTCACCGCCGAGGGCGGCGCCATCCGGTTCCGGCACGCAGCCATCCGCTCGATCCTGGGCCTCGTCGACAAGTACGCCCTTTCCGCCATCCCGGGTGTCGTCGCCCTGCTGCTCAGCCGGCGCAACCAGCGCCTCGGCGACCTCGTCGCCGGCACGCTGGTGCTGCGGGAGCGAACGGGGGCCAAGGCGCCGACGGCCGTCTCCTTCCCGCCGCCGCGGGGGCTCGAGGGCTACACGGCCGCCCTCGACGTCGCGACGCTGGCGCAGTCGGAATACGTCACGATCCGTTCGTTCCTCCTCCGAGCGCCGTCGCTCACACCAGCCGCTCGCGACGCACTGGCTCGCCAACTGGCGACCCCGCTGCTGGGCCGGCTCCGAACGACGCCGCCGTCGGGCGTGCCCGCCGAGCTCTTCCTCGTCTGCGTCGCCGCCGCCCATCAGCACCGTCATGCCGCGCCGTCGGCCGCGCGGGTCGTCCGGCCTTCACCAGCGTCTGGGCCGACGTCGCCCGGCCGCCGTCCGGGCCGGGCCCGGCGGCGGCGCCCCCGGTCCCGGCCGGTCCCGCGGCGGGCTACTCCGCCCCGGCCTGAGGCGCGTCGGGCCCCGGTACCCTGGGCCGTCGTGGCCTACCTCGATCACGCGGCCACCACGCCGATGCGCCCGGAGGCGGTCGCGGCGATGCTCCCCTTCCTCACCGAGCACTTCGGCAACCCGTCGGGCTCCCACGCCGTCGCGCGGCGCGCCAAGGCGGCCATCGAGGACGCCCGCGACGAGATCGCGGTCGCCTTGGGCTGTCGTCCGGGCGAGATCGTGTTCACGGGCGGCGGGACCGAGGCCGACAACCTCGCCGTCACGGGGGTCGTCGCCCGCGCCGGCGGCCGGCCGGTGTGCCCCGCCGTCGAGCACCACGCCGTGCTGCGCGACCGTGGAGGCCCACGACGGCGTGGTCGTGCCGGTCGGCGCCGACGGGGTCGTCGACCTCGAGGTGCTCGTCGTCGGTGCTCTCGGCCGAGGAGGTGTCCGCTCGTCTCGGTCATGCTCGCCAACAACGAGGTCGGCACCATCCAGCCCCTCGCCGACGTGGTCGAGCGGGTGCGCCGGCTCGCCCCGACGGCCGTGCTGCACACCGACGCGGTGCAGGCCTTCCCCTGGCTCGACGTGGCGACGCAGGCGGCGGGCGCCGACCTCGTCTCGGTCAGCGCCCACAAGTTCGGCGGCCCGAAGGGCGTGGGCGCGCTCGTGGTTCGCGAGGGCGTCCGACTGGCGCCGGTGCTCCACGGCGGGGGCCAGGAGCGGGAGCGGCGCAGCGGCACCCAGAACGTGGCCGGCATCGTCGGCGATGGCGGCGGCCATGACGGCCACGGTCGCGACCCGGCGAGCCACCGTCGAGGCGCGTCGGCCGCGCTGCCGTGACCGCCTCGTCGACGCGCTGCGTGGCGTCGGTCCCGGGCGCGGTCGAGACGGCACCGCCGTGGCGCGGCGGGTGGCCGGCCACGGTCACGTCTGCTTCCCAGGGCGTCGAGAGCGAGGCGCTGCTGTTCCTGCTCGACGAGGCCGGCGTCTGCGCCTCGGCCGGTTCGGCGTGCGCCAGCGGGGCCACCGAGCCCTCCCACGTGCTCGCGGCCATGGGCGTCCCGCCCGTCGACGCGCTGGCCAGCGTCGCGCGCTCTCGCTCGGCGCGACGACCGACCGACGCCGACGTCGACCTCGCGGCTCAAGGCCGTGCCCGACGGTCGTCGCCCGCCTGCGGGCGTGGGTCGATGAGCGCGTGCTCGTCGCCATGTCCGGCGGCGTCGACTCCTCGGTGGCCGCCGCGCTGCTGCTCGACGGCGGGCCACGACGTCGTCGGCGTGACGATGAAGCTGTGGGGCGGCGGAGCGACTCGGGCTGCTGCTCGGTGGCCGACGTCGACGACGCCCGCCGGGTGGCCGCAGCAGCTCGGCATCGCGCACCACGTCTTCAACTTCGCCGACGACTTCGAGACCCACGTCGTGGCGCCCTACGTCGAGGCCCACGCCGCGCGGCCGCACGCCGAACCCGTGCATCGAGTGCAACCGCCACCTCAAGTTCGACCGCTTCCTGCGCCGGGCCCGTCAGCTCGGCTTCGACGCGGTCGCCACCGGCCACCACGCCCGCATGGTCGGCGCCGGTGACCGGGCCTCGGCTCCGCCGCGGGCGCCGACGCGGCCAAGGACCAGTCCTACGTGCTGCACATGCTCGGACCGGATCAGCTCGGCCGCGCTGCTGCTCCCCGTCGGCGAGCTGACCAAGGACGAGGTCCGGGCGCGGGCCGACGGCGGCTCGGGCTGCGCACGGCCGACAAGCCCGACAGCCAGGACGTCTGCTTCATCCTCGCCACCGCGGCGGGCGCGAGACGTTCCTCGGCGACCGCATCCCGCTGCACCCGGGCCGCGTCGTCGACACGGCGGGCGCGGACGGTCGGCACGCGTCGCCGCCGTCGAGCTGGTCACGGTCGGCCAGCGGCGGGGCCTGCCCGGCGGCGGCGGCCACCCGCGGTACGCGCTGGCCGTCGACACGGCCACGGCCACGGTCGTCGTCGGAGCCGACGCCGACCTGTTGACGACGACCGTCGACCTCATCGACCTCACGTGGACGGGCGCGCCGGTGGCGCCGGGCGACGAGGTCGAGGCGCAGACGAGCGCCCACGGCCCGGCCCTGGCGGCGGTGCTGCAGGACGGGGGGCGACTGAGCTCCGGACGCCCCAGCGGCGCGTCGCCCCCGGGCAGACCGTCGCGCTCTACCGGGGCGACGTCGTCCTGGGCGCCGGCCTGGCCGGCTGAGGCCGACCCGAGTCAGTCGTCGCAGGCGGGTGCGCCCCGCATCCGCTCCCGCACGTCGGCCAGCACCTGGCCCGGCCGCGTCGGGGTGAAGAGCAGCCGGTCGGTCTCGACCGTGGGTCCGACCCTTCGGCCGGGTTTGGTCAGCACCAGCGGGGCGGGCTCGCGCAGGGCCAGTTCGAGGGCGAGACCTGGCGCGCCCTGGGTGAGATCGAGGGCGGTGGTCGCGGCGTCGGCGACGTCGACCCCGGCCACCTGGAGCTTCGGGAACAGGACGGGATCGGCGAGCGCCATCGGGTCGTGCACGACCAGGCCGGCCGGCACGAACACGACCCAGCGCCGGGCCAGACCGAGCAGCGCTCGCCCCGCGAACCACAGCGCCGCCCCGGAGACGACGACGGCCACGGCGCCGGCGATCCACTGGCCGGAGGCGAGCAGGAGGACGGCGGCGATCGGGGCCCCGGCGGTCACGGCCCAGGCCAATTGGAGGGGGCCGAAGAGCAGTGGTCCGGGGACCCGGAGGGGGTAGCGACGCTCGTTGGGGTAGGCGGGTCCGTTGACGAAGGCGGCGCCGACCTCGGGGAGGAAAGCCGCTCCCGCGGCCAGTCCCGAGGCGGCGATGGCCAGCGGGCCGATGCCTCCCACGGGCTGCGTCGTCGTCCATACCGCCGCCACGATGGCGGCCGGTGCGACCACCCGGAGCACGGTCAGCGTGACCGGGTGGAGCACGAGGGTCGCGCCGAAGGTGACGCCCCAGAGCCCCCAGAGGGCCATGGAGGCCGCCGTGCGCACCGGGAGGGAGCGGCCGTCGAGGGCGGCGGCGAACGCCGGGCCCGTCGCGAACGGGAGGATCAGCCAGGCGAGCCGGACGATCCACGGGAAGAGGCGGGCGCGGTCCATCCGCCGTAGATGCTCGCAGAGGTCGTCCGCCACCGACCAACGCGGACTTCTGGATTTTCCGTTCGAACCGCCGATCGGTAGGTTGATTCGTCGCAGGAGGACGCGGTGGAGCAGGGGGAGCGGATGGGGAACGAGGTCCGGCTGGTCGACCTCGAGGTCATCAAGCGGTACAGCCTCGCCGTGCGCCAGGAGGCCGCTCCCGCCGAGGACGTGCTGGCTGCGCTCGACGCCAGCCGCGAGGTCGTCCTCGCCGTGCTCGGGGGCGTCGAAGCGCCCGCCGAGCCCGCCGCACCGGCCCGCAAGGTGCGAGCCCCCCGGGCCAAGAAGGCGACCGGCGCCTGATGCCGGCCCTCCTCTCGCCCGGCACGCCGTCGGCCGTGGGCAGCCTGCCCCACCTCGACGTCGACGAGGCGGCGAGGATGGCACTGGCGTTGACCCCCGAGCTCCCGTGTGCGCCGCAGCTGCCCGGCCGTCACGTCGCCGAGGGCATGCTGGCTCAGGTGGCCGCCGGCGCCCCCGGGATCGCCGTCGACGGGCGGGGCGGGCTGGTCGTCGACCGCCGCCGCCTCGGCGCTCCGGACCCCGACCAGCCCCTCGATGCCCAGGCGTGGGCGTCCACCGTCGCCTTCCTCCGGACGGCGGCGGCGCAGGGTCACACCGGACCGGTCAAGGTCCAGGTCGCCGGCCCGGTCACGCTGGGGCTCGCCCTGGCCGCGGCCGGGGCCCGAGTGAACCGGGCGTTTCCCATCGCCGGCGAAATCGTCGGCAGTCGCGTGACGGCCCTGTTGCGCACGGCCGCGCAGGAGCTACCCGGACGCCCGGTGGTGCTCGTCCTCGACGAGCCCGGCCTCGTGGCCTATCCGGGCGGCCGGTTCCCGCTCGGTGCCGACGACACCATCGACCTCCTTTCGGGCGGCCTGGCCACGGCCGGCCGCGGGGCGGCCATGGCCGGCGTGCACTGCTGCGGGCCGACCGACTGGCGCCTCGTGCTCCAGGCCGGTCCCGATCTCCTGTCGATGCCCGTCGACGCGGTCGTCGGTGACGACGCCTCCGCCCTGTCGACGTTCCTCGATCGCGGCGGTTGGATCGCCTGGGGGGCGGTGCCGACCGACCGCCCGCTCGGGGATCGGGAGGACGTGCACTGGCGCCGGCTGACCGAGCTCTGGTGCGAGCTCTCCCGCAACGGGTGCGACCCGATGCGGCTCCGCACGCAGGCGATCATCACCCCGGCCTGCGGGCTCGCCTTCCACGGCCCGGAGCAGATCGCAACGGTCCACCACCTCGTGCGGCGGGTCGCCGAGCGGGTGCAGGACCAGGCCATCGCCGCCCGCATGTCGGCCGGCGCCTGAGGACCCGGCCGGTAGCTTCTCCGCCGTGACGGAGAGCGCGACGCAGCGGGCGGACTCGCTGCGTTCCCAGATCGAGCACCACAACCGGCGGTACCACGAGCTCGACGAGCCCGAGATCGCCGACGCCGACTACGACGCCCTCGCTCGTCGAGCTGCGGGCCTTGGAGGAGGAGCACCCGGAGCTCCTGACGCCGGACTCGCCGACCCAGCAGGTCGGGGGCGCGCCGTCCGCGCAGTTCGCTCCGGTGGCCCACATGGTGCCGATGATGTCGCTCGACAACGCCTTCTCCTTCGAGGAGCTGGCGGCCTGGGGCAAGCGCCTGGAGCGGCTACATCAGCGGTGACGTCGCCTACGTCTGCGAGCTCAAGATCGACGGGCTCGCCATGTCCCTCCGCTACGAAGGCGGGCGCTGTGCGGGCCGCCACCCGCGGCGACGGCCGGGTCGGGGAGGACGTCACCGCCAACGTCCGCACGATCGCCGCGATCCCCGAGCGACCTGGCCGGCGACGAGGTGCCGAGCGCGGTCGAGGTGCGGGGCGAGGTCTACATGCCGACCAGGCCTTCGAGGAGCTCAACGCACGCCAGGAGGCCGACGGCGGCCGGCTCTTCGCCAACCCCCGCAACGCCGCGCGCCGGATCGCTGCGCCAGAAGGACCCGGCGATCACCGCCAGCCGAAACCTGGCGTTCTGGGCGTACCAGCTGGGCGCGGTCGAGGGTGGGGCCGTCGTGGCCTTCGCACTCCGAGACGCTGGAGGAGCTGCGGCGCGTGGGGGCTGCCGGTCAACCCCGAGCATCCGACGTCGTGCACACGCTCGACGAGGTCCACGACTTCTGCCGGCACTGGCTCGAGCACCGCCACGACCTCGACTACGAGATCGACGGCGTGGTGGTCAAGGTCGACGACCTGGCGCAGCGCGACGAGCTCGGCTCGACGTCCAAGGCGCCCCGCTGGGCGATCGCCTACAAGTTCCCGCCCGAGGAGCGCACGACCCTGCTGAACGAGCATCATGGTCTCGATCGGGCGGACCGGCAAGGCCACGCCGTTCGCGCAGCTCGAGCCGGTGTTCGTCGGCGGCTCGACCGTCGGCCTCGCCACGCTCCACAACCAGGACCAGGTGCGCGCAAGGACGTGCGGCCGGGCGACACGGTGATCGTGCGCAAGGCCGGCGACGTCATCCCCGAGGTGGTCGGGCCGGTGCTCGCGCTGCGCCCCGAGGGGCTCCCCGAGTGGACGTTCCCGACCGACTGCCCGGCGTGCTGCGGCGGCCCCTGGTCCGGCTCGAGGGCGAGAGCGACACGTTCTGCACGAACGTCGACTGCCCGGCCCAGCGAGCCGGGCGGCATCGAGCACTTCGCCGTCGCGCGGCGCGATGGACATCGAGGGCTTCGGCGAGCAGCGGGCGTACCAGTTCACCGAGACCGGGATCCTCGGCGACGTCGGCGACATCTACACCCTCGACCTGCGAGCGACGTGCGCGAGCGTCGAGGGCTTCGGCGAGCTCTCCGATCACCAACCTCCTCGCGGCCATCGAGGCGTCCAAGGAGCGGCCGCTGGCCAACCTGCTCGTCGGGCTCAACATCCGCCACCTGGGCGGCGCCGGCGCCCAGGTGCTGGCCCGCGCCTTCGGCCACCTCGACCGGATCCTCGACGCCTCGATGGACGAGATCGCCGCGACCGAAGGGATCGGCCCGATGATCGCCGCGAGCGTGCACGCGTTCTTCGCGATCGCCGCGAACCGGGAGGTGATCGAGAAGCTGCGGGCCGCCGGCGTCAACTTCCAGGGGCCCGACGCGCCCGGACGTCCCGCAGACCCTGGCCGGCACTGTCGGTCGTCGTCACCGGCACCCTCGAGGGCTGGTCCCGCGAGGAGGCCGAGGAGGCCATCAAGGCCGGGGCGGCAAGTCCCCGGGCAGCGTCTCGAAGAAGACGACCGCCGTCGTGGTCGGCGACGAGCCCGGCGCGGCGAAGGTGACCAAGGCCGAGGAGCTCGGCGTCCCGATCCTCGACGAGGCCGGCTTCGCCCACCTCCTCGAGCACGGAGAGCTTCCCCTGGAGTAGCTCGCCCGGCGGTCGGCGGCGGTCAGCCGGCCGGAAGCGTCAGGCGGCGGTGAAGCACCAGGTGTAGGGGCGACCGGCTTCGTTCTCGGTCTCCGACGCCGCGCCAGTAGATGAGGCTCACGCAGTGCCGACCCTCGTCGAGCGACTCGATCTCCTTGCCGGCGCCGGGGCTGAAGGAGAAGCGGTTGATGCCGGGGATCTTGTCCATCTGATCGTCCGGGATGGGGCGGCGGTCGATCTCGATGCGGCCGGTGTAGTCGAAGGAGAGCTCGGCGCCGACCGCGTCCTGCCGGACCGCGACGGACCCCTCTTTCGGGAACACCCGCACGAGCCCCGCCCGCCGCACGGGCACCTCCTCTTGGGCCTGACTCGTGAAGCCGAGGAAGAGGAGATAGGCGGCGACGCCGAGGAGGAGGCAGACCACGAGCGGCCGGAGCCACGGCTTCATGGCGCCCATTCTGACGATCCGCGCCCGTCAACCCGTAGTCGCGGAGGCTGCGACCCTCCCCGTGAAGGCCGGGGCCGGCCACTACCTTGGACCCGTGGCCACGCCGCGCGATCGCCGACCAGATCGGCCGCGTGCTCGGGCGGCGGTACCGACTCGTCGCTCCGATCGGCACCGGCGCGTCGGCGCACGTCTACCTCGCTGAGGACGTCGAGCTGCGCCGTCGCGTCGCCGTGAAGGTGCTGCACCCGGCGCTGGCCGACGACGAGTCGTTCCTGCGCCGGTTCCGGGCCGAGGCGCAGGCGGCCGCCGGGCTCCGGCACGCCCACGTGATGCAGGTGTTCGACTGGGGGCAGGACGCGGACGGTCCGTTCCTGGTGCTCGAGCACCTCAGCGGTGGCAGCCTCCGCGACCTCCTCGACACCGGTCATCGGCTGAGCGTGTCGCAGGCCCTCGCCGTCGGACTCGACGCCGCGCGCGGCCTCGACTACGCCCACCGTCGCGGGCTCGTGCATCGCGACATCAAGCCGGCCAACCTGCTGTTCGACGACGAAGGCCGGCTCTCGATCGCCGATTTCGGCCTGGCGCGGGCGCTGGCCGAGGCGGCGTGGACCGAGCCGGCGGGCGCGGTCCTCGGCACGGCGCGCTACGCCTCCCCGGAGCAGGCGAAGGGCTCGTCGGTCGACGGCAAGGCCGACGTGTACGCCTTGGCCTTGACGCTCGTCGAGGCCGTGACCGGTCGTCTTCCGTTCGCCGCCGACACGACCATCGCCACGCTGATGGCCCGCGTCGACCGGCCCCTCGGCGTGCCCGAGTCACTCGGTCCGCTGGCGCCGGTGCTCGAGGCCGCGGGTGCGCCCGACCCGGCCGATCGCATCGATGCCGGCGAGCTGGCTCGACGCCTCGAGGCGGCTGCGCCCGACCTGCCCCGGCCCGCGCCGCTGCCCCTGGCCACCGCCGTTCCCCGCCCGCTGGTGGACCCGGCCCGTCCCGAGGACCTCACCTTCATCGGTGCGGTCGCGCCCACCGCGGGCGCGTCCCCGGCGCCCGTGGGCGGCGCGCCGACTCTTCGACGCCGAGGCCGAGCACGGACCGGTCGTGGAGGAACGGCGGCGCGCCCGCCGGTGGCCGAAGGTGCTGCTCGTCCTGGTGTTCCTGGCGGCGGCTGCGGCCGTCGTCTTCGGCGTGGCTGCGTCGTCGACGCCGAGCTTCGCCGTGATCGACGTCAAGGGCCGCACCGTGGCCGACGCGCAACGGCTCGTCGCCGGCGAGGAGGCGTTCCGGGTCCGCGAGGTCGCCGGGGACTTCTGGGACGAGACGGTGCCGAAGGGCGTGATCCTCGACCAGTCGCCGCTCCCGAAGGACTCCCTCGACCGGGGCGGCATCATCCGCGTCCGGGTGAGCGACGGCCCGGAGCCGCGCACGGTGCCCGACCTCAGCGGCCGGACCCGGGCCGAGGTGCAGGCGACCCTGACCGACCTGCAGCTCGGGTTCGCGGCCCAGGAGGTCTTCCACCCGTCGATCCCCAAGGACGTGGTCATCGACTGGACGCCGAAGGGCGACGGCGTCGCCCGGGGGGCCGCCGTCACCGTGACCTTCTCGAAGGGCCCCGAACCGAAGGAGCTACCGAGCTTCCTCGACAAGGTCTACGACGAGTACCAGAAGCTCCTCGAAGGCCTCGGCGTGAAGGCGAAGAAGGAGGAGGCGTTCAGCGACAAGGTCGGGGCGGGCAAGGTGATCGCCACCAACCCCGCCACGCCGGTCGCGCCGGGCAGCGAGGTGACGGTCATCGTCTCCAAGGGACCCGAGCAGGTGGCGGTGCCCAACCTCACCGGGTTGAGCGAGGACGAGGCGTCGGCGAAGCTCGAGGCGGCCGGGCTCCGGCTGGGCGACCGCTTCGGACCGCCGAAGCGGGCCATCTTCGCTTCGAGCCCTTCGGCCGGCGCAAAGGTGGACAAGGGTGCGACCGTGGACGTGTACACCCGTTGAATTGACCGTCCGGTCAGGCGTTTGCAAGCCTCGCGACCTCTTCATCGGATCTCCGGAGGTCAATTCCACATGGGTGCTCTCGACGGTCGCGTCGCCATCATCACCGGCGCCGGCCGCGGCATCGGCCGCGAGCACGCGCTGCTCTTCGCCGCGGAGGGCGCCAAGGTCGTCGTCAACGACCTCGGCGGCGCCGTCGACGGGACGGGCGACGATCGTTCGCCGGCGCAGCAGGTCGTCGACGAGATCCAGGCGATGGGCGGCGAGGCCGTCGCCAACGGCGACGACGTCGCCGACTGGGAGGGCGGCCAGCGCCTGGTCAACACCGCCGTCGAGACCTTCGGCGACCTCCACGTCCTCGTCAACAACGCCGGCATCCTGCGCGACCGCGTGCTCGTGAACATGACCGAGGAGGAGTGGGACGCCGTCATCGACGTCCACCTCAAGGGCCACTTCGTGCCGACCCGCTGGGCCGCCGCCTACTGGCGCGAGCAGTCCAAGGCGGGCAAGGAGGTCAAGGCCAACATCGTGAACACGTCGTCGACGTCGGGCCTGCTCGGCAACCCGGGCCAGACCAACTACGGCGCGGCCAAGGCCGGCATCGCCGCGTTCACCGTCATCTGCGCCCAGGAGCTGGCCCGCTACGGCGTCGCGCTCAACGCCATCGCCCCGGCCGCCCGCACCCGGCTGACCGAGGCCACCCCGGGCCTCGGCGACATCGTCAAGGCGCCCGAGGACGCCGGGCAAGTTCGACGTGTGGGACCCGGCCAACATCTCGCCCGCTGGTCGCCTACCTGGCCACCGAGGACTGCCCGTGCACAGGGCAAGGTCGTTCTTCGTGCAGGGCGGCACCGTCAAGGTGTTCCAGGGCTGGACCATGACCGAGGGCGTCGAGAAGGACGACCGCTGGAGCGTCGCGGAGCTCGAAGCGGAGATGAAGAAGCTCGTCGGCTAGTCGTCGGGGCGGGGATGACTAGTCCGTTCGGGTCATTTCGGGGGATCACCGTCGTTTCCGTGCCCCGCAGTGGGTAGCGTTGCCGTCGACCCCGCAGGGCCCGACGGGGTGGCGTTGCTGAGGCAGTGTTCCCCAGCCACTGCCGGTGCCGCCGCCCCTTCGGACCGTGCGGGGTTTTCGGCGCCGATAGCGTCCCTCCCGCCATGGTCGACCACCACCCCCGCACCTCCGACGAGACCCTGACGGTCGGCTACGCCGGCGAGTCGGAGGCGGTGAGCGTGCCCTGGCCGATCCTCCTGCGGACCCGGCTGACGGCGCATGCCCATGGCAGCGACCGGTTCCGGTGGTGGGTGCTGTGGACCGTGCTCGCCGGCCTCTTCAGCGTCAACGTCACGTTCACGATCTTCGCCGTCGCGTTGCCCCGGATCGCCCGCGACTTCGGCACGACCACCAACACCCTCACGTGGGTCATCACCGGCCCTCTCCTGGCCTTCGGGATCGTGGCGCCGGTGCTCGGCAAGGTCGGCGACCTGAAGGGCCATCGCCGCACCTATCTCCTCGGCCTGGCCGGGGCCAGCGTCTTCGCCGCGCTCGAGCGCCCTGGCGTGGAGCGCGACCGCCCTCATCGTGATCCGCACCCTGAGCGCGGTCGAGGGCGCGGCCACGGGCGCAGCGTCGATGGCGCTCATCTTCAGCGAGTTCGATCGCGACGACCGCGTCAAGGCGATGGGCTGGTGGTCGCTGGTCGGCGCCGGCGGGCCCGTGATCGGCGTGGCCATCGGCGGACCGCTCATCGAGCTGCGTCGGCTGGCGGTGGATCTTCGTCGCGCAGGTGCCGCTGACGCTCGCGGCGCTCGGCCTCGCCTACGCCGTGCTGCGGGAGACGCCGCGGGGCGACCGCCACCGCCTCGACTGGGGCGGCGCCGGCACCCTCGCCCTCGGGATCACGTCGGTGCTGTTCGCCCTGAACCGGGGCCCCGAGTGGGGCTGGTCGTCGCCCCTCGTCGTCGGCGGCTTCCTGCTCGGTCCCCTGGCGCTGGCCACCTTCGTGTCGATCGAGCGCCGCGCCGAGGAGCCGTTGCTGCCCCTCGACATCATCCGGCGCCGGAACTTCTCCCTCCCCATCGGCGCCCAGATGTTCGCCAACTTCGCCTACATGGGCGGGTTCATCCTCTCGCCGATCCTCCTCGGGCGGATGTTCGGCTACGGCGAGAGCAAGATCGGGTTCTTCGTCCTGGCCCGGCCCCTGACGTTCTCCATCGCCGCGCCGGTGGCGGGCTACCTCGCGGTCAAGGTGGGGGAGCGCTCGGCCGCCGTCGCCGGCACCATCGCGGTGGTCGGGTCGATGCTCGCGTTCTCGATGGTCACGCCGAACTCGGCCGACCTCTTCATCATCGGGGCCCTCGCCCTGTCCGGCGTGGGCATGGGCATGGCCTCGCCGTCGATCAGCTCGAGCGTCGCCAACTCGGTGAGGGAGGAGCAGCTGGGCATCGCCAGCGCCGCGCAGCAGCTCATGACCCAGGTGGGGGTCGTCGCCGGCATCCAGCTCATGAGCACGATCCAGGCCGCTCGCGAGCCGTCGCAGGGGCTGGTCGGCTCGTTCCGCTCCGCCTACCTCGTCGGCGCCTGCGTCTGCGCCGCCGGGGTCGTCTGCGCCTTCTTCCTCCGCAGCGCCGACCGCGAACCACTCGGGTCCTGAGGGCTGCGTCGAGGGAAGCGCCAGCGACGAGTCGCCAGCCGAGCGGAAAGGAGCGTCAGCGACGCAGAGCGAGGCCGACTACGGCGTCGAGGGAAGCGCCAGCGACGAGTCGCCAGCCGAGCGGAAAGGAGCGTCAGCGACGCAGAGCGAGGCCGACTACGGCGTCGAGGGAAGCGCCAGCGACGAGTCGCCAGCCGAGCGGAAAGGAGCGTCAGCGACGCAGAGCGAGGCCGACTACGGCGTCGAGGGAAGCGCCAGCGACGAGACGCCAGCCGAGCGGAAAGGAGCGTCAGCGACGCAGAGCGAGGCCGACTACGCGGTGATGTCCTTGATCTGCTGCTGGATGGCCATGGCGTCGGCGTCGGGGGCCGCGCCCTGCATGGCCATCAGCTTGGTCATGTCGCCTTCGACCTTGATCTGACCGGACATGAAGGCCTGCATCCCGGCGGCCGGGTTGCCGTCGATGAAGATCGCCTTGGCCACGGCGTAGGGCACGGTGATCTTCACCTCGGCGCCGTCGATGTGGCCGAGGTCCATCTGCATCGTGCCGGTGGAGGAGTCCATGTGGGCCTCGATCGGACCGTCGCCGAAGGGCACCTCGGTGATGACCTGGTTCATCCGGATGGCGGGCACGCCCGACGCGCCGGCGCCCGAGCCCTCGTAGATCTTCTTCGCTTCGGCGATCCACTCGGAGCTGAGGAACGGGTACTTCGGCACGCGGTTCTCCTTCGACGGTCGGCGCGCGGACGCTAGGCCTGCTGCACCAGATCGGGCAACGTGCCCGACGATGCCTCCTCGGCGATCTCGTCGCTCGCCGCGAGGGCGCGAACGACGAAGCGCCCGGCGAACTCGGCCAGGTCGTCGAGCGTGCGGTCGATGCGGCCGGTCCGGTGCAGGTGGCTGAAGGAGGAGACGGTGCCGACGAGGCTCCACGCCAGCATCAGCGGGTCGTCGTCGCGGATGATCCCCTGGGCGATCCCGTCTTGGATGTGGCGGGCGTTGTCCCGGGCGTGCACGTCACCGCCCGAGCGCAACAGCGCGGTGAGCGACGGACCGAGCGACTCGAGATCGATGATCGAGTAGAGGCGACGGTGCTCGCCCATGAACCGGATCGACGACTCCGTGCCCTGCCGCAGCCGGAGCAGCGGGTTGGCCGTCGGGTCGATGTCCAGCTTCTGCTGGGCCCGCATCCGCTGTCCGCGTCAGCTCGACGAGCTCGCGGAAGACGCGCTTCCTTGTTGTCGAAGTACCAGTAGAAGAGGCCCTTGGCCACGCCGGCCGCCTGCACGATGTCGAGGACCCGCGTCTCGGCGTAGCCCCGCTCGGCGAAGAGCTCGGCGGCGTGGTCGAGCAGCTGCTGCTTGCGCTCGTGCGCCCTGCGTGGTCAGGCGGCGGTCGCCGTCGCCAGTGGTCACAGCGGGTCACCCCCAGCGCTTCGCCCGGAGGCAGATCCCACCACGTCTTGACCGCAGGGTCAAGAGCGACGGGCGGCGGCTACCTGTCGCCGATGACGGCGGCCAACCGCATCGAGCGGCTGAGCGACCGCGAGCGCAACCCGAAGTGGAAGCCCGTCGCCGTTCCGCATCGAGATGTCCGAGTGCATCAACTGCGACACCTGCCTGCGCCACTGCCCGCCGCAGTTCGGGGCCATCTTCAACCACGGCATCGACGTCGTCATCATCCCCGAGCTCTGCTCGGGCTGCGGCAAGTGCCTCCGCCCGTGTGCCCCGTCGACTGCATCTACGAGGACCCGGAGTGGACGCCGGCCCCGGAGGACTGGTGGTCCGAGCCGCTCACCGACGACCCGTACACCTGAGCGTCCGTACCGGACGCCTGCCCGGACTGATGCCCGCGTCCGCGTCCTCGCCCGGCGCCGAGCCGTTCTCGGCCGCCGGCGGGCCGCACGGCGCGCTCGTGCTCCACGGCTTCACCGGCAACCCGCAGTCGATGCGAGGCCTGGCCGAGGCGTTCGCCGCGGCCGGGTTCACGGTCGAGCTGCCCCTGCTGCCCGGGCCACGGCACGACCCTCGAGGACATGCTCGACGACCGGCTGGGACGACTGGCTGCGCCGCGGCCGAGACCGCCTACGCCGAGCTGGCGCCGCGCTGCGAGCAGGTCGTCGGTCGCCGGCCTCTCGATGGGCGGCACGCTGGCGACCTGGTTGGCCGCCGGCCACCCCGAGATCGCCGGGCTCGTCGTCGTCAACCCCGCGATCGAGCCGGCCGAGCCGATGGTCGACCTGTTGCGCCAGGCCCTCGACGGGCGGCACCGACCGTCATCGCCCGGCATCGGCTCGCGACGTCGCCGACCCGGCCGAGCACGAGCTCGCCTACGACGGCACGCCGCTGGCCCCGCTGCTGACCCTGTTCGAGGCCGCAGGTCGAGCTCTCGGCGCCGGCTGGCGCGACATCGCGCTGCCCGACCCTGCTGTTCACGAGCCGCCAGGACCACGTCGTCCAGCCGTCGAACAGCGACCACCTGGCCGAGCGGGTGTCGGGCCCCGTCGAGCGGGTGTTCCTCGAGCGCAGCTTCCACGTCGCCACCCTCGACTACGACCGCGCCGAGATCGAGTCCCGCTCCGTCGCCTTCGCCCGACAGGTCACCGGCTCCTGAGCCGGTAGCGCTCCGACCTCCGTTCCGGGACGGGCCGTCGGCTCCGCAGGAGGCCGCCGGTAGGCTCGCCGCCGCCATGGCCTCCGACAAGATCACCGCTGCCGACGTCGCCACGTCGCGACCCTCGCCCGGCTCGACCTGACCGACGAGGAGCTCGAGCTCTTCACCGGCCAGCTCGCGGCCGTGCTCGAGCACGCCGAGGACGTCGAGGCGCTCGACACTCGACGACGTCCCGCCCACGGCCCACCCGCTGCCGCTGGTCAACGTGCTCCGCGAGCGACGTGCCCCGGCCCGGCGCTCGACCGCGACGAGGTGCTCGCCATGGCCCCGGCGGCCGAGGACGGCCGCTTCCGCGTCCCGCCGATCCTGGGGGAGGCGCCGTGAGCCGCCGTCGAGATCGCCGCCGCCGTCCGGGGCGGTGCCCGCACGGCCCGCGAGGTGGTCGAGGAGCACCTCGCCGCCATCGAGGCGCGCGAGGGCGAGCTCCACGCCTTCAACCTCGTCCTCGCCGACGAGGCTCGCGCCGCCGCCGACGCCGTCGACCGCGGTGGCGGCGGGCGAGGACCCGGGCCCGCTGGCCGGCGTGCCCGTCGCGCTCAAGGACAACCTCTGCACGCGCGGCATCCCCACCACGTGCTCGTCGCGGATCCTCGAGGGGTGGCGCCCGCCGTACGACGCCACCGTCGTCGAGCGGCTTCGAGCCGCCGGCGCCGTCCCCGTCGGCAAGACCAACCTCGACGAGTTCGCCATGGGCTCGCTCCACCGAGAACTCGGCCTTCGGCCCGACCCGCAACCCGCACGACCCGACCCGCGTGCCCGGCGGCTCGAGCGGGCGGCAGCGCGGCGGCGGTCGCCGCCGGGTTCGCGCCGCTCGCGCTCGGCTCCGACACCGGCGGGTCGATCCGCCAGCCCGCCGCCCTCTGCGGCGTCGTCGGCGTGAAGCCCACCTACGGCGCCGTGTCGCCGCTACGGGCTCGTCGCCTTCGCCAGCTCGCCTCGACCAGATCGGCCCGTTCGCGGCCACCGTGGCCGACGCCGCCGCTCCTGCTCGAGGTCGATCGCCGGGCACGACCCGCTGCGACTCCACGTCGATCCCCGAGCCCGCGCCGCGCCGTGCCGACGTACCTCGACGAGGGCGTCGACGGCCTGCGCATCGGCGATCGTGCGGGAGCTCACCGAGGCCGAGGGCATCGACCCCGACGTCCTGGCCCGGATCGACGGCGGCCGCCGAGGCGCTCGGCCGCGGCGGGCGCCAAGGTCGAGGAGGTGTCGGTGCCGGCCGCGATCTACGGCCTGTCCGCCTACTACCTGATCGCCCCGGCCGAGGCGTCGAGCAACCTGGCCCGCTACGACGGCGTCCGCTACGGCCTGCGCGTCGACGGCCGACGACGTCACCGCAGATGAACGGCGCACCCGCGCCGCCGGCTTCGGCGCCGAGGTGAAGCGCCGCATCATGCTCGGCACCTACGCCCTGTCGGCCGGCTACTACGACGCCTACTACGGCCAGGCCCAGCAGGTCCGCACGCTGATCATCCGCGACTTCGAGGCCGCGTACGAGCGAGCTTCGACGTGCTGCTGTCGCCCACCGCGCCCGACCACGGCGTTCGCGCTCGGGGCCAAGACCGCCGACCCGCTGGCCATGTACCTGTCCGACGTCTGCACCATCCCGTCGAACCTGGCCGGCCACCCGGCCATGTCGCGTGCCCTTCGGCACCGGCGACGACGGGCTGCCGGTCGGCGTGCAGGTGCTGGCCGGCGCCTCGAGGAGCCGCTGATGTTCCGTGCCGCCGCGGCGCTCGAGGAGGCGTCGCCATGACCGCCATCGACGCGACGACACGGACGACGCCTGGGAGATGGTGATCGGGCTCGAGGTGCACTGCGAGCTGCGCCACCGCCACGAAGCTGTTCTGCGGCGTGCCGCAACGAGTTCGGCGCCGAGCCCAACACCAACGTCTGCCCGGTGTGCCTCGGCCTGCCCGGGTCGCTGCCGGTGCTCAACCAGCCAGGCGGTCGAGCTACGCCATGCGCATCGGCGTGGC
This sequence comes from uncultured Actinomycetes bacterium, assembly GCA_963731055.1. Lineage (GTDB taxonomy): Bacteria > Actinomycetota > Acidimicrobiia > Acidimicrobiales > CADCTF01 > DATLED01. The sequence goes on along the minus strand of CAVSUD010000016.1, from coordinate 48,789 downwards.
GCTCGCACTGCGAGGTGCCGGCCGAGCGATCTTCCACCGGAAGAACTACTTCTATCCGGACATGCCGAAGGACTACCAGGTCATCGCAGTACGACCAGCCGATCAACGTCGACGGCTGGCTCGAGCTGCCCGACGGCACGCGCATCGGCATCGAGCGGGCCCACCTCGAGGAGGACACCGGCAAGTCCACCCACGTCGGCGGCGGCGGGCGCATCCACGGCGCCGACCACTCGCCTCGTCGACTACAACCGCGCCGGCGTGCCGCTGCTGGAGATCGTGAGCGAGCCCGACCTCCGCACCGCCGAGGACGCCAAGGCCTACGTCGAGCGAGCTGCGGGCCATCCTCGTGGCCATCGGCGTCGTCCGACGGGAAGATGGAGGAGGGCTCGATGCGGGTCGACGCCAACGTGTCGGTGCGCCCGCGGCCCGACGCCGCGTTCGGCACCCGCTGCGAGATCAAGAACATCAACTCGCTCCGCTCGCTCGGCCGGGCCATCGAGTACGAGGTCGCACGCCAGATCGACCTGCTCGAGGCCGGCGAGCGCGATCGTGCAGGAGACCCGGCACTGGGACGAGGACGACGGGCGCACGCCGCTCCATGCGCTCCAAGGAGGAGGCCGTACGACTACCGCTACTTCCCCGAGCCCGACCTCGTGCCCGTCGCGCCCGACGACGAGTGGCGTGCCGCCGTCCGGGCGTCGCTGCCGGCCATGCCGTCGCCGAGCGCCGGGCCGGCCTGGCCGCGGCCGCCGGCGTCGCCGCCCGGCGACGTGGCGCTGTCTGGTCGAGCGGGACCTCGACGAGCTCGTGCTCGACGCCATCGCCGCCGGCGCCGACCCGCGCGATCGCCATCAACCGGGCCGCCAACGAGGTCGCCGCCGGGATCGAGCACATCGACCGGCTGACCGCGCCGACGTTCGCCGAGCTCGTCACCATGGAGTCGAGCGGCAAGCTCACCGCCACCCAGGCCAAGCAGGTGCTGGCCGAGCTGCTGGCCGGTGAGGCGACGACCCCGCGGCCATCGCCGCCGCCCGCGGGCTTCGAGGCCATGGACGCCTGCGCGCTCGAGGCCACGCGTCGACGAGGCCATCGCCGCCAACGCCGACGCCTGGGAGAAGTTCAAGGCCGGCGACCCCAAGGTCTCCGGCCTGCTGATCGGCCAGGTCATGAAGGCGACCCAGGGCAAGGCCGACGGCAAGGCCGTCACCGCCCTCCTCCGCGCCCGTGCCGGCCTCTGACGGCCTCGACCGAATAGGGTCCGGCGATGGGCGTGTTCATGGCGACGGGGATGTCGGTATCCGACCTCGACAAGGCGACGGCGTTCTACGTCGACGTGCTCGGGCTGAAGAAGCTCCAGGCCATGGACCTCGACCACATGAAGGAGCACCTCCTCGGGTCCGGCAAGCCGGGTGCCCCGACGTTGGTGCTGATGGAGCACAAGGGCCGGGAGAAGCCGGCGAGCGACACCGAGGCGACGAAGTTCGTCTTCTACGTGCGAGACGCCGCCGGCACCGCCGCCACCATCGTCGAGCACGGCGGCCGGATCACGCGGGAGGCGTCGCCGTTCGGCGACAACATCATCGCCTTCGCCGTCGATCCCGAGGGATACCTCCTCGAGCTCATCCAGGTTCCGTCGTGATCGTCACGGGCCCGCTGCACGCCACGGCGGCCGAGCTCGCCACGCGCACGGGCTGGACGGCCAAGCCGGAGGGCCTGTGCAAGGGCGCCATGTGCGTGCCGCTGCCGGGCGGGACGACCGACCCGATCGACCTCGAGGTCGTGGCCGCCCGTCTCGGCATGCCGATGCTCCACGACGAGGACCACGGCGTGTGGGCGCTCGGGCCGGCGACGGTCGGCGGCCGGGCCCTCGACACCGCCGAGGTCCCGGACATCTCCCTGCCCGACCTGGACGGGACATGTTCCCCTGGCGTCCTTCCGCGGCAAGAAGAGGTCGTCGCCTCTCGCCTGGGCGTCGTGGTGAGGCTGTCGCGACGACCTGCCCGTGTGGCAGGCCCTGCAGGACGAGCTCTCGCCGCTCGGCGTCGAGATCGTCTCCATTGCCCTCGACCTCGGTGGCGACGCCGCGGCCAGGCCGTGCATCGAAGCGGCCAAGCCCGACCACCCGACGCCTGATCGACCAGGCCCACGTCACCGACGAGCTGCTCGGCTTCGTGAACGTGCCCATGGCCGTGTGGATCGACGAGGACGGGCGCTCGTCCGGCCGGCCCACGCGGCCCAGGTCACCGGAGGAAGCTCGACGGACGATCAAGCTCACTGCCCGACATGGGCCTCCCCGACGACGTCCTCAGCCGAGACGGTGCAAGAAGTTCAACGCCGACGCCCGCGACCTACCGGGCCGCGCTCGACGACTGGGTCGTCAGGGGCCGACAGCCGCTTCGCCCTCGACCCGGACCAGGTCGTGGCCCGCAGCCGCCCCCGTCCGCCCGAGCACGCCGAGGCGGCGGCCGCCTTCGAGCTGGCCCAGCACCTGCATCGCACGGTCACCCCGGACGCGGCGGTGCCTTGGTTCCGCCGGGCCCACGAGCTGCACCCCGAGAACTGGACCTACAAGCGCCAGGCCTGGACCCTCGCCACGACGGCCGAAGGTCAGCCGAGCGACCTGCTGCAGGCGCCGACCGACCTCTACGAGGGCAGCTGGTACGCCGACGTCAGCGCCAGCGGTCCCGAGTCGTACTACCCCCCGCTCCAGCTCGAGCGGGACTGATCAGGGTCGGTCCGCGCCGCTGCCGGTGAAGCGGGTGCCGGGCGGGTCGACGGCCCACCGGGCCGACTCGCCCCATCGCTCCTCGTAGACGAGCTCCGGCAACGGCCGGCGCCGGACCGGGCCGTGGCCGCGCCCGACGGGGCGGCCGAGCGGGATGGTGGCGGCGATGGCCACGTCGTCGGGGATGCCGAGCAGCGTCCGCAGGCTCGTCCTCGACGAATGCGTGCCACATCGTCATGACCCCGCCGTAGCCGAGGGCCCGCGCCGCCAGCAGGAGGTTCTGGCAGGCCGGGTAGACCGACGCGCCCTCCGTCGGCGTCGGGGCCGCGGTGTCGGGAGTAGCAGGCGAGCACGACGACCGGGATCGCCTCGAAGTGGTCGACGAAGTGCTGCATCGTGGCGGCGCCATGCGGGCCTTGGGCGAGGATGCGTCGGCCTCGCCGTAGCCGTCGTCGACGGCCTTGGCGGACCAGCCTCGCCGGAACGCCCCGCCCAGGAGGGCCTTCGCCTCCGCCGCCGCCGGGCCGTCGCGCAGCACCACGAAGCGGAAGGGCTGGCGGTTGGAGCCCGACGGGGCTCGGGTGGCGGCGAAGAGGATCTGGCCAGGTCGTCGTCGGGGATCGGATCGCGGACGGTAGCCGGCGGATGGCGCGGGTCGTCGCCATCGCCTGGAGCGCGTCGATCACCGGACGTCGATCCGCCGCAGCGACCACGTCGTGGCCGCGACCCCGGCGACGGCTGTCACGAGCAGCACTGCGACGGACGTGCCGATCGATGCGGCCAGGCGGGGCGGGGCGTGGCCGGCGAGGTCGGCGAGGACGGAGCGGGCGTAGACCAGCACCGACAAGCGCGCCGGTCCGGTCGCGCTCCTGGCCACGAAGCCCTCCCAGATGAGGACGTAGGCGAGCCCCCACGCCAGGGCTCGGCGCACCAACAGCCCCAGGCAGAGGAAGATCGCGCTGTACGCGGCGGAGGCCAGCAACGACGACCCGACGGCGGCCCAGACCAGCGCAGGGCCCTGACCGGTGGCCGCTGCCGCGATGGCGGTGGGCACGACGGCGAAGGGCACGGCGATGCACAGGGCGGCGGCCGCCGCCGCAGCGACGATCCGCCACCGCGCCAGGGGTCGGTGCCACAGGTAGACGAGCGTGCCGTCCTCGGCCGGATCGCCCAGGGCGGCGGCGGCGAAGACGAGCGCCGTCAGCGGAACCAGGAGGCCGAGGCCGAAGCCACCGACGAAGTTGTGGGCGATGTCGAAGCGGCTTCCGCCACCGGAGCGGCCGATGGCGAAGCCGAGCAGGATCCCCAGGAGGCCCACGACGGCGAGGGCGGCCGCCCGTCCCTTGGTCACCTGGGTGCGGAGCACCAGGCGGAAGATGGCGCTCACCGTCGGTTCACCAGGTACCGGAAGACGCTGTCGAGGTCGTCGTCGAGCGGCACGACCTCGGTGAGGCGGGCGCCTCCGTCGCGGGCCACGACGCTGACGGACCGCCGGAAGGCGGCCACGTCGACGGTGTCGACGACGAGGCTGTCGGCGCCCTGGACCCACGCGCCGGTCACCGCCCCCGCCGAGAGAAGCCCGGCGGCCAGCGCCCGCGGCGCGGTCGGTTCCGACGCGGAGGCGGTGCGGACGGTCGTCCATGAGGTCCCGGATGGCGTGGAAGTCGCCCTCGGCGGCCAGGCGGCCCTGGGCGATCACGAGCACCCGCGACCCGAACCTCTCGACCTCGTCCAGGACGTGGCTGGAGATCAGGACCGTCCGCCCCTCGTCGGCGAGGCGTCGGAACAGGTCGATCATCCGGAGGCGCTGCCGCGGGTCGAGGCCCTCGAGTGGCTCGTCGAGCAGCACGACCTCCGGTCCGTGGACGAGGGCCTGCGCCACCTTGACCCGTTGCCGCATGCCCTTCGAGTAGGTCTTCACCGGACGGGTGTCGCCGGGGTCGAGGTCGACCAGCGCGAGCGCCGCCTCCGCGGCCGCGCCGGGTGAGGACACGCCGTGCAGCTCCGCCGCCAGCCGGACGAACTGCACGGCGCGGGAGCGGATCGAACAGCGCCTCCTGTTGGGGCACCAGGCCGATGCGCGCGGTCGAGCGCGAGGGCACGCCGGGGCACCTGGCCGAGGATCCGCACCTCGCCGTGGGACGGGGCCGTGAGCCCGCACAACACGCGGAGCAGGGTCGACTTGCCGGCGCCGTTCGGTCCCAACAACGCGGTGATGCCGGGCTCGACCCGACAGGTGACCTCCGACAGCGCCACGATCGACCCGAACCACTTGGAGACGTCGACCACCTCGATCGTCAACGCGTCACCTGCAACCGTCGGTACCGGAGCACGGCGACGGCGCCGGCCCCGATGGTCCAGACGCCCATCCCCACGACGAGCACCCAGGTCTCGAGGCCGGGAAGCTCCCTACGGAGCCGTAGATCCGGCGCACCAGCTCGAGCGGACCGCCGGAGAGGTTCGCCACCCGGAGCGAGGGCGATACGCCGACGCCCTCCACGAACGTCTCGCTCACGATGGCCGAGCCGATGATGACGAAGAGGGTCGCCGCCGCGGCCACGGCCCGCCGGTCGGTGAGGCTGGCGACGGCGACGGACAGGCAGGTGTAGAGGGCGGCCAGGAACAGACCGCTCTCGAGGATGCGGACCAGCACCCTCGCCACCTCGACCGGCCCGTCGGGTCCGGCGCCCTGCAACATGAGGCCGAGGAGGAGCAGCAACGGCGGCCCGATGGTGACGAAGGTGATGACGATGGCCACCGAGGCGGCCTTCGACAGGAGGTAGGTCATCCGGGTGAGCGGGGAGGCGAGGTACAGGCTCAGCACCCGACTCCGGCGGTCGGGGCAGAGCGCCTCTGGGGCAACGAAGGCGACGAACAGGATGATGGCCGAGACGATGAAGCCGTAGTAGTCGCCGTACTCCGGGATGATCTGGCGAGCCTGGTTGCGGCCCCCGAAGCGACCGAACAGGGCGATGATCCCGACGAACACCGTCGCCGGCAGGTACGCGAACGCGATGGCGAGGAAGGGCAGGACCTTGGCCCGGGCGGGACGGCGGAGGCCGAGGATGCGTCGGAGCGTGTGGGCGATGACGCTTCGCACGGCGTGCGCCTGGCCCTCGCGACGGCCGGTGTAGCGCCGGTAGCCGCGGTCGAGGATCCGGGCCTCGGGGCCGACGTGTGCGTCGCTCATCCGACCGTGCCGGCCCCGCCGGCTTCACCCGCCACCTGGCCGGCGAGGAAGACGTCCTCGAGGCTGGCGGTGCGCCGCTGCAGGCGGCGCACGGCGAGGCCGCGCTCGGCGATGGTGTCGCGGACCAGGTCGTAGACGACGTCGCCCTCCAGCGCCACGACGAGCTGGGCGCCGTCGACCGCGGCCGCGACGCCGCGCTCGGCAAGGCGGGCGACGAGTTCGTCGACGACGGCGGCCGGCTCCACGAGCTCGACGAGCAGCTCGGCGTGGTCGAGTCCCCGGAGGTCGTCGAGGCGGCCGCTGCGCACCGTGCGGCCCTGGTCGATGATCACGACGCTGTCGCTCACCCGCTCGACCTCCTCGAGGAGGTGCGACGAGAGGATGACGTCGAGCCCGAGCTCGTGGCCGATCCGCCGGATCAGGGCGAGCATCTGGTCGCGCTGCACCGGGTCGAGGCCGTTCGTGGGCTCGTCGAGCAGCACCAGCTCCGGGTCGTGGGCGATGGCGAGGGCCAATTTCACCCGCTGGCGCTGCCCGGTGGACATCGTGCCGACGGCCCGGAAGCGCTCCTCGCCCAGCCCGACCTCCCACAGTGCGTCGCTCGCCCGCGTCTGGGCTTCGCGGCGGGGCAGCCCGTGCACCTCGGCGAAGTGACGGACGACGTCATGAGCCCGCACGTCCTCGGGCAGGGCGTCGTGCTCGGGGGCGTAGCCGACCCGGGCGCGGACCTCCGGGCCCAGCGTCCAGGGGTCACGCCCGAGCACCTCGAGACGGCCGTCGTCGGGTCGGTGCATGCCGAGCATCAGCCCGAGGAGGGTCGTCTTCCCCGCGCCGTTCGCACCGAGGAGGCCGGTGATGCCGCGGCCGATCTCGAACGACGCACCGACGAGCGCCGTGGTCGAACCCCAGCGCTTGACGACGCCCTCGGCCCGGACGATCGCGGTCACCGGCGCACGATAGACCCGAGGGTACGATCTGCCGATGCGGAAGTTGCCCCTCGTCTTGATCGTCGCGATGTTCGCCCTCTCGGCCTGCGGGGGCGGGGACGATGCCTCGAGCGACACCTCGGTCGGAGCCACGAGCGAGACCGGCGACACCAAGACCGACAGCAAGACCGACACCTCGGCGGACACCGACTTCTCCGGTAAGGGGAGCGGCGACTTCTGCGAGCTGGCCAAGCAGTACGAGAAGGACTTCAAGGACACCGGGGACCCGTCGCAGAGCACGGACGACGCGAAGAAGGAGTACAAGGAGCTGGCCGCGGCGATCGTCAACCTGGAGAAGCAGGCGCCCTCGGAGATCAAGGCGGACGTCGCCACCGTCGGCAAGGCCTTCGACCAGCTCGACAAGCTCCTCTCCAAGTACGACTACGACTTCACCAAGGTCCCCGAGTCCGAGGCCGGGAGCGTCGACGTCGACTCGCCCACGGTCCAGGCCGCCAGCAACCGCGTCGAGTCGTACTTCGAGAAGGTCTGCAAGATCGACGTCGACGAGGACGGCGATACCGACGGGGTGGTCGATGACTCCTCCGGCGACGAGCAGGCGCCGGCCGGCACCACGGGGACGACCGAGGCGGGGTAGCCGCCCGGGCGGCGTTGCAGAACGCGCCGCCTAACCTGCTGCGCCGTGAGCGATCGCCGAAAGCCCCGCAGCCACGAGGTCACCGACGGGTTCGAGCGGGCGCCGGCGCGGGCCATGCTGCGGGCCATCGGCATGACCGACGACGACTGGGACAAGCCCCAGGTGGGGGTGGCCTCGTCGTGGAACGAGGTCACGCCCTGCAACCTGCCGCTCGACCGCCTGGCCAAGCGGGCGAAGGAGGGCGTGCGGGCGGCCGGCGGCTTCCCGATCGAGTTCGTCACCATCGCCGTGAGCGACGGCATCTCGATGGGCCACGAGGGCATGCGGGCGTCGCTCGTCAGCCGCGAGGTCATCGCCGACTCGGTCGAGACCGTGATGCACGCCGAGCGCTTCGACGCGCTGGTCACCTTCGCCGGCTGCGACAAGTCGCTGCCCGGGATGCTGATGGCCGCGGCCCGCATCAACGTGCCGTCGGTGTTCCTCTACGGCGGCTCGATCCTGCCCGGGCGCATCCCAGACGGCCGACGCGCCCTCGACATCACCAGCGTGTTCGAGGCCGTCGGCGCCCACGCCGCCGGCGCGATGACCGACGAGGAGCTCGCGCTCATCGAGCGCAACGCCTGTCCGACCGAGGGCTCGTGCGCCGGCATGTTCACCGCCAACACCATGGCGTCGGTGGCCGAGGCCATCGGCATGGCGCTGCCCGGTTCGTCGTCACCCGCCGGCCGTCGACCGCCGCCGCGACGACTTCGCCTACGAGTCGGGCCAGGCCGTCGTCAACCTGCTCGACCTCGAGCATCCGGCCCCGCCAGATCATGACCAAGGAGGCGTTCGAGAACGCCATCGCCGTCGTCATGGCCCTCGGCGGCTCGACCAACGCCGTGCTGCACCTGCTGGCCATCGCCAACGAGGCCCGGGTCGAGCTCGAGCTCGACGACTTCAACCGCGTCGGTCGACGCAGGCGCCCCACATCGCCGACACCAAGCCGCACGGCAAGTACCACATGGCCGACATCGACCGCATCGGCGGCGTCCCGGTCGTGATGAAGGAGCTGCTCGACGCCGGCCTGCTCCACGGCGACTGCCTCACCGTCACCGGCAAGACCATCGCCGAGAACCTGGCGGACCTCGCGCCGCCCGCGCCTCGACGGCGCGGTGGTCCACCCGGTCTCGAAGCCGATCCACGCGGACGGCGGCATCGCCGTCCTCACCGGCTCGCTGGCGCCGAAGGGCTCGGTGGTGAAGGTCGCGGGCATCGACTACGACGCGCTTCGAGGGCACGGCCCGCGTGTTCGACGGCGAGGACGGCGCCATGGAGGCGATCCTGGCCGGCACGATCGAGCCCGGCACGATCGTCGTCATCCGCTACGAGGGCCCCGAAGGGCGGGCCCGGCATGCGCGAGATGCTCGCCGTCACCGGCGCCATGAAGGGCGCCGGGCGGGGCGGCGACTGCGCCCTCATCACCGACGGCCGCTTCTCCGGCGGCACCCACGGCTTCTGCATCGGCCACGTCGCGCCCGAGGCCGTCGACGGCGGGCCGATCGCCTTCGTCGCGCGACGGCGACCGCATCGTGATCGACATCCCGGCTCGCACGATCGACCTGCTCGTCGACGATGACGAGCTCGCCCGTCGGCGGGGCGACTGGAAGGTTCCGCCGCCCCGCTACACCACCGGCGTGCTGGCCAAGTTCGCCCGCCTGGTGCAGGGCGCCGAGCGGGGCGCCATCACCGAGCCTTGAGCGCCACCGCCCTCTGGTCGCGCGACGGTGCCACCGTCACGCCGTCGGTCTTCACCCGCGGGCCGTGGGACCCGGGCCTGCTGCACGGCGGACCCGTCGGCGCGCTGTTGGCCGAGCTCGGCCTGGAGTCGATGGCGAGCGGGTTCGAGCCGGTGCGACTGACCGTCGACCTGTTGAAGCCGGTTCCGCTCCGGCCGATGACCGCGAGCGTGGAGATCGTCCGGACCGGTCGGCGGCTGCAGCTCCTCGAGGTCACATTGCTCCTCGACGGCGCGCTCGTGGCGCGTGCGTCGCTGCTGGCCCTGAACCCGGCACCGTGGGACGCGCAGGACGTGAACCCTCCGCGGGAGCCGGCGGCCGATGGGCCCGAGGACGGGGGGGCCCAGGGCTGGAGCAACGACCCGGCCGCCGAGTCGTTCATCGGCGGGGGGATCGACTGCCGGTTCCTGCCCCAGGTCCGGACCGGCCAGGGCGTCGGCTGGTTCCGGCTCCGACGGCCGATCCTCGATGACGGGCGCCCGCCGTCACCACTCGCTCGGGTCGTGGCGACCGCCGACATCGGCGGGGCCATCAGCGCGCGCCGCGATCGACCGGACGTCTCCTTCGTCAACGCCGACATCTCGGTGCACCTCGCCCGTCCGCCGGTTGGCGAGTGGATCCGCCTGGCCTCGACGTCGCGATGGGAGGCATCGGGCATCGGCTGGGTCGACGGCGAGCTGTCCGATGTCGGAGGGCGCGTGGGCGGTACGAACCAGGCCCTCGTGCTGGCCGAACGGTCGACGCCGGCGGGGTGAGCCGGAGCGCGGCGTCGAGCGGGAAGTGCCCTGTCGTCAGGTCCAGCACCGCCCACCGCTTCGCCGTTCCGCCGTTCTCGCCGGCGAGAGCTTGCCAAAGGACGCCGTCGATGGGAGACTGTCCCTCCGATGTCCCGGATCACCGACCTCCTCGTAGTACGCACCTGACGCACGTCCGGGTCCCCACTCGCGCGTGCGCCTTCGACCTCCCGTACGGGAGGTCTTTTCTTTGCCCCCGTTTTCCCAGTCAATGCTGTTCCAGGAGCAACTCATGACGAACATGTCCGGCGGTCAAGCCCTCATCAAGAGCCTCGAGATGGAGGGCGTCGAGGTCATGTTCGGCCTCCCCGGCGGGGCCATCCTCCCCGTCTACGACCCGATCATCGACTCGCCGATCCGCCACATCCTCGTGCGCCACGAGCAGGGCGCCGGCCACATGGCCGAGGGCTACGCCCACGCCACCGGCCGGCCCGGCGTGGCCATGGTCACGCAGCGGTCCGGCGGCGACCAACATCGTCACGCCGCTGTGGACGCCTACATGGACTCGGTGCCCATGGTCTGCATCACCGGCCAGGTGCCGCTGGCCTCCATCGGCACCGATGCCTTCCAGGAGTGCGACACCACCGGCATCACCCTGTCGGTGCACCAAGCACAACTACCTCGTGACCGATGCCCAGCGACATTCCCCGCATCGTCCGCGAGGCGTTCCACATCGCCACGACCGGCCGACCCGGCCCGGTGCTGATCGACGTCCCCAAGGACATCGTCGACCCGAAGAACCCTCGCAGCGCCATGGACTGGTACTGGCCGAGCGACGAGGACATCGAGCCGGGCCTGCCCGGCTACAAGCCGAACACCAAGGGCCACCCGCGGATGATCAAGGAGGCGGCCCGCCTCATCCTCGAGTCGAGCAAGCCGGTCATCTACGCCGGCGGCGGCATCCTCAAGGCCCGGGCGGCCGAGGCCCTCAAGGAGCTGGCCGAGCTGACCGGCATCCCCGTCGTCACCACGCTGATGGCCCGCGGTGCCTTCCCCGACGGCCACCCGCTGTGCCTCGGCATGCCCGGCATGCACGGCAACTACACCGCCGTCACGGCCATGCAGAAGAGCGACCTGCTCATCGCCCTCGGCTCCCGCTTCGACGACCGGGTCACCGGCAAGCTCGACGGCTTCGCCCCCGACGCCAAGATCATCCACGTCGACATCGACCCGGCCGAGCTCGGCAAGGTCCGCCGCCCCGACGTGCCGATCGTCGGCGACTGCCGCCTCGTCATCGAGGAGCTCGTCAAGGCCGTCCGGGCACATCGGCGTGGAGACCACAGCCCGACCGCACGCCGTGGCGACCGCACCATCCGCGGCTGGCAGGAGAAGCTACCCGCTCACCTACGACCAGGGCCGGGAGAGGGCGACGCCCTCAAGCCGCAGATGGTGCTCGAGACGCTGCGCGACTCCGCCCCCGAGGACACGATCGTCGCCTCCGGCGTCGGCCAGCACCAGATGTGGACCAGCCAGTACTGGAAGTTCGACCACCCCTACACCTGGGTGAACTCCGGCGGCCTCGGCACCATGGGCTTCTCCGTCCCTGCGGCCATCGGCGCCAAGGTCGGCCGCCCCGACCGCATGGTCTGGGCCATCGACGGCGACGGCTGCTTCCAGATGACGGCCCAGGAGCTGGTCACGGCCGCAGCCGAGCGCATCCCGGTGAAGATCGCCATCCTCAACAACGCCTACCTCGGCATGGTCCGCCAGTGGCAGGAGATGTTCTACGAGGAGCGCTACTCCGAGGTGTACCTCTCGCCGGACCTGCCCGACTACGTGAAGTGGGCCGAGGCCATGGGCTGCGTCGCCTTCCGGGTCGAGCACCCCGACGACGTGCAGACCACCATCGACAAGGCCAACGCCATCGACGACCGCCCGGTGGTCGTCGACTTCCGCACCGACTCGAGCGAGAAGGTGTTCCCGATGGTCCCGGCCGGGCATGACCAACGAGCCAGGTCGTCGTCGATCCCTCGCAGGGCGAGGGTGGTCACTGATGACGACGCAGCCCACGGCCGCGCACCACATCCTCTCCGTCCTCGTCGAGAACAAGGCCGGCGTGCTCGCCCGCGTCGCCAGCCTGTTCGCCCGGCGCGGCTACAACATCTACTCCCTCGCCGTCGCCCCGACCGACGACGAGCGCTTCAGCCGCATCACCATCGTGGTCGACGTCGAGTCGTCGCCCCTCGAGCAGATCACCAAGCAGCTGTTCAAGCTGATCAACGTCGTCAAGATCAGCGAGCTCGACCCTGCGACTCCGTCGAGCGCGAGCTGATGCTCATGCACGGTCAAGGCCGACGGCCGCCACGCGCGGCCAGGTCATCGAGCTCGTGCAGGTCTTCGAGGGCAAGATCGTCGACGTCGGCCACGACGAGCTCACCGTGACGCTGGCCGGCGACCCGCCAAGCTCGACGACTTCGAGGAGCTCATGCGGCCCTTCGGCATCGCCGAACTGCAGCGCACCGGCCGGGTCGCCCTGCCCAAGCTCGAGCGTCAGGCCGCCTCAGCGCCCTAGCCGCTCCCTCGAAAGGTATGACGAACTGATGGCCAACGTGTACTACGAGAAGGACGCCGACCCCTCCCTCATCGCCGGCCGCAAGGTCGCCATCATCGGCTACGGCTCCCAGGGCCACGCCCATGCGCTGAACCTCCGCGACTCGGGCGTCGACGTCCGCGTCGGCCTGCGCGAAGGCTCGTCCTCCGCCGGCCAAGGCCGAGGCCGCCGGGCTCACGGTGCTGCTCCATCGCCGACGCCTCGGCCGAGGCCGACCTCATCATGATCCTGCTGCCCGACACCGAGCAGAAGGCGATCTACGAGGAGTCGACATCGCGCCGCAACCTGTCGAGCCGGGCGACGCCATGTTCTTCGCCCACGGCTTCAACATCCGCTTCGGCCACATCACGCCGCCCGAGGGCGTCGACGTCGCCATGGTCGCCCCCAAGGGCCCCGGCCACCTCGTGCGCCGCACCTACACCGAGGGCGGCGGCGTGCCGGCCCTCATCGCCGTCCACCAGGACGCCAGCGGCAAGGCCCGTGACCTCGCCCTGTCCTACGCCGACGCCATCGGCGGCACCCGCGCCGGCGTGCTCGAGACCACCTTCGACGAGGAGACCGAGACCGACCTCTTCGGCGAGCAGGTCGTGCTGTGCGGCGGCGTGACCGCCCTCGTGCAGGCCGGGTTCGAGACCCTCGTCGAGGCCGGCTACCAGCCCGAGTCGGCGTACTTCGAGTGCCTCCACGAGCTCAAGCTCATCGTCGACCTCATGTACGAGGGCGGCATCGCCGGCATGCGCTACTCGATCTCCGACACCGCCGAGTACGGCGACCTCACCCGCGGCCCCCGCATCGTCAACGCCGAGACGAAGGCCGAGATGAAGCGGATCCTCGACCGAGATCCAGGACGGCACGTTCGCCAACGAGTGGATCGCCGAGAACCGCAGCGGCCGGCCGAACTACACCTCCCTCAAGGAGGCCGGCTCGAAGCACCAGATCGAGCAGGTCGGCGAGGAGCTGCGGGCCATGATGCCCTTCGTCTCCGCCGGCAAGGAGCGCCCCCAGGACGTCTCCGGGGGCTGAGGCCGGGCGGTGGTCGTCAAGGCTCGAACGGGCCATTGCCTCAGGTCCGGCCGGGGGAGGACGATGCAACGACATGGCGGAGCGCAAGGTTCGACACGTGGTGGTGGCCGACGACGACCCGGACATCGTCGACATCCTGCGCTTCAACCTGACCACCGCGGGCTATGAGGTGGAGGCGGCGGCCGACGGGGCCGCCGCCCTCGCCCTCGTGCGCCGGACGCGACCGGACCTGGTCGTCCTCGACTGGATGATGCCGGAGCTCGACGGGCTGGCCGTCCTCACGGCCCTCAAGGCCGACGACGCCACCCGCGACATCCCGGTGGTGATGCTGACGGCAAGGGCCAGCGACGCCGATCACGGCGAGGGCTGGGAGGCCGGGGCCGACTACTACATCACCAAGCCGTTCGACCTGGAGGAGCTCCTCCGCTTCGTCGGTTGCCTGCAGGTGAACGGCGAGGCGGGCTGAAGTTCGGGCCCGACGAGGCGGCACTAGGTTCGCCGACGTGACGGCCCCGGCGATCGACCTGCACGACGACGTCGTCGTCGCCGCCCTGCGCGAGCTCCGCCAGCACCGGAAGCGCCGGCGCCTGGGTGACTGGAACGTGATCGACGCGCTCGACCGCGGCCTACGTCGCGGCGATCGTCGGTGGCGTCGGCGTCACCATGCTGTCAGGTGTCGTCGGCGACGACCGGATCACCGGATCCGTCCTGCGCGACGTCCGCCAGTTCGGTCCGGCGTCGGTCGGCCTGGTCGTGGCCTTCGCCATCGCCCTCGGCCTGCGATCCGGTGCGCGCGGCGGCCCGTTGGCGTTGGAGGCGGCCGAGGTCCGCTACGTGCTCCTCGCCCCGGTCGACCGCGACGTGGCCTTGCAGGAGCCGGCTCGACGGCAGGTGCGCTTCACCGCCTTCGTCGGCTCGGTCGCCGGTGGTGCGGTCGGGCTGCTCGCTTACCGGCGCTTCCCGGGGAACCCCGCCGAGTGGATCGCCAGCGGCGCCGTCGTGGGTCTCGCGGCCGCCGTCGCCATGACCGGGGCGGCGATGATGGCGTGCGGCCGACGCATCGGGCGCACGGTCGCGTCGCTCATCGGGGCCGCCGTCCTGGGGTGGTCCATCGCGGACATCGTCGCGGGCTCGGCCACGTCGCCGGCCTCGTTCGTCGGTGAGGTCGCGCTGTGGCCGCTCAAGGCCCATCCGCTCGCCCCGCTCGCGCTCGTACCGGTGGTCGTCATCGCCGTGCTGGGCCTGCGCATGGTCGGCGGCATGTCGCTCGAAGCGGCCGAGCGTCGCGGTCGGCTCGTCAGCCATCTGCGCTTCGCCGCGACCCTCCAGGACCTCCGCACCGTCATGCTCCTCCGCCGGCAGCTCAGCGCGGAGGTCCCGAGGTCGACGCCGTGGATCCGGCTGCGTCCGGCCGGTCGCGGCCCCTTGGCCTGGCGACGGGACTGGCGGGGGATCCTGCGCTGGCCGGGCTCGAGGGTGCTCCGCCTGGCCGGCCTCGGCGTGATCGCCGGGCTGGCCACCGCGGGCGCCTGGGCCGGCACCTCGCCGCTCGTGCTGATCGCCGGGGGTGCGCTGTTCATCGCCGGACTCGACGCCATCGAGGGCCTGGCCCAGGAGGTCGACCATCCCGACCGCCGCGACAGCTTCCCGACCCACGACGGGTCGCTCCACCTCCGCCACCTGGCCGCGCCGACCGTCGTGCTCGCCGTGGTCGGCCTCATCGGGGTGCTGGCCGCGGCGGCGGCCACGAGGGACCCGAGCCGCGTCCTGTCGGTCGGGCTGCCGTTGCTCCTGCCGGCCGCCGCCGCCGCTACGGGCGCCGCCGCCGTGAGCACCCTGCGCAAGCCGCCAGACCCGACCAAGCTCATGATGGATTCGACCGGCATGGGCCTGCTCCTGCACCACGCGCTGCCGCCGCTGATCGCGACGCTCGGCCCGGCGGCGACGCTGCTGATCCACTCGCAGCTGAACCGCAAGCCCGGGAGCGCCCTCGGCGGCCTCTCTCTCGGCGTGGCCTTCAACATCACCTTCGTCATCGTGTTGGTGTTCGCCTGGGTCCGGCATCGTGAGGGTCTCGGCGGCTACCTCACCGGTGGTGGCCTCAAGGACGTCGGGAAGTAGGTTCGATCGTGGCCAAGAAGCGTGAGCCCGTCCTCGTGGCGGCGGGCCTGACCAAGGAGTACGAGGACCTCGTGGCCCTCGAGCCGCTCGACGTGACGCTCCGTCGCGGCGAGCTCATCGTGCTCGTCGGCCACAACGGCTCGGGCAAGTCGACGTTCCTCGGGATGTGCGCGGGGCTCCTGGAGCCGAGCGACGGCTCCCTCGAGGTGTCGGGTCACCCGGCCGGCTCCTTCGACGCCCGCGCCGCGACGTCCTACCTGCCCGACCAGCCGGTGCTCTACGACGACCTCAGCGTGCTCGAGCACCTCGAGTACGTCGCCCGGATGCACGGGGTGGAGGACTGGCACGATCGGGGCCACGACCTGCTCGGCCGGCTCGGCCTGACCGCTCGCGCCGACGGCCTCCCGTCGCGCTTCAGCCGTGGCCTCCGACAGAAGACGGCGATCGCGCTGGCGCTCGTCCGTCCGTTCGACCTGTTGCTCATCGACGAGCCCTTCGTCGGCCTCGACCCCCAGGGCCGTGAGGCCATGGTGGCGCTCATGGAGGAGGCCCACCAGGCCGGCGCAGCCGTGGTCGTGGCCACCCATCAGATGGAGTTCGTGCAGCGGGCCGACCGCTGCCTGGCGCTGCGCGACGGCGCCCTCGTCTTCGACGGCCCGGCCAACGGCGCCAACGTCGATCAACTCGTTCTCGGGGAGCACGGATGAAAGCCGCCACCTACCGCCGCAACGGACCTCCCGACGTCTTCGAGTACGTCGACGTCCCCGATCCCGTGTGCGCCCCCAACGGGGTCGTCGTGCAGGTCGAGGCCATCAGCATCGAGGGCGGCGACACCCTCAACCGCCTCGGTGGGGCGATGGTCGGTGAGCGTCACATCGTCGGCTACCAGTGCGCCGGCACCGTCATCGAGGTCGGCGCCGACGCCGCCGGCGGCCCGGTCGCAGTGGGCGATCGGGTGGTGGCGACGATGCCGCACGGCTCGCACGCCGAGCTGGTGGCGGTCCCGACCGCCGCGCTCTGGATGGTGCCCGACGGCGCCGACCTCACGGCCGTCGCCTGCGTGCCCATCGCCTTCGGCACCGCGGACGACTGCCTCTTCGAGTTCGGCCGCCTGCAGGCCGGCGAGACCGTGCTCGTCCAGGCCGGCGCCGGCGGCGTCGGCATCGCCGCCGTCCAGCTGGCCAAGCGGGCCGGCGCCACCGTGCTCGCCACCGCGTCCTCGACGGCGCGGTTGGCCCGATCGAGCCGCTCGGCCTCGACCACGGCATCGACTACTCCACGGCCGATGTCGCGGCCGAGGTGCGCCGGCTCACCGACGGGCGGGGTGCGGACCTGGTCGTCGACTCGGTCGGCGGCGCCACCCTGGTCGGCAGCCTGCGGTCCCTGGCCTACCGGGGCCGTTGCATCACCGTCGGCCACGCCGGGCGCGACCCGAAGCCCCTCGACGTCTCGGTCGCTCATGGGCGGCAACCAGTCGCTCACCGGCGTGTTCCTCGGCGCCGAGCTCGCCTTCGCCCGCGCCCACGCGATCATCGGCGAGCTCATCGAGGACGTCGCCGCCGGGCGCCTCCAGGTGGTGGTCGACCGCACGTTCCCGCTGGCCGAGGCCGCCGCCGCCCACGCCTACTTCGAGAGCCGTCAGGCCTTCGGACGGGTCGTCCTCGTCCCCTGAACCTGGACGTCACCAGCGGCAGCGCGGCTCCAGGTCGTCGATGGTGTCGGTCAGTTGCACGGGTCGTACCGGCCAGTCGGCGGCGGCGTGCCAGGCGGCGAAGCGCCAGCCCAGGCGCTTGGGCCAGACGGCCAGATCCGCCAGGGTCGACGCCGGCACCTGAACGGGCGTGAAGAACGACTCGTGGTCCAGCTGCGTCCGGCCGCTGGAGCCCGTGGCCCGGACGAGGAAGTAGTGCTCCCGGCGCTCGTCCTTCCAGATGGTCGCCAGCTCGCACTCGACGTCGACGTGCAGGCCGAGCTCCTCCTCCAGCTCACGGACCACCGCCTGCTCCGGCGTCTCCCCGGCCTCGACGCCGCCGCCCGGGATCTCGAAGAACAGGCCGTCTCCGGCATCGCCCGTGAGCAGCCAGACCCGCCCGTCGTCGTCGAGGCAGAAGCCGCCGGCGCGCACCCGTCTGGGCTCCACCTGCGTGGGATCGGCGACCTCCTGCGGGCTCCAGTCCCCGGTGGCGAGGGCACGGAGCAACGGCTCGGCGACGGCGAACGGTGCAAGGTCGAGATGCACCGCGTCTTCGAACGGCACGAGCGTCGGCGTGTAGGTGCCGCGCCCTCGAGGGGGGTCCCACTCCGGGCCCGCGCCCGGCCCGAACGTGCCGCCGACCACGTCCACGAGGAAGTAGTGCTCGACGTGGTCCTGGGCCCGGACGGTGATCTCGGCGTCGGCCGACCGGAGCTGCACGTCGAGGCCGAGCTCCTCCTTCGCCTCCCGGACGGCCGTGGCGGCCGGCGACTCGCCGGACTCCACGCCGCCGCCCGGCACCACCCAGTACGGAGCCGAATCCGGCGTCCGCACTCGCTCGATCAACGCCAGCCGGCCGTCGATCACGACGATGACCCCGGCCCGGTCCCGTCCGGTCGGGTCCGGGAACGGGGCCGTCACAGCGTCTCCGCGAAGCTCACCTCGCCCTCACCCCGAAGGACGTTCTTGAGGAGCTTGCCCGAGGCGTTGCGGGGCAGGGTCTCGGTGGTGAAGTCGATGTAGGTCGGCACCTTGAAGTTGGCCAGCGTCTCGGCCACCCACGCCTTGACCTCGTCGCCGGAGAGCGAGGCGTCCGGCGCCAGTTGCACCACCGCCTTCACCTCCTCGCCGAGCGTGGCGTGGGGCACGCCGAGGACGGCGGCGTCGAGGATGTCCGGGTGCTCGACGAGGCGGTTCTCGATCTCCACGCTGTAGATGTTCTCGCCACCGCGGATGATCATGTCCTTGGCCCGATCGGTGATGTAGAGGAACCCTTCGTCGTCCACGTGGCCGAGGTCGCCGGTGTGCAGCCAGCCGTCGGTGATCGACTCCGCCGTGGCCTCCGGCTTGTTCCAGTACCCCGGCATGATGTGGGGACCCTTGATCCACACCTCGCCGGTGCCGCCCGCCGGCGCGTCGGCGCCGTCCGGCGCCACGATGCGGACGTCGATCACGGGCAGCGGTCGGCCCACGGAATCGGGCCGGTCGGCGTTCTCCTGGCCGGAGTTGACGGTGACCGCCGAGCTCGACTCGGTCAGGCCGTACGCGTTGCTCGTGCTCTTCACGTTCGGGAAGGTTTCGGCGATCTTGCGCTGCAGCTCGCCCGCCGAAGGTGATCCGCCGTAGGCCATGGCGACCACCGAGGTGAGGTCGTGGTCGTGCCGCTCCGGGTGCTCGACCACCCGCCACACCATCGTCGGCACCGTGGCCCAGACCGTGATCTTCTCGTCCTGGATGAGGCGCATGACCTCGGTCGGCTCGAAGCGGCCGACCGGGATCACGATCTTGATGCCGGCGACCAGACCGACGACGAGGCCCGAGTGGCAGCCGGCCACGTGGAACAGGGGCGAGGTGAGGAGGCTGGCGTTCTGGCCTGCGGGGTTGATGCTCGCCGCGCCCGGGTTCACCATCGAGCCGGCGATGGACGAATAGAGCGTGCCCTGCAGGTTCGAGATCATCGAGCGGTGGGTCGAGATGGCCCCCTTCGGCCGCCCCGTGGTGCCGCTCGTGTAGAAGATGACGGCCGGATCGTCCTCGTCGATGGCGACGCTCGGCGAGCCGGACCCCGGCTGCCGCAGCAGGTCGTCGAACCGGTGCAGGCGGGGGTCGTCGCCGACCTCCGACGGGTCGGCGTCGATCAGGAACACGGCCTCGAGGGTCGAGATGCCGGCCAGCTCGGAGGCGATCCGCTCGAATCGGGCGCGGTCCGCGATCAGCACCTTGGCGCCGGAGTCCTCGAGGCCGTAGAGGATCTCATCGGTCTTCCACCACCCGTTGAGGCCGACGAGGATGGCTCCGAGGTCGACGGTGCCCCAGAACGAGAGGCACCACTCGGGGTTGTTGGCGCTGAGCACGGCGACGCGGTCGCCGTGGCCGACGCCGCGGGCCGAGAGCTCGGCGCTGACCGAATCGGCCCCGTCGACGAACTCGGTGAACGTCATCCGCCGGTCGCCGTACACGAGGAACGTCTCGTCGCCCCGCATGCGGGCCAGGTTGGTGATGTCGCGGCAGGCTCCCCAGGCGGGCCTTGAAGACCTTCATCGGGATGCCCCGAACCTCCTCGGTGACGACCTCGAAGGCGCCTCCCGGTCCGGTCAGGATCGACTCCACCTCGGCACTGGTCGGCATGAGGGTGATTCAATCATCCCCATGTCCTCCAAAGTCGCTGTCCACGTCAAGCTCACCGCACCCGAGGGGAAGGGCGACGAGCTCGTGGCTGCGTTCGCCGAGCTGTACCCCGGCCCGCTCGACGGCGAGCCCGGGACCGAGCTCCACGTCATCCACCAGGCCAACGACAACCCCGACACGATCTTCTTCTACGAGGTGTACTCGGACCAGGAGGCGTACAAGGCCCACTCCGATGGCGCCGCCCTCAAGGCCGTCCTCCCCAAGCTCGCCGGCCTCGTCGCCGCCGCCCCGGAGATGATCGTCGGCACCCCCCGCAACGCCAAGGGCCTCCCGCTCTAGGTCGGATCGGCGCGACCCAGCGATTCTGGGCGGGTTCAGCGACCGTATCGGTCGCTCAACCCGCCCAGAACGCTGAAGAGGTGGTCTACGCCGTCAGCTGCTCGACGACGGCGTCGATGCAGCGGGTCAGGGCCGCCACGTCCTCCGGCTCGATGGTGGGGAAGAGGGCGATGCGGAGCTGGTTGCGGCCGAGCTTGCGGTAGCTCTCGGTGTCGACGATGCCATTGGCCCGCAGGACCTTGGCGATCACGTTGGCATCGACCTCGTCGGAGAAGTCGATGGTGCCGACCACGTGGGACCGCTCGTCGGGCTTCTCGACGAACGGCGATGCGAACGAGGAGCGTTCGGCCCAGCCGTAGAGGGTCTCGGCCGAGCGGTCGCAGCGCCTGGCCGTCCATTCGAGGCCGCCGTTCGAGTTCATCCAGTCGAGCGAATCGGCGAGCAGGAACAGGGTGGTGAGCGCCGGCGTGTTGTACGTCTGGTCGAGGCGGGAGTTGTCGAGGGCGACCTTGAGGTCGAGGCCCGTCGGGACCCACCGGTCGGAAGCGGCGATGCGCTCGATGCGCTCGACCGCCGCGGGCGAGCACGCCGCGAGCCAGAGGCCGCCGTCGGACCCGAAGCACTTCTGCGGCGCGAAGTAGTACACGTCGGACTGGGAGGGGTCGACCCGGAGGCCGCCGGCCGCCGAGGTGGCGTCGACGGCGACGAGGGCGCCGGCGTCGCCTCCCTCGGGGCGGCGCACGTCCATCGAGACGCCGGTCGACGTCTCGTTGTGGGTGAGGGCGTAGAGGTCGATGCCGGTACGGCCCTCGGCGTCGGGGTGCGTGCCGGGCGGGGAGGTGATGACCTCCGGCTCGTCCAGGAAGGGCGCGGCGGCGACGCCGGCGGCGAACTTCGAGGAGAACTCACCGAAGGACAGGTGCTGCGACTTCCGCTCGACGAGACCGAAGATGGCGGCGTCCCAGAACAGCGTCGTGCCGCCATTGCCGAGGACGACCTCGTACCCTCCGGCAGCGAGAGCAGCGCGGAGATCCCCTCGCGCACCCGGCCGACCACCGACTTGACCGGCGCCTGGCGGTGGCTCGTGCCGAGGAGCGAGCGGCTCACGCCGGCCAGCCGATCGACGGCGTCGGGCCGCACCTTGGAGGGCCCGGAACCGAACCGGCCGTCGCCGGGGAGGAGGTCGGCAGGGAGAGAGATGCCTGCGTTGTCGGTGGAAATACCTGAATTGACGGTGGGAATACCTGAATTGACGGTGGGAATAGCAGTGTGGGCGGCCTCGGTCACTGTGCCAGCATGGCAGCCATGTCGCGCCTGTCCCGCCGTATCGCCGCCATCGCCGAGTCGGCCACCATCGCCGTCGACACCAGGGCGAAGGCGCTCAAGGCGGCCGGCGAGGACGTCATCGGCTTCGGCGCCGGCGAGCCCGACTTCCCGACGCCCGACTACATCGTGCAGGCGGCCGTGGCCGCCTGCGCCGAGCCGTCGAACCACAAGTACACGCCGACGCCCGGCCTGCCCGAGCTCCGATCGGCGATCGCCGACAAGACCGCCCGCGACTCGGGCTTCGCCATCGAGGCGGCCAACGTGCTGGTCACGAACGGCGGCAAGCAGGCCGTCTACAACGCGTTCGCCGCCGCTGCTCGATCCCGGCGACGAGGTGCTGCTGCCGGCGCCGTACTGGGTCACCTACCCCGAGGCGATCGCCTTGGCCGGCGGCATGCCCGTCGAGGTCGCGACCGACGAGTCCACCGGCTTCCGGGTCACCGTCGAGCAGCTCGAGGCGGCCGCGCACGGCGAACACCAAGGCGCTCCTCTTCGTGTCGCCGTCGAACCCGACCGGCGCCGTGTACCCGCGCGACGAGATCGAGGCCATCGGCAAGTGGGCCGCCGGGCGGGGCATCTGGGTCGTCACCGACGAGATCTACGAGCACCTCACCTACGGCGGCGCCGACTTCCACTCGATGCCGGTCGTCGTGCCGGAGCTGGCCGACACCTGCCTGATCGTGAACGGCGTGGCCAAGACCTACGCCATGACGGGCTGGCGGGTCGGGTGGCTGATCGGGCCCGACCGACGTGATCAAGGCGGCCGGCAACCTCCAGACCGCACTGCACCTCGAACGTGGCCAACGTCAGCCAGCGGGCCGCCCTCGCCGCCGTCCGCGGCGACCTCTCGGCCGTGGCCATGATGCGCGAGGCGTTCGATCGCCGGCGCACGACGATGGTCGGGCTCCTCAACGACATCCCGGGCGTCTCGTGCGTCGAGCCCGAGGGCGCCTTCTACTGCTTCCCCTCGTTCAAGGGCGTGCTCGGCCGCGACCTCGGTGACGGCCGCGTCGCCCACGACACCCTCGAGTTGGCCGAGGTCATCCTCGAGCAGGCCAAGGTGGCGATCGTCCCGGGCGAGGCGTTCGGCGCGCCCGGGTACGCCCGCCTCTCCTACGCCCTCGGCGACGACGACCTGGCCGAGGGCGTCGGCCGCATCGCCGCGTTCCTCGCCGGCTGAGTCGCATGGCTCCCCCGAAGAGGAAGGTGCCGCCCCGGGCGGCCGCCGGCGCCAAGAAGCGCCCGACGGGCTCGTCGTCCCGGCGCCGGAACGACACCCCGCGGCTGCGCAACCGCCTGCTCATCGGGGGGCTGTTGATCGTGCTCGCCGGCGTCGTCGTCTTCGCCGCGGCCCGACCGGGCAACGACACCTCGATCGACGACCAGCTGGCGACCGGCGCGGGATCCTGCGCCGTCGACCGTGAGTTCGACGAGATGCGCCCGGGCCAGGGCATCCACGTCCCGAAGCCGACGTACGAGGTCGACCCGCCCTCCGGCGGGTCCCACCTGGACACGGCCGCGAAACCCGGCTTCTACCGGCCGAAGGGCGACACCATCCCGCCCGACGGCGAGCTCGTCCACGCCCAGGAGCACGGGTTCGTCGTCCTCTGGTACCGCCCCGACGTGCCGGCCGAGACCATGACCCAGCTCGAGCGTCTGAGCGACACCTTCGGGCGCGAGCTCATCCTCGTGCCACGGGCCTCGCTCACCGGCGAGGTGGCCGTGACGGCATGGCACCGCCGCCTCCTGTGCGGGTCCCTCGTCCCCGAGAAGGTCGCCCTCTTCACCCGCGAACACGTGAACAAGGGGCCCGAGAAGGGCTTCTTGTAGGTCGTCGCTCGTGGGCGGGGCCGGCCGTTAGGCGAAGGCGGAGAGGGCGAGGCTGGCCACCAGCCACACGAGCATTCCCGTCCCGGCGATCGTCAGCGCGGCCAGGCCGAAACGGCTCGTCCGGTCCGGCCCCGGGGCAGGTTGCGTGCTGGCCACGGACCCTGCGTACCCATGCCGGCACGATCCGGAACCGATTCGGGCCGCCTCGGCCGCCCGCGCGAGGATTGGCCATGGCCCGGATCCTCGTCACGGAACAGCTCGCCGATGCCGGATTGGACGCCTTGCGGGCCGCCGGCCACGAGGTCGACGTGCAGGTCGGGCTGTCTCCGGAGGCCCTGCTGGGCGTCATGCCGGGCGCCCACGCGCTGATCGTGCGCTCGGCCACCAAGGTGACGGCCGAGGTCTCGAGGCCGGCCGCGACCTCGTGGTCGTCGGACGCGCCGGCGTCGGCGTCGACAACGTCGACACGGTGACGGCCACCCGCCGCGGCGTGATGGTGGTCAACGCGCCCGGCTCGAACAGCCTGTCGACCGCCGAGCACGCCTTCGCCCTCCTGTTGAGCCAGGCCCGCAACGTGCCCCAGGCCAACGCCGCCCTCAAGGGCGGCAAGTGGGAGCGCTCGAAGTGGGAGGGCGTCGAGCTCCACGGCAAGACGCTCGGCGTGCTCGGCCTCGGCCGCATCGGCACCCTCGTCGCCCAGCGGGGTCACGCCTTCGGCATGCGCCTGATCGCCTGGGACCCGTGGATGGCGCCCGAGCGGGCCCGCCAGCTCGGCGTCGAGCTGCTCGAGCTCGAGGAGCTCTTCGCCCGGGCCGACTTCGTCACCATCCACGTCCACAAGACCAAGGACACGGTCGGCCTCGTCGGCAAGGACCTGCTGGCCAAGGCCAAGCCCGGCCTGCGCATCGTCAACGCCGCCCGTGGTGGCATCGTCGACGAGGAGGCCCTGGCCCAGGCGCTCGAGACGGGCAACCTCGGCGGCGCCGCCCTCGACGTGTTCGACGCCGAGCCCACCACCGAATCGCCGCTGTTCGGCTTCGACGACGGTCGTCGTCACGCCCCACCTGGCCGGCGTCGACGGCCGAGGCGCAGGACAAGGCGGGCCAGGTCATCGCCGAGCAGGTCCTCCTCGCTCTCGCCGGCGAGTTCGTTCCCTTCGCCGTCAACGTGGAGGCGTCCGAGGCGCCGGGAGTCGGTGCGGCCCTACCTCCCGTTGGCCGAGCGGCTGGGCGGCCTCTTCGCCCAGCTCAGCGACGGCATCTCGCCCCTGCTCGAGATCGAGTACGAGGGCGAGCTCGCCGCCGGCGACACCCGCATCCTCACCCTCTCGCTGCTCAAGGGGTTCTTCGCGGCCGGCTCGGAGGAGCCCGTGTCCTACGTCAACGCGCCGCAGTTCGCCGAGGCTCGGGGCATGGAGGTGCGGGAGACGAAGTCGACCACGACCCACGAGTACCTGAACGTGGTCAAGGTCCGGGGTGGCGGGCATGGCATCGCCGGCTCGCTGTTCGGCCTGCGGGGCGAGCCCCGCATCGTGATGATCGACGGCCACGACGTCGAGTTGCCGCTGGCGGCCAACCTGCTCGTCGTGCGAACGACGACCGCGTCGGGATGATGGCGCTCGTCACGGCGACGGTGGCCGAGGCCGGCGTGAACATCGCCGACATGCGCCTCGGCCGGTCACCGGCCGGCGGCACGGCGTTGACCGCCATCACGTCCGATCGAGCCCTTCCCGGACACGCTTCGCCAGCAGCTGGCCGGGCAGCCCGGCATCCTCGACGTCCGGATCGTGAACCAGTCGTCGCTGTAGGTCAGCGTTTGGCTTGGACGAACCCGTCGGCGACGGCCGTGGCGCCGTCGAGGTAGCAGCGGTCGGCGCGGGTGCGGTCGTAGGCGAACATGCCCGGCAGGTGGAACAGGCGGCTGGCCAGCTTCGCCTTCACCGGGTGCGTCGGCGGGCACACGCCGGCCTCGGGCGTCACGAACGCCGGCAGGGTGGCGATGTTCTTGGCCGCCTTCTTCGTCGCCTTGCGGGGCACGGCGGCCTTGCGGGCGGCGGGGAGCTTCTTCGCCGCCACCTTCTTCGCCGGCGTCGCCGCCTCGGCCGGGACGTCGGCCGGGACGTCGAGCACGTCGAGCCCGGGCTCGGCCACGTCGTCGGCCGGCACGGTCGTGGCGTGGAGCAGGTCGGTCTCATCCGGCGAGACGAGTACGGCCGCCTCGACCTCGAGCGCGGGCTCGGTCACGATCTCGGCCTCGGGTGCGGCCGGTTCCATGATCGGCTCGCCGACCTCGTCGACCGGCGGAGCCTCCCGCTCGGTCTCGGTCAGCGGCTCCCACGGGGCCGGGGGCGGCACGGCGCCGCCACGGCGACGTGACTGCACCGTCTTCACGACGGCGAAGGTCACCCCGAAGAGCAACCCGAGCCGCAGTCCGATACGGAACGAGCGCCTGACCATGGCGGCAAACGGTAGCCCCTCCGCCTTGACGGGCCGGGACCGGCCCGGTTGAATGGTCGACAGATGTCGATCTTCAGCACCCTCCTCCTTACGTAGCGGCGAGCGTCCTCCACGCTCGCCTCCGCCTCCTGCGCCCTCGGGCCAGGAGGTTTTTTGTTGCTCCCGTTTCCCCTCGACCCCATCCAAAGGACAGCGCGATGCCGCCGGAACCCGTGACCCCGAAGCAGATGCCCTTCGACAAGTACCGGCCGTTCCTCCCGCTCCCCCTCGTCCGCCCGGACCGGGAGTGGCTGAACCGCCAGATCACGAAGGCGCCGCTGTGGTGCTCCGTCGACCTGCGCGACGGCAACCAGGCCCTGATCGACCCGATGGACCCGGCCCGCAAGCTGCGCATGTTCGAGACGCTCGTGCAGATGGGCTTCAAGGAGATCGAGGTCGGCTTCCCGAGCGCCAGCCAGCCCGACTTCGACTTCGTGCGCCAGCTCATCGAGGAGGACCTGATCCCCGACGACGTGACGATCCAGGTGCTGACCCAGTGCCGCCCGGAGCTGATCGAGCGCACCTACGAGTGCATCGCCGGGCGCCCCCAAGGCCATCGTGCACTTCTACAACTCGACCTCGGTGCTGCAGCGCCGGGTGGTGTTCGGCCTCGACCGGGCCGGCATCACCGAGATCGCCGTCGACGCCGCCCGGCTGTGCCGCAAGCTCGAGGACACGGTGCCCGAGCACCGCGGTCCGCTACGAGTACTCGCCGGAGAGCTTCACCGGCACCGAGACTCGACTACGCCGTCGAGGTCTGCGGCGCGGTGATGGACGTCATCGAGCCCGACGCCGACGCCCGCAAGATCATCCTGAACCTGCCGGCGACGGTCGAGATGTACACGCCCAACATCTACGGCGACGCGATCGAGTGGTTCTCGCCGCAACGTCCCGAACCGCGACCGGGTGGTGCTCAGCCTGCATCCGCACAACGACCGGGGCACCGGCGTCGCCGCCGCCGAGTTCGGCATGATGGCCGGCGCCGACCGCGTCGAGGGCACCCTGTTCGGCAACGGCGAGCGCACCGGCAACGTCGACGTGGTCAACCTGGCCATGAACCTGTTCAGCCAGGGCGTCGACCCCGAGCTCGACATCAGCGACATCGACGCGCTGCGCCGGGTCGCCGAGTACTGCAACCGGCTGCCCGTGCACCCGCGCCACCCCTACGTCGGCGACCTCGTCTACACCGCGTTCTCCGGCTCCCACCAGGACGCCATCAAGAAGGGCTTCGACGCCCTCTACGCCGGACCGGGCGGCGAGGACTACGAGGTCTGGGAGGTGCCGTACCTGCCCATCGACCCCAAGCACGTCGGCCGCACCTACGAGGCGGTCATCCGGGTCAACAGCCAGTCCGGCAAGGGCGGCGTGGCCTACATCATGAAGGCCGAGCACGGCCTCGACCTGCCCCGCCGGCTGCAGATCGAGTTCTCCAAGACCATCCAGCACATCACCGAGGACACCGGCACCGAGATCAGCCCGGCCGCGATGTGGGACAACGTTCAGCGCCGAGTACCTCCCGCCCGAGCCCGCGCTGTCGCTGCTCACCCACGAGATCACGACCGGCGACGCGCGGCGCCAGGGTCACGGCGCAGCTGCTCGTCGACGGCGAGCACCACACGGTGATCGGGGAGGGCAACGGGCCCATCGCCGCCTTCGTCCACGCCCTCCAGACAGGATCTGGGCGTGTCGGTCGAGGTCGTCGACTACGCCGAGCACGCCGTCAGCGCCGGCAGCCGACGCGCAGGCCGTGGCCTACGTCGAAGCCCGCACCGATGACGGGATCCGCTGGGGCGTCGGCCTGGACCAGTCGATCCTGGCGGCCTCGCTCAAGGCCGTGCTGGGGGCGGTCAACCGCCTGCGGGAGCTGAGCGCATGACCGCGAGGGGACCACTCCGGTGGCCGCACCCAAGCTGCCCTACGACCCCCACGAGATCGAGGCCCGCTGGCGCGAGCGCTGGGAGCGCGACGGCACCGGCCTGATCCCGTCGCTCGACGACGTCGACCCCGCCGACGTCTTCTACAACCTGGTCGAGTTCCCCTACCCGTCGGCCGAGGGCCTCCACGTCGGCCACGTCTTCAAGTACTCGGGCGCCGACGCCTACGGGCGCTACCAACGCATGCGGGGCAAGTCGGTCTTCCAGCCGATCGGTTGGGACGCCTTCGGCATCCACACCGAGAACTACGCCCTCACCCACGACCAGCACCCGATGCGGCTGACCGGCCGCACGACGGAGAACTTCCGGGCCCAGCTGTCGCGCGGCGGCATGGCCTGGGACTGGCGGGCGGTGGTCGACACGTCGGCGCCGGCGTACTACCGGTGGACGCAGTGGATCCTCGTCCGCCTCTTCGAAGCCGGGCTCTTCTACCAGGCCGAGGCGCCGGTCACGTGGTGCCCGTCGTGCCTCACGGTGCTGGCGCGCGAGCAGACCGAACACGGTCCGGACGGGGCCGACGTCTGCGAGCGGTGCGCCACGGTCGTCACCGAGCGTGTGCTCACGCAATGGTTCCTGCGCATCACCGCCTACGCCGACCGCCTGCTCGACGGCCTCGAAGCGCTGGACTGGCCCGACGGGGCCAAGAAGCTGCAACGCCAGTGGATCGGCCGCTCCGAAGGCCGCGAGATCGCTTTCCGGCACGAACGGGGGTCAGGGCACGCGCCAGCGCCGGAAAGCGGCGAGGTGGTGGTGTTCACGACCCGGCCGGAGACGGTGCTGGGGGTCACGTTCCTGGCCGTACCGGTGGGGTCGCCGCTGGCCGGCGCCGCCGTCGTCCACCCCATCACGGGCGCCGAGTTGCCGGTGCTGGAGGCGGACTACGTCGTCGGCGACTACGGGACGGGCGCGGTCATGGGTGTGCCGGCGCACGACGAACGGGACCGACGGTTCGCGCTCGAGCACGGTCTGCCCGTCGTCGACGCCCCGCCCTTCGAGGGTGAGATCGGGACGCCGGCGGTGCGGTACCGCCTCCGCGACTGGCTCATCTCCCGGCAGCGGTACTGGGGACCGCCCATCCCGATCGTCCACTGCGGCGCTTGCGGCCCGGTGGCGGTGCCGGAGGATCGACTGCCGGTCCTGCTGCCCGACCTCGAGGAGTTCCGGCCCACGGGAACGGGCCGTTCCCCGCTGGCGGCGGACGACGAGTTCGTGCGGACGACGTGCCCCACCTGCGGCGCGCCGGCGCGACGGGAGACCGACGTCTCGGACACCTTCGTCGACTCGTCGTGGTACTTCCTCCGCTACCCGTCCTACGACCGACCCGACGTCGCCTGGGACGCCGAGCGGACGGCCCGCTTCCTGCCCGTGGACTTCTACGCCGGCGGACCCGAGCACGTGCAACGCCACCACCTCTATGCCAGGTTCGTGACCATGGCCCTGCACGACCTGGGGCTGGTGCCCTTCGCGGAGCCGTTCCCGCGGATCCGCCTCGGCGGGCTCATCGTCAAGGACGGGGCGAAGATGTCCAAGAGTCGCGGCAACGTGATCGGCCCGGACGAGTACGTCCGCCGACACGGCAGTGACGTCCTGCGCTGCGCCCTGCTCTTCAGCGCGCCCTGGGAGCAGGGGGGCGACTTCGTCGACGACGCCATCGGGGGCATCGAACGGTTCTTCACGCGGGTGTGGCGCATCGTCGGGAGCGGGGTCGAACGACGGGGTGGCGGCAAGGGGGCCATGGCCCCGGACCTGGGGCCCCTGGACGCCGCCGTGCGTCGCGCCACCAAGGCCATCGAGGCGTTGCGCTTCAACGTGGCACTGGCCGCGGCCATGGAGCTCACCGGGTGGCTCGAGGACCAGGGGCCGGGGCTGGCGGCCGACGATCGTCGGCGGGCCGTGCGCGCCCTCGTCCTTCTGCTCGCACCACTCGCGCCCCACCTCGCCGAGGAGCTGTGGTCCCGCATCGGCGGGCGTGGGTCGGTGCACGTCGCCCGCTGGCCGAAGCCCTCGAGCCCGGAGGCGGGGGACGAGTTCGAGCTCATCGTGCAGGTCGACGGGCGGGTTCGCGATCGCGTCACCGTGGCCACGGGGTTGGACGAGGCCGGCGCGGTGGCCGCCGCCAAGGCGAGGCCGAAGGTGGTCGCGGCGCTGGGCGCCAGGACGGTCGTGCGGGCCGTCCACGTGCCCGGGCGGCTCGTGAACCTGGTGACGGCCTGAGCTCAGGAGGCGGCCGTCGACCGGAAGGTGCGCCGGTACGCCAACGGTGAGGCCGAGACCTCGCGGGAGAAGTGGTGGCGAAGGTTGGCGGCCGACCCGAAGCCGGCACGGGAGGCGATCCGCTCGATCGGGTCGTCGCCCGTCTCGAGCATGCGCTGGGCGAAGAGGATGCGCTGGCTGAGCAGCCATTGGTGCGGGGTCGTGCCCGTCACGGAGCGAAAGCGGCGGGCGAAGGTGCGCGGGCTCATGTGGGTCCGAGCCGCCAGCTCGTCGACCGTCACCTGCTCCTCGAGGTGCTCGAGCATCCAGCCGAGCGTCCGTCCGATGGGGTCGTCGTCGGCCTGGATCGGCATCGGCAGGTCGACGTACTGGGCCTGGCCGCCGTCTCGATGGGGCGGGACGACCATCCGGCGGGCGACGGCGTTGGCCACCTCGGCGCCGTGATCGAGGCGCAGGATGTGGAGGCACAGGTCGATCCCCGCCGCGGTGCCGGCCGACGTGTAGATGCCGTCGCCACCGTCCACGTAGAGGACGCGCGGGTCGACGCGCACGTCGGGCCAGCGGCGGGCCAGCTCGTCGGCGTACATCCAGTGGGTGGTGGCACCTCGTCCGTCGAGGAGCCCGGCCGCGGCGAGCACGAACGCGCCGCTGCAGAAGCTCATCACCCGGGCTCCTCGACGGTGCGCCACCCGCAGCGCCTCGAGGAGCGCCTCGGGCGGGGCGCCGACCTTGTCGTGTGCCGGCACGATGATCGTGTCGGCGCGGGCGAGATCGGCAAGCCCGTACGGCGTCTCGATGGTGAAGCCCACGCCCGTCGACAGCGGACCCGGCTGCGTGGCGGCGACGAAGAAGTCGTACCACGGGTCGACCAGCTCGGGCCGGTCGATGCCGAAGACCTCGCACGGCACGCTGAGCTCGAACAGGCCCATGTTCGGGAACGCGATCGCGGCGACCGTGTGGCGACGGGGCATGGCAGGATCTTAGCGAAACTGGTCAGTCCTGCCAATGGCGGGCCGGCGGTGACGGGCGCAAGGTGAGGGCATGGACGCCTTCGAGCTCACCCGCCCCATCCTGAGCACCACGAGGCTCTTCCCTCGCCCCTTGCTCCGGCCGACGGCCGCGCCGGGCGACGCGGTGGCCCTCCTGGCCGAGGCCCGCCGCTACGTGCATCAGCTCCCGCTGGGCCGCTCCCCGGGCCTCGGCGCCCGCCGCAGCGCGCCGACGCCCACGCCGGCGATGATCGAGCGGGCGTTGTGGGGCACGGCCGCCGCCTTCGCCGTCTGCGTGACGTCCACGGAGCCACCGGTCGTACTGGCCCGTCGCCTTGTCCGGGCGCGGGCCATCGTGGCACCGGCCGCGGACGCCATCGCCGCCCTGGTGCCGGCGTTGGAAGCGGGTGCGAGCGGGGACGCCGCCCACCTGACGGTCCGCCTCCTCGGGTACCTCGAGCATCGCGAGGAGCTCGGCCCCGGGGTGCACCTCCGACGGTGAGGCTGCGCCGATCGGCTCAGGCGGTCGTCGGCATCCAGGACGGGCGGCGCCCCTCGAACGCCGTGATGTCGGCCTCGTGGCCGAGGGTGATGCCGATGTCGTCGAGGCCCTCGAGGAGACGGTGCTGGGTGTGGTCGTCGAGCGGGAACGGCGCGTCGAGGTCGATGGCGGGGGCATAGACCCGTCGGGTCTCCACGTCCACCGTGACCTCCAGCGTCGGGTCGGCCTCGATGGCGTCCCACAGGCGGGCCACCACGTCGTCGTCGACCTGGCACGGGACCAGTCCCGCCTTCGTCGAGTTGTTGCGGAAGATGTCGCCGAAGCGGGGCGACACCACGGCGCGGAAGCCGTGATCCATGAGGGCCCAGACGGCGTGCTCCCTCGACGAGCCGGTGCCGAAGTTCGGACCGGCGACGAGGATCGTGGCGTCGGCGTAGGTGCGGTCGTTGAGGACGAACGACGGATCCTTGCGCCACGCGTCGAACAGGCCCTCGCCGAACCCCGTCCGCTCGACCCGCTTGAGCCACTCGGCCGGGATGATCTGGTCGGTGTCGACGTCGCTCCGCCGCAGCGGGACCGCGGTGCCGGTGATGGTGCGGATCGGTTCCATCAGCCCTCCAGGTCGGCCGGGGCGGCGAAGTGCCCGGCGATGGCGGTGGCGGCGGCGACGGCCGGTGACACCAGGTGCGTGCGCCCGCCGGGGCCCTGCCGGCCCTCGAAGTTGCGGTTGCGACGTGGAGGCGGCCCGCTCGCCGGGCGCGAGCTTGTCGGGGTTCATGGCCAGGCACATGGAGCACCCGGCCTCCCGCCAGTCGAACCCGGCGGCGGTGAAGATGCGGTCGAGCCCCTCGGCCTCGGCCTGCGCCTTGACCGCCATCGAGCCGGGCACGACCAGCGTTCGCACGCCGGCGGCGACCTGCCGGCCTTCGGCCACCCGCGGCCGCGGCGCGGAGGTCCTCGATGCGGCCGTTGGTGCACGAGCCGATGAAGACGGTGTCGACGCGGATGTCGCGCACGGCGGTGCCGGCGGTGAGGCCCATGTACTCGAGGGCTCGAGCGGCCGCGTCCGCGCGCCGACGGGCTCGAGCGAAGTCGTCGGGGCTCGGGCACCTGATCGCCGAGGGCGACCACCTGCGCAGGGTTCGTGCCCCACGAGACGTGCGGGGTCGAGCTGCGTGGCATCGAGCTCGACCTCCTTGTCGAAGGTGGCGTCGGCGTCGGTCGCCAGCGCCCGCCAGTCGTCGAGCGCCCGCTCCCAGTCGGCGCCCTTGGGCGCGCGGGCCCGGCCCTCGAGGTAGGCGAAGGTGGTGTCGTCGGGCGCGATCATCCCGGCCTTGGCGCCGGCCTCGATGCGACATGTTGCAGACCGTCATGCGGCCCTCCATCGAGAGGGCCCGGATGGCCGAGCCGCGGTACTCGATGACGCGGCCGATGCCGCCGCCGGTGCCGATGCGGCCGATGATGGCGAGGATGATGTCCTTGGCGGTGACGCCGGCGGCAGCTCGCCCTCGACGGTGACGGCCATGGTCCCGGGCCGCGCTGGGGGAGGGTCTGGGTGGCGAGGACGTGCTCGACCTCGCTGGTGCCGATGCCGAAGGCGAGCGCGCCGAACGCGCCGTGGGTGGACGTGTGGCTGTCGCCGCAGACGATCGTCATGCCCGGCTGGGTCAGGCCCTGCTCGGGCCCGATGATGTGGACGATGCCCTGGCCGGGATCGCCCATCGGGTAGAGCGTGATGCCGAACTCGGCGCAGTTGGCGGCGAGCACGTCCATCTGCTTCTTCGAGATCGGGTCCTTGACCGGCTCGAGGAGGCTCGTCGTCGGCACGTTGTGGTCCATCGTCGCCAGCGTGAGGTCGGGCCGGCGGACGCCCCGCTCGGCCAGGCGCAGGCCGTCGAACGCCTGGGGCGAGGTGACCTCGTGGACGAGGTGGAGGTCGATGAACAGGACGTCGGGCTCGTCGGCCCCGGCGTGGACCACGTGGCGGTCCCACACCTTCTGGCTCAGCGTCTGCGGCATGGTCGTGATCTCACATTCTGAGACGGTAGTCTCGGTACGTGGACACCAGGATAAGCGGGATCGGCGTGTTGGACAAGGCCGTCACCGTTCTCGATGCCCTCGAGGCGGCGCCGCTGGGTCTCGCCGACCTCACGGTGGCGACCGGGCTCCCGCCGCGCCACGGTGCATCGACTGGCCACGGCGCTCGAGGTCCACGGCTTCGTCGAGCGCGACGGGGCCGGTCGCTTCGCGCTCGGCGGACGCGTCGCGGCCCGCTCGTTCGCCGAGGCGGCCCGTCCGGCCCTGGAGCGGTTGCGGGACGTGACGGGTGAGAGCACCCAGCTGTACGTGCGCCGCGGCCGACGTGCGGGTGTGCGTGGCGTCGCTCGAGTCGCCCCACGGCCTCCGGACCATCGTGCCGGTGGGGGCGGCCCTCCCGATGGACGTCGGCTCGGCGGCCAAGGTGCTGGCCGGCGCGGCCGGCCGCCGCGGGTGGGCGGAGAGCGTTGAGGAGCGGGAGCGGGGGGTGGCGTCGGTGAGCGCGCCCGTGCGGGCGCCCGATGGTGAGGTGGTCGCGGCCGTCTCCGTCTCCGGACCGATCGAACGGACGACCCGCACCCCGGGACGGCGCTACGCCGTGGCCGTGTGCGCGGCGGCCGACGAGGTCGCTCAGGCGATCGGTCGATAGGTCCGCACGATCGAGGACTTCGTCGACGCGTTGCGACGCAGGAACTCGGGCGAGTTCCGCGACGACTCCCATGCCGCCAGGTTCGGGTAGCGGGTCACGAGCAGGAGGCGGCCGGGCTCGTCCACGACCCGGAACAGCCCGAGGATCCGAACCCCGGGGTTGTCGCCTTCGAAGGTGGGCCACGCCGCGTCGGAGAGGGCGACCATCTCGTCGAGGTCCTCCGCGGCGACGACGAACTCGCGGAGGGCGTAGACGCCCTCGAGGGCCGGCGGCTCGCCCGACGTGGGCCGGACCGTCGCCTCCAGCACCGTCGTGCGCACGATCGTGGCGGCGTGGAAGCTCGGCACCTCCTCGCCGACCAGCAGCAGCTCGAGCTCGCCGGCGGGCACGCCGATCTGTCCGGCCAGCAGCGCCCACACCCTCGGCCCCAGCGACCGGAGGTCGTCTCGGAGCGGAGCCATCCCGGCGCGTCCGATCCGGAGGGTGAGGGCGATGAACCTCACGACACGCGGGAGGCGCGGGCCTTGCGAGCCACACGGGTGCAGCCGTCGAGGAGGGCGGGGACGAACCGGCCGGGGTCGGTGACGCAGACGCCGTGGTCGCCGGCGACCCGGATGACCTCGGCCCCCGGGATCGACTCGGCCAGACGGATCTGACGTCGGGTGGCCACGACCTGATCGTGGGTCGTGATCAGCACGGCGGTCGGGACGTCGACCGTCCCGATCCAGTCCGCCGAGGAGAACCGCCCGATGGAGTACCCGGCTTGGAGGACGGTAGCCGGATCGTTGCGCTGCAGCTCCTCTGCGAGCCAAGCGGCGAGCGGCGACTGCTCCCACCGGCTGCCGAAGATCCGACCGGCGACCCGCCTCCGGAGGGCGGTCGGCGTCAGCTTGGCCACCCCCGACAGCCCGAGCATCCCCGTGAACAGCAGGCGCTCGGGTGCGCTCCGGCCGAAGTTGCGACTCGTCGCGCACAGCACCAGCCCCTCGACGGACGGGCGGTGGCGCTTCCAGACGAGCTGCGCGATCGGTCCGCCCATCGAGTAGCCGACGGCGATGTAGCGGTCGTGGCCCAGCTCGGCCATGAGCGCGGCGGCATCGTCGGCGCAGTCGGAGAGGGAGAACGGCCGGCGGGAACGGATGCCGCGCCCGTGGCCACGATGGTCGATGGCGACGACGTTGAACTGACGCTGGAGGTGGGCGAAGCAACGGAACCAGTTCAGATCCGCGTTCGCCGTCCACCCGTGGAGCAGGAGCAGCGTCGGCGCGCCCGGCGGGCCTTCGGCGATCCGGGCGAACGTCCGCCCGCGGCCGGGGAGGTCGACCTCGCGTCCGGGCGGGAGCGGCGGCCCGGCGACGGCGGGTCGGGACGGCGAAGCGGCAGACGCGGGGCACGAGGACCGTTCTAACCGGTCGCGAGCGTTTGGATGCACCCGCGAGCAGATGCCGATCGCCGACCGATGCCATCCTCGGCCGCCACGGTGGACCCGAGCTAGGCCGGGCCCCGCTCGAGGGCCAGCAGCGGCCTGGATGAGCGTGAGGTGGGAGAAGGCCTGGGGCAGGTTGCCGAGGAAGTCGCCCGTGGCGACGTCGGCCTGCTCGGGCAGGAGCCCGAGGGGTCGGGAGAACCCGCAGAGCGCCTCCATCCGCTCGTGGGCCTCGTCCCAGCGCTCCTGATGGGCCAGGGCCTCCACGGTCCAGAACGAACAGGCGAGGAACGCCCCCTCGCCGGACGGGAACCCGTCGTTCGTGCCCACGGGGTAGCGGTAGAGGAACGGCCCGTCCCCGAGGCGCTCGATCATCCGGTCGAGGGTCTGGTCAACGACGCGGCGGTCGCCGGGCCACGGGTTCCGCCATGCCACCTGCACGAGGTAGCCGTCGCTCGACTCGTCCTCGCCGGGTATGGCCTTGAGCCCGCCGTCCGGGCGGAGGGCGTTGGCGTCGAGCCACCCGCGAATGCCTTTGGCCGCTTCGCGCCAGCGGGCGGCGTCGAGGTCGAGCGGGTTGTGGGCTCGCGACAGCTCGACCATCCGGTCGAGGGTGTACCAGCACGCCAGCTTCGACGAGACCAGGTGCTGGGGCTCGGCCCGCACCTCCCAGATCCCCCGATCGCGCTGGGTCCAGGCGGAGGAGAGCCAGTCGGCCATCCGGGCGAGCGAC
This sequence comes from uncultured Actinomycetes bacterium, assembly GCA_963731055.1. Lineage (GTDB taxonomy): Bacteria > Actinomycetota > Acidimicrobiia > Acidimicrobiales > CADCTF01 > DATLED01. The sequence goes on along the minus strand of CAVSUD010000016.1, from coordinate 12,231 downwards.
GGCCACAGGTCGGGGACCCGGCTCTCTCGGCGGCTGAACTGCTCCACGTGGATCGTGCTGACCAGGTCGGCGTAGAAGTCGAGCTGGAGGTGGTCGGCGGCGCCGTTGCCGATCCGGACGGGCGCCGACCCGCGCCACCCGGCGAGGTCGAGCGACTCCTCGTCATCGGGATCGAGCGGGGCACCGTCCACGTCGTAGAGGGGCCGGAGCGGGAACTCGGCCCCGTCGAGGAGGTGGAGCAGCCACTGGTTGAACTGCTCGGCCTCGTCGGTCAGCCCGGCGTCGTAGGTCGCGTCCACCGCGAGCGATGCATCGCGGACCCACGCGTAGCGGTAGTCCCAGTTCCGCTCACCGCCGACGGCCTCGGGGAGCGACGTGGTGCCGGCGGCCACCATCGTGCCGGTGGGTCCGTAGGTGAGGCCCTTGAGGGCGAGGAGGCTGCGCTCCACCGCGTCGCGGTACGCGCCGCGATAGGTCATCGGGGCGAGGTGCGAGCGCCAGGCGGTCGTCGTACGGTCGAGGAGGTCGTGGGCGATGTCGACGGAGACGGGTTCGGGCCGGCGATCTTCCCGCCGTTCCTCGATCACGACGACGGCCCGCTCGCCCGCCTGCAGCTCGAAGCTGCCCGACCGCCCGTCCATCGCGCACGGGGTCTGCACCACGATCCCGTCGAAGACCATCCCGCCGGACCAGGTCGAGATCTCGCCGCGCCGGACCGAAGCGGGCGCCGGGCTGGACGTCGACGTCGACGGCCACCCGGCCGCGGAGCGCCGTCACGATGCGGACGATGCGACCCGAGGGACGGGCCCCGTCCCACGGCATGAAGTCCACGACCTCGAGCTCGCCCTCCGGTGCGACCAGGCGTGTGCGTAGGACGTTGGTGCCGTCGTCGTAGGTCTGGCTCCCCGGACGGGGGGCGCCCGGCCGGGCCCACCCGGACCGCGCCCCCTTCGGGGTCGAGCAGGCGGAAGAGCGCGGCCGGAGCATCGAAGCGGCCGGGGCACCACCAGTCGATCGTGGCGTCGGCCGCGACGAGGGCCAGCGTCCCGGTGTCGCCGATGGCCCCCCGGGCCCGCAGGGGGAGGGAGTCCCCTCCGCCGATCAAGCGATGTCGACGATCTCGACCTTGATGGTCGCTCCCGTGGGCGTCTCGAACTCGACGGTCTCGCCCTTCGACCGGCCGAGGATCGCTGCCCCGAGCGGTGACGTCGGCGAGATGATCTCGATGTCCGACGGCTCCTCGGTGCTGGCCAGCAGGTACCGCTCCGTGCTCTTCTCGCCGACGAAGCGCACCTCGACCTGGTTGAGGGGGCCGACGACCTCGACGTCCGCCGGCCCGTCGAGGATCACGACCTCGTCGAGCATGGCCGTGAGCTGGCGGATCCGGGCCTCCATCTGGCCCTGCTCGTCCTTGGCCGCGTGGTAGTCGCCGTTCTCGGAGAGGTCGCCGAGGTCGCGGGCCGCCTCGATGGCCTGTGCGATCTTGATCCGGCCCACGGTGGTGAGCTCGTCGAGCTCGTTCGACAGCCGCTCGTGCGTCTCGCGGCTCAGGTGGGACTGGGTCATGGCATCCAGGCTATCCTCGCGTCCGGATGCCCGCCTCCTCTCGCCGCACGTCATCATTCCCTAGCGCACACACCCTCTCCCGGTGTGTGCTGTCGACCGCCCATCGGGGGCGGTTTTTTCGTTCCAGGAGACTGCACTTCGTGACCTACAAGATCGGCGTCATCCCCGGCGACGGCATCGGCCCCGAGATCGTCGGCGCCAGGCCGTGGAGGTGCTGCGGGCCACCGGCGTCGACCTCGACGAGCGTCGCGCTTCGACCTCGGCGCCGACCGCTACCTCCGCGACGGCCACGTGCTCGACGACGCCGACCTCGCAGGCCATCCGCGGCTGCGACGCCATCCTCAAGGGCCCGCTCGGCCGCCCATCGGCGACACCCGCGGTCCCCGGCCGGCACGATCGAGCGGGGGATCATCCTCGCGGCTCCGCTTCGCCCTCGACCAGTACATCAACCTGCGCCCGTTCGCCGGCAACGGGCCTCGACTTCGTCGTCATCCGGGAGAACACCGAGGGCACCTACGCCGGCGAGGGCGGGTTCCTCCGCAAGGGCACGCCCGCACGAGATCGCCACCCAGGGCTCGGTCAACACCCGCATCGGCGTCGAGCGCTGCGTCCGCTACGCCTTCGAGCTGGCCATGACCCGGCCCGCGCCGCCACCTCACGCTGGTGCACAAGACCAACGTGCTGACCTTCGCCGGCGACCTGTGGCAGCGGACGTTCGACGAGGTGGCCGCCGAGTACCCCGACGTCGACGACCGCCTACAACCACGTCGACGCCGCCTGCATCTACCTCGTCGAGGACCCGCAGCGCTACGACGTGATCGTCACCGACAACCTCTTCGGCGACATCCTCACCGACCTGGCCGGCGCCGTCGCCGGCGGCGTCGGGCTTCGCCGGCACCGGCAACCTCAACCCCGACCGGACGGCGCCGTCGATGTTCGAGCCCGTGCACGGCTCGGCCCACGACAGCGTCGGCACCGACCAGGTCAACGCCAGCTCGCAGATCCTCTCCGGCCGCGATGCTGCTCGAGTTCCTGGGCGAGGCCGACGCCGGCGCCCGCATCCGCAAGGCCGTCGACCGACGTGCTCGCCGCCGAGCCCCACGCCGACCACCATCGGCGACCTCGTCGCAGAAAGGGTCTGAGAACCATGCCGCTCGCAGAAGGTCGAAAGCATCTGGATGGACGGCGAGCTCGTCGCCTGGGACGACGCCAAGGTCCACGTGCTCACCCACACGCTGCACTACGGCTGCGGCGTGTTCGAGGGCATCCGGGCCTACGAGACGACGCCAGGGCCCGGCCGTCTTCCGGCTCACGCGACCACATCGAGCGCCTGTTCAACAGCGCCAAGATCTTCATGCATCGACATCCCGTTCGCGCGTCGACGAGCTCATCGAGGCCACCAAGGAGACGGTGCGGGAGAACGGCCTCGACGCCTGCTACATCCGGCCGCTCGTCTACCTGGGCTACGGCGAGATGGGCCTCAACCCGCTGCCGTGCCCGGTCGAACGTGTCGATCGCCGTGCTGGCCGTGGGGCGCCTACCTCGGCGACGAGGGCATCAAGAACGGCGTCCGCATGAAGATCTGCTCGTGGCAGCGCCACGACCCGAACGCCATGCCGCCGGCGGCCAAGGGCACCGGCATGTACATCAACTCGTCGATGGCCAAGGTCGAGGCCATCAAGGCCGGCTACGACGAGGCCGTCCTGCTGTCGCCCCAGGGCTACGTGTCGCGAGTGCACCGGCGAGAACATCTTCATCGTCAAGAACGGCCGGATCATCACGCCGCCCGTCATCGGCCGGCGCCCTCGAGGGCATCACCCAGGACTCGGTGCATGACGATCGCCCGCGACCTCGGCATCGAGGTACGTCGACGGCAACATCCTCCGCTCCGACCTCTACACCGCCGACGAGGCGTTCCTGTCCGGCACCGCCGCCGAGGTCGTGCCGATCCGCTCGGTCGACGACCGCGAGATCGGCGACCCCGGGCCCGATCACCCGCCAGATCCAGGAGACGTTCTTCGCCGCCGTCCGCGGCGAGATCGACCGCTACAAGGACTGGAACGAGCATGTCAGATGACTGAGCGGCATCGCCGGCCGCACGTCGAGATCTACGACACGACGCTGCGGGACGGGTCCCAGCTCGAGGGCATCTCGCCTCACCGTCGACGACAAGCTGCGCATCGCCGAGCAGCTCGACCACCTCGGCGTGCACTACATCGAGGGCGGCTGGCCCGGCGCCAACCCCAAGGACGACGAGTTCTTCGCAGCGCGTGCGCCGGCGAGCTGCGACCTCACGACCGCGACGCTCGTGGCCTTCGGCTCGACCCGCCGGGCCGGGCGGCAAGGCCGACGACGACCCGACGCTGCCGAACCTGGTCGCAGGCCGGGACCGTCGGCCGTCTGCATCGTCGGCAAGTGCTGGGACTACCACGTCACCGAGGCGCTGCGGACCACGCTCGACGAGGGCGTGGCCATGGTCCGCGACTCGGTCGCGTTCCTGCGGGCGCCGGGCCTGCGGGTGCTTCTTCGACGCCGAGCACTTCTTCGACGGCTACAAGCGCAACCCCGAGTTCTCCCTGCGGGTGCTCGAGGCGGCCGAGCGAGGCGGGCGCCGAGACGCTCGTGCTGTGCGACACCAACGGCGGCTCGCTGCCCCACGAGGTGCGAGGACGTCGTGCGCGAGGTCGTCGCCCACTTCACGGACGACGCCACGGTCGGCGTCCACTTCCACGACGACACCGGCTGCGGCGTGGCCAACGCCCTCGCCGGCGTGCGGCGGCGGCGCCACCCAGGTGCAGGGCTGCGATCAACGGCTACGGCGAGCGCACCGGCAACTGCAACCTCACGCACGATCATCCCCAACCTCGTCCCTGAAGATGGGCGTCGAGACGATCCCCGCCGACCGGCTCGAGCGGCTCACCGCCGGTCGTCGCACCACATCGCCGAGCTGGTCAACATCACCCCGAACTCCGCAGCAGCCCTACGTCGGCGCCTCGGCCTTCGCCCACAAGGCCGGGCTGCACACGTCAGCGCCATCGCCCGGCGCCAGGACGCCTACGAGCACGTCGACCCCGAGCTGGTCGGCAACGGCACCCGCTTCGTGGTGTCAGGAGCTGGCCGGCCGGTCGACGCTCGCAGATCAAGGCCAAGGAGCTCGGCCTCGAGCTCGACGGGCCAGCAGCTCGGCGAGGTGCTCGACCAGCTCAAGGACCTCGAGCACGAGGGCTACCACTTCGAGGCGGCCGACGGCTCGCTCGAGCTGCTCATGCGCGACGGCGACCGGCTGGAAGCAGGACTTCTTCGAGCTCGAGTCGCTTCCGGGTCATCATCGACGAGCAGGGCGACGGCGACGTCCGTCACCGAGGCCACGGTCAAGGTCGCACGTCGGCGGCGAGCGGATCATCGCCACCGCCGAGGGCAACGGCCCGGTCAACGCCCTCGACGGCGCCCTCCGCGACGGCCATCGGCCAGGCGCTATCCCGGCGCTGGCGCAGCATCCACCTGACCGACTACAAGGTGCGGGTGCTCGACACCAACAAGGGCACCGGCGCGGTCACCCGGGTGCTGATCGACTCCACCGACGGCGAGACGGTCGTGGTCGACCATCGGCGTGTCGGAGAACATCATCGAGGCGTCGTGGCAGGCCCTGTCGCGACTCGATCGTCTACGGCCTGCTCCGCAGCCTCCGCACCGCCGCCGACACCACCACCCAGGAGCCCACCGATGGCCCAGCCTGACTTCGTCCCCGTCTCCACCCGGGACCGGGTGCGTGCCACCGACCCCTTGCCGGCGCCGGACCGGTGGACGGCGACCCGTCCCGGCGAGCTCGAGGGCCTGCGCCCGCCCGCCGGTCGCTCGCTCGGCAACACCGGCCCCGACCAGGGGTACGGCCTGAAGCTGGCCAAGCGATTCGCCGATCGCATCGAGGTCCAGTCCGGCGAGCACATCGAGGACGCCATCGCCGGCTGCCTCGGCGTCGGGCTTCGCCGCGCCGCGAAGTTCGGCCGGGCTCCGGTCATCTACGACTTCGAGTTCGCGTTCACGATCTTCGGGTTCCTCGGCGGCGCGCCCGCCGACCTCGTCGAGTTCCGCCGGCCGCTACTTCATGGCCGCCTCGCACGACTACTGGGACCAACGGGACATCGCCGACCTCGTGCGCGACGACATCCTCGGGCTGTCTCCGGCGGAGATCAAGAGCCGCCTCGGCGTGTGGCACTCGTTGCTGCTCCCGCTCGTCGGCGAGCCCATCGAGTAGCGCCACGTAACGTTCCGCCATGAGCGGAACGATCGGGTTCGAGGACATCGAGATGGCCGTCGGCGGCGGCCTGAGCTTCCGGGGCCGGGCCGTCGGGCCGGAGGACGGCCGCCTGGTCCTGCTCCTCCACGGGTTCCCGCAGACGTCCGCGTCCTGGCTGGCCGTGATGCGGTCCCTGGCCGACGCCGGCCACCGCGCCGTCGCCTTCGACCAGCGCGGGTACTCCGACGGCGCCCGGCCCGGGCCGGTCGATGCCTACGCGCTCGACCATCTCGTGGCCGACGTCATGGCGGTCGCCGATGACCTCGGCGGGCACCGGTTCGACCTCGTCGGCCACGACTGGGGCGGGGCCATCGCCTGGGCCGTCGCCGGAGCCCATCCCGAACGGGTCCGCACCCTGACCGTGGCGTCGACGCCGCACCCGCTCGCCTTCGCCGCCGCCCTCCGGGGCGAGCTGGGGGGTGATCAGCCGACGAGGTCCGGCTACGCCGACTTCTTCCGGAGCGCCGAAGCCGAGGACTTCTTCCTCGGGAACGACGCCGCCGCCCTCCGGGGCCTGCACGCCAACGCCGCGCCGGAGGCGGTCGAGGAGTATGTCCGGGTGCTGAGCCAGCCGGGCGCCATGACCGGTGCCCTCAACTACTACCGGGCCACGCGGTTCGAGGATCTGCCCGACCCGGGGCCGATCGAGAGCCCCACCCTCTACGTGTGGTCCACCGAGGACATGGCCCTCGGACGGGAGGCGGCGGAGGCGACCGCCGGTCATGTGGTCGGGCCCTACCGCTTCGAGGTCCTGGAGGGCGTCTCCCACTGGGTGCCGGAGGAGGCGGCGGAGGAGTTCAGTCGTCTCCTGCTGGCCCACCTGGCGGCGAACCGGTAGCGCTCGACCGTTCCCAGCCCTGCTGCGCCCGGACCTGCAGGTCGGGCGCCATGGGCATCGGGCAGGCCGGCCCGAGGACATCGCCCGTCTCCGGATCGACGTCGGTGAGGAACGTGGCATGGAACCGGTTGATCAGGTTGCTCAGGCCGACGGTGAAGCACAGGTCCATGATCTGGCGCGGCGAGAAGTGGGCCTGCAGGCGAGCGAACAGGTCGTCGGTGATCGGGTCCAGCCGAGTGCTCCGCTGCGCGTATTCGACGACGGCCCGTTCGTCGTCGGTGTAGACGCCGTCCGGCAACGGGTCGTCCCCGATGCGGGCCAGCTTCTCCTCCGTCAGTCCGGCGCTCCGACCGAGCACCACGTGCGTCGGGATTCAGTAGTGGCAGTCGTTGGCGACCGAGGCGCCGAGGTAGGCCAGCTCCCGGTGGCCCGGGCTGAGCGACCCGCCCTGGTACACCCGCCCGCCGAAGGTGAGGATGCCTTCGAGGGCGTCCGGGTGGTTCGCCATGGCCCGGTACACGTTGATGTCGGTCCAAGGCAGCGACTCGCTGCCCGACAGGCCGGCCCGCACGAGCCCGAGGAGGGCGGCGGCCTTCGGATCGGCATCGGGATCGTCGGGGTCGACGAGGGGGAGGCGGGCCATGGCCCCGTTCTACCAGCGCTCGATCTCGGTCGTCGACGTCGCGCGTCCGAGCGCGAGTTGGTCGCTCTCCCGGCGGCGACGCTCGAACCGGCGGGCCAGCAGGCGGCGGCCGATGCCGATCGCGCCGACGACGAGCGCGAGCCAGATCACGCCGACGGCGAGGCCGAAGTACCAGGGCAGGCCGGTCGGCAGCTCGCAGGCACCACCGCCCGTGCACTGCGCCACCAGGGCCGCTCCCGACACGCGGCAAGACTACGGGGGTGTCCGCCTTCACCCTGACCGACGAGCAGCAGGAGTTCCGAGCCGTCCTCCGTCAGTTCGCCGAGGACAAGATCGGCCCGCGGGCCGCCGAGGTCGACGAGCAGGGAGAGTTCTCGTGGGAGAACTTCGAGGCGTGCCGGGCCATGGAGCTCCCCGCGCTGGGGATCCCGGTCGCCTACGGGGGCGCCGGCGCCGACCAGGTCACCCAGGCGATCATGGTCGAGGAGCTGGCGCGGGTGTGCGCCTCCACGGCGCTGACGATGATCATCTCCAAGCTCGGGATGATCCCGGTGATGGAGTGGGGGAGCGAGGAGCTCAAGGCCCGGTACCTCCCGAAGATCGCGTCCGGGGAGTGGCAGGCGTCGTATTGCCTCTCCGAGCCCGACGCCGGCTCCGACGTCGCCGGGATGAAGACGCGGGCGGTGCGCGACGGCGACTCCTACGTCCTGAACGGATCGAAGTACTGGATCACCGGCTCGAGCGTCTCGTCGGTCTTCACCGTCTTCGCCAAGACCGATCCAACCGCCGGCCACCGCGGCATCTCGTGCTTCGTCGTGGAGAAGGAGTGGGGCGTCGAGGTCGGCAAGCTCGAGAAGAAGCTCGGGGTGCGCGGCTCGCCCACCGGCGAGATCGTGCTGAGTGACGTGCGGGTGCCGGTGGAGAACCGCATCGGTGAGGAGGGCGAGGGCTTCTACCTGGCCATGGGGACCCTCGACCGCTCCCGTCCGGGCATCGGCGCCCAGGCCGTGGGGATCGCCCAGGGGGCCATCGACTACGCGGCCGGATACCTCAAGCAGCGCCGCCAGTTCGGCCAGCCCTTGGCCGAGTTCCAGGGCCTGCAGTTCATGCTGGCCGACATGGCCATGCGCACCGAGGCGGCCCGGCTCCTCGTGCACAAGGCCTGTTCGCTGATCGACGAGGGCGACCCTCGCAAGGAGCTGACCATGGCCGGCGCGATGGCCAAGTGCTTCGCATCGGACACCGCCATGTCGGTCACGACCGATGGCGTGCAGCTCCTGGGTGGCTACGGCTACACCAAGGAGTTCCCGATGGAGCGCTTCATGCGCGACGCCAAGATCACCCAGATCTACGAAGGCACCAACCAGATCCAGACGGGTCGTGATGGCGAAACGCCTGCTCGGCTAGCATATTTGGGCTTCGGAGGCTGGAGGCGAATTAGCCCTTCATCCCTACTCCCATCCCTACTATCCTCGGTCGTATGGCGAGTCTGCGGGAACGGGAGCCGGTGTCTGGGAAGTCCGGGTGTTCCTCGGTCGCAACGCCAAGGGCCGACCGATGCAGATCAGTCGGGTTGTCCGGGGAGGACGTCGAGCGGCGGAACGGGTCGCCGCCGGCCTCATCGTCGACGAGCCGTCGCCGGCAGGCGGACAGACCGTGGCGGCCCTCCTCGACGTCTGGCAGGAACTCAACTTCGATCGCTGGACTCCGTCGACGATCTCGAACCAGGCGAGCCGTGCCGCCCTCATCGCAGGCTCGCCGCTGGGGCGCCGCCGGGTGAACTCGATCACGGTGGAGGACGTCGACCGGTGGATCCTCGACATGCGGCTTGCGGGCGTCGGTCGAGCGAGCATCCACAACCGCCTCCAAGTCCTGCGGGCGGCGATGACCCAAGCGGTTCGATGGGGTTGGATCTCCCGCAACCCCGCATCCCTGGCTACGGCTACCGGAGAACGTGCAAGCGAGCGGGCACCGATGCCGGATGAGATCGTCGCCGCTGCGATTGCCGCTGCGCCCCACGAAGCTGCTGCGCTCGCCTTCCGGATCGTGGCAGCAACGGGAGCACGACGTGCCGAGCTCGCAGCGCTGCAGTGGACGGATGTCCGCGGCGAGCTCCTGACAGTCGGTGCCCAGATCGTCGTGAAGCACCAAGGGACGAAGGGCGCGCCGAGACCGCCGATCCTCCAACGTGACGCGACCAAGACCCGACGTATCCGCACGGTGACCGTCGATGTAGGAACGATCGCTCTTATCGAGTCGCTCCGGGCGGAGCGGGAGGAACTCGGTCCGTGGATGCTCGCGGTCGGCGACCGTCCGCCGAGCCCTGACGCCATCAGCTGGTGGTGGCGGCACGCACGCGAGGCGGCGGGCATCGAGCCTCGGTGGCGCCTTCATGACCTACGCCACTGGAGCGCGACGACGGCGATCGGAGCGGGGACCGATGTTCGAACCGTGGCCAACCGCCTTGGGCATGCGAACCCCGCAATGACCCTCGAAGGTCTATGCCCATGCGTTGGCTGCTGTGGACGCCCAAGCCGCGGCCACCCTCGGCGTGATCCTCGATGCCCCGACGCAGCGGAATCGGGTCTAAGCGTTCGAGGTACGGGCGGCTTCCGCGGTTGACACAGCCTCGACTGGCGGGTTATTGGGGCGGCAGTCGCGCTCCAACCCCAGAGCGTCTCGCACCGGCCCTTCCGGGGCGCCCCTGGAGCACCTTGGCGGCGAGCGTTGTGGGGCACCAAGGCGTTTATTGCTATCGCTGGACAGCGGAGACCTGGCTGCCGCCACCTTGTCTGGTTTGTGTCTTGATGGGTGCCGGCGACTTAGCAGATTGGTCGGACTGGCCCTGGACGGTCGCCGTAGGCGACATCGACTTCAATCGCCGCGGTGAGTTCGGCGACGGCCGGCGACAGGCCCGTAAAACGGAGCGATGAACGAGTGCGACTGTGCGAGACAGTTGTGGCCGGGTGAAGGGGAGGTCGATGAGGTCAGGTTTCCTCGTAGAGCAAGTTCCGGGCACGACCCCAGCCCCGATTCGACCACTGGTGTCGTCGAATTGCGCCGTCTGATGGCCATGGATGACATGTTGGACGAGCCTCCGGAGCGTCGTGGCCTTCTTCTGGCGCCGTCGTCCTCACGCTTGAGTGCCGACTCACGGGAGATCGGGATGGGCGGGGGTTGTCGGTGCGACGTTGGTCCCGTGGTGCGTGCTTTTTTCAGCACGCGATGGGGGCTCCCAACTGGACCGATCGGTTCATCGCCTGATTGACCCCTTCGCTGGCGCTCCGACGACGGTTCATCAGCGACCGCTGGCCCCACACTTGGTAGCGAGTCCGTTGGCACCGCTGCGAAATCTGCGTAGCGAGTCTTCGCTGGCGGCACCATCGTGAGCGGTCTCGGCAACGACGGACTTTGCCCCTTCGAGCCAGTCCTACAGATACCGCCGTAGCGACGAGTCATTCGACTGATTCGCGAGTCGGCGAAGGTCGGCGACGTCGTGCGCACGTCGTCGGTACTCTCAGCGGCGGACGGGGCATTAAGCGCCGAGGCCGATCTCAGTTACGGCGCTCCACCGTTCGCAGAACGCTGACGAGTCAACCCGATCGCCGCAGGCGCAGCAGAGAACTGCGAGGAGGCTGAGCGCGACCAGCACGGCGGCTCTCAACAGGCAGGCGTCTTCGGCGACGTCGTGGAGTCGACGTTTCTGCCACCGTCAGCCCACGAGAAGTCGGCGCAGAAGAAGACGCTCGTAGCGCACTGAGCGCCGGCGGGAGCAAAGAAGGGACGTTCTCGAGTCGCCACACCTGGTACGGACCCACCTGCGTCAGCTTGGTCGGAGAAACAGTCGGACGACAGGTAGAGCTGCGAGCCACCGGGGATGGGCGATACCAGATCAGGACCTGATTCGATCCGGTGCTTGACTCGTGGTCGTTTGACCCGAGCGCGGTCAGTGTGCAAGGAACCACGCTGCGGTGCAGTTTGTACTCGTGATGTTGAACTGCGAGGGCGAGTTTCCTGGGCTTGTCCCGCTTCCACAGTTGTCGATGATCTGAAGGCACTCCCTCTAAAGAGCAGAAGTCCTAGGCCCAGGCCTCCCTCGCATGAACCTCGCTGAAGCTCGTCGCTGATCCCAGGATCCGGCACGAACGAACAGCATTCCGACAGATCGGATCGAGGTTCGTGGCCAAATTCTTCGTGTTTTGGCAGTCAGTTGAGTACGCGATTCCACACTTGCTCGCGGCGAGGCCCGCGGACGGCGCAGCGACAACCGGGGCTGTGGTTCCACTCCACCGTCGTACCCACGATGCTCAGGGATCCGTCGGCCGCCGGCGTGCCCGTCACGGTGAGATAGTTCGGTCGGTCCGAGCCGCCGAGGCCAGCGGACATCAGGCTCAACGCGTAGAGCTTGCGACTGAGCGTTGATGTAGTGGTCGAGGACCAACACCTCCGAGTCGGCGACCTTGATGACCCAGCGCGAGACCGGCGGCTGCGTCCCAAGGAACGGCGTGCGGGACGCAACGTCCATTGCAGCTGTCAACGACACCGACGAGATGGACGTGGTCCCGGTTGAGCTCTCGATGAAGTCAGCCAGCGCTCGATGGCCGGTCGGGGTCGTGGCCAGGCTTGCGGTCGCTCCTGCGAGGTCAGCGGTATTCGGCGCGAACACGGGTACACCAATTGACGACTCCGGTCGTCGTCTGCCTGCCGCACTTGCGCCAAGGGCAGTGACCAACAGGGCGATCGCTGTCACCAACGCGATCGAGTGCAAGCGGCGTAGCATCGTGTTCTCCTCCGACAGCGAGCGAGCTGCGCGCCGTCCGTCGAAATGTGCACCGCTGGCACCATAGCAATACGTAATCGAACCAAGGAGACGAGTACATAAACAGA
>CAVSUD010000015.1:0-64567 GCA_963731055.1 uncultured Actinomycetes bacterium | reverse complement strand
CTTCAAGCTCTTGCAGGTCGGCCGGGACGTCCAGGTCGAGGTGCCCAAGACCGGCAACTAGCCTCGCCCTCCATGGCGAAGATCAAGGTCGCAGAACCCGGTCGTCGAGCTCGACGGCGACGAGATGACCCGCATCATCTGGCAGTTCATCAAGGACAAGCTGATCCTCCCGTACCTCGACGTCGAGCTCGACTACTACGACCTCGGCATCGAGCACCGCGACGCCACCGACGACCAGGTCACCATCGACTCGGCCAACGCCATCAAGCAGCACGGCGTCGGCGTGAAGTGCGCCACGATCACGCCCGACGAGGCGCGCGTCGAGGAGTTCGGCCTGAAGAAGATGTGGAAGTCGCCCAACGGCACCATCCGCAACATCCTCGGCGGCGTCGTCTTCCGCGAGCCGATCATCTGCTCGAACATCCCGCGCCTGGTGCCGGGCTGGACCAAGCCGATCGTCATCGGCCGCCACGCCCACGGCGACCAGTACAAGGCCACCGACTTCAAGGTCCCCGGCCCCGGCACGGTCACGATGACCTACACGCCGGACGACGGCGGCGAGCCGATGGAGCTTCGAGGTCGCCAAGTACACCGGCGGCGGCGTCGCCATGGGCATGTACAACTACAACGACTCGATCCGCGACTTCGCCCGGGCCTCGCTGCGCTACGGCCTCGACCGCGAGCTACCCGGTGCTACCTGTCGACCAAGAACACGATCCTCAAGGCCTACGACGGCCAGTTCAAGGACCTCTTCCAGGAGATCTTCGAGAGCCGAGTTCAAGGCCGACTTCGACGCCGCCGGCATCACCTACGAGCACCGCCTCATCGACGACATGGTCGCCGCGGCGATGAAGTGGGAGGGCGGCTACGTGTGGGCCTGCAAGAACTACGACGGCGACGTGCAGTCCGACACCGTCGCCCAGGGCTTCGGCTCGCTCGGCCTCATGACCTCGGTGCTGATGACCCCGGACGGCAAGACGTGCGAGGCCGAGGCCGCCCACGGCACGGTCACCCGCCACTACCGCGAGCACCAGAAGGGCAACAAGACCTCGACGAACCCGATCGCGTCGATCTTCGCCTGGACCCAGGGCCTCGACTTCCGCGGCAAGCTCGACGGCACGCCCGACGTCACCGCGTTCGCCGAGACGCTCGAGCAGGTCTGCGTCGAGACGGTCGAGAGCGGCGCAGATGACCAAGGACCTCGCCCTGCTGATCTCCAGGCGCCGGCGACGTGGCTCACCACCGAGGACTTCCTCGACGCCCTCGATCGCAACCTGCAGAAGGCCATGGCCTAGTTCCAGCCGCAGCCCCGTCGGGCCGCGGCCGGTCAGGAGCGGCGGAGGTCGTCGAGGCCGAGGTTGCGCCAGATCTCGGAGACGGCCTCCGAGCGGTTGAGGGTGTAGAGGTGCAGGCCGGGCGGGTCCTGCGCGAGGAGGTCGGCGCCGATCTCCGTGGCGACCTCGATGCCGACGCGCCGGATGCCGTCGGGATCATCGGCGACGGCCGAGAGTCGGTCCTCGAGCCATCCCGGCCACTCGGCGCCGTTCATGCCGGTGATCCGGCGGGCGACTTCGATGTTGCCGATCGGGAAGAGGCTCGGGATCACCGGTGTCGTGCAGCCGATGGCGTCGAGCTCGTCCCGCATCCGGAAGTAGTGGTCCGCCGTCCAGAAGAACTGGGTGATGCCGAAGTCGGCCCTGCCGAGCTTGTCGGCGAGCCGGCGGCGATCCTCCTCCCGGGACGGTGAGTTCGGGTGGACCTCGGGGAAGGCGGACACGGCGATGGTGAACTCGGCGTGCTCGTGGGCCAGATCGATGAGCTCGACGGCATACCGGAAGTCACCCACGACGTTCCCGTCGAGTGGGGGGTCGCCGGCGAGGGCGAGCAGGTTCTCGATGCCCTCGTCGCGGTACCGCTCGACGAGACCGAGCACGTCGGCGTGGGTCTGGCCGGCGCACGTCAGATGCGGCATCACGACGAGATCGGTGTTGTGGTGGACGTAGAGGACGGCCTCCAGGGTCCCGTCCTTGGTCGAGCCGCCGGCGCCGTAGGTCACCGACGCGAACGACGGCGCGAACGGCGCCAGCTCGAGCACGGCCTTCTCCATCTGGCGGAGCATTCCCGGCGTCTTCGGCGCCGGGAACTCGACGGAGAACGTCTTCCCCGCCGCCAGCAGGTCGGCGATCTTCGTCATGCGCTCTGACGTTCCGCGGACTCGATGGCGTTGCGGAACAGCATGGCGATGGTGGTCGGGCCGACGCCGCCGACGCGAGGCGTGATGGCGCCGGCGACCTCCTCGCACGACTCGTCGACGTCGGGCAGGAGCGTGCGGCCCCGGTAGCGGACGCCGCCGCCGATCACCGTCGCCCCCGGCTTCACGTGCTCGGGCTGGATGATGCCGGGAACACCCGCGGCGGCGATCAGGATCTCGGCCTCGCGGGTGTAGTCGGCCCAGTTCGGGACGCCGGTGTGGACGACGGTCACGGCCGCGTTCGCCGTCGGCCGCTTCTGGCTCAGGAGGAGGGCGAGCGGACGCCCGAGCGTCGCGCCCCGTCCGAGGATGACGACGTGGCGGCCCGACACCGCGACGTCGTGGTGCGCCAGCAACGCTTCGATGCCGGCGGGGGTGCACGGCGTCGGACCCGGCATGCCGAGGGCGAGGCGACCCATGTTCTGCGGGTGCGCGGCGTCGACGTCCTTGTCCGGGTCGAGCACGGCGATGGCGGCGTCGTAGTCGAGGTGGCCCGGGATCGGGTACTGGACGAGGACGGCATGGACCGCCGGGTCGGAGCTGTAGCCCCGGATGGCACCTTCGACATCGGCCTGGGTGGCGTCGTTGGGCAGGTGCGTGTGGGGCGACTCGAATCCGAGGTCCCCCGCCCGCCGTTGCTTGAGGCGGATGTAGCCCTCGCTGGCGTCGTCGTCACCGACGAGGATCGTGGCCAGCGACGGCACCACCCCCGCCTCCCGCAGCTTCTCGACGCGGAGCTGGACGTCGGCCAGCACCGCCTCGGCGACGGGCCCGCCCGGTAGCAGTCGTGCAGTCATGAAGAACCCCTCGTCAGTGGAAGAAGTGCCGCTCGCCGGTGAAGACCATGGCGAGGCCCAGCTCGTCGGCGGCGGCGATGATCTCGTCGTCGCGCATGGATCCGCCGGGCTGGATGACGACGGCGACACCGGCGGAAGCGGCGGCGTCGATGCCGTCGCGGAAGGGGTAGAAGGCGTCGCTGGCGCAGGCGCCACCTTCGGCCCGGCCGGCCGCCTTCTTCGCCGCGATCTCCGCGGCATCCACCCGGCTCTGCTGGCCGGCGCCGATGCCCACCGCCTGGCCTCCGGCGACGAGCACGATCGAGTTCGACTTCACGTAGCCGCCGAGGCGCCAGGCCAGCTCGGCGTCCCGCCACTCGGGCTCCGTCGGCTGTCGCGTCGAGACGACCCGCCACTCCTCCCGCGAGGAGGCGAAGTGGTGCGGCTCCTGCACCAGGAACCCGCCCCCGATCTGGCGGAAGTGGAACGGTTCCGCCGCCGGGGCGTCGGCCCGCAGGAGACGGGTCGCCTTGCGGCGGCCGATCAGTTTCTCGACGGTTCCTTCCTCGTAGCCGGGGGCGATGATCACGTCGGCCTGGGGTCCGGCGACGATGGCGTCGGCCACGGCGTCGGTCACGGGGCCGTTCAGCGCGACGATGCCCCCGAAGGCGGACTTCTCGTCCGCGGCCAGCGCCCGTCCGTAGGCCTCCGCCAGCGACGCGCCCATGGCCGCGCCGCAGGGGTTGGCGTGCTTGATGATGGCGCACGCGGGTTCGCTCCCGAGGTCGTGGACGAGCTGCCACGCCGCCTCGGTGTCGTAGAGGTTCAGGTAGCTCAGCGCGAGGCCGCTGAACTGCTCGACGGAGTCCCACCAACTCGTGCGCCCCACGCTGCGGTAGCGCGCGCCCTGTTGGTGCGGGTTCTCCCCGTAGCGGAGCTTCTCGTCGGTCCGCTCGAGGGCGAGGTGGATGGACTCGGGCAGCGGCTCATCGCCGTCGAGCCAGGTCACGATGGCGGCGTCGTACGCCGCGGTGTGCGCGAAGGCGGTGCGGGCGAGCCGGCGGCGGGTGGCCTCGCTCAGCGCCCCCTCGCGACGCAGCTCGTCGAGCACCGGGCCGTAGTCGCCCGGCTCGACCAGGACCGCGACGTGGGCGTGGTTCTTGGCTGCCGCGCGGACCATCGTCGGGCCCCCGACGTCGATCATCTCGATGCCCGGCTGCTCACGGAACGGATAGAGGTTGCAGACCACCAGATCGATGCGCTCGATCCCGTTGGCCTCGAGGTCGGCCAGGTGGTCGGGCTTCGAGGCGTCGGCGAGGATCCCGCCGTGGATCTTCGGGTGCAGGGTCTTGACGCGTCCGCCGAGCATCTCCGGGGCGCCCGTCACCGCCGACACCTCGACGTGCGGGATGTCGTGCTCGGCGAGGAACTTCGATGTCCCGCCGCTCGACACGAGCTCGTACCTGAGGGCGACGAGCCCCTTCGCGAAGGCCTCGAGCCCCGTCTTGTCCCACACCGAGAGCAACGCCCTCATCCGTCCGTCCTCTCGTCGAGTGCATCCAGGAACTGCTTGATCGTCTCCGGGAACAGCTGGCGCTCGACGGCCTTGATCCGCTCGTGCAGCGTCTCCTCGGTGTCGCCGGGGCGCACCTCGACGGCGGCCTGGGCCAGGATCGGCCCGACGTCCATCTCCTCGGTCACCACGTGCACCGTGCAGCCGGTGACCTTCACGCCGTAGGCCAGCGCATCCCGCACGGCGTGCCATCCCTTGAAGCTCGGGAGGAGCGCCGGATGGGTGTTGACCATCCGGCCTGGGAAGGACGCGACGGCCTTGGGGATGACCGTGCCGAAGCCGGCCATCACCACGACGTCGACGTCGTGCTTCTGCAGCACGGCCACGACCTCGTCGCTGTAGGCGTCGCGGTCGAAGCCGGGACCGAAGTCGGTCCGCTCGACGAGCTCGGCCCGCACCCCGTGGGCATCGGCCAGCTCGAGAGCCCGGCAGCGCCGGTCGGTGACGACCAGGTCGAGGTCGAGCCCGGCGGCGAGGATGGCCTCGAGGATGGTGCCCGTCCCCGATGCCAGTGCCGCGACCCTCAGCCTCACTGGCCGGAGCCTACCGGAGGGTCACAGGGTGGGATCCTGGCAATTGTCCGCGCCGCCGCCGCCACCGGCCGGCTGCTCGCGGGTAGGGCTCGACGAAGCCGGATCCGGGATCCGGCGTGCGGAGGAAGCGGAGGATCCCGGCGGCGACCGCTTCCCCCGCCACCCGCTGCACCTCCGGGCGCGCGTACAGGGCCTCCTCGGGCGGGTTGGAGACGAACCCGAGCTCGGCGAGCGATGCGGGCGTGCCCTGGGTGCGGCGGAGGATCCCGTAGTAGTCGTTGCCCGTGCTCGAGATCCGGAACTTGGCGCCGGCGTCCCGGTCGGCCACCCAGGCGATCCCGGTGTACTGCGACATCGCCTTCACGACCTCTTCGTAGAGAAGTCCGGCCAGTCGCTTCGACTCCGCTGCCGACGCTCCCTTGGTCTGGTAGTAGGTCTCGCTACCGGGGCCCTCTCGGGGACCGTCGGGCTCGGCGTTGTAGTGCACCGACACGAACGCCTTCGGCTTGACCGCGTCGACGATCTTCGCCCGGGCCTCGAGCGTGATCCGGTAGTCGCCGCTGCGGGTGAGGACGGTGGGCACGCCGCTCGCCTCGAGCGCGGCCTTGGCCGCCTGGGTGACGGCGAGGTTGAGATGGCGCTCCTCGAGGCCGGCCGGGCCCACCGCTCCCGGCTCCACGCCCCCGTGGCCGGCGTCGAGGACGACCACGCCCTCGAGCGGCGTCCCCGTCCGGAGCGTCGCCGTTCGCCCGCACGGGGTACCGACCTCGAGGCCGTTCTCGCCGCGCCCGAGCACGGGCACGACGACCCCGCCCGGCGACAGGACCGCTTTCGGCTGGGGGCCGGCGGTGAGCGTCTGCGGTGACGGCGGTGCCGTCGTCGTCGACGGCAGCGGCGCCGACGTGGTGGGCACCTCGGTGGTCGTCTCCGAAGGCGCCGTGGTCGACGTCGACGGCGACGTCGACGTGGGCTCCCCGGCCGGTGGCCGGGCCGACTCGGTCTCCCCCCGCTCGAGCAGGCTGCGCCCAGAAGGGCGAAGGCGGCGACCAGCGTTCCCAGGAGGCGGCGTCGCATCGCCGCCACGTTAGGGGGCGGTCAGACCAGCTCCGACCGGAGCAGGTCCATCAGCAGCGCGTCGCGCCAGCCGCCCCGACCGTCGGTCTCGTACTGGCGCATCACGCCGACGGGCCGGAACCCGACCTTCTCGTAGCACCGGATGGCCCGAGCGTTCGCAGCCGCCGGATCGATGACGAGACGGTGATGGCCCTCGGTCTCGAGCAGGTGTCGGGCCAGGGTCCGCACGGCGTCGGTGCCGAGGCCGCGGTCGGTGGCCGACGGCGCCAGCACCACATCGATGCCGGCGTGCCGGTAGTCGGGGTCGGTCTCCTCGTAGGACTGGATCAACCCGACGACGAGCCCCTCGTGCTGGATGGCGTAGTGGGCCGCTTCCCCGTCCGGCTCGGTGAAGTACTCCCGGCGGGCCCGGTCGACGTCGTAGCCCGGCCACCACTCGGCGTTCTCCGGCGCCGTGAGGATGCCGACGATCGCAGTCTCGTCCTCTGGTCCGAAGGTCCGGAGCATGACGAGATCGCCGTTGAGCTCGATGGACGCCATGCCAGCATTCGACCATGACCGGAGCCAACCGCGCCGCATGGAACGCCTGGAGCCAGTACCAGGGCGGCGCGGGTCGCTGGACCGCACACGGCACCGCGCGCTGGCGCGACCGCCGCCGAGGGGCTACAGGCCTTTGACGATGTCGGCGATCAGGTCGCCGACCTCGGTGGGGTTGAGGCCGACGGCCACGCCGGCCGCCCGGAGCGCATCCATCTTCCCCTGGGCCGTGCCCTTGCCACCCGACACGATGGCGCCGGCGTGGCCCATCTTCTTGCCGGGGGGCGCCGTCACGCCGGCCACGTAGGCGGCGACGGGCTTCGACATGTTCGCCTTGATGAAGTCGGCCGCTTCTTCCTCGGCCGTGCCGCCGATCTCGCCGAACATGATCACGGCCTTGGTGTCGGGATCGGCCTCGAAGGCCTCGAGGCAATCGATGAACGACGTGCCGGGCACGGGGTCACCGCCGATGCCGACGCACGTCGTGACGCCGATGCCCTTCTCGCCGAGCTCGGCCAGGGCCTGATAGGTGAGGGTGCCCGAGCGCGAGACGATCCCGACGGGGCCACCGGGCAGGGCCACCTCGGCCGGGATGAAGCCGATGTTGCACTCGCCGACCGTGACGAGCCCGGGGCAGTTCGGCCCGAGCAGGCGAACGTTCGGGTGGTTGCGCTTCACCTCGTTGAAGTAGGCGGCCTCGTCCTGGGCGGGGACGCCCTCGGTGAGGCAGATCACCAGCTCCATCTCCGCTTCCGCGGCCTCGCGCACGGCGGCGGCGGCACCGGGGGCGGGCACGAGGATCATCGAGCACGTCGCGCCGGTCTTCTCCTTGGCCTCGGCCACGGTGGCGAAGACGGGGAGGCCCTCGACGTCGGTGCCGGCCTTCTTCGGCGACGTGCCGCCGACGACCTGTGTTCCGTAGTCACGGTTGCGGAGGGCGTAGAACCGGCCCTGCGAACCGGTGATGCCCTGGACGATGACCTTGGTGTCCTTGTTGACGAAGATGGACATCAGGCGTTGCCTCCGGCGAGCTCGACGGCCTTCTTGGCCGCTCCCAACATGGTCGGCTGCGAGATCAGCGTCGCCGACTCGTGGGACTTCAGGATCTCCCGCCCCTGCTCGGCGTTGGTGCCGTCGAGGCGGATCACGATCGGGGCCTTGATGTCGACGCGACCGAGGGCCTGGACGATGCCGTTCGCAACGTCCTCGCCCTTGGTGATGCCACCGAAGATGTTGATGAAGATGGACTTCACCTTCTCGTCGGCGTTGATGACCTCGAGGGCGTTGGCCATGACCTCGGCCGACGCACCGCCGCCGATGTCCAAGAAGTTGGCCGGCGCGCCGCCGACCTGGTTGACGACATCGCAGGTCGACATGGCGAGTCCGGCCCCGTTGGCGATGATGCCGACGTCCCCGTCGAGGCCGACGTACTGCAGGCCCTTCGACGCGGCCAGCTCCTCGCGGGGATCCATCGCGGCGATGCCGCGGTACTCGTCCCACTCGGGATGCCGGTAGGCGGCGTTCTCGTCGAGGGTGACCTTGGCGTCGAGGGCGTGGACCTTGCCCTCGGGCGTGAGGATCAGCGGGTTGATCTCGGCCAGGTCGCAGTCGCCCTCGGTGTAGCAGCGGTAGAGCTTGACGAGGATGTCGACGGCGCCGTCCGTGGCGTCCGGGTTCAGGCCGGCGCTCTCGACCCAGGCGCGGGCCGCCTCCGGGGTGAGCCCGTCCACCGGATCGATGTGGATCTTGGCGATGGCGTCCGGGTTGCTCTCGGCCACGACCTCGATCTCCACCCCGCCCTCGGCCGACAGCATGCCGAGGTGCTTCTTGGCCGAGCGGTCGAGGGTGAACGACGCGTAGTACTCCTCGGCGATGTCCGACGCGTGCTCGACCCAGAGGATCTTCACCACGTGGCCCTTGATGTCGAGGCCGAGGATGTTGCCGGCGTGCTCGCGCACCTCGGCCTCGTCCTTGGCCAGCTTCACGCCGCCGGCCTTGCCGCGACCACCGACCTGGACCTGGGCCTTGACGACCACCGGGTAGCCGGCCTTGCCGGCCTCGGCCACCGCCTCCTCGACCGTGCGGGCCACGCCGCCGGCCGACACGGGGATGTCGTAGCGGGCGAAGTACTGCTTGCCCTGGTACTCGAACAGGTCCACTAGGAGGATGTCCCTTCGCGCTCGTCGAGGGCGGACTCGAGCCACTCCGTGATGGAGGCGATCGAGGCGCCGGGGGTGAAGATCTTGGCCACGCCGATGTCTCCCAGCTTGGGGATGTCGGCGTCGGGGATGATGCCGCCGCCGAAGACGAGCACGTCGTCCGCGCCCCGTTCCTTCAGCGCGCCGATCACCCGGGGGAACAGGGTCATGTGGGCGCCCGAGAGGAGCGACAGCCCGACGGCATCGGCATCCTCCTGGATCACCGCCTCGACCACCTGTTCGGGGGTCTGGTGCAGACCGGTGTAGATGACCTCGAAGCCGGCGTCGCGGAGGGCCATCGAGATCACCTTGGCGCCGCGGTCGTGGCCGTCGAGGCCGGGCTTGGCGACCACCACGCGATACGGCCTGTTCACGGGCAGGAATACTACCCAGGTGCCTCTCCGCACCCCCCACTCGGCTCGAGCGTGACCGTCCCGAACCTGCCCCGCGTCCGCAACCCCCGCCGGACGCGGTTGATCGTGGTGGCCTCGCTCCTCGGCGTCGCCGTCACGGCCGTCATGGTGCTGCTCGTCGTGCGGTTCGCATCGCAACGACCGGACGAGGTGAACCTGGGGCGCTCGCGCTTCGAGGTCGGCCGGTCCGACGTCTTCGCGTGGGCCATCCGCCGGGACGGCCCGATCCTGTTCAAGGATCCGTTGACGAAGCGTCCCGGGCGGGAGATCTACGTCCAGCACCTCGGGAACGACGAGGCCAAGGGCTGGTTCGCCCTCGACGCCTACGCCCCGAGCGCTCCGCGGAAGAGCGGTGCATCCTGCAGTGGAACCGCCGGGACCGGGTGTTCCTCGACCCGTGCGGGGACGACGAGATCCCCGCCGACGGCGCCGGCGTGCGGACCTACCCCGGCGAGGTCGACGACCGCCGCGCCGTCATCATCGACCTTCGGACGGCGGCGAGCTAGTTCGAGCGGGCCATTCGGTGAATGGTCGGCTTTGGCGCTTCAGGCGCTCGGGTAGGCAATCGATGATGGAAGCAATGGGCGTCCTCGCCACCGCACTCCGCCGGCCGCAGACCTACGTCGGCCTCGCACGCGAGGCGATGAGCGCGGCGAAGTGCGTCGCCCGGTACCCGCTCGGGATCGCCGAGGCCGCCCTCAGCACCGGCCGACCCCACGGTGACACCACCCACGACACCCCTGTGCTCCTCGTGCACGGCTATGGCCACAACCGGTCCGGCTGGTTCCTGCTCGACCGCAGCCTCCGCCAGGCCGGGTTCACGAGCGTGCACACCATGAACTACGTCGCCTACGGACGCGAGGGCGTCGCCGAGCTGGCGTCCCGCCTCGCCCACCGGGTCGACGAGATCCGACAAGTCACCGGCGCCGAGAAGGTCCACGTCGTCGGGCACTCCATGGGTGGGGTCCTCCTCCGGTACTACGTCCAGGAGCTCGGCGGGCACCGCTTCGTCGACAGCGCCGTGACCATCGCCTCGCCTCACGAGGGCACTGTGACCGCACTGGCCGGCATCGGGGCCGGCGCCCGCGACCTGCGCCCCGGTTCGACGGTGATGCGGCGGCTGGCCGCGAGCGTCGAGCGGGGTACCTCGGTGCGCTGGGTCGCCTTCTATTCGAACCTCGACGCGCTGATCCAGCCCGCTCCGTCGGCCATGTTGCGCCACCCCGCACTCAAGGCGACGAACATCCTGGTCAAGGACCTCGGCCACCTCACGATCATGATGTCGAGCGTCGTGGCCCGCTCGGTCGTCGCCCAGCTCGAAGCGGCCGAGACCGGCGCGGGTCGCCTGCTGCCGATGCGGCCGGCGGTGGCCGCACCGGACTCGTCGCCGGCCGACGGCGTCATCGTCGCCGACGTCGCCTTCTAGCGACGGGCTCTAGGCCTTCTTCAGCGGGGCCCAGGCCAGGAGCAACCGCTTCTCGCCGACACCGGGGAAGCGCACGACGGCCTCGGCCTTGTCGCCCTCGCCGATGATGTCGATGATCACGCCCTCGCCGAACTTCCCGTGGACGACGTCGTCGCCCGTCCTGAGCCCGAGCTGCTCGGCGCCCTTGGTCTTGGCCGGCGTCGACTGCTGCCCGCTGCGGTAGGCCGCATCGGCGATGGCGTCGCGGCCGCCCCCCCACCCGGCGCCGGTGCCGCTCGAACCACCGCTCCGACCCCCGCCGCCGCCGAACCCGAAGCCCCGATCGCGAGCGTGGGTCGACGTGCGCCGGCCACCCTCGACCATGGTCATGAGCTCCTCGGGGATCTCCTTGAGGAACCGGCTCGGCGGGTTGTACTGGGTCGAGCCCCACAGGGTGCGGCACCAGGCGTTCGTGAGGTAGAGCCGCTCGCGGGCCCGGGTGATGCCGACGTAGCAGAGGCGGCGCTCCTCCTCGAGCTCGTCGGGCTCGCCGAGGCTGCGCAGGTGCGGGAACACGCCGTCCTCGAGGCCGATGAGGAACACGGCCGGGTACTCGAGGCCCTTGGCCGTGTGGAGCGTCATGAGGATGACCGACGACTCGTCGGGGTCGGCCTCGTCGGTGTCGGCCACGAGCGACACGTCCTCGAGGAACTGGTCGATGGCCTCGTACTGGCGGGCCGCGCCGACGAGCTCCGCGATGTTCTCCAGGCGCCCGGCGGACTCGATGCTCTTCTCCGCCTCGAGCTCGGCCGTGTAGCCGGTGCGGTCGCAGATGAGCTCGAGCAGGGTGCCCGGGCCCGACCCGTCGGCGGCCACCGCCCGGAGGTCGTCGAGGAGGTCGAGGACCGACCGGATGCCGCCGAGCGCCTTGCCGGTCACGCCGGCCTCGGCCGCGCTGACCATGGCATCCGCGAACGGCGCGCCATGGCCGGCGGCCCAGTTGTCGAGGCGGCCGAGGCTGGTGTCGCCGACGCCCCGCTTGGGCACGTTGATGACCCGCTTCAGGCTGACCTCGTCCGACGGGTTGGTCACGGCCCGCAGATAGGCGAGGAGATCCTTGATCTCCTTGCGGTCGTAGAACCGGGTGCCGCCGATGACCTTGTACGGCACGCCGCGGCGGGCCAGCTCCTCCTCCACCGCGCGGCTCTGCGCGTTCGTCCGGTAGAAGACGGCCAGATCGGCCCACCGGTAGTGCTCCTGGTCGTGGAGCTTGCCGATCTCGTGGACGACGAAGACGGCCTCGTCCCGCTCGTCCTCGGCGTGGTAGCGGGTGATGAGCTCCCCACCGATCTGCTCGGTCCAAAGCGCCTTCGGCTTGCGCATCGCGTTGTTGGCGATGACGGCGTTGGCCGCGTCGAGGATCGTCTGGGTGCTGCGGTAGTTCTGCTCGAGGACGACGACGTGGGCGTCCGGGAAGGCATTCTCGAACTCGAGGATGTTGCGGAGGTCGGCGCCCCGGAAGCGGTAGATCGACTGGTCGTGATCACCGACGACGCAGACGTTGCGGTGCTCCCTGGCCAGCAGGATCACCATCTCGTTCTGCGCCGCGTTGGTGTCCTGGTACTCATCGACGAGGAGGTGCTTGAACCGGGTCTGGTAGTGGGTCAACACCTCCGGGCAGGTGCGGAACAGCTCGACGGTCTGTACGAGCAGGTCGTCGAAGTCCATGGCGTTGGCCGCCCGCAGCCGGGTCTGGTACTCCCGGTAGACGTCGGCGATGCGCTTCTCGTAGATGGTGCGGGCCCGCTCGGCGTATCCCTCGACGCCGACGAGGTCGTTCTTGGCCTGGCTGATGATGGCGTGGACCGAGCGGGGCGGGAACTTCTTGGCGTCGAGGTTCTGGTCCCGCAGGACGTAGCCGGTCAGCCGGACGGCGTCGCTCTGGTCGTAGATGGTGAAGCTCGAGGAGTAGCCGAGGTGGTGGGCGTCGCGCCGGAGGATGCGGACGCACGCGCGAGTGGAACGTCGACACCCACATCTTCTGCGCCACCGGGCCGACGAGGGTGCCGACGCGGTGCTTCATCTCGTCGGCGGCCTTGTTGGTGAAGGTGATGGCCAGGATCTCGAAGGGGCTGACGCCCCGGTCCTGGATCAGGTGGGCTATTCGGGTCGTGAGGACCTTCGTCTTCCCGCTGCCGGCGCCGGCCACGATCAGCAGGGGCCCGTCGGCGTGGGTGGCCGCCTCCCGCTGCACCGGGTTCAGCCCGTCGACCGGGCCCGACTCGTCTTCTTGGTCGAACGGCCCGGCGGAGTTCACGGCGAGGGCCACCCCTCCAAACTACAGCCTGGGGATTTCGGCCGTCAGCCGCCGCTCGACCAGTTGATGGTCGGCGGGCGGACGGCGGCGCAGAGCGGGCCGCCCTTGGCGTCGGTGAGGCTGAGGTACCCCTCGAGGGTGCCGGTGCGGTCGGCGATCACCAGGCCCGGCGGGAGGGCCGACAGCATGAGCTTGGCCCGCCGGAACATCGAGAACGTGCCGTCGCCGCCGACGTCGCCCCACGACAGGTAGAAGAATCGGTCGCCCGGCTTTCCGTGCACGAACGGGCTGCGGAAGTCGAGTCCGTCGTCGGTCTCGCGCAACACGATGCCGAAGGCGAACCGCACGCTCGGCTGGTCGGCCGGCTGGATCTGCACGACCTCGTCGCCCCGCTGCACGCCGATGTGCACGTTGGCGTGCTCGCAGAACGTGCGGCCGGGCAGCCGCTCCCCCACGATCTTGATGTTCAGCATCGCCATGGGGACGAGCCTAGGAGTCGCTCTCCCCGAGCATCGCGCCGAGGCGACTCTCGCAGCGGCCGTACTTCTTGCGGTAGCCGCCGCGGCGGTACTCGGCCGGGAAGAGTTCGGTGACGTCGCAGCCCGTGGCGCCGAAGCGCACGCCGCGGTCGTAGAGCTCGTCGACGAGCTGGACGAACAGGAGGGCGCTGCCCTGGTTCTCGATCGGGCGCAGGTCGCGCACCACGACGGTGTCGAGCCCGTCGAGGAGGTGCCCGTACTGGACGGGGTGGACGTGACGGAGGTGGGCCAGGAGGTCGTCGAAGCCGTCGACCGTGGCCGCTCGCCCGGCGTGGGCCAGCCCGTCCGCCTCCCCGTCGCCGAGGGCCGCGGTCCTCGACGGCCGGGACGTGGCGCGGTAGTCGGGTCCGTCCAGGCGCAGCACGTCCCAATGGCTGCCGATCTCGAGCAGCTCCCGCTCGAAGTCCTCGGCGTTGAAGCGGCCTTCGCCGAGCCGGTCGGGGACGGCGTTCGACGTCGCCGCCAGCTTCGTGCCGCCCCCGATGACGGCCCGCAGGAACGTGACGGCCATGCGGGTGTTGGCCACGTCGTCGAGCTCGAACTCGTCGATGCACAGCAACCGGTGCCCGGCGAACGTGCGAAGGGCCGGCTGCATCCCGACGAACCCGATGAAGGCGGTCAGCGTCTCGAAGGCCAGGTAGGTCTTGGGTGCCGGCGCCGCGTGCCACAAGCTGGCCAGGAGGTGGGTCTTGCCGACGCCGAACCCGCCGTCGAGGTAGCGCCCCGGCTGGCCGACGTCACCGCCCCTCGCCGGCGCCGACCGCCGGCCCCAGCGGCTGCCCGCACCCGCCGGTGCCGCCGGTCCGAGCGCCGACGCGAACCGCTCGAGCGCGACCTTCGCCTCGGCCTGCGACGGATGGCCCGGGTCCGGGACGAAGTTGGCGAAGCGCACCTCGGCGAAGCGCTCGGGGGGCGTGAACCGGGAGGCGAGTTGGTCCGCCGACGCCGCCGGCCGGCGGTCGACCAGCCGTGCCGTCACGGTTCGATGGTCACTTCTGGCGACCAGAACGGACCACGAAGGCTCGTCCAGCGACCAGAAGGGACCACGGAAGCGGTAGCCGTGCCGGCTACTCCCACTCGATGGTGCCGGGCGGCTTCGACGTGATGTCGAGGGCGACCCGGTTGACGCCGGGCACCTCGTTGATGATCCGGCTCGAGAGCCTCTCGAGCAGGTCGTAGGGCAGGCGGGCCCAGTCGGCGGTCATGGCGTCGTCGGACGTGACGGCGCGGATGACGATCGGGTAGGCGTAGGTGCGCTCGTCGCCCTGGACGCCGACGGAGCGGACTCGGCCAGGAGCACGGCGAAGGCCTGCCAGATCTCCCGCTACGAGGCCGGCCTTCTTGATCTCGTCGCGCGACGATGGCGTCGGCCGCGCCGCAGGATCTCGAGCCGCTCTCGGCGTGACCTCGCCGATGATGCGCACGCCGAGGCCGGGCCCGGGGAACGGCTGGCGCCACACGATCTCCTCGGGCAGCCCGAGCTCCTCGCCCATGCCCGCGACCTCGTCCTTGAACAGCAGGCGCAGCGGCTCGACGAGCTCGAAGTTCAGGCCCTCCGGGAAGGCCGCCGACGTTGTGGTGCGACTTGATCTTCGCCGACGACTCGGGTGCGGCCGGACTCGATGACGTCCGGGTAGAGCGTGCCCTGGACCAGGAACCGGGCGTCGCCGAGGTCATGGGCCGGCGGCCGCGAACTCGCGGATGAACGTCTCGCCGATGGTCTTGCGCTTTCCTCCGGGTCGGTGCACGCCGGCGAGGCGCCTCGAGGAAGCGGTCGGCCGCCTTGACGTGCAGAGCTCGGTCGTTGAACTGGCGGCGGAACGTCTCCACGACCTGCTCGCTCTCGCCGGCGCGCATCAGGCCGGTGTCGACGTAGACGCAGGTGAGCTGGTCGCCGATCGCCTTGTGACGAGCGCGGCCGCGACCGCGGAGTCGACGCCACCGGACAGCGCGCAGATGACCCGCTCGTCGCCGACCTGCTCGCGGATCGTGGCCACGACCTGTCTCGATGACCGAGGCCATCGTCCAGGTGGGGCGGCGCCGGCACACGTCGTAGAGGAAGTTCTTCAGCATCTCCTGGCCGTGCGGCGTGTGGCATCGACCTCGGGGTGGAACTGCATCGCCGTAGATCGCCCGCTCGGCCGACTCGAAGACGGCGGCCGGCGTGTCCGGCGGTGCGCGCCGTGACGCGTGAAGCCCGGCGGCGCGCACGCGTCATCGTGTCGAAGTGGCTCATCCACACCGGCTGCTCCGCCGGCTGGTCGCTGCCCGAAGAGGATCGACTCGCCGTGACCGTCAGCGCCGTCCGGCCGTACTCGCCCCGGCCGGTCTTGGCCACCTCGCCGCCGAGCTGCAGGGCCACCAGCTGGGCGCCGTAGCAGATGCCGAGCACGCGGGACCCGAGCTCGTAGACCGCGGCGTCGATGCGTCGGCGCGCCCTCGGCGTGGACCGACTGCCGGCCCGCCGCTGAAGATCACGCCGACCGGGTTCTTGGCCCGGATCTCCTCGGCCGGTGATCGTGTACGGGACGATCTCGGAGTAGACGTGCGCCTCGCGCACCCGCCGGGCGATGAGCTGGGCGTACTGGGCGCCGAAGTCGACGACCAGGACGGTGTCGAATGTCTCGCTCGACGGCGCCGCCTCCGGGCCGGCGCCGGATGACTCGTCGCTCAGGGCGGTAGTTCGGGGCTTCCTTGGTGATCATCACGTCGTGGGGGTGGCTCTCGCGCAGGCTGGCCGGCGAGATCCTGATGAAGCGGCTGTTGGCCTGCAGCTCCTCGATGGTGCGGGCGCCGCAGTAGCCCATGGCCTGGCGCAGGCCGCCGACGAGCTGGTGGAGCACGTGGGCGAGCGGGCCCTTGTAGGGCACCCGGCCCTCGATGCCCTCGGGCACGAGCTTCCCGCTCTCGACGCGAGCCCTGGAAGTAGCGGTCCTTCGAGAACGACCGGCCCTGCATGGCGCCGAGCGAGCCCATGCCCCGGTACTCCTTGAAGCGCTCGCCGTGCTGCACGACGATCTCGCCGGGCGACTCCTCGACGCCGGCCAGGGCGTTGCCGAGCATCACGGTGTCGGCGCCGGCGGCCAGCGCCTTGGCCACGTCGCCGGAGAACTGCACGCCGCCGTCGGCGATGACCGGCACGCCGTGGCGCCGGGCGACCTGGGCGCAGTCGAAGATGGCCGTGATCTGGGGCACGCCGATGCCGGCGACGACCCGGGTGGTGCAGATCGAACCCGGCCCGATGCCGACCTTCATGGCGTCGGCGCCGGCGTCGATCGAGCGCCTCGGTGGCCTCGGCGGTGGCGACGTTGCCGGCGACGACCTCGATGTCGCAGTTGGCCTTCACCTTGGCCACCGTCTCGAGGACCGAGCGGGCGTGGCCGTGGGCGGTGTCGACGACGATCACGTCGACGCCGCGGTCGACGAGCGCGGCGACCCGGTCGAACACGTCGGGCGACGGCGCCGACGGCGGCGGCGACCCGGAGCCGGCCCCGGCTCGTCCTTCGTGGCGTTCGGGTAGTCGATCCGCTTCTGGATGTCCTTGACGGTGATGAGGCCGGAGAGCATCGCCGTCGGCGTCGACGATCGGGAGCTTCTCGATGCGGTGCTTGGCCGAGGATCACCTTGGCCTCGTCGAGCGTCGTGCCCTGCGGGGCGGTGACGAGGCCCTCGCGGGTCATCGCCTCGGACACGGGTCGGTCCACGCTCGGCTCGACGAAGCGGAGGTCGCGGTTGGTGATGATGCCGACGAGCCGGCCGGCCTCGTCGGTGACCGGCACGCCGGAGATGTGGAAGTGGGCCATGACGTCCATGGCCTCGGCGATCGTCGCCGTCGGCAGGACGGTGACCGGGCTCGCTGATCATCCCCGACTCGGACCGCTTGACCCGGTCGACCTCGGCGGCCTGGTCCTCGATCGAGAGGTTGCGGTGGATGCACGCCGATGCCGCCGTGGCGGGCCATGGCGATGGCGAGCCGGGCCTCGGTGACGGTGTCCATGGCCGCCGAGACGAGCGGCATGGCTCGATCGTGATCGAGCGGGTGAAGCGCGCTGCGCGGTCGACGCCTCGGCTCGGCAGCACCTCGGACGCCGCGGGCACCAGCAGCACGTCGTCGAAGGTGAGCCCCTCGCGGCCGAACTTCTCGTCGAACGGGTCACGGGTGCGAGCGAGCCATGCGCAATCCTACGCCCGCGAGCTGCGTGCGCCGGAGCGCGGTCGACCACGACCTCGGCCTTCTGGAACTCCTTGACGGTCTCGTAGCCGGTCGTGGCCATCGACCGGCGGAGGGCGCCGAACAGGTTGAGCCGGCCGTCGTCGCTCGTGGGCCGGGCCGAGCGAGGATCTCCTCGAGCGTGCCGAGCGCGCCGACGTCGACGCGGGCGCCGCGGGGCAGCGTGGGGTGGACGGCGGCCGTTGCCCCAGTGGTAGCCCCGGCCCGGCGCCTCGTGCGGCGGCGGCCAGCGGCGAGCCGACCATCACGGCGTCGGCGCCGCAGGCGATGGCCTTGGCGATGTCGCCGCCGGTGGCCATGCCGCCGTCGGCGATGACGTGGCAGTAGACGCCGGTCTCGTCGAGGTGGCGCATGCGGGCGCCGCGGGCGTCGGCGATGGCCGTGGCCTGGGGCACGCCGACGCCGAGCACGCCGCGGGTGGTGCAGGCGTTGCCCGGACCGACGCCGACGAGCACGCCCGCGGCGCCGGTGCGCATGAGGTGCAGGGCGGCCTGGTAGGAGGCGCAGCCGCCGACGATCACGGGGATCGTCGAGCTCGCGGATGAACCGCTTGAGGTTGAGCGGCTCGGCCGTCTTGGACACGTGCTCGGCCGACACGACGGTGCCCTGGATCACGAGCAGGTCGAGCTCGGCCTCGAGGATGGCGTCGGCGAGCTGCTCGGCCCGCTGCGGGGTGACGGCAGCGGCGGAGTAGACGCCGGCGTCCTTGATCTCGCGGATGCGCTGGGTCGACCAGCTCGGGCTTGATCGGCTCGGCGTAGATCTCCTGCATCCGGGCCGTCGCCTTGTCGTTGTCGAGCTCGGCGATCTCCTCGAACAGCGGCTCGGGATCCTCGTAGCGGGTCCACAGGCCCTCGAGGTTGAGCACGCCGAGCGCCGCCGAGCCGACCGATCTCGATGGCGGTGGCCGGGCTGACGACGCCGTCCATCGCCGCGGCCATGAGCGGCAGGTCGAAGCGTGAAGGCGTCGATCTCCCAGGAGATGTCGACGTCCTCCGGATCGCGGGTGCGGCGGCTCGGGACGATGGCGATGTCGTCGAACCCGTAGGCCCGCCGACCCGACTTGCCGATGCCGATCTCGACCTCAGCCACGCAGACTCCTCATTGCCCTGGGGAAGAGGAGATCCTACCGACGGGGCCGCGCAAAGCGGTCCTTCAGGTGCCGAGGCGGGCGAAGGGCTCCCACGGCAGGTTGCGGACGACGAGGAAGGCGACCCCCACCGCGGCCAGCGTCCGCCGGGCGCCGGCGCCGGTCGTCCACCCGGGCGGGCGGCCCCGGACGAACCAGAAGGCGGCGACCACGGCCACCACCGGCAACAGGACCACGTAGAGGGCGTTGAAGTCGAGGGCGGTGCCGAGGTCGGCCCGGAGGAGGGCGTGGGTGGCCCGGGTCGCGCCGCAGAGAGGGCAGTCGAGGCCCGTGAGCGCGCGGAGGGGGCATGGCGGCCCCAAGGCATGGCGGGACGGATCCACCAGCCCCACGACGGCGAGGGCGGCGCACCCGGCGGTGGCGAGCACGAGGTGCCGGCGCTCGACGTGGGTCGGGACCATCAGCCCCGGAGCGTGCGGAGGAGCTGCTTCGCCACCGCTGCGTTCATCTCGTAGACGATCGAGTTCCGCTTGCCTTCGAGCTTCTTCACGACGTCGGCGTCGGTGGCGTCGGCCAGCGCGTCCAGTCCGGACACGACGGCCTTGCGGGTGGCGTCGGTCGCCTCGTACCCCATGCGGGTCAGGGCCTTCATCACCTCGCTGCGCGCCACCGGGGCGGGCGCCGCCTGGGCGATGACGGCGAGGGCGTCCTTGGTCAGCTCCGACGCCCGTTCCACCGCCTCGACCGGGGAGAGCGTCTGCTCGGGCGCCCCGTCCAGCGACGCCAGCCAGCGCCGCACCTTCCGGACGATCTCGTCGTGGGTCTCCCCATCGAAGGACAGTGTGGCCACGAGCCGAGGCTACCGTCGCGACCCCATGGCAGGACTCGGCACCGCCATCAACGTGGCCACGATCGTGGGGGGCACGGGCGCCGGTCTCCTCGTCGGCGGACGCATCCCCGACCGCGCCCGCACCACCGTCCTCCAGAGCGTCGGCCTCCTCACCCTGGCCCTCGGCGTGAGCCAGGCCATTCGCAGCGCCAACATCGTGTTCCCGCTCGTCGCCGTCGTCGTCGGCGGACTTATCGGCGAGGCCCTTCGCATCGAGGACCGCCTCGAGGGGCTCGGCGACCACATCCGCCGGCGGGTCGAGCGCGAGACCGAAGGCGCCACCCACCCCGATCTGCGCGCGCCCGGGGGGCCGGACGGCCCCGAAGCGCGCGCGCAACGGGGGGACAATCCGTTCGTCGAGGGGTTCGTCGCCGCCAGCCTGCTCTTCTGCGTCGGCCCCCTCGCCATCCTCGGGTCGATCGCCGACGGGCTCGAGGGCGACGTCGGGTTGCTCGTGGTCAAGGCGTCGCTCGACGGGCTCGTCAGCGTGATCTTCGCCGCCACCCTCGGCTGGGGCGTCGGCTTCAGCGCCCTGCCGGTGCTCGTCTACCAAGGGGCGTTGACGCTGGCCGCCGGAAGCGCCGACACGCTCCTGTCGGACCGGATGATCCTGGAGGGCACGGCGACCGGCGGGATCATGGTGATGGGGATCGCGCTGCGGCTGCTCGACCTCAAGCCGGTGCGGGTGGGGTCGCTCCTCCCGGGGCTCGTGCTGGCGCCGGCACTGGTGGCCCTATTCGCCCGATGACACGGTCCGCCCGGTGACGAGCAGGAGCAGCTCGACGAGCATCCGGGCCGTCGCCCCCCAGACGGTCTCGCCGGCCACGTCGAAGAAGTAGATCGGCCGCTCGGTCTCCGCGATGCCCCAGATCTCCTCGTGGAAGACCCCGTCGGCCATGAGCGCGCCCAGGGCAACGTCGAAGACCCGGTCCACTTCATCGGGATTGGCCTCGAGGAGCGGGCGCCGGCCGACGACGCCGACGAACGGGAAGATGCCGGCGCCGCTCGAGATCGTGTGCATCCGACTGAGCTTGCCGATGATCTCGACCGACGTCGGGTCGAGGCCGACCTCTTCCTGCGCCTCCCGCCGCGCCGCCGCCTCGAGCGTCTCGCCGGGCTCGACCCGTCCGCCCGGGAAGGCGACCTGGCCGCTGTGGGACCGGAGCCACGGGGTGCGGCGGGTCAGGAGCACCCGGGCTTCGCCGTCCTCCTCCCACAGGGCGGCCAGCACGGCCGAGTTGGGCCCCGTGTCCTCGTCCCCGATCGACGGCAGGTCGGGGTGCCCCGTCACCGCCCGGCGCACCTCGTCGAGGGTGACCCTCGGGCGGCCCTCCCCGGACCACCAGCCGACCCACGGTGGCGGTCCGCCGGGTCGGGCCACCGGGGGGCGGGGGATGGCCTGGACGTGGTGGTCGGGGGAGCTCACTCGGTCGCTGCGCCCCCGAAGACCTCGTCCTGCGCCGCGATCGTGGACTCGAGCAACGCCCGCAGGCCGCCTTTCTTGAGGTTGGCCAGCGCCTGCCCGGGCGCCGTGTCGCCTCGCTCCCACTCCATCCAGAGGGCGAGGAGCTTGGACGGCTCGGGCGGCGGGAGATCCTGGGGCGACATGCCGCCAAGCTACGCGCCACACCTGCGGATGTGGCCGGGTGCCCCGGCGCTCCTCCCCGGAAGCCCTCCGAGTCGTGGCTGCACGCCGCGGAGACGCGACGATGGCGGCCCGGAGGCCGCCATCGTCGGACGATTCGGTGCTCAGAGGATGAGCAGGGCTACATCATCCCGCCCATGCCGCCCATGCCACCCATGCCGCCACCCATGCCGCCGCCGCCCGCAGGCGCCGGGGGCTCGGGCTTGTCGGCCACGACCGCCTCGGTGGTGAGCAGCAGGCCGGCGATGGAAGCTGCGTTCTGCAGCGCCGACCGGGTGACCTTGGCCGGGTCGATGACGCCGGCCTTGAGCAGGTCCTCGAACTCGCCGGTGGCGGCGTTGAGGCCGACGTTGCCGGTCTCGCGCTCGACCTGCTGCACCATGACCGAGCCCTCGAGGCCGGCGTTGATGGCGATCCACTTGGCCGGCTCCTCCAGCGCCTTGGCCACGATGCGGGCGCCGGTGGCCTCATCGCCGTCGGTGAGGCTGTCCATGATCGCGGTGATCGCGGAGCGGGCCCGGACGAGGGCGGTGCCGCCGCCGGCGACGACGCCCTCCTCGATGGCGGCCCGGGTCGCGGACAGCGCGTCCTCGATGCGGTGCTTCTTCTCCTTGAGCTCGACCTCGGTGGCCGCGCCGACGCGGACGACGGCGACGCCACCGGCCAGCTTGGCCAGACGCTCCTGGAGCTTCTCGCGGTCCCAGTCGGAGTCGGTGTCGTCGATCTCCCGCTTGATCTGCGCGATCCGACCCTTGACCTCGTCCTCGGCGCCGGCGCCCTCGATGATGGTGGTGTCGTCCTTGGTGACGATGACCTTGCGGGCGGTGCCCGAGCAGGTCGAGGGTGACGTTCTCGAGCTTGAGGCCGACCTCCTCGGAGATGACCTGGCCGCCGGTGAGGGTGGCGATGTCCTGGAGCATGGCCTTGCGGCGCTCGCCGAAGCCGGGAGCCTTGACGGCGACCGACGTGGAACGTGCCGCGGATCTTGTTGACGACCAGGACGGCCAGGGCCTCGCCGTCGACGTCCTCGGCGATGATCAGCAGCGGCTTGCCCGACTGCATGACCTTCTCGAGGACCGGCATGAACTCGTGGACGGCGGAGATCTTGCCGTTGACGATGAGGATGTACGGGTCCTCGAGCACCGTCTCCTGGCGCTCGGCGTCGGTCACGAAGTAGGGCGAGAGGTAGCCCTTGTCGAACTGCATGCCCTCGGTGAACTCGAGCTCCAGGCCGAAGGTGTTCGACTCCTCGACGGTGACCACGCCGTCCTTGCCGACCTTGTCGATGGCGTCGGCGATGATCTCGCCGATCCCGTGTCGGCGGCGGAGATGCTGGCGACCTGGGCGATCTCGCTCTTGTCGCCGACCTCCTTGGCCTGGCTCTTGATCGACTCGACGGCGGCGGCGACGGCCTTCTCGATGCCCTTCTTGAGGGACATCGGGTTGGCACCGGCGGCGACGTTGCGGAGACCCTCGCGGACGAGCGCCTGGGCCAGCACGGTGGCCGTCGTGGTGCCGTCACCGGCGACGTCGTTGGTCTTGGTGGCGACCTCCTTGACGAGCTGGGCGCCCATGTTCTCGAAGGGGTCCTCCAGCTCCACCTCCTTGGCGATGGTGACACCGTCGTTGGTGATGGTGGGGGCGCCGAACTTCTTCTCGATCACCACGTTGCGGCCCTTCGGGCCGAGGGTGACCTTGACGGCGTCGGCGAGCTTGTTGACGCCGGCCTCGAGGCCGCGACGGGCGTGCTCGTCGAACTTGAGCTGCTTGGGCATCGGTTACTTCTTCACCTTGGCGAGGACGTCACGGCCGTGAGGATCAGGAGGTCCTCACCGTCGATGGTGATCTCGGTGCCGCCGTACTTGGAGTAGACGACGGTGTCGCCGACGGCGACGTCGAGCGGGATGAGCTCGCCGGTGTTCTCGGCGCGACGGCCCGGGACCCACGGCCAGGACCTCGCCCTGCTGGGGCTTCTCCTTGGCGGTGTCGGGGATGACCAGACCCGAGGCGGTCGTCTCCTCGGCCTCGTTCGGGCGCACGACGATGCGGTCGTCGAGGGGCTGCAGGTTCATCGGAAGTTGCCTCCGTTGGCACGTGGTGCTTGGAACTTTGGCCGGAGGCGGCTAGCACTCAGGCCTTGCGAGTGCCAACGATAGTAGCGGCTCGGGCTGGCACTCGCAAGCCCCGACTGCCAGCGTCGCTTCGGTCTCGGCCACGAGCTCCTCGCGTCGAGGGCGGCCGCCGTCTCTACCGGGGCAGGACGAGGCCGAAGGTTCGGGATCGGCTCCGGCGGCGAGCGACGTCGGCCCGTCCGACTGGAGGCGCCACCAGCCGGCCGCCGCGATCATCGCGGCGTTGTCGGTGCACATGGCCCGGCTCGGCAGGTACGCGTCGAGGCCGTCGGCGATGCACGCGGCGAGCGTCCGCTCCCGCAGCGACGAGTTGGCGGCCACGCCGCCGGCCAGGCAGATGGCCTTGGCGCCGACTTCGCGAGCCGCAGCCCGCGGCCTTGGTCACGAGCACGTCGACGACCGCCTCCTGGAAGGACGCGGCGACGTCGGCGCACCGTCGACCTCGGGGTGCTTGCGGACGTAGGTGATCACCGACGTCTTCAGCCCGCGGAAGGAGAAGTCGAAGCCGTCGCCCTCAGCGCCCGCGGGAAGGCGATGGCGGTCGGGTCGCCCTCCATCGACAGGCGATCGATGGCGGGACCGCCCGGGTAGCCGAGCCCGAGGAAGCGGGCCACCTTGTCGAAGGCCTCGCCGGCGGCGTCGTCGATGGTCTGGCCGAGCAGCCGGTACCGGCCGGGGTCCTCCATGAGGAGCAGCATCGTGTGCCCGCCGGACACGAGCAGGACGACGAGCGGGCAGGGCGAGATCGGGCTCCTCGAGGAACGAGGCGTAGAGGTGGCCCTCGAGGTGGTTCACGCCGACGAAGGGAACGCCCCAGACCAGCGCCAGGGCCTTGGCGTAGGAGACGCCGACGAGGAGCGCCCCGATGAGGCCGGGCCCGACGGTGCAGGCGACGGCGGCGACGTCGGGTCCTTCGACCCCGCCCTCGAGCATGGCCTCGGCCACGACCGGGGTGAGCAGGTCGACGTGGGCCCGGCAGGCGATCTCCGGCACGACGCCACCGAAGCGGGCGTGCAGGTCGATCTGGCTCGACACGACCGACGACAGCACCTCCCGGCCCGTCGAGCACCACGGCCGCGGCCGTCTCGTCGCACGACGTCTCGATCCCCAGCACCCGTCCGTCGGTCACGATCCCATTCCCTCTCCGCGCACCGTCACGCCCGGCACCGCCGCCTCGATCTCGGTCGAGCGTCCGCGCGAACGCCGGCTCGTCGATGTCCTCGGCCCACATCACCAGCGCATCCTCGTTCGTCTCGACGTAGTAGTTCTTCCGGATGCCGGCGGGCCCGAAGCCGAAGCGTCGGTAGAGGTCCTGGGCCCCGGTGTTGCCGACCCGCACCTCGAGGGTGAGGTTCCTGGCGCCGCGGTCGAGCGCGGCCCGGGCCAGCTCGGCGAGGAGGCGCGTCCCGATCGTGGCGCGGTGCCACGCGGGGTCGACGGCGATCGTGGTGACGTGCGCGTCGTCGCCGGTGAACATGAGCCCGGCGTAGCCGACCACGACTGCGTCGATCCGGGCCACGAGGTAGAAGCGGCTCGTCCGCAGCGAGAGCTCGGAGAGGAACAGGCTGAGCGACCAGGGTCGCGGGTACACCTGGGTCTCGATCCGCAGCACCGAGCGGAGGTGCCGGCGGCGCATCGGGACGAGGTGGACCTCGAGCCCGTTCGGGTCCAACGACGCCTGACGCGCGGCCACCTCACAGGCTCCTGGCATCCCAGTTGATCTCGGCGTCCGACTTCCGGAGGTAGAGCGGCTCGAGCTCCCACGGCTGCACGAACTCCTCGCGCAGCGCCTTCGGGTGGGCCAGCTCGACGAGGTCCGCGGCGGACGGCCACTGGTTGCCGACCGGCCCCAGCTCGACGCTGCCCTCGTCCTCGCGGAGCACGTCGGCGTAGCGCGCGCGCCGTCCCCGACGAGCAGGCACTCCTCGCGGCCGGCCCGCAGCTCGTTGGCCAGGTCGCGCGGCCGTGCCGACCCTCGGCTCCGACAGGCGCTGGATCCCGCCCGGCACGTGACGGTACGTCGCGCTAGAACACCTCGCCTCGCTTGCCGTCGACGACCGGCACGATCAGACGGGGGCTGTGACGCACCTGGTAGGCGAGCAGATCGAGGCTCGAGAGCCCGATCATCGGCACGCGCAGGGCCGAAGCCATGGCCTTGGCCGTGGCGATGCCGACCCGGAGGCCGGTGAAGAGGCCGGGCCCGATGTCGATCGCGACCACGCTGATCTCGCGGAGGTCGATCTCGGCCGAATCGCACACGAACTGGATGGCGGGGACGAGGGTCTCCGCGTGGCGCCGGCCCGCGGCGGCGTGGAACGAGGCGAAGACGCCCTCGACTCCGCCGAGGGCGCAACCGACCTGCGCCGTGGCGCTCTCGATGCCGAGGATGATCACGACGCCCTCCACGGTTCGAGGGCCAGCTCCAGCGCGCGGGCCCGGTTGGCCCACGCCGCGCCGACGGGACGCAGCGTCAACACCCGCCGCTCGTCGTCGCCCTCGTCGTCGTCGTCGTAGGCCAGACGGACCTCGAGGAAGTCCGCCGGGAGGACGGGCTCGGCCATGTCGCCCCACTCGATGACGGCGACGGCCTCACCGTCGACCTGCTCGACGATCCCGAGGTCGACGATCTCCTGGAGGTGCTCGAGCCGGTAGACGTCGGCGTGCAGCAGGCGGAGGCGCGTGCCCTCGTACGGGCGCAGCAACGTGAAGGTGGGGCTCGTCACCTGCTCGGCCACCCCGAGGGCGCGGCCGAAGCCCTGGGTGAAGCAGGTCTTGCCGGCGCCCAGCTCACCCGCGAGGAGGAGGATGTCGCCGCCGCGCACGAGCGCGGCGATGGCGCCGGCCAGCGCCCGCGTGTCGTCCGGTGAAGCGGACACCGCCTCGATCATCGGACCGCCGCCAGTGCGTCCGCGACCCGGACCAGGTCGGCCCGCATCTGGGCCATCGGCCGGCCGCCGCCCCGCAGCACGGCGGCGGGATGGAACGTCGGGATCAGTACGCCGTTGCGGTACGGGTAGCTCCGGCCACGGAGCTTGGTGATGCCCTCCTTGGTGGCGAGCAGCGTCCTGGTGGCGAAGTTCCCGAGCGTCACCACGACCCGCGGGTCGATGAGGTCGAGCTGGGCCTCGAGCCACGGCCGACAGGCCTCGATCTCGAGCGGGAGCGGGTCGCGGTTGTCGGGCGGCCGGTCCTTCACCACGTTGGCGATGTAGAAGCGATCCCGGGTGAGTCCGACCTCCTCGAGGACGAGCCGGTCGAGCAACTGGCCCGAGCGGCCGACGAAGGGCTCACCCTTCAGGTCCTCGTCGCGCGCCCGGCGCCTCGCCGATGAACACGAGCCCGGACGTGGGGTCCCCGGTGCCGAACACGACGTGCGTGCGCGTCTGGTGCAACGGGCATCGCGTGCAGGACGCGGCCTCCCGGGCCAGCTCGGCGAGCGCAGTGGCGACCACGACGCCAGCGTACGGGGCGCCCGGGCCCGACCGGTCAGTCGGCGAGGAGCTCGTCCCGACCGGCCGCATCGTGGGCGTAGACGGTGCCACCGGAGGACAGCGCTCGCCACAGCGACCGGTAGCTCGGGTACTCGAGGTCGGGCGTGACCCAGCCCGCGGCGACGAGCTCGCGGTGCAGGGCCGGCAGCCGGCGGAACGGGATGCCCGAGTCGACGTGGTGGGCCAGGTGCCAACCGGTCTTGTAGGGGACCATCCAGAACCGCGCCAGTGGCGTCTGCCGGACGACGTGGGTGGTCAACCGCCGGTCGGCGGACTGCGCCATCCCCCCGTGCTCGGCGATCGCCCGCAGGCGGTTCAACACCTTCCAGACGCTCATCCAGGGGGCCAGCCACAGCAGCGGGTAGAGCCACGGCTTGCCGGTCAGCAGCGTCAGCAGGACCAGGACACCGACCTGCGTCCCGGCGATGCGCAACGCCAGCGGACGGCCGGCGGGCTTCGTCAGGTTGCGCAGCAGCGGCCGGAGGTTCTTCCACCCGGAGACGAAGAGCGCGTCGCGCTTGAGCTTCCGGCGGAACGAGTCCATGGCGATCGGGTAGCCCGCGTAGAACGACATGTCGGGCTCGTTGGGGCCCATCTCGTCCTTGTGGTGGGCCATGTGCGCCCGCCGGTAGAGGTCGAAGGGGGTGAAGCTCGGATAGGCCAGCAACCATCGGCCGGCGAAGTCGTTGGGCCGCTTGGCCGAGAAGAGGAGACGGTGCGCGGCCTCGTGGCCGAGGATGCTCAACAGGCAGTGGGCCCGGCCCATCAGGAAGAACGCCGCCACCCATGCCAACGGGTGCCCGATGCGGTCGGCGAGCACGATCACCCCCACCGACTGGAGCGCCGCGCCGACGACCGTCCACGACGTTGCGGATGTCGGGGATCTTGCGGAGCTCCTCCCGAACATGCGGCCGCGGTCGCCCGGTGGCACTCAACCGCTCGGTCGGCAGGACGTCGGGCAGGAGCTCCGGCGGCGGGAGCATCGTGGTGGCCACGACTCCACGTTACAGTTCACTCACACGTGATGCCAGCTCGTAACGACCCCCGCCCGCTCTCGGCCCGCTCGGTCCTGGCCAGCACGCTCCTCGGGATGCACCCTCCGGTGCTCCCGGCCCGTGCTGGTCCGGTCCGGCGAGCTGTTCGGCATCGCCGAGGGCACCACCCGCACCGCCCTCTCGCGCCTGGTCGCCGCCGGGGAGGTCGTGGCCGAGGACTCCTCGTACCGACTGGTGGGACGGCTCCTCGAGCGTCAGGCCCGCCAGGACATGAGCCGCAAGCGCCATCCCTGGGGGTGGGACGGGCGCTGGTGGCGGATGGCGGTGGTCGTCGCGGAGCGGCGGGCGCCGGAGGAACGGGCCGCGCTCCGCTCGTCGCTGCTCGCCGCGCGCTACGCGGAGCTGCGGGAGGGGGTGTGGACCCGGCCCGACAACCTGCCGGGCGACCGGCCGAAGGCGCCCGGGTGCGAGTGGATCAAGGGCGAGTTCGCCGAGCCGGCCGACATGGCCGCCACGCTGTGGAACCTTGCGGCCTGGTCGGAACGGGCCCGGGAGTTCGAGGTCGAGGTCGCGGTCTGGACGCAGCGCCTGGACGTCGAGGGGGTCGGCGTGCTGGCGCCGACGTTCGTCCTGTCCGCCGACGTCCTCCGCCACCTCCAGGCCGATCCGCTCCTCCCCCGCGAGCTCCTGCCGAGGGACTGGCCGGGCGACGGTCTCCGCAAGCGCTACGACGCGTTCGACGACGCCTTCAAGCGGGCGTGGACGGACTGGTACCGCTCGGTCCGCTGAGCCCCGCCGGGACGGCGGCGCGGATGGCGGATTCGACCGCTCGCGCCGCCAGGACCCGGACCCGGTCGACCGTCGTGGTCTCGGTGCCGGTGGCGCAGGCGACGATCGCATCGCCGTCCACGGTGGCGTGGGCCGGTTCCAGGGCCCGGGCGAGTCCGTCGTGGCCGCTCTGGGCGACGAGCAGGCAGGCCGTCTTGTCGAGTCGGGCGTTGGTGACCACGATGCCGATCGTCGTGTTCTCACCGACGGCGGGCAACGCGGCGCCGACGGGCGGGAGGGGCGACCGCTCGCCCTCGAGCACGTCCCCGAAGGCATTGACGGCGAAGAGGGCCGAGACGATCAGCGCCCCGTCCCGCTCGGTCGCCGTTCCCAGCCCGCCGCGGCGGACGTGCTCCGGGCCCCGCCACTTGCCGACGGTCGCGCCCGTCCCCGCTCCGACGGCACCGACCTCGAACGCCCCGCGTGCCGCGGCGGCACAGGCGGCCCGTCCCTCGACGGCGCCCGGCCGCACGGCGGCCGAGCCGACACCGAGGTCGTAGAGGACCGCGCCGACGACGATCGGGACCCGGCCCCCGCGGGTCGGGAAGCCGCGACCCTGCTCCTCCAACCACGCGACGACGCCGTCGCACGACGCGAGGCCGAAGGCGGAGCCGCCGGTCAGCACGACGGCATCGACCGCCGGCACCAGCCGCTCGGGGCGGAGGAGCTCGAACTCTCGGGTCCCCGGCGCACCACCGCGCACCTCACCCGACGAGGTCGTGCCCTCCGGCAGCAACACGACGGTGCAGCCCGTCCGGACTTCGGCAAATTCCCGGTCCAGCGCCCGACCTGCATCGCCCGCGACGTCGGTGATCACACGGCCCTGCGTCCACGAACGCCCCGATGCCGCGCCGCGATCCTCGGACCTCCGCTCGAGCATCAGCATGTGACCGGCGCCGGGCAGCACCGCCAGTGGCTCGGCCCGGGCAGACCGGCGACGAGGTGCCGGGCGAGGGTCGGCGGGGTGAGGAGGTCACGGCTGCCGACGAGGACGAGCGCCGGCAGGTCGAGCTCCCCGAGCCGGTCCTCCACGTCGAAGCCGGCGACGCCCGTCAGCAGCTCACCCCACACCGACACCGGCGTCCCGGCGGTCATCAGCCGGTTCAGCTCCACGTGCTCGGCCGTCGGCTTGGCGCCCATCCCCAGCCGGAAGATCAGGTACGACAGGTCGTTCTCGGCGAACAACCCCCCGGGGAGGCGGTTGCCGAGGGCCAGCACCCGCCTGGCCGCAGGGGCGAACGTGTCGGCCACGGCGCTGTAGGCGGCCAGCCGTAGCACCGGCCCCGCCGACGTCGACATCAGCACCAGCGCCGCGACCCGCTCGCGCCAGCACCTCCGGCGTGGTCGAGGGCGAAGCGCAGCGCCACCATGCCGCCCATCGAATGACCGACGAGCACGGCGTCGCGGAGGTCGAGGCGCTCGAGCAGCTCGGCGAGGTCGAGCGCGAGGCGGCCGAGGTCCCACTTGCCGGTCCCGCCCTTGGACGCGCCGTGACCGCGCTGGTCGACGGCGAGCAGGCGGTAGCGCAGGGCGAGGTCCTCGAACTGGTAGGTCCACGTGCGCGCCGAGAACGTGATCCCGTGGAGGAGCACGACGGGCCGCCCCGAGCCCGCGCTCGACGACGTGCAGGGTGCCGCCGTCGCTGACGGGCACCTCGTGGTGCACGGCATCGGCCGGGAAGCGAGAAGCCGTCGACCGCGGCCGGATCGAGCCTCCGGCGCGGTCGACCCACCAGCACCCGCTCCGCGGCGAACGCGGCCGCCAGCCCGCCGGCCGCGACGCCGACCTTGCTCAAGTCTCATCCGACGTACCTCCGCGGCACCCGGGGACCGATGCCGCACAGGATCTCGTAGCCGATCGTGCCGAGCCGCGTCGGCCCACTCGTTGGCCGTGATCTCTCGCTCGCCCTGGCGCCCGATGCAGCACGACCTCGTCGCCGACCTCGACCGTCGCGTCGGGACCGCAGTCGACCAGCAGCTGGTCCATCGTCACCGTGCCGGCGATCGGCCGGCGCTGGCCGCCGATCAGCACCTCGCCGCCGGCCTGGCCGAGGCGGCGGGGCACCCCGTCGGCGTAGCCGAGCGGCACGGTGGCGACCGTCGACGGGGTCGAGCTCGTAGCGCAGCCCGTAGGAGAGCCGCTCCCCGGCCGACCAGCCGCCGCACGTGCGACACCGGGCCTTGAGCGAGAGCGCCGGCCGCAGCGGCGGACGGGCGCTTCGATGCTCGGGCCGGGGCGATGCCGTAGAGGGCGATGCCGCAGCGCACGAGGTCGAGCCGGGCGCCGGGTGGGCGAGCACGCCGGCGGAGTTGGCGGCATGGACGCAGCGGCGGGCGATGACCCTCGGCCGGCTCGATCGCGGCGACGGCCTCGAGTCGGCAGCTGCCGGCCGTGTAGGCGTTGTCGCCGGCTCGTCGGCGACGGCGAAGTGCGTGCAGCAGCGCCCTCGAGCCGCAGCTGGCCGGATGCGCCGTCGATGCGCGGGCGAGCGTCGACGGCGTCGGCCGGGCGGCACCGACGCGGTGCATCCCGGTGTCGACCTTGAGGTGCACGGGCCGCGAGCCCCGACACCGCGGCGGCCACCGCCCTCGGCCAAGGCGTCGACGCCCTCGGCGGTGTAGCACGGTCGGGGTCAGGCCGGCGGCCACCGACGGCCGGCGCCGCCGAGGCCGGCGGCTCGCGACAGCAGCAGGATCGGCGCGTCGATGCCGGCGGCCCGCAGCGCGACCCCTCCTCGACGAGCGCCACGGCGAGCCACGCGGCGCCGGCCTCGAAGCGCCGCCTGCGCCACCGGACGGCGCCGTGCCCGTACCCGTCGGCTTTCACCACGGCGCACACGGCCGCCGGCGCCGCCAGCCGACGAGCACGGCGACGTTGTGGCGGATGGCGCCGAGGTCGACCTCGGCCCACGCCGGCCGGAACCGGTCGAGCGGAAGCGGTCGTCGATGCGGGCCGTCGGTCGGTCATGCGCCGGTTCCGCCCATCGATCGGCACCGCTGAGGAAGGCCGGGAGCAGGTCGAGCAGGTCGGAGGCGACCAGGCCGATGCGGTGACCGCGCCGGGCGGCGGCGCCGTGGACGGCGGCCGCGGCTGCCGCGGCTCGAGCGGCTCGAGCCCGCGCCAGGAACGCGGCGATGACGCCGGTGAGCACGTCGCCCGTGCCGGCGGTCGCCAGCGCGGCGGCCCGGCTCGGGACAGGAGCACCTCGCCGGCCGGATCGGCCACCACCGTCACCGGTCCCTTCAGCAGCACGACGGCACCGGTCCGGGCGGCAAGATCACGGCGGCCTCGACGCGAGCCGGTCGGGCCGGCGGCGCCGCCCCGGCCAGCCGCGCGAACTCGCCGTCGTGGGGGGTGAGCACCACTGCGGCCTCGGAGGGACGGGCTGCCAGCACCGCCGCCGCCTCGCCGGCCGTCCGAGGGCGTTGAGCCCGTCGGCGTCCACCACCGTCGGGAGCGACGCCGAGGAGACGACGGTCCGCACGTCGTCGGCCGCCGACGCCGACCTTCCCGAGGCCGGGCCCGACGGCCAACGCCCCGCAG
Organism: uncultured Actinomycetes bacterium; assembly: GCA_963731055.1. Classification (GTDB taxonomy): domain Bacteria; phylum Actinomycetota; class Acidimicrobiia; order Acidimicrobiales; family CADCTF01; genus DATLED01. The sequence continues at coordinate 32,107 of CAVSUD010000015.1, read as the reverse complement.
CCGCTCACACGCCGTCCAGGGCGGCGGCCGGCCCATCCGACGGCAGGGAGGGCGACGGCCACCACCTCGCTCGGCGCCAGTGCGCCGAGCGCGGTCCCGGGGGAAGCGAGCCGGCAGTACCCGGACCCGGCCCGCAGCGCGGCCCGCGAGGCGAGCCAGGCGGCACCGGCCATGCCGGGCGACCCGGCGACCACGCCACGCCCGCCGCCACTTGTGCGCGGTCGGCGGACCGCCGCGGCAGGCGACCGAGCACGTCCGCGGGCTCGACGACGTGCATCCGGGCCGACGCCACGTCGAGGCCGATGTCGGCCACGACCACCTCGCCGGCGCGGGTCGACCATCACCGAGCACGAGCGACCGGGCTTCAGCGCCGCGAACGTCACCGTGCGTCGGCCCGCACGCTCGTCAGCCCGCCGGCACGTCCACGCCCGACGGAGTCGACGGCGAGCACCGCGCCGTCGGGCGCCGGCGGTACGAGCCCCGGAACCCGGTGCCGTAGGCGGCGTCGACGACCAGGTCGGCGGCCGGGAGCACCGCGCGGCGCGGCGGCGGCGTCGACCACCGTCGACCCGCACCCCGCGCGACCGGAGCATCTCGGCCGCGACCCGCCCGTCGGCGCCGTTGTTGCCCTTGCCGGCCACGACCACGACCCGCCGGCCGTACGTGCCGCCGAGCAGCTCGAGCACCGCGCGCGGCGACCGCCGCCCCGGCCCGTTCGATCAGCACCTCGACCGGCTCGGGCGCGGCCGCGTCGATCGCCCGCATCTCCTCCGGCGTGACGACGGGGAGCACAGGCGACACTGCGCGACGACGATGGCCATGGCGATGCAGGTCCGTGTGGGTCATGGACACCTGCCACTCGCCGATCCCGCGGGCCCGGCGAGCTCGGCGGCCGCGCCCGTGAGGGCCGAGCGGCGGCGCGCCGGTCGGCTCCTTGACCACCTCGACGTCGCGGAACCCGAACGCCCCGAGGCCGACGCCGAGCGCCTTCATGGCCGCCTCCTTCGCCGCGAAGCGCGCCGCGAGGCGCTCGGTCGGGTCGTTCTTGCGGAGCGCGTAGGGCTGTTCGCCGTCGGTGAACAGCCGGTCGACCATCCCGGGCGTGCGGCCGCAGGCGCGAGGCGGAACCGGTCGAGCTCGACCAGGTCGGTGCCGATGCCGAGCGACGCCCACGCTCGGACTCCCAATGCGCAGCGAGGACGTGCACCGGCTCGACCAGGAGGTCGACGACGGGCACGTCGGCCGAGGACGTCGTCGTCGAACGTCGGCTCGGTCTCGGTGACGGCGTCGCGCAGCGCGGCAGACGGTCGCGGTAGCCCTCGAGCACCGCCGGGCGGCCGTCGGCGGGCAGGTGGTCGTGCGAACTCCACGTGCAGCAGCGTGATGCCGGTCACCTCGTTGTCCTTGGTCTCGGGCACGATCACGATCGTGCGGCCGTCGCGCGCCCCGGCGACGGTCACCTCCCGCTCGTCGGCGGCCCGGTGCTTGGTGCCGCGCAGGCGCGGATCGCGCTCGGTGCGCGACGGCAGGTCGCGGCCGACGCCGCCCTTGTCGACCACGTGCGACCGTCGCCGTCGCCCGCCGCCACGTCGCCGCTCGACGGCGTAGCGGGTGAAGCCGTCGACCGACGCGACCGCGGGGTCGAGCGCAGCCAGCGTGCGCAGGGCCGGTAGCCGAGCCGGTCCCGCGGCGCGCCGCGCCGCGAGCGCCTCTGCACCAGCGGCACCTCGAGCGAGCTCTCCTCGGAGCGGGAGATGCCGACGGTGACCGTCTTGGCCTGGTGCTTGATGGCGTCGACCGGCCGGGTGAGCTCGTCGATGCCGTCGGTGAGCGCGGCGGCGAGGTCTTCGACCACGCGGCCGGCGTGCCGACCTTGCCGTGTCGACCTCGTAGGACTCGAGCGGCAGCTCGCCGATGGCGTAGCGCAGCAACGAGGATGAGCCGCACGGCCGTGCGCGCCTCGAGGTGGCCGTCGTAGCGCCGCCCGGAGGCCGTCGAGGAACGGTGGCCGGCGCGGCGATGCCGGTCGCGAGGCGCTCGAGGAGCTCGTCGCGGCTGCGGGGACGGAGGTCGACCAGCTCCTCGACCGCGGCCCGCACCTCGCGGAGGGGGCGGGCCTGGGCGTCGATGGCGAGCGCCGCCTCGTAGCCGAAGAGGTGCCCGGCCATGGCCGACAGGACGAAGGCGAGGATCGGGGTGCACCGCCGGCACCGCGAGGACGTCGCGAGCGCCGCCCGAACCGGTCCTCGCCCTCGGTGGCGATCACGATCGGCGCCGCCTTGTGGGCCCGGTAGATCGCGACCTCCTTGGCCACGTCGTCGGCGTTCGCCCCGGCGAGGCCGGCGGCGCAGACGAGGATCAGCGGCTCGGACGAGAGGTCGATGTGCTTCTTGTCCTCGGTGGCGTCGCAGGCGATCGACTTGTAGCAGAGCTCGCTCAGCTTGATCCGGATCTCGGCGGCGGCGATCGCGGTTCGGGCCGTTGCCGACCACGGCCCAGTACCGGCGCGACGGGCCGAGCTGCTGCGGCCGCGGCGGCGATGTGCCGGCTCGGCGGTCGAGCACCTGCTCCATCGCCTCGGGCAGGTCGGCGGAGCGCGTCGAGGAGCGCCGGCCGACACGGTCGGTCGGTCGCCGACGCCGGCCTCGTCGGCGATGGCGCGGCCAGCAGGAGACGCCGGCGGCGATCTGGGCGTAGAACGCCTTCGTCGACGGCACGGCCATCTCGACGTCGCGGCCGTCGGAGGTGTAGAGCACGCCGTCGGCCTTGTCGACCAGGTCGCTGTTGCGCCGGTTGACGATGGCGATCACGGCGGCGCCGCGGGCCCGGCCGAGGTCGACGGTGCGGTTGGTGTCGGTGGTCGTGCCCGACTGGCTGATGGCGACGACCAGGGTGTCGGGCATGTCGTCGCGCAGGCGCGAAGCCGCTGAGCTCGGTGGCGGGCAGCGACTGCACGAGCACGTCGACGTCGCGCGAACGCTCGGTGATGCGCGGCGGCCGACGGCCTGGCCGGCGATGGCGGCGGTGCCCTGGCCGATCGACGAGGACCCGCCTGATCGCGCCGTCGGCGAGCCGGCGGCGACAGCCCGGCGGCAGCGTGTCCTCGGGCGACCGCACGGCGAGCAGGCCGTCGCGCTCGACGAGCTTGCCCCGCAGGGTCTTGCGGAGCGACTGCGGCGCCTCGGCGATCTCCTTGAGCAGGAAGTGCGGGGGCGCCGCCGCGGTCGATGTCGCGGGTGGTGATCTCGGCCGTGGCGAGCTCGGCGTCGGCGACCGGCAGCTCGGTCCCGTCGTAGGCGAGGCGGCGCGAGCCCGGCGAGGTCGCCGGCGCCGGTCCGGTCGAGCACGACGACCTGCCCCGGCGAGCCGTCGGCGCCGGTCGGCCGGCGTCTCGCCGTCCATGCGCAGGTAGCGGCGCGGTCTCCTCGACGAGGCCGTACGGCTCGCTGGCCACGATGAAGGCGTCCTCGGCCAGGCCGACGTAGAGGGCCTGGCCGAGCCCCGCAGCGCGAGGAGCAGCTGCGCCGGGGCCGTCGGCCGCGAGGCGCCGATGGCCACCGAGCCGTCGAACGACGGCGACCGTCGTCCGGAAGGCGTCGGTCAGCTCGACGACCGCCGGCGACGGCCGGCTCACGAGGGTCGGGATGACCTTGGCGTCGGTCGTGATCTCGGCAGGGATGCTGCAGGCCGCACGTCGACTTGAGCTCGGCGTAGTTGTCGACGTCGCCGTTGAGGGCGCCGACCACGTAGGGACCGGCCGACGTCGCCCCCTCCTCGGAGTTGAGCGGGTGGGCGTTGGGCTCGGAGATGATGCCGACGCTGGCCCAGCGGGTGTGGCCGAGCACGGTGACCTCGGCGCCGTCGTCGGCCAGCGCCCGGCGGAGCAGGTCGTCGCCGGCGATGGCGCTCGCGCAGGGCGCGGGTGTTGTCGCCGAGCTCGCCGATCTCCGCCGCCGCCTTGTAGACGAAGCTGAGGTGGCCGTCGGCGGAGCGCACGCTGCCGCGACGTGAAGAGCGGGTCGCGCTCCGCGCGGGCGAGCTCGTCGGCCGACGTCCGGGGCGGTCGAGGTCGAGACCGTGGCCGTCGACGAGCAGGTGGAGGCCGGCCGAGTCGCGGCCGCGGACCTCGAGCCGGTCGAGGGCGACGAGCGCGACCTGCACGGACAGTACGCGCCCAGCGCCGCCTCCGAAGCCCCGCCGCCGGCCAGCGTCGCGACCTCGCGGGCCGTGCGCAGCCGATCGCGGCCGACCGCCCACACCGCGTCCTTGAGGCGCGAGCAGCGCGGCGTTGAGCTCCTCGAGCGCGATGCCGTCCACGGCGATGCGGTTGGCATCGAGCGACTGCTCGAGCTCGGCGCTCCGCGCCCGGATGCCTTCCAGCCGGGATTCGAGGTCGCCGGCCAGCGAGTTCGACGTCGTCAGCGCCCGCACCCCGGCAACGCCGTGCAGGAGGGCGTCGACGGCGGCCACCTCGTCGGCGGCGGCCCGCGACCCGCGCGGCCACCGCCCCGGCCGGCGCATCGGCGCCCAGGCCGGCCACGGCCCGATCGAGCGCGCTGAGCAGCTCGACGGCGTCGGGGCGGGTCGCGCCGCTCCGCTGGCGAAGGACGGCGATGATTCCGCACACCAGCGGAAGTCTACCGGGCCAGCCCGGCGCGGTCGCCGCCGAGGCCGAGGTCGAGGCCAGGCGCGCGGCGCGACGACGGCGGCGACGAGTCGGTCCGCGACCGCCTGCGCCTCCTCCGCCGTCGGCGCCTCGACCATGACCCGCACGAGGGGCTCGGTGCCGCTCGGACGGATCAGCACCCGCCCGTGTCCGGCCAGGCGCTCCTCGACGGCTCGGACGGCCTCGGCGATGGTGGCGTCGGACGATGCCGCGGCCCGGATCGGCGACCCGCACGTTGCGCAGCACCTGCGGCAGCTGGTGCATCACGGACCGGGCCGAGCTCGGCCAGCGTCCGCCCCGACCGGCGCACGAGGTCGGCGAGCAGCTAGATCCGGTGAGCACGCCGTCGCCGGTCGTCGCCAGCTCCGCGAAGATCACGTGGCCGGACTGCTCGCCGCCCAGGGAGTAACCACCCTCGGCCAGCGCCTCGAGCACGTACCGGTCACCGACCTTGGTCTCGACGACCCGGATGCCGGCCTCCTCCATGGCGAGGCGGAAGCCGAGGTTGGTCATCACGGTGACGACGACGGCGTCGCCTCGCAAGCGCCCACGCGCCCGTCAGGTCGAGGGCCGTCAGGGCCAGGATGTGGTCGCCGTCGACCAACGATCCGTCCTCGGCCGACGGCCAGTACCCGGTCGGCGTCGCCGTCGAAAGCGAAGCCGAGGTCGCGCCGCCGGCCGCCCGCACGGCGTCCTGCAACGAGGCGGGATGGGTCGAACCGCAGTCGGCGTTGATGTTCACGCCGTCGGGCTGGTCGTGGAGCACCGTGACCTCGGCGCCGGCCTGCCGGAACACCTCACCGGCCACCGTCGACGAGGCGCCGTTGGCGCAGTCGAGCACGACCCGCATCCCGTCCAGCGAGCGCCCCTCGAGCGCGGCGACGACACGCTCGACGTACGCGGCGCGGGCGGCGCCGGCGTCGTCGCCCAGCGAGCCGATGGCGGCGCCGACGACCGCCGTCGGGCCCGTACCCGCACCGTGCAGCTCGGCCTCGATCCGCGCCTCGACGTCGTCGGCCAGCTTGCGTCCGCCGGGCGCGAAGAGCTTCACGCCGTTGTCGCCGAAGGGGTTGTGACTGGCGCTGATCACCGCGCCCGGACGGTTGGCGTCGGCGCAGGCCGCCGCCACCCCCGGCGTGGGGAGCACGCCGAGGTCCACGACGTCGGCGCCTTCGGCCGCCAGTCCGGCCGCGAGCGCAGCCGAGAGGAACGGGCCGCTGATGCGGGTGTCGCGCCCGATGAGCCAGGGCCCCGGGCCCAGCACCCGAGCCGCGGCACGGCCGAGCCCGAGCACGAGCTCGGGCGTCAGCTCCTGGTTGGCGACGCCCCGGACACCGTCGGTGCCGAACGTCAACGACACGGGGCCGTGCCTCCTCGCCGCGGGGCGGGGCGGACTAGCGCTTCGAGTACTGCGGGGCCTTGCGGGCCTTCTTCAGGCCGTACTTCTTCGACTCCTTCTCGCGGGCGTCGCGAGTGAGGAAGCCGGCCTTCTTGAGGCTGTCGCGCAGCTCGGGATCGAGCTCGACGAGCGCACGGGCGATGCCCAGGCGCAGCGCGCCGGCCTGACCCGAGATGCCGCCGCCGTCGATGGTCGCGTCGACGTCGTACTGCTCCTCGGTGGTCGTCAGGCGGAGGGGCTCCGTGACGATCATCCGGTGGCTGGCCGACGGGAAGTAGTCCTCGATCGGGCGCTTGTTGACGGTGACGACACCGGCACCGTTGCGGACGCGGACACGGGCGACGGCCTGCTTGCGACGACCGGTGGACTGGATGAGCGGCTTCGGCACGTCGAACTCCTCTTAGGACGCCCGCTTGGCGATGGCGGCCAAGTCGAGCGGCTGGGGACCCTGGGCGATGTGGGGATGGGTGGGCCCCGCATAGACCTTGAGCTTCTTGAGCATGTCCCGGCCGAGCGAGTTCTTCGGGATCATCCCGCGAACGGCCCGACGGACCGCCTCCTCGGGCTTCTTCGCTGCGTAATCGGAGTAGCGCTGGGCCCGGAGCCCGCCCGGGTAGCCCGAGTGGGTGTAGACGAGCTTCTTGTCCGCCTTGTCGGAGGTCAGGACGACCTTCTCGGCGTTGATGATGATGACGAAGTCGCCGGTGTCCATGTGCGGGGCGTAGATCGGCTTGTGCTTGCCCCGCAGGATGTTGGCGACCTCGGTCGCGAGACGACCGAGGACCAGGCCCTCGGCGTCGACGACATGCCAGGCGCGCTGGATGTCAGACGGTTTGGGGGAGAAGGTGCGCACGAGAGAACTCTTTCAGAGGCGGCACGGAGCCGCGGCTGGAACCGGACCAGTGTAGGGGGTCCCCCCTCCCGTCGCCAACGGGACACCTAGCGTGGCTCAGGTGATCACCCTGGCCGACATCCGGGCCGCCCGCGAGCGGGTCGCCCCGGTCATCCGGCCGACGCCGGTCGACGGGTCCCGCAGCCTGTCGGCGCTCGCCGGCCGGCCGGTGCTCCTCAAGCCGGAGCACCTCCAGCGCACGGGCAGCTTCAAGATCCGCGGCGCCTACAACCTCATCTCGCAGCTCCCGTCGGGGGGCGAGGTCGTCGCCGCGTCGGCCGGCAACCACGCCCAGGGCGTGGCCCTGGCCGCCACGCTCACCGGGCTCGGCTCGACGATCTTCATGCCGGCCAACGCGCCGCTGCCCAAGGTCGAGGCGACCAAGGGCTACGGCGCCACGGTGGTGCTCGGCGGCGACGGCGTGGACGATTGCATCGCGGCAGCCCAGGCCTACGCCGCCGCCAATCCCGGCGCCGTGTTCGTGCCCCCCTTCGACGACCCGCTGATCGTGGCCGGGCAGGGCACCGTCGGCCTGGAGATCGCCGAGGAGGCCGGCGACGACTCGACGTGGTGGTCGTGCCCGTCGGCGGCGGCGGCCTCGTCGCCGGCATCGCCACGGCGCTCGCCCACACCCGCCGGGCCGTCAAGGTGATCGGCGTCGAGGCGGCGGGCGCCGCCGCCATGCGGGCCGCCGTCGCCGCCGGGCGGACCGTCGTCCTCGACGAGGTAGCCACCATGGCCGACGGCATCGCCGTGCGGTCGGTGAGCGATCTGACCCTCGCCCACGTGCAGGCCTACGTCGACGACGTCGTCGACCGTCACCGAGGAGGAGATCAGCCGGGCCGTGCTCCTGCTGCTCGAGCGGGCCAAGGCGGTCGTCGAGCCGGCCGGCGCCGTCGGCCTCGCCGCCATCCTCGCCGGCAAGATCCCCGGCACCGGGGCGGCCGTCGCCGTCCTCTCCGGCGGCAACGTCGACCCGCTGCTGCTGCATGAAGCTGATCGACCACGGCCTCTCCGCCGCCGGCCGCTACCTCCTGCTGCGGATCGTGCTCGGCGACCAGCCCGGCGCGCTGGCCCGGCTCCTGGCCGCCGTCGCCCGCATGGGCCTGAACGTCCTCGAGGTCGAGCACCACCGCGCCGGGTTGCGGCTGGGCGTCGACGAGGTCGAGGTCCTGCTCACCCTCGAGACCCGCGACCCCGACCACCGCCACGAGATCGTCACCGACCTCCAGGGGCCGGCTTCCGGGTCGAGCTCGTCCGTTAGGACGGCTCCTTCGGTGCCGTCGCCGAGAGCCAGAGAGCCAGCCCGCTGAGGCCGACGGCGGCGGTCCGACTGATGACGGTGCTGATCGTGAACAGCGCCCCGGCGTCACCGACGAGGTCGGTCACGATCCCGTTCAGGGCCAGGAGGGCCACGGCCATCCCGACCGTGGTACCGATGCTGAGGGCGACGCCCGCCGCCACCTGCGTGGTCGTCCCGTCGACCCGCCGCTGATGGACGACCACGGCCGAGGCGGCGAGGGCGAGCAGGGCGATGACCGGGCTGGCCGCCTGCCCGAGCAGCCGGAACCGGTCGATGCCGTCGACCCGACCCGCCGAGGCCGTGGCGAAGGCGAACAGCACGGCGCCGAGCAGCAGGAGCGCGGCCACGACGGCGAGCACGATGGCCACGAGATCGAGGGGCGCCGGTCGCTTCCGTACCGACGGGGGCGGCGTCTCGGTCACGGGTACACGACCTCCCAGAGGCACAGCCCCTGCGGCGGCGCCGGCGAGGCGGCCAGGACGCGGTCCTTCGACCGCAGGATCCAGGAAATGTCGCCGGCCCGCTTCCGGCCGAGGCCGACGTCGACGAGCGTGCCGACGATGGAGCGCACCATCTGCTGGCAGAACGACGATGCCTCCACGTCGAAGCGCAGCCGACCGTCGCCGAGGTCGAGCCAGCGGGCGTCGTGGAGGCGCCGGATGTTCGACCCCGTCGGCTTCGGCGGCTTGCGGCAGAAGGAGGAGAAGTCGTGCTCGCCGAGGAGCGGGTCGCAGGCCAGCTGCATCGCCCGCAGGTCGAGCGGGTCCTCCACGTGCCAGGACGTGGCGTGGAGGAACGGGTCCGGCACGGGTCGGTTCAGCACCGTGTACCGGTAGCGGCGCGCCGAGGCCGAGAACCGGGCGTCGAACCCGGTCGGCGCGACCGCCACCTCCCGCACCACGATCTTCGGCCTGCACATCTTGTTGACGGCCCGCTGGAGCTTCTCGCAGTCGATCTCGTCCGCCTCGAGCGGTGAGTCGAAGTGACAGACGTTGCCCCACGCGTGGACGCCGGCGTCCGTGCGCCCGGCCACGGTGAACTTCACCGGATGCTTCAGCACCTTGGCGATGGCGTCGCCCAGCACGGCGGCGATCGTCTTGACGCCCCCGGGCTGCACCGGAAAGCCACTGAACCCGGCCCCGTCGTAGGCGAACAGGAGCCGCATCCACGTTCGAGCCTCGAGCGGCGGCACGTCGGCGTCATCGGGGTCGAACAGCGTCATGAGCGGCGCCGACCGTAGCCGCGCCCGCCCCGCCCCGTTCGTTGGCCCCTTTTGGTCGCCAAGAGGGACCGCGAAAGCCGGTCCAGCAGCCAGAAGGGGCCACCAAAGGTGCGCAGCCGCAGCTCCGGGGACGCCGGGCGGTCGCCCGCACACGAAGGAACCCCCGCCCCGGAGGGGGCGGGGGTTCCGATCGGCACAGCTACGGGATGAGTTCGATCCGCGCCATCGGCGCGTTGTCGCCGTGGCGCGGGCCGAGCTTGAGGATGCGGGTGTAGCCGCCCGGCGGTCGGCGTAGCGCGGCCCGATCTCCTCGAACAGCTTGTGGGCCATGTCCTTGTCGCGGATGAACGCGACGACCTGGCGCTGGTGGTGGACGCCGCCCTTCTTCGCCTTCGTGATGACCTTCTCGATCACCGGGCGCAGGGCCTTGGCCTTGGCCTCGGTGGTGACGATGGCCTCGGCGGCGATGAGGGAGGCGACGAGGTTGCCGAACATGGCCTTCTGGTGGGCGGCGTCGCCGCCGAAGCGCTGCCCTTCCTCGGGGTACCGGGGATGCCGGACATGGCAGTCCTACTCCCCCTTGCGGCGCAGCGACAGGCCGCGCTCGTCGAGCTTCTGGATGACCTCGTCGAGCGACTTCTGGCCGAAGTTGGTGATGGCGAGGAGGTCGTCCTCGGTCTGCTCGCAGAGCTCGCCGACGGTGTTGACCTGGGCCCGCTTGAGGCAGTTGCGGGGACGCTCGGACAGGTCGAGGTCCTCGATGGGGAGGTCGAGGTCGGGCGAGCCGGACGGTGATGCCGGACGACCTCGCCGAGCTCGAGGCCCTGCGGCGCCTCGCTCATGTCGGCGACGAGGGCCACGAGGGATCGCAGCGTGTCGCCGGCCGAGGCCAGCGCCTCGCGGGGCGTGATCGAGCCGTCGGTCTCGATGTCGAGGACGAGGCGGTCGTAGTTCGTCGACTGCTCGACCCGGGTGGGCTCGACCGTGAAGGCGACCCGGCGGACCGGCGAGAAGATCGAGTCGACCGGGATGACGCCGATCGTCGACGACTTCTTGTTGCGGTCGGCCGAGACGTAGCCCCGGCCGCGCTCGACGGTGATGTCGATGGCGAGGCGGCCCTTGGCGTTCAGCGTGGCGAGGTGCAGGTCGCCGTTGAGGATCTCCACGTCGGCCGGTCGTCTGGATGTCGCCGGCGGTGACGTCGGCCGGGCCGCGGACGTCGAGGCGCAGCGTGACCGGCTCCTCGGACTCGACGCCGCAGCACGAGGTCCTTCAGGTTCAGGATGATGTCGGTGACGTCCTCCTTGACGCCGGCGAGGGTCGAGAACTCGTGGAGGGCGTCGTCGAAGCGCACCTGGGTGACGGCCGCGCCGGGGATCGACGACAGCAGCGTGCGGCGCAGCGAGTTGCCGAGCGTGTGGCCGAAGCCCGGCTCGAGGGGGCCGACGGCGAACCGCTGGCGGTTGGCCTCCTCGTCGCCGAGGGCCTCGACGGTGGGGCGCTGGATGATCAGCATGGGGATCGCTCCTGGGGAACGGGCGAGCGAGGGCGGATTACTTGGAGTACAGCTCGACGATGAGCTGCTCGCGGACGGGCACGTCGATGTGCTCGCGGAGCGGCAGGTCGCGCACGGTGACGGCGTGCCTCTCGTCGCCGCTCTCGAGCCACGGCGGGACGCGTGCGGTCGAGGGTGTCGAGGTTGTGGCGGACGACGATCATGGCTCGTGACCTTGTCCCGCAGCGCGACGACGTCGCCCTTGCGGACGCGGTAGCTCGGGATGGTGACCCGCTTGCCGTTGACGGTCACGTGGCCGTGGCGCACGAGCTGGCGGGCCTGGCTGCGGCTGGAGCCCCAGCCGGCGCGGAAGGCGACGTTGTCGAGGCGCAGCTCGAGCATGCGGAGCAGGTTCTCGCCGGTGATGCCCTTCTGGCGGTTCGCCTCCTCGTACATGTTGCGGAACTGCTTCTCGAGCACGCCGTAGATGCGGCGGGCCTTCTGCTTCTCGCGGAGCTGGACCAGGTACTCGGAGTCTTGCGCGCAGCCGGTCGCGGCCGTGCTCGCCGGGCGGGTACGGGCGCCGCTCGATCGGGCACTTCATCGTGTCGCACTTGGGGCCCTTGAGGAACAGCTTCATCTTCTCGCGGCGGCAGAGGCGGCAGACGGGACCGGTGTAACGAGCCATGGTTCTTCTACCTACTCAGACCCGGCGCCGCTTCTTGGGGCGGCAGCCGTTGTGCGGGATCGGGGTGACGTCCTTGATGCCGGCGACCTCGATGCCGGTGTTCATGATCGAGCGGATCGCGGTCTCGCGGCCCGAGCCCGGGCCCTTCACGAGCACGTCGACCTTGCGGACGCCGTGCTCCATGGCCGGCCGGGCCGCCTGCTCGGCGGCCATCTGCGCGGCGAACGGCGTGGACTTGCGCGAGCCCTTGAAGCCGACGTTGCCGGCCGACGCCCAGGAGATGACGTTGCCCTCCTGGTCGGTGATCGAGACGATCGTGTTGTTGAACGAGGTCTTGATGTGGGCGACGCCGTAGGTGACGTTCTTCCGCTCGCGGCGACGGGGGCGACGACCGCCCGGCTTCGGCTTGGCCATTACTTGCGGACCTTCTTCTTGCCGGCGACGGTCTTCTTCGGGCCCTTGCGGGTGCGGGCGTTGGTGTGGGTGCGCTGGCCGCGGACGGGCAGGCCCCGGCGGTGGCGGATGCCCTGGTAGCGAGCCGATCTCCATCTTGCGCTTGATGTCCTGCTGGATCTCGCGGCGCAGGTCACCCTCGACCTTGAGGTTCGCGTCGATCCAGTTCGCGCAGCCGCGTCGACCTCCTCGTCGGTGAGGTCGCGGACCCGGGTGTTGCGATCGATGTCGACGGCTTCGCAGACCTTCTGGGCGGTCGTGCGACCGATGCCGAAGATGTAGGTGAGGGAGATCTCCAGCCGCTTCTCGCGGGGGATGTCGACGCCGGCGATACGTGCCACGAAGCTCCTTAACCCTGCCGCTGCTTGTGGCGGGCGTTGGCTCGCAGATGACCATGACGTTCCGTGGCGGCGGATGACCTTGCACTTCTCGCACATCGGCTTGACGCTGGGGCGAACCTTCACACTGGGCCTTTGGTTACTTGTACCGATAGGTGATCCGACCTCGGGTGAGGTCGTACGGGGTGATCTCCACCTGGACGCGGTCGCCGGGGAGGATGCGGATCCGATTCATGCGCATCTTCCCGAGCTGTGAGCCAGGACTTCGTGGCCGTTCTCGAGCTTGACTTTGAACATGGCGTTCGGCAGGGGCTCGACGACCGTTCCTTCGAGCACGATCGCATCTTCCTTGGGCTTCGGCAGGTGGTCCTCCTGAGGACGTGTGGGAACTGCTACAACTGCAGGGGTTCGGCCGACGGCAAGCGCCCCAAGGCGCGCCGGGCCAAACGAAGAGATTAGCGCGACCCCGCCTCTATCTCAAAGAGGCAGGTCAGGGCAGGGTGAAGACCTCCGGGCCGTCGTCGGTCACGATGATCGTGTGCTCGAAGTGGGCCGACAGCGCCCCGTCCGCGGTCATGACCGACCACCCGTCGTCGAGCAGCCGGGTGCCGGGCGAACCGGCGTTGACCATCGGCTCGACGGCGAAGGCCATGCCCGCCTTCAACTTGGGCCCCGGGGAGCCCGGCCAGTAGTTCGGCACCTGGGGCTCTTCGTGCATCTTGGTGCCGATGGCGTGGCCGACGTACTCCCGTACCACCGAGAACCCGGCCGCCTCCGCCACCGACTGGACCTCGCGGCCGATGTCGTGGAGCCGGTTGCCTTCGCGCATGACCTCGATACCGGCCCAGAGCGACCGCTCGGTCACCTGGAGGAGCTTGTCGGCCTCGGCGGAGATCGTGCCGACACCGGCGGTGTAGGCGGCGTCGCCGTGGTACCCCTCGATGATCGCTCCGCAGTCGACGGAGATGATGTCGCCTTCTTCGAGGACGACGTCGTCGGACGGGATGCCGTGCACGATCATGTCGTTGGGCGAAGCGCAGATGACGGCCGGAAACGGCGGGTGCCCGTAGTTGAGGAAGTTCGAACGGGCCCCGCGGCGGTCGAGCACGTCTCGGGCGATGCGGTCGAGCTCGCCCGTGGTGACACCCGGGCGGATCGCTTCGCGCGTCTTCTCGTGCATCTCGGCGACGACCCGTCCGGCTCGACGCATCTTGGCCAGCTCCTCGGCGTTGCGCCTCACGATCGCCTCATCGGTGCAGGCGCCGGGAGTCGATGGCGCGGACCATCCGGCCGAACACCTCGTCGGGGTGACCCAAGCCGTCGATGGTCACCAGGTGGTCGCGCTCGAGGTACCACGCGATCAGCGGCGCGGTCTGCTCCTCGTAGAGGTCGAGCCGGCGCTTGATGGCGTCGGGCTGGTCGTCCTCGCGCTGGACGACCTCGCCGCCGCAGAAATCGCACGTCCAGTTGAGGTGGGGCGGTTGCTGGGTCGAGTAGTTGGCACCGCACACGTCGCACACCCGGCGCGAGGCCAGGCGCTCGAGCGCGGCCTCGGTCGGGAGCTCGATGTCGATGGCGAGGTCGAGCGGCGCGGTCCTCGGCCAGGAAGTCGGCCAGCGCCTCGGCCTGACCGTCGGTGCGGGGGAAGCCGTCGAGGATGAACCCGCGCGACGGGTGTCCTCGTAGTCGAGGCGCTCGCGCACCAGCCCGATCATCACGTCGTCGGGCACGAGGTCACCCGCATCCATGTACTCCTTGGCCTTGCGGCCGAACTCGGTCTGCGAGCGCGCCGCGGCCCGCAGCATGTCGCCCGTGGAGATGTGCGGCACCACGTAGTGGCGCGCCAGACGGGCGCACTGCGTGCCCTTCCCGGCGCCCTGTTTGCCGAGGATCACGAGCCGTGCTCCGGGAACCACTTACTTTCTCAAGAACCCGTCGTAGTTGCGCATCATGAGCTGGCTGTCGATCTGCTTCATCGTCTCGAGGGCCACGCCCACGGCGATGAGCATCGTCGTGCCGGCGAAGGGGAAGTTGTTGATGTTGCCCCACGCCAGGGCCAGTGAGGGCAACAGCGCGATGAAGGCGAGGAACAGCGCGCCGGGCAGCGTGATCCGGTTCAGGATCTGCGACAGGTGGCGCTCCGTCGGAGGCCCCGGGCGGATGCCGGGGATGTAGCCGCCGTTCTTGCGGATGTAGTCGGACTGCTGGTGCGGGTCGAAGCTGATCGCCGTGTAGAAGTAGGCGAAGGCGACGATGAGCAACCCGTAGAGCGCGATGTAGAGGGCCGAGCTCGGCTGGTAGAGGTTGTTGTCGATGAACCGCCGCACCGTGACGCCCCACCCGGAGTTCGGGAGCACGTTGCTGAACAGGACCGGGAAGTACAGCACCGAGCTGGCGAAGATGATCGGGATGACGCCCGACTGGTTCACCTTGAGCGGGATGTAGGTCGACTGGCCGCCGTACATCTTCCGGCCGACGACCCGCTTGGCGAACTGCACCGGGATCCGGCGCTGGCCCTGCTCCACGAAGATGATGGCGACGAGCATGGCGATCACCAGCAGCATGATCACGGCGAAGAGGAAGTTGCCGGCCTCGGCCCGGATCCGGGCTCCGCCCGAGGGCATGCCGGACACGACGTTCGAGAAGATCAGGATCGACATGCCCTGGCCGATGCCCCGCTGGGTGATGAGCTCGCCGAGCCACATCACGATGGCGGTGCCGGCCGTCATCGACAGCACGACGAGCAGGACCCGGCGGCACGCTGAAGTCCGGGATCAGGTCGACGTCCTGCAGGCCGCCGCCGAGGAACCCGGCGCGCCGTTGTGGAACGCGAAGGCGAGGCCCGTGGACTGCATCAACGCCAGCACCACGGTCACGTAGCGGGTGGCCTGGGTGATCTTCTTCTGGCCGACGGCGCCTTCGTCGCGCCACTCCTCGAGCTTCGGGATCACCACTTGCAGCAGCTGCATGATGATCGAGCTGGTGATGTACGGCATGATCCCGAGCCCGAACACGGCGAAGCGGGTGAGCGCCCCGCCCGAGAACAGGTTCAGGAACCCGAGGACCCCGCCGCGCTGCGACGGCGTCCGAGAGCGCCTCGATGGCCTCGAAGTCGACGCCCGGGGTGGGGACGTGGGAGCCGAAGCGGTAGAGCGCGATGACCGCGAGCGTGAAGATGATCTTCCCGCGCAGGTCCGGGATCTTGAACATGTTCTTCACATTGGAGAACACGTGTGGCTCCTCGTCTTGCGGCGGTCAGGCCGGGGGGCGGACAGCGGTCAGCGGTTGGTGAGCGCGTTGCCCTTGGCCGGCGGGCGCCCGTTCCCCCACGGCGGGGGAAGGACCTCCACGCTACCGCCTGCCGCCGGGATGGCCTCGACGGCCGACTTGGAGAAGGCGTGCGCCTTGACGGTGACAGCCCGGGAGAGCTCACCGCCGCCGAGCACCTTGACGAGGCCGTGCTTGTGCACGAGACCCTTCACCCGCAGCGCCTGCGGGTTGACCTCGTTGCCCTCGAACTCCTCGAGCGCGTCCAGGTTGATCACGTTGTACTCGACCCGGAACGGGTTCTTGAAGCCCTTGAGCTTCGGGATCCGCATGGCCAGGGGCAGCTGGCCGCCCTCGAACCCGGGCTTGATGTTGTTGCGGGCGCCCTGGCCCTTGGTGCCGCGGCCGGCGGTCTTGCCGCCCTTGCCGCCGATGCCGCGACCGACGCGGCGCTTGGCCTTCTTCGACCCCGGGGGCGGGTGCAGATCGTGAACCTTCACGTTGGCGTCTACTTCCTCGATGGTGATGAGGTGCGGCACCCGGGCGATCATCCCGCGGATCTCGGGACGGTCGGGCAGCGTGTGGGTCTTGCCGATGCGGCCGAGGCCGAGGGCACGGAGGGTGCCGCGGTGGACCGGCTTGGTGCCGATCGCCGAACGGACCTGGGTCAGCTTGAGGTCGCCCATGGTGGTCAGACCACTTCCGTGACGACGAGCTTGCCGCGACGGGTCTCGTTGTAGGCGTCGAGGACGCCCTTGGGCGTGACCTCTTCGGGCGACTTGCCGCGCAGGCGGGCGATCTCGTCGGGACGCTTCTGGGCCTTGAGGCCGGCGATGGTGGCGTGGGCCACGTTGATGGCGTTGGACGAGCCGAGCGACTTGCACAGCACGTCGTGGATGCCGGCCATCTCGAGGATGACGCGGGCGGCGCCACCGGCGATGACGCCGGTACCCGGAGCGGCGGGCTTCAGCAGCACCCGACCGGCGCCGGCGACGCCGGTGATGGGATGGATGATCGTGGCGCCGGCGAGCGGCACGTCGAAGACGTTCTTCTTCGCGTCCTCGACCGCCTTCTGCATGGCGAGGCCGTGCTCCTTGGCCTTGCCGTAGCCGAGGCCGACCCGGCCGTTGCCGTCACCGACGACCACGAGCGAGGTGTAGGAGAAGCGCCGACCACCCTTGACGACCTTGGCCACCCGTCGGCCACGGCCGATGGGGCGCTCCTCAGGTGGTCCCCGCCGCGATCGCCGCGGTCCCCCGGTCGTTGCGGTCGCCGCGGTTGTCGCGCTGGGGCCCGCCCCGATTGAAATCCGACATCAGAACTCCAGTCCTGCTTCGCGTGCCGCGTCGGCCAGAGCGGCGATGCGGCCGTGATATCCGAAGCCACCACGGTCGAAGACGACCTTGCCGACGCCGGCGGCCTTGGCCCGCTCGGCGACGAGGCGCCCGACGTTCGTGGCGGCGGTCTTGTTGCCACCGGTGCTGCTGCGCAGGTCGGCCTCGAGCGTCGACGCCGCGGCGAGCGTGCGGCCCGTACGGTCGTCGATGACCTGGGCGGAGATGTGCTTGTTCGAGCGGAACACGGCCAGGCGGGGGCGCTCGGTCGGTCCCGAAGACCTTCTTGCGCACCCGGTGGTGGCGCCGCTTGCGCAGCTCCATGCTTCTTCTGGCGGAGACGTCACTTGGCGGCCTTTCCAGCCTTGCGCTGCACCACTTCGCCGGCGTAGCGGACGCCCTTGCCCTTGTAGGGCTCGGGCTTGCGGATCTTGCGGATGTTGGCGGCGACCTGGCCGACCAGCTCCTTGTCGATGCCCTTCACGATGATGCGGGTCGGGCACGGGCACCTCGAAGGTGATGCCCGCCGGGCGCGTCGATGGCGACGGGGTGGCTGAAGCCGAGCGCGAGGTCGAGGCGCTGGGGCCGGGGCGAGGCGGCGCGGTAGCCGACGCCCACGATCTCGAGCTCCTTGGTGAAGCCGGTGGTGACGCCGACGACCATGTTGTTGACCAACGAGCGGGTCAGGCCGTGCAGGGCACGGTTCTGGCGCTCGTCGTTCGGCCGCTCGACGAGCAGGATCGCCTCGTCCTGTGCGGACGGTGATCTCGCCCGGGAGCTCGCGCTCGAGGCTCCCTTGGGGGCCCTTCACCGGACGACGCGACCGTCGAGCGTCACGTCGACGCCGGAGGGGACGGGGATGGGGGACTTGCCGATGCGGGACATGTTCTGAGCTCCGAACTACCAGACGAAGCAGAGGACCTCGCCGCCCATACGGCGCTTGCGAGCCTCTCGTCGGTCATCAGGCCACTGCTGGTGGACAGCACGGCGACACCGAGGCCACCGAGGACCCGGGGCAGGCTGTCGGCCTTGGCGTACACCCGGAGGCCGGGCTTGGACACGCGCTTGATCCCGGAGATGGTGCGGGTGCGGTCCTGGGCGTACTTCATGGCGATGGTCGAGGACCTTGCCCGGGCGCTCGGTGTTGTCGGCCACGGACCAGCCCTCGATGTAGCCCTCGCGCTTGAGGACGGCGGCGAGCGCCTCCTTCAGCTTCGAGGAGGGCATGCGCACCTCGTCGTGCATCGCCACGTTGGCGTTGCGGATGCGGGTGAGCATGTCCGCGATGGGATCGGTCATCGTCATGGTCGGATCCCTACCAACTCGCCTTGGTCATGCCCGGGATCTCGCCGGCATGCGCCATGTCGCGGAGGCAGATGCGGCAGAGTCCGAACTTGCGGTACACGGCCTTCGGTCGCCCGCACTGCCGGCAGCGGGTGTAGCCGCGCACCTTGAACTTGGGCTTCTTCTGCTGCTTCTCGATCAGAGCCTTCTTCGCCATTACTTCTTCTTGCCTCTCTGCTGCTGGGGACCACGGCCGCTTCTTCTTGGGGGGCTGCATGAGGCCGAGCGGCCCCTCGTCGCCGGGACGACGGAACGGGAACCCGAAGGCCTCCAGGAGCGCCTTGCCCTCGTCGTTGGTGCGGGCGGTGGTGACGATGGTGATGTCCATGCCGCGCGTGGTGTCGATCTTGTCGTAATCGATCTCCGGGAAGATCAGCTGCTCGGTGACGCCGAAGGTGTAGTTGCCGTGGCCGTCGAAGCTGTCGGCCGGCAGGCCCCGGAAGTCGCGGATGCGGGGGATGGCCACGCTGATGAGCCGGTCGAGGAACTCCCACATGCGGTCGCCCCGCAGGGTGACCTTGGCAGCCGATGGCCTGGCCCTCGCGGAGCTTGAACCCGGCGATGGACTTCTTCGCCTTGGTGACGACCGGCTTCTGCCCGGTGATCAGCGTCAGGTCGCGGACGGCGCCCTCGAGCAGCGACGGCTGGCCGACGGCCCGGCCGACGCCCATGTTGACCACGATCTTCTCGAGGCGCGGGCACCTCCATGACGTTGGCGAGGCCGAGGCGCTCCTTGAGCTGGCCCCGAGCTCGTTGTCGTAGCGCTGCTTCAGGCGCGGGCGCTCACCGGCGTGCGGGGTTGGTGTGGACGGCGGTCATCAGATGTCAGCTCCGCACTTGCGCTTGCAGATGCGGACCTTGCGTGCCGTCGGGCGTCGAAGCGGTAGCCGACCCGGGTCGGCCTTGCCGTCACGCGGGCACACGACCGCCACGTTCGAGACGTGGATCGGCATGTCCTTGTCGATGATGCCGCCCTGGATGGTGGCCCGGGTGGCCCGCTGGTGGCTTCTTGGCGACGTTGACGCCGTCGACGATGACCTTGTTGGCTTCTCGGGGATGGACACGCATGACCTCGCCCTCCTTGCCCGCGTCCTTGCCGGTCAGCACCCTGACGCGGTCGCCCTTCTTGATCTTCATCGGTTCAGAGCACCTCCGGGGCCAGCGAGACGATGCGCATGAACTTCTTGTCCCGCAGCTCACGGCCGACGGGGCCGAAGATGCGGGTGCCTCGCGGCTGCTCTGGTCGTTGATGAGCACGGCGGCGTTCTCGTCGAAGCGGATGTAGCTGCCGTCCGGACGACGCCGCTCCTTCTTGGTGCGGACGACGACGCACTTGACGACGTCGCCCTTCTTGACGGCGGCGCCGGGGATGGCGTCCTTGACCGTGGCGACGAAGATGTCGCCGATGGAGGCGTAGCGGCGCGGGAGCCGCCGAGCACCTTGATGCACAGGACCTCCCGGGCGCCCGCGTTGTCGGCCACCCTGAGGCGGCTCTCCTGCTGGATCATCGGGCCCGCTCCAGGACCTCGACGAGGCGCCAGCGCTTCAGCTTCGACAGCGGGCGGGTCTCCTGCACCCGGACGCGGTCGCCGACCTGGGCCTCGTTGTTCTCGTCGTGGGCGTGGAGCTTGCTTGGTGCGCTGCATGGTCTTGCAGTACCGGGGGTGGCGCACCCGCTCGGTGACGGTCGACGACGATGGTCTTGTCCATCGGCGGAGACGTCACGATGCCCTCACGGACCTTGCGGGCGTTGGCGCGCGCTTCGCCGTGGTGCTCGGACGCCGTGGTCGGTTCGGTGTGTCGGCTCATGCGTTCGTCTCCGTCGGCTTCGGCGGCGGCGATCTCGCGCTGCGCGCGAGGATGCGGTCTCGATGCGGGCGCACGTTCGCGGCGTGACGCTGCGCCGATGCGGGCGGAGTTGTCGAGCTGGCCGGTGGCGTTCTGGAAGCGGAGGTTGAACAGCTCCTGCTTGGCCTCGGCCAGCCGGGTGATCGAGCTCGGTCATCGGCGCAGCTCGCGCACGCGTCGGCTTGCCGTCGTGCATCAGACCTCCACCTCCTCGGACGCGCGTCACGAAGCGGGCCTTGATCGGCAGCTTCTGGATGGCCCGCTCCATGGCGGCGCGGCCCGCCAGCTCGTTGGGGAACGCCGAGAGCTCGAACATGATGCGGCCCGGCTTGACCACCGCGACCCAGTACTCGGGGTTGCCCTTGCCCGAGCCCATGCGGGTCTCGGCCGGCTTCTTGGTGACGGGCTTGTCCGGGAAGACCCGGATCCAGACCTTGCCGCCACGCTTGATGTGGCGGGTCATGGCGATACGGGCGGCCTCGATCTGGCGGGCGGTGATCCAGCCGGGCTCGAGGGCCTGGATGCCGTAGTCGCCGAAGGTGACGGTCGTGCCGCCCTTGGCCTGACCGGTCATCCGGCCGCGGTGCTGCTTGCGGTGCTTGACCCTGCGTGGGCATCAACATGGTCAGTCCACGTCCTTCTGGAAGTGCGGGGCCTCGTGGTGCTCGCTTGGTGCGGCGCTCGATCTCCTCCTCCTCGGCGAGGAGGCGCTCGAGCTCGGGGTCGAGCTCCCGACGGGGTGAGCCGGCGTCGGCCGTCGTCGGTCGTCCTCGCCGTCGGCGTGCCACCGGGCGGCGCGGCGGCGGCGGCCGCCGCCGGCGCTGATCGACGCGGCGCGCCGGCCGCTGCACCCGTCGGGTCGCCGACGGCCATGGCGGCCTCGGCCTTGGATCTTGTCGTCGGACCGACCTTGTACGGGAGGATCGTCGCCCTTGTA
Source organism: uncultured Actinomycetes bacterium (assembly GCA_963731055.1). Lineage (GTDB taxonomy): Bacteria > Actinomycetota > Acidimicrobiia > Acidimicrobiales > CADCTF01 > DATLED01. The sequence goes on along the minus strand of CAVSUD010000015.1, from coordinate 10,921 downwards.
GATCCACACCTTCACGCCGATGCGGCCCTGGGTGGTCTTGGCCTCGCGGAAGCCGTAGTCGATGTCGGCCCGGAGGGTGTGCAGCGGGCACCCGGCCCTCGCGGTAGAACTCCGTGCGGCTCATCTCGGCGCCGCCGAGGCGGCCCGAGCACTGCACGCGGATGCCGAGGGCGCCGGCCTTCTGCACGGTCTGCACGGTGCGCTTCATGGCCCGGCGGAAGCTGACGCGGCCGGCGAGCTGGTCGGCGATGCCCTGGGCCATCAGCGCGGCGTCGAGCTCGGGCTGCTTGATCTCCTGGATGTTGAGCTGCACCTTGGGGTTGCCGGTGATCTTGGCCAGCTCGGCGCGGAGGCGGTCGGCCTCGGCGCCGCGGCGGCCGATGACGATGCCCGGGCGGGCGGTGTGCACGTCGACGCGCAGGCGGTCACGGGTGCGCTCGATCTCGATGCGGCTGACCGCGGCCCGCTCGAGCTGGCGCCATGAGGTAGCTCGCGGATCTTGCCAGTCCTCGATCGACGTAGTCCTGGTAGTCGTCGGTCGGTGAACCACCGGCGACTTCCAGTCGGTGGTGATGCCGAGGCGGAACCCGTACGGGTTGACCTTCTGTCCCATTACTTGCTCGCTCCTCGTCGGCTCGGTCGTCGCCGTCGTCGGCGGGCGCCTCTCGGCCTTCGCCGGCGCCTCGGCGTCGCGACGTCGGCGGCGACCGCGTCGGGTCTCGTCGGCGGCGTATCGGCGACCTCGGCGTCGGTCTCGACGGTCGCGTCCTCGACGCTCGTCGGCCTCGTCGCCGCTCGTCGGCCGGCGCCTCGTCGGTGATCGGCTGCGGCCGCGACGTGACCGGCCCGCCGGCGCGCGGCCGGCCTCGCGGCTGGTCGCTCGCCACGGCTGGCCGCCGGCGACGCGGCGGGCGCGGCGGTCGGCCTCGTCTCGGTCGGCCTTGCCTTGGCGCACGACCGAGGCCAGCTCCTCGCGGCAGGCGGCTCACGATGACGGTGATGTGGCGGTGCGCTTGCGGATGCGTGCCGGCGCGGCCACGGGCCCGGGGGCGGAAGCGCTTGAAGGTGGGGCCCTCGTCGGCGAAGCAGGCCGAGACGAACAGCTCCTCGGCCGGCGATGCCGTCGTTGTTCTCGGCGTTGGCGACGGCCGAGTCGAGCAGCTTGGCGACGAGCTCGGCCGCGTCGCGCTCGGAGAACCGCAGGATCTCGCGGGCGCTCGCCGCACGTGCTTGCCGCGGATGAGGTCGAGGACCTCGCGGACCTTGAAGGGCGAGGTGCGGGTGTTGCGCAGGACGGCGCGCGTGCCCGCGCGCTCGTTGGTCTTGGGTCCGGAGCCATCAGCGCATCTTGCCCTTCGCGTCTCGCTCCTGGCCGGCGTGGAACCGGAACGTGCGGGTGGGCGCGAACTCGCCGAGCTTGTGCCCGACCATCGACTCGGTGATGTACACGGGCACGTGCTTGCGGCCGTCGTGCACGGCGATGGTGTGGCCGACCATGTCCGGGATGATCGTGCGAGCGGCGCGACCAGGTCTTGATGACCTTCTTCTCGTTGCCGGCGTTCAGGGCGTCGACCTTCTTCAGCAGGTGGTCGTCGACGAACGGGCCCTTCTTCAGGCTGCGGGGCATGTCGTCTCTACCTCCGACGCGCCGCGCGACGCGGCGACGGCGGATGATGAGCTGCTCGGACGCCTTGTTCTTGTTCGCGGGTGCGGCCCTCGGGCTTGCCCCACGGGCGACACCGGGTGGCGGCCACCGGAGGTCTTGCCCTCGCCACCACCGTGCGGGTGGTCGACGGGGTTCATGGCGACGCCACGGGTCTGGGGGCGCTTGCCCTTCCAGCGGTTGCGGCCGGCCTTGCCGATCTTGATCAGCTCGGCCTCGGCGTTGCCGACCTCGCCGATGGTGGCCCGGCAGTCGATCGGCACCCGGCGCATCTCGGTGGACGGGCAGGCGCAGGGTGGCGTAGTCGCCCTCCTTGGCGACGAGCTGGACGCTCATGCCGGCGCCGCGGGCCATCTTGCCGCCCGGCGCCGGGCTTGAGCTCGACGTTGTGCACGACGGTACCGACCGGGATGTAGCGCAGCGGCAGGGCGTTGCCGGGCCGGATGTCGGCGCCCTGGCCCGACTCTGCAGCATGTCGCCGACCTGCGACGCCCTTCGGGGGCGAGGATGTAGCGCTTCTCGCCGTCGAGGTAGTGCAGCAGGGCGATGCGGCACGTTGCGGTTCGGGTCGTACTCGATGGCGGCGACCTTGGCCGGCACGCCGTCCTTGTTCCGCTTGAAGTCGACGATGCGGTACTGCTGCTTGTGGCCGCCACCGCGGTGGCGGGCGGTCTTGCGGCCGTAGGTGTTGCGACCGCCGGTGCGCGTGCTTGGGCTCGAGCAGCGACTTCTCGGGCGTCGTCGTCGTGATCTCGGAGAAGTCCGAGACCGTCTGGAACCGGCGGCCGGCGCTGGTGGGCTTGCGCTTGCGGAGGGGCATCGTCGTCCTAGCTCTCGAACAGGTCGATCGGTCGCCGTCGGCGAGGGTGACGATGGCCCGCTTGGTGTCGGGCCGCGTGCCGACGGTGCCGGTGCGGCGGTTGCGCTTGCGCTTGCCCTTGCGGTTGAGCGTGTTCACCTTGGCGACCTTCACGCCGAAGATCGCCTCGACGGCCTGGCGGATCTCGATCTTGTTGGCGTCGGGGTGCGACGACGAACGTGTAGACGCCGGCGTCGAGCAGCGCGTAGGACTTCTCGGAGACGACCGGCCTGATGATGACGTCGCGGGGGTCCTGCATCAGGCCTCCGACCCTCCTCGGCGGCGGTGTCGGGGACGTCGCGTTCGGCCTGGCGGCTCGTCACGGGAGCGGCTGTCGGGCCGCCGGGCAGGCGTGGCCTTGGTGAAGACGATCCAGTCGTTGCACGAGGACGTCGTAGGTGTTGAGCTCGCCGACGTGGATCAGCTGGACGTCGGGAGGTTGCGGAAGGCCTTGACAGGCCGTCTCGTCCTCGGCGCTCGACGACGAGCAGGACCTTGCCGTCGAGGCCGAGGCGCGTCGAGGGCAGCCGACGGCGTCCTTGGTCTTGGGCGCCGTCGAAGCCCCAGCGCCGTCGAGGACGACGACCTTGCCCTCGCTGGCCCGGTCGGACAGCGCCGAGCGCAGCGCGAGCCGGATCATCTTCTTGGGGGTCTTCTGGTCGTAGCTCGCGGGGCTTCGGGCCGAGGGCCACGCCACCGCCGCGCCAGTGCGGGGCGCGGGTGGAGCCCTGACGGGCGCGGCCGGTGCCCTTCTGCCGCCACGGCTTGGCGCCGCCGCCGCGGACCTCGGCGCGGGTCTTGGTGCTCTGGGTGCCGGCGCGGGCGGCGGCCAGCTGGGCGGTGACGACCTGGTGCATGACCGGCACGTTGGGCTCGATGCCGAAGATGGCGTCGTCGAGCTCGACGGTGCCGCCGTCGGTGCCGTCGGTCTTGCGTGCGGATGATCTACGGCACGGCATCACTTGCCCGCCCTTCACCGCGTCGCGGATGACGACGAGGCCGCCGCGGGGGCCGGGGACGGCGCCCTTGACGAGCAGCAGGTCGCGCTCGGCGTCGGCCTGGACGACCTCGAGGTTCAGCGTGGTGACCTTGCTCGCCGCCCATGCTGGCCGGCCATCTTCGTGCCCTTGAACACGCGGGCCGGGGTGGCGCAGGCACCGATCGAGCCGGGGGCCCGGTGGTGCTTGTGGTTGCCGTGGCTGGCGCCCTGGCCCTTGAAGTTGTGGCGCTTCATGCCGCCGGCGAAGCCCTTGCCCTTGCTGACGGCGGTGACGTCGACCTTGTCGCCGGCGGCGAAGCACGTCGACCGTGATCTCCTGGCCGACCGCGTAGCCGCTCGACGTCGTCGAGCCGCAGCTCGACGAGGCGCTTGCCGGGGTCGACGCCGGCCTTGGCGAAGTGGCCGGCCTCGGGCTTGGTGAGCGCGCTGGGCCTTCTGCGTGCCGTAGGTGACCTGCACGGCGGCGTAGCCGTCGGCTCGGGCGTCTTCACCTGGACGACGCGGCACGGGCGTGACCTTGAGACGGTGACGGGGACGAGCGCGGTTCTCGTCGTCCCAGACCTGGGTCATGCCGACCTTCTCGCCGACGATCGCTTTGGTTGCCATTGGAGCTCCTTCTTCGTTGCTCGTAGCTGAGAACAGGGGGGCCCGAAGGCCGTTGCCACACGAAGTCGCTCCGCTCGGGCAGACCCGGCGGAGCGTCGTCATGTGGTGCTGCGGGTCCCCGCTACCTACAGCCAGGCGCTCGCAGACGTCGATTGCTTCCCGATCAGGGCCGACCAGGACCGGATCATCGTACAGGTCGAGGCCGGGATCGACAAACGGGAACGGACGCGAAGCGACTCCCGTCGGAGACGGGAGTCGCATCGCAGCTTCGAAAGGCTCAGGCCTGCTGGATCTTGATCTCGATGTCGACGCCGGCCGGGAGGTCGAGGCGCTGGAGGGAGTCGACGGTCTTGGGCGTGTGCTCGACGATGTCGAGGAGGCGCTTGTGGATGCGCATCTCGAAGTGCTCGCGGCTGTCCTTGTACTTGTGGGGCGAGCGGATCACCGTGTAGCGGTGCTTCTCGGTGGGCAGGGGCACCGGGCCCCGCACCTTGGCCGAGGTGCGCACCACCGTCTCGACGATCTTCTTCGTCGACTGGTCGATGATCTCGTGGTCGTACGCCTTGAGCCGGATGCGGATCTTCTGCTGCCAGTCAGCTGCTCGTTCGCCTACTTGAGGATCTTGATGACGCGGCCGGCGCCCACGGTGCGGCCACCCTCACGGATGGCGAACCGCAGACCCTCGTCCATGGCGATCGGCTTGATCAGCTCCACCGTCATCGCCGTGTTGTCACCCGGCATCACCATCTCCGTGCCCTCCGGCAACTGATCGTGCCCCGTCACATCCGTGGTCCGGAAGTAGAACTGCGGCCGATAGTTGTTGAAGAACGGCTTGTGACGGCCACCCTCCTCCTTGGTCAACACGTACACCTGCGCCTCGAACTTCGGTGTGCGGCGTGATCGAGCCCGGCTTGCACAACACCTGACCACGCTCCACCTCCTCCTTCTTCGTCCCACGCAAGCAACGCACCGATGTTGTCGCCCGCCCGACCCTCATCGAGCAGCTTGCGGAACATCTCCACACCCGTGCACGTCGTCTTCTGCGTCGTCCGCAGACCCGACGATCTCGACCTCGTCACCGACCTTGCACGATCCCCTGCTCGACCTTGCCCGTCACCACCGTCCCACGACCCGTGATCGTGAACACATCCTCGATCGGCATCAAGAACGGCTTGTCCAGATCACGCGCCGGCTCCGGGATGTACGCATCCACCGCCTCCATCAACTCCATGACCTTGTCCTGCCACTCCTCATCACCCTCCAGCGCCTTCAACGCCGACACCCGCACCACCGGCGTGTCATCACCCGGGAACTCGTACTCGCTCAGCAGCTCACGAACCTCGAGCTCCACCAGCTCCAACAGCTCCTCGTCATCGACCATGTCGACCTTGTTCAACGCCACCACGATGGACGGCACACCCACCTGACGGGCCAACAACACATGCTCACGCGTCTGCGGCATCGGACCATCCGTCGCCGCCACCACCAAGATCGCCCCATCCACCTGCGCCGCACCCGTGATCATGTTCTTGATGTAGTCCGCGTGACCCGGCATGTCCACATGCGCGTAATGCCGGTTCTCCGTCTGATACTCCACGTGCGCGATCGAGATCGTGATCCCCCGCTGCCGCTCCTCCGGCGCCTTGTCGATCTGATCGAACGCCGTGAACGACGTTCCCCGTCTCCGGCAACCGCTCCGCCAACGTCTTGGTGATCGCCGCCGTCAACGTCGTCTTCCCATGGTCGATGTGACCCATCGTCCCGATGTTCACGTGCGGCTTGTTACGCTCGAACTTCTGCTTGGCCATGTAGTCGCTCGTGTCTCCTCTTGGGACTGGGCGTTATTCGCCGCGGACCCGGGCGACGATCTCCTTGGCGATCGACTTCGGGTACCTGCTGGTAGCGAGTGGAACTGCATGGTGTGACGTCGCCCGGCCCTGGGTCATCGACCGCAGGTCGGTGGCGTAGCCGAACATCTCGGCGAGCGGCACCTGGGCCCGGACGACCTGGCGTTGCCGCGCTGCTCCATGCCCTCGACCTTGCCGCGACGGCGATGAGGTCGCCGATGACGTCGCCCATGTAGTCCTCGGGGGTGACGACCTCGACCTGCATGATCGGCTCGAGCAGCACCGGCTTGGCCTTGCGCATGGCGCTTCCTTGAAGCCATGGAGCCGGCGATCTTGAAGGCCATCTCCGAGGAGTCGACGTCGTGGTACGAGCCGAAGACGAGGGTGGCCCGCACGTCGACCACCGGGTAGCCGGCCAGCGACGCCCGCCGTCAGCGCGTCCTGGATGCCGGCGTCGACGGCCGGGATGTACTCCCGGGGGATGATGCCACCGGTGATCTTGTCGACGAACTCGTAGCCGCCGCCGGGGCCGGTGGGCTCGAGCGTCGATGACGACGTGGCCGTACTGGCCCTTGCCACCGGTCTGGCGCACGTAGCGCGTGTCGACCTTCTCGACCGTCGTGGTGATCGTCTCGCGGTAGGCGACCTGGGGCTTGCCGACGTTGGCGTCGACGTTGAACTCGCGCAGCATGCGGTCGACGAGGATCTCGAGGTGGAGCTCGCCCATGCCGCCGATGATGGTCTGGCCGGTCTCCTCGTCGGTGTGGCCTGGAAGGTCGGGTCCTCCTCGGCCAGCGACTGCGAGGGCCTTGCCCAGCTTGTCCTGGGCGTCCTTGGTCTTGGGCTCGACGGCGACGTGGATGACCGGGCTCCGGGAAGTCGAGCGACTCGAGGATGATCGGGTGCTTCTCGTCGCAGAGCGTGTCGCCGGTGGGGTGTCCTTCATGCCGACGACGGCCACGATGTCGCCGGTGAAGGCGACGTCGAGGTCCTCCTGGTTGTTGGCGTGCATCTGGAGGATGCGGCCGACGCGCTCCTTGCGGTCCTTGGTGGTGTTGAGCACGCGCGGAGCCCTTCTCGAGCGTGCCCGAGTAGACGCGGAAGTAGGTGAGCTTGCCCATGTGCGGGTCGGTCATGATCTTGAAGGCCAGGCCGGCGAAGGGCTCGTCGTCGTCGGAGGCCTCGCGCTCGAGCTCCTCGTCGCCCTTGGCGTCGATGCCCGTTGGCCGGGCGGCACGTCGAGCGGGCTCGGGCAGGAAGTCCACGACGGCGTCGAGCATGGGCTGGACGCCCTTGTTCTTGAACGCCGAGCCGCACAGCACGGGGACGATCGTGGCCGGCGATGGTGCCGTCGCGGATGGCGGCGCTGCAGCTCCTCGGCGGTGATCTCCTCCTCGCCCAGGTACTTCTCCATGATGTCGTCGTCGTGGCTGGCCACGACGTCGAGCAGCTTCGTCGCGCCACTCGTCGGCCTGCGTCGGCCAGCTCGGCCGGGATGTCGACGACGTCGTAGCGCTCGCCGTGCTTGGCGTCCTCGTCCCAGACGAGGGCCTTCATGCTGACGAGGTCGACCACGCCCTCGAAGTCGGCCTCGGCGCCGATCGGGATCTGGATGACGGCGGGCGTCGGCGCCGAGGCGGTCCTTGATCATGTCGACGGTCCGGTAGAAGTTGGCGCCGATGCGGTCCATCTTGTTGACGAAGCACATGCGGGGGACGTCGTACTTGTTGGCCTGGCGCCACACGGTCTCGGACTGGGGCTCGACGCCGGCGACCGAGTCGAACACGGCGACGGCGCCGTCGAGCACGCGCAGCGAGCGCTCGACCTCGATGGTGAAGTCGACGTGGCCGGGCGTGTCGATGATGTTGATGACGTGGTCGTCCCACATGCAGGTGGTGGCGGCGGAGGTGATGGTGATGCCGCGCTCCTGCTCCTGCGCCATCCAGTCCATCGTGGCGGCGCCCTCGTGGACCTCACCGATCTTGTAGCTCTTGCCGGTGTAGTAGAGGATCCGCTCGGTCGTCGTGGTCTTGCCCGCGTCGATGTGGGCCATGATCCCGATGTTGCGGGTCGGTCCGCAGGATCGTCTCGGCGGTCAGCCATGCGTGCTTCTCTCTTTGGGGCGTGCGTTCGGTCGTGGCATGGGCGCGCCTTCGAGCGGCCGATGTCGGCTGGCAGCTGCGGCGGACTACCAGCGGTAGTGGGCGAAGGCCTTGTTGGACTCGGCCATCTTGTGCATGTCCTCGCGGCGCTTGACGGCGGCGCCGATGCCGTTGCTGGCGTCGAGCAGCTCGTTGGCGAGGCGCTCGGCCATGGTCTTCTCACGGCGCTGGCGGCTGTAGCCGACCAGCCAGCGGATGCGACAGGGTGGTGGCCCGGCGGGGGCGGACCTCGACCGGCACCTGGTAGGTGGCGCCACCGACGCGGCGGCTCTTGACCTCGAGCGGCGGGCCTGGTGTTCTCCATCGCCCGCTTGAGGACGGCGACGGGGTCGCCGCCGGCTCTTGTCCTTCACGATCTCGAGGGCGTCGTAGACGATCTTCTCGGCCAGCGAGCGCTTGCCGCGAGAGCAGCACCTTGTTGACCAGCTGGGTGACCAGGACCGACTTGTAGACCGGGTCGGGCATGAGCTCTCGACGGGGGGCGGGACCCTTGCGGGGCATGGCTTGCCTAACCCTTCTTCACGCCGTAGCGGCTGCGGGCCTGCTTGCGGTCACGGACGCCCGAGGCGTCGAGCGCGCCGCGGATGATCTTGTAGCGGTAGCCCGGGAGGTCCTTCACACGGCCGCCACGCACGAGCACGATGGAGTGCTCCTGGAGGTTGTGGCCCTCGCCGGGGATGTAGGCGCTGACCTCGATGCCGGTGGTCAGCCGGACACGGGCGACCTTGCGGAGCGCCGAGTTCGGCTTCTTCGGGGTCTGGGTGAAGACGCGGACGCACACCCCGCGACGCTGCGGCGACGCCCTTCAGCGCGGGGGTCTTGGTCTTGCTCGGCTTGGACTGCCGGCCCTTGCGGACCAGCTGCTCGATCGTGGGCAACGCGAACCTCTCGGAGAACCTGAAGTGGGTACGGCCGGCAGGGCGCTCGATGCGTGCAGAGGTGCTGCGCTGCACGGCCAGGGCGCGCCACGGCCAATCGACAATGGTACGGGGCCGCCGCCCGATCGGCAAACGAGGGGTCGGCCGGGGCGACACCGCCGGAGGAACCACCCTATCCTCGGCCCTCCCCACCCATGGCCGACCTCGCCGACCACGCCTATGCGCACGCCGTCGCCCTGCTGGGGCCGGGCGATGCGGCCTGCGACGTCGCCGTCGCCGCGGTCCACCGCGGTGGGCGGTCGCGATCGGCCGTGCTCGGCCACGCCCGGGCGGCGGTGCTGGCGTCCGCCGACGCCGTCGCGCCGGCGGATCTCGACGCCATCGCGACGGACGACCTGACCGAGCTGGCTCTGGTGCTGGCCGCCACCCGACCGCCGCTCGAGCGTGTGGTCGTCGACCTCGACACCCGCCACGGCCTCGACCGGGGCGGCCTGGGCCGCGCCCTCGGACAGCCGGCGGCGAGCGCGGAGTCGCAGGCTTCGGAGATCGCACTGGCGTGGCAGCAGTCGCTCGACCCGGTGCTCCTGGCCCGCCTCGGACCCGGCGGCTGCGATGGCCTGGCCGCGGCGCTGGCGACGACGCCCATCGACCCCCCCGACGGCGAGGCTCCCGACGAGGTCCCCCCCACTCCTTCGGTGCGCGACCTGGTCGCCTTGGGCCCCGCCGTCGCCGACCACGCCGCCGGCTGCGACGCCTGTCGCGACCGGCTGCGTTCGATGGTGTCGGTGCGGACGCTCGTCGGCCAGCGTCCCCTCGAGACGGCGCCGGCCGCGGTGCGGTCGGCGGCGGCGCCGTCACGGCTCCGGCGGCCCACGCCCGCGCCGCCCCTCGAGACGGTCCACGGCACCCGCCGGTGGGTCCGGCCCGCCGCGCTCGTGGCCGGCGCCCTGGCGCTCGCGCTGGTCGGCGGGGTCGTCGTCGCAACGGTCGGGTCGTCGGACGACGAAGCGCCCGTCGAAGCGCTGACGCGGGTGCCGGACGCGGGCAGCGCGGCTGACCGTCGACCCGCCTGCGGTCACCGGCCTCGCCCCGACGACCGTCCGGCTCACGAACCGGTCGACCGGCGCGGTGTCGTGGGTCGCGGCGGCCGATGCCGATTGGCTCCGCGTCGAGCCGGCCGCGGGCCGGCTGCGGGCGGGCGAGATCACGGGCCTCCGCCTGGTGGTGGGCCCCGATGCCCCCGAGGGTGACGTGCGCGGTGCCGTCCAGATCCGGGGGCGCGACGGGTCGGCCGCCGTCGTCCGCCTCGCGACGACGATCGAACGCCCTCCGGACGTCGCCGCCACCGCCGAGGGATGCGCGGTGATGGCCACGGTCGAGGACGAAGGCGAGGTCCGCACGGTCGAGCTGCACTGGCTCGAGCCCGGCGGGCCCCGTCCGACCGAGCGGACGGCCGTGCTCCTGGCCGAGGCGGCCGGGTACGGCGGCCGGTTGCCGAACGCGGCCTCCCCCACCATCTGGTGGGTCACGGCGGCCGACGCCCGGGGCAACCGGGCCCGGACCGGCGACCAGAGCCTCGCCCCCGACAGCTGCCCCTGAGCGCGAGTCGGTCCCCGGATCATCCCGACAAGCGGGACGGTCCGGGGACCGGAGACTCGGTGCTGCGGTGCTAGCGGCTCAGGCCGACTCCTCCGAGCCACCACCGGCGGAGCCGTTGGTCTCGCCGGCGACGGCGGACCCGAGCCAGGACAGCGCCTGGGCCGCATCGGCGTCGGACGAGGAGCGGCGGGCGAGCCAATCCGACAGGTCCTCGGTGCTCTCGCTGTCCGACGACCAGCCCTGCATGGGCTCGTAGTCGGGAGCCTCGAGCTCGATGTCCCGGTAGAGCGGCATGCCGGTCCCGGCC
>CAVSUD010000014.1:0-390733 GCA_963731055.1 uncultured Actinomycetes bacterium | reverse complement strand
GGGATCAGCTTGCCGATGATGATGTTCTCCTTGAGGCCGAGCAGCCCGTCGGACTTGCCCTCGATGGCCGCTTCGGTCAGCACCCGGGTCGTCTCCTGGAAGGAGGCGGCCGAGAGCCACGAGTCGGTGGCGAGGGAGGCCTTCGTGATGCCCATCAGCTCCGGCCGACCTTCGGCCGCCCGCTTGCCCTCCTGGACCAGCTGGCGGTTCATGTCGGTGAAGTTCTTGGAGTCGGCCCGCTCGCCCGGGAGGAACGGCGAGTCGCCAGGGTCGGCCACCGAGACCCGCCGGAGCATCTGGCGGACGATGAGCTCGATGTGCTTGTCGTGGATCGACACGCCCTGGTCGCGATACACGTTCTGCACCTCGTCGACGAGGTACTGCTGGGTCTCGCGGATGCCCTTGATCTCGAGCAGCTGCTTCGGGTCCTTCGGGCCTTCGACGAGCGCGTCGCCGGCCTGGACGTCCTGCCCGTCGACCACCTCGAGGTGGGCTCGGGGCGACACCAGGTGGGCCTCTTCGCTGCCGTCGTCGGCGACGATGAGGATGCGACGGGCCGTGTCCTCGTCCGAGATCCGCACGTTGCCCGAGGTGCGGGCCAGGACGGCGGCGCCCTTCGGCGTGCGGGCCTCGAAGAGCTCGACGACGCGAGGCAGGCCCTGGGTGATGTCCTCCGAGCCGGCGATGCCACCGGTGTGGAAGGTCCGCATGGTCAGCTGCGTGCCGGGCTCACCGATGGACTGGGCGGCGATGACGCCGACGGCCTCACCGAGCTCGACCAGGTTCCGGGTGGCCAGCGACATGCCGTAGCAGCTGGCGCAGATCCCGTAGGCGGCTTCGCAGGTGAGGACCGAGCGGACACGGACCCGCTCGACCGACGTGTCGTCGCGGAGGGCGACGACGTCGTCCTCGGTGACCATGTGACCGACGTCGAACCCGCCTGCGGGCTCGACCAGCACCCGGCCGTAGAGCCGGTAGTCGAGGTGGCTGCGACGACCCGCTTCGTCCGGCTTGATGTCCTCCAGCCAGAGGCCACGGGTGGTGCCGCAGTCGATCTCCCGGACGATGAGCTCCTGGGCGACGTCGACGAGACGCCGGGTCAGGTAGCCCGAGTCGGCGGTACGGAGGGCGGTGTCGGCGAGGCCCTTGCGGGCGCCGTGGGTGGAGATGAAGTACTCCAGGACCGACAGGCCCTCTCGGAACGACGACGTGATCGGGCGGGGGATCATCTCGCCCTTCGGGTTCGTCACGAGGCCCTTCATGCCGGCGATCTGACGGACCTGCTGCGGGTTGCCGCGGGCACCGGAGGTCACCATCATGTCGAGCGGGTTGAACTTCATCTCGCCGAGGGTGCGCTCCATGGCGCGACCGACCTCACCTCGGGCCGACTCCCAGATCTCGACTTCCTTGTTGCGGCGCTCGTCGTCGGTGATGATGCCCCGCTTGAACTGCTGCTCCGCCTTCTCGGCTTCCTTCTCGTACTTGTCGAGGATCTGCTGCTTGTCGGGCGGGGTGCGGACGTCGTCGATCGAGATCGTCAGACCGGAGCGGCTGGCGAACTTGAAGCCGAGGTCCTTGAGCCGATCGAGGCTCTCGGCGACGTCCTTCTTCGGGAAGTTGTCGGCGAGCGTCTCGACGATCCGCATGATCGGCTCGACCTTCTTGTACTTCGAGCCGTGCGGCGCCGTCTTGCCCACGAGGTGGTTGACGTAGGTGAACGTCTCCGGCAGCGCCTCGTTGAAGAAGATGCGTCCGGCCGTCGTCACCTCATAGGTGCCGTCCTCCTGCAGGAGCCGGTCGTCGCGCAACTGGATCTTGGCGTGGAGGTGGATCTCGCCGCTCTCGTAGGCCTGCTCGACCTCGTGGAGCTGACGGAACGCTCGGCCCTCGCCCTTGACGCCGTCCTCCTCGAGGGTGAGGTAATAGGCGCCGAAGATCATGTCCTGGGTGGGGTCGACCATCGGTCGACCGGAGGCCGGGGACAGGATGTTGTTCGACGACAGCATGAGGATGCGGGCCTCGGCCTGGGCCTCGGCCGACAGCGGCAGGTGCACCGCCATCTGGTCGCCGTCGAAGTCGGCGTTGAAGGCGCGGCAGACCAGCGGATGGAGCTGGATGGCCTTGCCCTCGACGAGCTGCGGCTCGAAGGCCTGGATGCCGAGGCGGTGGAGCGTCGGCGCCCGGTTCAGGAACACGGGGTGCTCCTTGATGACGTCCTCGAGCACGTCCCAGACCTGGGCCCGGCGACGCTCGACCATGCGCTTGGCCGACTTGATGTTCTGGGCCAGCTCCTGGTCGACGAGCCGCTTCATGACGAAGGGCTTGAAGAGCTCGAGTGCCATCTGCTTGGGCAGACCGCACTGGTGGAGCTTGAGCGTCGGGCCGACCACGATGACCGAACGGCCGGAGTAGTCGACGCGCTTGCCGAGCAGGTTCTGACGGAACCGGCCCTGCTTGCCCTTGAGCATGTCGGAGAGCGACTTGAGCGGACGGTTGCCCGGACCCGTGACGGGCCGGCCGCGGCGGCCGTTGTCGAACAGTGCGTCGACGGCCTCCTGCAGCATCCGCTTCTCGTTGTTGACGATGATCTCCGGCGCGCCCAGGTCGAGCAGCCGCTTGAGGCGGTTGTTCCGGTTGATGACCCGGCGATAGAGGTCGTTCAGGTCGGAGGTGGCGAAGCGGCCACCGTCGAGCTGGACCATCGGGCGCAGGTCGGGAGGGATGACGGGGACGGCGTCGAGCACCATGCCCGCGGGGCTCGTTCACCCGCTTGCCGTGTTCGTCCCGCCGGTTGAACGCGGTGACGATCTTCAGCCGCTTGATGGCCTTCTGCTTGCGCTGAGCCGACAGGGGCCGACGGTCGACGGCGTCGATCTGCTCGCGGAGCTTGATCTCCTCGGAGTCGAAGTCGATGCGGTCGATGAGGCGGGTGATCGCCTCGGCGCCCATGCCGCCCTCGAAGTAGTCGCCGAAGCGGTCCTTGAGCTCGCGCCACAGCATCTCGTCGTCGATGACCTTGCGGCCGTGGAGGTCGCGGAACTCGTCGAAGGCCCGCTTGACGAGCTCGAGCTCGGCGTCGGCCCGGTCGCGGATGATGCCCAGGTCCTTGTCCGCGGCGCGCTGCTTGGCCTTGATCTCGGAGTCCTTGGCGCCGTCCTTCTCCAGCTGGGCGACCTCGTCCTCGAGGGCCTTGAACCGGCGGTCGACGTCGAGGTCACGCTGCTTGGCGATCTCCTCGAGCTCTTCCTGCAGCTCGGCCTCGAGGTTCGGCAGGTCGCCGTGACGCTTCTCCTCGTCGACCCAGGTGACCAGGTTGGCGGCGAAGTAGATGACCTTCTCCAGCTGCTTGGCCTTGAGCTCCTCCTTCACCTCGGTGCCCATGAGGAGGTACGCCAGCCAGCTGCGGGTGCCGCGGAGGTACCAGATGTGGACCACCGGGGCGGCCAGCTCGATGTGGCCCATGCGCTCGCGCCGGACCTTCGAGCGGGTGACCTCGACGCCGCAGCGCTCGCAGATGATGCCGCGGAAGCGCACCCGCTTGTACTTGCCGCAGTAGCACTCCCAGTCCTTGGTGGGACCGAAGATCTTCTCGCAGAAGAGCCCGTCCTTCTCCGGCTTGAGGGTGCGGTAGTTGATGGTCTCGGGCTTCTTCACCTCACCGTTGGACCAGGTGCGGATCGAGTCCGCGCTGGCCAGCCCGATGCGGAGCTGTTCGAAATCGTTGACGTCAAGCATTAAAAGCTCGAGCTCCTCTCGGCACGGCGCCGTTCACGTTCTGCGTCTTCTTCATCGCTGCCTCGCTCCGGTCGTTCGATGCTGATGCCGAGCTCCTCGGCCGTGCGGAACACGTCCTCGTCGAGCTCGCGCATCTCGATCTCGGAGCCGTCGTTCGACAGCACCTCGACGTTGAGGCACAGCGACTGCATCTCCTTGATGAGCACCTTGAAGGACTCGGGGATGCCGGGTTCGGGGATGTTGTCGCCCTTGACGATGGCCTCGTAGACCTTCACGCGGCCGAGCACGTCGTCGGACTTGATGGTGAGCAGCTCCTGCAGGGCGTAGGCCGCGCCGTAGGCCTCGAGGGCCCACACCTCCATCTCACCGAAGCGCTGTCCACCGAACTGCGCCTTGCCGCCCAAGGGCTGCTGGGTGATCATCGAGTAGGGGCCGGTCGACCGGGCGTGGATCTTGTCGTCCACGAGGTGGGCCAGCTTCAGGATGTACACGTACCCGACGGAGATCGGGCTGTCGTACGCCTCGCCCGTCCGGCCGTTGTAGAGGGTGACCTTGCCGTCGGGGCCCATCAGTCGCTCGCCGTCGATGCTCTCCGGGTTGATGTTCTCGAAGATCTTCTTCATCGTCGGGTGCTTGCCCGCGTCGGCCTCCTCGTCCCAGTGGGCGCCGTCGAAGACGGGGGTGCTCACCCAGACGGAGGGCTCGGTGCGGGGCCGGGTCTTGGCCACGGTGTTGCGGATCGGCTCGATGCCGACCGGCTGGGCGCCGGTGATCGCCTCGGGCCAGCCCCAGCGGGCGGCGTAGCCGAGGTGCGACTCGAGCACCTGGCCGACGTTCATGCGGCTCGGCACGCCGAGGGGGTTGAGGATGATGTCGACCTGCGAGCCGTCGGCCATGAACGGCATGTCCTCGATCGGGAGGATCTTGGAGATGACGCCCTTGTTGCCGTGGCGGCCGGCGAGCTTGTCGCCCTCGGAGATCTTCCGCTTCTGGGCGATGTAGACCCGCACCAGCTGGTTGACGCCCGGGGGAAGCTCGTGGGCGTCGTCCCGGCTGAAGACCTGGACGCTGATGACCTTGCCGGTCTGGCCGTGCGGCACCTTGAGGCTGGTGTCGCGGACCTCGCGGGCCTTCTCACCGAAGATGGCCCGCAGGAGCCGCTCTTCCGGCGTGAGCTCGGTCTCGCCCTTCGGCGTGACCTTGCCGACGAGCACGTCGCCCGGGCCGACCTCGGCGCCGATGCGGATGATGCCCCGCTCGTCGAGGTCCTTGAGGATCTCCTCGGAGAGGTTCGGGATGTCCCGGGTGATCTCCTCGGCGCCGAGCTTGGTGTCGCGGGCGTCGACCTCGTGCTTCTCGATGTGGATCGAGGTGAGGACGTCGTCCTTGACGAGGCGCTCGCTGAGGATGATGGCGTCCTCGTAGTTGTAGCCCTCCCACGGCATGAAGGCGACGAGCAGGTTCTTGCCCAGCGCCAGCTCACCGTTGTGGGTGGACGGGCCGTCGGCGAGCACGGTCGCCGTCGACCAGTCCAGGTACGGCCGGCCGTCGTACTCCTTGCGGCTGACCGGACCCTTGACCTTCTGACCCTCGTCGACGAGCACCTTCTGGTTGATGCACGTGTCCTGGTTGCTGCGGTCGAACTTGTGCAGGCGGTACACCTTGCGGCTCAGCGCGAAGCCGAGTCGGTCCTTCTGGCCGGAGGTGTACTCGACGGTGATGTGGTCGCCGGCCACCTCGGTGACGGTGCCGTCGCCCTCGGCCAGGAAGACGTCGCCCGCATCACGGGCGGCGCGGGCCTCGACGCCGGTGCCGATGTAGGGCGCCTCGGGGCGCAGCAGCGGCACGGCCTGCTTCTGCATGTTCGCTCCCATGAGGGCGCGGTTGGCGTCGTCGTGCTCGATGAAGGGGATCAGCGCGGTGGAGATCGAGACGATCTGCTTCGGGCTGACGTCCATGTAGTCGACCTCGTCGGCCGGGACGACGTCGATCTCCGACGTCGAGCCGTAGCTGGTCTGTCCCTGCCCGAGGCGCACGGCCGAGCCCTGCGGGCCCTTCCGCACGAGGATCCGCTCCTCGGTGAAGGAGCCGTTGTCATCGAGCTGCGCGTTGGCCTGCGCGATGACGTACTCCTCCTCCTTGTCGGCGGTCATGTACTCGATCTCGTCGGTGACCTTGCCGGCCACCACCTTGCGGTACGGGGTCTCGATGAAGCCGTAGGTGTTGACGCGGCCGAAGGTGGCGAGGGCGCCGATCAGGCCGATGTTCGGCCCCTCCGGCGTCTCGATCGGACACATGCGGCCGTAGTGGCTGGAGTGCACGTCTCGGACCTCGAAGCCGGCGCGCTCACGGGAGAGGCCGCCGGGGCCGAGGGCGCTCAGGCGACGCTTGTGGGCGAGGCCCGAGAGCGGGTTCACCTGGTCCATGAACTGCGACAGCTGCGACGTCCCGAAGAACTCCTTGATGGCGGCGACGACCGGCCGGATGTTGATGAGCGTCTGGGGCGTGATGGCCTCGACGTCCTGGGTCGTCATCCGCTCGCGGACGACCCGCTCCATGCGAGACAGGCCGATGCGGACCTGGTTCTGGATCAGCTCGCCGACGCTGCGGATCCGGCGGTTGGCGAAGTGGTCCTGGTCGTCGAGGCGGTACCCGGGCTCGTTGTTGGCCAGGTGGAGCAGGTACGTCATCGTGGCGAGCATCTCCGCCTTGGCGAGGACGCCCTGATCGGCCTCCGGCCGGTCGAGCTCGATGCCGAACAGGCCGGCGATCTTCTCGATCTCCGGGCCGAGCTTCTTGTTCAGCTTGTAGCGACCGACGCGCGTGAGGTCGTAGCGCTTCGGGTTGAAGAAGGCGTTCTCGAAGTAGGCACGCGCCGACTCCGGGCTCGGCGGCTCACCGGGGCGGGCGCGCTTGTAGATCTCGACCAGCGCCTCTTCCTTGGTGGGCGCGAGGTCCCGCTCCTTCTCCCACTGTCCCTCGAGGAAGTCGAAGTGGCGGACGAAGTTGTCGAGGAAGCCGGGGTACTCCTCCTCGCCGAACCCGAGGGCGCGGAGGAGGACGAACATCGAGAGGCGGCGCTTGCGGGCGACGCGGGTGCCGGCGGTGACGTCCTTGCCCGGCTTGGCCTCGACATCGAACTCGACCCACTCACCGCGGTACGGGTGGATCGTGCCGGTGGCCACGGTCTTGACGTCGCGCCCGAGCTGGAAGATCACGCCGGGGCTGCGGACGAGTTGGGACACCACGACGCGCTCGGTGCCGTTGATGATGAAGGTGCCCTTGTCCGTCATCATCGGGAAGTCCCCCATGAAGACGGTCTGTTCCTTGATCTCGCCGGTGGTGGCGTTCATGAACCGGGCGCGCACGAAGATCGGCGCGCTGTAGGTCATGTCCTTCTCCTTGCACTCCTCCACCGTGAACTTCGGCGGAGGGCGCAGGTCAGGATCCTCGGGGTCGAACTCGAGCTCGAGGCGGAGCTGGCCGGTGAAGTCTTCGATGGGGCTGATGTCGCGGAACGTGTCCGCCATCCCCTGGTCGAGGAACCACTTGAACGAGTCGCGCTGGATCGCGATGAGGTCAGGCAGCGGCAGAACCTCATCGATGTTGGCGAACGAGAAACGTTCCCGAACTACGGGACGTGAAGGCAACGGTTCCTCCTACGAGGGCAGCAGGGGCGCTGTGGTGGCAGCGCGGAAGGCCGATGCAGCGGTGTGGGCGCGCAGAACCAGGGACCTTGCTACAAGGGGGGCACTGGCTGCGGGCATCGGCAACCAACCAGCATAGACACGCACGCGGGGAAAGACAACCCCTCAAACCCGGGCGGTTGCCGAGAGGGTACGACGCACCGGGCGAACGGTCAAGGACCTGTCCGAGGGATTCGGTGCGACACCTGGGGTTGACGTCGTGGACATCATGTACTTTCCTTGCTCTTCATGGTTGGTAGCACAGCAGATGCCGCCGAAGTGGTGGCGGCGGACCCGGATGCGCTCCACGACGTCCGTCGGGTGGGCGCGTCGACGTCCTGGGCCCTCACCCGGGAGGGCCGCTCGCTCTCGGCCGCCCTCGCCGCCGCCGGACCGTCGGTGCCGGCGTGGGCTCGGGGGCTGGGCGACGAGCTCGTGGCGCTGGCGTCGGCGTGGGAGGAGCTCGACGGTTGGGTCGGGCGCCTCGGCGATGCCATCGCCGACGCCGACGTCCTGGTCGGCCCGATGCCGCAGGTCCGCGCCGTCGCCGCCGGCGTCGTGGCGGCCACCGTGGCGCCGGCGCCGACGTGGGTCGACGGGCTCACCGACGCCGAGGCCGAGGCGCAGGTGCTGGCCGCCGCCCGCCGGCTCCGTCCGTTCGCGCCGTTCCTGACCGGACCGGCCCGTGCCGCCCTCCGGGCCCAGCTACAGCCGCTGTGGGCGCGCGTCCGGGCACAGTGGCCCGACGCCGTGCTGCGGGACCCGCGCGCCGACGCGAGTCGTTGCGTCGCGATCCGCCCGATGCCGAAGGGCCTCGACGAGGCCCTCGACCTCCTCGCCCTCCCAGGCGAAGGCCGACGCTGGCGGACCGCCGGCGTGGCCGAGGCGGTGCTGACCGGCTTCGTCGCCGGCGCCGACTTCGACGGCTACGACGACCCCCGCGCCGAGCTCACCCGCACCGGAGGTCACGTCGCCTCCGGCCTCCTCGGCTTCGGCGACGCCCGCGACGCCTTCATCGAGTCCCTCGACCGTCACTGGGGCGCCGCCTTCCTCGCCGCCGCCGGGATCGTGCCGATCGCGGGCGACGCCGCCCGCGGCCTCGGCTCCGCCGACGAGGTCGTCGAAGGCGTCGCCGAACTCCGCCGATTCCAACACCTTGCGGACGGAGCTGGAGGTTCGTTGCGGCACATCGACATCGACGAGCTGGACGCGCTCGGCGGCCACATCAGGACACATGTCGGGAAGTCGACGGCACAGCTGCGGTCACGCCTCCTCGCAGAGCCCGACGTGCGATTTGCGTCGTCCTTCCACGACGAGACCGTCGCCGAGGCAGCGATCACGTCGGCGCTTGAAGGCAACGACCCGTACATTCGGAGAATCACCGATCACGGCCAAACGAAGACCGTCTTCCGCTCCGACGTCGGCTTCGCCGTGGGCGAGGTCGTGCCTCAGGTCGGTCCTCCTGCACCAACGACCGTCGTCGAGGTGGTACTCAAGAGGGCAGTGGACTCGGACGCCGGCTTCAGAGTCCACTCCGCCTATCCGGTGCGAGGCATGCGATGACGACGATCCAGGCTGATTATCCGGAGCTCGCAGAGTTCCTGAGCGCCTACTTCACCCAGGACTTCCCGGAGGAGTACGGGTCGTGGGAGCGGGCGGTCGACGACTTCTTGTTGAACCGCGGTCAGAACCAGTGGCCCGAGATGGTTCTTCGCGATCTCGAGAGCTTGCTCGCCGAGGAGCGCCCGGATTCCGCCCTCGAGAGGTATGTGGTGGATGGCGCGATGGCCATCTGGCCACAACCCGGCATCCGGAAGTTCCTTGAAGCAGTGCGTGGGCGGCTCGCCAGTGCGCTCGGTTGTGGAGGCACCGACGCCGCACCGTGACTGACGCGGTTCTGGGCGCATCAGTCCACCGAGGGGGTGGAAAGATGCGCCCAGAACGGGGGCTGCGGGTGCTGGGTGGTGCTTGCGGCTGAGGACTACTTGATCTCGACGCTGGCGCCGGCGGCCTCGAGCTGGGCCTTGGCCTTCTCGGCGTCTTCCTTGTTGGCCTTCTCGAGGACGGCCTTGGGGGCGCCGTCGACGAGGTCCTTGGCCTCCTTGAGGCCGAGGGACGTGAGGGCGCGCACCTCCTTGATGACCTGGATCTTCTTGTCGCCGGCACCGGTGAGGATGACGTCGAACTCGTCCTTCTCCTCCTCGGCCGGAGCGGCGTCGCCGCCGCCGCCGCCACCGGCAGCCGCGACGGCCACGGGGGCAGCCGCGGTGACGCCGAACTTGTCTTCGAAGTCCTTCAACAGTTCGCTCAGCTCGAGCACGGTCATGCCGGCGATCGAGTCGAGGATCTCTTCCTTGGTTGCCATTTCCTTACGTCCTATTCCTCAGTGGGGGTGGTTGCGTTCTCGGTGGGTGCTGCTTCGGATTCGGTCGCAGCGACGTCGTCCGCAGAGGGCTCGCCGGCGGCCTCGACGACGGGGGCCTCCTCCTCGGCTGCGGGAGCAGCGTCGGCGGAAGCGGCAGGGGCGTCGTCGGCGGGAGCAGATGCGGATGCATCTGCGTCGCCGGCGCCGCCCTGGTCGATGAGGGCCTTGAGCCCGTAGGCGAAGTTGCGCGGCAGCGCCTGCAAGAGACCGGCGAACTGCTGCATGGGCGCAGCGAGCAGACCGGCGAAACGGGCGAGCAGAACTTCGCGCGGAGGGATGTCGGCCAGTGCGGCGGTGTCGGCGGCGGAGAGCACGCTCTCCCCCAGGACACCACCCTTGACGATGAGGTTCGGGTTGGTGCGGGCGTAGTCACGCAGCGCCTTCGCGACACCGACGGCGTCGCCGTCGACGAACGCGATGGCGGTGGGACCGACGAGCAACGAATCGAGCTCATCCAGGCCGAGGTCCTTCACGGCGAAGCGGACGAGGGTGTTCTTGTAGATCTTGTAGTCACCGCCCTGCTCGCGGAGCGAGCGGCGCAGCGTCGACAGATCGGACACCTTCATCCCGCGGTACTCGGTGAGGATGGCGGCAGACGACGAACGGAGGCGATCCTTCACCTCTTCGACGACGGCCACCTTCTCGGGCCTCGGGTTGTCCAATGGATTCACCTCCTCTCACGACATCGGGGCTCGCGTGCACAGCAGCGAACGCCCCGGGAACGTGAGTTCATGGAGGTCCACCTCGTCAGGCGCCTTCGAGGAGGCATTACCGCCCCGTGTGAACGGAGTGACCTGAGGTCTTCGGCGAGCGGAAAGCTTGGTACGACCAGGATACGGCTAGGCGGCGGCCATGTCCTCGTCGGTGATCTTGGTGTTGTTGGCGTCGAGCTTGACGCCGGGGCCCATCGTCGACGACATCGTCACCGAGCGCATGTACTTGCCCTTGGCCGCAGCCGGCTTGGCCCGCTGCAGCTCGTCGAGGACGGCGCGGACGTTGCTGAGCAGCGCCTTGCGGTCGAAGGACACCTTGCCGACGGGCACGTGGACGTTGCCGAAGCGATCCGTCCGGTACTCCACCCGGCCGCCCTTGACCTCGGCGACGGCGCGAGCGACGTCGGGGGTGACGGTGCCCGTCTTCGGGTTGGGCATCAGGCCACGCGGCCCGAGCTTGCGGCCGACACGACCGACCAGGGCCATCATGTCGGGCGTCGCGATCGAGACGTCCCAGTCCATCTTGTCGGCTTCGACGAGGGCGACGAGGTCGTCGGCGCCGACGATCTCCGCCCCGGCGGCACGGGCCGCTTCGGCCTGCTCGCCGGAGGCGAACACGGCGACCCGGACGTTCTTGCCGGTGCCCGAAGGCAGGGCGACGGTGCCACGGACCATCTGGTCGGCGCGCCGGGGGTCGACACCGAGACGGCAGACCAGCTCGACCGTCTCGTCGAACTTGGCCGGGGCCAGGGACTTGACGAGGTCGACGGCCTCGGCCGGCGTGTGCGTCGCCATGCGGTCGTACCGCTTGGATGCGTCGTTGAACTTCTTGCCGTGCTGCGACATCAGGTGTCTCCCTCGGGGTCGTAGGAAGCCGGTCGGGCGAGGTCGTCCCGACGGCGTGGACGTGCTACTTGGAGACCGAGATCCCCATGGAACGGGCGGTGCCGCGCACCTGAGCCTTGGCGGCCTCCAGGTCGTTGGCGTTGAGGTCGGGCATCTTCGTCCGCGCGATCTCCTCGACCTGCGCGTCGGTGACCGACCCGGCCGAGCCCTTGCCGGCCGTCGCCGAACCCTTGTCGAGGCCGGCGGCCTGACGGAGCAGGGCCGGCGTCGGGGGGGTCTTCAGGACGAACGTGAACGACCGGTCCTCGAAGATGGTGATCTCGACGGGGATGACCTGCCCTCGCTGGCTCTCGGTGGCCGCGTTGTACTGCTTCACGAACTCCGGCGTCGAGACGCCGTGCGGGCCGAGCGCGGTACCGACCGGGGGCGCGGGGGTGGCGGCCCCGGCGGGCAGCTGGATCTTGACGGTGGTGATGACGCGCTTCTTCGCCATGGCGATTCCTCGATTGGGGGACGGACGAGTGTAGTTAGAGCTTGGCGACCTGGTCGAACCCGAGCTCGACCGGGGTCTCACGCCCGAAGATGTTGACCAGGACCTTGAGCTTCATCTGGTCCTCGTTGATCTCGTTGATCTGGCCGGTGAAGTCGGCGAACGGACCTTCCTTGACCCGGACGCTCTCCCCCTCGGAGAACAGCGTGCTCGGGCGGGCCTTCTTGGGCGCCGCCTCGGTGCCCTCGGGCTTGACGGACAGGAAGGTCTCGACGTCCTTGCGGGCCAGCGGCATCGGCTTGGCGCCGGAACCGACGAACCCGGTGACGCCCGGCGTGTTGCGGATGTGGAACCAGACCGACTCGTCCATGTCGACGCGCACGAGCAGGTACCCCGGGAACATCTTCTTCTGGACGACGACCCGCTTGCCGTTCTTGAAGTCGGTGACGTCCTCCATGGGGATGACGACCTCGTAGACCCGATCCTCCAGGTTCAGCGAGGCGACCATCGAGGCCATGTTCTGCTTGACCTTGTTCTCGTAGCCCGCGTACGTGTGCACCACGTACCACTGGCCCGGACGGTCGTACGGGCTCTCGTAGGGCTCGACCTCGTCGTCGTCGGCCTCGTCGGCTTCGCCCAGGAGCTCGTCCTCGCTGACGACGTCGGCAGCGGCTTCCTCCTCGGCGGCGGGCGCATCGGTCTCGGTCAGGTCGGTGTCGGTCACGTCACTCATTTGGGGGTCTGGAACAGAAACAGCACGGACTTCGCGAACGCGTAGTCGAGGACGAAGATCAGGGCCATGAGGACGATGAGGGTGAACAGCACGACGGTCGAGTAGTTGACGACCTCGCCCCTCGTCGGCCACGCCACTCGGCGGAGCTCACCGCGCACCTCGCGCAGGAACGTCCCCGGCTTCGTCCGCTCGCGCTTGATCGGCTTTCGGGTGGCGCCGACCTGTTGGCGGCGGTCCGCGACGGCGGGCGCGCCATCGGGACCAGCAGCACCCTGGCGGGCCATCATGCGCTTCGTCTCACGGTTCACGGGCTACCTCACGGGTGCGGACGCTTGCAGGGCAGGAGGGACTCGAACCCCCAACCCCCGGTTTTGGAGACCGGTGCTCTGCCGAATTGAGCTACTGCCCTCTGCCTGGCCCCAGCTCTTTGGGGGGCCGGGGGTGCAGTGGAGGTCCCAGGGTAGCAGGGCCCCCGGACCAACTCGCCCGAGAGCGAGGGCGAAGCCTACGAAGCCAGTGCGACGCGGCGGCGGCTGGCCCAGAAGGCGACGCCGACGGCGCCGGCCGCCAGGGCGGCGGCGGTGCCACCGGCGTAGGCGGCGTTTCGCCCGTTGAGCAGCGACCGGACGGCTCGACGTTCCCCGGCCGCCTCGAGCCCGGCGAGGATCTCGCTGAGCAGCCCTGGAGCGGGCTCGAGCACCTCGGTGCGGAGCAGGTGCAGGGCCTTGAGCAGCTTGCGGTACTGGACGAGCTCGGCCTGGCAGCGCAGGCAGGATTCGACGTGGCGCTGGATGCGACGGTCGGCGATCTCGCCGCCCTCGACGATGCCGGGCAGGAGCTCGGCGACCTCGTCACACTGCACGGGCTTCCTCCTCCCCCCGCATCGGGAACAGGCGCTCCCGGAGCTGCTTGCGGGCCCGGTGCAGACGCACCTTGGCCGCGGCCTCGGTGATGCCCAGCTCCTGCGCGATCTCGTCGTGCGGGAGGTCGTAGACGTCCCGCAACACGACGACGGCCCGGAGGCGGGGCGGGAGGTGCGACAGGGCGACGTTCACCCGGTCCCGAAGGATGGTGGCGTCGGCGCTGGCCGACGGGTCGGACTCCGGGCGCTCGTCGTAGAGGGTCGAGGCGGCGTCCTCGAGGTCCTCGTGGCGGTGCTTGTTGCCCTTGCCCAGGTACGTCGCGGCGCAGTTCGCGGTGATCCGGTAGAGCCAGGTCGTGAACTGGGCCTCGCCCCGATACTTCTTGAGGCCCTTGTAGGCCCGGAGATACGCCTCTTGCACCACGTCCCTCGCATCCTCTTCGTTGTGCGTCAACCGAAGGGCGAGCGTGTAGGTCTGGGCGTAGGTGGCCTTGACGAGCTCGTCGAAGGCACCTCGGTCACCGGCTTTCGCCGCGTCGACCAGCTCACCGACATCGGTTGGCATCACCGAGTTCGACCGAGCCATGGACGGTGAGGTTACGCCCGGCCGGGACCCTCCGGGGTGAGCCAGTTGACGAGGAGGGTGGCGACCAGCTGGGGGTGGCGGACGTGGGGGCTGTGGCCACCCGGGACCCAGGCCGTCGGGGCCCGCAGCGCAGCAGCGGCGCGCTCCTGCTCCGGACCCGGGACGGCGGCGTCGTCCTCGGCGAGGATGGCGACCCGGGGCTCGGAACCGGTCGGCTCACCCTCTGGCTCGGCGCCGGCGAGGTACGGCTGCTCCCACGTCAGGTCGGCGAGCTCGGGGGGTGCACCGGGGAAGGCCAGGTCGAGCCACTTCCGCACGTCGACCGCACGGACGGCCCGGGTGTCGGGGTCCTGCTCGAGCATCCCGTCGGGCCACCCTGTGGGGCGGTAGCCGCGGGGGATGGCGGCGATCGTGCCGAGGCCGAAGGCGACGTCAGGGTGGACCGTGGCGAAGGCACGGACGAGCGCGCCGCCCATCGAGTGCCCCACCAGGACCGTGGGCTTCTCCTCGGCCAGCAGCTCGCGGTGGACGTAGGCGAGGTCCTGCTCCCAGCTACCGCGAGGCAGCGAAAGGGCGCGGGTGGTGTGCCCGCGCCCCTCCAGCTCAGCTTGCAGCCACCGCCACTGCTCAGGCTGTCCGAGGAAGCCGTGGAGCAGGAGGAAGTGGGTCATCGAGAACCGCTAGCGGGTTTCCTTGTGGACCGTGTGGCCCCGGTCCCACTTGCAGTACTTCTTCATCTCGATGCGCTCACGGTCGTTCTGCTTGTTCTTCATCGTGATGTAGTTGCGTCGCTTGCACGTCTCGCACGCCAGCGTGACTGCGACCCGCTTCTCGCCCTTGGCCATGACTCGGTCCTTTCCTCGCTACTTGAGGATCTTGGTGACGCGGCCCGAGGCCACGGTACGGCCACCCTCACGGATGGCGAAACGGAGACCCTCGTCCATGGCGATCGGATGGATCAACTCCACCGTGATCGGCGTGTTGTCCCCCGGCATCACCATCTCCGTGCCCTCCGGCAACGCGATGTGACCCGTCACGTCCGTCGTCCGGAAATAGAACTGCGGCCGATAGTTCGTGAAGAACGGCTTGTGACGACCGCCCTCCTCCTTGCTCAACACATAGATCTGACCCTCGAAGGTCGTGTGCGGCGTGATGCTGCCCGGCTTGCACAACACCTGGCCCCGCTCCACGTCCTCCTTCTTCGTGCCACGAAGCAACGCACCGATGTTGTCGCCCGCCCGGCCCTCATCGAGAAGCTTGCGGAACATCTCCACACCCGTGCACGTCGTCTTCGACGTCGGCTTCAACCCGACGATCTCCACCTCATCGCCCGTGTGCACGATCCCCTGCTCCACCTTGCCCGTCACCACCGTCCCACGACCCGTGATCGTGAACACATCCTCGATCGGCATCAAGAACGGCTTGTCCAGATCCCGCGGCGGCTCCGGCACGAAATCATCGACCGCCTGCATCAACTCGACGATCTTCTCCTGCCACTCCGCGTCGCCCTCGAGACCCTTCAGAGCCGACACCCGGATCACCGGGGTGTCGTCACCCGGGAACTCGTACTCGCTCAACAACTCGCGAACCTCGAGCTCGACCAGATCCAACAACTCCTCGTCATCGACCATGTCGGCCTTGTTCAACGCCACCACGATCGACGGGACACCCACCTGACGGGCCAACAACACATGCTCACGCGTCTGAGGCATCGGGCCATCCGCCGCGCTCACCACCAAGATCGCACCATCGACCTGGGCCGCGCCCGTGATCATGTTCTTGATGTAATCCGCGTGACCCGGCATGTCCACATGCGCGTAATGCCGGTTCTCCGTCTGATACTCCACATGCGCGATGTTGATCGTGATCCCCCGCTGACGCTCCTCCGGGGCCTTATCGATCTGATCGAACGCCTGAAACGTCGTCCGACCCGTCTTGTCGCGCTCCGCCAACGTCTTGGTGATCGCCGCCGTCAACGTCGTCTTGCCATGGTCGATATGACCCATGGTGCCGATATTCAGATGCGGCTTGTCGCGCTCGAACTTCTGCTTGGCCATCGTGTCCTCGGGAGGTCGGAGAGGTGGGGGGTGCTGTCGTGGTAGCGGCGGTGGGAATCGAACCCACGACACCACGATTATGAGCCGTGTGCTCTAACCATCTGAGCTACGCCGCCAACGAGCCCTCTGTCAGAATCGAACTGACGACCTTCTCCTTACCATGGAGATGCTCTACCGACTGAGCTAAGAGGGCGTACGAGCCGACCATTCTACAGACGCAGTGGGCTGTTCCCTCAAAGCGGGCAGCCGGGGCTCCGAAGGTTTCCGGGCAGGTAGCGTCCGGGGGCATGCAGGTGCGGCTGGCGACACTCGAGGACGCCGAGGCGATCCGGGTGATCTACAACCGGGAGGTGACCGGCTCCACGGTCACGTTCGATCTGGTCCCCCGCACCCTGGAGGACCAACAGCGGTGGCTCGAGGACCACGCCGGCGCCCATCCGGCCGTCGTCGTCGAGGCCGGTGATGGCGCCGTCGCCGGGTTCGGTTCGCTGTCCTCCTACCGCAGCCGCCCTGCGTACTCGACGACCGTCGAGGATTCCGTGTACGTCCACCACGACCACCGTGGACAGGGCGTCGGGAAGGTGCTCCTGGCCGAGCTGGTCCGGCTGGCCGGGGTCCATGGCTTCCACGCCGTGATGGCGAGGATCGTCGGCGGTCACGAGGCGTCCATCTCGCTGCACGAGGGGTGCGGATTCGGGCTGGTGGGCATCGAGCGCGAGGTCGGCCGCAAGTTCGGCAAGTGGCTGGACGTCGCGCTCATGCAGCGCCTCGTGTGATCTAGAGGTCAGCCTGGTAGGGCGGGGCGGGGTCGTACTGGATGACGCACTGCAGCTCCACCGACCCGGAAGATGATTGATTTCCGTCCTCCCGCCGGCGAGGGCCAGACGTTCTGCATTCGAGCGACGACGGCTACGGCTGTTGCGGAGGCTGCCAGCCGTCCCACTCGGGGACGGCGGCACCTGAGCGGATGTAGTCCAACGCATCCTTTGCCGCTTGCTCGATCGACGCAAGCACTACTGCGTCCAGAGCCCAAGCTCTGACATCAGCTCGAGATCATCCCGGTCCTTCTCGAACACGCCTCGGCCGTCTCGATCAACGATCAGATCCAGCTGCTGGTCCATCGTGTCGAAGCCGACCGCAGTGCGAACCAACGGTTGCTGCAGATTGACGTACCACCCCTGCACGCGGCGGACTGAGTCGTACTGGGGCTCGAGTCCGAACGCAGCGCCCTCCGGGACGACGTGGAGCGTGTCCGTATCTGGCCCAGCCACGCCAGATTCCATCGGCCATGCACCCGACGCAAGCAATCCGATCCGCCCGCCCTTTGGCCCGCTCATCACATCGAAGCGGCACCCCGGTCCAAGCCACAGGGCCACGCTTGCTTCGGTGTCACGAACAACAACACGCTCAACGACCGCAGTTGCTGTTCCTCGGTACACATGGCGACAGACAACCTTCGCTCCGGCGGCGAATCGCTCCACGCTGAGATTCTTTCATCCACGAAGGTCCGCAGGTCCTGCTCGATCTGGACTGCGGGCTCGTTGTTGGGGCGGGCAGCTCGTTCTCCGCTCCGACAGCGAGGTCTCGACGCTGACTCACCTTCGACGCGTGAGCTCACGGTGCTCCGACGCCGCCGGCGCCCGCAGCTGAGGAAGGGTTACGAGGAAGGCACCAATGACGAACTCAACCTGGTCCTTGCGCAGGAGGATGGCTCTCCCGTCCGTTCAGACACGGTGACACGACCGTTCGCTGAGCTGTCGAAAGCCGTCGGCACCTACAGCCACGTGATTCCGGAGAGGACGGCCGCGCGAGTCGCTCGGTTGATCGTCGGCGATCTGCCCTCATGAGCGGGGCGTGGAGAGGCACCTAGTCATGACCACGGGACGGGTGGGAGCACGGACAGATCGGCAACCTTCGGCACCCGCAAGACGAAGCCGGGACCGAGCTGGTTCTCGGGCAGCTCGAACCACCGAAGTGCCCGCTCCATCGCCATGCGGGCATGATCCTCGGTGACGCGGAGGTGGACGACAGGGCACACCCGGAGACGGCGGGCTGGTGGGACGAAGTTGTGATTGGTCGTGACGACGATCGCGCCCTCTTCGCCGGCCACGACAGCGACCTCGTCGTCAGCAAAGGACTCGATGCGTAGGTCGTGGCAGGTCCAGGCCACGAGTCCTTGGGCGCGCAGGAAGTGGGCGACCTCTGCAGGAACGCAGTGGTCGACGAGGAACCTCAGGCCGGAAGCCGGCGGCGACGTTCCTCCTCGAGTGCGGCCTTCACGTCACCGCGCTTGAGCCCCGGGTAGTTCTCCAGGATCCGCTCCGTCGAGTACCCGGCTTCGTGCAGGCGCCAGACCGCAGCCGTCGGGATCCTCGTGCCCGCCAGCACCGGGGCCGAGCCGAGCACCCCCCGCCGCTTCTCGACCTGCCCCACCTTCCGACGCTTCGACCGATCCTGCGCCGCCGCCTTCGTCAGCTCGTCACTGAACCGACGGATCGGTACCCGGACCTTCAGCATCTGCTGGCCCGTCCACTTCTCCCACGTTCCGTCCGCCTGCTGGACGATCACGTCGCTCCGCTGATCGCCCGTCCGGCCCGGCTGCGCCTCGACGACGGCAAACTGCAGCTCGGCCAGTGGGTGCTCCCGCTGCTCACGAAGGTGCCCGACGATCTTGCGGATCAACTGCAGCGACAACTGGTCGCGTAGCCATGCGGCGACGCGGATCTCGAGGAGGTTCTGGAAGGTGAACAGCCGGACGGTCCCCCGACCGCTCCCGGAGGCGATGTCGGCGGCGATGAGATCCGTGCGCATCCAGTAGTCGAGCTGGCGACGCGTGATGCCAGTCAGGCGGATCGCCTGCTCCGCCGTGAAGACGCCCTGCTCGAGAGTCACGCCTGCTCCTCACCGATTCGGATGAACACATCGATGTGCTCATCGGTACCGACGGTACCCGGTGGAAGCCGCCAGCTGCACGACGATCACTGAGGCATCGGCGGCGGCTTGTTAGCAATCTGTTAGCAAATCGGCCCTCCTGTCCGGCGTGGACAGGAGGGCCGTTTTGCAAAGTTGCTGCTCACTGCGTCCGTGGGCCGGGAAGGATTTGAACCTTCGAAGGCTGCGCCGGCAGATTTACAGTCTGCTCCCTTTGGCCACTCGGGCACCGACCCTGGGGAACGCCGAGGATAGCCTCGTCGGATGCCCAGTTTTGACGTGGTGTCCGAGGTGGACATGCAAGAGGTCCGGAACGCGGTCGACCAGGCCCAGCGCGAGGTCGGTACCCGCTTCGACTTCAAGGACACCGGCTCGACCATCGAGCTCACGGGCGAGGAGATCAAGCTCGCGTCATCGTCCGAGGACCGGATGCGGGCGCTCGTGCAGGTGATCGAAGAGAAGTTCGTGAAGCGGCAGATCTCGTTGAAGTCGCTCGACTACGGCAAGGTCGAGGATGCGGCCAAAGGAACCGTTCGGCAGGTCCTCACGCTCCAGGCCGGCATCTCGAGCGACAACGCCAAGGCGCTGAACAAGTCGATCAAGGAGCTCAACCTCAAGGGCGTCTCCTCCCAGACCCAGGGCGAGCAGGTGCGCGTCACGGGCAAGAAGCGGGACGACCTGCAGGGCGTGATCGCCCACCTCAAGGCCGGCGACTTCGGCATCCCGCTGCAGTTCCAGAACTTCCGCGATTAGCGCAAGGGCGAGTCGCCGGCCCACTCGCGGGTGCGGAGGCGCTGGATGCGCTCGGCCGTCGACGGGTGGGTCCGGAACAGGTTGGCGAAGCGCATCTGGTTGCCCGTCAGCGGGTTGACGATGTAGGCCTGCGCCTGGGCCGGGTGGACGTCCATGGGGATCCGGCGCGCCCCGGACTCGAGCTTCTCCAGGGCCCGGGCGAGGGACTCGCCTTCGCCGAGCAGGCGGGCCCCGCTGCGGTCGGCCTCGAACTCGCGGCTCCGGGAAAGCGCCATCTGCAGCAGGCCGGCCGCCATCGGCGTGAGGATGGCGAGGAGCAGGAGCCCGGCGGGATTGCCGTTGCGATCGTCGCCGCGGCGACCCCCCACGCCACCGAACATCGCGCTCCACATCACCATGCGACCCACGAAGGTGATGCCCATGGCGATGGCGGCGGCGACCGAGCCGATCAGGATGTCGCGGTTGCCGACGTGGCTGAGCTCGTGCGCGAGGACCCCTCGCAGCTCGTCGACCTCGAGAAGATCGAGGATCCCGCGGGTGACGGCCACCGCCGCGTGCTCCGGTGAGCGGCCCGTGGCGAACGCGTTGGGCTGGGCGTCCGGGGTGACGTACAGCTTCGGCATCGGCATCCCCGCCCGCTGGGTCAGCTCCCGCACCAGCGCGTGGTACTCGGGCATGTCCGCCTCCGCCACCGGAACCGCGCGCGCCGCCTTGATGGCGATGGTGTCGGAGAACCAGTACGAGCCACCGACCACGACGAGACCGAGCACGAGCCCGATCGAGGCACCCCGGGATCCGCCGAACCCGGCGCCGACGAGCACGCAGCAGCCCGCCCAGTGCGGCGAGCAGCATGTAGGTCTTGATCGTGTTCTTGCTCATGACGGTGGCGGCGACCTCCTACCGTCGATTGTGCTCCCCGTCGCGCTCGACGTGGGCGCGGTCGATCAGCGGCGGGTGACCGGGAGCGAGCCGATGACGCGGGTGCCCTCGCCCGGGGCCGACCGGATCTCGAGCTGACCTTCGAGGGACTCGAGGCGGTCGACCATGTTCTGCGACCCGGCGCCCTTCTCGGTGCACGTCGGATCGAAGCCGCAGCCATCGTCATGGACCTCGAAGTGCAGGAGACCGTCGTCCTCGTGCAGGCGGATCACGGCGGTCCTCGCCTCGGCGTACTTCGAGATGTTCTGGAGCGCCTCGAGGACGCAGAAGTAGACGGCCGCCTCGGCGTCCTGGTCGTACCGGCCGATCTCGCAGGCCTCCACGTCGACGGGGATCGACGCCTTCCGCGCCTGGGAGGTGAGGGCGGCGGGCAGCCCGTCGGCCGCCAGCAGGGGCGGGTAGATGCCGCGGGCCAGGTCCCGCAGGTTCTCGAGCGCTTCCCCCATCTGGGCCTTCAGCCCGCCGAGCATGTCGAGCACCGGCTGCGCCGGCTCACCCAGCTCCTCGATCATCCCCTCGGCCAGCGACAGCTGGACCTTCAGCGACACCAGCTGCTGCTGCGCACCGTCGTGCAGGTTGCGTTCGAGGCGACGCCGGGTCTCGTCCTGGGCGGAGATCAGCCGTTGCCTCGAGGCCCGGAGCTCGGCCAGGCGGGCCAGCAGATCGGCGGTCAACTGCACGTTCCGGAGGACGAGGCCGGCCTGACGGCCAAGGTCGCCCAGCAGCTTCTCCTCCGTCGGGGTCAGCGACTCGTTGGCCGGCTTCGTCACCGACAACGCCCCGAACAGCTCGCCTTGGTGGCGCACGGCCACCGTCGCCGTCACCCCCGGGACCGAGGGGATCTCCGTGCCCTCGATCGGCAGGCTGTCCGGCGGATCGACGTCGGCCGGCCATGCCGACGCCGGCCGGAGCTCGGAGCCGACCTTGAGCCAGATGTCGGCCCGCCGCGCTCCCGTGCCCTCGGCGAGGATCCGGGCCATCCGGCCCAGGAGGACGTCGGTGGCCGGCGTCTCCGCGATCCGCTCCGAGAACTCCGAGAGCACCTCGTAGGGCGTGGCCCGGTTGCCGTAGACGAGCCGGTTGGCGAAGCGCTGGACGCGGTCCTTCACCGGCTGGAAGGCCACCGACACGATGCCCGTGGCCAGGATCGACAGACCGAGGTTCTCCGTCTGCGCGTCCCCGAAGAGGCTGCCGATGCCGACCACGACGGCGACGTACACGGCCGAGACGAACCCGGCCAGCACGGAGTACACCAGGGTCCGGCTGATGACCTTGTCGATGTCCCAGAGGCGGTAGCGCAGGATGCCGACGAACAGCGCTATGGGGATGATGCTGAAGACGGGTTGGAAGACCCGGAAGATCGAGACCGGCAGCACGACGATCGACCGACCTTCGAACTCGCTGCCGCCGGTGTGCTGCAACGCGACCACGACGGCGTAGAGCCCGACCAGCAGAGCCGGCGAGAGCGCCCAGAACAGCAGGCGGGCCTGCTGGCGCTCGATCGCCGACGGCGAGTGCCGGTAGCGGTACGCCTGGCTGGCCACGCCGACGAGCGGGGTCAGCACGCCGAAGGTGACGATCAGGCTGATGGTTCGGTTCCCCCCGGGCGCCTGCCAGGCCAACACGACCACGACAGCGATCCCCACGGCGTACAGGGCGAGGGTGCGGGCCCGGGACCAGCGCGGGACCAACCGACCGTCCGGGAACAGGAGCAGGGCCAGCAGGTAGGCCACCGCCGCCAAGAGGTGGAAACCGTCGTGGGTGACGCTCTCGAAGGTGGTCGCCGCCAGCGTCTCGTAGACGCCGTGGGCCTGCAGGTTGAAGACCCCGGCGGTGCCCACCATGCCGAGCGCGAGCAACCGCGCCGTCCGCTCGTTGCGCCGGAGGAAGACCAGGAAGGCAGCCAGGCCGAGGTTGAAGATGCTGAACCCGTAGTCGAGCAACAAGGACGGCAGGGACTCGACGTGGTGGCTGGCGTCGGCCACGCGCAGGGCGAGCCGGCCGGTCGTCGTCTCGTCGAGGGCCCAGACGTGGAGCCGGTCGTGGAGCCCCGGGCTGCGAGACCCCACGAAGGCCACGGCCCCCAGCGCGAGGACGCCGAGCGCGAAGGCGAAGTAGGCGCCGAAGAAGGCGACGAACCCGACGTTGCCCGCTCGTCGGAACCGGCCGCCCGCGTCGAGCACGAGTTAGCTCCGGACCTCGAGCGTCCCGACCATCTGCGGGTGCAGGACGCACGCGTAGGAATACGTCCCGGGACGCGTGAAGGTGACGCTGAACGTGTCACCCGGGTTCAGAGCCCCGGAGGAGTGGAAGCCGCCCCGACCGTCCCACGTCCCTGCGTCGGCCGCGACCGGAGGTGGCCTCTCCTCCTGCCGGTTGGTCTCCTGCTTCGGCAGCGCGAATCCGACCGGCTCGTGCGCCTTCGGGTCCCAGGTCACGCGGCCGCTCTTCGCGACCGTGAAGATCGGGAAGTACTTCGGGACGTTGAAGCTGACCGTGTGGACGGCGCCGTCGAAGGTCCACGTCACCTTCTGCCCGACCTTCGAGCTCACCTGCTTGGGCAGGAACTCGTTGATGATGACCGGCGTCTCCTCGTCGATGGCCCGACCGGCGAGCGGGAGCGTCACCTCGTCGATCTTGGCGCCCTGCTTGATGGTCTTCGCCGCCTCCACCTTGGGAAGCGCCTTGTCGGCGTCCGCCTGGATCTCGGTCCGCGCCTGCTTCGACACCTCGGCCTGGGAGGGGATCGATTTCCCCGGCTCGACGACCTGCACGTCGCCGCTCATGAAGATGAAGTGGTAGTTGCAGAAGTAGCGGTACGTGCCGGGGGTGGCGTCCTCGGCGATCGGGACGGTGAAGCTGTTGCCCTTGGCCCCGCTGTAGGGGATGAAGCCGCTGTTGTAGAGGGCCTGCCGCCCGGTGAAGGCGGGCTGCACCTTCCCGCCCTTCGGGCAGGTGGAGTCGGGGTCGATCACGTCGGTCTCGATGTCGCGCACCAACGGAGCGTCATCGATGTCGGCGACGTAGCACGGCTCGGCGCCGGACGGCACGGTCTCGAAGGACTCCCCGGTCATGGCCGGGAGCTTCTCGTAGGCATCGGCCACCGAAGAGAGCACGTCGGCGGCGACCCCGCCCGCTCGCGCCTCCTCGATGCCGTCGTATTGCGCCACCTGTGGGAACAGGTCGATGAAGTCGTCGACGATCTTGCCGAAGGTGACGCTGTGCGGCTCGCCGGTCCACGCCTGACGGAACTGCACCGTGTCGCCCGGGCGCACCTCGAGGTGCTCCGGGTAGTACTGCAGGAACGCGGCGGCGAACTCGTCGTGGCGGAAGTCGACGAGCACGGTGCGTTCCTCTCCACCGGCGTTCCCGCCTCCGGCCGACCCGCCGCCGCCACCACAGCCGGCCAGCAGCGTCGCCGCCAGCGCCACCGCAGCCAGGATCTTCGTCATCCGCCTCATCGACGGAGGCTACCTAGCGATCGAAGTACCCGCTGTGGATGTACACGCAGGGGATGCCCTCGTCGCGGAACATGTCGCGATTGCGGGGATCGTCCTCGAACGCGAGCCGGAGGTCGAAGCCGTAGCGCCGGAAGTCCCCGATCGTCCAGCGCTTGAACTCGCGAGCGGCCATGTAGTCACCGAAGTCCCGCATCACGAGGCAGTCCCAGCGGAGGCCGTAGTGCTCCAGCCACGCGGCCGTCTGGGGCTGCACCCAGATCGGACGGCCGGTGAGCAGCAGGATCTGGAGGCGGTCGTCGAGGAGGCCGAGGAGGCGCCCGACCTCCTCGATCAGCGGATCGTCACCACACGCCTCGAAGAAGGCGTCCCAGTCCTTGCGGCGACCGCTGCCGCCTTCGATGAAGTGCTGGCGACCGGCCGCGTCCGAGAGCACGCCGTCGATGTCGAACACGACCGCCTCGCCGGGTTCGATCGGCCCGGCGCGCCACCGCCAGTTGTCGGGCACCAGGTGCGGGTTCACTCCTCGGTCGGGCTCGTCGCGGCGCGGCGCTTGATCTCCTCGACGACGGAGGCGTCGGCGAGAGTCGTCGTGTCGCCGAGGGCGCGGCCCTCGGCGACGTCGCGAAGGAGCCGGCGCATGATCTTCCCGCTCCGGGTCTTGGGCAGGTCGTCGGTGAACACGATGGTCTTCGGGCGCGCGATCGCACCGATCTTCGTGGCCACGTGCTGGCGCAGCAGCTGGCCGTGCTCGTCGCTGGGCTCGTTGCCGCCCTTGAGGGTGACGTAGGCGATGATCGCCTGTCCGGTCGTGTCGTCCTTGGCGCCGACCACTGCGGCCTCGGCGACGGTCGGATGGTCGACGAGGGCCGACTCCACCTCCGTCGTCGACACGCGATGACCGCTCACGTTCATGACGTCGTCGACCCGGCCCAACAACCACAGGTAGCCGCCCTCGTCGAGCTTGGCCCCGTCACCCGCGAAGTAGCGGTCGCCGAAGCGCGACCAGTACGTCTCGCGGTACCGGTCCGGGTCGCCGTAGATGCCTCGCAACATCGCGGGCCACGGCTTGGTGAGGGTCAGGTAGCCGCCACCCACGTCCACCTTCTTTCCCTCCTCGTCGACGAGCTCGGCGCCGATGCCGGGGAGCGGGTGGGTGGCGCTGCCCGGCTTCGTGGTGGTGACTCCGGGGAGGGGGGCGATGAGGATGGCCCCGGTCTCGGTCTGCCACCACGTGTCGACGATGGGGCACCGGCCGCCGCCGATGTGCTCCTGGTACCACATCCAGGCTTCGGGGTTGATGGGCTCGCCGACGCTCCCGAGCAGTCGGAGCTTCGAGAGGTCGTGCTGGGCCGGGAGGTCGGTCCCCCACTTCATGAAGGTTCGGATCGCCGTCGGCGCGGTGTAGAAGAGGGTCACTCCGTAGCGCTCGGCGATGTCCCAGAAGCGATCTCGCGCGGGCGTGTCGGGGGTGCCCTCGTAGATCACGCTGGTGGCGCCGTTGGCCAGCGGCCCGTAGACGATGTAGCTGTGCCCGGTGACCCAACCGATGTCGGCCGTGCACCAGTAGACGTCGGTCTCAGGGTGCAGGTCGAACACGTACTTGTGGGTGAAGGCGACCTGGGTGAGGTAGCCCCCGGTCGTGTGCATGATCCCCTTGGGCTTGCCCGTCGTGCCCGAGGTGTAGAGGAGGTAGAGCAGGTCCTCGCTGCCCATGCGCTCGGGCTCGCACACGGGCTCGGCCGCCTCGACCAGCTCGTGGTACCAGTGGTCGCGGCCCTCGACCATCTCGACGTCGCTGCCGGTCCGGCGCACGACGACGACGTGGTCGATGGACGGTGATTCCGCCACCGCTGCGTCCGCGTTCGGCTTCAACAGGCTCGGGGCGCCGCGGCGGTAGCCGCCGTCGGCCGTCACCAGCACCTTGGCCTCGGCGTCGTTGATGCGATCCCGGAGGGCCTCCGATGAGAAGCCGCCGAACACGACGCTGTGGGGTGCTCCGATGCGGGTGCAGGCGAGCATCGCCACGACCGCTTCGGGGATCATCGGCAGGTAGATGTTGACGCGATCGCCGCGCTCGACGCCGAGCGACTTCAAGACGTTGGCGAAGCGCTGGGTCTCGTCGAGGAGCTCGGCATAGGTGATGGTGCGGGTGTCGCCGGGCTCGCCCTCCCAGTGGAACGCGACCTTGTCGCCGCGACCGGCGTCGACGTGGCGGTCGAGGCAGTTCACGCTGACGTTCAAGGTGCCGCCGACGAACCACTCGGCGAAGGGCAACTTCCACTCGCACACCGACGTCCACGGCTCGAACCACTCGAGCTCCGCGGCCTGCTCGGCCCAGAACCCCTCGGGGTCGGCGTCTCCCTGCTCGTACAGGCGCCGGTCGTTCGTCAACGCCTGCGCGGCGAACTCCGGCGGCGGCGGGAAGGTCCGGTCCTCCAGGTAGTACGCCTCGATCGTCGGCTCAGTCGGCGGCATGGCGCGGAGCCTAGCGACGGGGGTACGGCGCTACAGGAGCCAGTTGGGCTCGCCGGCCGCGAAGGCGGCGCGCTCGACGGCGATCGTGGTGTCGTCGCCGTGACCGGTCCGCACCACCGTCGCCGGCGGGAGGACGAAGAGCTCGCGCTCGATCGAGGCCAGCAGCGTCGCCTTGTCGGAGAAGGATCGACCGGTGGCTCCGGGGCCGCCCGAGAACAGGGTGTC
Source organism: uncultured Actinomycetes bacterium (assembly GCA_963731055.1). Taxonomy (GTDB): domain Bacteria; phylum Actinomycetota; class Acidimicrobiia; order Acidimicrobiales; family CADCTF01; genus DATLED01. Next base: position 363,816 of record CAVSUD010000014.1, on the reverse strand, counting down.
GCCGGAGAAGACGGTGCCCAGGGCCGGCGCATGCAGGCACACGCCGCCGGGCGAGTGCCCGGGGGTGTGGCGCACGGTCAGCTCGATGCCGGCGACCTCGAGGACCTCCCCATGGAAGGTGTTGCGGTCGGGAGCCCGGTCGGGGTGGACCACGTCCCACAGGAAGCGGTCGTCGTCGTGGATGGCGATGGGCGGTGCATCGGCGGCGGCCGCCAACGCCGCGGCGGCGTTGACGTGATCGTTGTGGCCGTGGGTGCAGACGATGGCGACCACCCGGCGACCGCCGACTGCGGCCGCGATGGGGGCGGCGTCGTGTGCCGCATCGATCACCAGCACCTCCTCGTCGTCGCCGACGAGCCAGATGTTGTTGTCGACGTGGAAGTCGTCGCCGTCGAGGGAGAAGATCCCGCTCGTCACGACCCGCTCGACCCGGGCGCTCATCTCGCGAAGCTCACGACCGAACGGAGCACCTCACCGCGCTGCATCTTCGCGAACGCCTCCTCCACGTCCTCCAGGCCGATGACCTCGCTGACGAACCCGTCGAGGTCGAAGCGGCCGCGCAGGTAGTGGTCGATCAGCACGGGGAAGTCGCGCGACGGAAGGCAGTCGCCGTACCACGACGACTTGAGGGCGCCGCCCCGACCGAACAGGTCGATCAGCGGGAGCTCGATCGTCATGTCCGGCGTCGGCACGCCCACCTGCACCAGCGTTCCGGCCAGGTCGCGGGCGAGGAACGCCTGGCGGTAGGTCTCGGGTCGACCCACGGCCTCGACCACGACGTCGGCCCCGTGGCCGTCGGTCAGCGCCCGCACCGCCTCGACGGTGTCCTCCTTCGAGGCGTCCACGAGGTGGGTGGCGCCGAAGCCCCGGGCCCACTCGAGCTTGCGCGCATCCACGTCGACGGCGATGACCGTGCGGGCGCCGGCGAGGACGGATGCCGCGATGGCGGCGTTGCCCACGCCGCCGCAGCCGATCACGGCCACGGTGTCGCCGCGCCCGACCCCGCCCGTGTGGACGGCGGCTCCCCAGCCGGCCATGACCCCACACCCGATCAGGCCGGCGGCTTCCGGACGGGCGGCCGGGTCGACCTTCACGGCCTGCTCGGCGGCGACCAACGTCTTCTCCGTGAACGCGCCGATGCCGAGCGCGGGGCTGAGGACCGTTCCGTCGCTCAGGGTCATCGGCTGCTGCGCGTTGCGGCTGTCGAAGCAGTACCACGGACGTCCCCGACGGCACGAGCGGCACTGGCCGCACGGCGCCCGCCACGCCAGCACCACGTAGTCACCGGCCTCGAGCCCGGCGACGCCGGCCCCGATCGCCTCGACGACGCCGGCCGCCTCGTGTCCGAGGAGGAACGGGTAGTCGTCGTTGATGCCGCCTTCGCGGTAGTGGAGGTCGGTGTGGCACACCCCGCAGGCCTGGATGCGGACCACCGCCTCGCCCGGCCCGGGATCCGGGACCACGACCGTCTCGATGGAGACCGGCGCGCCCTTCTCGCGGGCGATGACCCCCCGCACCTCCTGCGGCATGGTGCCTCCTACGAGTAGACGAGCAGCGGGGTCCCGAGCGGCAGCGCGCCCGTGTCCCACAAGAAGTTGATGGCGCCGTTGGAGACCCGGACGCACCCGTGCGACGCCGGATACGGCGGGATGCTGGGCGATCCGTGGATGGCGTAGCCGCCGGTGAAGTACTTGGGCCGGAACAGCTCGCCGAGCGAGGAGACCCGCACGCCGTTGATCTGACGCTGGATGGTGAAGCTGCCCTCCGGGGTCGTGGCGACGGCGTAGCCGCTTCCCGAGCGGTACCGCGCGCCGTTGCCGGTCGAGACGTTGATGACCCGAACCACGCGGCCGTTGCTCACGAGCATCAGGATCTGGCGGGCCTTGTCGACCTCGGCGACGTAACCGCTCGAGCTGCGCGGGGTCGGGAGGACGCCGGCGGCGAGCGCCCGAGCGGTGGCGTCGTCGAAGTTGCCGGTCCGGGGGATCCCTGCGGCCTTCTGTAGGGCGTAGAGCGCCTGGGTCGTCAGCTGGCTGAAGCGGCCGTCGACCGGCACCCAGTAGCCGAGGGCGTCGAGCCGGGCCTGGAGGTTCGAGACGCCCGAGCCCGTCGCGCCCGGGCCGAGCGGGAGCTCGCCGGATGCGATCCAGTAGCCCCGTCCGGTGGGCGTGCCGACGATGCCGAGGGCGACCTTGTTGGCGGGCAACGACCCGCTGCCGGAGCCCTCGAACGTGGCGTCACCGAAGGTGTAGACGCCGCCGCCGGCGCCGAGGATCCGGTAGCCCTGCCCGCTCGGGGTGGAGATGATCCCGCTGATGAGCTCGTTGCCCGGTGCGTTCCCGAGGTAGGGCGCGTTCCCGTAGGAGTACACCGCCCCGTCTCCGGCGACGAGCCAGTAGCCGCCGCCGTCCGGCGTGGCCGCCATGCCGACGATGGGCCGCCCGAGGCGCTCGCCGGCGGCGGACCCGACGAACCGGGCGTCACCGAAGGTGAACATGCCACCGTCCGAGGCGACCATCCAGTAGCCGTTGCCGCTGGGCGTCGTGGCCATGGCCACGACCGGCTTGTTCAACTTCGCGCCGCCCATGCTGCCGAGGAAGGAGGCGTCGCCGAAGGCGAAGATGCCACCATCGGAGGCCACCATCCAGTAGCCGTTGCCGGACCGGGTGGCCGAGATCCCGACGATCGGCTGGTTGAGCCGGATGTCGCCGGTCGATCCTCGGAAGGCGGCCGAGCCGTAGGAGAAGACCCCGCCATCACGGGCGACGAGCCAGTAGCCCGTGCCGGCCCGGTTGGCCGCGATGCCGACGACCGGTTGGCTGAGGGCCGTGCCGGAGGTGGAGCCGGCGAAGGGCGCGTCACCAAAGGTGAGGACCGTGTCGTCGCCGGCCGCGGCGACAGGAGTGGCGCCGGCCACGACGAGCGTGGGCACGGCCAGGGCCAGTAGGGAGAACAGGGTGACGATCCGCCGGAGCACGCCCGAAGGGTACCGGTCCCTGGGAGGGTGCTCCGTCAGTCGAGGTGCCACTCGAGGACGCGGAACGCGCCGAGTCCGTCGAGATCGATCAGCGCGGCCGCTTCGTCCACGCGACTGCGGGCTTTGAGCGCGGCGAGGTCGGGTCGGGCCGCCGCCGCCTGCCAGGCCGTACGCGCCTCGGCGACGAGCGCGCCGATGCCATGGTCGAGGAGGAAGTCGTGCTGCGATCGGTCCCGCGACGGGGCCTGCACCCGGGACAGTTGGTCCACGCAGACGTCGGCGGTGAGGTCCTGGGTGCCGGGCCGCTGGAGCGGGCTCCCGCCCCGCTGCCCACCGCGGTACGTCCGGAGCCAGTCATCGGGCGACCGGCCGGCCAGCTCGGGGGTCGTCGATCCGTAGTCGACGAGCACCACCCGCCCCCGGTGCAGCACGCGCAGGGCGGACCGCAGCCACTCGGCGGCGGCGCGCTGCAACGGGATCCGGGCGCCGGCCGGGGCGTCGGGCGCCAGCCGCTCGGCCAGGTGGAGGTCGAGGTCGTCCGCAGGCGTGAGGACCTCGACGAACGTGCCGTCGCCGGCATCGGACTCGCCCACGCGCACCTCGCACCAACCCGACGTCGTCCGTTCGAGGATGGCGAACGGCAGGTTGTCGAGGAGCTCGTTGGCGAGGACGACCCCGGTGAACGGCCCGACCGGGAGCTCACTCAGGGAGGCGACCCGGGGGCCACCGCCGGGGAGCACGGGCGCCCCGTCGTCGTCCTCGTCGTCGGCGGGGGCGACGGGGCCGAGCACGGTGGCGGCCGGCTCGACCGGCAGCACCGAGGGCTGCCGCGCCCGCAGCCGCTCCGAGCGCTCGACGAGCAGGTAGCGGAGGGCCGGTGCGCAGCGCGGCTCGGCGGCCAGGATCGCCTTGGCCAGGGTGCCGACCCCGGCGGCCGCCTCGACCACCACGAACGGGTCGGGTCCGCCGAGCTCCTCCCACCAGTCGTCGATGGCGCGCGCCAGCACGGCGCCGAACAGCGGCCCGAGCTCGGGACTGGTCAGGAAATCGCCGCGACCACCGGTGCCCCGGCCGGCCTCGCCGTGGTCGGCGTAGAACCCGCCGTCGACGCCGTAGAGCGCGAGCTCGAGGTACTCGTCGAACGGGATGGGGCCGAGGCGGCGGATCCGATCGCGGACCGCGTCCCCCGCCTCCACCTGACTACCGGACCAGCGAGGAGACGTCCCCGAGCTGACCGAAGAGCCCGGGAAAGACGCCGACGACCAGCACGACCACGACCGTGATGCCGAGGGCGGCGCTGAGGGCGGCGGGCACCCGGATCGGCGTGCGGTCCTCGTCCGGCACCGGCGAGATCCACATCTCCCGCGCCACGTTGAAGTAGTAGAACGCGGCGATCACCGAGTTGACGGCGGCGATGACGCCGAGCGCGATGGCCCACGGCGTACCGGCGTCGAGCACCGAGCGGAAGACGGCGAGCTTGGCGAACCAACCGCCCGCCGGCGGCACGCCGGCGAGCGAGGCCAGGAAGACCGTCATCACGACGGTCAGGCCCGGGGCGTACTGGAACAGGCCGCCGAAGCTGCTGATCTCACCCGAGCGCGTCTTGCGGGCCACGGCCAGCACGATGGCGAAGGCACCGAGGTTCATGGCCGAGTAGATGAGCAGGTAGATGATGGTGGCGGTCTGCGCCGACTCGACGGCTCGGATCTCGTCTCCGGCCACGGCGAAGGGCACGAGGATGTACCCGGCCTGCGCGACCGATGAGTACGCCAGCATCCGGACGATGTTCGTCTGGCGCATCGCGATCAGGTTGCCGACGGTCATCGAGAGCGCGGCGAGGACCCAGAACACCGGTCCCCACACGTCCGGCTGGCCCCGGAACCCGACGTACACGAGCTCCATCAGGGCCACGAAGCCGGCCGCCTTGGAGGCGACCGACAGGAAGGCGGTGACCGGCGTCGGGGCGCCTTCGTAGGTGTCCGGGGCCCAGAAGTGGAAGGGCACGGCCGAGACCTTGAAGGCGAAGCCCACGATGATGAAGAAGATCCCGAGGGTGACGACGCTGTCGAGGTCGCCGGCGCCGACCAGCTCCACCCGGATGTCGTCGAGGATCGTCGTCCCGGTGGCGCCGAACACCAGCGACATGCCATAGAGCATCACGCCGGTGGAGAGCACCCCGAGGAGGTAGTACTTCAGCGCCGCCTCGTTGCTCTTCAGGTCCCGCTTGCGCCAGCCGGCCAGCAGGTAGGCCGGGATGGAGATGAGCTCGAGGGCGACGAAGATCGAGATGAGGTCGCGGCTCGACGCCATGACCAGCATCCCGAGCAGCGACGAGAGCAGCAGCACGTAGTACTCGCCGGAGTAGTAGTCGCCCTCCTCGATGTACCGGTTCGACATGAGGAGCACCACATAGCCGGTGCCGAGGAACAGCGCCTTCAACACGAGGGCGAAGTTGTCGGTGACGTAGGCCCCGGCGAACATCGATCGGACGTCGGCCCCTTCGAGCGCGAGGTAGATGATCGGGAAGAAGGCGGCGAGGACGCCGAAGCCGGCGACGCTCGGGATCAGGTACTTCTGCGTCTCGTCCAGGAACAGGTCGAGCAACAGGATCGCCACGAGCACGGCCGTGAGGATCAGCTCCGGCGCCAGCGCGGCGTAGTCGAGCTTCGGGGCCGTGAAGCCGCCCGCGCCCTGGACGGCGGCGGCAACGATCGTCGCCAGCATCGTCGCCCTAGTTCCCGGCCACGTGGGTGAAGGCGGAGGTGACCGACTGCACGGCGCCGTCGGTCACCTGGAAGAGGATCCCCGGGAAGATGCCGAGGAGCAGGATCAGGACGAGCATCGGCGTCCACGCCAGCCACTCCGGGCCGTGCACGTCGTGGATGTGGGCGTGTTCGAACTCCGCCTTCGGCAACCCGAAGGCCGTGCGCTGGAACATCCACAGGAGGTAGCCGGCGGCGAGCACGGTGCCGAGGGAGGCGACGACCATGTAGCCCCGGAACAGGCCGACGGGCAGCCCCTCGGCCGGCTGGTAGGCCGACAGGATGGCCGGGAACTCGCCCCAGAAGCCGGCCAGGCCGGGGAGGCCGAGCGAGGCGAAGGCGCAGAAGCCCAGGATCCAGCCGAGGTGGGGCGCCTGCTTGAGCAGGCCGCCGAGCCGGGCGATCTCCCGGGTGTGGAAGCGCTCACCGATCGATCCGGCGACGAAGAAGAGCATGCCGGTGATGAGGCCGTGGGCGACCATGCCGAAGACCGCGGCGTTGATCCCGTAGTCGGTGAGGGTGGCGATGCCGAGCATGACGAAGCCCATGTGGGCCACCGACGAGAAGGCGATCAGTCGCTTCAGGTCCTTCTGGGCCAGGCAGCCGAGGGCGCCGTAGATGATGCCGATGACGGCGAGCCCGCCGATCCAGGGCGCCCACTTCATCGCCGCCTGCGGGAGGATCGGGAGGGCGATCCGGATGAAGCCGTAGGTCCCGAGCTTCAGGAGGACGGCGGCCAGGATCACGGATCCGACGGTGGGCGCCTCGGTGTGAGCATCCGGCAGCCAGGTGTGGAACGGGAACATCGGCACCTTGATGGCGAAGCCCATGAAGAGGCCGGCGAAGATCAGGATCTGGGTGTCCTTGGCGATGCCGGCGCCGTTGGCCACGAGCTGTGGGATGTCGAAGGTGTTGCCGCCGAGGAAGTACAGGGCCAGGAAGCTCAGGATCATGAGCGCCGACCCGAAGAGCGTGTAGAGGAAGAACTTGATCGAGGCGTACTGGCGGTTGGCGCCGCCCCAGACGCCGATCATGAAGTACATCGGGAGCAGCACGAGCTCGAAGAAGACGAAGAACAGGATCAGATCCTGGGCCACGAAGGTGCCGTTCATGCCCGTCTCGAGTACGAGCATCAGGATCAGGAACGCCTTGGGGTTGTGGGGCTCCGGGAAGTGGTCCCACGAGTAGATGATGCAGAGCACCGTGATGAACATCGAGAGGATCAGCAGGGGCAGCGAGATCCCGTCGATGAAGATGTGGTAGCGGCTGTTGATGACGTCGATCCAGCCGCGGTTCACCTGGAACTGGGCGACCTTGGTGTGGTCGTAGTCGAAGCGGGTGAGGATGCCGACCCCGACGCCGAGCGTCACGAGGCTCGTCGCCAGTGCAACCGCCTTGTGGGCCTGCTCGTTCGCCCTCGGGATGATCGCGATGATGGCGATGCCCACGAGCGGCAGGAAGACCGCCAGCGTGAGCGCCAGCTCGTCGAAGGTGTTCATGGTGTGGGTTCTGCTCCCTTTACATCAGCACGAGGGCGAGTGCGAACACGCCGACGGCACCGAGCATGAGGGCTGCGTACTGCTGCACGCGGCCGGTCTGGATGTGGCGAAGAAGGCTGCCTGAACCTTCGGAGGCATGGCCGGCGCCGTTCACGATGCCGTCGACGCCCTTCTGATCGATGACCTCGTAGACGAAGCGGGCCAGCCCCCGAGCGGCGATCCCGACCCCGTTGACGACGCCGTCGAGGACGTTCTGGTTGATCCAGTAGGCGCCCCGGGAGATCGGCTCGCGGATGCCCCTGACGATGACGCCCTCGTAGAGGTTGTCGAGGTAGTACTTGTTCGAGAGCAGCTTGTACACCGGCTTGCCGGCGCCCTCGGTCGAGATCGGGAAGCGCAGGCCACGCCAGTAGTAGAGGAAGGCGGTGCCGATGCCGCCGAGGCCGATGGCCACCGACAGCAGCGCGGTGGCGATGGCGAACTCGTGGTGCTCCACGCCGGCGCCGAGGACGGTCTGGTTCTCGGTCCACTTGCCGAAGAGCTCGACCCCGGGGGCGTTGAGCAGGCCGGCGAAGATCGAGAACACGGCGAGGATCTGCAGCGGGACGACGATGAGCGGCGGCGACTCGTGCGGGTGGTGGTGGGCCGCCGCGCCGCGGGGCTCACCGAAGAACGTGAGGTAGACGCAGCGGGTCATGTAGGCGGCGGTCATGAAGGCGCCGATCAGACCGATCACCAGGAAGAGCTGATAGCCGTTCTCGCCGGCGCCGAGGAGGATCTCGTCCTTGGACCAGAAGCCGGCCAGCGGCGGCACGCCGGCGAGGGCGAGGGTCGCGATCATGAACGTGCGGAACGTCCACGGCATCTTGTCCTTGAGCCCGCCCATGTCGTCGATCATGTCGAAGGAGTGGTGGGACCCCGAGTGGCTGATCGAGCCGGCGCCGAGGAAGAGGCACGCCTTGAAGAAGGCATGGGTGAAGAGGTGGAAGACGGCGGCGGTCCAGGCGCCGACGCCGAGCGCCATGACCATGTAGCCGAGCTGGCTGACGGTCGAGTACGCGAGCACCTTCTTGATGTCGCGCTGGACGAAGGCCAGCGCGGCGGCGATGAGGACCGTGATGCCCCCGACGAGTGCGATCGGGTTGATCCCGCCGCCGCCGATGTCGAAGGCGGCCCAGAACACGCCGTAGAGGCGGGCGACCAGGTAGACGCCGGCGACGACCATCGTGGCCGCGTGGATCAAGGCGGACACCGGCGTGGGGCCGGCCATGGCGTCGGGCAGCCACGTGTGCAGCGGGAACTGGGCGCTCTTGCCGATGACGGCGACGAGCAATGCGGCGGCGCCGGCGAGGAGGATGCCGTGCGGGATCTTCCCGGCCAGGGCGGCGTCGTTGATCCGCTGGATGTCGAACGTCTCGCCGGCGGCGAAGAACAGGATCGAGATCCCGACCAGGAGACCCACGTCTCCCGTGCGCGTGGTGAAGAAGGCCTTGAGCGCGGCGTTGGAGTTCTTGTTGCCGTCGCGATCCCACCAGTGCCCGATCAACATGAACGAACACAGACCCATGGTCTCCCACCCGAACAGCGCCTGCAGCGTGTTGCTGGCCGTGACGAGCACGAACATGCCGGTGGTGAACAGGCTCAGCGCCGCGTAGTAGTGGGTGAACCGCTCGTCGCCGTGCATGTAGCTGAACGAGAAGATGTGCACCAGCAACGAGATCAGGCTGACGACGAAGCACAGGGCGATGGCGAGTCCGTCGGCCGTCGTCCCCGCCGAGATCTTGATCTGGCCGTTGTTGAACCACTCCCAACGGCGGTTGACCGGCGCGCGGATCGGCTCGGCCTCGTGGCCGCCCGGGTGGCCCTCGCTCGCCTGCTCGCCCGTGGCACCCGCTTCCTCCCCCGCCGCGGCGTTCCCCTCGTCGGCGGCGTCGGCGTGGGAGCCGGCGCCGACCTCGGCCTCGGCCGACTCGATGGAGCGGACCGGCGACACCTCGAGGTCGGCCGGCCGGCTGATCCACTGGACGACGGCGATGGAGGAGAAGGCGAAGGCGAGGCCCAGGGCGAGGACGCCGATCGTGGCGCCCTTGTTGGGGTCACGCTTGCCGAAGAAGATGATCAGGAAGAACGAGGCGGCGGTGACCGCCGGGATGAGCCAGATGTTCTCGAGCACGCCGGCCGATCAGCCCTTCATCAGATCGACCTGGGTGAGGTCGATGTCCGCACGGTTGCGGTAGATCAGCAGGACGATGGCGAGGCCGATCCCGACCTCGGCGGCAGCGACGGCGACGGTGAAGAGGGCGAAGACCTGCCCCACGATGGCGGCGTCGTGGCCCCGGTACACGCCGAGTGCGATCAGGTTGATGTTCACCGAGTTCAGGATGAGCTCGATCGACATCAGCACGAGCACCGCGTTCTTCCGCGCCAGGACGCCGTACACGCCGACGCAGAAGAGGAAGGCGGCCAGCAGGAGGAACTGCATGAGGTACATGCGCGCCTAATCCCTTCTCGCGATGACGACGGCGCCGACCAATGCGGCGAGGAGGAGGATCGAGATGACCTCGAAGGGGATCACGTAGCTCTGGAAGACGGCGAGACCGACATCGCCCGTGCGGACCACGTCCTGCCCCTCGAGCTTCGTCTTCCCGAAGCCGTCGTAGAGGATGGCGCCGAGGAGCCCGAACAACCCGAGGCCGACCAGGACCGCCCACCCGCGCTGGTCGTTGTCGAGCTCGTTCGACTTCCCGATCGGGGCGCGGGTCAACATGATGCCGAACAGGAACAGAACGACGATGGCGCCGATGTACACCAGCACCTGCACGATGGCGAGGAACTCGGCGGCCAGGAGGATGAAGATCCCGGCGACGCCGGCGAGGACCAGCACGAGGTAGAGCGCCGCGTGCACGACGTTCTTCGTGGTGACGACCCGGATGGCCGAGACGCCCATGACGAGCGCGAGGATGCCGAAGGTGATGTTCTGAGCCAGCATCGGCCTACTTGTTCTTGTCCCGCGCCGCCGCCGGGCTGGCGTACTTCTTGGTCTTGATCTCGGAGCCGGCCTCGTACGCGGGCGGCTCGGGCACGGTCGCGAACCACTCGCCGAGCCGGCGCTTGTCGTGGAGGAGATCGGCGATCTTCAGCTCGGAGTACTCGTACTCGGGGCTCCAGAAGAGGGCGTCGAACGGGCACACCTCGACGCAGATCCCGCAGTACATGCACAGGCTGTAGTCGATGTCGAAGCGGTCGAGGATGTTGACGGTGCGGGGCTTGCCACCCTCGCGGCGAGGCGGCGCCTTGTCGTTGTGACCCTCGATGTAGATGCACCAGTCGGGGCACTCGCGGGCGCACAGCATGCAGACCGTGCAGTTGTCCTCGAGGAGGGCGATCACGCCGCGGGCCCGCGTCGGCGGCGCCTCCTTGACGTGGGGGTACTGCACGGTCACGGCCGGGCGGAACATGGTCCCGAGGGTGACACCGAGGCCCTTGATCAGGCCGGGAAGCTGCGGCTTGGAGGGCACTTAGAACACCACCTTGAGGACGGCCGTCGCGGCGATGTTCACCAGCGAGAGGGGGATCAGGTACTTCCAGGCGAAGGTCTGGAGCTGGTCTTCACGGAGCCGGGGGTACGTGAAGCGGAACCAGAAGATGAAGAAGGCCACCAGCATGATCTTGGCCAGCAGGACGAGCGGGCCGATGACGTTCGCCGTGACGTCGGTGCCGATGCCCGGGAACGACCAGCCGCCGAGGAACAGGGTCGCGGCGATGGCCGAGAGGCCGAACGCCGTCGCCGGCTCGGCGATGCCGAAGAAGAGGAGGAAGCGGAAGCCCGAGTACTCGGTCATGAAGCCGGCGACCAGCTCCGACTCGGCCACGGGCATGTCGAACGGGGCCTGCGTGAGCTCGGCCTGCGCGGCGACGAGGAAGATCAGGAAGCCGAAGAACTGGGTGAGGATGAACGGGTTGCCGAGGCCGCCGAAGCCGAAGATCTCGCCGTTGGCCTGGGCCAGGACGATGCCCGAGAGGCTCATCGTGCCGGCCTGGATCACGACGCCGACCACGGCGAGCACGAGGGGCAGCTCGTAGGCGATGAGCTGCCCGGCGGCGCGGAGGGCGCCGAGGAGCGAGTACTTGTTGGCGCTCGACCAGCCCGCCATCAGCACGCCCAGCACCGACAGGGAGCCGACGGCCAGGGCGTAGAAGATGCCGACGTCGAGGTCGGCGATGACCAGGTCCGGCCCGATCGGGATGACGGCGTAGATCAGGAACGTCGAGAGGATGGCGATGACCGGGGCCATCTTGAAGATGGTCTTGTCGGCGCCGTTCGGGACGAGATCCTCCTTCTGGAGGAACTTGACCCCCTCCATGATCACCTGCAACGACCCGTGCGGACCGGCCTCCATGGGGCCGAGCCGGCTCTGCATGTGGGCCATCATCTTGAAGAGGAAGACGTAGCCGAAGATCATCGCCCCGACCGGGACGACGCCGAGGATGACGGCCAGCTTGATGCCCGTCTCGATCGGGTAGCTGAGGGCGAGCATCAGCGGTCGATGTCCCCGAGGATGAAGTACAGGCTGGCCAGGATCGTGATCACGTCGGGGACGTACACGCCCCGGAGCAACCACGGCACGATCGAGATGTTGTTGAAGCTGGGCGTGCGGATCTTGCAGCGGAACGGACCGGAGGGGCCGCCGTCGCTGACGACGTAGTAGCCCATCTCCCCGAGCGGGTTCTCGGTGCTGACCCAGGCCTCGCCGCGGGGGACGCGGAGACGGGCCGGCATCTTGGCCATGATCGGGCCGGACGGGAGGCCGTCGCAGAGCTGGTCCACGATCTTGGTCGCCTCGCGGGTCTCTTGCAGCCGGACCCAGTAGCGGGCGTAGGAGTCGCCGTCCGGGTGGGTCCAGACCTTCCAGTCGACCTCCTTCCAGGCCAGCGGGCTCGGCGCGTCACGACGGAGGTCCCAGTCGATGCCGCTGGCCCGGGCGTTGGCGCCGGAGAGGCCGTAGTCGAGGGCGATCTGGCGGGGGATCACGCCGATGCCGCGGCAGCGGGCGGCGAAGATCTCGTTGCCGAGGAGGAGGGTCTCGAGCTCGTCGCAGAAGGTGCGGATGCCCTCCATGGCCGACTTGACCTCCGCCACCCAGCCCTTGGGCAGGTCCTCCTTCAGACCGCCGACGCGGTCGAAGTTCGGGTGGAAGCGGCCGCCGGTGGCCGCCTCCATCAGGTTGAGGATGTGCTCGCGATCGCGGAAGGCGTAGAAGACGGGGGTGATGGCGCCGAGCTGCACGCCCATGTCGCCGAGGAAGAGCGCGATGTTCGAGATGCGGGCGAGCTCGAAGAAGATCGTGCGGATCCACTGGGCGCGCGGCGGCGCCTCGACCTCGTAGAGGTTCTCCACCGCCAGGATGAACGGCACCTCGTTGCAGAAGTGGCCGAGCCAGTCGATCCGATTCACGAGGGTCGTGACCTGCTGGTACTTGCGGACCTCGCACAGCTTCTCGTAGCCGCGATGCATGTAGCCGGGCACCGGGTCGGCCCAGATCACCTGCTCGCCGTCGAGGCGCACGACGATGCGGAGGGTGCCGTGGGTGGCCGGGTGCTGCGGGCCGATGTTGAGGGTCATGCCCTCGGTCTCGAGCTCGAAGCGGATGCGGGCGTCCGCGGCCTGGCCTGCGATGTAGGCCTGCTGCTGGTGCTCGGTGATCGTCATGCGGGAGCCTCCGCTTCCTCGTCGTCGCCTTCGCCGGGGATCGGTTCTTTGTCCACGAGGCCCGGCCACGGCTTGACGGCCCGGGCCAGCAGCGGGAAGTCCTTGCGGAGCGGGAAGCCCTCGAACTCGGTGGGCAGGTACAGGTGGCGCAGCCCCGGGTGGCCGGGGAAGTCGAACCCGAACATCTCCCACGCCTCGCGCTCGTGCCAGTCCGCACCCCGGAACACGGCGCTGATGCTCTCGACGCTGGGCGCATCGTCGGCGAGATCCGCCTTCAGGGTGATGCCGACCTTGCGATCGACGTCGTACAGCCGGCAGAAGACCTGGAAGCGCGTGTCGCCGCCGGCTACGCCGGTCTGGATCTCCGCGGCGGGGGCCGCCTCGTCGGTGGCCGCGCCGTAGATGTTCTCGTACCGCGATGCGGCGTCGGGATCGGGGAGCCAGTCGATCCCGCTCAGGAAGCAGAAGTAGGTGAAGCCGTGGGCCTTGCACCACTCGACGGCCGATCGCCAGGACGCGGTGGTGATGCGCACGGTGATGTCGCCGCGCCGGACCTCGGTCCCGAGGACGGCGTCGCCGAGCGCGGCACCGAGGTCGGCGGCGATCGGGTCGCGGATGGGATCGGGCTCACGGGGGGGCGGAGTGTCCTCCGGCGCGCCCGCGTCGCTCATCGCCGCCTCATTCGATCGGACCGCCGCCGACGACGACCGGCATGCCGGCCTCGCCGCGCCACCGGGCGCTCATGTCCTCCTGCTGGATCATCTGCTGGAGGAGGACGATGCCCTCGAGCAGCGCCTCGGGCCGCGGCGGGCAGCCGGGCACGTAGACATCCACGGGGATGATCTGGTCGACGCCCTTGGTGACCGAGTAGCTGTCCCAGTACGGGCCGCCGCAGTTGGCGCAGCTGCCCATGCTGATCACGTACTTCGGGTCGGGCATCTGCTCGTAGAGACGCCGGATCGGCGGCGCCATCTTGTCGGTCACGGTGCCCGAGATGACGACCAGGTCGGCCTGGCGGGCACTGGCCGGAAGCGGGATGACGCCGAGGCGCATCACGTCGTAGCGGGGAGAACCGAAGGCCGCCCCCATCTCGATCGCGCAGCACGCCAGGCCCCACTGGTACACCCACAGGGAGTACTTGCGGCCGTAGCTCAGAAGCCAGGTGAGCGACCTCGGGGCTTTTCCACTCTCGACTAGACCCACCGGAGGACTCCCTTCCGCCAGGCGTAGACGAGGCCGAGGGCGAGGATGACGATGAACACGATCATCTCCACGAGGCCGAACACCCCGAGGGTTTCCAACTGGACGGCCCACGGGAAGATGAACACGGCTTCGACGTCGAACAGCACGAACAGCAGCGCGAACACGTAGTACCGGATCTGGCTTTGGGACCAGCCGGTTCCGACGGGGTCGACACCGCTCTCGTAGGGGATGTACTTCTGGGGCTGCGGTCGGCGGGGCCGGACCAGGCTGCCGGCACCCAACATCGCGCCAACGAGCAGCAGGGAGGCCCCCCGAGAATGGCCACCGTCAGGTAGCTCCGGAGGAAGTCCGACATCGGGGCGGGAGCCTAGTGAGCGCCTTCACACGCCGCCAAAGCGGCGCCGATCAGCCTCCGCGCAGGCGTCGGGGGGCGCGTCGGCGGCGCTCGGGCGGTCCTGCCCCGACGACCAGGACGATGCCGAGCCCGGTGACCACCAGGCCGACCCCGGTCCAGCGGAGGAGGTCGCGGCCGGTGCGGGGCAGCTCCCGGACGACCGCGGGGGCCCGGGCCGGCGCCTGGGACGGGGGCAGGGTTTGGGCGAGGGCCGGGGCCGGGGCCGGGGCCGGGGCCGGGGCCGGGGCCGCAGCCAGCACCCGCTCCTCGGCCGGGGGCGCGGCCGGGGGCGGCGGGAGGGGCGGTTCGGTCACTGCCACTTCGGTCGTCGTGCCGGCGGCGCCGGCGACCGGGCAGGCGCCCGGAGCCAGGGCCCACCCGGGCGGGGACACGACCTCGTCCCAACAGAAGGGCCGGTGGGCCTCGACCACATCGGCCGGGAGGGCGCACCGGCCCTCGTCGTCGGTCGTGCAACGGCCGAGCTCGACCCCCCGCCGGTCGGCACCGTCCGCCGCCCGCACCGCGAAGGTCGCGCCGGCGAGCGCCGGCGTCTTCCGGAAGGCGACCCCGCCGAGGCCGACGTCGACGAGACGCGCGATGGCCCGCTCCCCCGGTCGCACCTCCACCACCACCGGGGTCGGGTCGGGCCGGTAGTGCGGCGGGGCCTCGACCTCCCGCACCCGGTACCGGCCGGGCCGCAGCGGCTGGTCCGGGTCGGCGACGACCGCCTCGAAACCGGATCGGTCGCCGTCGAGATCGGCCTCCACCTCGAAGCGGGCGCCGTCGACGGCGGCGCCGGTCACCGAGTCGACCTTCTCGATCGCCAGCGAGCCCCGGCGGGCCAGATCCAAGACGTCGAGCACCACGTCCGCATCGGTGACCGTGACGGTCCAGGGCCCGGACGGGTCGTAGCCGGCCGGCGCCTCCACCTCGGTGACGGTGTAGGTGCCGGGCAGTAGCTCCAAAGCCGGGGTGCGGCCGTCGGCCCCCACCCGGAGGTCGTCCGCGACGACCCGTCCGTCGGCGGCATCGGCCACGGCGAAGCGGGTGCCGGTGACCGGCCAGTCGGGCTCGGCGTCACCGCGCTTGTGGATCGTGAAGCGCCGAGGGACCACGCCCGCGAACTCGACCGAGGCCCGCAGCGAGACCGCCGCCGGCCGCGCCACCCGTTGCGCCGTGCCGGCCGTCGGCCGGAGGGCAAGGAGCTCGGCGCCCGGCACCTCGGCGCCCAGGTCGAAGCGGTTCGGGCCGGGCGCGGCGAAGTAGCGCCACGAGGCCCGGCCCTCCCCGTCGGTGGCGACCTCGACCGGCGGGGCCAGCTCGGCGCCGGCGACGGCCGGCCGAACGACCACCTCCTCCAGCGGCCGGCCGGCCCCGTCGAGGATCCGGCTGCGGAGCGTGCCTTCGCGGCCGGCGGGCACGGTGTCCGCCTCGGCCTCCAGCCGCAACGGCCCGACGAGGTCGGCGCGCCCGACGGCGTCCGCCTTGATCATCCGGGCGCGGGCTACGACCTCCGCCGCCGCCTCGCCGAACCCGTGCAGGTCCTCGGGTCGCAACGCGTCGACGGACAGCGGGCCGGAGGGATACTCGGCGCCCATCAGGTCGTGGAGCACCAGCATCAGCGCCGCGGCGGTCGCGGCATCGGCACCGGGGCCGTGGCGGCCCACGGCCCACGCGACCGCCCGCCGCGTCTCCGGCGCGTGATCGGCGAGGTCGGTCGGCTCGTACGCCAGAGCGGCGTCGGGCGCCGGGATGCCGTGGTCGACGCACCAGACGTCGGCCCCGTCGAGGCGGTAGCTCCCGAACCAGCCCCGGAAGCCGTCGACGGCGCCGGTGAACCCCACGCCGTGCTCCACCTGGGCCGACGCCGGCGCCGGTCCGGCCACGGCACCGAGGTGCACGAGGCCGGCGGCGGCCCCCAGGAGGAGCACCACGATCGCGGCGGCTCGACGGCAGAGGGCGGGGCGGAAGCAGGGACGTCGGCGGTGGGCGGGTCGGGACACGGCGGCCTCTTCGGATCGGGGGATCGGAGTCGGCGGGCCGGAGCCTGCGAGCGCACCACCGGCCGGAACCGGGCTGCGCCAACAGATTGGCACGCCGGCCGGCGCCGCGGAAGGGCCTCCCCGCCTACAGGTGTTCACCTCCGACGCCGAGAGACTTCCATGGCCGACACCCGTTCGCCCCGACCGACCGCCGTGGCGACGGCGCCGCGACGTGACCGTCCGATCCGGCGGGCCTCCGGCCTCCTGGCCGTACTCGGCGCGGCCGCCGATCTCGCGGTGGTGACGGCCGTGGAGCAGAACCGCCTCGGCATCCCCACGGTCACCGCGGCCGCCCGCACACCGATGACCGCCTCCGGCGCCGCCCTGCTCCTGCTCGGCCTCGCCGCCGTCGGCACCTCGTTCGGCCGGAAGACGACGACGCGGCCGACCCGGGCGGTGTCGTCCCGACGGTCGGACCGTCAGGTGATCCACACGCTGCGCGAGCACGGGTGGTACGTCGCCGACGACGTCGTCCTCCCCCACGTCGACGTCGACCACGTGGCCATCGGCCCCGTTGGGGTCATCGCCGTGCAGGTCCAGTGGACGAACCGGCCGGACCCCCGCGGCAAGCCGGCCATGCGGGCCAGGATCGCCGCCCACCAGCTCCGCAACGCGCTCGCCGCTCGCGAGATCGACATCGAAGTCGTACCGGCGGTGCTGACGTTCGGGCCGGGGCTGACGCAGGAGCCCGGCGGCGTCCGGGTCGTCGACGCCGTCGCCATGCTGAACGGTTACCAGGCCAAGGAGTGGGTCGAGCAGCTCTCGAGCCGGGCCCACCTCCCGGCCGATGTGGTCGAGGGGGCCAAGACCGTCCTCGCCGAGCTACGCGAGCTCGCGCCGGCCCCGGTCCGACGCGGTACTCCCACCCTGGTGCGTGCGACCGATGCCGTCGCACCCGCCGAGGCGGTGCTCGTCCGCTAGAACCGGTCCATGGTCGGATGGCCCTTCTGGGCGGCGACGAGCGACGAGCGGATCGACCACGCGTTCGACCTCGCCGAGCTCGGACCGGGTCAGCACCTCGTCGACCTGGGTTGTGGCGACGGACGCGTCCTCCTCCGGGCCGGCGCCCTCCGCGGCGCCCGGGTCACCGGGGTGGAGCTCGATCCCGACCTGGCCGAGTCCGCTCGCGAGTTGCTGGCCGCGCACGACATCGTCGACGGCACGGTGATCGAAGCCGACTTCGCCGCGGTGGACCTCGACGATGCGGACGTGGTCTTCGCCTACCTCAGCCCGGCGACCCTCCAGCGGCTGCGACCGCGCCTCGACGCCCTGCGTCCCGGGACCCGCGTCGTCACCACCGGCTATGCCATGCCCGGTTGGGAGCCGACGGAGGTCGGCAGCCGCTGCTTCCTCTATCGGGTGCCGGCGCCGGCGACCGTGACCGATCCGGATCGACGCGGTTGGTCCGGCGCGGGCGCGCTGGTGGCCGTCGGTCCGGACGCCCCGTCCCTCGTGGCCGTCAAGCTCCACCACGCCGGCGGACCCGTCGACGTCGCGCTCACCTCCACGACGGACGAGGGCGCCTTGACGATCCGCACCGGTGCCGACGGGGCGGGTCCCGGGGAGGAGGTCGTGGTGGATCTGAGCATCGCTGCCCGGCCGGAGGGCACGACGTTTCGCGCCGACCTCGGCCTCCACGCGGGGGATGGCGTGCAGCCCTTCGCCGTGTTCGTGGCCGTCGACGCGGGCGCACCGGGCGTGTGGGGACTGCCGGTCGCCGGCGTCGACGCCGTCCGCCACGCCCTCGCCGCGGGCGACGTGGCCGGGATCCTCGCCGACGCCCGACGCGCTCTCGCCGGCTGAGCACCGGGCCGACGAGGCTGTCGCACCCTCTCGCTACCCTCGCCTCATGGACGGCGCGGAGCAACAGCGGAGGGAGGCACTCGTCCGCCTGCCGGAGGGGCGGCGCGTCGTCATCGCCGGCCCCGGGCGCGGGCAAGACCCGCCTCCTCGTCGACCGGCTGACGTTCCTCCTGGGAGAGGAGGCGGCGCCGGCCCGATCGCTCCTCACCCTCGTGTTCAACCGCGCCGCCGCATCCGAGCTGCGCCGGCGCCTCGCCGAGGCCTGGCCCGATCGTGGGCTGGTCGAGCTGCGCATCGTGACCTTCCACAGCTTCGCGCTGAGCCTCACGGACCGCTTCTGGCGCCGGACGCCGCTGGCGGGGCGCCCGGTGCTGCTGTCCACGGCCGAGCAGCGGGCGCTCGTGCGCTCCCTCCTCGCCGCCAGCCCCGACCCGGACGGTTGGGACGTGCCCGACTCGGTGCGGCGCTCCGGCTCGTTCGGCCGGCACGTCGCCGACGCCCTGCTCCGAACCGAGGAGCAGATGGTTGCGCCGGCCGCGCTCGAGGACTCCGAACCCGCCCTCGCCGCCTGCCTCCTCCGGTACCAACGGATCCTGGCCGGACGCGCCCGAGTCGACCACGCCGGCGTGGTGGCCGCGGCGGCGACCCTGGTCGACGAGCCCGACATCCGCCAGGCCCTCGGCGTGGAGCACCTGCTCGTGGACGAGTACCAGGACGTGAACCCGGCCCAGGAGCGGCTCGTGCGGTCGCTGGCCGCGGAGGCACGTTCGACGGTCGTCGTCGGCGACCCCGACCAGTCGATCTACGCGTTCCGCGGCGCCACGCCCGACGCGTTGCGGCGCGCGTCCGGCCGATTGCACGCGGAGGAGGTGCGCCTGACCACCGGGTTCCGTTGCGCGCAGCCGGTGATCGATGCCGCCCGGGCGCTCAGCCCGAGCCCGGCCCTGCTCGGAAGGGACGCCGCCGGTGGGGTCGCCGCCGCTGCGTTCGCACACCGCAGCGACGAGGTGCAGTGGATCGCCGACCACGTCCGGCGCCTCGGCCGCACGTCCGGGTGGGACGGCATCGCCATCCTGGGCCGGAGCCTGCGGTCATTGCGTGGGCCGGTCACATCGGCCCTCCAACGGGCCGGCATCCCGTTCCGGGTGGCCGGTGGCGACCGGGGCGCGCCCGCCGATCCGTGGGTGCTCCGCCTCCTCGATCTCGTCGGCCTCGCCGGCGGCCACGGTGCCGACGGTCCGGAGGGGGCGCTCGCCATCCTCGAGACGGCGGCCGTCTCACCGCTCGTGGGCGCCGACCCGCTCGGCCTGCGGGAAGTGTTCCGTGCCGCCCGGCGGGCCGCCGATCCACGCGCCTCCCTCCTCGCGTGGGCCGAGGCGGACGTCGATGCCGGCGGCCCGCTGGTCGCGCTTCTCGGCGCCGTCGCGGCTGGGGAACGGGCGGCCGCCGCCGGCGCCGACGTCGCCGCCGTGGCGTGGATCGTCTGGAGCCGCCTGCCCGTGCGGGAGCGCCTCGACGCGGTCGGCGGGGCGGCCGCCGCTGGCGACGTCGCCGGCGGACGGGCCATCGGGCGCTGGCACGAGACGTTGGTGCGCTTCGTCGACCGCAACCCGGGCGCCTCCTCGGTCGAGGAGTACCTGGGCACGCTCGACGACGACGAGGACGACGGGTGGCTGGCGGCGCCCGGCGACGCGGCGCCCGCCGTCAGCGTCCTGACCGTGCACCAGGCGAAGGGCCTCGAGTTCCGCCACGTCGTCGTCCCCGCCTTGGAGGAAGGGCGGTTCCCCGTCATCGCCCGGTGCCAAGCCCTCGGCACCGTGACCATCGACGACGCCACGGCGGAGGAACGTCGCCTCCTGTACGTCGCCATCACCCGGGCCCGGGAGACCGTGACCCTCACCGCCACGGTGGGCACCGAGGATCGCGCCGAGGCCACCCCCTCGCGCTACTTCACCGATCTCGTCGACCACCTGCGCAACCCTGCCGACCTGCTGCCGCCACCGCCGGTCGACGCGCTCCACGACGTCGTGACCGTCGCCGATGCCCGTCGGGTCTGGGGACGATCGATCCGTGATGGCGGGGCCGGTCCCGACGATCGCGGCGCCGCCGCCGCAGGGCTCCGCGAACTTGCCGGCGGGGCCTCGGTCGAGTTGCCGTGGGTGCCCTGCGTGGAGCTCGAGCCGATGCGACCGCTGCACGACCGGCCCTGGCACCTCTCGGCGTCCGCCCTCGCCACCTATCTCGGGTGCGGCCGCCAGTTCCTCTTCGATCGCGTCCTGCGCCTTTCGCCGTGGGAACCGAACGCATCCGCCGCGTTCGGCGGGGCGGTGCACGCCGCCATCGGCGCTTGGCTGCAGGCCGACGAGGCACCCGACGTGGGCCTGCTGGAAGGGCGACTGGCCGAGGAGTTCGCGCGATCGGCCGAGCCGGCGATGCCGCTGGCCGTCCAGCGCGAGTCGTTCCGGCGCCGCTTGCCCGTCATCGCCCGGCAGGTGGTGGACGACGTCCTCCCCGAGCTCGGTTCGGTCCTCGCCGTGGAAGGGGACCTGGTCATCGACGGCCCCCACGGGTCCCGCCTCGTCGCCCGGCCCGATCTGGTCACCACCTCGCCGCAGGACGACGACGGCATCGAGGTCGTCGATTGGAAGACGGGCGCGGCGAGGAAGCGGGACGCCACCGGAGACGTCCAGTTGGCCGTGTACCACCACGTCGTGCGCGAAGCGCTGGGTCGTCCGGTGCGCCGTCTTCGGTTGGCCTACGTCTGGGCCGGCACCTGGTCCGAGCAGCCGGTGGAGGACGATCACGACCGCGCCTGCGCCGACCTCATCGACGTCGCCGCCGGTGGGATCGTCCAGGAGGAGTTCGGCGTCGGCCTCGATCCGCCCTGCCGCCATTGCCGGGCCCAGGTGCTCTGCGACCGCCAGCCGCGTGGGCAGGACCTGCCGTGGTGACGCCGCTCCGCACGGGGCCCGCCCTCGGAGCGGCGGACGGCGCCGACGCGGCCACGCCCATCGCGCCGGACCAACGGGCGGTCGTCGCATCCACGGCTCCGGCCTTGCGGGTGACGGCCCCCGCCGGATCGGGCAAGACCCGCACGATGGTGGAGTGGGCCGTCGATCGCGCCCACCGCCTCGCCGCCGACCAGGGACCGGGCCGGTCGGTGCTCGCCGTCTCGTTCACGAACCGGGCGACGGCCGAGCTGCAACGCCGTGTCGGCGCCGGCCTGCGCCGAGCGGGGCTGCCGGTGGACGGGGTGCGGGTCGCCACGTTCCACGCCCTTGCGGGTGGGATCCTCACGGAGTTCGGGCACCACCTCGGCCTCGCTCGCGAGCCCATCCTGCTCGGTACCGCCGAGCAGCACAGGCTGATCGAGACCTCCCTCGCCGACGTCGACTTCGAGGCCATGGATGCGACGTGGCTCCGAACCGCCGTGGTGGCGACGGCGGAGCTGGCGTCCCAGCTCGCCGACCACCAGGTGTCGGTCGAGACGGCGGGGCGGTGGCACCGCCAGCAGCTCGAGTTGGCCGGCGGGCACGCCGACGCGGTGGCCGGCCTCCGCCGGAAGAAGGACCGAGATGCGTGCACCGTCGCGGTGCGGACCCTGGCCGAACGACTCGACCTCCTGGGCGCCGTCGGCGCCTTTCGCGCGGCCAAACGGACCGAGGGGGCGCTCGACTTCGCCGACCAGCTCGAGCTGGCCGTGCGCCTGCTCGACCTCCCGGCCGCCGCCGCCGTGCTCCGGGCCCGACACCCCTACATCGTCGTGGACGAGTACCAGGACACCAACGTGGCGCAGCGGGAGCTGCTGCAGCGGATCGCCGATCCGCTGGGCGGACAACTCGTCGTCGTGGGCGACGACGCCCAGGCCATCTACCGATTCCGGGGGGCCACGCTCGACAACTTCCGTTCCTTCGCCGATCACTTCACCGGCGCGGACGACCTCGCGCTCGAGCGCGTTTACCGGCACGGCCCGGAGGTCATCCGGGTCGCGGAGACCATCGTCCGACGGAGCCGCGACTGGCGGCCCCGGCAGACGACGGCGGTCGGGTCGGCGGCCTCCGACGTGTGGGTCCGGCACTTCGCCGACCAGGGCCAAGAGGTGGAAGCGATCACGGCGCACGTGCTGGCGCGGGTGGCGGCGGGCACGCCCGCCCGCGACATCGCCGTGCTGTCGCCGCAACGCCGGCTCCTCGTCCCGATCGCCCGTCGGCTCGAAGCCGAGGGCGTGGCCGTCGAGGCCCCCGGTCTCGGCAACCTGCTCGACTCGCCAACGTTCCACGAGCTCCTCGCCGCCCTGCGCCTCGCCCAGGATCCGGGGGATGCCATGGCGGCCGCCCGCCTGCTGCGCGGCCCGCGCTACCGCTTGGGTCCGGCGGAGCTCGTCTCCTTCGTAGAGGCGGCCGACGCCATCGCCGCCACCGAGCGGCGGATCGCCGGAGCGACCTGGCAGGACGACGTCGGCGTCCGCCTCCTCGACGGTCTGCTCCGCACGACCGAGGCCGTGACCCCGGAGGTCGCGATGCGGGTGGACCGGTTCCTCGACGACGTCCGGGGGTGGGCCACGGCCGGGAAGGTGCTGCCCCTCGGGGAGCTGGTGACGAGGGTGGCCGATGACCTCGGTGTCACCGACGCCCTCGCCACGTCGCCGTCCGCACCGGCCGTTCGGGCCCGCTCCGAGCTCGTCGCGACCGTCGACGCGGCGGAGGCGTACGAGGCGATGGGGCGGGGCGCCGGCCTGGCCGGATTCCTCGCCATGGTCGATCGGATGCTCGACGAGGACGAGAACATCGAAGTCGCACCGCCCGACCCTCTGTCGCCGGCCGTCCGGCTCCTCACGATCCACTCGGCCAAAGGGCTCGAGTTCGACCACGTCGTCGTCACCGGGCTCGTCGACCAGGCCCTCCCCAACGTGCGGGCGACGGGGTGCGAATCGACCCGCTCGGGCCGGGCTTCGGTGCCCGATGATCTCCGGCGGGACGGCGACCGGCGATCGCCCGAGCCGTGGGACCCGGCGGCGTTGGCCTCGCATGCTGAGGGCTATCGCGCCGAGGCCGACGACGAGCAGCGTCGGTTGTTCTACGTCGCCACCACCCGCGCCCGGACGAGCCTCCTCCTGACCGCGTCCACGTGGGTCTGGGGCGCCGACGGCAACCCGCGCAAGCGACCCACGAAGGCGCCGTACCTGGCCGAGCTGGCCGAGGCCGGCTTCGCCGTCGAGGAGTGCGGTGGCCCGCCACCCGACGCCAACCCCCTCGAGCCGCTCGTGCTGTTCGATCCCCCGCCGAAGGTGCCGCCCTCGGCGCTGGAGCTCGACCTCGTGGCCGGGCGACCGCTCGCCGGCGGGCCGCACGCGGCAGCGACCGTCGCCGTGGCGCGCGACCTCCTGACCCGGGAGGTGCGGGAGCGGGCCGTGGGGCCGACGGCCCCGACCGAGCACACCGTCACCGACCTCGTGCTCGCCGCCCGCTGTCGCGTCGCCTACGCCCGTCGGCGCGTCCTCGGGCTGCCCCACGCCCCGTCGGCCGCGGCTCGGCGGGGCACGCTCGTCCACCGCTGGCTGGAGGAACGAGCCTGGGCCCTCCAGGAGGGGCACGACCCATCGCTCGTGGCCCGTCCCTGGCATGCCGCGGCGCTGCTGCCGTTGCTGCCGAGCAGCGGTCTCGGAGAGGCCCGACCGGTGCTCGATCCGGAGGCGGGCGCCGACGCCGCGGTCGACGACCCGGCCGAGCCCGTGGCGTCCGACGCGGAGGCCGATCGCCTGGCCGACCGGTTCGTCCGCTCGGCCTACGCCACCCGCGTCCCCGAGGCGGCCGAGCTGCCGCTCGTGCTCACCGTGGGCGGCGCCTTCATTCGAGGAGCGGCCGACTTCGTGTACGCCACGGCCCCCGACGACGGACCGGGGTGGGAGGTGGTCGACCTCAAGACCGGGCCCGCGCCGGCCGACGAGGCAGGATGGCTCCAACTCGAGGCGTACGCGCTCGCGATCGGCGACGGGGGCCGGCGGCTCGAGGAGGCGACCCTCACCTTCCTCTCGTTGTCCGGTCGCACCGCCACGGTCGTGTCGAGAGCGGCTCGGCCCCGCACCGACATCGTGAGGTCGTTGCGCGAGCTGCACTCGCGGCCACGGCCGGTCCCTACGTCTGCGACGGCTGCCGGTGGTGCCGATGAGCATCGCCGTCGGGGCCCCGGGTGCGACAGCCGACGTCGTGTTCGTGTCACGATCCTCGTGATGTCCGAGCCACCTTCCACTGCCGATGCCGCGCCGCTGCAGGTCGATGCCGTGCTCGAGGTCGTCCTGGCCAGCGCCGGGCGCCTGTTCGAGGCCGAGGGGGGATCCGTCATGCTCCTCGTCGGCGCGGAGGAGCTCGAGGTCGTCGCCGCCCCCACCAACCCGGCCGCCCTCGGCGCCCGGGTCCGCTTCGGGGAGGGCGTGGCCGGCAAGGTGGCGGCGAGCTGCGACCCGGTGCTCGTCACCGGGCGGGCGGGCAACCGCTCGAACCCGGTCGACAGCGGGATGTGCGTGCCGCTCCTCCACGACGGGCGGATCTTCGGCGTGCTCAACGTCAACGCCCGGGCCGGCCGCACCTTCACCGACTCCGACCTCGTCGCCGCCACCCGCTTCGCGGCCCACGCCGCGAACGCCCTCGCCTCGGCGCGGCTCTACGAGGTCGACCGCCGTGAGGGCGCCAACCAGCCCCAGCGCCACCTCGACGAGATGCTCCGCCACCTCCACGACGCCTCCTCCGTCGACTTCGTGCACCCCGGGGCCGACGAGGCGGTCGACCTGGCCGCCGTGGCCCGATCGGTCGCCGACGCCGAGGATCGGGCCGGACGTCCGACGGGTGTACGCGGCCCGGCGTCGGCCACCATCCGCGGTCGCAGCCGCGAGCTCCGCTGGCTCCTCCAGGAACTCATCGACAACGGCCATCGCCACGGCGAGGCACCAGTGCGGATCATCCTCGAGGAGGACGAGCGGGACGTGGTGGTCACGGTCGCCGACAGCGGCCTCGGGGTCCCGGTGCCCGAGCGGACCCGGGTGTTCGAGCCCTACGGCCGCCTCGATCGGGACACCGACGGCGCCGGCCTCGGCCTCGGCCTGACCATCGCCCGACGGCTCGCCGAGGCGATGCACGGGACGATGTCGATCATGGACACGCCCGTCGGCGGCGCGGCGGTGCAGGTGCGGTTCCCCCTCAACGCCTGACCGGCCACGCCCGTCCGGCCGTCACGGAACCGACGGCCGCGGCCATGATGCGGCATGGCACTGGAGCGGGGTTGGAAGGTCCTGGCGGTCACGGCGGTCGGCGTCTACCTCGTCTCGCTCGACGTGACGGTGGTGAACATCGCCTTCCCGGCCATCGCCGCGGAGTTCTCGGGCACGAGCCGCAACGCCCTCTCCTGGATCCTTTCGGGATACAACATCGCCTTCGCCGCCGCCCTCCTCAGCGCCGGCCGCCTCGCCGACCGCTTCGGCCGGCGTCGGATCTTCTACCTCGGCATCACGGTCTTCACGTTCGCCTCGATGGCGTGCGGGCTGGCCCCGACGGCGGGACTGCTGATCGCGGCCCGGGTCGTGCAGGCCCTCGGCGGTGCGCTCGTCATCCCGAGCAGCCTCGCCCTGGTGCTGCCCGAGTTCCCCCCGACCGCCGCTCGGCCGCCATCGGCATCTCCGGTGCCGTCGGTGGCGTGGCCGCCGCCACCGGCCCGAGCCTCGGCAGCCTCCTCGTGCAATCGGTCAGCTGGCGGGCCGTGTTCTTCATCAACGTGCCGTTGGTGGTGGGCGCCTGGGTCTTCGGGCGGTCGTTGCTGCGGGAGTCGCGTGACCCGAACGCCACCGGCCTCCCCGACGTGCTCGGGGGCGTGCTCGGCAGTGCGTCGGTCGGCCTGCTCGCCCTGGCCATCGTGCAGGGCGACGACTGGGGCTACACCGACCCGCTCATCATCGGTGCACTGGTCGGCGCGGCCGTGCTGCTCCCCCTCTTCCTGTTTCGCTGCGCCCGCCGGTCGGACCCGATCCTCGACCTGTCCCTGCTCCGGCAGCGCTACTTCGCCACGGCCAACGGCGCCGGCTTCCTCTTCGCCCTGGGCTTCTTCGCCATGCTCTTCGTGAACATCCAGTACACGACCGGGGTGTGGGGCTACTCGATCATCGGCGCCGGACTGGCGGCCACACCGGGGCCGTTGTGCGCCGCCATGGCCGCCGGCCCGGCCGGACGCCTGGCCGACCGCTATGGCCACCGCGTCGTGATCGTCCCGGGCACCCTGCTGTTCGCCACCGGGATCCTCGGCCTCGTCTTCTTCATCGGACGGGAACCGAACTACTGGACGGTGCTTTTCCCGGCCAACGTGCTGACCGGGTTCGGCGTCGGCTTCACCATTTCCACCCTCGGCAGCGCCGCCAACGTGTACCTGCCCCCGACCCGCTTCGCCATGGGCAGCGCGTTCAACGCCACCTGCCGCCAGATCGGTGCCGCGCTGGGGATCGCCGTCGCCGTCGCCATCCTCGGTCGGCCCGACGGCCCCGACTTCGCCGCCTCCTTCGACCGCGCCTGGTCGTTCATCGCCGCCATGGCCCTGTTGTCGGGGCTGGTGATCCTGACCCTCTACCGCCGCCCGTCGGACGCGCCGGAACCCGATGCCGTGGTGTCGTTCGCCATCGACTGATCCTCGCCGTCGGCACCGCCGCGGACGTCGGTCACGGCCCCGAGCAGCACCGCGACGGCGGCCCCGCCGAGCACGACCGTGGTGACCGACGTGCGGTCGGCGATGAACCCGCCGGCGAGCAGCCCGAACGGCACGGTGCCGCCGAAGCCCATGATCCACAGGGCCATCACCCGGCCCCGCACCGACTCCTCGAGGTGGGACTGCAACACGGTCGAGAGCGAGGTCACGGTGCCGAAGTAGAAGAGGCCGACGAAGAACACCGCCGGGTACGCGGGCAGCGGATCGCGTAGCACGCCGAACACGGCGAGGCTCAGCCCGAACAGCACGAGGCCGACCCGCACGATGAGGGGCTTGGACCGGCCTACGAGCACGGTGCCGACGGCGATGGCGCCGAGGGCGGCGCCGGCCCCGAAGCAGGCGAACAGGATGCCGTAGCCGGCGCCCTGGACGTCGAGGTGGAGGTTGCGCCCGGCCAGCACCGGCAGCAGTCCGATGAACGGGAGGCAGAAGAACGAGATCGACGTGATGGCCAGCAGGCAGCGCCGGACGAGCCGGTCGCGCCGGGCCACGGCGAAGCCCCCGACGAGTCGGCGCAGGCCCTGCTCACCGAAGGTCGGGTACGGCCGCGGGATCGTGACCATGAGCAGCGTGGCGATGGCGAAGACGTACGAGACCCCGTTGATGACGAAGACGCCCGACGTCCCGACCAGGGGCAGGACGAGTCCGGCGATGGCCGGGCCGATGACCCGCGACAGGTTGAGCTGGACGGACTGGAGCGACACGGCTCCGGCC
Organism: uncultured Actinomycetes bacterium; assembly: GCA_963731055.1. Lineage (GTDB taxonomy): Bacteria > Actinomycetota > Acidimicrobiia > Acidimicrobiales > CADCTF01 > DATLED01. The sequence continues at coordinate 335,970 of CAVSUD010000014.1, read as the reverse complement.
AGGTCGCGCCGGCCGACGAGCTGGGGCAGCACCGCCGACAAGGTGGGCGCGTTCAGGGCGTTGCCGATGCCGAGAGCCAGCACGCACAGGAACAGCGCCGACTTCGACGGGTGGTCCTGGCGGACGACGACGGCGAGCACGAACGACAGGATCATCTGCTCGGCCTGGCATCCGACCAGCAACCATCGGCGGTCGACGGTGTCGGCCAGCAGACCGCCGACGATCGACAGCAGCAGCAGGGGCCCGAGCTGGGCGAAGCCGAGGAGGGCGACGAACCCGGAGGAGCCCGTCAGCTTGAAGGCGAACGCACCGAGGGCCACGTTCTGCATCCAGGTCCCGATGTTCGACGCCAGCGATCCGAGCCACACGACCCGGAACGGCCGCTGCGCCAGGGCGGCGCGGGCGCTGCCCGGCGTGTAGGCGGTGTCACCCTCGAGGACGGCGTCCTCGGTCTGTTCGAGGTTCGGGACGTCGCGCGAGCGGGGCGAGGAGGGTTCGGTGGAGGGGTTCGACATGGTCAGGAAGGAGCTTGCCACCGCCACGGACTCGTGCTTGTCTGGTCCGGCGGTCACACGGAGCCTTCCCGCCGGCTCCCTCTCGCACGCATTCCGAGAGGAGAGTCCCCGTGACCGCCCCCCTGCTTCCCGAGCCCGACCGGCTCGACCGCTTCGTCACCCTGCTCGACGCCGCCTGCGCCGAAGGCGGCTGGCACCAGCCCCATCGGCTGGTGTCGCTCGAGCCCTCCGACCAGGACGACATCGCCTTCGGGTTCCGCATCCTCGACGAGGGGGAGCACCCGCTCGACGCGCTCGTCGGGTTCACCGCCCCGCCGGCGTGGTCGGCGCTCGGGGTCGTCTGCTTCGGCTGGGCCGCCCCTGCGACGGCGGTCGACACCGCCCGTCACACCACCTCGGGTCCGCGCCCTCGCGGCACCCGGAGCGGCGCCGGGTGCGGGTCACCACCATCGTCGGCCGCAACGGCGTCGAGCGGGCCACGGCCACCCTCTCCGACGGCACCGTGGTGGACGAGCCCGGACGCGGCACCGTCACCGACGCCCTCCGGCGCAGCCTCCGACTCCCGACCGACCCTCCGCCGGTGACCAGCGCCGAGCTCTTCGCGGCGCAATGGCTGAGCTCGATCATCGCCGCCGGCCGCACGCTCACGTGGACCGAGGTCGCCCTGCGCCACCCCGCCCTGCAGGTGCTGCAGGCCGGCGGCCACCACCCCCAACCGGAGGAGCTCATCGGGTGCGGCCGGTCGCTGCACCGTTCGTTGGCCTGGGAGCAGCTGCGCCAACGTGTCGCCGACGGGCGGCTGGATCTCGGCCTCGGCATCACCGCCGGCGTGGCCGGCTGGATGGACCAGGGGATGTTCGCCCGCTGGGCGCTGAGCACCCAGGAGCCCCTCCCGAACCTGCTCGGGCGGTGCACCGGACTCCTCGCTCCCGACGTGGTGCGCCGAGTCCGCCGGGCGCTGCGGGCCTGGAACCTCGACCCGCCGCTCGTCGAGCACGCGGCGTGAGCCCGCCTTACCGCGTCGCGACCGGTGCCGGCTCCTCGTCGCGCTGCACCCGCTCGGCCCGCTCGAGCAGGTCCAGCACGGAGCCGGGATCGGTCTCCCAGATCCCGAAGCGGAGGTGGAACCGGCGCAGCGACCGGGGGGCCCACCAGTTCATCCGTCCGGCCATCTTCATGAACGCCGGCACGAGCAACGTGCGGATCAGGAAGGCGTCCACCAGCACGGCGATCGTGAGTCCGACACCGAAGACCTTGACGACCGACACCTCGGCGGTGGCGAAGGCCACGAACACCACGGCCAGCAGGAGCGCGGCGGCGGTGACGATGCTGCCGGTCTTCTCGAGCCCGACGGCGACCGCTTCGTCGTTGCCGTGGCCGAGGTCGTATTCCTCCTTGATGCGCGAGAGGAGGAACACCTCGTAGTCCATCGAGAGGCCGAAGGCGATGCAGAACAGGAGGATCGGCGTGTGCACCGAGATGCTCCCCGTCGGCGTGAACCCGAGCAGGCCGGAGAAGTGGCCGTCCTGGAACACCCAGACCAGCATCCCGAAGGTGGCGGACAGGCTCAGGAGGTTGAGGAAGAGGGCCTTCAGCGGCACGATCACGCTGCCGGTCATCAGGAACAGCAGCACGAACGTGGCGACCACGATCAACCCGAGCGCGAACGGCAGCCGGGCCGACCAAGGACGCCTTCGAATCGACCAGGTCCGCGGTCATGCCACCGACCAGCACCGGGAACGCCGCCGGCGTCGACCGGATGCCCGTTACCACGGCCTCACCCTCGGTCGAGTACGGCTCGACCGAGGGGACGACCGACAGCCACGTCCCACCGCTCGTGCCGACGAAGCGGGAGGAGAGGGCGTCGGCCTCCTTCACCTTGGCCCCGCCGATGTAGTAGCCGGTGGCCGCGTCCACCGCGCGCCACGCCGGGAAGGACCGACAGGCGACCGGCGTACGCGTCGATGGCAGCTCCATCGGGCGCCGGCGTGCCGGCCTCGGTGACGACGGTCAGTGCCGCGGCCTCGTTGCTCGCGAAGTGGTGGCGCAGGTCGTCGTGGACGCCCCGCACCGCCGCCGACCTGGGGAGGACGCGGTCGTCGGACTGGCCGGCGGTGAAGTGCAGGAACGGCGCGCCCAGGAAGACGAGCAGGAGCGTGACGGCCACGGCGATCGGCCCGGGCCGGCGCATCACGGCGTGCGCCCGCCGGTACCAGAAGCCGTGCCGGCCGTCGCCCTCGACCGCCGTCTTGCGCCGCAGCACCTGGCCCTTCTCGATGCGCGGCCCCAGCACGGCAAGGAGGGCCGGCAGCACGACGGTGGCGCCGACGGCGGCCAGCGCGACGACGCCGACGCCGGCGTAGGCGAAGGATCGGAGGTAGGCGAGGGGAAAGACGAGCAACGCGGCCAGGGAGATGGCGACGGTGAAAGCGCTGAAGGCGACCGTGCGCCCGGCCGTCTGCATCGTCCGCAGCAGCGCGCGGTTGGTGTCGCCGGCGGTCCGCAGCTCTTCTCGGAACCGCGACACGATGAAGAGGCTGTAGTCGATGGCGAGACCGAGTCCCATGGCCGTCGTCAGGTTGAGGGCGAAGACCGAGACCTGGGTGAAGGCGGTGAAGACGGTCAGCACCAGGAACGTGCCGAGCACGGCGACGATGCCGACGCCGAGGGGGAGGGCCGCCGCCACGGCGCTGCCGAAGACGGCCAGCAGGAGGAGCAACGTCACGGGCATCGAGAGCTTCTCGGCCTTCTCGAGGTCGACCTCCGCCTGGTGGGTGATCTGGCGGAAGACCTCGCCGTAACCGCCGACTCCGACCCGGATCACGCCGTCGTCGCGCCCCTCGAAGCGCTCGGCGATGCCGTCGGCCGCATCGCGCAGGTCGTCTTCGTCGCCGAGGACCCGGCCCAGCACGAGGGCCTGGCGGCCGTCGGCGCTGCGCAGCGGCGGCGTGTGCTCCAGCGACCAGTACGAGGTGGCGCCGGTCAGCCCCGGCGTCTCGGCGAGCTCGGCCGTGAGGGCGGCGCCCCGTTCGGCGACGGCGGGATCGTCCACGGTCCCGGCGTCGGCCGTCACCAGGAGGACCACGTTGGGCGCGCCGGTGCCGAAGGTGTCCTCCAGGACCCGGGCCGCCTCGACCGCCTCGGCGCTCGGGTCGGAGAAGCCGCCGGCCGACAACCGGCCCTTCACCGAGCCGCCGAGCACCCCGGCGATCGGCAGCAGCAGCAGTGTCACCGCCAGCACGAACCACCGGTACCGCGTGACCACGTGGCCGAGTCGCCGCATCACCATGTCCGCCTCCCGCCGGCCGCCCGCCTGACGACCCCCTCCTCAGCATAAACACGGACATCGTGATAGGAAACGGTCACTCGGCACATGCGGTGTGCTCGACGTGGAGGCGGACCACTCATGCAGAAGCGAGACCAGCTCCTCGAGACGTTGGCCGACGTGCCCCTGTTCTCGGCCTGCTCCAAGGCCGACCTGCGGATCGTCGCCCGTCACGCCAGCGAGGTGGCGGCACCGGTCGACACCGTGCTGGTGCAGGAGGGCGAGCGGGCCGACACCTTCTTCGTGCTCCTCGACGGCGAGGCGTCCGTGCGCCGGAAGGGCACGGCGGTCCGCAGCCGGCGAATCGCCACCCTCGGCCCGGGCAGCTACTTCGGCGAGCTGGCCCTCCTCGATCCGGCGCCCCGCAGCGCCACGGTGGCGGCGACGACCCCCGTCCGCCTCGCCGCCATCAGCGCCCGCGTCTTCCGCACCCTGCTGCGCGAAGTGCCGGCCATGAACGAGAAGCTCCTGACCGGGATGGCCCGGCGGCTACGAGAGTCGGACCGCGCCGCGCCCACCCAGTGACGCCAGGTCGGTGCCGGCCATGGCGTCGTCGGTGGCCCGCATCCCCTCGGCCACGAACGGTTCGATGTTGGTGAAGTCGAAGCTGTAGTTGGCCGCCACCTGGGGGCGGATCAACACGTCGACGAGGGGCAGCTGCCCCTCGATCAGCTCCCGCTCCATGAGGTTCACCATGCGCAGCATCGTCTGCATGATCGGCGGGGCGGTGGCCAGGGGCGGGGCGTTCGGATCGTCCCGCTTGCCGGCGACCATCGAGCCGATCACGACCGGCAGGCCCCGGTCGCGGAGCACGCTGGCCGGCATCGGGTTGACGACGGCACCGTCGATGAGGAGTCGGCCGTCGATCCGCCACGGGTCGAAGGCGCCGGGGATGCTGAGGCTGGCGCGCACCGCGTCGGCCAGCGGACCCGACTCGAGCACGACCTCGGCGCCCGTGCCGAGGTCGGTGGCGACGATGGCGAGCGGGGTGTGAAGGTCGGCGAACGTCCGCCCCTCGAGCATCCGGTCGAGGGCGTCGCGCAGGCGCTGCCCCTTCATCACGCCGGTGCGGGGCGGCACGTTGAAGTCCCAGCGCCGCACGCCGAGCAGCTCGGCCACCTCGTCGAGGTAGCGGAGGCGGCGCTCGTGCGGGATGCCGGCCGCGGCTGCGGCCGCGATCATCGCCCCCCCGCTGCTCGCCGCCATGGCGTCGACGGGCACCCCGAGCTCGTGCAGGCGGCGCACGACACCCATGTGGGCCACGGTCTTGCTGCCCCCGCTGGACAGCGCCAGGCCCACCGCTCGACCCGAGATCCAGCGGGCGGCGCGCTCGACGGACATCGTGAGGTCGCACCGGAGCACGGCGGCCGCGCCGGCCCGGGCCACGACCCAGTCCGCCGGCCGACGGGTGCAGACGATGTGGTCGGCGAAGCGGAGCACCCGCCGGGCCCCTCGCGCCCACTCCGTCGGGAGGACGGCGATCGTCAGTCGATCGGGCTCGGTTCGGACCGGCTCCTCCCGCTCCACCACGACGGGCGCCATCCCGGTCAGGTCGTTGACCTCGTCGACGAGGCGGTCCAGCCGGTCGCGCTCGCCCCAGTAGGCGACGACACGTGGTCGCGGCTCCGGCGCCAGGCGTTCGTTGGTGCGGATCAGGCGCCGACCCAGCTCGCGGCTGATCTCCATGCCGATGGCCGGGTGGCGGTCGAGCAGCACCTCCACGGTCTCACGCCGCAACGCCCACAGCTGGGTGTCGGCCACGGCCACGAGGTCGGCCGAGCGGGGCGCGCCGAGCAGCAGGCCGAGCTCGCCCACGAAGCTCCCGGGACCGAGGGCGGCGAGCGGCTCACCGCCGCGGCGCACCTCCACGAGGCCGGAGTCGACGAGGTACAGCGCATCCGCGATCTCCCCCTCCCGGAAGACCACCGAGCCGGCGGCGTGCGCCTCGGGCTCCAGCGCAGCGGCCAGCGCACGCACCGCGTCCCCTGGCAGGCCGCGAAAGAACGGGACGGCCCGCAGCCGCTCCTCCAGCACCGCCACACCGCGCTCCCTCCGCCGATCAGCTGCCATCTTGGCCCAACGCCGCGGCGGGCCTCGTTCGGGCGATGGGCGACGACCGCCGCTCAGAAGAGCAGGGTGGCGTTTCGGGCGAAGTCGAAGAAGGTCTGCGGAAGAATCCCGGCGATGAGGGTGAAGGCGACCGCCGAGGCGAGCACCAGGCCGGCCCCGAAGGGCAGGGGGAGCCGGGCCGGTTCGGTCGCTTCATCCGCGTCGGCGGCGGAGTACATCGTGATGACGACCCGGAGGTAGAAGAAGGCGGCGATCACCGCCGCCACCATGGCGATGAGGGCGAGGGCGTAGGACCGGCTCTCCACTGCGGCCGAGATCACGTAGAACTTGGCCAGGAACCCCGAGGTGAACGGCACCCCGGCCTGGGCCATCAACAGCACGGTGAAGCCGAGGGCGACGGCCGGCCGGCGCCGGGCCAGGCCCTTGTAGTTGTCGAGGTCGTGGGCGGCGTCGCCGCGGCGACCGACGACGGTGGCGATGGTGAACGAGCCCATGACCATGAAGGTGTAGGCGAGCAGGTAGAAGAGCGACCCGGCCACGCCCCGGTCGTTGGCGGCTTGGAGCCCGACGAGGATGTAGCCGGCGTGGCTGATCGAGGAGTACGCCAGCATCCGCTTGACGTCGCTCTGGACGATGGCGAGGGTCGAGCCCACCAGCAGCGAGGCGACGGCCAGGGCCCAGATGAGCGGCTTCCAGTCCGGGCGCAGGACCGAGAAGGTGGAGAAGAAGACACGGAGCAGGGCGGCGAACCCCGCCGCCTTGGAGGCGCCGGCCATGAAGGCCGACACCGGCGTGGGCGAGCCTTGGTAGACGTCGGGCGTCCAGGTGTGGAACGGCACGGCCGCGACCTTGAACCCGAAACCGACGAGCAGGAAGGCCATGCCGGCCATCAGGACGCCGTTGGTCAGCGCGACGTTCGTGCCGAGCCACTGGGCGATGCCGGCGAGGTTCGTCGTGCCGGTCGAGCCGTAGGTCAGGGCAATGCCGTAGAGCAGGAAGGCGGACGAGAAGGCCGACAGCACGAAGTACTTCATGGCCGCCTCGCCCGACTCCGCCCGCCGTCGGTGGAAGCCGGCCAGGACGAACAGGGCGATCGACAGCGTCTCGAGCCCGAGGAAGATGACGATGAGGTCGTTGGCCGCCGCCATCAACATCCCGCCCGCCGCCGACAGCAGCACCAGGACGTAGAACTCCGGCCCGTCGAGCTGCTCCCGCCGCAGGTAGGCGTCGCCGAGCAACGCGGCCAGCACGACCGAGATGGCGATGACCACGAAGAAGAAGACGGCGAATCCGTCGATCGAGATCATGTTGGCGAAGGCGAACCGCGGACCCGATCCGGCCTCGTCCAACCCGAGCCACAGCCAGGCGGCGGAGACGAGGGCGGAGCCGGCCGTACCGACCGTGAACAGGGCGTAGAAGCCCCGGGCCGGCTTGGCCTTCACCAGGGAGGCCACGGTCAACAGACCGAGCGCGCCCACCACGAGGATGATCATCGGGCCGATGTCGGAGTAGGCGACCTCGGGGAGGCGCAGGGGCGGGAGCCCGCCTTGGGCTTGAGCGAGCAGGGTGGTCACTTGTCCTCGATCGAGTGCGCTTGCGCCACGGCGGGCTCCTCGAAGTCGCTGTGCTGCTCGACGTGGGCGATCAGCCGGTCGACCGACGGTTGGATGCGGTCGAGGACGGGCTTCGGGTAGACGCCGAGGAACACGATGAGCACGAGCAGGGGCAGGATGACGCCGCGCTCGCGCCACGTCATGTCGGGGATGGTGGCGTTCTCGCCCTCCGGCTCGCCGTGGAACACCCGCTGGTAGGCCCAGAGCAGGTAGACGGCGGCGAGGATCACACCCGACGCGGTCGACCACGGCCCACCAGCGGTGGGTCACGAACGTGCCGATCAGGATCAGGAACTCGCCGACGAACCCGTTGAGGGCGGGCAGACCGATCGACGAGAGCATGACGAGGGTGAACACGGCGGCGAGGATCGGGGCCGGCTTCTGGAGACCGCCGAGCTCGGAGATGATCCGCGTGTGGCGGCGCTCGTAGATCATGCCGACGAGCAGGAACAGCGCGCCGGTGGAGAGGCCGTGGTTCACCATCTGGAGGACGCCGCCGGAGAGCCCCTGGCTGGAGAAGGCGAAGATGCCGAGCACGATGAAGCCCATGTGGGCCACCGACGAGTAGGCGACGAGCCGCTTGAGGTCCCGCTGCATCGCGGCGACGACGGCGCCGTAGATGATCCCGATGGCGGCCAGCGTCAGCAGGATCGGGGCGAGGTCGACCGCCGCCTTCGGGAACAGGTAGAGCCCGAAGCGGAGCATCCCGTAGGTGCCCAGCTTGAGCAGGACGCCGGCCAGGATCACCGAGCCGGCGGTCGGGGCCTCGGTGTGGGCGTCCGGCAGCCAGGTGTGGACCGGGAACAGCGGCACCTTCACGGCGAAGGCGGCCGTGAACCCGAGGAACAGCCAGCGGGCCGTGGAATCGGCGACGGACTGGCTCTCGGCCAGCTTCACGAGGTCGAAGGTGAGCTCGCCGGTGGCCTTCTGGTGGAGGAAGACGAGGGCGAGCAGGCTCGACGAGCAGGAACGCCGACCCGAAGAGCGTGTAGAGGAAGAACTTGAGCGCCGCGTACGTGCGGTTCTCGTAGCCCCACCCGGCGATGAGGAAGTACATCGGCACGAGCACGATCTCGAAGAACAGGAAGAACACGAGCAGGTCGAGGGCGAGGAACACGCCGAGGCAACCGGCCTCGAGCAGCAACAGCCACCCGATGTAGCTCTTCACGTCCTTCTTGACCAGCGGGCCGACGATGGCGATCGGGAACAAGATCCCGGTCAGCACGACCAGCCACAAGGAGATGCCGTCGACGCCCAGCTTCCAGCTGACGCCGAACTCCCGGATCCAGGTGTAGCTCTGGAGGAACTGGAAGCCGTCGGCGCCGGCCTTGAAGTCGATGGCGATGAAGACGGTCAACACCGCGGTGGCCAACGAGAACACGAGCCCGACGAGGCGGAGCAGGCCCTCCTGGTTGCGAGGCAACAGGGCCACGACGAGCGCCCCGAGGGCGGGCACCACGATCAGGGCGGTGAGGAGCGGGAACGTCACGGCCGACCCGTGCTCGCCGGCGATGGCGAGGAGGGGCGCGATCACAGGCCGACCCGCACGAGCGTCCACGCCAGGAGGAGCACGACGCCGGCGGCGAGGCCGAGGGCGTAGTTCCGGACGTAGCCGGTCTGGACCTTGCGCAACTGCCCGCCTCCCTGGCGCACGAGGGTCGCCACGCCGTTGACCGCGCCGTCGACGATGCGCTTGTCGAACGTGAACGCCGACCACGCCGCGGCGGCGCGGCCGGGCCCGCCGACGAAGGCGGCGACGGCCGCGTCGTAGCCCCAGGCCCGCTTGAGGATGGCCGGCTCGAGGTTCTCGTTCTCCTGCGGGCGCTTCTTGTACCAGGTGACGTAGGCGAGGCCGATGCCGGCGAAAGCGGCGAGGCCGGCGACGGCACCGAGTCCGATCTTCGACCCGCTGGTGAGCACGTGGTGCTCGACGTGGCCGAGCGACGGCTCGAGCCACTGCTCGAGGAAGAGCGTCTGGTGGAACAGGGGCAGGTTCAACAGCCCGCCGGCGGCGGCCAGGACGGCCAGGACGATCAGGGGGACGGTCATCATCCAGGGCGACTCGTGGGGTTCGGCGACGGCGTGGCCTCCGTCCGCCTCGGAGGCGGCCTCGCCCTCGACGGGCTCGGCCGGGTGGCGCCACCGCTCCTCGCCGTAGAAGACGAGGAAGACCTGGCGGCTCATGTAGTAGGCGGTGAGCAGGGCCACGAGCACGCCGACGACCCAGAGGATCGGGCTCTTGCCCCACGCCCCGGCCAGCACCTCGTCCTTGGACCAGAACCCCGACAGGGGAGGGATGCCCGAGATGGCGAGCCAGCCCACGAGGAACGTGGCCCACGTGATGGGCATCCACTTGCGCAGGGCGCCCATCCGTTTCATGTCCTGCTCGTCGTGCATGCCGTGGATGACCGAGCCGGCGCCCAGGAAGAGGAGGGCCTTGAAGAAGGCGTGGGTGACCATGTGGAAGATGGCGGCCACGTAGGCGCCCGAGCCGACGGCCAGCACCATGTACCCGAGCTGGCTGACGGTGGAGTAGGCCAGCACCTTCTTGATGTCGTTCTGGGCGCAGGCGACGGAGGCGGCGAAGAGGGCGGTGGCCGCGCCGATCGCCGCGATCAGCATCGTCACGGCGGGGTCCGCGTGCTGCAGCAGCGGCGCGCACCGGACGAGCAGGTAGACCCCGGCGGTCACCATGGTGGCGGCGTGGATGAGTGCCGAGACCGGCGTGGGCCCCTCCATGGCGTCGGGTAGCCAGAGGTACAGCGGGAGTTGCGCCGACTTGCCGGCGGCGCCCACGAACAGGAGCAGCACGACGGCCGAGGCGGTGTAGGTCGACAGCCGGTCGACGTGCTCCAACACCCCCGACTCGCCCCAGTAGTTGAGGGTGCCGACGCTGGCGAAGAGGAGGAACATCGCCACCATGAAGCCGAAGTCGCCGATCCGGTTGGTGACGAACGCCTTCTTGCCGGCGACGGCCGCCGACTCCCGGGTGAACCAGAACGAGACCAGGAAGTACGAGCACGCCCCGACGCCCTCCCAGCCGAGGAAGCTCAGCAGGAAGTTGTCGGCCAGCACGAGCATCAGCATCGAGAAGGCGAACAGGTTCAGGTAGACGAAGAACTTCGAGAACCGCTCGTCCCCGTGCATGTAGCCCACCGAATACAGGTGGATGAGCGTGCCGATGCCGGTGACGAACAGCGCCATGGTGATCGAGAGCGGATCGACGAGGAACGCCACGTCGACGTGGAAGCCGTTGACCGGCACCCAGGCGAAGAGCCGCACGATGTGTCGCCGCTCCTCACCCTCGAGGGTGAGCATCTGGGCGAACAGCACGACGGTGGCGACGAAGGCGCTGCCGATGGCCGACGTGGCCAGCCACCCCGCCGCCGGCTCGCCGAGCTTGCGGCCGCCCACCAACAGGGTCAGGAACCCGGCCAGCGGCAGGGCGGGGATGAGCCAGACGGCGTCCAGGAGGTCCATGGTCGTTTCGGGCCTAACCCTTGAGGAGGTGCAGGTCGTCGGCGGTCGTGTTGTGGTCGCCGGTGCGACGCCGGAAGATCGACACGATGATCCCGAGGCCGACCACGACCTCGGCCGCCGCCACGACCAGGACGAAGAACACGACGACCTGGCCACCGATGTCGTTGAGCATGCGGGCGAAGGTCACGAAGGTCAGGTTCACCGCGTTGAGCATCAGCTCGACGCACATGAACATGACGAGCACGTTCCGGCGGACGAGAAGCCCCACGGCACCGATGCTGAAGAGGATGGCGGCGAGCAGCAGGTAGGCGCTTCCGTCGACGGTCATCGTTCGTCGGCCTCCTCGATGAAGCGGGGCGGGCGGCGAGCCAGCACCACGGCGCCGACCACGGCGATCACGAGCAACACGGCGGTCACCTCGAAGGGCAGGAGGAAGTCGGTGAAGATCGACCGGCCGAGGAGCTCGACGTTCTCGGCGCCGGCCGTGGCCGGGCCGGTGGCGGCGCCACGGGCGGACTCGGCGCCGGTGGCCCAGTGGTCGAAGCGGGCCAGCAGCACGACGAACGCGAGCACGAGCACGCCGAGGCCGATGGCCACCGGCCGCTGGCCCTTGAGCTGCTCGACCTCCACGGCCTCCTCGCGATCCACGCCGAGGAGCATGATCACGAACAAGAACAGCACGACGATGGCGCCGGCGTAGACGATCACCTGGACGGCGGCCAGGAAGTGGGCTTCCTGGGCGACGAACAGGACGGCCACGCCGAAGAGGGTCATCACGAGGCTCAGCGCGGCGTGCACGGGGTTGCGCAGGAGGACGACGCCCGCCGCGCCCGTGAGGACGATGACGGCGCAGACGACGAACACGCTGAGGTCGACCTTGCTGGCCGCGAGCAGCGGCACCAGCGGGGCGAGGACTGCCGTCACTTGCCGCCCCGGTTCTCGGCCAGGACCCACCACGGCTCGCCGGTCTCCTCGTCGGCCCCGCCCTGGGCCAGCTCGGGCTCGGCGATGCCCTTGTTCAACTCGCCCGACCACTGGACGACACCGGTGAAGCCGGCGTTGCCGGACGGTGAGGTCGCCCGCATCCACGCCGAGGTGATCTCGTCGTCGCCCTCGCCCCAGTGCTCCCACGGCAGCTTCTGGGGCTTGCCGTCGTCACCGACGAGCAGCTCGGCCTTGGTGTAGATCGCGTCCTGGCGGTTGGTGAAGGAGAACTCGAAGAGCTTCGTCTCGGTGATGGCCTCGGTCGGGCAGGCCTCGACGCAGAGGTCGCAGTGGATGCATCGGAGGTAGTTGATCTCGTAGATGAAGCCGTAGCGCTCTCCCGGCGACACCGGCGCGTCGGGCGGGTTGTCCGCCCCGCGCACGTAGATGCAGCGGGCCGGACAGACGCCGGCGCACAGCTCGCACCCGATGCACTTCTCCATGCCGTCCTCGTAGCGGTTGAGGACGTGGCGGCCGTGGTGGCGCTCCGGCTTCGGGCGCTTCTCCTCGGGATACTGGGTCGTGACGCGCGGCATGAACATCTGCTTGAACGTCACGCGGAAACCGTCGAGTGCACCCATTACGCGTGCAGGTCCTCCTCTTGGACGGTCGCCTTCCCCAGCGCCAACGACCGGTACAGCATGGCGGCGCAGAGGATCAGGACCGGGAAGGCGATGAACAGGTAGGTCCGCTCTACGGTGATGGCGGCGATGACCAGCAGCCAGGCCAACGACGCCGGGATGAGGGCCTTCCAGCCCAGGTCCATCAGCTGGTCGTAGCGGAGGCGGGGCAGCGCGGCCCGGAACCACACGTAGGTGAACAGGAACACGAACAGCTTCAGGACGAACCAGAAGATCGGCAGCAGCCAGGCTCCGACGAAGCCGCCGATGCCCTCGCCGATCCCGAACGGCGCGCTCGGTCCGCCGAGGAAGAGGGTCACGATGACGGCCGACATGGTGACCGTGTTCATGAACTCGGCCAGGAAGAACAGGGCGAATCGGATCGAGGAGTACTCGGTGTGGAACCCGCCGACGAGCTCCTGCTCGGCCTCGACGAGGTCGAAGGGCGGCCGGTTCAGCTCGGCCGTCGCCGCCGTCAGGAAGAGGAAGAAGGGCAGGATGCCGAGGCGGATGAGGTTCCAGTTGGCGACGTTGCCCGACTGCGACGCCACGATCTCGCTCGTGTAGAGCGAACCGGTGACGAGCACGACGGTGGCCACGACGAGGCCCAGCGCCGCCTCGTAGGAGACCATCTGGGCCGACGCTCGCACCGAGCCGAGGAGCGGGTACTTCGAGCCCGACGACCAGCCGGCCAGCATGACGCCGTAGACCGCGACCGACGACATGGCCAGGAGGAACAGGATCCCGATGGGCGGGTCGGCCAGCTGCATCCGCGTCTGGTGCCCGAAGACGCTCACGGTGCCGCCGATCGGGACGATGGCGAAGGACAGGAAGGCCGGCACGGCCGACAGGTACGGCGCCAGCCGGAAGATGCGGCGGTCGGCCCGCTCGGGGAGGAGGTCCTCCTTGAAGAAGAGCTTCGTGCCGTCGGCCAGCGTCTGCAGCAGCCCCCACGGGCCGGCCCGGTTGGGGCCGATGCGGTTCTGCATGTCCGAGATGACCTTGCGCTCGAACCAGACCATGAACAGCACGGCCACCATCAGCACGGCGAAGGTGACGCCGGTCTTCAGGGCGACGATGAGGAAGACCCCGATGTCGATCTTCCCGTTGAGGAGCGGGTCGCCGGCGGCGGCGAGGGCGGCGATCATCCGACCGTCTCCATGGCCACCTCGACCACCGCCGCGTCGGCGCTCAGGAGCGCACCGGCGTCGAGGCCCGGGACGTTGAACGGCACCCCGGCCGTGCCGCGGGGCTGGAAGGGGTCGGACTGCACCTCGATCGCCTCCACGGTGAGCTTGTTCGACCGGAGCCGAACCGTGCCGCCGGTGGTGACGCCGAGGCGCTCGAGGTCGGTCGGGTGGACCCGCAGGACGGGAGGGGCGGCGAGGGGTGCCAGCGACGGCGACATCGACAACATCACGCCGGCGTCGTACAACTTGCGGCCGGCGACGAGGCGGAGCTTGTAGTTGTCGTCCTTGGGCGGCGTCGGGGCCGGGGCCGTCGTCGGATCCCAGCGCAACAGGGCCGGGCGTCCGGGGCCGGGCTCCGGGGCCGGAGCGTCGTCGACGGCGGTGGGTTCCTCGTCCTCGGTCGGGCCGCGGTCGGGCTCGGCGGCCTCGAGGGTGGTGCCCTGCTCCTCGGCGTGCACGACGCCGGGCGTGGACATCGGGTCGGCGCTGGCGTCGATCCCCGAGTGGACGCTGGGTGCGGCCGACCCGAGCGGGACGACGACGCCGTCGCGGTTGGCGCGACCGGCGAGGAGCTCGGGAGTGACGCCCTGGAAGGCCGGGGCGAGGCGCTCCATCTCGGCCGAGATCTCCTCGAGGGACAGGAACCCGAGGTTGTCGCCCAGGCGGGCGGCGAGCTCGACGGCGATCATCCAGTCCGGCCAGGCGACCTCCGGGGCCGTGATCTTCTGGCCCAGGCGGGTCACGCGGCCCTCGAGGTTGGTCGTCGAGCCCGGGCGCTCGGTGAACATCGCGGCCGGCAGGACGACGTCGGCCAGGCGGGTCGACTCGTTCAGGAACGTGTCGACGGCGACGACGAAGGGCACCCGTTCGAGGGCGGCCTTGGCCAAGGCCCGGTCGGGGAAGTCGGAGAGCGGGTCGGCGCCCAACAGGATGAGGGCCTGGAGCTCGCCGGCGGCGGCGGCGGCGAGGATGCCGGCCGTGTCGTGACCGCGGGCCTCCGGAGCACGACCCCACCCGTCGGTGAACCAGGCCGATCCTTCGTCGAGGGACACCCGGCCCGGCAGGATCCCCGGGGCCAACCCGGCATCGAGCGCGCCGTGGACGTTGCCCCGGCGGAGCGCCGAGAGGAACTTCACGCCGGGGACGCCGGCGAGGAGCCCGGCCGCCTCGACCACCGAGGCGGAGGACTCGGCCAGCGACGGCCGGCCCAGCACGACGACCGGGTGGTCGCCGAGCTCGACGTCGCCGGCGAGCAGCTCCCGCACGGCGGCGGCGGCCTCGCCCGGGCGGTATCCGATGACGTGGCTGGCGTACTTGGTGAGGCCCGTGCCGCGCGAGCCCAGCTCGACGAGCGGCACCTTGTGGTCGAGCGCGGCGCCGCGGAGGCGCAGGTACAGGACCGGCAGCTCCTCCTTGATGTCGGGCGCCAGGAGGATCACGGCCGAGGCGCGGCACGTCTCGTCGATGGTGGCGCGGGGCAGGCCGAGCACGACCTCGGCCGGGAGGCCGTCACCGAGCTGGCAGTCGACCGAGTCGGTGCCGAGCACCCCCTTGGCCAGCTTGGCCCAGGCGTAGGCGTCCTCGTTGGCGAGGCGGGCGCCTCCGATGACGGCGATGGAGGCGCCACCGAACCCGGCGCGCGCATCGGAGAGCGCGGTGGACGCGGCGTCGAGGGCGTCGGCCCAGGCCGCTTCGATCAGCGCGTCGCCCGAGCGGACGAGGGGGTGGCCGAGGCGCTGGTCGCTGTTGACGGCCTCGTAGGAGAACCGGCCCTTGTCGCACAGCCACCCGTGGTTGACGGGATCGCTGTCGAGCCCGAGGTAACGGGTGAGCGTGTCCCGGGACGACTGCACCGCGATGCGGCAGCCGACGGCGCACTGGGTGCACGTGGACTCGACCTGCTCGAGGTCCCACGGGCGGGCCCGGAACCGGTAGGGCACGGCCAGGAGCGCGCCGACCGGGCAGATCTGGGGCGTGTTGCCGCTGAAGTACGAGGCGAAGGGCTCGTCCGGGAAGGTGTTGATCTCGGTCTTCGCGCCGCGACCGATGAACTCGATGAGCGGATCACCGGCGATCTCGTCGGCGAAGCGGGTGCAGCGATCGCACTGGATGCAGCGCTCCCGGTCGATCTGCACGAGGGGCGACAGGTTGATGGGCTTCTCCCAGTGGCGCTTCTCCTCGACGAAGCGCGACTCGCCGGGGCCGAACGCGAACGTCTGGTCCTGCAGCGGGCACTCACCGCCCTTGTCGCACACCGGGCAGTCGAGCGGATGGTTGACGAGGAGGAACTCGAGGACGCCGTCCTGGGCCTTCTTGACCGCGGGCGAGTCGGTGATGACGGTCTGGCCCTCGGCGACGGGAACGAAGCACGCGGGCTGCAGCTGGGGACCACGGGGTCCGACGACCTGCACCAGGCACATGCGGCACATGCCGACCGGCCGCATGCGCGGGTGGTAGCAGAAGCGGGGGATGTAGGTGCCGGCCCGCTCGGCGGCGGCGATGATCATCTCGCCCTTGCGCGCCTCGACGACCTTGCCGTCGACCGTGATCGAGACGGTGTCCGCCGGCGCGGTGGTCTCGCTCACATCAGTCATAGGGGCAGGCTCCGTCCTTGATGTGGACGAGGAACTCGTCCCGGAACATCTGGATCGCCGAGACGATAGGCATCGCGGCCGACGGGCCCAAAAAGCAGATCGTCGTCATCGGGTACGGGAAGCCCAGACCAGGGGCGATGTTGTCGCACACGTCGAAGAGGAGATCGAGGTCGCTCATCCGCCCGTCGCCCGATTCGATGCGGTGCATGATCTTCGACAGCCACCCCGTGCCCTCGCGGCAGGGCGTGCACTGGCCACAGGACTCCCGCTCGAAGAAGCGGACGAGACGCCAGGCGGCGCGCACCATGCAGGTGGTGTCATCCATGACCACGATCGACCCCGAACCCAGCATCGAACCGCCCCCTCCGGGCATCACGCCGTCGGCGCCGCCGACCTCGTTCTGACCGAGGGCCACGTCGAGGTGCTGGGGCCCGAACCACGGCGCCGAGGCGCCGCCGGGGATGAAGGCCTTGAGCTCGCGCCCGTTGCGGATGCCGGCCCCGGCCTTGGGGTCGTAGATCAGGTCCCGGAAGCTGGCCTTGACCATCTCGAGCTCGTAGTTGCCCGGCTTGTTGACGTGGCCGGACAAGGCGAAGATCCGCGTGCCGGTCGAACGCCCGACGCCGAGCGCGGCGAAGGCGGCGCCGCCGTTCCATCACGATCCACGGGATGTTGGACATGGTCTCGACGTTGTTGACCATCGTCGGCGCGCCGTAGAGCCCGATGGCGGCGGGGAAGTACGGAGGCTTGATGCGGGGGAAGCCCCGCTTGCCCTCGAGGCTCTCGAGGAGCGCCGTCTCCTCGCCGCAGATGTAGGCACCGGCGCCGGGGTGGATCACGATGTCGAGGCTGAAGCCCGAGCCGAAGATGTCGGTGCCGAGGGCACCGTGCTCGTAGGCCTCGTTGACCGCCGCCGTCATCCGTTCGATGCCGAGGGCGAACTCGCCCCGCACGTAGATGAAGGCGTGGGTGACGCCGAGGGCGAAGGCGGTGATGATCGTGCCCTCGACGACCTGGTGGGGGTCGTTCTCGAGGAGCATGTGGTCCTTGAACGTCGCCGGCTCGCTCTCGTCGCCGTTGATGACGAGGTAGCGCGGGTAGGCGTCGCGGATCAGGGACCACTTCTTGCCGGCCTCGAAGCCGGCGCCGCCCCGCCCGAGCAGGTTGGCCGTGTCGACCTCCTGCTGCACGGCGGCCGGGCCCATCTGCAGGGCCTTGCGCAGGCTCTCGTACCCGCCGTTGTCGAGGTAGGAGCGCAGCGTCCACGACTCGGGCAGGCCGATGCGACGGGTGACGATCTTCTCGACGTCGGTGATCGGCATTACTGGCGCTCCCCGCTCTTGGGTTCGTCCGCCGTGTCGCCGGTCGACTTGGTCTCGTCGGCCTCCTTGGCCGACCGGGCGATGTCCTGTTGGTCTCCGGGCTCGTTGTCGCGACCCGTGTTGCGGGGCGCCTGCGGTGCGTTCGACGTCGCGGCCGCGCCCTCCGAGACGGGCGGCGCGGCCTGGTCGGCGGCGCCGCCGGCGGCCACCAGCGCCGGCACCCGGCGAACGCGGCTCAGGGTGCCGTGGGGCGGCACGGTGTCGGCGAGGCGGCCGGCGCCGAGGTCGTCGACGAGAGCGGAGAAGTCGTCCTGGGTGACGTCACCGAAGAACCGCCAGTTCACGGCGAGGCACGGAGCGTTGCCGCACAGCGCGATGCACTCCACCTCTTCGAGGGTGAACTTCCCGTCCTCGGTGGTACCGCCGGCCTGGACGCCGAGCGTCTCCTCGGCGTGCTCCAGCAGCTCCTGGCCCCCGTTGAGGAGGCAGGCGATGTTCGTGCACACCGAGACCAGGTACGTGCCGACCGGGTGGGTGAAGAACATGTCGTAGAAGCGTCGCAGTGCCGTAGACCTCGGCCGGCGTGATGCCGACGAGCTCGGCCACGTGCTCCATCGCCGTCACGGGTCAGGTAGCCGTCCTGCTCCTGCACGAGGTGCAGCAGGGGGATCAGCGCCGACCGGGGCTTGGGGTACAGCGCGATCGTGTGGCGGGCGCGCGCCTCGTTGTCCTTGCTCAACCGGGCCATCAGCGGTCGACGTCGCCCATCACGGGGTCGATCGACGAGATCACGGCGACGGCGTCGGCGATGATGCCGCCCTGCAGCATCACCGGCAGGGTCTGGAGGTTGACGAAGGACGGGCCCCGGATGTGCATGCGGTACGGCTTGGCCGATCCGTCGGACACCAGGTAGCAGCCCAGCTCGCCCCGCGGCGCCTCGATCGCCGACGTACGTCTCGCCCGCCGGCACCTTGAAGCCCTCGGTGAAGAGCTTGAAGTGGTGGATCAGCGCCTCCATCGACTCGTCGATGCGGCCCCGCGGCGGCGGGGTGACCTTCTTGTCCTGCACCCGGTAGTCGCCCGGCGGGCATCAGGTCGACGATCTGGCGGACGATCTTCATCGACTCCCGCATCTCCTCCAGGCGGATGGCGTAGCGGTCGAAGGCGTCGCCGTACTGACCGACGACCACGTCGAAGTCGACCTGGTCGTAGAACAGGTACGGCTGGTCCGAGCGCAGGTCCCACTCGACGCCGGTCGAGCGCAGGATCGGGCCCGAGGCGCCGAGGGCGATGGCCTGCTCGGCGGTGAGCACGCCGACGCCCTGGGTGCGCTCGCTGGAAGATCGGCTGGCCGGTGAGCAGCACGTCGTACTCGTCGAGCCGCGGCGGGATGAGCCGGCACAGCTCCAGGACGTCGTCGCGCCAGCCGGCCGGGAGGTCGGCGGCGACGCCGCCGGGGCGGATGAAGTTGTGGTTCATCCGCAGGCCGGTGACCTTCTCGAAGAAGGCCAGCACCAGCTCGCGCTCGCGCCAGCCGTAGATCATCATCGAGACGGCGCCGAGGTCCATGCCGTTGGTGGCCATGAACAGCAGGTGGCGACGAGACCGGTTGAGCTCCATGAGGAGCATGCGGATCCACGTCGCCCGGGCCGGCAGCTCGACGCCGAGGAGGTCTTCCACGGCCATCGAGAAGACGGTCTCGTTGAAGAAGCGGGCCAGGTAGTCCATCCGGGTGACGTTGGTGCGGCCCTGGATGTACATGAGGTCCTCGGCCGTCTTCTCCATGCCGGTGTGGAGGTAGCCGATCACCGGCTTGGACCGGAGCACGGTCTCGCCGTCGAGCTCGAGCATGAGCCGGAGCACGCCGTGCGTGCTCGGGTGCTGCGGCCCCATGTTGATGATCATGGTCTCGTCTTCGTCGACCTCGATGGAGATGTCGTCGGTGGCGACGGTGTGGCCCTCGGGGAGGCGGAGCACGGCGCCCCGCTCCCTCAGGAGCTCGGTCGGCGTCGCGTCTGCGCCCGCAGCTGCATCTCCTGTGCGCCCTCGGACGTCTCGGCCACCAGTTGCGATCGCGTCATGCGGGCGCACCTCCCGGTCGGGCGGGGCGTGTGCCTTGAACTGCACCGGCACCCGCCCGAGGGCGTAGTCCTTGCGCAGGGGGTGACCCTCCCAGTCCTCGGGCATGAGGATGCGGGTGAGGTCGGGGTGGCCGGCGAAGACGATGCCGAGCATGTCGTAGGCCTCGCGCTCCATCGCCTCGGTGCCGGGCTACAGCTCGAACAGGCGGACGGTGGGATCGCTCTCGGGCACCTGGCACCGCACCCGCAGGCGGGTGCGGGCCTCATCGACGCAGGTTGACGACGAGCTCGAAGCGCTCGGGCGTCGACGCCGGCGGGCAGGACCGGCCGGGGTGGGTGAGGTGGTCGACGGCGCGGAGGTCGGACGCAGAACTTGTAGCCCTCGGCCTTGCAGCGCGTCATCACGGCGAGCGTACTGCGTACGGGCGGCGAACACCACACGCTGTCCGCGGGGGTCGGTGACGACCGGCGGCAGCCGTGGACGAGCTCCGGCTCGGGCTCGGGCGCGGCGGTGACCTCGTCGGTCGCGGTGTCGGTCATCGTCAGCGACCGATGGTGACGGGCGTGACGGCCGGAGGACTGCGGCTCGACGTGGAGCCCGGCGCCGGCGCCCGCGCCTCGCGGCGCTGGGTGATCTCGCCGGTCCGGACCTTTCGTGCAGGGTGAGGATGGCGTGGATGAGCGTCTCGGGGCCGGGCGGGCAACCGGGGGCGTAGACGTCGACGGGCACGATCTGGTCGACGCCCTGCACGATGGCGTAGTTGTTGAACATGCCGCCGCTCGACGCGCAGACGCCCATCGAGATGACCCACTTGGGCTCCATCATCTGGTCGTAGACCTGGCGGAGGACGGGGGCCATCTTCTGGCTCACCCGGCCGGCGACGATCATCAGGTCGGCCTGGCGGGGCGAGGCGCGGAAGACCTCCATGCCGAAGCGGCTGAGGTCGTAGTTCGCGCCGCCCGTCGCCATCATCTCGATGGCACAGCAGGCGAGGCCGAAGGTGGCCGGCCACATGCTGTTGCGCCGGGCCCACTTCACCAGGTCCTCGAGGCGCCCGGTGAGGAAGTTGTGGTTGAGGTCTTCGAGGCCGGCCATCAGGCGGCTGCTCCTGTCTCGGTGCCGGGCACGACCGGCGTCTTCGGCACCCGGCGGATCGACGACGTGGACGTGCGGACCTGCACGACCCCGTCGATCTCGGGGGCGACGGTGCGGTTGCTCGCTCCCCACTCGAGGCCGCCCATGGCGATCACGTACAGCAGGGAGACGAAGACCATGGCGGCGAAGACGATCATCGCCACGAGCCCGAAGGACCCGAGGGCGCCGAAGCTCACGGCCCAGGGGTAGAGGAAGATGATCTCGATGTCGAAGATGATGAAGATCATCGCCACGAGGTAGAAGCGGACGGGGAAGCGCTCGGCCGGATCCCGCGTGGGCACGATGCCGCACTCGTAGGGCGCTTCCTTGGCCGCGGACGCCTTCTTCGGCGCCAGCAGCCCAGAGGCCAGGAACGACAGGCCCGAGAAGAGGATCCCCAGGACCAGCATCGTGAAGATCGGCAGGTACTGATCCATTGGGTGGAGACCTCCTAGGCCGTTGCCGGCGCCCCGGCCCGCGTCGCCATGATCTCCTTGTCACGGCGGTGCAGGGCGTTGGCGACGAGAGCGAACACGATCGACATCGAGAGCGACGACGAGCAGGGAGGGCCGACGCAGCGATCCGAGGTCCCGTTCCATCACGACGCTGGTGACGGGCTTGCTCGGATCGGGAGCCGGGGCCGGCGGCGCGCCGACGATCGTGGGCTGCGGGATGATCGGCGCGACCTGCACCACGGCGTAGTGCGGCGCGTGGAACGGGCCTCGCTTCAGGCGCTCGACGAGCTTGGAGAACGGGTTCGTGCCGGGGTTGCCCACCCGGGTCTCGCTGCCGAGACCCCCGCCCGGGATCCAGTAGTTCTCCCCGCCCTTGGCGTAGGCACCGACCTGGACGTAGTCGGTGAGGTTCTCGAAGACCGGGGTCACGGGCGTCTCGGCGGCGGCCTCACCGTGGGCGGGTGCGCTGTTGCTGGGCGCCAGCACCTTGTCAGCCGACGCCGTGGCGTCGCCCAGGATCGGGTCACCGGTGGGGAGCTTGCGCCATCCCTGCGGGAAAGCGTTGGCCTCGGCCCGTCGTGCCGTTGGCCGCCACGTCGCCCGTGATGACCTCCGCCACCTGCCAGGTCGGCGGATCACCCTTGATGCCGATGCCGTAGACGACCCAGATCCAGCCCATCACCGACCACCCACCCGGTGAGGGCGGCGGCGGCGAGGAGGAACCCGAGCTTGGCCCCGGTGTTGGTGGCGAGGAGCAGGTACACGCTCCCGGGGAGGATGACGAAGGCCGTCACCACGATCAGCGACGCCACGGATCTGCGGATCCCAGCGCAAGGGCAGCGAGGAGCTGCGTGGACATCTAGAGGCCTCGCTCGTACTCGATGATGGCTCGGATCTGGTCCTTGGTGAGGACGGAGGCGAAGCCGGGCATGCCGCCGCCCTCGTCGCCGCCGACGCCCCGCACGCCGTAGGGCTTGGCGTACTCCGACCCGTTCTCGATGAACTCCTGCATCGTCTCGATGTCGGGGAACTGGCGCAGGGTCTCGCCGCCGGTCAGGTTCGGGCCGAAGGCGCCCCCGCCCATCACCTCGGGCTCACCGAACGACCAGCCCTTGGTGTGGCAGCGGGCGCAGTTGGTCTTGAACAGCGTGGCCCCGTTGGCGGAGAAGAAGCCATCCGCCTCGGCCTGTGTCGTCGCTTCCTCGAGCGCCCGCTTCCTCGCCGCCTCGGGCGAGATCTTGATGCTGTCGAGGTACGCCACCAGGTCGGTGATCTGCTGGGCGTTCATCGGCCCACCGCCCTCGACGCCCCAGGCCGGCATCGGGGAGTTGGCCCGGCCGTAGGTGAGGATCGTCTGCACCTCTTCGGGCGAGAACTTCAGCAGCGCGGTGTCGACGGCCGGGACCGCCCACTTCACCGTGCGGTTGGCGCCCAGGTAGTCGGTGACCGTGTAGTTGGTGACGCCGCCCTGGCCCTCCGCGCCGTGGCACGTGGCGCAGCCGAAGTGGGCGCCGTGCTCGGGCGAGTCGGTGGGCTGGAACAGCGACCGCCCGCGGCCGACGGCCTTGCGGTCGAACTCCTGCACGGCGCCGGCCTGGCGGCTCGGCTCGTTGAGCCAATACACCAGCGGCCCGATGGCCGCGATGACGAGCAGCACGAGGGCGAACCCCAGGGCCCGTTCGAGCCGGGGTCCTTCCAGGGCCTCGTCGTCGAAGTACGGCTTGCGGTTCGGCGCGAGCTCGGCTTCCTTGGCGCGATCCTCCTCGGGATCACGATGCCGGAAGGTGACGACGAAGTAGATGATCGTCGCCACGATCGTGGCGGCTCCGATGAACCAGCCGGCTCGCTCGGTGACGCTGGCCAGCAGCACCACGGCGGGGTTGACGGTTGCGCTCATACGCAGTGCGGTCCCTCTGCTTCCTGACCTGTGGTGTTGGTTCCGATCGGCGGGCCCTGGCTGAGGGCGCCGGTGTCGACGACGATCTGGCCGCCGTCGACGGCCACGGCGAAGCGGTCGAGACCGCGCGGCGCCGGGCCACCCTTCTTCTCCCCGACCCGGTTGTACTGCGAGCCGTGGCAGGGGCACTCGAACCACTGCGACGACTTGCACCACGGCACGCGGCAACCGAGGTGGACGCACTTCTGGTAGAGGGCCACGACGCCGCCCTCCATGCCTTCGAGGACGCCGCCGGCGTAGTGCTCGGCCGCCTTCTTCACGTCATCCTTCGGGTACGGGTTGATGTAGAAGCGGCCCTCGGGAACGTAGAAGGGCTCCTTCTTGTCTGCGATCTGGCGGAGGACGTCGTCGAGCTTCCCGGCCTTGATCTTCGAGCCGAAGCCGCCCGACAGGGTGGGCCAGAGGAAGCCGATCACGGCGACGCCGAAGCCGGAGAGGCCGAGGGCGAAGAAGGCGGTGATGCCCCGGTTGAAGAACTGCCGGCGGGTGACCCCGTAGGCGTCCCGGTCGAGGGGCTCGCGGATGGCCGGCGGCGCCGCCTTGGTCTCGACGAGCGCACCCCCGCCGGTGCGGGCGAGGACGGCCGAGCGCTCGACCTCGCGGCCGGTGGCGGTCTCGGTGTCGGTGTCGCCCTTGACCCGGCGGTCGCGCTTGCGGGTCTCCCGGCTGAGGGCGCCGACGGCCGAGGCCCGGTCACGGGTGCGGGTGGTGGCGAAGACGAAGAGCCCGCCGAGGACGACGAGGACGACGGCGGCGACGCCGAGGATGGTGGTGGTGTCCATTGCCCGAGCCAGCTCTCTAGAGGTCGAAGATCTCGTGGACGCCCTGCCTCCAGGGCATGATGAAGTTGAATCCCTCGCCTCGGAAGAAGCACCCGATGATGACGAGGGTCGCCCAGAACATCAGGAAGATCGTCAACATGGCGATGGCGAACTTCCGATCCTCGGGCTTGTTCGACGGGTTCTTGTCGATGTAGCCGGCGGCGCCCATGACGATGAGGCCCATGCCCGGGATGGTCACGCCGGCGACCATCGGGTGGAACATCGTCAGGAGCTCCTGAAGGCCGAGGAAGTACCACGGCGCCTTGGACGGGTTCGGCGTCAGGTTGAAGTTCGCCATGCCCAGCAGCGGGGCGTTGACGAACGTGGAGAAGACGAGCAGGAAGCCCGTCATCGCCAGCGCCGAGCACGAACTCGACGACGAGCAGGTGGGGCCAGACGTGGACCTTGTCGGTCGGCACCGCCTTGACGTCTTGGATGGAGCCGGCCTTGACGACGGTGAGCAGACGCTGGGTGTGCCCGGCGGCCGTGCCGGTGGCACCGCCGGCTGCGGGGGCGGCGGGACGCGTGATCGTGGCCGTGGCGGTGCCGCCGCCACCGCCGCCGGCCTCGCCGGTCAGCAGGCGCGCGGGGATCTTCTCGCCGTCGTCCTGGCCGCCGGCGTCGCTGCCACCAGCGGCGGCGTCACCACCGCCGCCGGCCTTGGCCTTGTCGCGCGCCGCCTGGGCCCGCTTGAGGAGGTGCTCGGGAATCTCAGTCATGGGTCGACCTTCCTTACAGCGGTCCGGAGATGCCGCCGTCCTTCCGGACCCTCCAGAAGTGGATGGCCATGAAGATGACGATGACGAAGGGGAACATCAGGACGTGGAGCACGTACCAGCGCAGCAGCGTGTCGGTACCGATCTCCACCCCGCCGAGGAGCACGAAACGGACCTGTGGCCGAACACCGGCGTGTAGCCCATCATGTTCGTCCCCACGGTCACGGCCCAGAGGGCCAGCTGGTCCCACGGCAGCAGGTAGCCGGTGAAGGACAGCAGCAGGGTGAGCGTCAACAAGATGATGCCGATGACCCAGTTGAACTCCCGGGGCGGCTTGTAGGCCCCGTGGTAGAAGACCGCGCGCCATGTGCAGGAACACGCTGATGACCATGAGGTGGGCGCCCCAACGGTGCATGTTCCTGACCAGCAGGCCGAAGGTCACCGACGTCTGCAGCGTCTTGATGTCGTTCCACGCCTGGGCAGCCGTCGGTCGGTAGAAGAACATCAAGAAGATGCCCGTCACCGTGAGCATGATGAAGAGGAAGAACGACAGCCCGCCGAGGCACAGCGTGTAGCTGACCTTGACGGCGTGGCGCTTCACCTTCACCGGGTGCAGGTGGTACAGCACCGAGTTCATGATGACGTAGGACCGGTTCCGGGGGCTGTCGGTGTAGCCCTTGCGGAAGATCGACCCGGGCCGGAAGATCGAGTTCCAGAGCTGGCTGCCCTGCACGTAGTCGAGCATCTCGGCCGGCTTCGGAGCCTTCGGGAGCCGATCCTTCAGGCTCATTCGCTTTGCCATTCCTAGAACCGCATCCCGTAGCGCGAAGCCGTGCTTGTTGTCGCGCTGGTGGGCGTCGCCTTCACGGGGTGCGACGCCCGCCTTGCCCATGATGATGACGCCGGTGGGGCACCGGTCGACGCAGAGCCCGCAGCGGGTGCACACGTCCTCGTCGACCACGAAGATCACGTGGTCGTCGGGGTCGTCGCCCGGCTGCTCGGTGTTGATGGACTCGGCCACCGTGCCGGCGTCCAGCATGTGGATGCACTTCCACGGGCAGATGTCGACGCAGCCCTCGCACATGATGCACTCGGCCTGGTCGATGTGGAGGAACTGCTTCGGCTTGACCGCCTTCGACAGGTCGTCCGGGCGCGATCTCCTGCAGGACGTAGTCGCCCGGGAAGTACGGCAGCGGCGGGTTGGCGTCGGTCTTGGCCATCGTCAGCTGCCTCGCACCAGCGGCCGGCCGTAGGCCGAGGTGAGCTCGCTCTGGTCCGGCTTCTTCTTGCCCCGCTTCTGCCACCAGAGCCACATCTTGATCTGCACGAGCAGGAACACGATGTAGAGGGTGGCGACGATGATGTCGCGGAGGACCTGGGCCGTGAGGATGAAGGAGCCGTTCGGCAGGGGCACGCCCTGGGGGAACAGGAGGTTCTCCTTGACGCCCAGGTGGCCGTTCAACAGGCCTCCGAGCGGGCCGAGGGGGATGCCGATCTTGTCGGAGCGCCACTCGAGGCCGGAGTCGGCCCAGTTCAGGAACTGGTGCGGGACGACGCCGTAGAGCAGGAACAGCAGCGTGAACACCCACAGGGCGGCCACGAAGGCTTCACCCC
This sequence comes from uncultured Actinomycetes bacterium, assembly GCA_963731055.1. Lineage (GTDB taxonomy): Bacteria > Actinomycetota > Acidimicrobiia > Acidimicrobiales > CADCTF01 > DATLED01. The sequence goes on along the minus strand of CAVSUD010000014.1, from coordinate 309,478 downwards.
ACGTCAGCGGCGTGCCCACGGCGCGGTTGCGGGCGACACGGACGACCACCGCGATCATGGCGAAGCTGATGACCAGCGAGACGAGGAATGCAACCACTCAGTAGACCTTCGCCCTTCCCTGCGTCCTCGTGAACGGAATCACATTCTAGGCGGGCAGCCAGCGATACCTCTTGGCGCCGTCCGGAACGTCCGCGGTTCTACCACGGCCCCTTTCGCGATACCCACTCCTGTTGGTCTCGCTGTGCGCCGTGTGGCCCTTCGGGCGAGAGGGCTCGCCGCGGCTTGGTTCGCGCCTGGCGGGTGCGCCTACGATGCGCCGCGTACCTACTGCCCGTGCGATCGGGAGCGTGACTTGACCGAGGTTCCCGAACATCTCCTCCGCCGTGCCCGCGAGCGTCGCGCCGCCAGCACCGGCGAGTCCGCCTCGGAGGCAGGAGCGCCGGCGACGGATGCCACGTCCAAGGCCGTCGAGCCGGCCGCCGCCGCCACCCCGGCCGCGTCCGGCGGCGGTGGCGGTGCCCCCGTCCCGGCGACGCCCGGCGCGCTCGAGCCCCCCTACACCGGTCCGCCCGCCGCGCCGCCCGCAAGCAGCGGGTGCCGGCCTGGGCCATGCCCGTGCTGATCGCCCTCCCGCTGTGGGCCGTGCTCTACGGCGGCGCCTTCGGCGAGCGTGCGTCCACCGAGGAGACCCCCGTCACGGCCGGCGCCACCGTGTACCGCGCCCAGGGGTGCTCCGGCTGCCACGGCCCGACCGGTGGCGGCGGCGTCGGTCCGGCGCTGGCCGGCGGTGACCAAGACGTTCCCGAGCTTCGAGCGACCACATCACGTGGGTCCGCACCGGCTCCGCCCCGTTCAAGGGCAAGCCGTACGGCGCCACCGGGAAGATCGCCACGGGTGCGGATGCCCGGCTTCCGGAGCTCTCGGAGGAAGAGGTCATCGCCGTCGTCTGCCACGAGCGGGTCACGTACGGCAAGGCCGATCCGCTGCCGCCGGAGTGCGAGGCCGGCGCCTCTCCCGACGCCGGCGAAGCCGGTACCACCGGCAGCTGACCCAGTACTTCTCCATGAGCGATCGCCCCGACGTCCTCGTCGTCGGCGGGGGGCCCTCGCGGCGCCGCATGCGCCTATTGGCTGGCCGAGGCCGGCCACGACGTCCTCCTGGTCGAGAAGAAGCGCTTCCCGCGCGAGAAGACCTGCGGCGACGGGCTCACCCCCCGGTCGGTCAAGCAGCTCGAGGACATGGGCCTGGCCGACCGGCCTCGCCGCGACGCACCACCGCTACGACGGGCTGCGGTCGATCGCCTTCGGCCTCACGCTCGAGCTGCAGTGGCCGGCGCACCCCGACTTCCCCGACCTACGGCTACGTCGTCACCCGCCACGACCTCGACCAGATGGTCGCCGAGCGGGCCGTGAAGGCGGGCGCCGAGCTGTGGCAGGAGACCGAGGCCATCGCGCCCGTCGTCGAGGACGGCCTGGTGCGGGGCGCCGTGGTCAAGCGCAAGGACGACGGGCGAGACCGAGGAGGTGCGGGCCCGCTACGTCGTCGTCGCCGACGGCGCCAACTCCCGCTTCGGCCGGGCCCTCGGCACCACCCGCGACCGAGCCTACCCGCTGGGCATGGCCATCCGCGGCTACTTCGACGTCGCCCCGCCACGACGAGCCGTGGATCGAGAGCCACCTCGACCTCCGCGACAAGGACGGCAACGTCCTGCCCGGCTACGGCTGGATCTTCCCGGTCGGCGACGGACGGGTGAACGTCGGCGTCGGCCTGCTGTCCACGTTCAACCAGTGGAAGTCGTCAACACCTCCCACCTGATGGACGCGTTCGTCGACTACGCGCCCGAAGTCCTGGGGCATCTCGCCCGAGACGTCGTGCGGCCCGGCCGACCGGCGGCCGCCTGCCCATGGCGTTCTCGGTCGGCCCGACGTCGGGCCGACCTTGCTGGTCACCGGCGACGCCGGCGGCGCCATCAACCCGTTCAACGGCGAGGGCATCGCCTACGCCTACGAGACCGGGCGGCTGGCCGCCGAGGTGCTCGAGCGGGCGCTGGCCACCGGCGACGGCCTGGCCCTGCAGCGCTACGAGCAGCGAGCTCAGGACGACCTACGGCCTCTACTACAAGGTGGCCCGGGTGTTCGTGAAGATCATCGGCAGCCCCGAGCTCATGCGGGCCCTGGTCTCCACCGGCATGCACGTCGCACGCTCATGGAGTGGGTGCTGCGCATCATGGCCAACCTGCTGCGCCCCGACGAGCTCGGCCCGGCCGAAGCGGCCTACAAGGCCGTGGCCCTGATCGCCCGGGTCGACGCCCGAGCCGTAGTGCGACGGCGGCGTGACCGCGATCGACCCGCTCTGACGAGCCGACCTCTTGTCACACCCGACAACGACGATGTCGGCATGGCGAACGTCGATGACGAGTGGATACCGGTGCGCTTCATCGGCGGCGCTCCCGTCGCCCCGGGGCGGTGGCTCCGGTCGCTGCTCGTGCTGCGCCTGTTGGCCGCGGATCGGCCCTGACCGTCGCCGAGCTGGTCGCCGGCGTCGAACGTTCCGGCTTCACCTTCGCCAGTCGGCCGGGCAAGGTCGTCTCCGACGTGCTCCGGGCCGAGGTGGCGAGGCGCCGAGTCGTCCGGACCGGGCGCGGCCGCTACCGCGCCGGCATCGTCGCCCCATCGACGCAGCACCTGATGCGCCGCCGGGTGGCCGCCCTCCAGCGGGAGGTCGCCCGCCGCCTCCCGGCCGCCTGAATCTCCGATCGCCGCACGACGCTCGAACGGCGCCACGGCCCTCGGTTCACGTTTCTCCGACATCCACCCGACGAGGCAACCGCCGGTTGGTGGCGCGTTGTCGCAGGAACGTGAAGGAGACCGTGTGGCCGGCATCGCTTGGCCGGCATCTTCCATCGCTTCTGTTCGAGTGCGTTTCGGCCAGCAATCCCACCTTCATGGGATGACCGTGTACTACGCGACGGCGATGGCGGCTCGGGCCAGGTCGACGGTGCGCTCGATGTCGTCCCAGGTGTGGGCGAGCGAGGGGAACATCACCTCGTAGGCGCCGGGAGCGAAGGCGACGCCTGCGGTCGAGCATGGCCCGGAAGAAGCGGGGGTACCAGCCCGTCTCGGCCGACGCCTTCGAGGCCGTCGTAGTCGGTGACGGGCTCGGCGGCGAAGAAGAGGCCGACGAGCGGGCCGACGACCGGCACCTGCACGGGCGTGACCTCGTTCAGGACCGCGGCCAGCATCGGGCCGAGCTCGGCGGCGCCGCCTGCCAGCATCGTGTAGGCGGCCTCGTCGAGGTGGTCGAGCACGGCGAGGCCGGCGGCGGTGGCGAGCGGGTTCCCGGACAGCGTGCCGGCCTGGTACACCGGCCCGATCGGGGCCAGGTGACTCCATCACGTCACGCCGCCCGGCGAAGGCGCCGAGGGGCAGGCCGCCGCCGATCACCTTGCCGAAGGTCCACAGGTCGGGACGGACGCCGGTGAACTCGGTCGCGCCCGCCGCGGGCGAGGCGGAAGCCGGTGATGACCTCGTCGAAGATCAGCAGCGCGCCGGCACGGTCGCACGCGGCGCGGAGGCCCTCGAGGAACCCGGGCGCCGGCGGGACGAGGCCCATGTTGGCGGCGACCGGCTCGACGATGACGCAGGCCACGTCGTCGCCGATCTCGGGCACGACGTTGTAGGGCACGACGATGGTCTCGGCCACCGACGTCGACGGCACGCCGGCCGAGCCGGGCAGGCCGAGGGTGGCCATGCCGCTGCCGCCCGCCGCCAGCAGCCGTCGCTGTGGCCGTGGTAGCAGCCGTCGAACTTCACGATCCGGTCGCGGCCGGTGAACCCGCGGGCCAGCCGCACGGCCGACATCGTCGCCTCGGTGCCGCTCGACACCAGCCGGACCAGGTCGCAGCCGGCGCCGATCCGCTCGACTGATCGCCTCGGCCAGCAGCACCTCGCGCTCGGTCGGCGCGCCGTAGGTCGTGCCGTCGTCGGCCGCCCTCTTGATGGCCTCGATCACCTTCGGGTGGGCGTGGCCGAGGATCGACGCGCCGTAGCGACTGCACGTAGTCGAGGTAGCGGCGCCCCTCGACGTCCCACACGTACGCGCCCTCGGCGCGGGCCACGAAGTACGGCGTGCCGCCGACGGACCGGAAGGCCCGCACCGGCGAGTTCACGCCGCCGGGGATGACCTCGCCGGCCCGCTCGAACAGCTGCTCGTTCGTGGACGTGGTGGGGCATCAGGCACTGAGGGACTCGGCCATCTCGCGGGCGAGGTAGGTGAGGATGATGTCGGCGCCGGCCCGCTTGATGGCGGTGAGGTGCTCGAGGGCGACCGCGTCGCCGTCGATCCAGCCCCGTTCGGCCGCCGCCTTGATCATCGAGTACTCGCCGCTCACGTGGTACGCGGCCACCGGCACGTCGACCTCGGCCCGCACGTCGGCGATGACGTCGAGGTAGGCCAGCGCCGGCTTGACCATCACCATGTCGGCGCCCTCGTCGACGTCGAGCCAGCACCTCGGCCATCGCCTCGCGGCGGTTGCGGAGTCCTGCTGGTAGCGCCTTGCGGTCGCCGCCGCCGGCGATCGTCACGTCGACCGCGTCGCGGAACGGGCCGTAGAGGGCGGAGGCGTACTTGGCCGCGTAGGCCAGGATCGACGTCGTCGGCGTGCCCGCCGTCGTCGAGCGCGTCGCGGATGGCGCCGACCTGGCCGTCCATCATCCCGCGACGGGGCGACGACGTCGGCGCCGGCCTCGGCCTGGGCGACGGCCACCTTGGCGTAGAGCTCGAGGGTGGCGTCGTTGTCGACCGTCGCCGTCGGGCGGTCGAGCACGCCGCAGTGGCCGTGGTCGGTGTACTCGTCGAGGCACAGGTCGGCCATGAGCACGATCGTCGTCGCCGACGTCGTCGCGCAGGTCGCGCAGCGCCACCTGGACGATGCCGTCGGGATCCCACGCCTGGCTGCCGTCGGCGTCCTTGTGCGTCGGGCACGCCGAAGAGGATGACGGCGGGCACGCCGAGGTCGGCGAGCTCGCGCGACCTCCTTGCGCAGCGACTCCCGGGTGTGCTGCACCACGCCCGGGCAGCGACGCGATCGGCTGCGGCTCGTCGATGCCCTCGCGGACGAACAGCGGGGCGACCAGGTCGTCGACCGACAGCCGGGTCTCGGCCACGAGGCGCCGCAGGGCGGGCGTGCGGCGGAGCCGGCGCGAGCCGGCGCTGGGGGAAGCTCACGGTCTGGCAGCCTACGGGCCGTGGCCCGCTTCATCGCCCTCCTGCGGGGCATCAACGTCGGCAAGGCGAAGCGCATCGGGATGCCCGAGCTACGGGCGGCGGTGGAGGAGCTCGGCGTCACCGACGTGTCCACCATCGGCGTCAGCGGCAACGTCGTCTTCACCTCGACCAAGAAGGCGGAGTCGACGCTGGCCCGGAGCTTCGAGCGGGCCATCGGCGACCGCTTCGACCTCGAGGTGCGGGTGTTCGTGCGGGAGGCGGCGAAGGTGGGAGCCGTGCTCGACGCCAACCCGCTGTCGGAGGAGGCGACCCGGAACCCGAGCCGCCTCCTCGTCACCTTCTACGACACGACGCCGGACCGGAAGGCGTTGCGGTCGGTGCTCGACGCCGACTGGTCGCCGGAGGCCGTCGCCGGCGGCCGGGGCGTCACCTACGGGTGGCACCCCGACGGCATCACCGGCTCGAAGCTCGGGGAGGCGCTCGGCAAGGCCCTCGGCCCCACGGGCACGGCCCGCAACGTCAACACGCTGACGAAGCTGGTCGAGCGGGCCTCGTCCGACTCAGCGGCCGGAGCGGCCCTTGCCGCCCTTGCCATGGCCGGCGGCCTTGTCACCCTTCTCCGCCTTGGCCGCCTTCGGGGCCTTGGCCGAGGGCGCCGTGGCCTCGTCGTCGCCGTCGTCGTCCGTGGCCGCGGCGGCCGGCGCTGCGGTCGTGCCGGTGCGGGCATCGGTGGCGCAGGTCGGCTCGGTGCCGGTGCGGGCGAACTCGCTCACGTAGGCCCCGTGGTTGCCGCAGGCCTGGTCGAACTGGTGGTTGTGGGCGGCCTCGGAGACCGCCGTCGGGACGGGCGCGGTGGCCGGATCGCCGGCCTCCTTCGGACCATCCGCCTCCTCGACCTCGTCCTCCACGTCGGCGGCCTCGTTCGCCTCCTCCTCGACCTCCGCCGGCTCGGCCGCCTCGTCGTCGGCGTCGACCGCGGCGTCGTCCGTCACCACCGGGGCCGGCGGGGTGGCGTCGTCGTCGATGACGGTCGTGGCCGGGTCGCTCTCGCTGGACGTGAGGCGGATCGTGCCGGTGAGGGCGCCGGCGCCGAGGCTCCCGGCGAGCAGGGCGCCGAGCACGCCGGCGGCGATCTTGGCGGGGATGGCGGCGAGGGTGCGCTTGGTCGTGGACATCGGGAGGCTCCTGACAGCGGGGGTCGTGGCGGGGGCGACGACGGCTGCGGCGGCGAAGAGGTCGCGGAGGGCGGGGCCGGCGGCCGGCGCGGGGCCCTGGCCCAGCGCCCGCAGCTCGTCCACGAACCCGTCGACGGACCTCGTGTCGTCGGAAGGCGTCATCACGTCCTCGTCAACGTCGGGAGGCCTTCGGGGGATACGGCCTCGTCCCCGCTTTCCTCGAGGATCCTCCGGACGGACGCGAGCGCTCGGTGCTGCATCGCTTTCACCGCGCCGACGCGTCGGCCTTTCGCGGCCGCCACCTCCTCGAGGCTCAGGTCGGCGACGAAACGCAGCAGCAGCACGTCCCGCTGGTCCTCGTTGATGAAGCGCAACACGGCGGCGAGGTGCGAGCGCTCGAACGTGCGGAGCACCTCGCCCTCGGGATCGGCGTCGCCGGCCCGCTCGGGGAGCCGTTCGACCGCGACCTCGACGGGCCGGCGGGACGCGAAGCGCCGGCGGTCGACGACGAGGTGGTGGGCGATGGTGAAGAGCCAGGACCGGAAGGCGTACGGCGAGCCCTCGAACCCACCGATGGCGCCGAAGGCCCGGAGGAAGACGTCGTTGACGGCACCTTCCGCATCGTCGACGCCCTGGGAGCGGAGGTACCCGTGCACGACGGGCGAGAGCTGCCCGTAGATCCGCTCGAGGGCCCAGCCCGCACCGGTCTGCGCCGCGCGCAGCACGGACGGGTCCAGGTCGGGCATCGTCCGTGCATCGGCGCGGTCGGGGCCGGCGCTTGAGCGGTACCGTCGCCGTCATGGCGTTCCGGGGGTGGCCGACGGCGGCGATCGAGTTCTACGAGGACCTCGAGCTCGACAACTCGAAGGCCTTCTGGCTGGCCCACAAGGCCGTCTACGAGGCCGAGGTGCGGGCGCCGATGCAGGCCTTGCTCGACGAGCTGGCGCCGACCCACGGCGCCGGGCGGATCTTCCGCCCGCACCGCGACGTCCGCTTCAGCAAGGACAAGAGCCCGTACAAGACGAGCATCGACGCCGTCATCGGGGACGCCGGCTACGTCACCCTCTCGGCCGCCGGTCTCGGTGCCGGCGCCGGCCCCTACTGGATGGCCGCCGACCAGCTCGACCGCTACCGGCGGGCGGTCGCCGACGACAGGACCGGTGCGGCGCTCGAGGCCGTCGCCGCCGAGATCCGGCGCCAGGGCCACGAGTGCAGCGCCCACGGCGCGCTGAAGACGGCGCCGAAGGGCTACCCCCGCGACCACCCCCGCATCGAGCTCCTGCGGGCCAAGGGCCTCACGTCGTGGCACCAGTGGGAGCCGGCGCCGTGGTTGTCGAGGGCCAAGGCCAAGGTGAGGGTCGTCGCCGTACTCGAGGCGGCCAAGCCCCTCCAGGCCTGGTTCGCCGAGCACGTCGGCGACAGCACCCTCCCGCCGCCGGAGCGCTGACGGGGGATCGACCGTTGCCGTGGCGCGCCGGGTTCAGCCGACGGTGGGGAAGGTGAGCGGAATGGTGCCGCAGGGATGGGTCGTCCAGGTGCGGCCGTCGGGGGTTTCGACGGTGTAGGTGCCGTCGGGTGCGAGTCGTTGTCGCCAGTGTTGTCGGTGGGCGAGGTGGTGGTGGCGGCTGCACCCGAGGATCATGTTGTCGATCGACGTGGCGCCTCCGTCCTCCCAGGGGTGGACGTGGTGGGCGTCGCACCACTCCGGGCCGCGGTCGCAGCCCTCGACGAGGCGGCAGTGCCCGTCGCGGATGGCGAGCGCCGTGAACAGTGCCGGTGGGGCGGTGCGTTGCGCGCGCCCGTAGTCGAGGATGCTGCCGCTGGGGCCGACGAGCACGCTGTGGATGCTGCTGTCGCACAGCAGCACGCGGATGGCGTCGGGGTCGAGGCGGTGCCCGGCGAGGGTCGTGCCCGCACCCCCGTTGCCGGTGATGTCGTCGAGGGTGACGACGACGTTGACGTGCGGCCGGTGCCGACCGTTGGTGGAGACGATGTCCTGGTGGTCGAGGAAGTGGCGGCACACGTCGGTCAACGCATCGGCCCGGCGCGTCCGTGGCCGAGCGCTCGTCCTCACGGGACCAGGCCGTGGCCGCGACGCGGAGGGCTTCTTCGATGACGCTGGTCGAGGCCGGATCGAACGAGCCCTTGAGCTCGCCGCGGGCTTCGAAGGTGCGCGACAGGTGCAGCGACCGCTCGGGTTCGGGCGGTTGGCCCTGACCGAGCAGGGCGTCGGCCCGGTCCCGCCACGCCTGCATGGCCGCCGCCGTGTCCCGCACCGACAGGGGCACCAGCATGTCGACGAGGTCGGGGGCGTGCTCGGCGAACAGCTCGACGTGCCTCTCGCTCACGTTGGCGACGATCGCCTGCACCTGCCCGCCCGACAAGCGACCCTCGAGCCACGCTGCCGCGAGTGCAGGCACGTCCGCGGCCCGCCTTCACGAGAGCGCTCGCGGCGCCGGCGGTGAGACCGCCGACCTGCCGGAGCCACGCCACCGCCGAGGAAGCCGAGTCCAGCTCCCAAAGGCCGGTTCGGTCGAAGGCGGCGATCCCGAGGGCGAGTTTCGCTTCGAACACGTCCCGCAGGCGGAGCGCTTCGGTGAGCGAGACGGCGTCGGCGGGCGGCTCCAGCTGCTCGATCGCCTCCGCCAACCCATCCGAACGCACGTTCGTATGGTAACACGGATCGACCCGCCGAACACGCCAAAAGCCCAATGATTCCGGGCTGTTTTGACGGATCCGGTGGGCGTCACCAGGCGACGATGGGGCCGGGGGTGAGGGTGGCCAGGTCGCTCGAGCGGAGGCCGGAGCCGGACAGGGTGAGGAGGCGGTCGCCGACGACGATCGAGCGGCGGATCGGTTGGAAGTCGGTGGACTCGACCCGCCCCAGCTCGGCGACGGCGTCGCCGGCGACCGTGAAGCCGACGGCGCCGGACCGGCCGCTGCCGTAGTCCTGGAAAGGGATGACGGCGAGGCCGGTGCGGGCCCACCACAGGAAGGCGTGGGGATCGAACTCGGCCTCGGACGAGGCCTGCGGCAACACCGCGTTGGCGAGGCGGACGGGCGCGGCCGGGTCGGACACATCGAACAGGGAGACCTGCAGCCCCTGGGCGCGACCCCGTTCGTTGGCGTCCTGCCCGATGCCGAGCAGGCGGTGGTCGCCCACGGGGTGGAGGTAGGCGGAGTAGCCGGGGATGTGCAGCTCCCCGACGAGGGCCGGGTGCGCCGGGTCGCTGAGGTCGAGCACGTACAGCGGGTCGGTCTGGCGGAACGTGACGATGTAGCCGCGGTCACCGAGGAAGCGCACGGCGTAGATCCGCTCTCCCTTCCCGAGCCCGCCGATGCGGCCGATCTCGGCCAGGGCATCCCCGTCCCGGCGCAGCACCGTCACCGCGCTCTCCTGGGTGGACTCGTCGGTCGTCGCCACCCGCAGGTCCTCGCCGTCCTCCGACAACGAGTACGAGCTCAGCAGCCGGCCCGTCACGCGGCCCGAGGCCTCGTACCTCGTGCGCACTCCGTCGGAGATGTCGAAGCGGTGCACCTCGGTCGAGTCCGTCACCAACGAGTCGGCGCGAGCGCCCGAGGGGGTCCACGCCGAGGAGGTGACGTAGAGGTGGGCGGCGCTGGCGTACACCGTGTCGCCGGCACCGAGCACCGAGGCGCCCGGTCCGGGCCGCGGGTCGGAGGCGTCCACGCTCACCACCGTCAACATCCCCACGCCGCTGAACACGTCGGGGCGGCGCACGTCGTCGCAGTCGGTCAGCCGCTGGCGGCGGCCTTCGCCGACGGTGAACCCCGGGAGCCAGTCGTCGAGGGTGCTCTCGGCGACGACGCGATGGTTGGCCTCCTCGGCCACCTTCACGCTCGCTTCGGAGCCCGACGGGAAGAGGAACGGGAGGTCGACGGGGCCGGATCGCAGCACCAGGCGAGCGACGCCCTCGACCATCCGGGCGGCGACGAGGCTGCCGTCGAGGGTGACGGTCTCGACGACGTGGGGCGCACCGGGATCCGAGACGTCGACGGCGGTGACGCGGGTCCGGGCGGGACCGGCCTGGTACGGGACGGGGGCGCTGATGCCACCACCTCGGACGGCCTGGTCGCCGGCCGGCGACGGCCGGTACATCGGGACGGGTTGGGGCTGCACCGCCCGCAGGACGAGCACGCGGTCGCGGGTCAGGAGGAGCTGGGCGTCGGAGCCATCCTCGTCGTCGATCGGCAACGAGGCCGCCAGCCGCGGCGCGTCACCGGTGAGGTCGACGACCCGCAGCTGCCCTTGCCCCCACGTCACCAGGCGCTGGCCGTCCGTCTTCACGAGGTCGGGCTCGTCGACGCCCTCCTCCTGCACGTTGGTCGACGAGTGGTCGGGATCCGCGGCGGACGGCTCGGCCACGGTCGTGGGCGGGGAGGCCGAGGTCGCCGCGCCCCTGGCCATCGCGTCGACGGGGAAGCCGACGGCACCACCACCGAACCCATAGGGCCCGACCAGCTTGGCGCCTTCGGTGTGGAGGTAGTCGAGCAGGTCGTCGCAGGCCGAGAACGCCTCGAGCGAGGCGATGAGCTCGGGGTCGATGCGCAGCGGGTCGCCGGTCCCACCCGGCGGACGCGCCTCCGGCCGGTCCGGGGTCCGGGAGCACGCCGACCCCAGCACCACGACGGCCAACGCCGTCACCGCCATCCTGCGCCCGAGCCGGCTCGTCGTCCTCATGCCCCTTGGACGACGACGGCGGCGGTTCAGGTTCCCAGGGAGCGGACGACGGCGGCGACGAGCCCGTCGAGGGTGTGGGGGTCGGCTTCGACCGTGACCTCGATGCCGAGATCGCGAGCGGTGCTCGAGGTCACGGGCCCGATGCTGGCCACCACCGGGGGCACGGCGTCGGCCCCCGCCGCGGCCAAGAAGTTCGTCACCGTCGACGAGGAGGTGAAGGTGATGGCGTCGGCTCCGGCCGCGACCCGCCGCGCCCGTTCGTCGACGACCACCGGGACCGTTCGATAGGCGGTCACCGTGTCCACCTGCCACCCCTTGGCCCGCAGCCCGTCGGCCAGCACCGGTCGCGCATCCGCCGCCTGCGGGAGGAACACCCGGCCGGTGCCGACGGGGAACGCGTCCACGAGACCCTCGGCCACGTTGCGCTCGGGAACGAGATCGGCGACGACACCGAAGGCCGCCAGTGCGGCCGCCGTGCCCGGACCGACGGCGGCGATGCGGGCGGGGCCGAAGGCGCGGGCGTCGTGCAACTGCGCCGTCACCGCGGTGACGGCGTTGGGTGAGGAGCAGACGACCCACTCGGCGCCGACGAGGCCGGAGCGGAGGTCGACGTCGGCGACGGGCTCGATGGCGATCGTCGGCACCTCGAGGACCTCGGCGCCCAGCGCTTCCAGGCGGGCCCGGAGCTCCGAGGCCTGCTCCCGCGCCCGGGTGACGACGACGCGGCGACCGAACAGGGGTCGGGCCTCGAACCACGAGAGGTCGATCGACGCGACGTGGCCGATGACGATGACCGAGGGCGACTCCACCTCGGCTGTGGCGAGCCCGTCGAGGGTGGTGCGGATCGTCCGCTGGTTCGGTCGGGTGCCCCACCGCACGGCGGCGACAGGCGTGGTGCCCGGGAGGCCGCCGTCCATGAGCCGCACCGCGATGTCCGCTCGCGTCGCCGCGCCCATGAGCACGACGATCGTCCCGCCGACGCGAGCGACGGCCTCCCAGTCGGTCTCCGTCGCCGCCCACGGGTCCTCGTGACCGGTGACGACGGTGAAGGACGTGGCGACGCCTCGATGGGTCACCGGGATGCCGGCGTAGGCGGGCACGGCGATGGCCGACGTGATCCCGGGCACGACCTCGTACGCCACGCCGGCCTCGGCCAGCGCCGCCGCCTCCTCGCCGCCGCGGGCGAAGACGAAGACGTCGCCGCCCTTGAGGCGCACCACCTCGCGACCGGCCTGTCCGTGCTCGACCAGGAGCCGGTTGATCTCTTCCTGCGGCGTGCTCGGTCCGCGCGGCGTCTTGCCGACGCTGATGCGCTCCGCCGACGCCGGCGCGAGGTCGAGGAGGGCGGCGATCGACAGCCGGTCGTAGACGACGACGTCGGCCCGGCGGAGGACCTCGGCACCCCGCACGGTCAAGAGCCCCGGGTCACCGGGGCCGGCGCCGACGAGGTAGACGGTCATCGCCGGGTCAGCCCAGGAGCTGGCGGGCGCCGGCGCCGTCGAGCAGCGCCTCCGCCAGCGCTCGCCCGAGGGCGGCGGGGTCGTTGCCGCGGACCGCCTCGCGCACCACGATGCGGCCGTCGTGGCTGGCCACCAGGCCCCGCACGGACAGGCCGTCGCCGTCGCCGTCGACCTCGGCATAGGCCCCGACCGGGAGGTCGCAGCCGCCGCCGAGCTCGGCCAGGAAGGCGCGCTCGGCGTCCACGGCCCGGCGGGAGGCGGGGTGCTCCGAGCGCGGCCAGCGCGGCGCGCACGACGGCGTCGTCGTCCCGGCACTCGACGGCGAGGGCGCCCTGGGCGACCTGGGGCAGGACCACGTCGGGCGACAGCACGTCGGCGGCGGCGGCCTCGGGGCGGTCGAGGCGGACGAGGGCCGCCGCGGCCACGACCACGGCGTCGACGCCGCCGCCGACCTTCGACAGCCGGGTCTCGATGTTCCCGCGCAGACCCTGGAACGAGAGGTCCGGCCGGAGGTTGGCCAGCTGCACCCGCCGCCGGACGGACCCCGTCGCGACGACCCCGCCGGTGGGGAGGTCGGCCAACGACGAGCCCGACGAGCGCGTCGCGGGGGTCGCCCCGTTCGGGAACGGCGGCGATGACGAGGCCGGCGGGCTGCAGCTCCGGCGACGACGGGAGGTCCTTGGCCGAGTGGACGGCGAGGTCGGCCCGGCCGTCGAGCACCGCAGCCTGCACCTCCTTCACGAACACGCCGCGACCACCGATGGCCTCGATGGGGACGTCGGTCCTGCGGTCGCCCTCGGTGGAGATCACGACCAATTCGACGTCGCCGGCGCCGCCGGCGCGGAGGAGGTCGGCGACGTGCTCGGCCTGCCAGCGGGCCAGGGCGCTGCCCCGGGTCGCGATGCGCAGCACTACAGGTCGAACAGGGCCCGCAGGGCGTCGGCCAGGCGGTCGGCCTTGGCCGTGCCGGCGGCGTCCTTGAGCCGGACCGTCGGCTCGTGCAGCAACTTGTTCACGATGCCCTTGGTGAGCCCCTCGACGGCGGCGCGTTCTCGCGGCGTCAGGTCGGCGAGGCGGGCGGCGTAGCGCTCGAGCTCGGCCGACCGGATGGTCTCGGCGCGCTCGCGGAGGCCGGCCACGAGGGGGGCGACCTCGCGGGCGGCGACGGCCTCGAAGTACCGCTCCACCTCGTCGTCGACGATGGCCTGCACGGTGGCGATCTCGCGACGACGCTCGGCGATGCCGAGCTCCGCGAAGGTGCGCAGGTCGTCCATGTCGAGCAGCGTCACAGCGGGGAGCGTGGTGACGGACGGATCGACGTCGCGGGGGACGGCGACGTCGACGATGAGCAGCGGGCGGCCGTCGCGATGGGCCATGACCGCCTCGACGTCGTCGCGGTCGATGATGGTGGTCGTCGCCCCGGTCGAGGTCAGCATCACGTCGACCGTGGTCAGGGCATCGCCGAGCTCGCCGAAGTCGACGACCCGGCCGCCGGTGCGGGCGGCGAGGGCCACCGCCCGGGTGCGGGTGCGGTTGGCGACGAGCACGTCGGCGACGCCGCTGGTGCCGGCCAGGGCCACGGCCATGCCGGCGCCCGATCTCACCGGCGCCGAGGACGAGGATCCGCCGGCCTTCGAGCGACCCGAGCCGGTCGACGGCCATGGCCACGGCGGCCTGGGAGACCGAGGTCGTGCCCCGGGCGATGCCGGTCTCGACCCGGACCCGGCGGCCGACGGCGAGGGCCGAGCCGAACAGCCGGCCGAGCTCGGACGCGGCTGCGTCCTCCTCCTGCGCCTTCTCGAAGGCGGTGCGGACCTGCCCGAGGATCTCGCTCTCGCCGAGGACGGCGGAGTCGAGGCCCGAGGCCACCTTGAACAGGTGGGAGACGGCGAAGTCGTCGTGGTAGGCGTAGACGTGGTCGGAGAACGCCTCGATGTCGAGGCCGGAGAGGTCCGTCAGGAACGTGCGGATGTCGTCGATGGCGCCGTGGTAGCGCTCGGCGACGGCGTAGATCTCCGTGCGGTTGCACGTCGAGAGCACGACCGCCTCGCTGAGGTTCGGCCGCGTGCGCAGGTCGTACAGCGCCTTGGGCAGGCGCGCGTCGTTGACGGTCATCCGCTCGAGGACGTCGAGCGGGACGGTTCGATGATTGAGCCCTACGACGACGACAGACACGTCTTGAGGCGTTCCCTCGCTTCGGAGATGAGGCCCCCCCGGATCAGGGAGAGCATGTCCGACTCCAGAGCGCTCTGCCAAGCCAGCCCCTCGGTCGATCGCCCGTCGGCCTGGATGGCGGCCCGCGCCTCGGCCACGAGCGCGAGCAGCGTCTCGTACTCCGGCCCGTACTCGTCGGCCAGTCGTCCCCGCAGCCACGAGGACACGGCCGGACTGTGGCCCCCGGTGGCCACCGTCAACATCAGGGGCCCCCGCCGCACGACGGCCGGGAGGGTGAACGAGCAGCGGTCGGGGTCGTCGGCGCTGTTGACCCACACGCCGGCGGCGTCGGCATCGTCGTGCACGGCCTGGTTGACGGCGCGGTCGTCGGTGGCGGTGATGACCAGCCGGTAGCCGCCGCTGCCCGCCTCCCCGGCCTCGTAGGGGCGGCGCAGCACGGTGACGGGCAGGGCGGCGAGCTCCTCGTCCACCTCGGGCGCGACCACCGTGACGGTGGCCTCGCAGGCGAGCAGCCCCTCGACCTTGCGGAGGGCGACGCGACCCCCGCCCACGACCAGGCAGGGCCGGCCGGTGAGGACCAGGTTCACGGGGTACTGCGCCGTGGCCGCGACCGGCATCAGACGGCCGTGCTCTCGACGCCGGCGCCGGTGGTGCCGGCCTCCGCGTCGGCGTCGGCGAACCCGGCGGCTCTCTGCTCGTAGAAGCTCAGGATCTGGAGCTCGATCGAGAGGTCGACCTTGCGCAGCGAGACGCCCGCCGGCACCGAGAGGATGGCGGGGGCGAAGTTGAGGATCGAGGTGACCCCTGCGGCGACCAGACGGTCGGCCACCTCCTGGGCCACGTGGGCCGGGGTGGCGATGATCCCGATGGACACGCCGTCGGTGGCCACGACGTCGTCGAGATCGTCGAGCGAGCGGATGGCCAGGCCGGCCACCTGCTTGCCGACCTTGGTCGGGTCGGCGTCGAGGAGGGCGACGATCCGGAAGCCACGAGCCGAGAAGTTGCGGTAGTTGGCCAAGGCGTGGCCCAGGTTGCCGATGCCGATGATCGCCACCGGCCAGTCCTGCGTGAGGCCCAGCTCACGGCTGATCTGGAAGAGCAGGTACTCGACCTCGTAGCCGACACCGCGGGTGCCGTAGGAGCCGAGGTAGCTCAGGTCCTTGCGGACCTTGGCCGCGTTCACCCCGGCCAGCTCGGCGAGGCGCTCGGAAGAGATGGTCGGCGCTTTCGTCTCGGCCACCTCCAGGAGGCTCCGGAGGTAGACGGGCAGCCGGGCGACGGTCGCTTCGGGGATCCGCCGCTTCGCCTGACCATCTGCCACGACGTCATGGTAGGAGGTCCCGACCGGCCGGTTCACAATCGCACGAGCCACTCCGTCAGGCGTCGCTCAAGCGAGGACGGCGGGGCGCGGCAGCGAGGAGCGGAGGAGCCGGCGGTCGCGTCCCCGCACCCTCCACGGCAACGTCACCGAGGCCAGCTCGGGGAGGCCGTGCAGGTGGCGCAACCCCGGCCCGGCGACGTCCGTTCCCGTGAGCTGGACGAGGCGGAGCCGCCGCAGGCCGGCGAGGTGGCGGAGGCCGGCGTCGGTGACCGCGGTGTTGCCCAGCCCGAGGTGGCGGAGGTTCGGGAGGCGCCCGAGCAGCGCCAGCCCGTCGTCGCTCACGGTCGTGTCCCAGAGGCTGACGATCTCGAGGTCGACGCACCCGAGGAGGTGGATGAGCCCGACGTCGGTGACGCGCGTGCGGGCGAGGTCGACGGAGCGCAGGCTGCGCATGGCCTGGAGGTGGCGGAGGTCGCCGTCTCCGATGGAGGTGCCCTCGGCGTGAAGGCCGACGAGCCCGTCCGGGACCAGGGCCTCCAAGGCGGCCAGGGACGAGCCGGTGACCCGCAGGTTGAGGCTGCGTCGACCGCCGATGCGGGTGGACAGTCCCGTGGAGCCGATCCAGTGCTGGAACCCGCTCCCCAGCTCGGCCCGGGAGCGCCGGTCCGGGTGCGGGCGTGACCGGCGCACGTCCGAGGGATGCGGAGCGGTCGACGCCGTCCGGACGAGCGCGGTCGTAGCGCCGCCGGCGGGACGGGTCTCGGAGGACCGACCAGGCCGAGTTCAACGACTGCATCGTCCGCTCGGCCTCGGCCCGCACCGGAGCCGCGGAGGCGGCGTGCGCGTCCGGGTGGTAGCGGCGGGCGCGCTCGTAGTACGCCCGCTTGATGTCCTCGAGCGGCGCGTCGCTTGTGACCCCCAACACGTCGTAGTGCGTCACCACCGAGGCTTCTTCTTCGACTTCCAGGGCCCGTTCGCCTGCCACGATGGGTGCGATGCACACCGCCCTCGCCGTCGGCGCCGCCCTGATCGCCCTGGCGTTCTCGGCGTCGACCTTCGAGCGATGGTTGGCCCGGAAACGGCGTCACGAGCTGGCCTGGTCGATCGCCCTCGCCTTCTTCGCCCTCGCCGCGTTCGCGCTCGCCGCCGGCGCCGCCCTCGGTTGGTCGCCCCTGACCTTCCGGCTCTTCTACCTCTTCGGGGCCATCGTCAACGTGCCGTTCCTCGCCCTCGGCACGGTGTACCTGCTCGCCGGCCGGGAGCGGGGCGACCGTGTGAGCGCCGTCGTGGCCCTGCTGTGCGCCTTCGCCGCCGGCGTCGTGCTCACCGAGCCGCTTCACGGCGCGTTGCCGTCGGACGAGCTGGTGCAGGGGTCGAAGGTGTTCGGCCCGGGCCCGCGGATCTTCGCCGCCTCGTTCTCAGGCCTGGGGGCACTGACGATCTTCCTCGGGGCCGCGTGGAGCGCGTTCCGCTATCGGAGGGGCCGGATGCTGTGGTCGAACGTGCTCATCGCGCTCGGTACCGTCGTGCTGTCGAGCAGCGGGGTCCTCAACTCGGTGCTCGACGAGATGGACGGGTTCGCCGTGACGCTCGTGATCGGCATCTCGGTGATCTTCGCCGGCTTCCTCGTCGCCACCGGCGGTCAGCGACGGCGGGCGACCCCGACCTCGGCGCGGCCCGCGACCGGCGAGCTCAGCGCAGCTCCCGCCGGAGCAGCTTCCCGCCCGTCCCCGTCGGGAGCTCGGGCACGAACGTGACCTTCGTCGGGCACTTGTAGCGGGCCAACCGACCGGCGCAGAACTCGATCACCTCGTCCTCCTCGAGGTGGTGACCGTCCGCCGGCACGACGAACGCCTTGACCGTCTCGCCCGAATGCGGGTGGGGGACGCCGACGACGGCCACACCGGCGATCCCCGGGTGCTCGATGAGCGCATCCTCGACCTCGGCCGGGTAGACGTTGAAGCCCGAGACGATGATCAGGTCCTTGACCCGGTCGACGAGGAAGAGGTAGCCGTCGTCGTCGAGCACGGCCACGTCGCCGGTCCGCAACCAGCCGTCGTCGGTGAGGGCGCGGGCCGTCGCCTCGGCGTTCTCCCAGTAGCCCACGAACACGTTGGGGCCCTGCACCCAGACCTCGCCGGCGTCGCCGAGCAGCGCGTCCTCGCCCTCCTCGTCGACCAGCCGCACCTCGATCCCCGGGAGGGGAAGCCCGATCGAGGCCGGCTTGGCGATCCCACCGATGACCGACGAGGTGACGGTGGGTGACGCCTCGGTGAGGCCGTAGCCCTGGAAGATCGGCTGGGCGAAGCGACGTTCGAAGGCCTCGGAGACATCGGGGTGCAGCGGCGCGGCGCCGGACACCACCAGGCGGACGGTGGCCATCGAGGACGAGTCGGCCTCGCGGCTGTTGGCCCACGACTGGAACATCGGCGGCGCGCCGGCGATGAGCGTCACGCCGTGGTCCCGGATCGTGTCGAGGGCGGACGCCGGATCGAAGCGCTCGACCAGCACGACCGACGCACCGGCGTAGAGGCTCAGTCCGAGCAGCACGTTCAGCCCGAAGATGTGGAAGAGGGGCAGCACCCCGAGGCTCACGTCGTCCGGGCGGAGGGCGCGGCCGGGATGGCGCTGCATCTGCTCGAGGTTGGCCCGGAGGTTGCCGTGGGTGAGCATGGCGGCCCGAGGGGCGCCGCTCGTGCCGGCGGTGAAGATCAGGACGGCCAGATCGTCGGGCCCACGATCCACGACCGGAACGGGATCGGCGCCCATGAGCTTGGCCAGGGGCGTGGCCCCGGCCAGCTCCACGCCGTCCGGGACGACGACGTGCTCCACCGGGGTGGCCCCGCTTCCGATGCCGGCCATGGCGTCGCGACCGCTCGGGCCCACGATGGCCACCCGGGCGCCGATGACGTTGAGCTCGTTGCGGATCTCCGCCGACGGGCTCGACGGGTTGAGGGGGACGACCACGGCGCCGGCACCGAGGGCGGCGAGGTAGCTGACGGCGAAGAACCAGTTGTTGGCCGAGAGGATGGCCACCCGGTCGCCGGGCTGGACGCCGAGGCGCACCAAGCCGCTCCGGAGCTCCGTGACCTGGGCCCGCAGCTCGCCGTAGGTCGTACGACGGCCGCGGCTGATGAAGGCGAGCGTGTCGTCGGGGTGGCCGTCGATGATGGAGGCGAGGTTCATGCGCGGGAGGCCGTGGGCACCGGCGCAGGTTTCCCGGCCCGGGGGAGCATCCGCAAGTCCCCCCGCCTCAACCGCCGGCCCGCCGAGGCCGATACCTCGTCCGTGCGCCGACTGGTGATCGTCCTCGTCGCCGCGCTCCTCGGCACCTTCGCCTTCCCGCTCGCCCGCCCGGCCGCCGCCCAGGACGCCCCCGCCGACCCCGTCGTCGCCGAGCGGGAGTTCGTCGAGCGGATCGATGCGCTGCGGGTGAGCAAGGGGCTGGCGCCCCTCGAGGTCCACCCCGAGCTGGTGGCCGTGGCGCGAGCGTGGGCCCGCAGGATGGCCGACGCCGACGAGATCTCCCACAACCCGGACCTCGCCCGCCAGGTGCGCGCCGACTGGCAGAAGCTCGGCGAGAACGTGGGGGTGGGCATGACGGTCCCGAGGTTGCACGATGCGTTCGTGAAGAGTCCGGCCCACTATCGCAACCTGGTGGATCCGGACTTCACCCACGTGGGCGTCGGGGTGGCCGTGGGACGCGACGGCGCCCTGTTCACCGCCCACCAGTTCATGAAGCTGCGCCCGGCGGCCGCCGCTGCCGCGGCGGTCCGGACCCCGCCCACGTCCGGCCTTCCGCCCGTGACGGTCGAGGAGCGATCGGCGCCGGCCCGGCTCGTCCTCGTCCTCGAGCAGCTCCACGAGCTGGACCCCCGGTGACGCCGTCGAGGTCGGCCGGGCGGGTGGCGCTCGTCGCGCTGGTGAGCGTCGTGCTGGTGCTGACGGGGCTGTCGGCCGCCTCCGCGGATCCGGACGCCGGCGCCGAGAGCGACTTCGTCGGGCGGGTCAACGCCGCCCGCTCCGGTCGTGGCCTCGGGACCCTCACCGTGGACGGCGAGCTCACGGCCATCGCCCGGCGGTGGTCGCAGCGCATGGCCGACGACAACCGCCTGGCCCACAACCCGAACCTGTCGAAGGAGGTGACCCAGGACTGGGAGAAGCTGGCCGAGAACGTCGGCTTCGGCGGTGACGTCGCCGCCATCCACGAGGCGTTCATGAACAGCTCGGCCCATCGGGCCAACATCCTCGATCCCGCCCTCACCCACATCGGCGTCGGCGTGGTCGCCGACGGCTCGGGGCAGCTCTGGGTCACCGAGGTCTTCATGCGACTCCGCGGCGGGGCGTCGGGTGGCAGTCCCGCACCCGGTCCCGCACCGACCGCGGCCCCGGCGCCGACGACCACGGCCCGCCCTCGCGGACCGCGCCGGCCCCCACGGCGGCGCCCCGCCGGCGCCGACCGCGGCCCCGCCGACCACCGCACCCGCGGCGACGGCGCCGCCCCGCCCGACACCCGAGCCCGAGCCGGTTCCCGCGCCGGTCCCCGGCGCCGGCGCCGGAACCGCCGGCCGCGCCGGTCGCGGTGACCGCGAGCCCCCGACTGGTGCTCGTCCTCGACGCGCTGGTGGCCCTGGACGGAGGTCGGGCCCCGTGACGGGGTCGGACATGTCGTACGCTGCCGACGCTGTGGGAGCCGCCATCCGTGTCCTCGTCGTCGATGACACCGACCACGTGCGTCGCATGCTCACGACGATGCTCAGCGTCGACGGCTTCGAGGTCATCGGCGGCGCCTCCGACGGTCCGTCGGCCATCACGGCGGTCGACGACGGGGCCCCGGACGTGGTCGTGATCGACTACAAGATGCCGTCGATGGACGGGCTCGAGACGGCCCGTCGCATCCGGGCCGCCCATCCCGACCAGCACGTGATCCTCTACACCGCCTTCGCCGACCCGGTGGTGGAGGCGGCGGCGGCCGAGATCGGCGTGGCCGTGTGCCTCGGCAAGGTCGAGGGGCTCGGCCCGCTCGAGCAGGAGATCCGCCGCCTGGCTGCGCACCTGCGCTGAGCCCCTCCCCTAGGGTTGGCCGGTGCGACCGGCCACCACCATCGTCCTGGGGCTCCTGCTGTTGCTCATCTTCGCGGCGGCGATGATCCAGTTCCTGGTCATCGCCCGCTAGCTACGACAGGGCCTCGAGGGTGATGCCGTCGCCGGCCGACACCTTGAGCTCGGAGGCGGCCGGGAGGCGGTCGAAGGCCAGCGACACCAGGCCGTAGCTGTCGACGATCACACCGAGCTGGCCCGCCTTCAGGTCCCCGTAGGTCCGCACCAGGCCCGCCGTGCGCACCCCCGTCTCCCCGAACCGGACCCGCATCCGGTCCCCCAGGACGGCGATGTCGTCGGGGTCGACGTTCAGCTGCACGTTGCCGAAGCGGTCGACCCACAGCACCTCGGCCTTGATGCCGTCGGCCGTGGTCTCGCTCAACGGCAGGATCCCCGGCCGCAGCGTGATCGGGTCCACCTCGGGGCCGAGGTCGAGCAGGTCGACGCCGTTGCACAGGTGGGCGGCGGCCGGGGCGAACACGTCGCGTCCGGCGAACGTCGGCCCGGGCGCCACGAGCTGGAGGTCCGGATTGGTCACCTCGACCGCCCGCTCGGCGCCACCGGTCATGGCCACCGCCGAGGCGAGGAGCCCGTTGTCGGGCCCGACGAAGATGCCCTCCCCGCCGGCGACCTCGACGGCGACGGCGCGGCGGTCGGTGCCGACGCCGGGGTCGACGACGGCGAGGATCACGCCGGGCGCCAGGTACTGGGCGCTACGGACGAGGGCGAGACCCGCCGCCCGCAGGTCGTGGGGCGGGATCTCGTGGGTGAGGTCGATGACGACGGCCGCCGGCGCGATCGACCGGATGACCGACTTGACCACGCCGACGAACTCGTCCTGGGTCCCGTAGTCGGACAGGAAGCTGACGGTGTCGTACGTGCGGCCCATGGAGCGCCGAACCTAGGGGACGGCTCTACCCGGTCTCGGTGAAGCCCTGGGCCAGGTACCGGTCGACGTCGGCTTCGGTGAGTCGATAGGACTTCCCGACCCGCACCGCCGGCATGGACCCGCTGTTGATCAGCCGGTACACCGTCATGTTGGAAACCCGCAGCATGTCCGCGACCTCGGCCACCGTGAGGTAGGCCGGGCGCGATGCTCGTTCAGCCATCGTGGCATCACCCCTTCTCCGCAGGGCGGAGGGTACGCCAATGTGCCGAAAGTGGAAAGTGGGGCTGAAGGGGCTTCAGCCGCGCCCGAGCTCGCGGGAGCGCTCGGTGGCGGCGGCGACGGCCTCCAGGAAGGCCGATCGAACGCCGGCGGCCTCCAACGCGCGCAACCCGGCGGCGGTCGTGCCGCCCGGCGAGGTCACCTGGGCCCGCAGCACCTCCGGCGTCGCGTCCCCCTCGGCCAGGAGGCGCGCCGCCCCCAACAGGGTGTGGGTGGCCAGCTCCACGCTGATGTCCCGCGGAAGGCCGGCGAGCACACCGGCCTCGATCAGCGCCTCGGCGACGAGGAACACGTAGGCCGGTCCGGAGCCGCTGAGCCCGGTCACGGCGTCGAGCAGGTGCTCGGGCACCCGCACGACCGTGCCGACGGCCCGGAGGAGACCCTCGGCCCAGTCGAGGTCGGCGCCCGTGGCCCGCGACCCGGCGGCGATGGCGGCGGCGCCGGCGCCCACCAGTGCCGGCGTGTTGGGCATGGCCCGCACGACCGGCAGGCCCTGGCCGCAGGCCTCCTCCAGAGCGGCGAGGGTGACGCCGGCCGCGATCGACAGCACCCGGGAGGTCCCGGCTGCGACGATGGCCCGACAGGCGGCCGGGACGTCGCCGGGCTTGACGGCCACGATGGCGCCGTCCGCCTCGACGGGGTCCTCGACGACCAGGAGGCCCGGATGGGTCGCCGCGAGCTCCTCGCGGCGCGCCGGCACCTTCTCGGCTACCGCCAGCTCCTCGATCGGTGCCCACGACGCCCGCACCAACCCGGCCAGGAGGGCCTCGCCCATCCGTCCGCCACCGACCAGCAGAAGCCTCGTCACGCCGGCAGGCTACGGGCTAGGGCAGGTAGCGGCGGGGGTTCTGCGGCGACCCGCCGATGCGGGTCTCGAAGTGCAGGTGGGGCCCGGTCGAGTGCCCGGTCGAGCCCACGTAGCCGATGAGGTCGCCGGTGCTGACCTCGTCGCCGTCGCGGGCGACGAGCCGGCTCTGGTGGCCGTACAGGGTCGTGAGACCGCCGCCGTGCTCGATGATGATGGCGTTGCCGTAGCCGCTCTGGACGCCCGAGAAGATCACGGTGCCGGACTTGGCCGCCCGGATGGGGGCCCCGGTGCCGGCCCCGATGTCGATGCCGGCGTGGAGGCGCCCCCAGCGGTAGCCGAACTCGGAGGTCACGGAGCCGCTCGCCGGCCAGCGCATGCCGGCCCCGGAGATGCGTCCCCCGCTGTCGGACGCCGCCGCGCCGGAGGCGGCCGAGGTGGCTGATGCGTCGCGCGACGCCCGGCGGGTAGCCGCCGCCTTGGCCGCCTCGCTGTTGAGGAGGGCCTGGATCGAGGCCTCCTCGCGGGACTGCGCCTCGATCTCCCCGGTGACCTCCTTGATGCGGGCGTCGAGGGCCGTTTCGAGGCGCGCCTTCTCGGCCAGGTTGGCCTTGTAGGCCGCGAGCTGCTGGTTGGCGGCGGCGCGCCGGTCGGCCGCCACCTTCTTCGCGGCGTCGGCCTTCTCCCGCTCGATGGCCAGGTCTTCCTTGGTGGCCCGAAGCTCGTCGAGGACGTCGCGATCGCTGTTCGCCACCTGGCGCAGCATCGAGGCGCGACGGCTGGCGTCCTCGAGGTTCCTGGCGTCGGAGAGCCCCGCCAACGTCGACTGCTGCGGTCGGACGTAGGCCTCGACGGCCCGGTCGACGACGGAGCCGTGCAGACCGGTCATCTCCGCCTCGGTGGTGGTGATCCGGCTCTCGGCCGACTTGACCGCGGCGTCGGCGACGCCGACCGCCTGCTGGGCCGACGCGACCTTGGCGTTCTGGGCCCGCACCTGGGTGGCGAGGGCGGCGACCGCCTTCTCGAGCTGGTCATCGGTGGCCTTCAGCCCATTGAGCTGCGAGGCCGCCTTGGCCTTGGCGGCGCGGACCTCGGCCTGACGCTGGCGCGCCGAAGCGGTGGAGGCGGCGCCGGCCGGGGCGGCCAGGCCCACCACCATCGCCAACACCAGAGGCAGGGACGCGAGTCGATGGAGTGGAGTCATGGTGGGGGATGCCGCCGGTCCGCCTTCGGACCGGGGTGCACGGTACTGGGTTCGCCCCGGCGGCGGCAATCCCCTGCCCGACGGGATCATCCGGACACGAGCCCCGAAACGCGACGGAGCCCGAGGAACCTCCCCCCGCCATTCGCACTTCCCCGAACGAATGACGACGTTCGGCCCCTCGGGCTCGTCGTTGCGAGTCACCGTACCGGGGGCCTCACCCGCAGACAAACGCCCTGCTCAGCCCTGGAACTTCGACTCGTATCCGATGCGCATGGCGGGTCGAAAGTACTGCTCGGTGTAGGCGTAGGCGGATCCGACGATGCGGTCGAGCTCGTCCTCGTCCACGGCCGACCACGGCAGCTGGCCCATCAGGTAGACGGCGTCCTCGTCGCCGATCGAGAACCGGACGCCGAACAGCTTGTTGTTCAGGCGCAGCAGGTACTCGAAGAGCTGCTCGCGGTGCTCCTCCGGGGAGGGCATGAACTGGGTCTCGAAGTGCAGGGTGCGCTCGCGGAGGTGGAACCAGATCGTCGTGAACTGCTTCTCCTCGCCCGCCAGCCGGATGAACCAGCGGCGGTCCCCGCCTCCGGGGCCCGACGACGGGCGCGGCAGCTGGTCGACGGCGAGGACGAGGTCGTTGTCGTCGTGGGCGCGGTCCGCCCAGGACCGGATCAGCACGCCGAGCTCGTCGAGCTGCTCGCTCGACGCGGGCTCTACGGGCACTCGACCAGCTGGCGGGAGGTGAGGTCGGCGTACAGCCGGCGCAGGCGGGCGGCGGCGATCGACCACGTGTAGCCCTGGGCCCGGATGGCCGCCTGTCGCGAGACCTCGGCGGCGACGACCGGGTCGCACAGCACCTCGGCCACGGCGTCGGCGAACGACGCGGGGTCGCGACCCTCGACGAGGAAGCCCGTCCGGCCGTGGTCGACGAGGCTCGTGAGGCCGCCGACGGCGGCGGCGACGACGGGGGTGCCGCAGGCGGCGGCCTCCAGGGCCACGAGCCCGAAGGACTCCGACCGGCTCGGCACGACGCACACGTCGGCGGCCCGGTAGAAGGTCGACAGCAGCTCGTGGGGCTGGGGCGGGACGAACCGCACCCGGTCCTGGAGGCCCAGATCGCGGACCAGCAGGTGCATGCGGTCGACTTCGATCTGGCCGGCCGGCCCGCTCGGCCCGCCGACGACGACGAGGAACGCGTCGGGGCACCGGTCGGCCAGCTCGGCCAGCGCGCCGACGGCGACGTCGAGCCCCTTGAGCGGCTGGATCCGGCCGACGAAGAGGAGCATGCGCCCGCCCGTCCGGGAGGCCGACCGCCCGGCGGGCCTGGCGGCGCTGGCCGGGGGCGAAGAAGGCGTGGTCGACGCCGGGGGCCACGATCTCGATACGGCCCGGATCGGCGCCGTAGAGCCGCACCAGCTGGGCGACCTCGTCTTCGCAGGAGGCGAGGACGGCATCGGAGCAGCCGATGATCCGGGCCTCGGCTCGGCGCTGCGGTGGTCGCTGTCGTCGGCCAGGTCGACCTCGGCCTTCACCCGGGCGAGGGTGTGGAACGTCGACACCAGCGGGAGGTCGAGCTCGTGCTTGATGGTGTGCCCGGCGATGCCCGAGAGCCAGTAGTTGGCGTGGAGGGCATCGGGCCGATGGCCGGCCGCCATCCGCCCGAGGACGGCCTGGGTGAACTCCGGCACCAGACCGTGGAGGGCTTCCTTGGGCACGGGAGCCAGCGGACCGGCCGGCACGTGGTGCACCGCGCAGGCCCGGCTCGACCGTCACTATCGGCGGGAGGTCGGCGTCGAACGCGCGGGTGTAGACGTCGCAGTGCACCCCGGCCCGGGCCAGCGCCGAGGCCAGCTCGCGCACGTACACGTTCATCCCGCCGCTGTCGCCCGTACCGGGCTGGGCGAGTGGGGACGTGTGCATCGAGAGCACGGCGAGCGAACGCACGACCGGAATCAACCCGGCGAGGCGGGACTTCTTCCGAGAGGGTGCCCTCGGGGGCCGACGGCAGGTCGTTCTCGTGGCGGAACGACGGTACACCTTGATGCAGCGTCTGCTTCTGGTCCTCGGTGAGGAACGGGTCGCGCAGGATCTGCCCCGGCCAGGTCGTCGGTCGCCCTCGCGCTCCTCGAGGATGCCGGCCCGGACGTACAGGGTCTCGGCCGAGATGCGCAGGGCCTTGGCGATCTGCTGGAGGATCTCGGCCGATGGCTTGCGCAGCCCCCGCTCGATCTGGCTGAGGTAGGGGTTGGAGATCCCGGCCAGGTCCGACAGGCTTGCGGAGGCTGAGACGGGCGCCGTTGCGCTGCTCCCGGATGAACTAGCCGAGGTCGTGGGCGCGATCGGTCTGCGACTCGTCCATCACCCCAGCAACTGGTTCGGGTCCGCCGACCCCGACTTGTACCGGTTCACGATCTCGGCCTGGAAGGCGTCGATGCGATCGAACACCTGCCGGCGGCGATCGCTGAGGCTCCGCTCGAGGGTCGTCAGCTGGTCGGCCAGCTTGCGCACGACCTCATCGGCGAGGTCGGGGAGGTTGGCCAGCGACTCGGCGTCCGCGACCTCGTCGATCTCGGAGGAGAACTCGTCGCTGGCCTCGTCGGGTGCCATCAGCGTGGGAAGGCGTCCGAAGCCGGCCGGACGGGCCTGGTCGCCGAGGAGCTCGCCCTCCTTGAGGCGGTCGACGATGGCCGACGCGTCGCTGGGCCCGGCGCCGGTGCCGCGGCGCTCGAGCTCGCCGTGGATGATGTCGAGGCGGCCCTGGACCAGGCGACGGGCGTAGGAGAGGCCGAGCTCGACCTCCTGGCACTCGGTGCGACGACCCCGCACCTCGTCGAGGGTCAGAGCACTGAGCGCGTCGGCGTAATCGGCGGCCAGGATGCGGGCCAGGCGCTCGGAGGACATGCCCTGATCGTACCGATCGCCGCCGCTGCCTACGCTCCGCGCCATGACCGTGCGCGCCCTCGTGTTCGACTTCGACGGCGTCGTCGCCGACACCGAGGCGCCGGAGTTCGACGCCTGGCGGGCGACGTGGGCCGACCACGGCCACGAGCTGCTCCTCGAGGAATGGGTCCTCGGCATCGGCACCGTCGGCGGCTGGAACCCGCTCGACGAGCTCGCCCTCCGGGTCGGACCGACCTTCGACCCGGACGAGGCGAACCGCCGGCGCCGGGCCCTCCACGTCCCCGCGATCGCCGCCCTCGACGCGCCCATGCCCGGCGTGGTCGACCTGCTCACCGAGGCGCGCCGGCGCGGGCTCCGCACGGCCATCGCCTCCAGCTCGGATGCGGCCTGGGTGCCGCCCCTCCTCGACCAACTCGGCCTCACCGACCACTTCGAGCACGTCTCGCTCTACGACGGCACGTGCCCGGCCAAGCCGGCGCCCGACCTCTACCTGAAGGCCTGCGTGGCCCTCGAGGTCGCCCCGTCCGAGGCGGTCGCGATCGAGGACTCGCCCGCCGGTGTGGCCGCGGCCAAGGCCGCAGGGCTCTGGTGCGTGGCGGTTCCCCACGTCCTCACGCGGGGCCTCGACCTCTCCCGTGCGGACCTCGTGATCGACACCCTCGAGGGGGTCACGCTGGACCAACTTCTGGCCCGCATCGACTGCTAGGTCTGCGTGAATCGCTTTGACCCCATCGTGGCCTGACACATCGACAACCACCGCAACACGATCATCGCCGGGTTCGTGCTGTCCGCCGTCTCGCCTACGAGTGCGAGGTCCACCCGACGACGATGAAGGGGACCGTCACGGTCTCCTAGCCGGCTCGACCCCCCCGACCCCCTCAGCTCAGGTCGAGGAGGAGGCGGGCCAGCAGGGCCCACACGGGCCCGACGACCAGCAACGCATCGAGGCGCCGGAGCGCAGGCACCGGCGCCTCCTCGCGTCCGAGCAGGGCGGTCCCGACGACGGCGCCGAGGGGCACCCCGACGGCCACCACCGCCCCCAGCACCCAGGGGCTCACCCCGCGGAAAGGGGGCACGAGGACGGCGGCCACGGCGAGGGAGACGGCACCCACGGTGGCCGCGCCAGCCACGGGCCCCTCCCACGGCGAGGAGGCGCCGGAGCCGACGATGAAGGTGCTGGCGTCGGCCCCGTGGATCGCCACCAACAGCACGGTCGCGGCCACGACGCCGAACTGGTCGAGCACGAGGGCGGGACACGCCGCCGCCGTCCCGATCACGACACCGATGGCGATCGTCGACGGTGCATCCCAGGTCCGGCCGCCGAAGCGCAGCTGCCGGGCCGTCGCCGCCGCCACCGCGGTGACGACGGCGGCCGCGACGACGGCGGCCGGGCCGGCGCTGCCGGCCAGGGCACAGATCGCGGCGCCACCCACGGCGACGGGTCGGTAGGGCCGGCGAGTGGTGCGTCGCCAGGAGCGCACGCTCTGGCCCGCGGCGCCGAGCGCGACGACCGCGAAGACGAGGGCGGTGACGAACGGACCGAGGAGGAGGGCGACGAGCGAGACGGCCGCCCACGCCATGCCGACCCTCACGCGGGGGCCGTCGATGTCGACCCGCGGCGTCAGTCGGGCGACGGCGCGCACGGCCTGCACGACCTGGGTCAACCGCCGGAGACGGGGGGCAGCACGGCCACCTCGTCCGTCGGCTCGACGGGATCGGCCCGAGTCGCCGGCTCGCCGTTCACCCACACCCGGCACGACTCGAGCACGGTCGCGAACGACCCGCCGAAGGTGCTCACGGCGGCATCGAGCACGGCACCGACGGTCGAGCCGTCGACGGTCGCCCGCCCCGTTCCCGCCGCCTCGCGGGCCGCCGCGAAGAGCCGCAGAGTCGCCATGGGTCCGGAGGACGCTACGCGAGACTCCCCGGTCGTGCCCACCCCTCTGCTCCTCCTGCGTCACGGCCAGACGACCTGGAACGCCGAGCGTCGTTGGCAGGGCTGGGCCGACGCGCCCTGTCCGACCTCGGGGAGCAACAGGCGGTGGACGCGGCGGCCCACCTCGGCCGCTTCGGCTTCACCCGCGTCGTGGCCTCCGACCTCGGGCGGGCGCAGCGGACGGCGGCCATCGTCGCGGGCGAGCTCGGCCTCCCCGCCGACGTGGTCGTCGAGCCGGACCTGAAGGAGCGCGACGTCGGCCCGTTCTCCGGGCGCCTGACCGAGGACCTGATCCACGAGTACCCTGACGCCTTCGACCCCGTCACCCGACGCGCCCTCCGCGTGCCCGACAGCGAACCCGACGACGTGGTCTGGGCCCGGGTGTCGACCGCCCTGAGGCGTCTGGTGGCCCGGTTCCCTGACGACCGGCTGCTCGCCATCAGCCACGGCGGCGTGATCCGCATCGTGGAGCGCCGCATGGACGTCGATCCGGGGGAGGCCACGCCCAACCTGGCCGGCCGCTGGCTGACGGTCGCGGCGGACGGCGGTCGTCACGGGGGGCGAACGGTTCGTCCCCCTCGAGCCCCGGCTGGTCACCGACTCCCGCAGCGAGTGAGCGACGGCGGTTCGACCGGGCCATCTCCCGGTCGGGCCGATCGCGGCGGTACGTTCGTCGGCGATGCGCTACGAGGTCATCCGCAGCCCGAAGCGGCGCAAGACCGTGCAGGCGCGACTGGTCGACGGCGTCGTGCGGGTGTCGATCCCGGCCCGGATGTCGAAGGCCGAGGAGGAGCAGTGGGTGACCGAGATGGTCGGTCGCTTCCAGCGCAAGCGGGCCGCCGAGCCCATCGACGTCGCCGCTCGGGCCGAGCTGCTGGCGGCGCGCTACGGCCTCCCGCAGCCGGAGTCGATCCGGTGGGTCGACAACCAGGAGTGGCGGTGGGGCTCGTGCACCCCGAGCGAGCGCTCCATCCGCCTCTCGACCCGTCTCGGCGCCTTCCCCGGATGGGTCATCGACTACGTGATCGTCCACGAGCTGGCCCACCTCGTCGTCGGCGGTCACGGGGCCGACTTCTGGGCCCTCGTGCAGCGCTACCCGAAGACGGAGCGGGCGCGGGGCTTCCTCATCGCCAAGGGCATGGATGGCGAGGACGAGGTCACGCCCCGTCCGGCGCCACCCCGGATGCACGAGCCGAGCCCCGACCACGCAGGTGCTCCTCGATCGACGACAGGAGTCGAGCCGCCAACGCTGTGGTGAGCAGGTCGGTGCCGTGGCCGCCGCCGGGGTACCACCACAGCGCCTTCGGCTCCTGCGCCCACGCGTGGAGCTGCTCGGCGTGCTCCGGACCGAAGTACCAGTCGTCCGGATCGGCGATCACGATGGTGAACCCGGGCGAGATGGCGGCCAGCGCCTCGGCCGCCCCGGCCGGAGCGGGGACCTCGGCCGACACCCGCGTGCCGAGCAGGAGGCGGAGGACGAGGCGGCCGCGGGTGGTGGCGACCCACTGCTCGATGCGGGCCGCACCGGCGGTGCCGAGGCCACCCCACCGCACGGGGGCGCTGATGGCCACCACCCCGGCAACCGTCCCCGGGTCGCGGGAGGCGTGGAGGAGGACGGCCGCGCCGCCGAGGCTGACACCGAGGGTGACGACGGGCCTGGTCGAGTCGGCGGCCGCGACCGCGGCGGCGATGTCGAGCGGCTCATCGCGTCCGAACGTGCACACGCCGCCCGACCGCCCGTGACCGCGGAGGTCGAGGACGATCACGTCGACGGTGTCGGCCAGGGTGTGGGCGAAGGCGTGGAGCGCCGGCGTCCGGGTCGAGTTCACGAACCCATGGGCGAGCACGACCGTGCAGGGCGCGTCGGCGGGGCCGGCCACGCGGTGGGCGGCGAGGCGCGTCCCGTCGCCGGCGGTGAGGCGCACTGCCGTGCGCCGCGGGTAGCGCGGCGCCAACGGGTACTTGCGGAGGTACCCGGCTACGGCGCGGAGGGGCGTGAGCTGCGCCACGCCGCCTCGACCCTCCCGAGCTCCGTCACCGGCGGGGCGCCCTTGCGGTACTCGGCGAGGAGGTCGCCCCAGCGGTTCGTCGCCTCCAACCGGCCGAGCAGTGCCGACATGCCCCACACCACCCGATCGAGGATCACGTACGACGTCGGCATGTTCAGCGCCCGGATGACGTCGCCGTAGTCGCCGTTGATGTCGACGACCTTCTGCAGCGCCTTCGCCGGTCCAGTCCCGCGAGTAGGTGAACTCGTCGGCCATGAACGGCTCGTACGGTCCGCTGACGTACTCGAAGATGTGCCGCGGGTCGAGGCCGTGGTCCGCGGGGAGGAAGCCGGCGTCGATGGCCGCCGAGATGGCCCCGTCCACGTCGTCGTCGAGGATGCGGTCGAGCACGTCGCTGAGGCTCTCGAGCTCGCCCGGACCCCAGCGCTTCACCAGGCCGAAGTCGAGGAACGTGACCGTGCCGTCCTCGTGGAAGCGGTAGTTGCCGGGGTGGGGGTCGCCGTTGAAGACGCGGTGGTGCTGGATCGAGCCCTGGGCGAAGCGGAACATGCACCTCGGCCGCCTTCTGCCGCGTCGGCTCGTCGACCTTGGCGAGGAACTCGTCCCAGCGCATCCCGTCGACCCACTCGCTGGTGAGCACCCGCTGGGTGCCGAGCTCCGGCACCACGTCGGGATGCGGATGAACGGGTGCCCGTCGTAGAGCTCGGCGAACTCCGTCTGGCAGCCGCCTCGAGGCGGTAGTCGAGCTCGTCGACCATCCGCGTCGCGCAGCTCGTCGACGAGGCCCTTCACGTCGAGGTTCTTCAGGGCGAAGCTGGCGAACATGCCGTAGAGCAGCTCGGCGTTGTCGAGGTCGCTCCTGATGGCCTTGTCGACGCCCGGGTACTGCACCTTCACGGCCACGACCCGCCCGTCGCGGGTGACCGCCCGGTGGACCTGCCCGATGCTACGCCGCCGCCACCGGCACCGGGTCCCAGTCGAGGAACACCCGCTCGGGGTCGTCGCCCAGCTCGTCGCGGATCACCTCGGCGGCGAGGCTCGGCGCCATCGGCGGCACGTCGGCCTGCAGCGTGGCCAGCGCGGCCTGGGCCTCGGGCGGCAGACCGTCGGCGATGAAGGAGATCATCTGGCCCGGCCTTCATGATGGCGCCCTTCATGTCGCCGAGGACCGCGGCCACGTCCTCGGCGGTGCGGATGGCGAACTGCTCGTCGAGCGCGGCCCGCTGCTCCTCGGTGGCGCCGCCGCCCCGGACCTTCGCCACGGCGAAGTGGACGCTGCGGCGGGCGGTCAGGCGCATGATCCGCACGCGGCGCTCGATGCGGTGGCGGGAATCGCCATCCCTGAGGACGGTCCCGAGCGCGCCCGCTGCGACCGCGGCGGCGCCGCCGGTCACCACGAGGAGCGTGCCCGCCTTGCCGCGCCATCAGCCGGACGTCGTGTCGTCCTGGTCGACGATCTCGTTGGGCGCCGCCGCCCGTTGCTCCCGCTCGGCCCGGCCCTGGTCGTCGAGGCAGAAGCGGGTCGCCGGCATCGCCTCGAGGCGGTCGTCACCGATCGCCTTCCCGCACGCCTCGCACGTGCCGTAGGTGTTGGCGTCGAGGCGCTCGAGTGCGTGCTCGATGGCCGACAGCTCGCCTTCGATGTTGTCGAGGATCGACAGGTCCTTCTCCCGATCGAACGTCTCGGTGGCGACGTCGGCCTGGTGCTGGGCATAGGAGCTGACCTCATGGGACGAGTCCTGCTCCGCGTCCTCCTTCGCCGCGTCGAGGTCGGACTTGATGCTCGAGAGGCGGTCGCGCTCCTCGCCGAGGAGGGCCCGGGCCTGGTCTGCGTCCATGGCCGACACGCTACCCAGGGCTCTAGGTTGCCGACCCATGATGAAGCTCATCGCGCTCTGGAGCGCACCGGCCGACCCCGACGGCTTCGACGCCGACTACCTCGAGACCCACGCATCGATCTGTCGCTCGTTGCCGGGCATCGCATCGTTCTCCTCGGGGCGCTGCGTCAGCGGCCCGTACTGGCGCACCGCCGAGCTCGCCTTCGCCGACGGTGACGCCCTCGGCGCCGGCCTCGGCGGCCCCGAGGGCGCGTCCCTCCTGGAGGACACCGCCCGCCTCCAGTCCACCTTCGGCAACACGGTGGAGACGCTGATCGTCACGACGGACTGAGGGCGTAGCCTCGGCCGGTCCGGGGGCGTGGCGCAACAGGTAGCGCGTCGGCCTTTTAAGCCGCTGGTTGTGGGTTCGAGTCCCACCGCCCCCACCACCCACCGACGCCGTTTCGTGGACCTTTCTGGTCGCCGAAGGGGCCCACGAAGTCCGTTTCCACGACCAGAAGGGCCCACCAAACGCTGTATCTGTTGCTGCCGCCGTCAGAGGGGAAGGCGGCCGGAGGGGCCGGTCGATGGAAGCCGACCAGCGGGCGCGTTCGGCCGGCGGCTGGCAGGGCCGCGGGCGGAGGTCGTCCAGGCGTTGGCCGCGTCCCTCGAGGAGCTGGGACCGAAGCAGCTCGGCGTATCCGGCGGGCTGCTCGAACGCGCGTTGCAGGCGACGGCCGAGGTCGCCGCCGGCCGGGGCCGGGCGCTCCCGGCGCACCAGCGCTACACCGGAGTGGTGTGGGAGCACCTCGACGCCGGCAGCCTCGACGACGCGAGCCGCGCCCGGGTGCTCGTACCCTCGGCGCTGGCCGGACTGGTGGCCGCCACCGATCCGCTGCCCGACCACCGGCTCAAGTTCGACGTCACCCTGGCGGGCCTCGGCCGACTCGACCGGCACTGGCGGCCCCATCTCACCGAGGCGCTCCGCCACCGGCCGGCGGGGACGATCGTCGACCTGTTGCCGAACGAGCACCGCGGCGCCATCGACCTCGAGTCGATCGAGCGACGCAGTCGCAAGCACCTCCTCGTCCGGTCCACGTTCACCGGTACCACCGGCCATGACGCCAAGGCGGTCAAGGGGAAGCTGGCCCGTCACCTCCTCCACCACGGACTCGACGAGGCCACCGCCGGCGCGTTCGCCTGGCAGGGTTGGTCGGCGCGCTACGACCCGGCAGACGCGGACCCTCATCGTCAGTAGCTGACGGTGTCGAGCAGACCGGCACATGCCGTCCGAGAGGCTCATGACCGCAACGCCTCCTCGCCCTCGATGTGGACGGGTTCGATCTCGTCGGCCGGGCCGAACCCGAGCACCCGCCCGTAGAACCACAGCTCCGCGCCGGCCACCCGGACGATCGTGGCGGCCTGCCGGAAGCCGTGCTGCTCGCCCTCGAAGGGCACGTAGGCGAACGGGATCCCCTTGGTCCGCAACGCCTCGGCCATCATCTCCGCCTGCTCCGGGGGGACGACCTTGTCCTCGAGGCCCTGGAACAGGATCATCGGCTTGTCGAGGGAGTCGGTGTGGTGGATGGGCGACCGCTCGACGTAAACGTCGCGCGCTTCGGGGTACGGGCCGATCAAGCCGTCGAGGTAGCGGCTCTCGAACTTGTGGGTGTCCTTGGCCAACGCCTCGGCATCGGCCACCCCATAGTGGGAGGCGCCGGCCGCGAACACGTCCCGGAAGGCCAGCGCGGCGAGGGTCGTGTAGCCGCCGGCCGACCCGCCCCGGATGACCATGCGGGCGCCGTCGACCCGGCCCTCGTCGGCGAGCCAACGGGCGGCGTTGCAGCAGTCGTCGACGTCGACGATCCCCCAGTTGCCCTGGAGGCGGTTGCGGTACTCGCGGCCGTAGCCGGTGGAGCCGCCGTAGTTGACGTCCACGACCGCGAACCCCCGGCTGGTCCAGTACTGGAGGCCGAGGTCGAGCACGGCGTCACTGGCGCTCGTGGGCCCGCCGTGGCTCATCACGATCAGGGGCGGCCGCTCACCCTCCGGGGCCTCGAAGTCGCCGTTCGTCGGCGGGTAGAAGAAGGCATGGGCGGTGGCGCCGCCCTCGGTCGGGAACTCGATCGCCTCGGGCCGCGACAGGTACGACGGGTCGACACCTGCGGCCCGGCTCGACTTGAGCACCTCCACCGCGCCGGTGGTCGATGCGAAGCGGACGACGGCCGAGGACGATGTCGGCGAGCCGGCGATCGCGACCACCTCGGACGACCCCACGGCCCGGAGGGACCCGATCGAGGAGAACTCGTTCGGGACCGGCGTCAGGCCGCCTTCGAGCCCGACGACACCGAGGGAAGCGACGTTTCCCTCCGTCCACACCACCGCCATCCGGCCGTCGTCGAAGAAGTCGTAGGTGGATTGCCCGAACACCCAGTCCGGCCCGGAGAACTCGGCCGTTCTCGCCTCGATGGGTGCCTCCTCGCCCGCCCGGTAGAGGTTCCACCACCCGGTCCGGTCGGAGACGAAGTGGAGGTCGCCCGCCGGCGACCACCGGGGCTGGGTCACCGATTCGGTCGGCCCTCCGGCCACCGAGGTCGGCGCTCCGAGGATGCGGCCGTTCGCGAACGACGCCCGCCACAGCTCGGTCCCGTCCCAGGGCATGTTCGGGTGGTCCCACGTGAGCCAGGCCACCTCGGCGCCGTCGGGTGACAGCCGCGGGGCGAAGAAGAAGTCGCGCCCTTGGGCCAGGACGAGCGCCTCCCCCCGGCGGCCGGCACCACGACGATGTCGTTGACGACGTCGCCGGAGGACGGACCGAGGTGGCGCTCCCGCACGCACAGGATCCACTCGCCGTCCGGCGAGATCTCGGCGTCGGCGAAACGGGTCGCCATCGGCGTCTCCGGTTCCGGCGTCAGTGCGACGGCTGCGACCGCAGACCCGTCGAGCGCCACCCGGTACAGCCGCTGATCGGCGAAGTTCGAGAAGACGAGCCACGCGCCGTCGGGGGCGACGGCGTAGGACCGTCCGCCGTACTCGTGCACCAACGTGCGGGCCCCGAACCCGTCCGGCACCACGTCGGCCGTCGAGCCGTCCGCGTCCCGTCGCACGACCACCTGACGCCCGCCCTCGGAGGGCCGCCCCTCGACCCAGAAGACGGCGCCGCCGACCGAGGCGATCTGCCCCAGCCGGACGGCGTGCTCGACGAGCGACTCCGCCGTGATCGGAGAGCGCCAGGAGCCGTAGGGAGCGGTCGTCGTCATCGCTGCGAGCCTACGAGCGCGACCGCCGAGCCAAGATGCGGGCATGGCCCGTTCGTCCAACCCGCTCAGCACCGCCGGCCTCGATCGCCTCGGCCTGCTCCGCAAGCACCCCGACCGACTCGCCGAGCACCTGGCCCGGTCCGAGGTGCGGGTCGTCCCGATCTGCGGCGGCAAGGTCGGCGTCTCGGCGGCCGACCCGTCGACGCTGCACCACCCCCGCCTCGAGGACCTCGGCCGCGACCTCGAGGACGTGTGGCTCCTCGGCGAGGCGGGTGGTGTCACCTACGTCGCCGTCGACCTGGATCCCGAACATGCGGCGGGCGACCTCGGCGCGGTGGCGCTGCCTCGCCGGCCTGCGGGAGATCGGGGGCCTGCTGCCGCCGCTGGAGGGGAACCTCCTGGCCATGACGACCGGACTCGCCGTCTGGCACGACACCCACCGGTTCTGCGGGCGGTGCGGGAAGGAGACGGCGGTCGACTGGGCCGGGCACCGGCGGCGCTGCGACGGGTGCGGCCGCGAGCACTTCCCGAGGACCGACCCGGCCATCATCGTGCTCGTCACCCACGACGGCCGGGCGCTGTTGGGTCGCAACCCGAACTGGCCGGCGGGCTTCGCCTCCGTGCTGGCGGGGTTCGTCGAGCCGGGCGAGTCGCTCGAGGACGCCGTGGCCCGGGAGGTCAAGGAGGAGGCGGGCGTCGACGTCGAGCCCGGCGGGGTCGAGTACCACTCGTCGCAGCCGTGGCCCTTCCCTGCGTCGGTGATGCTCGGCTTCCGCGCCGCCGCCGTCACCGACGTCCTGGTCCCAGACCCGGAGGAGCTCGTCGACGTGTGCTGGTACAGCCGCGACGAGCTGGCCCACGGCGCGATCGGCCTCCCGCCGGCGCTGTCCATCTCCCGCCGCCTCGTCGACGACTGGCTGGCGGAAGGAGACTGACGACGTGATCACCCACATCGTGACCTTCAAGTTCGAGGACCGCAGCCCCGAGCACCTCGATCACTGCAAGGCCCTCCTCGAGGGCCTGGTCGGGCAGGTGCCGTCGCTCCGCACCATGCTCGTCGGCATCAACGTCGTCGACTCGCCTCGGGCCCACGACCTCGCGCTCGTGGCCACCTACGACGATCTCGACGGCCTCGAGGCGTACCAGGTGCACCCGGCCCACCACGAGGTCGCGACCTACCTGCGAAGCAAGTCGGAGTCGATCGCCTCGGTGGACTTCGAGGCCTAGCGGCAGCCGCTCAGGAGGCCGGGAAGCCGAACGCGCCGGCTTCGACGATCGCCTTGGAGAGCGGGCGGCCGAGCGTGCGGAGGCGCTCGCAACCGTCCTCCCCCAGGACCTCGTAGGCGGGAACGGCCAGCGCGTCGGTCCGGTCCTCGACCCACTGCCGGTGGGTGCGACCCTCCTCGGTGAGGCCGCCCTCGCCGTCGAGCCAGCCACGCGAACGAAGGCGCTCCTCGCCGGCCGCCCACTCGTCCTTGGGCCAACGCCGAGACGAGCGCAGCGTGGCCGGCGGCACCTCGCCCGTGGCGCCGTGGAGGAGCAACGCCTCGACCCCGCCGACGCCCTCGGCCGTCATCGCCGCGATGTGGCCGTCGCCCCGGAACTCCCGCAGCAGGGTCTGCGCGTGCCAGAGCACGAGCAAGGGCTCATCGGGCCAGGCCAGCGCGGCGTGGGCGGCGAACAACGGCCGTCCCTCCGGTCGTTCGCAGGCCGCCTCGGCGGCCCGTCGGGCCAGCACCGCGGCCTCCTCGACCTCGGGCGATGTGGCCGCATCGCCCAGTCGCGCCCGCAACGCCCGATCGGCCGCCTTGGAGCGAGCCAGGAGGATCTGCTCCGGCGTGGCCACCTCCCACGCCGAGGGGATCGTCTCGCGGACGAAGGCGGGGAAGAAGTTGAAGAAGGTGGCGATCACGACCTCGGCCGGGACCGGGCCCATGGCCGCCGCCCGCGAGGCGAAGTAGCCGCCCATCGCCGGCGGCAGCCCGATGGCCTCGTACTCCTCCCCCGCCTCCGGCGCGAAGTAGATGAGACCGTGGACGGGCTCGAGCGTGCGCCAGGTCTTGCGGGCGATCGTCGGGTCGAGAGGCATCGTCGGAAGCTAGCTTCCGCACCCGTGAGCCCTCCTGCACTGCCGAGCTACGACGACCTGCCGGTGACGCCCGGCGCCCCGGCCGGATCCTCGTGGGGCCTGTGGGGGGCCGACGACCGGTTCGGGTGCCTCAACCTCCTCACGCCGGAGCGGGCCGCCCATGCCGCGCGGACGTTGGTGCGCCGGGGCGTCACCTTCGCCCTCAACCTCGAGTACGAGCTGCCCGATCCGCCCCTCTTCGGGCGTCAGGCGCCGCAGCACGACGTCCTCGGCGAAGGGGGCCACGACGACGTCCTGCACTTCAACACCCAGAGCTCGAGCCAGTGGGACGGGTTCCGCCACGTCCAGCACCCGCTCCACGGCCACTACAACGGGGTGGCCGACGCCGACCACGGGATCGATCACTGGGCCGCGCGTGGTCTCGCCGGGCGGGCCGTCCTCCTCGACGTCGGCCGCCACCTCTCGATCGATCCCGCCACGAGCTACGGCATCACGCCCGACGATCTGGACTCCACCCTCGCCGCCCAGGGCACCACCCTCGAGGACGGCGACGTGCTGCTCCTGCGCACGGGATGGACCACCTGGTACCGCGCCGCCGACGACGCCACCCGGGCCGGCCTCACCACCCAGCTCTCGGCCCCCGGCCTGCGACCGGGCGAGGAGATGTTGCGCTGGCTGTGGAACCACCACGTCGCCGCCATCGGCGCCGACAACCCGGCGGTCGAAGCGTGCCCGCTCGGCGGTCACCTCACCAAGGAGGAGCGCTTCGAGATCCGGACGAACCTCGACCGGATGCCCGATGCCTTCATGCACACCGCGCTCCTCCCCCTGCTCGGCATCCCGCTCGGTGAGCTGTGGGACCTCGATGCACTGGCCGAGGACTGCGCCGCCGAGGGGACCTACGAGGGGCTCTTCACGTCCGCTCCCCTCCGGGTGCGGGCCGGTGTGGCCTCGCCGCCCAACGCGCTCGTCCTGAGATAGCCCCTCGGTGAACAGCGTTGGACCACCTACGCTGACCACCGTGGAGTGCCCTTCCTGCCGGGCCTCGGTTCCTGAGGGCTCGCGCTTCTGCCCCTCGTGCGGCCACGCCCTGCTGGCCCGCGCCGAGGAGCGACGCGTCGTCACGGTGCTCTTCGCCGATCTCGTCGGCTTCACCACCTACTCCGAGGGCGCCGACCCCGAGCAGCTGAAGAACCTGGTCGACGGCGGGTTCCAGCGCCTCGTCGCCGACATCGGCAACCACGGCGGCCGGGTGGACAAGATCGTCGGCGATCAGATCATGGCCCTGTTCGGGGCCCCGGTCGCCCACGAGGACGACGCCGAACGAGCCGTGCGGGCGGCCCTGCAGATGCAGGCGACGCTCGGCGAGTACGGCGCGGAGATCCGGGTCCCGGTCCGCATGCGCATCGGCATCAACACCGGCGAGGTGCTCGTGGGCGCCCTGCGGGCCGGCGGCGAGTACACGGCGATGGGTGACACGGTGAACGTCGCCTCCCGGTTGCAGACGACGGCCCAACCGGGGCAGGTCCTCGTCGGCCCGGCCACGCACGCCGAGACCGCCGACGTGGTCCGCTACGAGCCCGTCGGCCTCGTGCACGCCCGAGGGCGCGACGCGCCGGTCGACGCGTTCGTCGCCCTCGAGGCGCTCGTGCCGCCCGGCCACCGCCGCCGGCGCACCCGCACCCCCCTCATCGGGCGGGAGCAGGAGATGGGCATCCTCGCTGCTCGGCGCTCACCATGGCCTTCGAGCGCCGGCGCCCGCAGTTCGTCCTCCTCACCGGCGACGCCGGCATCGGGAAGAGCCGACTGGCCGAGGAGCTCACCGATCACGCCGCCAGCGAGCACTCGGCCACCATCCTCGA
Source organism: uncultured Actinomycetes bacterium (assembly GCA_963731055.1). Lineage (GTDB taxonomy): Bacteria > Actinomycetota > Acidimicrobiia > Acidimicrobiales > CADCTF01 > DATLED01. The sequence continues at coordinate 269,268 of CAVSUD010000014.1, read as the reverse complement.
GGGTCGGTGCGTGCCCTACGGCGAGGCCAACGTCTGGTGGCCGATCGCCTCGGCGATCCGCCAGGCCCTCGGCCTCGACCTCGACGACACGGTCGAGGAGACGCGCGACAAGGTCGCCTCGAAGGTCGCCTGGGGCCTGCGCATCCCCCTCGACGACCCCCACGTGGGCCGGGTCGTGGAGGGGCTGACGTACCTGCTCGGGATCCCGACGACGCTGGCCGAGATGGAGCCGGCGCGGGCCCGCGAGCACGCCATCCACTCCTTCGTGGGGCTCCTCCAGAACATGACCGGACGCAAGCCGGTCGTGCTCCGCGTGTCGGAGGTCCACTGGGCCGACCAGCTCGTGCTCGACCTCCTCGACGAGCTGCCGGAGCAGCTCCGTGGGCTGCCGTTCGCCTGCGTCGCGACCGGGCGTCCGGAGGTGGCGGAGCGGTGGACCCCGAAGCCGGGTCGCCACAACCTCGTCTCGATCCACCTCGACCCGCTCGACCGGAAGGGCGCCGAGGAGCTCCTGACGCGCCTGCTCGAGGGCACGCCGGCGCCGGCTCTCGTCGACGCCGTGCTCGACCGCAGCGGTGGCAACCCGTTCTTCCTCGAGGAGCTGGCCGGGCTCGTCCACCAGGCCGGCACGCCGGGCGAGCTGCCGGCGACGCTCCGCGGACTCGTGGCGACCCGCGTCGACAACCTCCCGGCGCCCGAGCGGCGCGTCCTCGACCACGCCGCCGTCATCGGCCGGCTCGGCACGCTCGACGCCCTGGCGGCCTTGGCCGGCCCGGTCGACGGCGCGCTGCGCCGGAACATCGATGAGCTCGTGTCCAAGGATCTCCTCGCGCTCGAGACGACCGAGTGGTCGTTCCGGTCCGACCTCGTACGGGAGGTGGCCTACGAGACGCTGACGAAGGGCGAGCGGGCCCGGATCCACGCCCGCCTCGGCGCCTTCCTCCGCCAGCAGGCCAAGGAGCGAGGTCGCGAAGGCGAGCAGCTCGAAGCGCTGGCCCACCACTTCGGGGTCGCGGCGGAGCTCGATGCCGAGCTCGGTGGCGTGGAAGGCGTCCCTTCCGACACGTTGGACGAGGCCCTGCGGTGGTACGAGCGGGCCGTCACCCAGGCCGAGCTCCGGGAGACGCCCGCGGTCGCGGAACGACTGTGCACGCGGGCGCTCGACCTCCTGCCCGAGGACGGACGGGCCGTCGAGCGGCGACGCTTCCTGGTCCGCCGGGCCCGCGCCCGCGCCGTCCTCCGATCGCTGGACGAGGCCCGGGCGGACATCGCGACGGTGCTCGCCGACGCCGACGCGACCGGTGATGCCTGGGCGGCGGCAGCCGCGTTCACCGCTCGAGGGCACATCGAGCAGACCGAGGGCGCGCTGTACGAGTCGGCCGCCAACCTGGACGAGGCGATCACCCGGTGGCGCGACGTCGGCGATCGCGCCGGCGAGGCCGACGCCCGCCGACTGCGCGGCATGACCGACCTGTTCCTCGGCCGCCTCACCTCGGCCGAGGCCAACATCGCCGCCGCCCTGGCGCTGTTCAAGGAGCTCGGCGACCGGCGGGGCGAGGCGTGGGCCCAACAGAACATGGCCTGGATCTCGACGAGCGGGGGCGACAGCGAGGAGGCGAAGCGCCGGATCACCGAGGCCGTGCGCCTCTTCGGCGAGATCGGCGACGCCAGCGGCCTCGGCTGGGCCTACGGGCTGCTCGGGTGGGTCCGGCTCCAGGAGGGGTACCTGGAGGAGGCCGACCAGCTGGCGCATCGCGTCCTCGACCAGTACGAGGCGGGTGGCGACCTGTGGGCCGAAGGGATGATGCACCTCCTCCTGGCCACGACCAGCCTCTGGCTGGGCCGCACCCGCGAGGCGGCCGAGATGGCAGGCGAGGCCCGGGAGCGCTTCGCCGCCATCCACGACTCGACCGGTGAGCTGCGCTCGGTGGCCACCCTCTCCCGCTCGCTGCTCGCCCTCGGGCAGCTCAAGCAGGCGCGCGAGCTGGCGACGACGGTGTCGGCCATGTCCGATCGGGAGCTCGACCAGGACGGGCGGGCGATCGGGCGCATGGTGGCGGCGGGGATCGCCGTCCAACTCGGGGAGTCCGGGCGGGCGTTCAACCTCGGCGAGCTGCTCGAACCCCCGCCCGCCTCCGCGGGGAGCGTCGACCTCGGCGTGCCCCGTGCGACCGCGCTGCTCCAACTCGGGCGGGTGCCGCTCGCCCAGTCCCTGCTCCGGACCGCCTACGACGAGGCGGACTCACCGGGCGCGTGGCATGCCGCCGGCGCCGCACTGGCCCTCGCCGACGTCGTCGCCGGGGATCCGGACCATGCCCTGGAGGTCGCCGTCACGTTGGACGACCTCCCGCAGGGCACCTACCTCGACCGGATCGGGACCGGCTTCGGGCGGGGGTTCGCCCTGCTGAGGCTCGGGCGGGCCGTCGAGGGCCTCGCCGTCCTCGACGCCGGCATCGCCGAGGCCGACCGAACCGGCGACCGCCTCAACCAGGGATTGACCCGGCTGGCCCGAGCCGTCGCCCTCGAGGCCACCACCGATCCCCTGGCCGCCGCGGCGCGGGCCGAGGCCGACGCCCTCCTGATCGAGATCGGCCTCCCCGACACCGAGTGGGCCGAGGTCTTCCGCCGGGCCGCCACGGTCTCGAGCGACGTGACCTCCGGCACCGCCGGTTAGCGGCCTACCGCCACCGGGAAGGGATCAGGCATGAACGCGCTGACCCTTCTGAAGCAGGATCACGGCAACGTCGAGGAGCTGTTTCACCGCTTCGAGACGGCCAAGCCGGATGACATCGAGGAACTGGCTCGGGTGCGCGATCTCGTCATCGAGCACCTCTCGCGCCACGCCGTGGTCGAGGAGCAGGTCTTCTACCCGGCCATCCGCACCCGCCTCGGCGACGAGAACTCCTTCTCCGTGCTCGAGGGGCTCGAGGAGCACCATGCGGCCAAGGCGATGCTGTCCGAGCTCGAGAAGCTCGCGCCGACGCACGAGCGCTTCCGGGCCAAGTTCACCGTGATCATCGAGAACGTCCGCCACCACATCGAGGAGGAGGAGAGCGACATGTTCCCCCTCGTCCGCGACAACTTCACGGTGGAGGAGCTGAACACGATGGGTGAGCAGATGGCCCAGGCCAAGCCCCTGGCACCCAGCCGCCCGCACCCCTTCATCCCCGACGTCCCGCCCTTCAACGTGCTCCTCGGAGTGCCCGTCGCCATCCTCGACGGCGCCTTCACCGCCGGCAAGGAAGCCGTCGGTCGGCTCGTCCACGCCAACGGCAAGGGCTGATCGCCATGCCGGATCCTGAGGGCGACCAGCAGAAGCTCGACGACATCCAGAAGCGGATCGACGAGACGCGGGAGTCCGTCAACGAGGGCACCGCGCTCGACGACGATCCCCGCTTCATCGACGAGGGCACCGTCGGCGAGGAGTTCGTCGACGACACCATCGCGCCCGGCTGAGCAGAGCCACCCGACACGACACGGCCGGCCCCTTGCGGGCCGGCCGATTCGCGTCCGCCGGGGGTCAGCCGAGCTCGAGGGCGGATCGCATCTCCCACACCAGGACCTCGGCCCCCTCCGGGTCGGCCTGCACGGTGAGCCCCGGCGTCCGCGTGAGCCGAACGGCATCGCCGGCGGTGAGACGGCCCGCGCCGTCGAGGTCGACGGCGCCCTTGGCCACGAACAGGTGGAGGTAGGGGGCATCCGGCAGGGTGAGGCGCTGGTCGGCGCCGAGCCGGCCGGCCCAGAGCACGGCGTCGCGCTGGCGGATGGCGATCGCCGCGTCGTGGCCTCGACCGGAGGCGACGGGAACGAGCCCGCCCTTGTCCAGCTCGGCGTTGATGTCGAGCTGCTCGTAGCCGGGGTCGATCCGCTCGGTGTCGGGCAGCACCCACATCTGGACGAAGTGGACGGCGGTGACCCCACTCGGGTTCATCTCGGAGTGCCAGATGCCGGTGCCGGCGCTCATGCGCTGCGCCAGGCCGGGATAGATGATCCCCTTGTTGCCCTCGGAGTCCTTGTGCTCGAGCTCGCCGTCGAGCACCCACGTGACGATCTCCATGTCGCGGTGGGGGTGGGTCTCGAAGCCCGAGCCGGTGTGGACGATGTCGTCGTTGCTCACGAGCAGCAGGCCGAAGTGGGTGTTCCGCGGGTCGTGGTGGTGGCCGAAGCTGAAGCTGTGCTTCGAGTCGAGCCACCCGATGTCGGTCGTGAAGCGGTCGGCGGCTCGACGGACGTCGATCTGCGGTGCGGTGGCGGTGCCCATGGCTCGTGCTCCTGCTCGTTTGGTTGTGTCTGCAACTACTAACGCCGGTGAACCGTCGGGGATTCCCGGCGAGAATGGCACCGTGCGCGACGACCTGCGGCCGGGTGGCCGGTTCCCCGACCTGCAACTGACGGACCACGCCGGCAACGACCGGTCGCTCGGGGACCTGGTGGGTGGCGACCCGACCTTCGTCCACTTCTACCGGGGCTGGTGGTGCCCCAAGGAGCAGCAGTTCCTCCGCGGCCTGGTGCGCCTCCAGGACGAAGCGGAGGTCGCCTACACCCGCTTCGTCTCGATCAGCATCGATCCTCCGACCGTCGCCTCGGCCTTTCGCGCCGGCCTGGGCGCCCGGTGGACCTTTCTCTGCGATCCCGACCGACGCTACGTCGATGAGCTCGAGCTCCGGGAGACGACGGACACGAAGTACGACCCCTACTACCCGGCGTCGTTCCTGGTGGGTCCGGCCCCCGACCTCGCCATCCACGCCACGTGGAACGGCTACTGGTTCTGGGGGAGGCCCACCAACGAGGAGCTCCGCCAGGGGTTCCGGGCCGTCACCCGCGACATCCGGCCCGACTGGGAGGTCCCCCGGCCGTGACGTGGCGCTGGCTCGATCTCGTCGACGGCACGTTCGCCACCTGGCCCCGATCCGACCGGCCACCGACGCCTCGGGCGCTGCGGGTCGACGGCCGCGTGGCGACCACGGGGGGGCCGGCCACCTGGGCGTCGTGGTGCCGGTTCGACGGCGAGGAGTCGTTGCCCTTCGACGACGGCGCGGTCAGCGGTGCCCTTCGGCGTCGACTGACCCGGGCGTGGCCCGTGGCCGTGACCACCGCGCTCGTCGACTGGTCGCGCATCGCCGGTTCGCTCACCCTCGGGATGTCGGCCCGCGAGGTCGGGGACGATCCCTTCGCCGCCGTCTTCCCCCGCACCGTGCTCCGCATCCCGGCCGGCAGCCTCGGCATCAACCCACCGCCGACCGGGCCGGGCATCACCCGGTACGGCTCGGGCAATCCCTGGCCGTGGAGCGAGTACGCCGGGCAGGTCTCATGAGCGGCGTCCGGTGTCGTTGACCCTCCTCGACTGGCGCCGCCGCGTCGCCGGCCTCTACGCCGACGTCCGCGCCACCAGCCCCCGCGATCCGGACGGAGCGCTCGCGCGGTTCCGCGCCGGGCGCGCCGACCTCTTCACCACCCACCCCGACTCCCCCCTCGAGCCCGGGACCCCGGCCCCCGCCTATTGGCCCCACGACCCGAGCCTCCGCTTCGAGGCGGACCTCGACCTGGCCGTCGAGCCGCTCCGCCTCGACGTCGAGCGCAGCGACGGTGACCCCATCCCCTTCACCCGCTTCGCCGCCGTCCACCTGCCCATCGGCGACCTCGACGTCTACTGGCTCGAGAGCTACGGCGGCGGCGTGTTCCTTCCCTTCCGCGACTCGACCTGCGGCACCGCCTCCTACGGCGGTGGCCGCTACCTCCTCGACACCGTCAAGGGCGCCGACCTCGGCGGCGAAGGAGGACGCCTCGTCCTCGACTTCAACTACGCCTACCACCCCAGCTGCTTCTACAACTCCGCCTGGTCCTGTCCCCTCGCCCCCCTCGCGAACCGCCTGGAGGTGCCCGTGGCCGCAGGCGAGAAGATGACGACCCCCGGCCGGAGCGCAGGTTAAGCGCAGCCTCGGAGCGGAGGCCGGGGGTCGTCATCTCCCACCGGAGACAGGGCTACTTCTTCAGGAACCCATTCTCCTGCAGCCAGGTCTTGGCCACGTCGGCGGGATCGGCCTTGTCCACGTCCACGGCCTTGTTCATCTCGGACAGCCCCGCGGTCGTGAGCTTCGCCGAGAGGCTGTTGAGCAGCTTCTCGAGGTCGCCCTTGAGCACCTCGGTGCGCACGATCGGCACGACGTTGTCGGGCGGCTGGAGGTCCTTGTCGTCCTCGAGCACGACGAAGCCGCGGGCGGCGACGGCGCCATCGGAGGTGAAGATCAGGCCGACGTCGATGTCGCCCTTCTCGAGGGCGTCCTTGGTCAGGGGGCCGCCGGAGTCGAGCTTCTTGATCTCCTTGAACTCGAGGCCGTAGGTGCTCTTGAGGCCGACGAGGCACAGCGGCCGCTGGTCGCACTCGGGGCCGGCGCCGAAGACCAGGTCCTGCGACTTGCCCTTGAGGTCCGACAACGTCTTGACCTTGAGCTTGTCGGCGGTGGCCTTCGAGACGGCGAAGCCGTTCTTGTCCTCGGCTTCGGCCGGCTCGAGCACCTGGAGGTTCTTGGCCTTGAGGGCCGCCTGCAGATCGGCGACCGTCTTGTCGACGTCGGACGTCGGTGTGCCCTTGAGGAACGTCAGCAGCGTCCCGACGTACTCGGGGTAGAGGTCGATGTCGCCCTTCTCGAGGGCCGGCAGCACGATCTCGCGCGAGCCGATCTTGAGCTTCTTGTCGGCCGTGTAACCGGCCGCCTCGAGGCACTGGGCGTAGATCTCCGAGACGATCTCCTGCTCGCTGAAGTTCGTGCCGCCCACGGTGAGGCGGCCCGAGCCGGAGAAGGTGGAGCAGGTGCCGTCGGATGCAGCTTCCTCGCCGCCGGAGCCCGAGCCACTGACAGAGCTGGTGTCGTCACCCGAGTTGCCGCAGGCGCCGACCAGCAGCGCGAGCAGAGCAAACGTCGCCCCGATGACACCGATACGGGAGTTCCGCATGGGTTTCCTTCCTGTTGGTTGGCGAACTGCCTAGTCGATCGGCACGGAGGTCACCGAAGCGACGCCGGGGAGGGCGGCGAGGTCGCGATCGTCCTCCGCGACCACCCGGGCTCGCAGCCCGGTCGGCACGACGACTCGCTGCAGGCCACTCAGCCCGAGCTCGACCACGAGCGACAGGAGGGCGACGAGGACGGCGCCGACGAACACCTCGTGGAACTCCCGGGTCGCCAGGCCGTCGATGATGTAGCGGCCGAGGCCACCCCAGCCGACCAGCGCCGCCAACGTCGCGGTGGCGACGACCTGGACCCCGGACGTGCGGATGCCGGCCATGATCAGCGGCAGCCCCATCGGCACCTCCACCCTTCGCAGGACCTGGCCCCCCGTCAGCCCCATCCCGACGGCCGACTCGCGCACCTCCGGGTCGATCCCGCGCACCGCCGTATAGGTGTTCGTGACCATGGGGGGCACGGCCAGGGCGACCAGCGCGATGAACGCCGGCTTGGCGCCGATCCCGACGATCGAGGCCATCAGCACGATGATGGCGAAGCTCGGGACGGCCCGTCCGAGGTTCGAGATGTTCACGGCCAGCGGACCGCCCCGCCCGGTGTGGCCGAGCACGAGCCCGATCGGCAGGGCGATCGCCATGGCCGTGAGGAGCGACACGCCGGACATGGCCATGTGCTCCTGCACCCGGTGGACGATCCCGTCCGGGCCCCACCAGTTGGCGGTGGTCGAGAGGAAGTCGACGACGTCGGCGAGGAAGGCCACGTCAGGTGCGCTTCCGGGCCCACGGCGTGAGCAGCCGCTCGAGGGCGAGGAACCCGACGTCGGCGATTGCGGAGAGCGCCACGATGCAGGCCGTCCCGACGACGAGCGGAGTGCGGAAGTCGCGGTACAGCCCGTCGAGGATCAGCAGCCCGAGGCTCTCCTCGCCGATGAGCGACGTGATCGTGACGAGGCCGATCGTGGTCACCGAGGTGATCCGGATCCCGGCCATGATCGCCGGGAGGGCGAGCGGGAGCTCGATCCGGACGAGCTGGCGCAGCGGCGAGTAGCCCATGCCGGTGGCCGACTCCCGCACCTCGGCCGGGACCGACTGCAGTCCGGCGACGACGTTGCGCACCAGGATCAGCAGCGTGTAGCTGACCAGCGGGATGATCGACGTCGTGCGGCTCAGGCCGGTGAAGGGGATCAGCAGGGCGAAGAGGGCCAACGACGGGATCGTGTAGATCACGCCGGCCACGCCGAGCACGGTCGGGTAGACACGCCGCCACCGGAAGCAGGCCACGCCGAGGGGCAGGGCGATGACGAGACCGATGGCCAGCGTGATGGCCGTCAGCTCCACATGGGCCACGAGGCGCTCGCGGACCACGTCGGTGTGGTCGCGCACCCAGTCCCACCGGATCCACGGATCCTCGAGGGCGACAAGGGCGCCGGGCGTCACCACGGACCCGAAGCTAGCTTTCGCCTGGTGATCCGGCTCGAGCAGCTCACGAAGACCTACGGGTCGAGCGTGGCCGTCGACCACCTCGACCTCGAGATCCGGGCCGGCGAGCTGTGCGTCCTGGTCGGCCCGTCCGGCTGTGGCAAGACGACGACCATGAAGATGATCAACCGCCTCGTCGAGCCGACGAGCGGGCGCATCCTCCTCGACGGCGACGACGTCACGCAGGGCGATCCGGTCGAGCTCCGCCGGCGCATCGGGTACGTGATCCAACAGGTCGGGCTGTTCCCCCACCTCACCATCGCCGAGAACGTCGCCACCGTGCCGAAGCTGCTCGGGTGGGACAAGGCCCGGATCAAGGCGCGCGTGGGCGAGCTCCTGCACCTCGTCGGGCTGCCCCCCGCCACGTACGCGAAGCGCTACCCGAGCCAGCTCTCGGGCGGGCAGCGCCAGCGGGTGGGGGTCGCCCGCGCCCTCGGCGCCGACCCGCCGGTGCTGTTGATGGACGAGCCCTTCGGTGCCATCGACCCCATCACGCGGGCCCGGTTGCAGGAGGAGTTCCTCCGCCTGCAGCGCGAGGTCCGCAAGACCATCGTGTTCGTGACCCACGACATCGAGGAGGCCGTTCACCTCGGTGACCGGATCGCCATCCTCCACGAAGGCGGGGTGCTGGCCCAGTACGACACGCCGGCCACCATCCTCGGCGCGCCGGCCTCCCCGTTCGTGGCCGACTTCGTGGGCGCGGATCGCGGGCTCAAGCGCCTGAGCGTGACCGCCATCGAGACGGCCGACCTCGAGACGCCCCCCGTGGTGGGGATCGAAGACACCCTGGCCGAGGCCCGGCGCCGGCTCGGGGCGCAGGCGGCGCGTTGGGCCGTGGTCCTCGACGCCGACGGCCGGCTGCACGGCTGGCTCGGCCGCGACCGCTCGGAGGGCGAGGGCACGGTGCGCGATCGGGCCCGACGCATGGAGGCCTACGTCCCGGTCGATGCGACCCTCAAGTCCGCCTTCGCCGAGATGCTCACCCACGACGCTGGCTGGGTGGCGGTGCTCGATGGCGACCACTACCTCGGGGTGTTGACCCCGGAGTCGCTCCACGCCGCGCTGCGCCGGTCCGTCGGCGACGACGCCGAGGCCGCCGAGGCCGCGGGTTAGGCCAGATCGGCGTCCAGGCCGCCGGTGCGACGCAGGCCGGAGACCCCGGTGGCCAGGAAGACGAGTCCGAAGAACGCCGAGCCGGTCAGCACGATCATCGGCCCCGGGGCGATGTCGAGGTGGTAGCTGGCGACCATGCCCGTGAAGCCCGACACCGTGCCGATCGCCGTGGACAGCACCAGCATCCGACTGAAGCTGTTGGTCAGCATGCGGGCGACGACGGGCGGGATGACGAGGGTGGCCGCCACCAGCGTGACGCCGAGCACGTTCATCGTGGCCAGGATCGTGGCCGCCAGCACGAGCATGAGCAGCGCGTCGACGCGGGCCGTGCGCACGCCCGACACGTCGGCCACCTCGGGGTCGAAGGTCGAGAACAGGAGCGGCCGGTACCCGAAGAAGACCACGAGGGCGGCGACCACGGTGACGACCACGACGAGCAGGACCTGGGCCGCGTCGACCCCGAGGACGTTGCCGAACAGGTACGAGTCGGCGTTCTTCCCGGCCGAGCCGAAGACCTTGATCAGCGCCAGACCGAGCGCGAAGGACGCAGTGGTGATCACCCCGATGGCGGCGTCGGAGCCGATGGCCCGCCGTCGGGTGACCCCGCCGATCATGAGGGCGGAGGCGAAGCCCCAGGCGCCGGCCCCGAGGAACAGGTTGACGCCGAGGAGGGCGCTGGCCGCGAAACCGCCGAAGATGGCGTGGCTCAGCCCGTGGCCGATGTAGCTCATCCCCTTGAGCACCACGTAGGTGCCGACGAGCCCGCACAGGGCGCCGGCCAAGGTCGCCACGATCAACCCGTTGCGGAAGAAGGCGAACTCGAACGGCGCGAGGAACGACTCGATCACGGTCGCCCGGCCCGCAGATCGGTGGTGGCGGGCCGCGGGTCGGGCTCGTAGCCGTCGATCACCACCGGCATCCCGCCGTGCTCGAGCACCTCCATCCGCGCCCCGTAGGTGCGTTCGAGGATGTCGCCGGTGAGCACCGACCGCGGCGGACCGACCCCGATGACCTCGCGGTTGAGGCACACGAGCGTCGGTAGGTGGGCGGCGATCCCGTTGAGATCGTGCGTCGTGAGGACGATGGCGAGGCCGTCGCCGTTCAGCTCGGTGAGCAGGTGGAGCACCTCGTGGCGCGTCCGCACGTCGACGCCCGACGTCGGCTCGTCGAGGAGGAGCAGCTCCGGACGACGCAACAGGGCGCGGGCGATGAACACCCGCTGCTGCTGCCCGCCCGAGAGCTCGCGGATGTGGCGCCGACCGAGCTCGCCGATGCCCAGGCGCTCGAGCACCTCGGCCACCTCGCTCCGTTCGGCGGCGCTGGGCCACGGGAGGCGTCGCCCGCGGACGCGGGCCATCAGCACGCATTCGGCGACGGTCACCGGGAAGTCCCAGTTCACGGTCTCGACCTGCGGCACGTAGGCCACCTGCAGCCCGGGCCGGCGGTAGACGGACCCGCCGACGGGCGCGACCTTCCCCAGCACGGTGCGGAGCAGCGTCGTCTTTCCCGAACCCGACGGTCCGACCACGCCGAAGAAGCCACCGGCGGGGATGGTGAGATCGACGTGGGCCAGCACCGGCTCGCGCCCGTACCGACAGGTCACGTCGTCGAGGCGGAGGAGCACCGCCGACTCGCTCACTGCGGGTACCTCGCCCGGTCGGGCACGGCGCCGGCCACGTCGACGGCCTGGATGGCCGACGCGTCACCGCCGAGCGCCTGCACCATCGTCACGTAGTCGAACTTCATCAGGCCGAGCCACGAGTGGTCCGGCTCCCCCGGACGCCCCGGCAGGTCGTCGTCGCGAAGGACGTCGACGTAGGTGACCCCGGCCTCCTTGCCGATCTGCTCCAGCACCGGGCTGGGGAAGACCTCCGAACCGAAGACCGCCCGCACCTTCTCGCGGCGCACCTGGGCGATGAGCTCGGCGACCTCCTTGGCCGAGGGCTCGTCGAAGCTCTCGACCTGGATGGCGCCGACGACCTTCCAGCCGTAGGTCCTGGCGAAGTAGGCGTAGGCGTCGTGGTAGGTCAGCAGCTTCCGCTGGTCGGCGGACATCGTGGCGAACGAGGTGCGGATGGCCGCATCGAAGGCGTCGATCTCCGCCGCGAACGTGTCGTAGTTGGCCCGGTACTCGTCGGCGTGCGCCTCGTCGACGTCCACCATCGTGTCGCGGACGACGGCGGCGTAGCGCTTGGCGTACGTCGGGTCGGTCCAGAGGTGGGGGTTGGGCTTGCCCTCGGACTTCGGGAACGAGAAGTCGTAGATGTAGTCCGACTCCGGCAGCACCTCGGTGCCGAGCTCGACGATGCGGGTGCCGGCCCGCTTGTTCTTCCGGGCGAGGTCACGGGTGGGATCCTCGAGCTTGAGGCCGTTGACGAAGATCACGTCGGATCGGCTGAGGCCCTCGGCCGCGCTCGGCGCCGGCTCGAACGTGTGGGAGTTGGTGCCCTCCGGCACGATCCCGGTGATGTCGGCGAGGTCGCCGACGACCGAGGCCACGATGCTCGTGATCGGGGCGACCGTCGTGGTGATGCGCAGGCGACCATCGCCGGCCCCGGCCCGGGACGCTCCCCCTTGTCGGCGGACGAGCAGGCGCCGAGGGCCACGAGTCCGAGCACTGCCAGCACCGCCGTCGTCCGTCGCACCTCCATGTCTACGGAACGTACTGCAAGCTGGATGGAATTGCATCCAGGTTGCGATAGTGAGGTCGGCGCTAAGGTCCGTCCGTGACGGATCCGCGCCACGACCGGATCCTGGCCGAGTTGCGGGCCGGAGGCGGCCGCATCACACCAGCCCGACGGGCCCTCGTCGGCGCGCTCCTCGAATCCTCGGGTCACGTCACGGCGGAGGATCTCGCCGAGCTTGTGCAGCGTTCGCACCCGGACGTGCACCAGTCCACCATCTACCGGACGCTCGACGCCCTCGAGGAGCTCGGCATCGTGGACCACGTGCACCTCGGTCACGGCCGCGCCGTCTACCACCTGGCCGACGACCCGCACCAGCACCTGGTGTGCGAGGCGTGCGGGCACGTGGTCGAGGTCCCCGACGAGGTGTTCACCCCCCTCTCGGCCCACCTCCTCCGCGACTTCGGCTTCACCTTGCGCCCGAACCACTTCGCCGTGCTCGGACGCTGCGCCGCGTGCGCGAGCGACCCGCCGGAGGTCAGCCCGGCGCGACGGTGATGGCGACGTCGAGCACGTCGTCGACGCGACCCGGGTAGTCGGCCCGGGGCTCGCCCAGATCGCCGGCCGAGGTGCGGCGCGGCACCCCCGGATCGAGCACGGCCACCTCGGCCGGGCGGGTGCGGAGGGCGTAGAGCTCCTCCCAGCGGTTGACGCCGTCGAGCTCGACGGTGGCCGACGCGCTCGAAGCCGACGACGAGGTTGGCGCCGAGGCGCTGCCCGTTGACCAGGACGGGCGGGAGCGCTTCACAGCCGTCGGGCGGGACCGGGCCGGCCGGCGTCAGCGTCCAGGTCGCCTCGTACGTCCGCCCCGACACCGACTCCTCGTCGAGGACGCAGCGCACGAAGCCGTCCGGGACGCCGACGTAGGAGACGACGGTCGGGTTCTCGGTCCGGTTGGTGAAGGAGCTCTCGATGCGGAGCGCGGCACCCGACACCTGATGGAGGGGCGTCACCACCGGCTTCGGATCGCCGAACACCCGGTCGCCCGGGAGCACCCCGTAGAGCTGGTAGACGGGCCGATCGCCGAATCGGTCGGCCAGGTCGAGGTTCGCGCCGCCGTTGTCCGCGGCGTAGAGCCGGCCGGCGCCCAGGTCCGGCGGGTTGCGGAAGTAGCCCCGGACGTGGAGCATCCACGGCCCGTCGTTGCTCCCCGGGAGCAGGACGAGCGATCGACGGGGCAGCGCGTCCACCAGTCGGACCTCGCGGGCGACGGCGAGGTTGTGGCGCTCGGCCCGGCGGTACTTCGGCGTCAGGGAGGCCGGCAACGTCGCCAGCAGGGCGACCCCGACCAGCAGGGCGGCCAGACGGGACCGGCGCGCCACGCCGACCAGGCCCTCGCCGACGGCCAGGCCGATCGGCACCAGCACGGGCAGGTAGTAGAAGGGCCCGTAGTCCCGCCGGCCGACGTGCACGAAGTGCGAGCCCCAGTAGAAGAGGTACGCCGCCGGAAAGGCGAGGCCGAGGACGACGAGGAGCGGCACGTCCGACGGACGCCGGCGGGCCACGCGGACGGCACCCCAGACCACGAGGGGGACCACCAGCAGGCCGCCGAGCGTCCAGTGGGGCAGCTCGCCCAGGAGGCGAAGGGTGGTGCGCTCCATCATCGCCGGCGTCACGTCGAACACGCGGGCGCCGGCCGAGATCTGGCGGGGCCCGAACCCGAACCGGTTGTCCCCCCCGTTGGCGTGCAACGGGAAGCGCAACGGCGAGCCCGTCGTGCGGGCGTTGACGGCGAGGACACCGGCGACGAACGGCGCGGCGCCGGCCAGGGCGAGACCGGCGCCCCGCACGACCGTCGGAAGGCGGCGGCGCCACGTCCAGACGAGGTGGAGACCGGCGACCCCCGTGACGAGCAGCGCGTCGAGCGGCCGGACGGCGAACAACAACCCGGAGGCGGCGCCGGCGACGACGAGGGGCGAGGTCCGCCCGGTACGTCCGGCGCGCACGGTCGCCGTCACGAGGACGGCCCCGAGGCCCAGGGCAAAGGGGTACGAGAGGACCGTCCCGCCCAGGACCAGCATGAGGGGCGAGACACCCACGAAGGCGGCGGCCACCAGCGCGGCGGCGCGAGATCGGAGGAGCTCGATGCCGAGCAGGTAGACGGCGACGAGGCCGAACGTGGCGGCCAACGCGCCGACGACCTTGAACGGGAGGAGGACCGTGGCGACCGCCAGCACGGCCGGCCAACCCGGGGGGAAGACGAGGACGGTGCGATCCCCGATGACGCCCGACATCCACGGCCGGAGGCCCCCGCCGACCGCCGACGTCGGCAGGGTCAGGTGCCCCGACCGGAGCAGCTCGGACTGGAAGAGGTAGACGGGCTCGTCGTTGTTCTTCGAGAGGTGGGGGAACCACCGGTACTGCAGCACCAGGAAGACGACGAACGCGATCGCGCCGAAGAGGACGACGGGCCCGTGCCGCCGCCGCATCGAGTCAGGCAGTGGCGGGGCTTTCCTTGGCCCAGTGGAAGTGCATCCGGCCGTGGTCGGCGTTGGCGGCCATGATCCCGCCGACGGTGCCGTCAGCCCACGGCGCCCCGGGGATCTTGGAGTCGAGCTGCTCCTGGGTCAGCGATGCCAGGTAGGCCAGGGTGTCGGCCCGCACCTCGAGGCCGAGACGGACCAGTTCGTCGAGGGGCTTGTCCTTGTGCTCCTGGCACCACTCCTCGGTCCAGGCGTGGATGCCGGCCATGACCTGCTCCATGGTCTGCGGGGTGCCGTCGTCGTTGACGCGACGCTCCATCCCGCGGTCGCCGTCGAGGTGGCGACGGAACATGGCGTTCCAGTTCCTCTCGATCAGCGTCGTGTGGACGAAGTGGTCGGCGTACGACCAGCGGCTGTCGGGGTCGTGCTCGCTGAACGTCCGCGGCCCGTACAGCTCATCGGCGGTCATGGCCGAGAGCGTCTCGAGCAGCCAGGCCCGGTCGCGGTTCAACTTGATCTCGATCTCGAGGCGGTTCACGGATCGGACCTTACCGAGCCCACCGCCGGCGGCGCCGCAGAGCGAGGCCTACTTGAACGTGATGATCGTCAGGGTCCCGTAGGCGAAGAGAAGACCCGTGACGCTGTACATGATCGCCTTGACCGTCAACCGCTTGGCCGGGCTGCGGACGTAGTCGTCGATGATCCAGCGCAGCCCGTTGAGGCCGTGGAAGAGGCCGAGGGCGAGGAGCGTCCAGTCGTAGATCCGCCACAGCGGGTTGTCCCACCGGGCCCCGACGAAGGCGGCGTTGGTGTCGACCACGTCATAGATGATGTGGGTGATCGAGAAGTGGACCAGGGCCAGGAAGATCAGGATCAGGCCCGAGATCCGCATGAAGTACCACGACCACGTCTCGAAGTTCATGCCGCGGTCGGCGCTCGAGCTTCGGGCGGTTGTCGGAGGGACGCTGGGTGGTGGTCACAGGAGGCCCGCCGTTCCCTCGAGGAAGGGCCTGAGGATCACGAAGCCTCCGACGAGGGTGAGCACGGCGGTGAAGAACAGCACGATCCGGAACATGACCTTCTCGCTGCGGATGGCGCCGGGGAAGAAGTCGATCATCACGATGCGCAGCCCGTTGAGGGCGTGGAAGAGCAGGCCGGCGAGCAGGCCCACCTCGAAGAGGCGCAGCAGCACGTTCCCGTAGAGGGCGTGGACCTCGTTGTAGAGCTTCGGGCTGGCGTTCACGAGCGACACGTCGATCACGTGCAGCAGCAGGAACATGAAGACGAGGAAGCCCGTGATGCGATGGAGCACGAAGGCCCACTGCCCGGATTTGCCCCGGTAGACGGTGCTCGTGGTGGCGGGACTCACGGCTGCCTCGGGCCGGTCGGCCGGGTCGCTCGGATCCACCGGTCGCCCCACATCGTCGAGGACACGACGTAGAGGGCGAACAACGAGATCAGGATGGCGATGCTGCCGAGGGCGACAGCGAACACAACCTGGGCCGTGGTCATCGAGGTGGACGTTAATCCGAGGGTCCGGATGAGGCCCAACCCGCATAGGGTCGCCCGATGGAGCGACACCTGGCGACCTTGTGGGAGCGCGTGGCCGACGCCGTGCCCGATGCGACGGCCGTGGTCCACGGCGAGGTGCGGCGGAGCTACCGCGAGCTCGACGACCGCGCCGCCCGGCTCGCCGGCGCGCTCACGGCCGCCGGCCTCGGCCCGTCGTCGAAGGTGGCGCAGTACCTCTACAACGGGGCCGAGTACGTCGAGAGCTACTTCGCGGCGCTGAAGATCCGGGGGGTGCCGGTCAACGTCAACTACCGCTACCTCGATGACGAGTTGTTGTACCTGCTCGAGAACTCCGAGTCCGAGGCGCTGGTGTTCCACTCCAGCCTGGCCGACCGCGTCGCCCGCGTCGCCGCCCGCGCCGACCGGGTGCGTCTGTTCCTCGAGGTCGACGACGGCGGCCCGACGGGCACGGTCCCCGGGGCCGTCGCGTACGACGAGGCGGTCGACGCCGCGGCGCCGGCCCCGCGGATCGCCCGGGACCCCGACGACGTGCTGCTGCTCTACACCGGCGGCACGACCGGCATGCCCAAGGGGGTCATGACCAAGAACGGCTCCGCCGTCGCCGGCGCGCTCGGCACCATCGCCTCGGTGACCGGCCAGCCGCCGGCCGAGGACCTCGCCGACGTCCCCGACGCCATCGCCGCGTTCGTCGCCGAACACGGGCCGTTCGTCACGTTGCCGGCGTGCCCGCTGATGCACGGCACGGGCATGGCCGCGCTGGCCCCCACCCTCGGCGGTGGCGGGAAGCTCGTCCTGCTGGCCGGGCGGGGCCTCGACGTCGACGAGCTGTGGTCGACGGTCGAGCGCGAGGGCGTGAACTCCCTCGTCATCGTGGGTGACGCGTTCGCCCGCCCGATGCTCCGGGGTCTGCAGGAAGGGCCGACGCGCGACCTGTCCTGCGTGCGGTTCATCTTCTCGGCGGGCGCCATGTTCTCGGCCGAGATCCGCGGCGGCCTCCTCGACCTGTTGCCGACCGCGACGATCATCGACAACATCGCGGCCAGCGAGGGCGGCATGGGAGTGGCGCTGTCCACCCACGGAAACGTGGTGCCCACCGGCAGCTTCCTCCCCAACCCGGGCGTGAAGCTGTTCACCGACGAAGGCGTGGAGGTCCAGGCGGGCTCGTCGGAGATCGGGATGGTCGCCGTGCCGGGGGCGATCCCGGAGGGCTACTTCCACGACGAGGAGAAGACGGCCCGCACGTTCCGCGAGTTCGGCGGGGTCCGCTACTCGATCCCCGGCGACTGGGGCACGATCGGCGCCGACGGCATCCTCACCCTCCTCGGCCGCGGGTCGCAGTGCATCAACACCGGCGGCGAGAAGGTCTTTCCGGAGGAGGTCGAGGAGACGCTCAAGCTGCACCCGGCGGTGGAGGACGCGTTGGTCTTCGGCCTGCCCGACGAGCGCTTCGGCCAGCGGGTGGCCGCGGTCGTGTCCCTGTCCCCCGGGGCCGACACGGCGATCGAGCCGAAGGCGATCATCGACGGGGTCCGGACGCGGCTCTCGAGCTACAAGTTGCCGCGCGACGTCGCCATCGTCGAGACGGTGCCCCGGGCGGCCAACGGCAAGGCCGACTACCCGCGGGCCCGAGAGCTCTTCGAGATCGAGGTCAGCCCCCGGCAGTAGGGCTGGAGCGCGGCGGGGATGGCGACCGAGCCGTCGGGCTGGCGGTGGGCCTCGAGGAGCGCGGCGAGCACGCGGGGCACGGCGAGCGCCGACCCGTTCAGGGTGTGCACGAGCTCCGTCCCGCTGCGGTCGGTGGCGGACGGCCGATAGCGGATGTTGGCCCGCCGAGCCTGGTAGTCGCTGACCCAGCTGACCGAGCTGACCTCCAGCCACTTGTCCACGCCCGGGGCGTAGACCTCGAGGTCGATCGACCGATGGTGGGCCTGGCCGAAGTCACCGGTGCAGATCTCGAGCAGCCGGTAGGTCAGGCCGAGGTCGATCAACCGCGCCTCGGCCCGCTCGAGGATCTCGTCGAAGACCGCCGGCGCCTGCTCGGGGGTCGTGATGGCGAAGAGCTCGACCTTGTCGAACTCGTGGACGCGGAGGAGGCCCCGGGTGTCGCGGCCGGCCGAGCCCGCCTCGCGCCGGTAGCAGGGCGTGTAGGCCATGAGCCGCTTGGGCAGGTCGGCCTCGTCGAGCACCTCGTCGCGATGGAGCGAGTTGAGCGGGATCTCGGCCGTGGCGATGGCCCAGAGATCGTCGCGCTCGACGCGGTAGGAGTCGTCGGCGAACTTGGGCAGCTGCCCGCTGGCCGTGAGCGTCTCGGTACGGACGAACGTGGGCGGCCGGATCTCCTCGTACGCGTCGGCGTTGCGGTCGAGGGCGAGTTGGCACAGGGCACGGGCCAGGGTGGCGCCACCGCCCCGGAGCACCGCGAACATCGAGCCCGAGATCTTCGCCCCCCGCTCGAGGTCGAGGATGCCGAGATCGGCCCCAGTGTCCCAGTGTGGGACCCGCTGGTGATCGCCGTAGTCGGCGGGGTCGGGACCAGCCGTGCGCAGGACCACGTTGTCCTCCTCGCCGGCACCGTCCAACGCCCCCTCCCACGGCAGGTTCGGGAGGCGCAGGAGGATGTCGCGGACCTGCCCCTCCAGCTCGGCCGCCTCGGTGGCCAGGCCCTTCTCCTCGTCCCCGAGGGAGCGGCTTCGCTCCTTGAGCTCGTCGCCGCGGGTGCGATCGCCCGACTTGTACGCCTCGCCGACCGACTTCGAGGTGGCGTTCACCTGGGCCCGCAGCTCGTCGCGGGTGGACGCCAGGCCCCGGAGCCGCTCGTCCAGCGAGGACAGTCGATCGAGCTCGTCGAGCAGGGACGGATCGTGCCGGCGCCCCATGGCCGCCTTCACGCCGTCGAGGTCGGACCGGACCCTCCTGATGTCGATCATGGCGAGGAGGAAAGTAGCGTGCCCCGAATGCCCGCCCTCCAGGTTTCCGGGCTGGTCTGCGCTACGGCGACGTCGTGGCGGTCGACGACGTCTCGTTCTCGGCCGAGGCCGGGCAGGTGCTCGCCCTCCTCGGACCCAACGGCGCCGGTAAGACCTCGACGGTCGAGACGCTCGAGGGCTACCGCCGGCCGACGGCGGGAACGGTGCGGGTCCTCGGCCTCGATCCGGCCACCGCCGCCGCCCAGCTCGTCCCCCGCATCGGCGTGATGCTCCAGTCGGGCGGCGTCTACCCGGGGATGTCGTCGAGGGAGGCGCTCACCCTCTTCGCGGCCTACTACGACGATCCGGCTCCGGTCGGGGAATTGCTCGAACGGGTGGGCCTGGCCGACGTGGCCGGCACCCCGTGGCGCCGGCTGTCCGGCGGCGAGCAGCAACGCCTGTCGCTCGCACTCGCCCTCGTCGGCCGGCCGGAGATCGCCTTCCTCGACGAGCCCACGGCCGGCATCGATCCCCAGGGCCGCCTCGTCATCCGCGATGTGATCCGCGGGTTGCGCGACAGCGGCGTCTGCGTGCTGCTCACGACCCACGAGCTCGAAGAGGCCGAGCGCCTCGCCGACCGGGTCGTCATCGTCGATCGCGGCCGCGTCGTCGCCGACGGCACGCCCGCCGACCTCCGCACCGGCACCGTCGACGAGGTCCGCTTCGGGGCGGCCCCCGGGCTCGATGTCTCCTCGTTGTCCGCCCGGCTCGGTGGCGCCGCGGTGGTGGAGGAGCGACCCGGGGAGTACCTGGCGTCGGTGGCGCCGGCCCCGACGACCATCGCCGCTCTCACCGCGTGGCTGGCCGAGCGCGACCTCCCCCTGGGCGACCTCCGCGCCGGTCGCCAGTCCCTCGAGGACGTCTTCCTCCGCCTCACCGCCTCCGCCCCGTCGCCTTCGACGGACCCCTCCGGCGACCAGAAGGGCCCACGAAGCCGGCGCCGGCGACCAGAAAGGACCACCAAACGATGAGGGCGCTGGTGGCCCAATCGCGGGCCGAACTGCGGATGACCTTGCGGCGCGGGGAGTCGGTGCTGTTGGCCCTCGGGATCCCGGTGCTGCTACTCGGGTTCTTCTCGATCGTGGACGTCCTGCCGACGGGTGTGTCCGACCCGGTGACGTTCCTGTTCCCCGGCATCCTCGCCCTGGCCGTCATGTCCACGGCCATGGTCAGCACGGCGATCGCCACCGGCTTCGAGCGGCAGTACGGCGTGCTCAAGCGGCTGGGGGCGACGCCGCTCGGCCGGCCCCGCCTGCTCATGGCCAAGATCGTCGCCGTCCTCGCCATCGAGGTCCTGCAGCTGGTGGTGCTCCTGGGCGAGGCGCTCCTCCTCGGATACCGGTTCCACGGGCCCGACCTGGTGCTCGCCGCGCTCGCCATCCTCCTGGCCACCGTCGCGTTCGGCGGGGTCGGGATGCTGCTGGCCGGAACCCTGCCCGCCCTGACGACCCTGGCGGCGGCCAACGGCCTCTACCTGGTGCTCCTCCTGCTCTCGGGCATGTTGATCCCGTTGAACGAGCTCCCGAGCGGGGTTGCCGGCTTCGCCCGCGGCCTTCCTTCGGGGGCCCTGGCCGACGCCCTCCACGCCGCCCTCGGTGGCGGCCACGTCCCCGGGCGGGCGTGGATCGTGCTCGGCGCGTGGGCGCTCGTGGCACCGGCCGTCGCCGCCGCCCGCTTCCGCTGGGAGTAGCGCCTAGGCCTTGGGCTCGGCGGCGGCCGGCGTGTGGGCCAGCTCCCGTTCGACGTCCTCCCACGTGAGCACGTCGGCGCCACCCTGGCGCTCGCTCTCGCGGTACCAACGGAAGAACATCACGACGATGACCCCCCAGATGATCATCGTGCCGCTGACCTTCATGATCGCTCCGGCCAGCTGCTGGTCCTCGACCGCGCTGAAGTGCTGGAACACGCGGGGAGCGTGGGCGTACCACTGGTAGATCGGGTGCTCGGCGAAGGCCAGGAAGATCGAGGGCACGTTCGGGAGGATCGACTGGGCGAACAGGTAGACCATCCGCACCGGGGCCGACATCTTCGGCAGCTCGGGCCGCGAGTGCAGCACCGGAAGCCACATGTTGGCGGAGAGGAGCACGAGCACCGTGTGCGCCGCGAAGTGGGGCAGCTCGTGCGACGCGGTGAAGTTCACGAATCCGGCGGCGTGGGACAGGGCGATGAAGGCGTTGAAGAGCAGGCTGGCCGGCAGCGGCCGGGTGGTCCGGCGCAGCACCGGCAGCACCGGCCGGATGATCCAGCTGATGAGCCAACCCGGCGTGCCGACGAGCATCAGCGGCACGGCGATCAGGCTGTACACGACGTGTTGCACCATGTGGACGCTGAAGAGATAGCCCTCGGCCAGGTCGTGGACGGGCCAGGACGAGAAGACGAAGAGCAGCAGGGCGCCGGCGGCGAACTGGACCTTCTGGCGCCGGGTGGCGATCGGGCCGCCGGCCGGGGCGAGACGGGGGCCGAGCCGGCGGAGCGCCTCGCGATACCCGATGCCGATGAGCGCGACGACGAGGAAGACGCTGGCGTGGGGGTGCAGCGCCCACGGATCCCCCGAGCGGATCGTCGCGGCCACCAGGGGCGTCATGCCCGGTTGAACGATCCCTGGCGAGCCCCGGGCGGGTCGATGAACACGCCCATCGTCAGCAGGTAGATCACGAACACGATGAGGGCGAGGACGATGCCGCCGATGAACAGGCGCCGCACGATCTTGTTGTCGAACTTCAGGTGCATGAAGTACGCAGCCACGATCACGAACTTCGACACGGCCAGGATGCCGAGGGCGGCGTTGTTCAGGTTCACGCCCGGGATGCTCTTGTAATAGAGCAGCACCTCGACGGCCGTGATGCCGAAGAGGACGAAGAAGATCTTCCAGTACTGCTTCTCCGACGGGTGGTCCTGGTGCGCGACCATCCCCTCGGCGGGGTGCTCGTGCTCGGTGGAGACGGTGGTCGACATGTTCGCCCCTACGGGATCAGGTAGACGACCGTGAAGATCACGATCCAGACGACGTCCACGAAGTGCCAGTACAGCCCGGCGATCTCGACGACCTCCGCCTTCTCCGGCCCGATGCCGCCACGCATCGAGATGGCGTAGAGCGACAGCAGCATGAGGATCCCGAGCGTGACGTGCACGCCGTGGAACCCGGTCATGACGAAGAAGCTGCTGCCGAACAGGTTGGTGCTCAGCGACAGGCCCTCGCGGTAGAAGCTCGTGAACTCGTAGACCTGGCCGGTGACGAACAGGGCGCCGAGCGAGGCGGTGGCGAGGATCCAGATCCGCATGCGCCGCACGTCACCACGCTGGATGGCCGACAGGGCCAGCACCATCGTCAGCGAGCTCATGAGGAGCATGAACGAGCTGGCCGACGTGAAGGGGATGTCGAAGACGTCCTTCGGGTACGGGCCGTTGACGCTGCGGTTCTTGTAGAGCAGGTAGGCCGAGATCAGGGCGCCGAAGAGCAGGCACTCCGAGCCGAGGAACGCCCACATGGCCAGCTTCTCGTTCGAGAGGCCGGTGTTGGTGACATGGGGGTCGTGGCCGCCGGCCGCGACGTCGTGCGACGCCTCGGCCTGGTCGGTGGTGGTGACGGTCGCCATGCGGCTCAGGCCTCCGTGGTCTCGGTGGTGGACTCGCCGGTGCCGAGGGCGCCGGCCGAAGGAGCCGCGGCGACGAGCGTCGCATCCTCGCGAGCGTGCTCACCCTCGATGCTGCCGCCGTCGCCGTGCTCGTCATCGTGGTGATCGGCCGGCTCGGCCGACGGCTCCAGGGCCCAGGCGTAGAGCCCGCCCAGAAGGATCAGGCCACCGACGACCGACACGACGAACGCCTTGTAGATCATCCCGTAGGCGATGACCGGCAGCGCGAACGCCACGATGATCGGATAGAACGACGGCGACGGCAGGTGGATGCTGCCGGCGTTGGCCACGGCGACCGCAGCCCGCTGCTCGGCGGCCGCCCGCTCCTCGTCGGACACGGGGATCCGCTGGAGGCGGCCCTCGTCGTCCTCGGTGTACTTGCGGTGCCAGAAGTCGTCGAGGGCGTGCACGACCGGGGATCTCCGCGAAGTTGTACACCGGGGTGGGCGAGGGGATCGTCCACTCGAGCGTGCGGCCGTCCCAGGGGTCGTCGGAGGCCGGTCTGGCGGTTCCGGTGGCTGTGCAGGACGTTGAAGAGGAAGACCAGCGTCGAGGCGGCGATGATGAACGCGCCGATGGTCGAGACGACGTTCGGCAACGTCCCAGCCCAGGTCCGGCGAGTACGTGTAGATGCGCCGGGGCATGCCCTGCAGGCCGAGGATGTGCATCGGGGCGAAGGTCAGGTTGAAGCCGATGAACATCAGCCCAGAAGTGGACCTTGCCGAGCTTCTCGTCAGCATGCTAGCCGAAGATCTTCGGCCACCAGTAGTAGAAGCCGGCCGAAGAGGCCGAACATCGAGCCGCCGAAGAGCACGTAGTGGAAGTGGGCGACGATGTAGTAGGTGTCGGTCTGCTGGCGGTCGTGCGGGGACGATCGAGTGGGTCACGCCCGAGAGGCCGCCGATGGTGAACATGGCGATGAAGCCGATGGCGAAGAGCATCGGCGTCCGTGAGGCGCAGTGATCCGCCCCACATCGTGGCCACCCAGTTGAAGATCTTCACGCCGGTCGGCACGGCGATGAACATCGTCGACGACGGAGAAGGCCGAGACGGCGACCGGGCCGAGGCCGACGGCGAACATGTGGTGGGCCCACACGCCCCAGCCCATGAAGCCGATGGCGATCCCGGAGAACACGACGACCGGGTAGCCGAAGAGCGGCTTGCGGGAGAACGTCGGGAGGATCTCCGAGACGATGCCCATGGCCGGCAGGATGAGGATGTACACCTCGGGGTGGCCGAAGAGCCAGAACAGGTGCTGCCAGAGCACCGGGTCGCCGCCGGCCGCCGGGTTGAAGAAGTTGGCCCCGAACTTGCGGTCGAACATCAACAGGAACAGGGCGACGGTGATGACCGGCATGGCGAACAGGAGCAGGAAGTTCGCCACCAGGGTCATCCACACGAACACCGGCATGCGCATCAGCGTCATGCCCGGGGCCCGCAGGTTGAGGATGGTGACGATCAAGTTGACGGCGCCGACGGTGGAGGCGATGCCGAGGATCTGGAGGCCGACGATCCAGAAGTCGAGGTTGTGGCCGGGCGAGAACGTGATCGACGTGTTGGGGCGCGTAGCCGAACCACCCGCCGTTCGGGGCGCCGCCGAGCAGGAAGCTCGAGTAGAGGAACAGGCCGCCGATCAGGAAGACCCAGTAGCTCGAACGCGTTCAGCCGGGGGAAGGCGACGTCCCGGGCGCCGATCTGCATCGGCGACCAGGTAGTTGAAGAAGGCCGCCGACAGCGGCATGACGACGAGGAAGATCATCGTCGTGCCGTGCATCGTGAACACCTGGTTGTAGGCGTCGGCGCTGAGGACGGTGCCGTTGGGCTGCGCCAGCTGGAGGCGGATCAGCAGGGCCTCGATGCCGCCGACCAGGAAGAACACCATCGACGTGACGCCGTAGAGGATCCCGATCCGCTTGTGGTCGACGGTGGTGATCCAGCTCCAGAAGCCCTCCATGGACTGCGGGCGCTTCAGCAGCGGGACGGCACCGTTGGGGCCGCCGGGGGTCGCGACGGACCCGGTCCCGTCGGACGGACGGTCGAGGACGGTAGCCATTACTTGAGCGTCTCCAGGTAGGCGATGAGCTGGGTGATCTCGTCCTCGGACAGGCCGAGGTTGGGCATGCCCTGCCCGTTGTCCGGGTTCATGGGCTTCATGGCCGGCGGGTTGCGGAGCCAGCGTCGGAGGTTGCGGTTGTCGAGCTCGAAGACGGCCCCGGCGAAGCGGGTGCGGCTCTGCAGGTGGGTCAGGTTCGGGCCGACCTTGCCGTTGGCGCCGGCCAGGCCGCCGATCGAGTGGCAGCCGCTGCAGCCCTTGGAGATGAACAGCTCGGCGCCGATGGCCCGGTCGAGCTCCGGATCGGTTCCCGGCGCGACCTTCTCCTCGTCGGTGGCGAGCGACGTGCCGGCGGTGGTGTCGGAGGCGGTGGTCGTGCCGCCCGTACCGGCGTCACCCCCGGCCGCCGTGGTGGTCGTCGTCGGGGCGGCCGTCGTGGTCGTCGTGGGAGCGGCGACCGACTGGCGCTGCTGGTTCGACACCCAGTCGGCGAAGTCGCCGTCGGACTTGGCGATCACCCGGAGCCGCATGTTGGCGTGGGACAGCCCGCAGTACTCGGCGCACTGGCCGGAGTAGTCGCCAGGCGTGTCGGCCTCGATCTTCAAGAAGTTGGTGCGGCCCGGCACGACATCGACCTTGCCCGCCAACTTCGGCGGCCAGAAGCTGTGGATCACGTCCTCGGAGGTCATCTCGAGCTGCACGGTGCGACCGGTGGGGATCACCAGCTCGTTGGCCGTGACGATGTCCTGCTCGGGGTACTGGTACTCCCACCACCACTGGTGGCCGATGACCTTGACCGGCAGGACGTCGGCGCCCTCGGCCTTCCGGTTGATGTCGAAGACGGTCACCACGGTGAAGACGCCGACCACGGCGAGGATGAGGGCGGGGGCGATCGTCCAGCCGATCTCGGCCTTGGCGTTGCCGTGGACCTGCACCGGGGCGTCGTCGTCGGACTTCGCCGCGGAACCGCACGACGCAGTAGATGATGAGGCCCTGGACGAGGACGAAGATCACGGCGGCGATCGGGAGCACGAGGTCCCACAGGCGATCGACGTTCCGGGCCTGCTGACCGTCCAGGTTCGACAGCACGTCCTGCGGAAGATCCCCTCGACCGCACGCCGCGCCCAGGAGGGCGATGACGGCGACGACCAGCAACAGGGTGTACTTCGGGCGGGTGCGACGGGGGCTCACGCTCGACCTCACTTCGGTCCGGGGGCTCTCGTGATGCGGGACACAGGCAGACTCTCTCATGCGGCGGGCTTCCGCAAAGTCAGCCGCTCGAGCCGCTCTCGCAGCTCGTTGGCGCTCAGCTCGCCCTGGTGGAAGTCGACGATCCGGCCGTTGACGTCGATGAACACGGTGGCCGGGAGACCGCGGACGGCGTACCGGGCGGCGAGGTCACCGCGCGGGTCGTAGCCGGCCGGGTAGGTGATGCCGTTGGCGTCGAGCAGCTCGATGGCGTCGAGCCGCGAATCCTGGTGGTCGACGCCGAGGAAGGAGATCTCGGGATGGGCGGCGGCGGCCGCCTGCAGCGCCGGCAACTCC
Organism: uncultured Actinomycetes bacterium; assembly: GCA_963731055.1. Classification (GTDB taxonomy): domain Bacteria; phylum Actinomycetota; class Acidimicrobiia; order Acidimicrobiales; family CADCTF01; genus DATLED01. Next base: position 242,876 of record CAVSUD010000014.1, on the reverse strand, counting down.
CGCTTGCACGGCTCGCACCAGGCGGCGAAGAAGTTGAGGACGGTCGGCTGCCCGGGCGTGGCCGTGAGCATCACGTCACCGCGGTCCTCCCGCAGCTCCGGGAGCGTGAACGTCGGGGCGGGGCGGGCGGGCGGAGCCGCGGTGTCCGCCGGCGAGGAGGGCGAGCTCCCGCCCTGGCCGATGAAGAGGGCGCATCCGACCGCCACCACGATCAACGCGGCGACGGCGACGACGGCACGTCGGGCGCTGCCGCGCGACGGGCCGTGCTCAGGCCGCCAGGCCGGAGTCGCGACCGCGGTCGTGTCTGCCGTCACGGGCTGGGTTCACGATTGCCGGACCCCTCGGCGCCCGGCGCGAGCTCCTTGGATGCGTCCTGGGCCACCACCACCGAGCCGTTCATCTGGTCGGGGTGGACGTCGCACTGGAAGTAGTAGCTCCCGGCGGCCGGCGTCGTGAACTTGTAGGTCCGCTCGCCCTCGGTGTTCTGGATCTCCCCGTTGAAGAAGGCCTTGCCGCCCTTGGCGTCGTAGAGGGCGAAGTTGTGGGGCACGGCCTCTTCGTTGTGGAAGAGAAGCTCGACCTCGCTGGCGGCCGGGAAGTCGAGCTGCTCCTTGTCGAAGGAGATGTCCTTGGCGGCGAGGGTGAACGCGCCTTCGCCGCCCTCCCCGTGGAACGCCCGCTCCCCTTCAGGGCGCCGGCGACGCCGGCGGCCAGCACGAGACCGATGGCCACGGTGCCGAGGGTCGCCAATGCCGAGCGGCCCACCCGGCGGGTGGCGAGCACGTAGAACCCCGCCAGCAGGGCGGAGGCCACGACGATCCCGATGATGGGCGCCGCCTCCGGCGAGACGGCGAGGAACAGCCGGGACAGGCTGATGACACCGGCGCCGGCCAGGACGAAGATCAACCCCGGAAGGCCGAAGGGCACCACGAAGCGGTCGTTGAGCCGGTCGGTCATGGCCTGGGTCCACGACGGGTGCTCCCGCCAGACCTGCCCGAACCACGAGAACATCGCGACGAGGCCGACCAGCACGCCGAGGAGGACCAGCGACTTCTCCAGCGCCGCGCCGGCGGCGATGAGCCCGAGGGCCAGCGCCGCGAACACGGGCCAGTTGCTCGGCGCCGGCACGTCGGTGGCGTCCGCCGGTCGGGCCTCGGCGACGTCGTCGGGGCCGATCGTCAGCGCCTCGCGGGGCACGAAGGCGAAGGCGGCCAGCGCGAGGGCGAACGCCGCGAATCCGGCGATCACCAGGTTGGTGAACCCGACGCGGTCGCTGGTGCCGACCACGTAGCCGAACCCGACCACGATGGCGGCCCCGGCAAGGGCGAAGTAGAGCTTCGACGCAGCGTTGAACACGGCTCCTACTTCGCGACGTAGATGGTGTAGTAGACGGCGATCCAGGCGACCGTCACGACGTGCCAGACGATGGCGCCGGCCCGGGCCACCTGCAGGTTGTCGGTGGTCAGCTGGTGACCGACGGCCCGGAGGGCGGTCAGGACGATGGCGAACAGGCCGATCACGGCCAGTCCGAAGGCCAACGCCAGCATCGTGGTGACGAGGCCGGCGTAGGCGCCGTCCTTGACCTCGAAGGGCAGTTGGGTGATCAGGTAGTAGAGGGCGTTGAGGAAGGCGACGACGAGCAGCGTCGAGATCCCGAAGGCGAAGAGGGCCTGCCCCCGGAAGCCCTTCTTGATCCCGTAGCGAGCCCACTCCACGGTGACGGCCGCCATGAGCGCCGTGATCGTGAGCGTGGAGGCCGTGTAGTTGTCGAAGGGGGTGTCCTTCGGGATCCACGCCCCCGGCGCCGCCTTGAGGGCCAGATAGGCGGCGATCAACCCACCGACGAGGGTGAGGGCGCCGACGCCGGCGACCATGGCTGCGAGGGGCAGCGTCGACCGGCGGGCCTCGACGTTGGTGCCGGAGCCGCCGGCGGACGGGAGGGCGAGCATGGAGGTGGCCATCAGGCGGTGGCTCCCGAGTCGGCGAGCGGGTGGGGCGAGCGGATGTCGGGGATGTCCTCGAAGTTGTGCAGCGGCGGCGGCGAGGCCGTGGCCCACTCGAGGGTCGTGCCGCCGTAGGGGTTCGCCTCCGAGGTGGCGCCCCGGACGGCCAGGTCGAGCAGGAACAGCAACGCGCCGAGGGCGGTGACGACCGCACCGGCGGCACCGATCAGGTGGACGCCGTCACCGGCACCGAAGCCGATCAGGTAACCCGGGGCGGCGAGCAGGAGCGGCCCGCCGAAGAGGAGGAGGGCCTGGATGCTGCCGAGACCGGCGGGGGTGCCCCGGCCGTAGAGCTTGGGCGACCAGTGGACGGCGCCACCGGCGATGGCCAGGAGGGGGAGGCCGAGGCTGAGCAGGGTGATCTGGCCGTTGCGGAAGGCGTCGGCGTCCGCGCCCTCGACCCCGACCAGCACCGCGACGAGCGACAGGATCGTCACGAGGCCCACCGTGAGGAGGAACAGCACGACGAACAGCACGCTCGGATGCAGCCTTCGGGCGCCCGCCCTTGAGCGTGCCGAGCCAGGTCAGGAGCGAGAGGCCGAGGGGCAGGGCCACGACGATGCCGCCGATGGTCGCCACCGACCCGAACGGGCTGTGGAGGATGCTCACATCGCCGGCGAAGAGCAGGAGGGTCAGGAACGGGGCGGCGACGGCGGCGGCCCTGGCGGCGGGATAGCCGACGAGGGGCCGGCCGGCGTGGGTGCTCACGATGTCACCGAACAGGCCGACGCCGGCGGCAGCGAAGAGGAGGCCGAAGGGGTGCCCCGGGATCCAGAGCTCGTGGGCCCAGATGCGGAGGCTCCCGACGCCGCCCCCGAGGATCGAGCCGCCGTAGTGGTGGTCGAAGAAGAGGAGGGCGAGGCCGGCCAGCAGCACCGGCGTCGACAGCACGAGCACCGTGGCCGTGGCGAGCGTGCTCCACGAGAAAAGCGGGAGATACGTGAGCCGGAGGCCCTCGGCGCGACGGTTCAGCACCGTGACGAGCAGGTCCACGGCGGCCAACAGGATCCCGACGCCGACGAGGAACAGGCCGGCGATGACCAGCTGGGTGCCGTCGGCCGAGGGCGAGGAGCCGCCGGAGGCGGGGACGCTCGAGGCCAGGCTGTTGATGACCTCGGGCTCGACGACGTAGCCGACGGCGGTGAGGACGGCGCCGACCGCGAACGTCCAGACGGCGAGGTTGTGGAGGCGGGGCAGGGCCAGTCGGGTGGCCCCGATCTGCAGGGGCACGACGTAGGTGGCCAGGCCGATCCACAGGGCCGGAACGCCGATGACGAGGGCGGCGGCCGTCGTCAGCGAGGCGAGCCGGGACGCGGGTGCCGTCCAGACGGTGGCCGCATCGGCCTGAAGGAGGAACAGGGCGGCCGAGGCACAGGCGGCGACGACGGCGAGGACCCCGCCGGTCAGGAACAGCAGGCCGAGGCGCTTGTGGTCGCCCGTGTTGAGCCAGGTTCCGCCGGAGGGCGGCGTGCGCTCAGCGGCCACGTCCTGGGACGAGGCCGCTCGGGGACGGGTGAGTGTGGAGGTCATTCGCCTTCCTGGTGTTCCTGGAACCGCGGGACGAAGGGCGCCGACAACCTAGTCATCGTGGTTCTCAGCGAACGAGTTGGTCGAGCGCCATGGCGCCGAAGAGCAGGGTGACGTAGGTGATCGAGTAGCTGAAGAGCCGCATCGCCCGTGCCGCCGTGTGCTCGCGCTGGAGCTGGAGGGCGAAGAGGAGGAAGACGGCGCCGAGCACGACGGCCGCCCCCAGGTAGATCAGCCCCATGTCGGCGACCGCGCCGAAGACCAGCGAGACGGCCCAGAGGGCCACGGTGTAGATGACGATCTGGCGGGCGACCTTGGAGAAGCTGGCCACCGACGGGAGCATCGGCACGTCGACGCGGCGGAGTAGTCGTCCTTGTACTTGATGGCCAGCGCCCAGAAGTGGGGTGGCGTCCAGACGAAGATGACGGCGAAGAGCACGATGGGGGCCCAGCCGAGGGAGTTCGTGACCGCCGACCAGCCGATCAGCACGGGCACGGCGCCGGCCGCCCCGCCGATCACGATGTTGTGGCTCGACGTGCGCTTCAGCCACAGCGTGTAGACGAACACGTAGAACAAGGTGGCGCTGACGGCCAGCACGGCCGACAACAGGTTGACCAGCCCCCACAGCTCGACGAAGGCCACGATCTCGAGGCCGATGGCGAAGGTCAGGGCCGCCCGGGGGGTGATCGCGCCGGTGACCAGCGGCCGGTTCTCCGTCCGCTTCATCAGCGAGTCGATGTCGCGGTCGACGTACATGTTGATCGCGTTGGCCCCGCCGGCGGCCAGCGTGCCGCCGATCACGGTCGCCAGCATCGAGGCCGAGCGACGGCAACCCGCGAGCGGCCACCACCATCGTCGGAACGGTGGTGATGAGCAGGAGCTCGATGATCCGCGGCTTCGTGAGGGCGACATACGCCTTCAGGCGGACCATCAGGGTGCGAACTCTACGGCCGGGGTCCCCGAACCTGCCAAAACGGAGAAGGCGACGCGCCGCCTGGGTGGAGCGGCGTCGGCGCTCGTACGATCGGGCCGTCATGGAACGCGTCCGCCTGTCGCCAGCGCGCCTACCGGACGATCACGCTCGTGGCGCTCGTCGCGCTCGCGTTCATCGTCGTGACCGGCGCCGGCGTGCGCCTCACCGCCTCCGGGCTCGGATGCCCGAACTGGCCGACCTGCGACGACGGGCGGATCGTGGCCCCCCTCGAGTACCACGCCATGGTCGAGTTCGTGAACCGGACCGTCACCGGACTGGTGTCGGTGGCGGTGATGCTCGCCGTGCTCGGCTCCCTCGTGCGCCGGCCCCGGCGGCGGGACCTGACCTGGCTCTCGCTCGGCCTGGTCGCCGGGGTGCTCGGCCAGATCGTGCTCGGCGGCCTCGTCGTCCTGTTCCACCTGTACCCGCCGCTGGTGATGGGCCACTTCGTGGTGTCGATGCTCCTGTTGCTCGACGCGACCGTGCTCCACCACCGGGCCGCGTGGCCCGACGGCCACGTCCGCACGGCCGCCGTCGACCGCCGGCACCTCGCCCTCGGTCGGCTCCTGATCGGAGCGGCTGCGCTCGCGATCCTGTTGGGCACGGTCGTCACCGGCTCGGGTCCTCACGCCGGCTCCCACGACGGGGAGCTCGTGGAGCGCCTGCCCTTCGCCATCGGGGAGGTGGCCCGGTTCCACTCGATCGCCGTCCTCCTCTTCGGCGGTCTCGCCCTCCACCTCGTCCGGAGCCTCCGTCAGGCCGGAGCCGCCCCCGAGGTCGTCCGGCGGGCCGAGGTCCTCCTCGTCGTGCTCGTGGCCCAGGCCGGCGTGGGCTACCTCCAGTACTTCACCGGCGTCCCGGCCCTCCTCGTCGCCGTCCACGTCCTCGGGTCCGTCGTCGTGTGGATCTCGGTCCTGCGCCTGCAGCTCGGCATGCACGTCCCGGTCGAGCGCCCGGCGCCCGTGGCCATGGCGGTGGCGTCGTGACCGACGTCGCCACCGTCGAACCCGAGGTCGTCGAGGAGACCCGCACCGACACCGACCGCCCCTGGATCGTGATCGTCTGGAACGACCCGATCAACCTCATGTCGTACGTGACCTTCGTGCTCCAGAAGCTGTTCGGCTACTCCAAGGAGAAGGCGACCAAGCTGATGCTCGACGTCCACCAGAAAGGCCGCGCCGTCGTCTCGTCGGGCACCCGGGAGAAGGCGGAGATCGACGTCTTCCGGCTCCACGAGCACGGGCTGTGGGCGACCATGGAACAGCAGGACTGATGGGCCTGTTCAGCGGCGGGAAGGTCCGTCGCACCCGCGACGGCCGGTACCGCGTCGACCTCGAAGCGTGGGAGCGGGACCTGCTCCGATCGCTGCCAGGCCAGCTCCGCGAGCTCCTCGCCGAGGACGACCCGGCCCTCGAGCGCCTCTTCCCGCCCGCGTACCTGAACGACGACGAACGCAACGACGACTACCGGCGCCTGATGCGCGACGACCTCCTCGCCCACCGCTTGAGCTCGCTCGACATCCTCGAGGCGACCGTCGACGAACGGGACCTCGACGAGGAGCAGCTCCTCGCGTGGATGGGGTCGATCAACGACGTCCGCCTCGTGCTCGGCACCCGGCTGGACGTCTCGGAGGACATGGGCGAGGAGCCGTTCGCCCCCGACGACCCTCGGGCCGCCGCCTTCGCCGCCTACAGCTACCTCGCCTACCTGCAGGAGTGGATCGTGCAGGCGCTGTCGTCGGGCCTGTAGCGGTTCAGCCGGCGGGGAGCGCCGGGTACCAGACGGCGCCGGCCGTGCCCGGGCCGGTGTGGGCGCCGACGCTCGGTCCGACCCGGTAGCGGACCAGCTCGAGGACCTCCGGCGCGTCGACCAGCCGGGCTTCGAGTGCAGCCCGGAGCGGCGCGGCGGCGGCATCGGCCACGCTGATGCCGACCCGAAGGTTCGTCCCGCCGGCCCGCACGGCCCGGGCCATGGCATCGGCCGCTTCGTCGTCCGTGCGGGCCGTGCCCACGGGCACGATCGCGCCGTCGACCATCGAGAGCACGGGGATGGCGTCGCCGCCCTCCCCGGCGGTCGTGCCGGCGGCCAGGCGCCCGCCGGCCCGTGCGAGGTCGAGGGCGCCGACGACGAACACGTTGCCGGTGCGACCGGCCGTCGCCTCCGCCACGACCGCCGCCTGCTCGATCGACGCGCCGTGGCCGACCGCCTCGGCCGCCTCCCACAGGGCGCAAGCGATGGCGAAGCTGGCCTGCCCGGTGTCGACCAGGCGCACCGGGACCTCGGCGAGCTGCGCGCCGAGGCGGGCCGAGTTGCAGGTGCCCGAGATCGACGACCCGATGTGCACCGAGAGGATCTCCGTGCAGCCGCGGGCGGCGAGCCGGGCGTAGGCCTCGGCGAACGCGCCGGGGGCAGGGGCGGCCGTCGCCACCTCGGGCTTCCGGCCCCCCTCGAAACGGGCGTAGAAGGCATCGGCGTCGAGATCGACGCCCTCGCGGTGGTCGACGCCGTCGACCTGCACGCTCAGCGGGACCACCTCCACGCCGTACCGCTCGACCAGCACGTCGGGGAGCTGGGCGTTGCTGTCGGTGCAGAAGCCGATCATGCGGCGTCTTCGGCGTCGGCCGGGTCGTCGGATGGCGCCGGCGCCGGCGGGGTGGCCGTGGCGAACTTGTAGAGGATGACGGCCGAGCTCGCCGCCGCCGCGACGACGAGGTCGGCGTCCGGCCTCGGGCCCCAGGCGTTGGGCCAGCCACGTCGCCACCACAGGAGGGCGCCCAGCACCCAGGTGACCGAGGCCGCCCCCGTCGCCGCGTACGAGCGTGACCGCCACCGCCGCGTGCTGGTGACGGCGGCGACGCCGAGGTCGATGGGGAAGTAGGCGGGGAACGTGGCCAGGCACTGCCCGACGCTGCAGGCCACGCCCTTGCCGCCGCGGAAGCCGGTCCAGACCGGGAAGCAATGGCCGATGACCGAGGCGGTCGAGGCGACGTGGGCGCCCCGGCTCCCGGCCAGGCGGCGCCCGAGACCGGCCGCCGTGGTGGCCTTGGCGATGTCGGCGGCCATCACGCCGTAGCCCCATCTCGCCCCCAGCACCTTGATCGCGTTGGCGCCGCCGGGGTTGCCGGAGCCCGACGCCCGCAGGTCGACGGCCCCGCCGGTGGCGGCCCTGGCCGCCAGGTCCGCCGACGGGATGGTGCCCAGGAGGTAGCCGAGAACGGCGCTGCCGGCGGTCCACGCGAGAGGCATCGACGGGAACCTAGCCAAGCGGCGGGCGCCCCCGACGGTCCGGATCTTCCCTTTCCTCATCCGGAACGGCTCCTGAGGCCGTAGGTTCTCCTTCGTGCGGCTGTTGATCCTGTCCAACCGCCCGGCGATCGGGCGCCCGGGCGCGCTGGCCGCCCTGACCGGGGCCGACGGCGACGCCGTGGCCCTCGACCCGGCGGCGCCCCTCCCGGCCCCCGGCACCTACGACGCCCTGCTCGTGGACGGATCGGCGGGCGCCCGCGCCGCCGCCGACCTCGAGCGCTTGCAGGGCGAGGTGGAGGCGGGACTTCCCGTCGTCGTCCTCGCCGCCGGCGAGGTGGAGGACGGGTTCTGGGGCGAGCTGCTCGGGGTGCGTTCGGGACCACGCGTCCCCCACGGCGAGTACTTCGCCCGCGTTGTCGGCGCCTCCGACCTCACGGTGCGGGTGGCGCCGGAGTTCCCGTTCGTCGACGCCTTCACCCCCCTCGTCCCCTCCGACGGCACGACCACGGTGCTCGGCGCCAGCATCGGTTTCCGCGACGTCGCCGTCGTCACCTCGACCCGTCGAGGTCAGGGGCGGGTCGTCGTCTGCGCCCTCGGCGGCGACGGTGCCGCGCTCGCCTCCCCCGAGCTCCGCACGGTGCTGCGCCGGGCGCTGGTCGCCCCGGCGGCCCGGGCCCGCCGCCTCGGCATCGCCATCGTGGGCTACGGCCCGTTCGGCGGCATGGGCTACTACCACGGCCTCGGCATCGCGAGCCACCGCCGGGCCTGGAGCTCGTCGCCGTCGTCGACCCGAGCGACGAGCGCCGCAAGGCCGCCGAGCGACGACTTCCCGGGCGTGCGGCCTACGCCACGGTCGACGAACTGGCTCTCGACGACGACGTGGACGTGGTCGTCGTCGCCACCCCGCCGGCCGCCCACGCTCGGCCTCAGCCGCTCCAGCTGCTCCGGGCCGGCAAGCACGTGGCCTGCGAGAAGCCGCTGTGCCTCACCGTGGCCGAGGCCGACGAGCTCATCGCCACCGCCGCAGCCGACGGACCGGGTCCTGACCGTCCACCAGAACCGGCGCTGGGACCCCGACTTCCTGGCCGTCCGCCGCGCCGTCGACGCCGGCATGCTCGGCGACCTGTTCAACGTCGAGACGTTCGTCGGCGGCTTCGAGCACCCGTGCCGGGCCTGGCACTCCGACGTCGGCGTCTCGCGGCGGCGCCGTCTACGACTGGGGCAGCCACCACGTCGACTGGATCCTCCAGCTGCTCGGCTCCGCCCCGCCAGCGGGTGCAGACCGCACGGCCACAAGCGGGTCTGGCACGACGTCACCAACCTCGACCAGCTGCGGCTCCGCATGACCGTGGGACGACGGGCGCGAGGCCGAGTTCTTCCAGAGCGACGTCGCCGCCGTCCGCCGCCCGAAGTTCTACGTGCAGGGCACCGCCGGCACCCTCGTCGGCCACTACCGGCCCGCTCACCTTCGAGCGCGTCGAGCCCGGGCGGGGCTACGTCGCGCGACCGGCCCCACCACGCCGAGGCCCCGGCCGACCTCACCCTCGCCCGCTACGAGAGCGGCTACGGCCTCACCGAGACGCACCCTGCCCGGTCGCCCCGGAGCAGCGCTACGCCTTCCACCGCAACCTCGCCGACCACCTCCACCTCGGCGAGCCGCTGGCCGTCACCGCCGAGTCGGTCCGCTCGGTCGTCGCCGTGCTCGAGGCGTCGCAGAAGTCGTCCGACGAGGGTGGCCGGGTCATCGAGCTGTGACGACCCCGCCCGTCCGGTGGGGAGTCATCGGCGCCACCGCCAACATCGCCCAGGTCGCCGTGCTCCCGGCCATCGTCGCGGCCGAGGACGCGACCCTCGTCGCCGTGGCCAGCGGCGGCCGTCCCGCCGGCGACTACGAGACGTTCGGGGCCGCCCGAGTCCACTCGTCCTATGCCGAGGTGCTGGCCGATCCCGACGTGGAGGCCGTCTACATCCCTCTCCCCAACAGCCTCCACGCCGAGTGGACGGTCAGAGCGGCCGAAGCGGGCAAGCACGTGCTGTGCGAGAAGCCGCTCGCGTGCACGGCGGCGGAGGCGGCGGCCATGGCCGCGGCCTGCGACGCCGCCGGCGTGCTGCTGTTCGAGGCGTACATGACCCCGTTCCATCCCCGTTCGGTCAGCGCTGGCCCAGGTCCTCCGCTCCGGGGTGCTCGGGGAGCTGCGCTTCGGGCGCACCGCCTTCACCGGCATCCTCCGCGACGAGAAGAACCATCGCTGGGCGCCGGAGATGGGCGGAGGCGCGCTGCTCGACGTCGGCATCTACTGCCTGGCCCCGCTGCTGCTGGCTGCGGGCCGTGGGCCGGTCGACCTCGCCGCTTCCGCCGTGATGACGGAGGCCGGCGTCGACTCCTCCTTCGCCGGGTGGCTCGACTTCGGCGGCGGCTTCACGGCCACCTTCGAGTGCTCGTTCGAGACGCCGGAGCGCCAGCAGCTCGAGATCGTCGGCACCGATGCCGCCGTCACCCTCGAGCGCACGTTCACGCCCGGACCCGACGACACCCGGATCTCGCTTCTGCACCGCGACGGCCGTCGCGAGGAGCTCGAGGGGGAGGGCGACGACTCGTACCGCCGGATGGTCGAGCACGTGGGGGCCGTCGTGCGGGGGGAGGCGACGCCTCAGCGGACGCCGGGTGACGCCATCGAGGTCGCCACCCTGGTCGACCGACTCAAGGCGGTGGCCGCCGGTGCCTGACCGCGAGGTCGGCCGAGTCGCGGTCACCGGTGGAGTGGAGCTCAACGTCCACCGCTGGCGCGGCCGCACCGATCGGGCACCGTTCCTCCTCGTCCACGGGTTGGCCTCGAACCTGCGGATGTGGGACGGCGTGGCCGCCTGCCTCAACGCCGCCGGCCACCCGGTGGCGGCGGTCGACCAGCGCGGCCACGGCCGCTCCGACAAGCCCGACGACGGCTACGACTTCGCATCCGTCAGCGCCGACCTCGCACGAGTGATCGAGGCGCTCGGCTACGAGCGCCCCGTCGTGGCCGGGCAGTCGTGGGGCGGCAACGTCGCGCTCGACCTCGCCGCCCGGAAGCGGCTGCCGATGCGGGGGGTCGTCGGCGTCGACGGTGGCTGGATCGACCTGCGCCGCTTCGAGACCTGGGAGGACTGCGAGAAGGCGATGGCCCCGCCCCGCTCCGCAGGACTCCCGGCCGACGACCTCGAGGCGATGATCCGGGGGCGGCGGTCGGACTGGCCGGAGGAGGGCATCGCCGGATCGCTCGCCTGCTTCGAGGTGCGGGCCGACGACACGATCGCCCCATGGCTCACCTACGACCGCCACCTCCGCATCCTGCGCTCGATGTGGGAGCAGCGGGTCGACGAGGTGTACCCGAGCGTCGACGAGCCCGTGCTGCTGCTTCCGTGCGACGACGGCTCGGCGTGGACCGACCGCAAGCGCGAGGAGGTGGCTCGCGCCGAGGCGGGGCTGCGTTCGTCTCGGACGGTCTGGTTCGACGCCGACCACGACGTCCACGCCCAGAAGCCCGTCGAGGTCGCCGACGCGATGCTCGGCGCCATCGCCGACGGGTTCCTCGCATGAGCGGCGACCAGCCCCGACTGCTCGTCCTCATGGGATCGGGCGAGACCAGCCCGACGATGGTCAAGACCCATCGGGAGCTCCTGGCCCGGATCGGGCCGGCGCCGGCGGTGCTGCTCGACACCCCCTTCGGGTTCCAGGCCAACGCGCCCGACCTCACGGCGCGGGCGCAGGCGTACTTCACCGAGAGCGTCGGGCGCGACCTCGGGCTCGTGTCGTACCGATCCACCGACGACCTCGGCACGGTCGCCTACGAGGGGGCCCTGGCGCGGCTCCGCGACGCCGGCTACGTCTTCGCCGGTCCGGGGTCCCCGACCTATGCCCTCCGCCAGTGGCAGGAGAGCGCCATCCCCGACGCTGCTGCGCTCGAAGCTCGTGGTCGGCGGCTGCGTCACGTTCGCCAGCGCCGCCGCCCTCACCATGGGCGTCGCGACGGTCCCCGTCTACGAGATCTACAAGGTGGGCGCCCCGGCCGAGTGGGCGCCCGGCCTCGACCTCCTGCGGGAGACCGGGCTGTCTGCGGCGGTCATCCCCCACTACAACAACGCCGAGGGCGGCAACCACGACACCCGCTACTGCTACCTCGGCGAACCCCGTCTGCGGGTCATGGAGGACGCGTTGCCGCCGGGCGCGTTCGTCCTCGGCATCGACGAACACACCGGCGTCGTCCTCGACCTCAGACGCGTCGACCGCGACCGTGGTCGGCCTCGGCGTTCTGACCGTCCGGGCCGACGGCCGCAGCACGACCTTCGAGAGCGGCACCGTGCTCCCGATCGCCGAGCTCCAGGAGACGGCCGACCGGCTGCGGACCGGCCCGTCGACCCCGAGCACCCCGGTCGCCACCGCACCCGCCGACGCCACGGAGCCGGAAACTGCTGCTCCGACCGCCGCGAGCCCGCTGCTGGCGGAGATCGCCGCGAGCGAAGCCGCCTTCACCGCCGCCCTCGAGGCGAGGGACGTGTCCACCGCGGCCCAGACGATGCTCGACCTCGAGGCGTCGCTCCACGGGTGGGCCGCCGACACGCTCCAGTCGGACGAGCTCGATCGGGGCCGCGCCGCGCTGCGCTCGATGATGGTGCGGTTGGCCGCGGTCGCCGAGGGCGGGGCGCAGGACCCGCGGAGCGGCTGGCGCCGTTCGTCGAGGCGTTGCTGCAGCTCCGCAAGCAGGCCCGCGACGACAAGCGCTACGCCGATGCCGACGCCGTTCGCGATCAGTTGGTGGCTCTCGAGATCGAGGTCCGTGATACGCCGACGGGCACCGAGTGGGACCTGGCGTGAGGCTGCTAACGTCTCGTTGCCTCGACGGAGTTCTCCGCCCTAGCCCCCATCGTCTAGTGGCCTAGGACACCACCCTTTCAAGGTGGCAGCACGGGTTCGAATCCCGTTGGGGGTGCCAACAAAAGAGCAGTCGGAGGCCCTCTGCGGAGGGCCTCTCGCATTTCCCGGACCGCGACATCGCGGACGCCGCCGAGGGCCTCCGCAGGGCGAGCGACGAGCGTTGTCCGCAAGCGTCCCTCGTACACCAGTACTGAGCACGCCATCTCGCGCGATCGACCGGGGCGATCAGACGTGCACGACGCGTGCCTTGACACGGCGGGCCCGCAGTAGTGCGCGGATGTCGGCGTCGTCGCTGGTCAGAACGCTGCCGCCCGGTGGCACCAACAAGGCGACGTGCGCGTCGACGAGGTCAGAAGAGTCGCTCGCTCGAAGAAGTTCACCAATCCGTTTGGCAACGACCTCGTCCAAGGCGGCGATGTCGACACCTGGAAGGACTTGAGCAAGGTTGGCCTGTCGGCGGCCGTCGCGCCACACCTGGGCGACGGCCCCCGCGCTCGTGTGGATAGGAACCCCTTGGCGTTGCAGGACTCGCAGCATCGCGCCGACCGAGCGGTCACGCTTGTCGATGGCAATCAAGGCGCCAGCGTCGAGAACGACCGTCACGCAGCACCACGCCGCCGTGTCGAACGCAGGGCGGCCGCGGCGGCGTTGAGTTCCTGGTCGCTGAATGGAACTTGCTCGGCTTCCCACTGATCGAGCGCAGCACCGAGCAGCTGGTTCCGTAGGCGTTGTGCTGCGGCAGTCGCCAGCCAGTTCGAAACGCTCGTCCCCTCGCGTGCCGCCGCGTCCCGCACGGCGGCTCCGACCTCGGGGGGCATGGTGACGGAGAGGCGGTCGACCTGTGTCATGCATACGACCGTAACGCATACGCAAGTATGTGTACCGTTGCGGCGCTTCCGCGGAACCGCCCGCAGGCGCGCCTACGTGCCGGCTGGGCTGGTGGCCGTCTCCGTCCATGGCCGTGCATCGAAGTCGAGATGTCGGGCGAGCGACGCGTCGGCGAGGGCGGCGACGCGGGCGTCGAAGCCGGTGGCACCGATGTCGTCGGTGTTGGCGAGTGCGATGAAGGACATTCCCAGTCGGGGAAAGCGGACGTGCTTCGCGATGTAGCCGTCGATCGCGCCGCCGTGGCTCTCGATGCGCTCACCGCGATGGGTTCGGATCGAGATCCCCCAGGCATCGTGAGCGATCGTCCCATCAGGTGTGCTCGGGCGCGGCTGCAACATCAGCTGCGCGACACGTGAGCCCGGAAGCCAGGCGTCCCATCTCGCGAGGTCGGCAACGGAGCTCACGAGGCCGCCATCGCCGCAGCACGTGAAGCCGACGTCGACGCGCCGGGTCCCGCCAGCCCAGCCCGGAGCGCAAGTTCTGCGGGTGACATCGAGGTAGCCGGTCTTCGTCATGCCGAGCGGACGAAAGAACCGCTCCTCGGCGAACGCGCCCAGCGGAGTCGCGGTGACCCGCTCGACGATCTCGGCCAGCAGGACGTACCCGTGGTTCGAGTAGCGGTGAACGGTCCCGGGTTCGTGTTCGAGCTCCACGCCTCGCAACCTGAGAACCCGCTCGGCCGTGGTCATGGACCCGTCGACGGTGAACCCTGCAGCCTGATCGAGCTCGTTGGACGACCGGATGCCACTCGTGTGCGACAGGAGATGCATGATCTGCACCGCGCCCAGCTCACGACCGAGCTCCGGGACCCATCGACTCACAAGATCAGCGGTCGTCAGTCGCCCGTCGAGAACGAGCGCGCCGATGCAGGCGGCCGTGAACTGCTTCGCCAGCGACGCCACGTAGAGAGCACTGTCGAGATCGAGCGGTTCGCCACCCGCTCCCACCGAGCCGAACGAGCGCCATTCCGAGATCTCCCCACCCGACGTCACGGCTACCACGGCCCCGGGTCCATCGGCATCGACGACGCCGAACACCGACCAGTCGCAACCCGACTCCACCTCGGACACCGTAGGGCGAGCCGCGTCTTCGGCGGCCCCGAACGCCCGCCACGTCGGATGGGCCGGGTGTACGGTGAACCCGACACGACAAGAGCCCTGACGTGTCGGGTCGGCGTTGCGCCGGCCCGGGAGCGATGCTCCGGACCCCTGGTAGCGCATCTTGCCCGCTGCGCCCACGTACCAGGAGCACACATGGTTTCCGTCGAAGTTCGGTCCATTGCCGCCTCCCCTCTCCCGACGATCGCAGGGAGCCTCCGGGAGTGCACGGTCGTCCGGGCCCGACCATGAGTGGCGTCGAAGGCCGACTACAGCTCATCGCAGAACTCCTCCACGGCGGCACCGGCATCGACACGAAGCGCGTCTGTGACGCGAGCGCCGAGGTGACCGGAGCCACTGGTGCCGGCATCATGTTGATGTCGGGCGACATCCCCCGGGGTCCGGTGTGCACCACCGACGAGGTGAGCGCCCGCATCGAGGAACTGCAGTTCGATCTCGGCGAAGGTCCGT
Organism: uncultured Actinomycetes bacterium; assembly: GCA_963731055.1. Classification (GTDB taxonomy): domain Bacteria; phylum Actinomycetota; class Acidimicrobiia; order Acidimicrobiales; family CADCTF01; genus DATLED01. The sequence continues at coordinate 227,762 of CAVSUD010000014.1, read as the reverse complement.
GCGTCGATGCCTACCGACAGGACTGCGCCGTACTCGAGCCTGACCTCGAGCGACCGGTCTCACCTCGATGGCCGGCGTTCTCCGGTCCCGCCGTTGACGCAGGTGCTCGGGCCGTGTTCGGCTTCCCGCTCCGGGTCGGTTCCGTGCGCCTCGGCGCGCTGAACCTCTACAGGGACCGGGCCGGTCCTCTGAGCGACGTACAACAGGCCGACGCACTCGTCATGGCCGACCTCGCCGCCCAATCGCTCCTGACGCTCCAGGCCGACGCTCCGCCTGGCGAGGTCGGCGTCGCACTGGAGAGCCATGCCAACTTCCAGTACGTGGTCCACCAGGCGAGCGGCATGGTCGCGGCTCAGCTCGAGGTGCCGGTCGAGACTGCGCTCATCCGCTTGCGCGCGCACACGTTCGGGAACAGCCGGAGGCTCACCGGCGTCGCCAGGGACGTGGTCGCGCGTCGGCTGCGCTTCGACGCCCAAAGCGGCGAGAACGACCCGACCCCGTGACGTCGACCACGTTGGCGCAGGTGCTCGCGCACTCCGGTCGTCGTACGATCGGGCCTCGGGTCACGCGACCGATGAAGCCAGGTTGGCCGTGGCCGACCGGATGGGAGATCCGATGACCAGAGAGTCCGTGCTCGCAAGGACGCTCGTCAAACTGGCCGACACCCTGGTCGATGACTTCGACGTCGTGGACCTGCTCACGCTTCTCGCCGACCGCTGCGTCGAGGTGCTCGACGCCGACGCCGCCGGGCTCATGATCGCCGGCCCCGACGGCCAGCTCCGCGTGATGGCTTCTTCCAGCGAAGCGATGCGCGTACTCGAGCTGTTCGAGGTGCAGGCCCAAGAAGGTCCCTGCCTCGACTGCCACCGAACCGGTCAGCCGGTGGTGAACCAAGACCTCGCAACGGTCAACGGTCGCTGGCCGCTCTTCGCGCAAGAAGCGCTCGCCGCCGGCTTCAATTCCGTCCACGCCCTTCCCATGCGCCTGCGGGGCTCGGTCATCGGCGCCCTCAACCTCTTCCGCTCGGGACCAGGAGAGATGGGGCCCGACGACCTCGAAGTGGCGCAAGCCTTCGCCGATGTGGCCACCATCGCCATCCTGCAACACCGCGCCACCCTCGAAGCCCAGATCCTCAACCAACAGCTCACCCACGCACTCGACAGCCGGGTGGTCCTCGAACAAGCCAAAGGCATGGTCGCCGAACGGCTCGACCTCGACATGGAGCGATCGTTCTCGGTGCTCCGCGGCCATGCCCGCAACCACAACCTTCGCCTCTCGGACGTCGCCGCCGACGTGATCAACGGGACACTGGCCGCCTCCGATCTCGATCTGTTGAAGACGACTCGCTAGCTGCCGGTATCGACGTCCGTCAGCGCGTGTTGCCGTCGCCGCCGATCAAGGATCGCCGGAGCACGTGGTCTTCGATGGCCCCGGCTCCGCCTGCGGCTGCGAAGCGGAAGCCTTGGGCGCGGTCACAGCCCAGCCGGGAGAGGTGCTGCAGCTGTCCCAGGGTTTCGACGCCTTCGGCGACGACGGCCATCCCGAGCGCATGGGAGAGGTCGATGACCGAGGCGACGATGGCCCGCTCGGTCTCACCGGCTTCGAGGCCCCGCACGAAGCTCTGGTCGATCTTGACGAAGTCGAGCGGGAACAACCGCAGGTACGACAGCGAGGAATAGCCGGTGCCGAAGTCGTCGAGACCGACTTTGATGCCGGCCTCCCGCAGTGCCGCCAAACCGGTCATGGCCGAGTTGGACGCCTCCATGAGCACGCGTTCGGTGACCTCGATCTGCAAGGACGCGGCCGGGACGCCGCGGCCGGCGAGACCTTCGATCACGGTGCGAGCGAAGTCCGCGTCGGCCAGGTGTCGGGCGGTCAGGTTGATGGACACGTCAGCGAAGCTCGTCCCGGCGAAGCGAGGTCCCCAACCGCCGAGCTGCTCGATGACCTGGGCGAGGACCCAGTTGTCGATCGTGGCGAGCAGGCCGGTCTCCTCAGCCACCTCGATGAAGTCCTGGGCGGCGATGAGCGTCGACCGTTCCGGATCCCAGATGCGGACGAGGGCTTCCGCGGCGACGGTGTCGCCGGTGGGGACGTCGATGATGGGCTGGTAGGTGACCCGGAGCCGCTGCTCGTCCATGGCGCGTCGCAGCATGCGTTCGGTACCGAGGCGGCCGACGGCGCGGAAGCGGAGATCCTCGTCGAACACGTCGGCGCGATCCCGGCCACGGTCCTTGGCCCGGTAGAGGGCGAGGTCGGCCTCCTCCAGGAGCCCATCAGGGCTGTGCCCGGGGTCGGCGGTCACGGCGATCCCGGCGCTGGTGGTGCAGACCAACCGTTCGTCGCCGATCACGAACGGGACTCTGGCCGATCGGACGATCCGCTCGCCGAGCTCGACGGCCTCTTCGGGGATGGAGAGGTCCTCCACCAGCACGGCGAACTCGTCGCCGCCGAGCCGGGCCAGGGTGTCGTCAGGGCGCAGGACGCCGAGGAGTCGTTCGGCCATCTCGAGCAGGACGGCGTCACCGACGTGATGGCCGAGCGAGTCGTTCACGGTCTTGAACTGGTCGAGGTCGAGGAACAGGACGGCAACCAGCCCTTCGCGGCGGCCCAGACGGCGAAGGGCCTGGCGGAGACGGTCCATGAACACGACCCGGTTGGCGATACCGGTCAACGGGTCCGTGGCCGCCTGGTGCCGAAGCTCGACTTCCGCTTGGCGGCGTTCCGTGATGTCGCGCACGGCCGACACCACCAGCGGAGTGCCATGGCCCGCCAGCTGCCGGCAGCGGGTCTCGGTCCAGCGGTAGTCGCCGTTCACCGCCCGGAACCGGCACACCACCGTCACCGAGGCGGCCGGAGCGCCCAACGCCGCCCGCTGAGCATCCGCGAGCTGGGCGATGTCGTCGGGATGCGTGAACGATGCCTGCGGTCGGCCCACGAGATCGCCCGGCCCCCACCCGAACAGGAGCAGCTCGGACCCCGAGGCGAACCGGTAGACGCCGTCGGCGTCGCAGACGGTGAGCATGTCCGGCGTGCCCTCGGCCACACGGCGCCCGAGGATGCCCTCGATATCGGATGCGGTTGGGATGGTCCCCACGGTGTCGCTCCTTGACACGTACCGAGCGCAGCCGGGGTCCGGGGCGAGGCTCGGGAGCAGAAGCGCGCGTTTCGCGCACGACTGCGACCACATCGTACCGGCGAACTCTTCTCAGGCCGCCGCGACCGCTTGTCGATGGCCAACGACCCGCTCCGGCCACAACCGTTCCCGAGTGCTCACCAGCGCAGCAGCGCCGCGATGGGCCCGTCGAGGATCGCCAGGCGAGGGACCACGACGACCGTGGCATCGGTCCTGAGGGCGGCGGCGATGGCGACGTCGACCACCCGGGAATCAGCCTCGAACCCGGGACGATCCGGGCCGACCACCGGTTCGGGGGCGCCGTCGTCATGCACGAGCAGGGTGTCGACCCGCCCTTCGGCCAAGGCGTCGAGCGTCGCGTCCGCATCCGACGTGGCCTGGCCGTTCGCGTGGGCAGTCCGAAACCGGTCAGCAAGTTCGACGACGTGGGATGCGACCTGATCGGACAGCAAGCGCACGACCTCGTCGGCGATCCCGGCGGACGAGCCGGCGTCGATCTTGACGGCGATGTCGGACACGTCGGCGGGCAGTGCCTCGAGGACGAAGGTCTGGGCTCGCACGTCACCGCTGACCGCGATCAAGCGGGCGTCGATCTGGCGGGCCATGACGGCGACGGCGTCGGCCACGTCGCCGGCGTTGTGCTCCCAGGTGTTCTCGGCCCGCTGCTGGAAGCGGGGCTGCGACCAACCGCCGGGGTGACCGCGGTGGATGTGCTTGGTCTCGCCGTCGACGGTCGCGGTGGCCATCACCGCCGTCCCGTCGAACGCCGTGAGATCGGCGCCGGCCCGGTCGGCCTCAACCACCACGTGCGGGATGACCCGCGCCCGCGCTTCGATCAACGGCGCCAGTCGCGGCACGGCTCCCTCATGGACCATCCGATGGTGCACGGGCTCGGCCAGGAACTCGGCTGCGCTCGGACCGCCCCGGCCCCGGATGACGATCAGCGCCGCGCCCTCCCGGTGCGACAACCCGGCCAGCAGCTCGTCGACGGCCTCGAGATCGACGTCGTCCCAGCGGGGCGCGAGCTCGCGACGCGCGTTGGCCCACTCGACCTCGAAGCGGTGCTCGGAGTCGGTCTGATCGCTCGGCGCCGGCAGGGCCACGGTGAAGAAGCGGTCCGAGGCGGCGCAGAGGTCCCGCAGATCCTGGTGATCGCTCACTGGATGCTCCGGGCGCGGTCGGTGATGGTGCGATTCGCAGGATCGTTTTCGGTGGCGGTCATGGGGCGCGGCCTTTCAGCTGTCGTCGGTTCGTCTCGAGGGACCCTCGCCTGCGATCGGTTGCCGCCGGATGCACACGGCGCGCCAGGTCGAGCGCCGCATCCTGCGACTTCGCCTGCCGATCGGTCCGTCATTCGTCGTCTTTCCGCAGACCCGTGATCGGGTCCCTTGGTTCTGTGCGGGCGACGTAAGGTGCCGGGGTCTGGGGCGAAACGGCCGAACCTCGCTCGTGGTACGGCGCATCCTACGGCGCCGAATGCCGGCGGGCTGGGCGCCTCACGACGCAGCCGGCGCCGGAGCCGGGGTCCCGATTCGGGTGATGCGGGGTATGGTGGCGATGGCGCCGATGGTCATCGGCGGCCGATCACCAGCGCTTGCCCCGGACCCCGGTGGCGCTCTCGACCGAGGAGCGCAGCGCATGGCACGACCCTTCCGCTGGTGGGCTGGATTCCGTTGGCGCCGGAGCCTCGCCGCGTCGACGGCTGCCCCGGTCACGGCCGTCGACGTCGTGTTCGGCCTCGCGCCCCCGGCCTTGCAGCCGCTCGTGATTCGGGCACCCCGAGGAGACTCGATCTTCCCGGCCGAGCGCCCCCGGCGGTGAGCACCGCCCGGGAGGTCCGAACCGAACACACAGGATCGATCCGCTGGGATGGCCCCGCCGGTGCCCTCGACGGTTCGAGATGGCGACTCGCCCCTCGCCGTCGCTGACCGACCCCGGCGCTCTCCGGCCCGATCCGCTCGACGGCCCGGCGGTGAGGCGGTGAACGCGGCATGGCTGGTGCTGATCGTGGTGCTGGTCGTCGCCTTGGTCGTCGTCACGGCTGCGCTCGTGCAGCGTCGCCGGCGGAGCGGCGGTGCCATCGTGATGCGGCGACGAGGGTGAACATCCTGCTTCGGGTCCGGGAGATCGTCGGTCGACCGGTGGTGACGCTCGGCGGGGAGGCCGTCGCGCAGGTGCGGGATGTGGCGTTCGCCGGCGGCCACGGCGACCTCGCCGGCTTCACGCTCGCCAAGCGCACCACGTTCGGTGGACCGATGAAGGAGATCCTCGCCTGGCCGGACGTGGTATCCCTCGGGCCGGACGCGGTGATGGTGAACGACGAGGAAGCGCTCTCGAACGGTCCACTGGCTCCGGGGTCGAGCGGCGATGGTGACGTGCTCGGCGACCGCGTGGTGACGGATGGCGGGGTCGAGTTGGGCACGGTGGTCGACGTCATCATCGAGGTGACCGACGGGCGAGCCGGCGTGGTCGGTTACGAGATCGAACCAGGCGCCGGGGTCGATCCGATACGCGGGAGACGCGGACGACCGCTCTACATCCCGTGGGCCGACGCTCTGGTCGCGTCGGGCGAGGCCGTGATCGTCCCCGCCGCCGCTGCGGACTACATCGCCGATGACTTCGCCGGATTCGGCGCCGCCGTCGAAGGCTTCCGGTCCCGGCTGCAGGAGGGCGGGCGATGACGCGATTCTCCGAAGCCGAACACCGGACCGTGATGGACACGTCCACGGCGACGGCGGTGGGGCGCGTCGAGGGCTTCGTGGTCGATCCCGCCAACCGTCGCGTCGAAGCGGTGCGCGTCGGGAAGCACAAGGGCGGCTCGGTCCTCGCGTGGAAGGACGTGCAGGGCTTCGGCCCCGACGCCGTCACCATTCGCACCGGCGACGCCATCAGTGCACGCACCGGCGACGAAGCGTGTGAGCTCATGGGCGGACGGGTGCTCACCACCCGTGGTCAAGAGCTCGGAACCGTCGAGGATGTCGAGTTCGACCCGGACTCCGGCGGGCTCGAACGGATCCACCTTCGCGGTGGTGGCGATCTCGACGGAGCCAGTCTTCTCGCCATCGGCTCCTACGCCGTGATCGTCCGTCACCCTGAAGGAACTCCCGAATGATCGACCCCGCTGACCTCGTCGATCAGACGACCCTCTGATCTCGCCGCAACCACCGAAGGGAAACCGCCATGCGCATCCTCATTGCCCTCGACGACTCCGCCGTCTCCGCCGTGCCGCCCGGGTCGCCGCTCGCGTCTTCGGCCGGGTGCCCGACGTCCAGTTCCTCGTCATAAACGTCGCCAGCGTCGCGACGCCATGGGTCGCCGGTGTCGGGTATGGGGTCGTCACGCCGCTCATGGTCGATCCCCGTTGGCTCGAATCGAGCCCCGAAGAGCACGCCGACGACGAACGGGCGCTCATGGAGGAATCGGTCGCCGCCGGGGTCCCCGACCCTGTGGTCGAGGTCCGCGCTGGAGACCCCGTGAGCCAGATCTGCACCGCGGCCGCCGATCGCCACGTCGACGTGATCGTGGTCGGCTCCCACGACAAGTCCACCCTGCGCCGGTTGTTCGACCCCTCCATCGCCTCCGGAGTCGTCCGCGAGACCTCCCTGCCGGTGCTGGTCGTCAGCGGCGACGAACCCACGCTGTCCTGAGCATCTCCACGTGGCGGACCCTTTCGGGTCAACCTTCGTCGGCCTGTTGGTCGATCCGGTCCGCGGGCGCCTTTCCCGAGTCCTCGCCCCCGTAGGACCAGTCCGGCTGCTTGTCCGCCTGGCGGGGATCCAGCACGAAACGCCGGCCGTCCCAGCCGGAGATGGCGGCGATCAACACCGCTGCCGCGGTCTCCGGGTCAGGGTTCGGCGCGGCTTCGGCGACGACCCGGTCGCCGAAGTGCTCGAGCAGACTCGAGACGACCAGCCCGTGCTGGGTGGCGAGGTAGCACCTGGCCTCGTCGGAGACGGTCTGCGCCCGCGCCGTGAGCTGCTCCACGGCGTCGGGCTCCGGAGCTCCGGTCCGCACGCCTTCGAGGAGCGTGGCCATGGCCACCCCGTCCTGCTTGCACGGGACGCACTGGCCGCACGACTCGACCGCGAGGAAGCGGGACACGCCGCCGATGACGGCCACCGGGTCGCGGTCGGGTCCGAAGACGAGGAAGCCCGCGGTGCCGAGGCCGCCGCCGGCGTCGCGCATGGCGTCGTAGTCGAGCACCACGCCGAGCCGATCCGTGGTCAGCAACGGGTTGGCGACCCCGGACAGCACGAACCCGATCTCGGACTTCGGGTCGGAGAACCCGCCGAGCTCCCGGAGGACCGTCTCGAGAGGCGTACCCATGGCGAACTCTCCGACGCCCTCGGTCGGGCAGTCGCCCGACACCGTGCAGACGATGGTGCCCGGCGACCCTTCCGTGCCGACGCTGCGGAACCACTCGGGTCCCTCGACCACGATCCCGGGGATGTTGGCGAACGTCTCCACGTTGTTCACGAGCGTCGGGGCCGCCCCGGTGGCCGACGAAGCGGACGCCATCCGGGTGCCGGCCGAGGTGCCGTCCTCGCCGGGGCCCTCCACGCCAGACCGGTACGGCGGCGCGATGCGCGGGAAGGGCTGCCGGCCGACCAGCACCTCGAGCAGAGCCGACTCCTCCCCGAACAGGTAGTGGTCGGGTCCAGCGGCCACGGTGACATCGACCGACGGCATCCACCCGGCGGCGACGACCTCGCCGAAGGCGTCGACGAGGCGCTCGCGAACATCGGCGTCGCTTGCCTTCACGGCAAAGATGACGCGGTCGGCGCCGACGATGCCCGCCGCGACGAGCGCGCCTTCGATGACCCGATATGGGTTGGCCAGGAGGATCGCCCGGTCCTTGTACGTTCCGGGCTCCCCCTCGGCCGCGTTCACCACAACGGTGGCCGGCGCCGCTCCCCGCTGGTTCTCGGCGACCGTGCGCCACTTGACGGCCGTCGGGAATCCGCCGCCGCCCCGACCGCGTAGGCCGGAGGCGGCGATGGCCGAGAGGACGGCGTCGGGCTCCGCCAGCCGCGCCAGCTCGAGCGCCTTCCCGCCACCGGCGGCGATGTAGTCCCGCAGGCGGACTGGCTGGGGATCGAGAACCCGGTGCACGCGCATGGAGGTGATCCTCCCCCGTTCCACGCACCGCCACCCGGTCCGAGCGATCGACGCCGCGGCGACGTGCCGGACAGCGCCCCAGGATGCGACGTCAGCCGCCGAGGCGGTCGGACCCGGCGACGTCCTCGAAGAGCTCGAGATCGATCGACGAATGCCCGTGGACGACGCTGAGCCGGCCGGTGGTCTCCAAGACCACGGCGCTGACGTCCTCGAGTCGGGAGACGTTCGCTCGTCGGAAAGCAGCGTTGATGTCGGAGGTGGTGACGCGAGTGGCGCGGAGGTGATCCGTCAACATCCGCCCGTTGGCCACGAGGAGCACCGGGGTGTTGTCGACGAGCCGGCCGAGCGCGAAGCGACTCCGACCGAAGGCGACAACGGTCTGGACCGAGAGCAGCGTTCCGGTGGCGACGAGCCCCTCGGCGAGGGACGAGCCCGAGAGGGCGACGGCGCCGAGGATGGAGCCGAAGGCGACGGTCACCGCGAAGTCGAACGCCGACATCTTGGAGAAGGACCGCAGCCCGGCGATCCGGACGTAGAGGATGATGCCGACGAGCATCGCCGTCGACGAGACGACCACGAGGAAGAGGAGGCGCCAGGAGCTTCCGAGCTCTGGGGAGGTCACCGGAGGGTCCGTTCGGGCGAGGACGTCATCCCTTCCATCCTCGCCGGTGCGAGGGTCTCAGGGGAGCAGGCTGGTGTAGTCGTCGCGGGACACCGGCTGCGCTACGAGGGACCCATCCCCGCGAGGCACTTCGACGGGGACGCCTTCGACCGCGAAGGAGACCTGGCCGACCCCGGGCAGCGCCGTGAGCGTGCACACGATCTGGGCCACGGCCAGGAGCTGGTCGTCCCCGCCGAGCGCCGTCACGGCGGCGGAGAGGTCGACCGTGGCCACGCCCGCCGAGACCACGATGCTGCGAATGGCGAGGGGATCGGCGAGGGCCGTCCGCACCTGGCCGGGCGCGCCGGCCGGAGGCGAGGCCAGGGCACCCACTGCCTCGTCGGGCCCGGCCGGCTGATCGACGCCCGCGACCAGGCGCACGAGCCGGCCCTCGAGGACGAAGCACACCTCGATCTCCGCTCCGGCGGGGGACACCATCGTGGTGGGAACGACGGGCGGGGCGTCGGGATCGAGCAGTTGGAACGGAACGCCATCCGCCGAGACGACCGCGCCCGTCGCTGGGTCGGGACCGAGCACGAGGACGCGGCGACGGCGAGGAGCACCGTGAGGGCGAGCGCCTTCACCGTCGTCACCTCGGATCCACCGCTACCTCGACCACGAACCGTCCGCCACCGTCGGGGGCATCCTCCACCCAGACTCGTCCTCCGTGAAGACGGACGTGCTCGACAACGAGCGCGAGGCCGAGGCCGCTGCCGCTCGCCGAACCCGTCGACAGCCCGACCGCTCCTCGCGAGAACCGACCGAAGATGGCCTCGCGTTCGTCGGGTGGAACGCCCGGCCCGTTGTCGTCGATCGTGATCCGAATGTGCCGCGGCCCCTCGCCGGGCTCCACGCCGATCCTCCGCACGCCCCCGGCGTACCGGTTCGCGTTGTCGAGGATGTTGCCGATCGCCTGCCCGAGCCGCCTTCGGTCCCCGACGATCGATCTCGGCCCGTCGTCGAGGAGGCACACCACGGCTTGGGGCTGGCCGTGCGTCGTCGCCACCTGGGCCAGAAACGTTCCGAGGTCGATGTCGTCGGCGTCGAGCGTTGCGGTCCCGGAGTCGATCCGGGATATCTCCAACAGATCGATGACCACCTGTTGGAAGCCCTGCACCCTCTCGGCGAGGTTGTCGAAGGTGACGAGCACCTGCTCCGGGAGCTCGCCGCGGCGACGTTCGATGATGTTGACGGCCGCAGCCAGCGCGGCCAGCGGCGCTCGAACCTCGTGACTCACGTCCGCCGCGAACCGAGCTTCACGTTGGATGCGTTCGTCCAAGGACGCCGCCATGGCGTTGAACGCTCCCACGAGGCGCTCCAGGTCCGGGTCCGCATCCGGGTCGAGTCGTGTCTGCAGGTCGCCGGCCGCGATGCGCTCGGCCGCCGCCGCGATGGGCAGGAGCGGCCGGACCAGACGTCTCGCCGCCACGAACCCGACGAGCCCGGCGAGGGCCGAGGCCGAGGCCGCACCGAGGCCGAGCGCGCGCCGCAGCACGCCCAGCGTCCGCTCGAGCTCGGTCAGCGAGAAGAGCTCGAAGTACGCCCCGTCGACGGCGGGCAACGCCACACCCACCGCGATCTGGAGATGCCCGTCGCCATCGCGGTAGCGCTGATGAGCGGCGTCGCCGTCGGTGACCACTCGAACGAGGTCGCTCGGAACCGCCTCCCGCCCGCGGGCGACGGTGGTGGCGAACCACTCGCCCTCGTAGCGGATCACCGGCGCCGACGCCGTTCCGCCCCCGATCGCGGCGAGCAACGACCGGACGTCAGGGTCGTCAGCCCGAAGCACGGATCGGACGAGGCGAGCATTGACATAGGCCTGCCTCGCGGCGACACCTTCTCGTTGCTCCAACAGGTAGCGCACGGCGACTCCGTACGTGAGGCTCGCGACGACCGTGGCGACGAGGAGTCCCATCAGCGCGAACGTGATCGACGCCCTCGCCCGTATGCCGACCCGTCGACTTCGCAGTGCCATCGTGCCCCGAGTCTCTCCCAAGGCGGGACCTCCGAGGGGCTCAACGATGCGAGGGTGGAGGATGCGCATCGAGGACTACGGGCTCATCGGCGATACACAGACCGCCGCGCTGGTCGGTCGGAACGGCTCGATCGATTGGTTGTGCTTGCCTCGGTTCGATTCCGGGGCCTGCTTCGCGGCCTTGCTCGGCGACCGATCGGCCGGGCGCTGGATGGTTGCCCCGGCCGCAAGCCCGGTGCGAGTCGAGCGTCGGTACATCCCCGGCACGTTGGTGCTCGAGACGATGTTCCACACCCCCGGCGGGACCGTGCGGCTCACGGACTTCATGCCGATCCGGGGCCAGGCGCTCGACGTGGTCAGGGTGGTGGACGGAGTGGCCGGGACCGTCGAGATGGAGATGGATCTCGTCGTGCGGTTCGACTACGGATCCACCATCCCGTGGGTCCGCCGCATCGACGGGACGCTGTCGCTCGTTGCGGGCCCGGACGCCCTCGAGCTCTTCGCCGGGGTGCCGGTCCATGGCGAGGATCAGTCGTCGGTGGCGAACTTCACGGTGCGCGCCGGTGACCGTGTGCCGTTCGTCCTGACGTGGCACCGATCCCACGAGGCACCGCCCCAGCGCGCGGATGCGGAACGTGCCCTCGCCGACACCGTCGCCTGGTGGCAGGCGTGGTCCGACCGCTGCCGACAAGGTGGCCCGTGGAGTGAGGCGGTTCGCTCGTCGCTGGTGACGTTGAAGGGCTTGACCTATGCGCCCACCGGCGGCATGGTCGCAGCACCGACCACGTCGCTGCCCGAAGTGCTCGGCGGGGCCCGAAACTGGGACTACCGCTACTGCTGGCTGCGCGACGCGACGTTCACGCTGCAGGCACTGCTGGCCGCAGGGTACGAAGGTGAGGCGGTGGCGTGGCGAGACTGGCTGCTGCGGGCGGTCGCCGGCGACCCGGCCCAACTGCAGATCATGTATGGCGTGGCCGGGGAGCGTCGGCTACCCGAGCTCGAGTTGCCTTGGCTTCGTGGATATGAATCCAGCCGCCCGGTCCGGATCGGCAACGGCGCTGCCGAGCAGCGACAGCTCGACGTCCCAGGCGAGGTCATGGACACCCTCCATCAGGCCCGCGTGGCCGGGATTCCCCCCGAACCTGAGGCGTGGGCAATGGAGCGGGCGCTTCTCGACTGGTTGGAGTCGGCGTGGCGTGAGGTCGACTCCGGCCTGTGGGAGGTCCGCGGCGATCCCCGACACTTCGTGCACTCGAAGGTCATGTGCTGGGTGGCATTCGACCGCGGCGTGCGAGCCGTGGAGGAGTTCGGCTCCGACGGCCCTGTGGCACGCTGGCGAGGGCTGCGCGACGAGGTCCACCGGGAGGTGTGCGAGCAGGGCTGGGACTCGACCCGCAGGACCTTCACCCAGTCCTACGGATCGAAGGGCCTCGACGCCAGCCTGCTGATGATCCCCATGGTCGGCTTTCTCCCGCCCAGTGACGAGCGGGTGGTCGGCACCATCGAAGCGGTGCAACGAGAGCTCAGCGTCGACGGCTTCATCGAGCGGTACCCGACCAGCGGCGGCGACTCGGTGGACGGGCTCGTGGGCCAGGAAGGAGCCTTTCTGTTGTGCACCTTCTGGCTTGCCGACGCGCTCGCCATGATCGGACGCACCGAGGAAGCCACCCAGCTCTTCGAACGCCTGCTCGGTCTCCGCAACGACGTCGGGTTGCTGGCCGAGGAGTACGACCCGCATGCTGGACGGATGCTGGGCAACTTCCCCCAGGCGTTCTCCCACATCGGACTGGTCAACACGGCGCTCAACCTCACCGAGCCGACGTGGGCCCGTGGACCAGCGACAGAAGATCTGATGCGCGCCATGACCGTGGTTCCCGGCCGGCCCGGGAGCGCGGCGCTCACGGAGATCGACGGGCCGCCCGGTGAAGGAGACGTCCTGGTCCAAGGTCTCGCCGTGGGCATCTGCGGCACCGACGTCGAGATCGCCGATGGGCGCTACGGCACCGCTCCCGAAGGGGCCGAGCACCTCGTACTCGGCCACGAGTCGTTGGGTCGGATACTCGAGGCTCCTCCCGACGGGGACCTGGCCCCGGGTGACCTGGTCGTCGGCATCGTTCGCCGACCCGACCCGGTGCCGTGCGCCCCGTGCGCGGTCGGATCGTGGGACATGTGCCGCAACGGCCTCTACACCGAGCGAGGCATCAAGGGACTCCACGGGTACGGCGCGGAGCAATGGCGCATCGACGCCGGCTTTCTCGTACCCGTTCCGACCGAGCTCGGTGACCTGGCCGTCCTCGTCGAACCCACCAGCGTCGTGGCCAAGGCCTGGGACCACATCGAGAAGATCATCGCCAGGGCGCCCATCGTCCCGCGCACCGCGCTCATCACCGGCGCCGGGCCGATCGGCCTGCTGGCCGCGCTCCTCGCCGCGCAGCGTGGACTCGAGGTCCACGTCCTCGATCACATCGTCGATGGGCCGAAACCGGGCCTCGTCGCCGACCTCGGCGCCAGCTATCACACCGGTGCGGTGACGGACCTTCCCCCCGCCGACATCGTCATCGAGTGCACCGGCGCTCCTTCCGTCGTCCTCGATGTCATCCAGCGGAACGCCCGCGCCGGCGTCACGTGCCTCACCGGCGTCTCCACCGGCGGCCGGACCGTCGAACTCGACGTCGGAGCCGCGAACCGGCGGATCGTGCTGGAGAACGATGTCGTGTTCGGCTCGGTGAACGCCAACCGGTCGCACTACCTCTCCGCCACCGAGGCGCTCGCCGCCGCCGACCCCAGTTGGCTGGCCCGCTTGCTCACCCGGCGGGTGCCGCTCAGCTCGTGGACCGAAGGACTGGAGCGCCAGACCCACGACGTGAAGGTGGTCATCGACCTCACCGGCTGACCCCCGATGTACCGCCGTCGTGCGCATCGGCTCTTGGCGGGCATCGGGGGTGTTTGCTGGTGTGGTGTCCGCAGCGCGATCGAACCCCCCAGCTCTCGCCCGACGGTGGGGGCTTCTGGCGTCGAGCGCAGCCGCGCTCGCCGCACTCGTGGCGATTGGAGGCTGCGGGCGCGAGGACGCGCCGCCTGATGCCCAACCGGACCCCTTGGACGGACGGGTCTTCCTCTCACAGGCGGTCGACGGCCACGACCTCGCTCCGGGCACGACGATCCGGCTCACGTTCGATGGTGGGCGGCTGGGCGCCACCGCCGGATGCAACTCCCTGGGAGCCCCCTACCGCCTCACCGACGGCCGCTTGGCGGTCCGGGGCGGGATGTCGACGACCGAGATCGGTTGCGACCCGGCCCGCCACCAACAAGACCTGTGGCTCGCCGAGTTCCTGCAGGCTGCTCCGAAGGTCGCGGTCGACGCGGCCACTCTGACCCTCACGACCGACGGTGTGACGCTGCACCTGCTCGATCGCACGGTCGCGGATCCCGACCGCGCGCTCGTCGGCACGACCTGGCAGGTCGACACGGTCGTGAACGGCGACACGGCCTCGTCGGTTCCTGGAGAGAACCGAGCGATCCTCGAGTTCGGCGCCGACGGCGCTCTGGTGGCGACGTCGCCGGGCTGCACCTCGGCACGCCTCACGGTGAACGTCGACGAGCAGAGCCTGCGGTTCGGCGACGTGACGATCGACTCGGTGGGGTGCCCACCGCCTTGGGAAGCGATCGTCGCCGTCCTTCGGGCCGGCGAAGCGAGCTATGCGATCACCGGAGCGCGCCTCTCGATCACGGCGACCGATGTCGGTATCGGGGCCCTCGCCACCGACTGAGCTCTCGATGCTTCGGACTCGCGGGAAGGCCATGAGGACGTGAACGCCGTGCTGATGAAGAGTCCGACGACGCGCCTGGGGAGGTGGATCTCGACTCGAGCTCCCCGGCGCGCAGTGATGGTGTCGGGCTCCGGGTTTCACCCCATGCCTCAGGTCAGCGGGAGACGCCCAGCCGATGCTCTTTGGCCAGGTACATGGCCTGGTCCGCGGCGGCGAGGAGCGCGTCCGGCGTGTGCCCCGCGGCGGTGTCGGCGACCCCGATGCTCGGAGGGCAGGTGACGGAATCGCCATTGGCGAGCTCGATCGGTGACGCGAGCATGCGCTCGATCCGAGCCTGCAGGGGAACAGCGGCGAGGGCCGAGCATTGGGTGATGACCACGAACTCGTCTCCTCCGAGCCGGCCGACGAAGTCCGATCGCCGGCAGATCTGGGTGAGCCGATCTGCCGTCGTCTTGAGCACGTGGTCGCCGGCGGCATGGCCGTGCGCGTCGTTCACCTCCTTGAATCGGTCGAGGTCGAGGAAGAGCACGGTGATGGGAGCACCTGACCGGTCGGCCTGGCGCACCATCGTGCCGAGTTGCTCCATGATGAGTCGTCGGTTCGGGAGCCCGGTGAGCTCGTCCCGCATGGCCTGAGCCTCGAGCGCCGCCTGCAGCGAGCTGCGCTCCTGGATCGATTCCGAGAGCTGGGACAGGGCTGCGGCGAGGGTGCGGCCCAGCTCGCCCACGGGTGGTGCTGCAAGCGCGGCATCGTCCGTGGACCCTGCCGCCATGGCCACCACGCCGGCGTACAGATGTCCGAGGTTGGTGGTTGCGTCGTTGAACGCTTCGATGGACTCGGCAACCTCGCGAGGCCCCGCGAGGGGAAGGGGCACGCCGTCGAGCGACCCTGCGCTGACGTCGTGGGCGCGGGCGGAGAGGAGCCGAAGCGGGCGGGCGACGGCGCGGGCGAGGCGGGCGGTTCCCACGAGGGTCCCGAGGATGACGGCGCCGGCGGCGAGGAGGTAGGTCTGGAGGGTGCGCTCCGCAGTGCGCTGGATGTCGTCCGTGACGCCGAGCACGTGTTGCTTGGCGAGGTCGGCGACGTGGGCGAGGTGCTCCTGCAGCACCAGACCGGAATGGAACTTGGTGGCGATGGCGGCGAGGTCGATCGTGGACGGGGTGGCCGACGGGGCCAGCAGCGACACGACCCACTCGTCGAAGGAGCGTGCATCGGGGTCGTTGACGACTTCGTCCTGCCACGCCCGCGACGCCGCGCCCGTGAGGTCCGACGTCAAGGACGCGGCGATCTTTCGATACAGCCCTTCGGCCGCGGCGACGTCCGCGATCGTCTCGTCGGAGGAGGTCAGCCTTGACACCGCGACACTGGAGGCCGCGCCCTGGCGGTCCCAGCCGATCGCTGCGGCCTCACTGGCGTCGTGAAGTGCACCGATGGCCGCTGACAGCCCCTCGGACCTGAGCTTCGCGGCACCTCGGTCGAGCTCAGCCAGGCCCTCGTCCCAGACCTTCCGAACCGACGACATCGCTCCTCGGAAGTACGTCTTCACCTCGAGTTCGGTGGCCGCGTGAGCATCGACTCGAGCTCGAACGAGTTCCAGCTCGACGGGGTCGATCTGGGTCGCTCGACCGACCTCAGGGAGCGCCGCATCGAGTGCGGTTCGGGCGTGCTGGAGCTCTTCGGCCAGGTCCTCCCCGAAGAGCCGGCTGGCGTCGGCGACCGAAAGGCCGAACTCCTGGGCCGCAGTGATCGCGCCCGACATGGTTCGCTCGTTGGCGAGGGCGTCGTACCGCGCGCAACAGCTCGGAGCTGCGCGCCGCACCCCGCGCCGCGGATCTCGACGCGACCGCTTCGGCGTTCACGAGGCGCGCGCCGACACCGACCATCACGATGACCAGTGCCAGGGGGGCGGCCACCAGGGCGAGCAGCTGGGTCAGCACCGCTGGGCGCCGAAGGAGTCCACGCGGCCGCCGGCTCATCGAGGCACCGCCGCCGGGACTCGACCGCGGGCCGGCAGCCGACCCGCAGGACGGTGCTCGACGAGCGGAACCCCGTCGAGACGCAAGACCAGGGCGCGGAAGCGCGCTTCGCTCCGCTGGTCGGCGACCTCCCGGGCGAGGCGGCGACTGGTGACGCGAGGCGCGCTCGGTGGCACGGACCGAGAGCTGACGCATCGAGGGATGGAGCGCCGCCGTGCCCCAGCCGATGTAGAACGCGATCCAGCCCAGGTCGACCGGCCTGTGCTCGTGCCATCGAACGCTGTAGAGGTCGTCGCCGACGATGAACGTGGCCACGCCCGCGGCGAGCACATCCCTGGCGGCCATCGCGTCGGGCCGATGCATGCGGACTCCGACGACGATGGCGGCGACGGAGGACCAGCCCAGGGCCGGCCACACGACCAGCTTGGCCGCGGGCATCGGAACCATCAGTATGCCACGCCCAGCGCGCCGGCGATGACCAAGTGCCACTGCCACGCAGACGACGCCACGCGTCCGCTCGAGGCCCGGGTGGGAGCCCGCATCAGCCGCTCCATCTCCGGGGTTGCATGCTGCTCTGATCGGCGTTCACTCCCCGCCGGGCCAGCGATTCGCACAGACTTGTGCCGGTGTTGTGCGCTCCGATCGGCCGAGACGGACGGACAGCGGCACCACCTGCGACCGTCCACTAAGGTGGCGCTCGCCCTTTCCCCCGGTGACAGCACGGGTTCGTAGTCCGTTGGGGTACTCGCAGCAGGCAGTGCATCGTCGCAGCAACGTTGGTCCTGTGGTGCAGTTTGGAGTGCACGCCGGCCTGTCAAGCCGGAGGTCGCGGGTTCAAATCCCGTCAGGACCGCTCCCGGTCGGGTAGCTCAGTTGGTAGAGCACACGCCTGAAAAGCGTGGGGTCACCGGATCGACGCCGGTCCCGACCACTCGGAGCCGGACAGGCCGGAGCTTCCCGCTCCGGCCTGTCCCGCGTCTTCACCGGCGGTGACGGCCTCGAGCTCGGGCGGGTCGTCATAGGTCTTCGTTCCGTTGCAGATGCCGTACATGCCTCGACGATGACGCCCTGGTGCGAAAACACGCGGACTCAGTGATCCGGCGGTGGTGGTCGTCTTCGGTTGCGGAGCCGGTTGTGGAAGCCGCAGGCGAGGCGTCCGTTGTCTTGGCTGGTGATGCCGCCGGTGGCCCAGGGTTCGATGTGGTCGATCTGGCAGCGGTGGGCGGGCTCATCGCAGTAGTGGTGGTAGCAGAGCCGGTCGCGGATCTTGATGAGGTCGCGGAGGGCGCCGTCGAAGCTGCGCTTGTACGACACGTCGATCACGCGTGAGCCGCGCCCGTCGAAGAGGTAGCGCTCGAGGTCGGCATCCGCGATCCACGGGAGCAGCGCTTCGGGGGAGACGACCTGTCCGCTGGCCAGCTGGAGGAGGTGGCTGAGGGAGTCGCTGCCGAGGATGACCTGGAACAGGGGCCGGGGCGCTTTCCCGCCGGCCGGGGACGTGGCGGATCGTTTGGCCATCTCGACGAGCGCGTCGTGGCGGCGTTGGTCGCCGGTACGGGCGAGGTCGGTCGATCTCGGTTCGCGCCCGACGCGTTCCCTGGCTTCGGCCCAGTCGGCGTCGAAGAGCTGCTGTTCGAGTCGTGCGAGTTCGGTGGCGACGATCTCGCCGCTGATGGGGTCGAGGAGTATGGAGCCGCTGAACATGCCCGACAGGGTCTGATCGAGCGAGACCCTCCGCCGGGCGCGGCGTTCGATGTCGGTGACCGCGGCGCCGTCGGGGTCGGCGTGCAACAGCCAGTAGTCGAGGACCTGTTGGAAGTCGGCGAAGGTGAGGGTGGAGGCGTGGTGCACGAGTTTCGCCTCGTCGCGAGCGAGGTGCTCGATGGTGCGCGGGTTGCGGGCCCGGGCGATCAACCGGGCATGGGCCGCGGAGATCTCTCCCGCGAGCCAGGCTTCGGCGACGAGGGGCAGGTGTCGGAGCTGGCGTTGCAGTGTGCAGCCGGCCGCCGCAGTGCGGCTTGGCTTCGCGGGTGCGTCGCGCGAGCCACGCGGCCCCGGATCGGGCGCCGTCGTCGGCCCAGGCCCAGGCCCGTCGCGTGTCCCACGTGCCGCAGAGGCGGGCCTCGGCCGCTTCGAGCGACGACCGCAAACGGGTCATCTCGACCACGGCCTCGCTGAGTCCTTCGTCGGTCAGCGTGTCGGGATCGAGCTGCGTCAGCTCTTTGATCTCCACGGCGAGTTGACCGAACATACGTTCGAATGATACCACGCTCCGGGCGGGCCCGGCGAGGAAAACCTCAATGATTCCGGGCTCTTTTGCGTCAGGTGTCTCTACGAGGTCGGTGGCGGGCGTTGCCTACCGTCGTTGGAGGAGCCGGGTTCCAGCAACCCGGCTCAGGGCCGGGGCGCGGCAGGGGACGCGAGCGGCGATCTGCAGCGTGCCGGCGCCGCCGCCGACCGCTCGTAGCGTTCCCGCCAACAAGACCTCACCTTCACGGACTTCGGCCACCCGACCCTCAAAGGTGACGCTCCCGTTCGGTCCATCGGCGACGGCCACCGTCACCCGCGGCGGGTTGACGACGAACGAAAGCGACCCCGGCACCTGCGCCGATGCGACCACGCCGGAAGAGCAGTCTGCGACGACGTCGACGATCTCCCGTTCGATGGCATCCCCGAGGCGCACCACCCCGGGCGCGACGGCTGGGGCCGGCGGCGGGACGAACAGGACCGGTCCGGCATCGTCCCGGCCGGCGGCGCGGACGCACTCCTCGGCGCGGTTGCGGGCGTCGCCGCCGGCCGAGAGGGCGACCCCGCTGCTGCTGGACCACCCGAGTCGCGGCGTGAGTCGCGCGGCGACGGCGTTGGTGCCGACGGCGACGCCCACCACCGTCGGCGCGACGGTCAGCAGCGTCGAGAACGGCGGCGAGGAACGCCGGCCCAGCGACCACCGGACGAGGAGCTGCGTCCCGCCGATCAGCACGGAGCAGGTCAGCAGCTTCCAGCGCAGGTTCCGGCCCGACGTGACGTCGTCGGTGATCCAGGCGGCGTAGCGGCGATCGAGCTTCCAGCCCATCAGCCGATAAGCGGCGATCTCCCGGAGGGGCGGCGCCGGTCGCAGCTCGTCGGCGGCGTGGGACACGGAACCCTCTTTCGCCGCCATACCGGGCCGCACCTGCTCCGAAGGCTACGAGCGGGCGAAGCCGAGGACGGCCGGCAGCTCGGAGTGCGAGGCGACGACGAAGGTCGCCTCCGGCCCCTCCGACTCGACGTCGTCGAACGATCCGGAGTACCGGACGGCGACCATCCCCATGCCGAGGGCGCCGGCGATGTCGGTGCGCTTGAGGTCGCCGACGTGCGCAGCCCGGGTGGGGTCGATGCCACCGAGGCCGGCGAGCGTGTGCTCGAAGATGGCCGGTGCCGGCTTGTAGGCGCCGACCTCGTCGGAGAAGGACGAGTGGTCGAAGAGCGACAGCAGCCCGTTGTGCTCGAGGATCCCCCGCAGGGCCGACGACGGGGTCATGCCCACGTCGCAGATGATCCCGATCTTCACGCCGGCGTCGCGCAACGTGTGGAGGCAGTCGCCGATGCCCTCGGTCAGGGACGGCATCGTGTCCGGCGAGTACGTGAACGACGCGAGGAGCGCGTCGTGCACGTCCGCCGGCACGTCGTAGCCGAGTTGGTCGAGGATCTCGACGGCCGCCTCGACGTGGGTGTACTGCTCGTTGGCCTGCCACCGCCCGACGAAGGTGTCCCACGACGACGCCATCGCGGCGTCGAGCGCGCCTCGCTCGACGGCGAACCCGGCGTCCTCCAGCACGCCGGTCCACGCATCGAGGCGGTGGTCGCGGCCGGCGCCTCCTCCGTCGACGACGAGGGTGTTCCAGAAGTCGAAGGTGACGGCCTGGACGCCCGAGCCCGACGTCATGCGAAGTGGGTGTGCTGGGGACGGATGACGCCGTCGACCACGGCCTGCTCGGCCACCGCGGCGGCGACCAGCTCGACCACGTGGCGGTTGAACACGGACGGGACGATGTACCCCGCCGACAGCTCGTCGTCCGGCACGGCGTCGGCGATGGCGGCGGCGGCGGCCAGCTTCATGCCCTCCGTGATCGTCGTGGCGCCGGCGTCGAGCGCGCCGCGGAAGATGCCCGGGAAGCACAGCACGTTGTTGATCTGGTTCGGGTAGTCCGACCGGCCCGTGGCGATGACGGCGGCCAGGCCCTCCGCGTCCTCCGGGAGGATCTCCGGATCCGGGTTGGCGAGGGCGAACACGATCGGGTCGTCGTGCATGACCCGCAGGTCGTCCCGCATCACCAGGCCCGGACCGGACACGCCGATGAAGACGTCGGCGCCGGGCATGACCTCGTGCAGCGCGCCCTTCCGCATCTCCGGGTTCGTGTTCTCGGCCATCCACTGCTTCGAGGCGTCCATCTCGCCCCGACCCGAGTAGATGGCGCCCTTGCGGTCGATGCCGATCACGTTGGACACGCCCGCCTGCATGAGGATCTTCGTGATGGCGACGCCGGCCGCGCCGACGCCGGCGATGACGACCTTGAGGTCGGTCATGTCCTTGCCGACGACCTTGAGGGCGTTGCGCAGCGCCGCCAGCACGACGACGGCGGTGCCGTGCTGGTCGTCGTGGAACACCGGGATGTCGAGGAGGTCCTTCAGCCGCTCCTCGACCTCGAAGCACCTCGGCGCGGCGATGTCCTCGAGGTTGATGCCGCCGAAGACCGGCGCCAACCGTTGCACGGTCTCCACGATCTCGTCGGCATCCTTGACGTCGAGGCAGATCGGAAAGGCGTCGACGCCTGCGAACTCCTTGAAGAGCAGGGCCTTGCCCTCCATCACGGGCATCGCCGCGGCCGGCCCGATGTCGCCCAGCCCGAGCACGGCGGTGCCGTCGGTGACGACGGCGATCGTGTTCGCCTTGATCGTGAACTTGTGGACGTCGGGCGGGTTGTCGGCGATCGCCCGGCACACGCGGGCCACGCCCGGCGTGTAGGCCATCGACAGGTCGTCGCGGTTCTGCAGCGGGATGCGGGACCGCACCTCGATCTTGCCGCCCTCGTGCATCAGGAACGTGCGGTCGCGCACGCTCTGCACGATCACCCCCTCGAGGGACTCCACGACCGTCCGGATCCGCCGGACGTGCGCCTCGTCGACGGCGAACACGGTGACGTCGCGCACCATGCGATGACCGTGCACCTCGACGATGTCGAGCCCGGCGATGTTGCCGCCGGCGTCACCGATGGCCGTCGCCAGCCGGCCGAGCATGCCGGGCGCATCGTCCAGCTCGACGCGCATGCGGACGGAGTACGAAGCGTTGGGACCAGCCACGCCGCGAGTGTCGCCGTTCCGGCGCTCCTTCGACAAAACCGCTGCGCCCCGCTCAGCCGAGCGGGGCGCAGGTGGGAACGTTCTTCGGATGTGCGACAGGAGCCTCAGGCGCCTTCGCGCTCCATCTGCTCGAGGCAGCGGCGGATCTCCGACGCCCGGAAGCGGCGGTGACCACCGAGGGTGCGGATGGCGGTGAGCTTGCCGGCGCGAGCCCAACGGGTGACCGTCTTGGGGTTGACGCGGAAGAGTGCGGCGACCTCGGCCGGAGTGAGGAGTGCGTCGTTCGTGGGTGTTTCGGCCATCAGGTTCCCTTCGAGTGTGTCCGATTGCTCCCTGAACGTACGGACCGAAACCTTTGCGGTCGATAGCCCTTCAGGACCATTTTGGGTGGCCCCTTCGCACTAGTCCTCGGGGGCGAGGGATGACACCCGGGCGCAGGTGGTGACGGGTGTCAACGACCGAGGGCTACCGTGCTCCTGTGCAGGTCTTCCAGGCGGGCCACGCATATGAACAGGTCGTCTTCTTCCAGGACGAGGCGACCGGACTGCGGGCCATCGTGGCCATCCACTCGACCCGACTCGGGCCGGCGCTCGGCGGCACCCGGTTCCACCCGTACGCCTCGGAGGACGAGGCGCTCGAGGACGTGCTCCGGTTGGCCCGGGGGATGACCTACAAGGCCGCCGCCGCCGGCCTCGACCTGGGCGGCGGCAAAGCCGTCATCCTGGGCGACCCCCGCACGGTCAAGACCGAGGCCGTCCTTCGCACCTACGGCCGATTCGTCGACGCCCTTGCCGGCCGCTACATCACGGCCGAGGACGTGGGCACCACGCAGGCCGACATGGACATGATCCGGCGCGAGACCCGTTCGGTCACCGGCGTGAGCCGGTCCCTCGGTGGGAGCGGCGACCCGTCGGCGGCCACGGCCTACGGCGTCCTCCACGCCATGAAGGCGGTGGCCCGGAAGCGGTGGGGAACCACCGACCTGGTCGGGCGCCACGTGGTCGTCAGCGGCGTCGGGAAGGTCGGCCACGCCCTCGTCCGCCACCTGGTGGAGGAACGGGCCGACGTGACGGTGGCCGACGTCCGCGCCGACGCCGTCGAACGGGCCCGCCACGACTTCGCCGTCGACGCCGTGCCCGTGGCCGACGCCCACCGCCTCGGGTGCGACATCTACAGCCCGTGCGCCATGGGCAAGGCACTGAGCGCCGAGACCATCCCGGATCTCGGGTGCGAGGCCGTCGTCGGTTCGGCCAACAACCAGCTGGCCGACGACTCGTGCATCCAGCTCCTCGCCGAAAAGGGCGTGCTCTACGCCCCGGACTACGTCGTGAACGCCGGCGGCGTCATCAACATCGCCGAGGAGCTCCGGGGCTACCACCGCGAGCGGGCCTACGCGAACGTCCGGCGCATCTTCGAGACGACCACGGCCATCCTCGAGACGGCCGACGCCGAGGGCATCCCGACGGCCGTCGCCGCCGATCGCCTGGCCGAGCGGCGCATCGCCGCGCTGGCGGGGGTGCAGGGCATCCGGACGTTCTCGTGACGACCTACCGCGGGTTCCCGGTGGAGGAGCTCGTGGAGGACCTCCGCACCGCCTGCATCTCCCGGGCGCTCGACGACCGGGAGATCAACCTGCAGAAGCAGAGCCGGGTCTTCTTCCAGATCTCCGGCGCCGGCCACGAGGCCCTGCTGCTCGGACTGGCCCGCCACCTCCGGCCGGCCTACGACTGGTTCTTCCCGTACTACCGCGACCGCGCGCTGATGCTGGGCCTCGGTGTCACGCCGACCGAGATCCTCCTGCAGGCCGTCGGCTCGGCGGACGACCCGGCGTCGGGCGGACGCCAGATGCCCTGCCACTGGGGGGCTCGGCGGCTGAACGTCGTGACGCAGTCGAGCGCGACGGCGAGCCAGTGCCTGCCGGCCGTCGGGTGCGCGGAGGCGGCCCGCTACATCGCCGGACGTGACCTCCCCGGCCACGCCACCGCCCACGGCGACGAGGTCACCTACGTCTCCCTCGGTGAGGGTGCGACGAGCGAGGGCGAGTTCTGGGAGTCGCTGAACACGGCCTGCCGGCTCCACCTCCCCGTGCTGTTCCTCGTGGCCGACAACGGCTACGCCATCTCGGTGCGCGCCGAAGACCAGTCGCCCGCCCCCATCAGCGAGATGGTGCGCGGCTTCCGCGGGCTCGCCATCGCCAAGTTCGACGGGCGCGATTACTTCACGTCGCGCACCGAAGGGGCGCGGGCCATCGCCCGGGTGCGGGCCGGGGAGGGCCCGGGGCTCATCCACGCCAAGGTCACCCGGCCCTACAGCCACTCGGCCGCCGACACCCAGAGCAAGTACCGGCCGCGCGAGGAGCTGGTCGACGAGGTCGAGCACGACCCCATCCACCTCCTCGAGGAGGAGCTGATCACGGCCGGCGTGCTCGATCGCGGGGCCGTCGACGCCATCCACGCCGAGGCCAAGGAGATCGTCGACGCCGCCGCACGCGAGGCCATGTCCGGGGCTCGGCCCGACCCCGCGGCCGTGCTGGAGCACGTCTACGTCGTGCCCGACATCGCCGGCGACGGTCGATGCCCCGGCGAGCCGGACGACCCGACGCCGGTGCAGTTCGGGGAGGCGGTGCGGCTGACCCTCCACGAGGCCATGGCTGCCGACGAGCGGATCCGCGTCTTCGGCGAAGACGTGGCCGACGCGGCCGAGGCGTTGCTCGACGAGGTCGAGGGCAAGGGCGGCGTGTTCGGCACGACCCTCGGCCTCCAGAAGCGGTTCGGGATCGCCCGTTGCTTCAACACCCCGCTGGCCGAGGCCAACATCGTCGGGCGGGCCGTCGGGCAGGCCATCCGGGGCCTCAAGCCCGCGCCCGAGGTCCAGTTCTTCGACTACGTGTGGCCGGCGATGACCCAGATCAAGACCGAGGCGGCCACGATCCGGTGGCGGTCGAACGGGGCCTTCTCGTGCCCGATGGTGCTGCGCATCCCGATCGGCGGGTACCTCACGGGCGGCTCGATCTGGCACAGCCAGTGCGGGGAGTCGATCTTCGCCCACGTGCCCGGCCTGATCGTCATGTACCCGTCCCGCGCCCGCGACGTCGCCGGCCTCCTGCGGACCGCGTTCCGATGCGACGACCCGGTGCTCTTCCTCGAGCACAAGCGCCTGTACCGCCAGCCCTTCGCCAAGGACCCGTTCCCGCCGGCCGACTTCCTCATCCCGCTCGGCAAGGGCGACATCGTGCAGCCCGGCGACGACCTGACCATCGTCACCTACGGCTACACCGTCCACCTCGCACGGGAAGCGGCCGCGACGGTGGCGGCCGAGACGGGCCGGACCATCGAGATCGTCGACCTCCGCTGCCTCGTGCCGTGGGACCAGGAGCTCGTCGCCGAGTCCGTCGCCCGGACGGGGCGGGTCATGGTGGTGCACGAGGACATCCGCAGCGTCGGCTTCGGCGCCGAGGTGGCGTCGTGGATCGCCGAGGAGTGCTTTCCCGACCTCGACGCGCCGGTCACCCGCCTGGGCGCGAAGTCCTGCCACGTCGGCTACGAGCCCTCGCTCGAGCGGGCCATCCTCCCCCAGGTGGACGACATCGCCGAGGCGGCGCGGCGGCTGCTGGCCTTCTAGCCACCACCACTCCTCCGTCCCCGGGGGGCTGAGTAGCGTCGCCCGCATGGACGACCTCGCCGCCCGTGTCTACGCCGCCGCCCACCTCGAGGGCGAGTTCACCCTTCGCTCCGGCGTCGTCTCGAACGAGTACTTCGACAAGTACCGCTTCGAGGCCGACCCCGTCCTGCTGCGGGAGATCGCGGCTGCGATGGCGCCCCTCGTCCCGGTCGACGCCGACCTCCTCGGCGGCCTCGAGCTCGGCGGGGTCCCGCTGGCGACGATGGTCTCGCAGCTCACCGGCACGCCGGCTCGGTTCGTCCGGAAGGAGGCCAAGTCCTACGGGACGATGCGCCTGGCCGAGGGCGGCGACCTCGCCGGCTTCCGCATCTGCCTGATCGAGGACGTGATCACCTCGGGAGGGGCGGTGATCGATGCCACCGTCGCCCTGCGGGCCGAGGGCGCGACCGTCGAGACGGTGGTCTGCGTGATCGACCGTCAGTCCGGCGGGCGCGAGAAGCTGGCCGACCTCGGCCTCGAGATGCGGGCCGTCTTCACGAAGGCGGATCTCGCCGCGGCTTGACCTCGTGGACGACCTCGGTCTCGAGGAGTTCCATGTCCTCGTTCCAGTCGCCGTAGATCTCCCACGACACCCCGGTCCGCTCGTGGCCGTGCTCTCGGCACCATGCCACCACGGCGCCGTGCGCCTCGCCGAGGCGCTGGTAGGGCCCGACGTGGACGGCGCGCGCCACGAGCGCTGCCGGGAGCTCCCGGCAGCGAACGTCGTCGGGAGCATCGGCGTCGTCGAACGGGCGGTCGACCTGCACGCCCACCTCCACCCACATCCCGCCCGTGCCCTGCGGGTCGGGTCGATAGAGCACGACGTTGTGCCCCGGTACGAGGTCGGACGGGCGGAGGAACGCCCACACCGGATCGAGGAGGCGCCGGATGGTGGCGCTCAGCTCACTCGGCTGGGTGCCGGCCTCCCGTACGGCCGTCGGACACGACGACACCTCGACCACCTCGACGACGACGTTCGCGGCCATCGCCCCACCTCCCGTCGGCCAGGACCAGGCCCAGCTTGGCCACCACGCCCGTCAGCAGCAAGCTCGTTCACACCAGGTGGACGGCGCCGGCCCCGTCCACGACCTCGCCGACCTCGGCGGCGCCGCGATGGCCGCGGCTGCGGAGGACGTCGAGGGCCTTGAACACGTCGGCTCGCGCCACGACGGCGATCATGCCGAGCCCGAGGTTGAAGGTCTTCGCCATCTCCTCGGGAGCGATGCCACCGATGGCCGCCATCTCGTCGAAGATGCGGGGCGGCTCCCACTTGCGCTGGTCGACGACGGCGTCGGTGCCGTGGGGGAGCACGCGGGCGAGGTTGCCGACGATGCCGCCGCCGGTGATGTGGGCGATGGCCCGAACGTCGACGGCCCGGACCAGGGCGGCGATGGCCGGCGCATAGATGACGGACGGCTCGAGGAGCTCGTCGGCCAGGGACCGGCGGGCGCCCTCGAACGCCGGCGCGTCGAGGTCGCGGTGGGCCACGTCGAAGAACACCTTGCGGGCGAGGGAGTACCCGTTCGACCGGAGGCCGGGCGACGGGATCCCGATCAGGACGTCGCCGGCCCGGACGTGCTCGCCCGTGATGATCCGGTCGCGATCCACCACGCCCACGGCCATGCCCACGAGGTCGAACTCGCCGGGTTCCATGGCGCCGGGGTGCTCGGCCATCTCGCCGCCGATGAGCGCGCACCCGGCCTGCCGGCAGCCCTCGGCGACGCCGGCCACGAGCTGGTCGATGTGGTCGGGGTCGAGCTTGCCGACGGCGATGTAGTCGAGGAAGAACAGCGGCTCGGCGCCTTGGCACACGAGGTCGTCGACGCACATCGCCACGAGGTCGATGCCGATGGTGTCGAAACGCCCGGCCGCCTTGGCCACGAGCGCCTTGGTGCCGACGCCGTCGGTCGAGGCGACGAGCACCGGGTTCTTGTAGAGGTCCTTGTTGAAGGCGAACAGGCCGCCGAAGCCGCCGATGTCGCCGATCACCTCGGGCCGGTAGGTCGAGCGGACGTGCTCCTTGATGCGACGGACCGCGTCCTCTCCGGCCGTGATGTCGACCCCGGCCGCCGCATAGGTCAGCGCCGGGCGGGGCTCCGGCTCGTCGGTGTCAGACAAGGTCGGGGGCGGGCATGTCGTTGCCCTCGAGCACGCCCTTGTGGAGCGTCGGCGAGACCGTCACCGGGTACTCCCCTGTGAGGCAGGCGTTGCAGAAGCCGGCGTTCGGCGTGCCGATGGCCCGTTCGAGGTTCTCGATCGTGAGGTAGGCCAGGCTCTCGACACCGAGGTAGTCCTGGATCTCGCCGACGGTCATGTTGGCGGCGAGCAGCTCGGCGCGGCTGCCGGTGTCCATCCCGTAGAAGCACGGCCACTTGTAGGGCGGGCTCATGACCCGGAAGTGGACCTCGCTGGCGCCGGCGTCGCGGAGCATCCGGACGATGGCCCGGGACGTGGTGCCGCGGACGATCGAGTCGTCGACGACGATCAGCCGCTTGCCGGCGATGTTCTCCTTCAGCGGGTTGAGCTTGCGCCGGACGCCTCGGTCGCGCTGCACCTGGCTGGGCGAGATGAACGTGCGGCCGATGTAGCGGTTCTTGATCAGACCCTGGCCGTAGGGGATGCCGGCGGCCCGGGCGTAGCCCTCGGCGGCGGCCAACGCCGTCTCCGGCACGCCGATGACGATGTCGGCGTCGACGTGGGCCTGTTCGGCCAGCGCCTCGCCCATCCGCTGGCGGGCCCCGTGGACCTCGCGGCCGTAGAGCACGCTGTCGGGCCGGGCGAAGTAGACGAACTCGAACAGGCACAGCTTCGGGTTGATGCGCTCGGCCCGGAAGGGCCGGTGGGTCCGGACGCCGGCCGCGTCGATCACGACCATCTCCCCGGGATCGATCTCCCGCACGAAGTGGGCGCCGATGACGTCGAGGGCGGGCGACTCCGAAGCCAGCACCCAACCGGTGTCGAGCCGGCCGAGGCACAGAGGCCGGAAGCCGTTGGGGTCGCGGACGCCGATGAGGTGCCCCTCGTCCATGACCGTGAGCGAGAACGCGCCCTCGAGCCGCGGCAACGTCTCGATGAGCGCCATCTCGAGCTCGCGCTCGTCGCTGCGGGGGTTGATCGGGTAGGCGTGGCTGACCAGCTCGGCGATGAGCTCGCTGTCGCTGGCGATCATGCCCGGCAGCATCCCGGCCTCGTCGGCGAGGGCCTCGGTGTTGGTCAGGTTGCCGTTGTGGGCGAGGGCGAAGCTGGACGGGCTGTCGGTGCGACCGGCACTGCGGTGCACCGGCTGGGCGGTTGTAGCAGCTCGACCCGGTCGTGGAGTACCGGGTGTGGCCGATGGCCAGGTGCCCGGGCAGCGCCGCGAGCTTGTAGTCGTTGAAGACGTTGGTGACGAGGCCCATGTCCTTGTCGACGGTGATGAGGTCACCGTCGGACACGGCCATGCCCGCCGACTCCTGGCCTCGGTGCTGCAGGGCGTACAGGCCGTCGTAGGTCAGGTGGGCGACCGGGAGGCCCGGGGCGTACACCCCGAAGACACCGCAGGCTTCCTTCGGCTTGTCGTCGTCGATCTCGTACGCAGCCGCGGCAGAGCCGCCTGGCGGGTTCGGCACGTACGCGAGGCTACCTTGCCCCCCGATGATCGACCTGCACACCCACTCGACGGTGTCGGACGGCTCGGACCCGCCGGAGCGGATCCCGGTCCTCGCCGCCGCGGCCGGCTGCACGGCCGTCGCGCTGACCGACCACGACCGCCTCGACGGGATCGGAGCGGCGCGCGCGTCGGCCGCGTCCGTCGGCGTCGAGCTGGTGCCGGGCTGCGAGCTGTCGTGCGAGGTCGCCGTCGGCACGATGCACGTGCTCGTCTACTTCCTCGAGCCCGGCGAGGGGCCGCTCCAGGACGAGCTCGGCCATCTGCAGGACGTGCGGGACCGCCGGAACGAGCTCATGTGCGAGAAGCTGGGCCTGTCGTACGAGGAGCTCCAAGCCGAGGCGGGCGGCATCGGCGCCGGCCGGCCCCACGCCGCCGCCTTGTTGGTGCGCGACGGACGGGCCGGGTCGATCCAGGACGCCTTCGACCGCTGGCTCGGCAAGGGGAAGCCCGGATACGTGGAGAAGGCGCGGCTGGCGCCGGCCGATGCCATGCGCCTGGCGGTGGCATCGGGCGGTCTGCCCGTCCTGGCCCATCCCCGCTCGCTCGAGCTCGAGCCGGCCGCGCTGCGCGCCACCATCGACGAGCTGCAGGGCCTCGGGCTGGTCGGGATGGAGTGCGTCTATGGGCGCTACGCCGTGGACGAACGGGCTCCCCTCCTCGCCCTCGCCGGCGAGCTCGGCCTCGTGGCCACCGGAGGGTCCGACCACCACGGCACCTACAAGCCCGACCTCCAGGTGGGCACCGGTCGCGGCGACCTCGCCGTCCCCGATTCCGCCCTCGAGGAGCTCAAGGCCCGTCGCCCGAGCTGAGCCCCGAACGGCTGGGCGGGCTCGACGACCTCCTGGGTCGTTCAGCCCACCCAGAACGGAAGGGGGGTCAATGGGTGGCGGGGGTGAGGGCGTTCGGGATGGCACCTTCGGACGCGGCGACGGCGTCGGCGACGGCCACGTTCAGGAGGCCCTGCACGACGATGCGGTCGCCACCGGCCTCGCCGAGCTCGGTGACCGGGACGCCGGCGGCGGTGGCCCGAGCGGACACCTCGTCGGCCCGCTCGGGAGCCACGCACACGACGACCCGCGACGGGGCTTCGGAGAAGAGGGCGCCGTGGCCGGCGACGCCGAACACGGTGCAGCCGACGCCGGAACGGACGGCCATCTCGCCCAGGGCGACGCCGAGTCCGCCTTCGGAGATGTCATGGATGCCTTCGAGGACGTCGTCGGTGACGAGGCCGGCGACGAGGTGGAGCAGGTCCACGTGGGCCACGAGGTCGAGGGCCGGGAGCCGGCCGCCGCGGAACCCGTGCTGGCGGAGGGCCCAGACCGTTCCGCCGCCGAGCTCGGTGGCGGGCGGACCCAGCAGCAGCAACCGACCGCCCTCGACGAAGCGGACGCCGGGAGGGCGTCGGTCGAGGGACTCGATGAGACCGAGGACCGCCACGACCGGGGTGGGGTCGATGTCACGGCCCCGGGTCTCGTTGTAGAGCGACACGTTGCCCCCGATGACGGGCACCTCGAGCACCCGGCTGGCCTCGGCCATGCCGTCGATCGACTCCGACAGCTGCCACATCACCTCGGGGTGCTCCGGGTTGCCGTAGTTGAGGCAGTTGACCAGGGCCATGGGACGGGCGCCGGCGCAGGCGACGTTCAGCGCCGACTCGGCCACGACCATGGCCGTGCCCTGGCGCGGGTCGAGGGCGCACCATCGGGCGTTGCCGTCGGTGGAAACGGCGAGGCCCCGCTTCGACGGGGGGATCCCGGGCGCCTTGAGCCGCAGGACGGCGGCGTCGCCCCCGGGGGCCTCCACGGTGTTGAGGAACAACTGGTGGTCGTACTGCCGGTACACCCAGGCCGGGTCGACCAGCAGGTCGAGGAGCTCGGCGTCGGTGTCACCCCGCGGTAGCGACGACGGGTCGCGCTCGAGCACGTCGTCGAGGTCGTCCGGGCGGCGCATCGGCCGGTCGTAGCGGGGCTTGTCCTCCTCGAGGGACGCGGCGGGGATGTCGGCCAGCACGGCGGCGTCGGCCCCGGCTCCGTCGAGGATGCGGAGCCGTCCGCTCCCGGTGACCCGACCGATGACGGAGGCGCTGACCTCCCACCGGGCGCAGACCTCGAGCACCCGGTCGAGGTCGTCGGGGGTGACGATGGCCAGCATCCGCTCCTGGCTCTCGCTGAGCATGATCTCCCAGGGCGCCATCCCCGGCTGGCGGAGGTGGACGGCCCGGATGTCGACGTCCATGCCGACGCCGCCCTTGGCCGCCGTCTCGCTGGTCGCCCCGGTGATGCCGCCGGCGCCGAGGTCCTGCACGCCGACGACGAGCCCGAGGTCGAGCAGCTCGAGGCAGGTCTCGATCAGCCGCTTCTCCTCGAACGGGTCGCCGACCTGCACGTTGGGCCGCTTCGCCTGCTCGGCCTCCTCGTCATCGGTGAAGCCGGCGCTGGCCATGGTGGCGCCGCCGATGCCATCGCGGCCGGTGGACGAGCCGACCAGCACGGCGAGGTTCCCCTCGCCCGACGCTCGGCCCAGGATCAGACGCTCGGTCGGGAGCACGCCCAGGCAGAACACGTTGACGAGCGGGTTGTCGGCGTAGCTCTCGTCGAAGACGAGCTCGCCGCCGACGGTCGGGACGCCGACGGAGTTGCCGTAACCGGAGATGCCGCTGACGACGCCCTCGAAGATCCAGCGGGTCTGCGGCTCGTCGAGAGGCCCGAAGCGCAGCGGGTCCATCACGGCGATCGGACGGGCGCCCATGGTGAAGACGTCGCGGATGATGCCGCCGACGCCCGTGGCCGCGCCCTCGTAGGGCTCGATGGCCGAAGGGTGGTTGTGGCTCTCGATGCGGATGGCCACGGCGATCCCGTCGCCGGCGTCGATCACGCCCGCACCCTCGCCGGGCCCGACGAGCACGTGGGGGGCCTCGGAGGGGAGCCGCCGGAGGTGGATGGCGGAGGACTTGTAGGAGCAGTGCTCGCTCCACATGACGCCGTGCATGGCCAGCTCGAGGTGGTTGGGCGCCCGCCCCAGGATCTCGACGATCCGGTCGGCCTCGGCGTCCGTCAGCCCCAGCGCGCGGTGGATCGGTTCGTCGAAGTCGGCCACGAATCGAACCTACTCGGCGCTGAAATGACCTCGTTGTAGGGAGTCGGCATTCACCGCAATACTGGAGCCATGCCTGCGGCCAAGAAGCGCACGAAGTCCCCCATGTCGAACGAGCACAAGGAAGCGCTCGCTTTGGGTCGTGAACAGGGTCGAGCCGTACGGCGTTACCTGGAGGCGCTCGAGCTCCACAAGCCGAAGCGTGGCCGCAAGCGCACCGCCGAATCGGTGCAAAAGCAGTTGGCCGGCATTCAGGCCAAGTTGGCGTCGGCTGACGCCCTGACCCGGGTGCAACTCATCCAGCAGCGGATGGACCTGCAGCAGGAGCTGGCGGCCAAGGAGGAGACCGTCGACCTGGGCGCACTCGAGGCGGAATTCGTCAAGGCGGCGCGCGACTACGGGCAGCGCAAGGGCATCTCCTACGCGGCCTGGCGCGAGGCCGGCGTGGACGCAGCCGTCCTCAAGAAGGCCGCCGTATCCCGAGCCACGTGAGCGGAGCGGCGGTC
This sequence comes from uncultured Actinomycetes bacterium, assembly GCA_963731055.1. Taxonomy (GTDB): domain Bacteria; phylum Actinomycetota; class Acidimicrobiia; order Acidimicrobiales; family CADCTF01; genus DATLED01. Next base: position 194,878 of record CAVSUD010000014.1, on the reverse strand, counting down.
AGTCGGAGCGAACCGAAGCCGCCGCCGCACCGAGGAAGGAGCGGAGGAGCACTGCGCCGTCGACCGACCCGAGGAGCTCGTCGCAGGCCCGCTCCGGATGAGGCATGAGGCCCACGACGTTGCCCGCCTCGTTGCAGATCCCGGCGATGTCGCCCATCGAACCGTTCGGGTTGTCGACGTAGCGCAGCACGATCCGGTCCTGCTCCTCCAGTTGCGCCAACGTGGCGGCGTCACACGTGTAATTGCCCTCGAAGTGGTTGACGGGCACCCGCAGCCGCTGCCCGATCTCGGTGTCGTTGGTGAGCGCCGAACGGGTGGACGACACGGCCAATTCCACCGTGGTGCAGAGGAACTTCAAGCCCCGGTTCTTCTGCAGCGCACCCGGGAGAAATCCGCCCTCGGTGAGCACCTGGAAGCCGTTGCAGATGCCGAGCACCGGGCCACCGGAGGCGGCGAATTCCCGGACCGCCGCCATCACGGGCGCGAAGCGGGCGATGGCCCCGGGGCGGAGGTAATCGCCGTGGGCGAACCCGCCGGGCAGCACCAATGCGTCGAATCCGGCCACCGACTCGTCCCCGTGCCAGACGAGGTCGGCCTCCCCGCCGAGCGAGCGCACGGCCTCTACGGCGTCGTGCTCGCAGTTCGACCCCGGGAAGACGACGACCCCGATCCGGCCCGCCATCAGGCGGCCGGGGTGACGGTGACGAGCGAGTCCTCGATGACGGGGTTCGTGAGGAAACGGGCGCACAACTCGGCAACCGTCGCCTCGGCCGTGGCCTGATCGGTGGCGTCCATCGAGAACCGGAAGGCCTTGCCCACGTGGACGCCGGCGATGCCCTCGAAGCCGAGGGCCGGCAGGGCCCGCTCGATGGTCGAACCCTGGGGGTCGGCGATGCCCTCCTTGTGGGTCACCTCCACGAACACGTCGAAGCTCGGCATCAGGCCGACACCCCTCTCTCTTGTGGGCGATCCGCACCGGGCCAATCGGCGAACGACAACCCGGAGATGCGCTCGTACGCCTCGATGTAGCGCATGCGGGTGGCACGGATGACGTCGTCGGGCATCGGCGGCGGCGGCGGCGTCTTGTCCCAGCCCAGGGACTCGGCGTAGTCGCGCACCGGCTGCTTGTCGAACGACGGCGGCGTGGCGCCCAACGTCACCGAATCGGCCGGCCAGAAGCGGGACGAGTCCTGCGTGAGCATCTCGTCGCACACGGTCAGCTCGCCGTCGATGAACCCGAGCTCGAACTTGGTGTCGGCGATGACGATGCCGTTCAGCAGGGCGCGTTCCGCGCCCATGCGATAGAGCTCGAGGGACGCCTCCCGGGCCTGCTCGGCTACGTCCTGGCCGACGATGGCGCACGAGTCCTCGTAGGTGATGTTCACGTCGTGCGCGCCGAGCTCCGCCTTCGTGGACGGGGTGAACATCGGCTGCGGCAGCTGTTGGCTCTCCTGCATCCCCGGCGGCAACGGCACCCCGTTCACCATGCCGGTCGCCTGGTACTCCTTCCAGGCCGAGCCCGACAGGTACCCGCGGACGATGCACTCGATCGGCAGCATCTCGGCCTTCCGCGCCAGCGTCACTCGTCCGACCCACTCCTCGGGGACGTCGGGTGCGTCGGTGGTGACGACGTGGTTCGGCAGCACCCCGGCCAGCTCCTCGAACCAGAAGGTCGAGGTGGCGGTGAGGACACGACCCTTGTCCGGGACGGTCTCGTCCAACACGACGTCGAAGACGCTCAGGCGGTCCGAGGCGACGAACAGCAGGGTCTCGGCATCCACCACGTAGATGTCGCGGACCTTGCCCGAGTACGCGTGGTGGAGCGTCACAGGATCGCTCCAGGGTCGTAGAGGGCGGCGTGGGGATGGGCGGCGACGACGTCCGCGACGGACCGCACGAAGGCCTGGGTCTGGCGGCGGGCGGCACCGACGAACGTGAGGGGGTCGCCGAGCAGGGCGTCGAGGGTGGGCCGGTCGAGGGGCACGCGCTCGTCGGCCGCGAGCCGGTCGAGCAGCTCGTTGCCCGGCGCGCCTTCCCGCAGCGCGAGGGCGGAGGCGACGGCGTGCTCCTTGACGAGCTCGTGGCCCGTCTCGCGTCCGACGCCGGCTCGCACCAGGCCCATCAAGACCTTGGTGGTGGCCAGGAACGGCAGGTAGCGCTCGAGCTCACGGTCGATGACGGCCGGGTACGCGCCGAAGTCGTCGAGCACGGTGAGCAACGTCTCGAAGATGCCGTCGATGGCGAAGAAGGCATCCGGCAGGGCGACCCGGCGGACCACCGAGCACGAGACGTCGCCCTCGTTCCACTGGTCGCCGACGAGGGCGGTGACCATGGCGAGGTGGCCACCGAGGATGGCGGTGAGCCCGTTGATGCGCTCGGTCGAGCGGGTGTTCATCTTGTGAGGCATGGCCGAGGAGCCGACCTGGCCGGCCCTGAAGCCCTCGGTCGCCAGCTCCTGCCCGGCCATGAGGCGGATCGTCTTGGCCAGGTTGGCCGGACCCGACGCCACCTGCACCAGCGCCGAGATCACGTCGAAGTCGAGCGACCGGGGGTACACCTGGCCGACGTTGTCGAGCACGTGGTCGAAGCCGAGGTGGCCGGCGATGGCCGACTCGAGTCGGTCGAGCTTGTCGAGGTCGCCCTCGAGCAGGTCGAGCTGGTCCTGCTGCGTTCCCACCGGGCCCTTGAGCCCGCGGAGCGGGTAGCGGGCGATGAGCTCGTCGAGCCGCCGGTAGGCCTGGAGGAGCTCCTCGCCGGTGTTGGCGAAGCGCTTCCCCAGGGTCGTGGCCTGGGCCGGGACGTTGTGGCTGCGGCCCGTGATCACGAGGGCCTCGTGCTCGGCGGCGCGCGCGGCGAGGCGGGCGAGTGCCGCCACCACCCGGTCGCGGACCAGGACGAGGGCGTCGCGGATCTGCAGCTGCTCGACGTTCTCGGTGAGGTCGCGCGAGGTCATCCCCTTGTGCACGTGCTCGTGGCCGGCGAGAGCGGAGAACTCCTCGATGCGGGCCTTGACGTCGTGTCGCGTGACCCGCTCACGGGCGTCGATGGAGGCCAGGTCGACCTTGTCCACCACGTCTTCGTAGGCTTCGATCACGCCGTCGGGGAGGGCCACGCCCAGCGTCTTCTGGGCCCGGAGCACGGCGATCCAGAGCCGGCGCTCGAGCACGATCTTGTGCTCGGCCGACCACAGCTCGACCATCGCCGGCGAGGCGTAGCGGGCGGCGAGGACGTTCGGGATCACGCGTTCTCCACCACGGCCACCATTCTGATCGAAGATGGGGATCGTGACGACACCGTCGGTGGGGATCATCATGGGCTCGCGCTCCGACTGGGAGACGATGCGCCATGCGGCCAGCGAGCTCGATGGCATGGGCGTCGACTACGAGGTCCGGGTCGTATCGGCCCACCGGACTCCCGACCTCCTGTTCGAGTACGCGTCCACGGCCGAGGCCGCGGGGCCTCCGGGTGATCATCGCCGGGGCCGGCGGCGCCGCCCACCTCCCCGGGATGACGGCGGCCAAGACGAACCTGCCCGTCGCTCGGCGTCCCCGTCGAGTCCGCGGCGCTCAAGGGCATGGACTCGCTGCTGTCGATCGTCCAGATGCCGGCGCGGCGTCCCCGTCGCCACGATGGCCATCGGACGGGCCGGTGCGAGGAACGCCGCCCTCTTCGCCGCCCGCATCCTCTCGCTCTCCGACGACCGGGTCCGCCAGGCGGTCGCCGGCCACGTGCTCCGCCAGCAGGCCGCCGTGCTCGACGACCCCGACCCGCGAGAGGAACCGCCCACGTGACCGGTCTCATCGGGGTGCTCGGCGGCGGCCAGCTCGGCCGGATGCTCGGGCTCGCCGGCCTGCCCTTGGGCCGACGGTTCCTGTTCCTCGACCCGTCGCCGGACGCCCCGGCGGGCGACGTCGGTGAGCACCTCGTCGCCGACTACGACGATCCGGCGGCCCTCGACGAGCTCGCCTCGCGCGCCGACGTCGTGACCTACGAGTTCGAGAACGTCCCGGCCGCCACCGTGGACGTGCTGGCCGAGCGCGTGCCCGTCTTCCCGCCGGCCGGGGTGCTCCGAGCGACCCAGGATCGACTGGTCGAGAAGCGCTCTCTCGTCGCCGTCGGCATCCCGGTCGCCCCCTTCCGGGAAGCCACGACCGCGGCCGAGGTCCGGGATGCCGCCGCCGAGCTCGGTCGGTCGGTGATCGTGAAGACGAGACGAGGGGGCTACGACGGCAAGGGACAGGCGGTCATCTCGGACGGCTCCGACGTGGACGCGGCGGTCGCGGGGCTGGGCGGCCGCGAGCTGATCGTCGAGGGTCGGGTCGACTTCGATCGCGAGTTGTCGCTGATCGCCGTCCGGGGCCGTGACGGGACCTTCGCCGCCTACCCCCTGGTGGAGAACCACCACGCCGGCGGGATCCTCCGGTTCTCACTGGCGCCCGCGCCGGCGGTCGACCCGAGCCTCCAGGAGACGGCGGAGGGCTTCGCCCGGCGCTTCATGGGCGCCCACGAGTACGTCGGCGTCATGACGCTCGAGCTCTTCCAGGTGGGCGACGAGCTGATCGTGAACGAGGTCGCGCCCCGCGTGCACAACTCCGGGCACTGGACCATCGAGGGCGCCGAGGTCAGCCAGTTCGAGAACCATCTGCGGGCCTGTCTGGGTCTCCCGCTCGGGGCCACGACCCCGGTCGGGTGGAGCGTCATGGCGAACGTGCTCGGCGACGCCGCCCGACGTGGCGCAGGTCACCGCGATCGCCGGCGCCCACCTGCACCTCTACGGCAAGGGGCCGCGGCCGTTGCGCAAGATCGGCCACGTCACGGTTCGACGGGACGAGCCCGACTGGTGGAACGGCCTCGACGGCGGGCTCGGATCGCTGACGGCGCTCCCCGAGCTCCGCTCCGCCCTGTAGCGACGCGCCGCGCTACGGGGCGGCGATGTCGGTCCGGTACTGCATCCCCGACCACGAGATCCGGTCGGCAGCCTCGTAGGCCTTGGCTCGGGCGTCGGCCACGGTCGGGGCGAGGGCGGTGACGCTCACGACCCGTCCACCGGCGGCACGTCCCTCGGGGTCGATGGCGTAGCGGTAGACGGTGACGCCGTCCATGGCCTCGGCGTCGGCCAAGCCCACGATCACGTGACCGGTGTCGTAGGGCTTGATCGGGTACCCACCACTGGCCAGCACCACGGTGACGGCCGCGTCGTCGACGAAGGTCGGTTCGCTCACCAGCTCGCCGGCGGCCGCCTCGTGCAGCAGTCGGGCCAGGTCGCTCGACATCCGGGGCAGCACCACTTGCGCTTCCGGGTCGCCGAAGCGGACGTTGAACTCGACCACCTTCGGGCCCTCGGGCGTGAGCATCAGGCCGGCGTAGAGGATGCCCCGGTAGTCGATGCCCCGGGCGCGCAGGGCGTCGAGCGTCGGCTGCACGATCGCCGTGGCGATGGCCGGGCCGTCGACGTCCGCCACCGGCGAGAACGCGCCCATGCCGCCCGTCATCGGACCGATGTCGCCGGTACCCACCCGCTTGTGGTCGCGGGCCGGCGCCAGCGGCACCGCCCGGCTTGCCGTCGCACACGCACAGCAGCGACAGCTCGGGACCTGTCATGCACTCCTCGACCACGATGCTGCCGTGCTCGAGCTTGGCTCGGGCGTCGGCCACGGCCTCGGCCAGGTCCTCGGTGACGAGAACGCCCTTGCCCTCCATGAGGTAGTCGGTCTTCACGACGTACGGGCCGGGGAGCGACTCGAGGAAGCGGACCGCCTGGGTGTCCTGCATCGACGCGAACGATCCGTGCCGTGCCGTCGGGACGCCGGCGCCCACCAGAACCTCCTTCATCCAGGCCTTCGAGGTCTCCATGCGGGCGCCGTCGGCCCCCGGCCCGAAGACGAGGTGCCCCTCGGCCCGGAGGTCGTCGGCCATCCCGGCCGACAGCGGAGCCTCGGGACCGATCACCACGAGGTCGGCCATGGCCACCTCGTCGACGACGACCGACGTGCGGGCCAGCACGTGACGAAGCGCGTGCTCCCGCGCCCCTCCGCCGACCACATGGACCCGCATGCCGTCAGCTCCCCAGATGGACGAACTGATCCCGGGCCCGGCCGACGGCGACCATGTTGATGGGGACGCCGCACTCCCGCTTCAACAGGTCGAGGAAGGCGTGCGCCTCCTGCGGGAGGTGGTGGGGCTCGAAGGCGCCGGACAGGTCGCTCTTCCAGCCGGGCAGCTCCTCGTAGATCGGCTTGGCCCGGTGGAGCTCGCTCTGGTGGTAGGGCAGGTCGCGCACGACCCGGCCGTCGATCTCGTAGGCCACGCACACCTTGAGCACGTCGAACTGGTCGAGCTTGTCGATCTTGCCGACCATCAGCTCGCTCAGGGAGTTGAGCCGCACGGCGTGGCGCATCATCACCGTGTCGAACCAGCCGACCCGGCGGCGACGGCCCGTGACGGAGCCGAACTCCTCGGCCCACTCGATGAGCTGGTCGGCCTCGTCGCCGAGGAGCTCGGTCGGGAAGGGGCCGCTGCCGACGCGGGTGACGTAGCCCTTGGCGATGCCGATCACCCGGTTGATGTGGAGCGGGCCCGACGCCGGCGCCGACGCAGGCGCCGCCGGCGACCGGGTTCGACGACGTCACGAAGGGATACGTGCCGTGGTCGAGGTCGAGGAACGTGGCCTGCGCCCCTTCGAACAAGACGTTCTGACCCATCTCGAACGCCTCGTGCACCAGGTTCACGGTGTCGGTGATCAAGGGACGCGATCCGCGGCAGGTACTCGTCGAGGTAGAGGTCGGCGATCTCGTCCGCCTGCTTGGGCAGCCGGTTGAAGATCTTGGCCAGCGTGTTGTTCTTCTCCTTCAGCACCACGTCGAGCTTCTGGCGGAAGATCTTCGGGTCGAGCAGGTCCTGGACCCGGAGGCCGATCCGGTTGGCCTTGTCGGCATAGGTCGGACCGATGCCGGACTTGGTGGTGCCGAGCTTGTTCTTGCCCGAGGCGACGCTCGGTCAGGGCGTCGATCTCCTCGTGGTACGGCATGATCAGGTGGGCGTTGCCGCTGAGCTTGAGCCGGCTGCAGTCGATGCCCTTCGACTCGAGGGTGTCCATCTCCCGGATCATCACGCCCGGGTGGACGACGACGCCGTTGCCGATCACCGGGGTGATGTGGTCGTACAGGATCCCGCTCGGGATCGAGCTGGAGGATGTACATCTCCCCGTCGACCACGATCGTGTGGCCGGCGTTGTGGCCGCCCTGATAGCGGACGACCATCTGCATCTCTTTGGCGAGCAGGTCGGTGAGCTTGCCCTTGCCTTCGTCACCCCACTGGGTGCCGACTACGACGGTGCCCGGCACGCGTCTCTCTCCCTCGTGTTGGAACGGGATTACAGGCCAGGCTATCCCAACCGAAGCGCCCCCTCAGCCGCACGACGTGAAGGTGAACGGGCCCCGTCCGGTCACGGTCAGTCCCTTGCGCCGCCCGGCCAGGGCGTCGAGGGCGCCACGCAGCTCGGCGTCGTCCTGGGGGCTGTCCATGGCCACCTGCACCCGCACGCAGGTGTCGTCGCCCTTCCGCCACGCGACGTAGCGGTCGCCGCCCCAGCCGGCCGCCGCCCGCGTGCCGTTCTGGCCGCTGGCGTTCAGCACGAGCAGCAGGCCGAGCTCGCCGAGCACGCCGCGGTCGATCTCCTCCCCGTCGGCGGCCGGGGTCTCGAGCGACCTGGACCGGTTGGCCCTCCAGGAACACCTCGGGATGGAGCAGCTGCTCCGACGTCGTCGGCGGCTCGCCAAATGCCTCGTCGAGGCGTGACTGCCCGCCGCCCTCGACCACGGCCGTGGCGAAGTCCGGGCCGTAGATGTAGGGGAAGGCGACGAGCTGGAGGAGCACGCGTGGGAGGGCGGGATCGATGCCGGCTCCTGCGGCACCCTCCTCCCGCTCCCCCTGCTTCTGCTCGGCGCGGGTCAGCGAGGCCAGGTAGAGCCGTTCGACCCGGACCGCGTCCCCCTCCACCAGGCCCGTCAACCCCGTCGACGCCTCGTCGTCCCGATCGTCGAAGTCCTTCCGATCGATGTCGAAGTGCTGGTCCTGCAGGGCGTGGGTCAACTCGTGCACCAGGGTCGTCCGCACGCTGACCGTCAGCTGTTCGCCACGGACGACGAGGTCGTGCTTCTCGGTGTCGTAGAACCCCGCCACCGCATCCCCGTACAGCGAGTCGACCGCCGCCTTCAGGTCGATGCCCTTCTCGAGGAGGCCCAACCCCTCGAGCACCCGCTGCGTCGTCTTCAGCTCCTCCTCGGCCTGCGCCGCGTCCTCGCCCTCCTGATCGGCCAGCCGGGCGCGAAAGGCCTTGTCCGGCAGGAGCGTCACCTCGACCGGCGTGGTGAAGGGCAGGCCGCGGGTCTCCTGGACGAAGCGCATGAGCGCCGGCAGCGCCCGTTCGAGCTCGGAGGCATCGGCGGCGGGCTCCGAGGTCGGGCTCACCTCGACGGTGCGGGCCTCGACGGTGCGGGCCTCGGCCGAGCGGGCCTCGGCCGCTCGCGGGACCGCAGCGGGCTGGTCCTCGTGGGTGGCGACGAGGACGGCCGAGACAAGACCGCCGACGAGGAGGACCGCCGTCACGAGGGCGAGCGCCATCACGGCGGTGCCGGGCCCACGGCGGGCGGCCGGCGGCGCGACGCCTCCGATCCCGGGAGGCGCCGCGTTCAGACACGCCGAACACGGCGCGGGACCGACGTTGGTCTGCCCGCAGTGGCACGTCCAGGGTTGGAGCACGGCACCATCCTCGCCGACGCCCCGTCCCCGGCTACTTCAGGACCAGGTCCTCGCCGGCGACGTCGACGGTGACGGTCGATCCCTCGTCGTAGCGGCCCTCGAGGAGGGCGGACGCCAAGGTGTCGGAGATCGAGCGCTGGATGAGGCGCTTGAGGGGACGGGCGCCGTAGGCCTCGTCGTAGCCCCGCTCGGCCAACCACTGCTTGGCGTCGTCGGTGACCTCGAGCTGGAGGCGACGGGCGCCGAGCCGCTTCTCGAGGCCGCGCGAGCTGGACGGTCGACGATGGCGGCCAGGTCCTCACGGGTGAGGGAGCGGAAGCGGATGATCTCGTCGATCCGGTTCAGGAACTCGGGCTTGAAGTACTCGCGGGGTCGCCCGGGTAGTTCGACGTCATGATCAGCACGGTGTTGGTGAAGTCGACCGTGCGGCCCTGGCCATCGGTGAGGCGGCCGTCGTCGAGCACCTGGAGCAGCACGTTGAACACGTCCGGGTGGGCCTTCTCGACCTCGTCGAGGAGGATCACCGAGTAGGGCCGACGCCGCACCGCCTCGGTCAGCTGGCCGCCCTCGTCGTAGCCGACGTAGCCGGGAGGAGCACCGATCAGACGGGCCACGGAGTGCTTCTCCATGTACTCGCTCATGTCGATGCGGACCATCGCCCGCTCGTCGTCGAACAGGAACTCGGCGAGCGCGCGGGCCAGCTCGGTCTTGCCGACGCCGGTCGGGCCGAGGAAGAGGAACGAGCCGATCGGCCGGTCGGGGTCGGACAGGCCGGCCCGGCTGCGGCGGATGGCGTTGGCGACCGCGGTGACCGCCTCCTCCTGGCCGACGACGCGACTCGTGGAGCGCCTCTTCGAGTGGACGAGCTTGGCCATCTCGCCCTCCATCAGGCGGCTCACCGGGATGCCCGTCCACTTGCCGACGACCTCGGCCACGTCCTCGGCGTCGACCTCCTCCTTCAGCATCCGCTGCCTCGCCCTGCAGCTCGGCTGAGGCGGTCGGTGGCGGTCTTCGACCTCCGCCTCCAGCCGGGGCATCTGGCCGTAGCGGATCTCGGCGGCCCGGCCGAGGTCGCCGTCGCGCTCGAGCGCTCGGCCTCGCCGCTTCGACTCGAGCTGCCTCCTTCAGCTCCCGGATGGCGCCGATGGCGTCCTTCTCCGCCTGCCAGTGCGCCTTCATGGCGTCGGACTCGCTCACGGAGGTTGGCCAGCTCCTCGTCGAGCTTGGCGAGCCGCTCGGCCGAGGGCGTCGTCGGTCTCCTTGGCCAGCGCCACGCGCTCGATCTCCAGCTGGCGGATGCGGCGCTCGACGACGTCGATCTCCGTCGGCATCGAGTCGATCTCGATGCGCAGGCGCGACGCCGGCCTCGTCGATGAGGTCGATGGCCTTGTCGGGGAGGAACCGGCCGGTGATGTAGCGGCTCGAGAGGACGGCCGCGGCGACGAGCGCCGAGTCCTGGATGCGGACGCCGTGGTGGACCTCGTAGCGCTCCTTGAGGCCGCGGAGGATGGCGATCGGTGTCCTCGACCGACGGCTCGCCCACGTAGACCTGCTGGAAGCGGCGCTCGAGGGCCGCATCCTTCTCGATGTGCTTGCGAAACTCGTCGAGCGTGGTCGCACCGATCATGCGCAGCTCGCCCCGGGCCAGCATCGGCTTGATCATGTTGCCCGGCGTCCATGGCGCCCTCCGCCGCACCGGCGCCGACGATGGTGTGGAGCTCGTCGATGAAGGTGATGACCTCCCCGCCGGCGTCGGTGATCTCCTTGAGCACGGCCTTGAGGCGCTCCTCGAACTCGCCGCGGTACTTGGACCCGGCGACCATCGCGCCCAGGTCGAGGCTGATCAGCCGCTTGTTCTTCAGGCTCTCGGGCACGTCGCCCTCGACGATGCGGTTGGCCAGCCCCTCGACGATGGCGGTCTTGCCGACGCCGGGTTCGCCGATCAGGACCGGGTTGTTCTTGGTGCGGCGGCTGAGGACCTGGATGACCCGCCGGATCTCCTCGTCCCGCCCGATGACGGGGTCGAGCTTCCCCTTGCGGGCGTCCTCGGTGAGGTCACGGCCGTACTTCTCGAGGGCCTGGTAGGCCTCTTCGGGGTTCTGACTGGTGACGCGATGGCTGCCGCGGACCTCCTGGAGGGCGGACAGCAGGTCCTCTCGGCTGACCCCGACCCGGTCGGCCATGGCCAGGAGGACGTGCTCGATCGACAGGTACTCGTCGCCGAGCGCCGACTTCTCGCCGTCGGCCCGCTCGAGCGCCTCCCGGAGGGCCCGGTTCATGGTGGGATCGACGCCCCCGTAGGCCTTGGGCAGCTTCGCCAGCGCATCCTCGAGCTTGTTGCGGAGGCTCAGCGGCGCCACGCCGACCCGCTCCAGCACCGACAGCACGACGGTGCCCTCCTGCCCGAGCATGGCCGAGAGCAAGTGGTCGGGGCCGACCTCCGCGTGGTTGCGGGTGGTGGCCGAGGCCACGGCCTCCTGGAAGGCCTCCTGCGTCTTGAGCGTCCAGCGGTTGGGATCGAGCGCCACGGTTCCTACCTCACGTACAGGAAAGTTGACAGTGACAGTAACAACTTCCGCCGCCGACGTCTTGTTCCGCCGATGCCGGCGCCTGGGCCCACGAATGCCCTCCGCTCGGACGGATTGCCGACGTGTCGGCGACGCGACTGCGATGATGCGCGGATGGAGGCGCCGGCCGCTCGGTTGGGACGACACCTGGACGCGTGGCTCGGCGCCCAGCCCTCGTCGGGTCGATTGCTCGTGGCCACCGCGCCGGGTCGGACGGCGCCGGGATGGGACGGCGCCGTGCATCCGGTGGTCGGCGTGGCGTCGCCCGACGGGGCCGTCCTGTCGGTCCCCCCGGACCGGGTCGACGCGGTGACGGCGCTCGGCGCCGCCGACCTCGACGGCCTCCGCGCCGCCTCGGACGACGGCTCCCTGGGAGACGCGCTCGCGACCCCCGGCGCCCGACTGTTCGACGGCGTCTTCCGCTGGTCCGAGGCGCCCACGCCCCTGGACGACGCCGGGGAGTGGGTGCCCGTTGCGGATGCCCGGGTTCCGCCGTGGCTGCTCCCGTTCGGCGGCGAGGTGCTGATGGCCTTCGACGAGGCCGGGCGCTACGTGGCGGGCGTCGGCATCAAGGTGCACGACCGGTGGGGGCAGGAGCTCGCGGTGGTCACCGAGGAAGGGGCGCGGCGAACGAGGTCTGGCGCGACGCCTGGTAGCCCAGGCGGCCCGCCGGGTGCTCGAACGGGGGGCGGTGCCCACCTACTTGCACGCCGACGCCAACGTGCGTTCGGCGAAGGTCGCCGTGGCCGCCGGCTTCCCCGACCTCGGCTGGCGGATCCTGGGCGTCGCCCGCCGCCCGGCGGGCTAGCGCCTACCGGCGGGACCGACCGCTGCCGTAGACGTCAGGGAGCTGGCGCAGCGGCACGAGGTCACGGCGGTACTGCCGATGGGTCTGAGCGACCGCCTCGCGGGCCTCGTTGCGGAGGCGGTCGATCTCGGCCCGCAGGGTCGCCACCTCGGTCTCGAGGTCGAGCACCCGCCGGACGCCCTCGAGGTTGAGGCCGGCCGCCGTGAGCTCCTGGATGCGCTGGAGCTGGGCGATGTCCACGTCGCTGTAGCGGCGGCTGCCGCCTTCGGTGCGGGCCGGGTCGAGCAGGCCCTTGCGCTCGTAGATCCGAAGGGTCTGGGGGTGGACCCCGGCCAGCTCCGCCGCCACCGAGATCACGTACACCGCCCGCCGCTCGCGTGCGGCTCGTTCACGATCGTTCATGGCGCTTCAACTCCCAGGTGCTTCCGTGGAGACTCGGGGGTGGCCGCGGCGAGGGCCTCGACGGCGGCCCGCTGCTCGTCGGTCAGGGGCGACGGGATGACGACCTCGACCGTCACGAGGAGATCGCCGAAGCTGCCGGTCACCGGCGTGCCCCGGCCCCGCACCCGGAAGGTCTTGCCCGTGGGGGTGCCCGGCGGGATGCGCAGGGTGACGGGGGCGTCGAGGGTCGGCACCTTGACCTCGGCGCCGAGCACCGCCTCCGGGAACGTCACCGGGACGGTGAGGGTGAGGTCCTTGCCCTTGCGCCCGAACAACGGATGTCCTCCCACTCGCACCGTCACGTAGAGATCTCCGCTCGGACCGCCGTTGGCGCCGACGGCGCCTCGCCCCTTGAGGCGGATGCGCTGGCCGTCGAGCACGCCGGGAGGCGTGCGGACCTTGACCTGGCGGGGACGGTGGACGACACCTGACCCCCGGCAATCCTTGCACGGGGTCTCCACCCGCATGCCCGTGCCCTTGCAGTCACGGCAGGGCTGGCTGAAGGAGAACAGCCCCTGGTTCTCGTCCTTGACGCCCCGGCCGCCGCAGGTGGAGCAGATGACGGGGCTGGTGCCCGGCGCCGCGCCCGTCCCGCCGCAGTTCGTGCAGGCGGCGTCGCTGGTGACGTTGACCGTGGTCTCGACCCCGTTGACGGCCTCGTCGAAGGCGAGGTGGAGCTCGGTCTCGAGATCCTCGCCGCGACGAGGGCCGGCGGCGCGTCCGCTGGGACGACCGCGAGGGCCACCCCCGGCGCCACCCCGACCGAACATCCCACCGAGGAGGTCGCCGAGGTCGTCGACCCGGAAGTTGGTGGTGAACCCGCCGGGCCCACCGCCGCCGAACGGGCTGCCCCCGCCCCCGCCGAAGGGGTTGCCCATCGGACCGAGCTTGCGGACGTCGTCGTACTCCTTGCGCTTGGCCTCGTCGCCGAGCACGTCGTAGGCGGCCGACACGGCCTTGAACTTCTCCTCGTCACCGCCCGAGTCCGGGTGGAGCTGCTTGGAGAGCTTCCGGTAGGCCTTGCGGATCTCGTCGTGCGACGCCTTCTCGGGCACGCCGAGCACCTTGTAGTAGTCCTTCTCGAACCACTCGCGCTGGGCCTGGGCCATGACGGGCTACCCGCGGACCGTGACCATGGCGGCCCGCACGAGACGGCCCTTCCAGCGGTACCCGGCCCGCATCAGCCCGGCCACGACGGGACCGTCCTCGCCCTCGCCGGCCTCGTGCGACACGGCCTCGTGCTCGTTCGGGTCGAAGGGCTGGCCCACCGGGTCGATCCGCTCGAGGCCCTCCTTCACGAGGATGTCGAGCAGCGCGTTGCCGATCTGGTCGACCCCTTCGCCGGCGCCGTGCTGGCGGGCGAGATCGATGGTGTCGAGGATGGGCAGGATCTTGCCGGCCAGATCCTCGCCGGCCCGTTCGGCCGTCTCGGACTGCTGGCGCTGGACGCGCTTCTTGTAGTTCTCGAAATCGGCCTGGAGGCGGCGGAGCGCGTCGAGGTACTCGTCGCGCTCGCGTTCGGTGGCCGAGAGGGCATCGAGGGCATCGATGTCGTGCTCGACGGCGACCGCCGCCTCGTCCGTCCCCGGCGGGGGGACGGACTCGGCTCCGGCCACGACCTCGGGATCCTGCGCCTCCCGCTCCTCGGGGACGGCCTGGTCCGACACGGCTACTTGGTCTCCTCGTCCACGATCTCGGCGTCGACGACCTCGTCGTCGGCGGCCGCGGCGTCGGCATCGCCGCCGGCCGAGCCGTTGGTGGCCGACGCCTCGGAGGCCCCCTGCTCGTAGAGCCGCTGAGCGAAGGGCTGGAGGGCCGCGTTCAGCGCCTCGGTCGCCGTCTTGATGGCGTCGAGGTCACTGCCCGCCAGCTTCTCCTTGAGGGCGGCGAGGGTCGACTCGACCGCCTCCTTCTCGGGACCGGTGGCCTTGTCGCCCTGGTCCTTGAGGAGCTTCTCGGTCTGGTACACCCGACTGTCGGCGTCGTTGCGGATCTCGGCCTCCTCCTTGCGGCGGCGGTCCTCCTCCGCGTGGGCCTCGGCGTCGCGGACCATCTGCTCGATGTCCCGCTTGTCGAGGGACGACTGGCCGGTGATCGTCATCGACTGCTCCTTGCCCGTGCCCCGATCCTTGGCGGACACGTGCACGATGCCGTTGGCGTCGATGTCGAAGGTGACCTCGACCTGGGGCACGCCCCGGGGCGCCGGGGGCAGGTCGACGAGCTGGAACTTGCCGAGCGTCTTGTTGTACATCGCCATCTCCCGCTCGCCCTGCAGCACGTGGATCTCCACGCTCGGCTGCATGTCCTCGGCGGTCGTGAAGACCTCCGAGCGACGGGTCGGGATGGTGGTGTTGCGCTCGATCAGCTTCGTCATGATCCCGCCCTTGGTCTCGATGCCGAGGGACAGCGGGGTGACGTCGAGGAGCAGGACGTCCTTGACCTCGCCCTTGAGCACGCCGGCCTGGACGGCGGCGCCGATGGCGACGACCTCGTCCGGGTTGACGCCCTTGTGGGCCTCCTTGCCGGAGATGGTCTCGACGAGGTCCTGGATGGCGGGCATCCGGGTGGAGCCGCCGACGAGGATCACGTGCTCGATCTGCTCCTTGGTGAGCCCGGCATCCTTGATGGCCTGCTCGAAGGGCACCCGGCAGCGGTCGACGAGGTCGGCCGTCAGCTCCTGGAACTTGGCCCGGGTGAGGTTGAGGTCGAGGTGCTTGGGGCCCTCGCTGGTGGCGGTGATGAAGGGCAGGTTGATGTTGGTCTGCTGGACCGAGCTGAGCTCGATCTTCGCCTTCTCGGCTGCCTCCTTCAGGCGCTGCATGGCCATCTTGTCGCTGGCCAGGTCGACGCCTTCGGTGTTCTTGAACTCGCTGACCAACCAGTCCATGACCCGCTGGTCCCAGTCGTCGCCGCCGAGGTGGACGTCGCCGTGGGTCGCCTTCACCTCGAAGACGCCCTCCCCGATCTCCAGGACGGACACGTCGAACGTGCCGCCGCCGAGGTCGAAGACGAGAACGGTCTCGTCGGCGCCTTCCCGCTCGAGGCCGTAGGCCAGGGCCGCTGCCGTGGGCTCGTTGATGATGCGGAGCACCTCGAGGCCGGCGATCTGGCCCGCCTCCTTGGTGGCGGTGCGCTCGGCGTCGTTGAAGTACGCGGGGACGGTGATGACGGCCTGGTTGACCGTGTCGCCCAGGTACGCCTCGGCGTCGCGCTTCAGCTTCTGCAGGATGCGGGCGCTGATCTCCTGGGGGTTGTACTTCTTGCCGTCGATGTCGACGGTCCAGCCGGTGCCCATGTGGCGCTTGACGGACCGGATCGTGCGGTCGGGGTTGGTGATCGCCTGCCGCTTGGCGACTTCACCGACGAGCACCTCGCCGGTCTTGGAGAAGCCGACGACGGAGGGCGTGGTGCGGGCCCCTTCGGCGTTGGGGATGACGGTGGGCTCGCCCGCCTCGAGGACCGAGACGACCGAGTTGGTGGTGCCGAGGTCGATACCGACGGCCTTGGGCATGTGGTGTTGCCTCCGAGAGATCTGAGAACGATGGTGGTGCGCAAAGTAGCAAAGTTGAGCGCACCACTATCAAGGTCGGGGAGGGCGCGGTTATTCCGGTTCGGGGAGTTCCCTGGCCTTCGCCGGCCACGCCGTGGTGGACTCGGAGTATGAGCAGGAGAGCGATGTGGGTTCGGGGTCTGGTCGCGCTCGCTGCGCTGCTCAACGTGGCCCCGCTGTTGGCATGGGTCTACGGCCTCGGCCCGTTCCACGTCTGGTTCCTGGCCGTGTCCGTACCGGCCCTCGCGCTCCTGGTCGGCGTGGCCGTTCGGACCGCCCGGCGCCCGGAGGCCGACCCCCACCTGCGCTTGGCGCTGGTGGCCGGCACCCTCGGAGGACTGCTCGGGACCCTCGGCTACGACCTCTTCCGGATCCCGTTCATCGTCAGCGGGCTCCGGCTGTTCGCGCCGATCGACTCCTACGGGATCCTGCTGCTCGATGCTCGGGCGTCGTCATCACTGACCGGGTTCGCGGGCTGGAGCTACCACTTCGCCAATGGGATCGGCTTCGGGATCGCCTACGCCATCGTCGCCCTGGGTCGGCGGTGGCCGTGGGCGGTGCTGTGGGGCGTGGTCCTCGAGACGGCCACGATCGTGTCGCCCTTCGCCGACTCCTACGGGATCCGCGGGAAGTGGGACCTCATCGCGATCGCCTACGCCGCCCACCTGGCCTACGGCATTCCCTTGGGCCTGATCGTCCAGCGGGCCGTGCGCTGGGATCCGCGCCGACCGACGACGATCCCGGTCGGAGTGCCGCTGGTGGGGCTGGCCGTCGGGCTTGTCCTGTGGCTCCGGCCCGGCCCGTCGGTGCCCCAGCAACCTGCGACCGACGTCGTCGACGGACGGTTCGTCCCGGAGTGGGTGCGGATCCGTCCCGGTGAATCCGCGGCGGTCACCAACACCGACGAGAAGGCCTACGCCGGCGAACGGCTCGAGATCGAGGCCGGCGCGACGGCCGAGGTGTGCGACGACGAGATCGGCGCCCACCGGATCCGGGTCGAGGACGAGCCCTACTCGGGTGGCTTCCTCCTCGTCGACGGCGACGCCTAAGCGCTAAGCGGTCGGCCGGAAGACCTGCCCGTAGCGGATCGAGGCGAACGAACGAGGTCCGTCGAGCCCGACGAACGGGCACCCCTGGAGCTCGGTGCGGAGCTGGAGCTTCGAATCGCCGGGCCGGATCCACGAGAGCTTGCCTCGCTCGATCCACGGTGCGAGGTCGAAGTCCACCCACGTCTCGCCCTCAGGGGCAACGTGCCACGCGCGGTAGGGACCCACCGGGTACGCGTAGTTACTGCGGCCCCAGGTGTTGAAGCGGCGGAGGAGTGGTTCGGGGTCGGTGGAGAAGTACGCAATGACGTATCCGATGTGGCGGCCGACCGGTAGCTCCGAGACGACGGCGGCGATCTGTTCGTGCTCGAGCATCCACGGCACCACGAAGGGCACCCCTGGACCCGGTCGCACGATGTAGTCCGTGTTCTCGACGACGGCATCGAGCTTCATCGCCCCGGTGAGCGCGTACAGCGAGCGCCGGCACCTGCTCGTTCGGGCGGACCGGCACCTCGTACTGCCACCACGGCCCGTCCAGGCCGAACGTGTCGACGGAGTGGAGCACCTCGTCCCCGGTGTGCGGGCATCGGGACAGCGGAACCCTGGCGATTCCGGCGGCATAGCGGCGCATCAGCTCGAGGTGTCGCCGACCCGCGGCAGGGTCGAGCTCGTCCAGGCCGCGCGCGTCGGCCAACAAGCCCTCGCGGTAGCGGGCGTCGAAGGTCGTGGTCTTGGCCACGACTACTTCGCCCCCTTCTTCTTCTTCTTGCAGAAGAAGATGCCGTCGCCGTCGATCAGCACGTGGCCCTCGGCTTCGAGCTTGGCCAACGTCGACTCCTTCTTGGCGATGTCGAGGCGCACCTTCTCCATGTCACCGCCGTACTTCGGATCGTTGGGATCGATCTTCCAGGCGCGGGTGCGGCCTTCGCCGGCGATCCGGCCGTCGCTCTGCCGGTACAGCCACTCCTGCATGACATCGTCCGGGATCGTCTCGTGGTAGATCGGCCGGCCGCGGGCGTCGACCATGGCGTCGCCGGCGGCGTCCTTCATCGGGATCTTGTAGCCCCTGGCGTTGCCGCCGTACTCCTGCACCACCCGCTGCCCGTTGGCGTCGAACAGGGGCAGACCGTGCTCGTCCACCATCTCGATCCGGCGAGGCCCGTGGACGCCCCAGTCGGCGGTGTCCTCGTCGATGATGAACGGTCGGTTGGCCACCGGTTGGCCGTTCTTCTCGATCATGACCACCCGACCATCGGGCTCGACGTCGACGCGGTAGTGGTACTTCTTGCCCATGTCGTCGATGCCGTAGCCGCCCTCGGTCTTGAGTCGCTGGATCTCGGAGTTGAGGGCCTCCGCGTTCTGCTGGCGGAACTGCATCTTGGCGAACGACGGGTCGGACGGGTCGGGAAGCGATTCGGGCGTGTAGTGGTAGATGTGGCCGGCCCGGTCCTCGGGGATGCCGAGCGCTCGGGCCTCCTCCGGCGTCAGGCTCTTGGAGCCCATCGAGTTCGGCTTGTAGACGCCGTCCGGGTTCGCGGCGCGGACCGCCGGCCCGTACTCCTCGCCCGGCTTCATGTGCACGTACGTGCCGTCGCGCAGGCTGGTCTCGTAGAGGTTCAGCGACGTGTTGCGATCGATGTTGAAGCCCTGGCCCTCTTCGGGGGTCAGCCGGATGCGGACCATCCCGTCGTCCGGCGCCGCCCGCAGGCCCTGGTCCATCATCGCTTCGATCTCCTGGCGCGAGCGCATCATCGGCGCCGTGCCCGGACCACTCGAGGGCGCAAGCCGACCGCCGTCGCTGAAGTCGAGGTTGACGACGATCTCGCGCTCGGAGGCGACGGCCCCCCGACCGAGCATCCCGCTCAGGCGGGTCCCCGCGCCCTTGAACGGGATCGTCGTGAGACCGATGCCGTTCGTCGCGAGGTACTCCGGGCCCAGCGCGGCGGCGATCTGGATCGACACCTGCGCATTGGCCTGCGCGTGCAACCGACCGAGGGCTTCGTTGTCGTTCCGGGCCACGGCCGACGTGTAGTCGTCGCGGAACTTGGCGAGATCCATCCCCATCTGGTCGAAGCTCTGGCGCACGCCCCGGCTGAGGGGGTCGGTGCCCTGCTGGAACGAGATCAACATGTTGGCGACATCGCGGTTGACCTCCCTCGACGGGCGGTCGAAGAAGGCGCCCACGTCCCGCTCGGCCCGGCCGGTGCGGAAGTACTCACCGGTGTCGTACAGGCCCTTGCCGCTCGACATCGATGCGTCCGTCATGATCTTGAAGATCGCGTTCGGCGTCTCCCGCGTCATCGTCGAGAGGCGGGTTCCCATGCCGCCGGACGAGTAGTCCTTCGACAGCTCCCGAGCGACCCCGGCCAACAACCACGAGTCCTCGGGCGGCGCGTTCGGGTTGCGTCGGAGGTAGTCGGCGACATCGGAGCGTCCCGCGCCCTGCGTCGGGCTCTGGCCGTCACAGCCGCCGCTGGCCCCGTCGTCCTCCCACGGCCACGGATCCTCGTCGTCGGGTCCGAGGGGCCCGTCGACCATCTCGGCGATGGCGGAGCCGAACGGCAGGCCGATGAAGGGCCCCACCGCACTGATCAGGCCACCCAGGAGCGCCCGGAGCAGCACGTCCTTCGATCCACCGCACGACGTGAGCCACGAGACCCAGCCTGGGTTGCCGCACTCCGGGTACCCACCGTCGTCGGCCAGGGCAGGTGTCGCGACGACCAGGAGCACGAGCGCAAAGCCGGTCAGCAGGAGCACCAGGGCGACCGCCGCCGGCGCGGCGCCCCGCCCCCCACCGACGAGTCCCTTCCGGATGGCGAACGCAGCACCGGCGCAGAGCAGCGCCACCACCAACCGCGTGCCGGGATCGGAGAGCAGGTAGGCGCTGAGGAGGCCGATGACGGTACCGAGGAGGACGACCTCGAACGTCTGTGGCGTCTGGATCGGCGCGTTGGGGAACTTCGACGCCACCCACTGCCACACGACCATGACCATGGCGGCAACGACGCGCCGAAGCGCCGTTGCGATGACGACGACGAATCCGACACCCGCAATGCCCGCCATGGACGGCGGGAGCGCCAGCGACAGGAGCATCGAGCCCGACACGCCCCACAGCACGTCCGGCACCGCCCGCGCCCCATTGAGGCGGAGCAGTTGGCGCGTACGCGCCGGGAGGTCTCTCACCTGCTGCCAGAAACGCTCGTTCCCGGCCTTGAACCAGAAGCCGAACACGGTGGCGGCGATGGTGCTGGCGACGAGCCAGAAGGTGGAACCCCAGAACGTGTTGCCCCGCCCCGTGGCGATGCCGCCCTTCGGCACGTTGAACCCGTCGTACTCGACCGCCATCGTGTAGATGTTGACCAGGAGCCCGAAGACGAAAGCCACGGCGGCGGCGATGATCGCGGGCACGATGCTGGCCTTGAACGCCGGCCCGAGGAGCGCCCCGATGGACCGGAGCTCTCTGGTGGTCGCCCGCCGCACGACCGTGGCGTAGGCCTCCCGGAGGCAGGTACCGGCCTCGGCGGCTTCGGCATCGGTCGGCGGACGTGCCTCCGGGATGTCGACGAACTCGACGAGTGGGGTGGGCGGCGCGAGGAGGTCCTCGCAGTCGTAGCAACGAGGTGCCTCGCCCCTGCGACCGCCGCCTTCGCCCGAGGTCCGCTCCCTCCGGCCTGCCATACCGCCTCCGTCCGTCTCGGCCGAAGCTACCGACTGCATGCCGTAGCCACCATGGCCCGATCAGGCCACCCGTGACACCGCCCTGCCGTGGGTCGTCGCCCGGAGGAGGACGGAGGTCCGCATCTACACTGGGCCGGCGGCACCAGGCGGAGGGCACGTGACGCTGGGGGATGAGGCGAGGAGCGCCGGCACCGACCTCCGGGCCTATGTCCCGGCGGTGCTCGATGACTGGGGCGCGCCGGAGGATCGGTACTCGGCCGTCGACGGCACGCTGCTCTTCACGGACCTCTCGGGGTTCACCGCCCTCAACGAGCGGCTGAGCCGTCGAGGGCGCATCGGCGCCGAGGTCATGGCCGGGATCGTCACCTCGATCTTCACCGAGCTCCTCGAGCTGGCGGCGCAGCGCGGCGGCGACATGTTGAAGTTCGGAGGCGACGCCCTCCTCCTGTTGTTTCGCGGCAAGGGCCACCTCCGTCGCGGCGCATTGGCCGCCTCGGAGATGCAGCGACGGATCGGCAGGATCGGCAGGATCGACACCGGCGACGGCATCGTGCGCCTCCGGATGTCCGCCGGCCTCCACACCGGGCGGGTCGACCTGTTCCTCGTCGGGTCCTCGCACCGCGACCTGGTCTGCGCGGGTCCGGCGGCGACGGCCACGACGGCGATGGAGGCCGTCGCCGAGGCCGGCGAGGTGCTCCTCAGCCCGGCCGCCGCTTCGGGGCTCGGCGACGGCTGGCTCGGAGAACGGAAGGGGCCGGGCATCCTCCTCGGTCGCACGCCTCGTCCCGGTCGCGACGACTCGCAGCCGCTCGAGCGGTCGCTCGGGGCGGTCGAGGAGTTCGTCCCGTCGTCGATCCGTGACCACCTCGCCGAAGGCGGCCATGCGCCCGAGCACCGGCTCGTCACCGTCGCCTTCGTCAACCTGAAGGGGGTCGACGACGACCTCGAGGCCGGGCGGGCGACCCTCGTCGCCGACCGACTCCACGCAGCCATCACCCACGTCCAGGAGGTGTACGCCCGCTACGACGTCAGCTTCCTCGCCACGGACGTCTGCGGCGACGGCACGAAGATCATGGGGGCCACGGGCGCACCGCGAGCGCGAGCGGCGGACGAGGACCGGATGCTCCTGGCCTCGGCCGAGCTGGCGGCCGGAGACCACGGGCTCCGGGTGCACATCGGCGTGCACCGGGGCCACGCCTTCGCCGGCGACGTCGGCCCGTCGTTCCGCCGGACCTACACGGTGCTCGGCGACACGACCAACACCGCCGCCCGCGTGATGGGGAGGGCCGCGCCCGGGCAGGTGCTGGCCACGCCGGCGGTGCTCGGCGCTGCCGCCACCCGGTTCGCACTCGATGTCGTGCCTCCGTTCGCAGCCAAGGGAAAGGCGGAACCGATCGTGGCGTTCGGGATCCGTGAGGTGCTGACCACCCCCGTCGAGGCGCGGGAGGCTGACGACGCCGCCGGCCGCGAACCGGAACGACATCGGCTCCTCGATGCCTGGTCGGCGGCGCAGGGCGGCTCCGGGGGCGAGCTCCAGGTCGTGGCCGGCCCGGGCCTGGGCAAGAGCCACCTGGTCCGCGCCGCTCTCCGCGACGCCCCTCGGGTGTGCGTCGCGTGCGGGCCGTTCGGGCGGCGCACGGCGTACTTCACCATCCGCCTCCTGCTCCTCGACGTCCTCGGCCACCCCGCGCAGCCCGTGGCCGAGATCGCCGAGCGGCTCCGCGCCCGCCGACCGGCTCTGCTGCCGTGGCTCCCGTTGCTCGGTGCGGTGTTCGACGAACCCGTCGCGCCGACGTCGGCGGTCGACGATCTGGCGCCGGAGTTCCGTCGCCCTCGCCTGCACCTCTTCATCGTCGAGCTGCTGGACGCGCTGCTCCCGGACCCCACGGCTTTCGTCATCGAAGACGCCCAGTGGGTCGACGAGGCCTCGATCGAGGCACTCGCGATCATCGCCGGCAGCCTGACCGCGCGGCCTTGGCTGCTCGTCTCGACCCGGGCGCCGGAACCGGGCGGCTACGTGGCTGCATCGGCGGCACCGACGATCGAGCTCGGACCGCTCGACGCCCGCACCATCCGGCGGTTGGCGCGAACGACCGCCGCCCAACCTCTGCGCGGACGCGTGCTCGACGAGATCGTGCGCCGAGCCGGTGGGAATCCCCTCTTCGCCCAGGAGTTGGCGCGTGCGGCGCGGACGGGCGACGTCGACACGCTGCCCGACTCGGTCGAGGCCGTCCTTGCCGTCCGCATCGACGGGCTGTCGACGGCCACCAAGCAGCTCGTGCGCTACGCCTCGGTGTTCGGGCTCCGGGTCGAGGAGTCGGTCCTCGCCGAGGTGCTCGCCGACCTCCCCGACGCTCCCCCCATCGAGCTCCAGGGCGCCGACGAGTTCCTCGAGTTCGTCGATGGCGAACTGCGGTTCCGCCACGCGCTGGCCCGCGATGCCGCCTACGAAGCGCTTCCCTTCCGCACGCGGACGGAGCTCCATCGGCGGGCGGCGCTGGCCTACGAAGCGCGGGGCGGGCCGACCGATCTGGTGGCCATCCACTTCGCCCGAGCCGATGTCCCGGAGGCGGCATGGCGCCACGCGACGATCGCCGCCCGGGCCGCGGCCGAGAAGCTGGCCCACGCCGAGGCGATCGAGTTCTTCCGCATGGCCGTCGCCGCCGCACCCCGCGCCGGCGCCGACCCCTTGGCGCTCACCGACGTCTGGGAGGAGCTCGGGGATTCCTGCGAGGTCGCCGGGAGGTATGACGAGGCGGCGACGGCGTACCGCGCCGCGCGACGTCTCGACCCGACCCGCCGGCGACTCCTGCGGAAGGAGGGCGAGCTTCCGCGAGCGGGCCGGTAGATACAGCGACGCCCTTCGCTGGTACCGCAGGGCGATGCGCGACGCCGAGACGGCGGAACGGATCCGCTTGGCCCTCGCCTATGCCGGCGTCCGGTTGCGGCAGGGCCGTTTCGACGAGGCCGTCCGCTGGGCCAAGCCGGCGCTGGCCGACGCCGAAGCCATCGACGACGAGGTCGGTGTCGCCCATGCGTCGTACCTCCTGCACCTGGCGCTGACGTCGCTGGGTCGCCGCGAGCGGGTCGAGTACCGCACCCGTGCGGTGCCCATCTACGAGAGGCGCGGTGACCTCCACGCCTTGGCCAAGGCGCTCAACAACCTCGGCGTCGAGGCCTACTACGAAGGCCTCTGGACGGACGCGCTCGACCACTGGACCCGCAGCCGCGACGCCATGGCGAGGGTCGGCGACGAGGTCGGCGCCGCCACCCTCTCCAACAACATCGGCGAGATCCTCTCCGACCAGGGGAAGCTGGCCGAGGCCGACGAGCTGTTCGAGGAGACGGCCGAGTTGTGCGAGGCGGCCGACTACCCGCTGATGGCGGCGATCGCTCGGAAGAACTCGGGACGCGTGGCGGCCCGGGCGCGACGGTTCGACGATGCCCGGCAGCTCCTGCAGGACGCCCGTGGCCGGTTCGCCGCCCTGGGGTCGGCGCACCACCTCGCCGAGGCCAAGCTCCTCCTGGCCGAGTGCGAGGTATTCGCCGGCCAGTACGACGTCGCCCTCCACCAGGTGGCGGAGGTACGACGCGAGGCGAGGCTGGCGCCCGTCCTCGAGGCGTTCGCCCTGCGGCTGAAGGGGATCGCCCTGGCCGCCGTCGGCGACGACGCCGGCGCGAAGGAGGTCCTGGCCGCCAGCCGGGCGGTCGCCCGCGCCGCTTCCGCGGAGTACGAGCTCGCAGCCACCTCCCTGGTCCTCAGTGAGGCGGCCGGAGACGCAGACGCCCGACGCGAGGCCCTCGAGCTCCTGACCTCACTCGGCGTGCCGGTGGAGGTCGTGCTGGCCACACCGGCGCGGGTGGCGGGCACCGCCGACTGAGCGGCGCCCGCCTCCCGTCACTGCTTGAACTGGAAGTCCACCGACCACGGCTTCCCGTCGGCCATCCGGAACGTCAGGCGGCGACACGTGTTCGCCCACGCCTTGTCCGTCTTCCAGTTGTAGTGGAACTGCGTGCCGTCGTATTTGAGCGAGGAGGAGAGCACCGGAATGGACACCTCCAGCACGTCCACGGCACCCCCGGTCGGGCAGGGAATACCGACGTTGCTGATGGCGCTCACGGCGGCGGTCGTGGTGATCTGCGCGCCGTTGGCGTCCTTGAGCCGGAACTTGGCCGGCGCCGTCGCCCCCGCTTGCATCCGGTTGAGCACGCCGGGCCGACTGTCCAAGGGCGAGAAGAACCCCTCGAAGGCGTACGCGATCCGGTACGTGACGACGGAGGTGGCCTTGTTGCCGGCGTTGTCCGTGCCGGTGATGGTCAACGAACTCTCGCCCGGCTTGGTCGTGTCGAGCCTCGATCCGTTGGCGATCGGTGCCCCGTCCGGACCCGTCGCGGTGCACGACGCCACGCCGGTGCCCCCCGCCTCGTCGGCGCAGGAGAACGCCACCGTCACGTTGGCGTTGAGCAGGATCTCACCGCCTGGCGTCGGCGAAACCGACGTGCGGGTCGGCGGTGTGGTGTCGTTCGAGCGAACCGAGAAGTTGACGACCGTGTGGCTGCGGTTGCCGGAGCGATCGATGGCCTCCACCGTGAAGGTGCGATTGCCCACGGTGGTGGTGTCGAGGGCTTGACCGGTGGGGACGTCGCCTTGACAGGCCACGATGCCGCCGGCGTCGGCGCAGCCGTACGAGGCGTTGACCTGCTGGCCGAACTCGTAGACGGCTCCGGACGTCGGCGTGGCCACCGTCACGACCGGTTTGGTCGTGTCGCCCAGCACAGCGTTGTAGTACGCCCCCTTGTAGGTCGCCGCGCCCGTGCGCCCCGCCATGTCCTGGATCTGGGCCAGCGCCTCGATGCGACTGTTGTTGACGGCGGCCGTGGCCTTCCAGACCTTGACCGCGGCGTCGTAGGCCAAGGGCAGGTACTGCCAGACGCCGGCCGTGGCGTCGGGGTCGTCGGCTTTGTACAGCACCGCAGCCCGCTTGATCGTCGTCGGCCCGGCCGCCTTCACGAGGAAGGTGGCGTTGCCGGCGCTCCCCGTGCCGGTCGGAGTGAACCCGATGGACACGGCGTCGATCGAGGGGGCCGCCCCGGGCGTCCCGTAGAGGACGTCGGCCGAGAGGCTGGTGACGAGACGTTCGGATCCGCCGTTCCCGGTGGCCGCGCCGCGCGACTGACCGGCGATGACGACGAGGCGCTGGTCGGTCACGCCGAACGGCTTGGTCGTCGAGAGGTGGGCGAGGTTGGCCGGGTAGATGTCGTCGTTGGCGACCGGCTCGGGTTCGTGCCCCGAGAGGTCGACCGTCGGCAGGGCTCGGGCGAAGTCGGCCACCAGGGTGTCCGTCGTGGCGAGGCCCTTCAAGAAGATGCCTGTCGCCGTCTTGCCCGGCGCATTGACCGACCGCGTCAGGAGGGGCTGGTAGGGCCGGTACGGAGCGAACGACACCTCGTTCCCAGGACCCGACCAGTAGGTCCCTCGTCCCGGGACGTCGTGTTGGGTGACCTCGCCCGAGCTGAGGGGCGTGAGCGTCAGCGACGCCACCGGCACGCCCGCCGTCGCATCGGCAGTGGTCGTGACGGCCGGGGGGGCGGCGGGGGCCGGGCCGGCGGGGCCGATGCGCCAGAAGGGCAGCCCGTAGAAGGACGCCTCGATGAGAGCCTTCTCGTCGAAGACCCCGTAGGTGCCCATCGTCGCGAAGTACCGGTTCTTGGCCTTGACGAGCTTCTCGCCGAGCGTCGTCGACGGGTCGGCGAACTCGTCGGCGAACAGCGTCATCAGCCGCTCGGAGAGGGCGTTGGCGACGGTGTCGCCGTAGCCGTAGCCGGTGTTGGCCACATACACCGCCGCCCGCTGGCGGGCGTAGACCTGCGACCAGTCGAGCGCGCCGGGCGCGGTGGGAGCGAGCGTGTCGGGCACGTTCAGTCCGGCGTGACATCCCATGGTGAACAGCAGCCGGCCCAGGAGCTTCGACGAGAACGCCCCGTCGGCGCTCGTCGTGGGGCTGGGAATCTCCGACGCCGACAGGAGGTCGTCGCGGGTGAAGCCGGCACCGCCAGCGGCCGAGGCCGGGCCGGCCGGCTGCAGCTGGTTGTGGCTGTAGTGCGCGTTGAGCGAGTCGACGGTGGGCGTCGCCCCGCCGAGGAGCACCGCGGTGAGGTCGGCCTTCGTCCACGTCTCGTTGATCAGGCGGCCTCTCCGGCTGGCGTCGGCGGACGTCGGCAGCGCCGCTTCGATGCCCCCGGCCACGGCGGTGGCCCCGTCGGCGAGGAAGTCGTAGCCCGTGGTGAACGTCGAGGCCGTGGCCGTGTCGAGTTGGCCGTTGCTGGCCTCGTAGGCCAGCACCTGGCCGACCACGTCATCGGGCGTCTCCACCAGCCGGGCGGCCACGATCTGCGGCAACGCCAGGTCGTGGTCGAGCCACGGGACCTTGGCGAAGGACGTGTAGGCGTCGTCGGTCAGCACGTAGCCGAAGGCCGACGCGGCGTACAGCGAGTTGGCCTGTCCGGACGGGGACAGGAGGAAGGCCAGGTCGCCCCGGTTGTCGGCCTCGTTGGACAGCGTCGTGAGATCGGCGACCCGCGCGAAGGGCACGGCATCGTCGGTCCCGACAAGCACGACGTGGCGAAGGGATGAGGACGCGTCCCGGTAGCGCGCGACGACGCCGGTGAGGGCGCGCACGACGGCGTTGGTCTTGTCGATGGCGCACGGGTCGGCGTCGGCGGCGTCGTAGGCGGACCGCACCGACGCATCCCCCTCGACGGGCACCACCAGGCCGTTCACCTCGGTGCGAGCCGCGAGGCGACGAAGCGCCACCAGCATCCCGTCCACGTCGCCGGCCGGATAGAGCTTGCGCATCCGGTCGACGTTGACGAGGAAGAGGCTCGACCGGCCGGCGGCATCGGTGGCGGCCGGCAGGGCCGGCGGGGTGCCGGTGAACCCCAGCCCGGTGCGCGCCGCGCACGTCAGGGCGATCGGCGGGTACACCTTCACCCTCACGACGTAGGGATCGACGCTGAACGAGTCGTTGTAACCGCTGACCTGGATCGCGATCGGGGTCGTGCCGCCATCGGCGATCACCTGCGCCACCTCGTCGGCCGCGCCGCGGTTGGCCGAGATGCTCCCCACCGGGATCGAACCGACCGGGATGTCCTGCAGGGTCTCGCTGGGCAGACCACCGGGCACGCCACCAAGGCCCCGCCCGCCGTCCTCGAGGGGGATCGAGCCGACGGGGATCGAGCCGACCGGCGACGACTGGAGCGGAGCGGCTGCGGGCATCCCGACGGTGAGGTCGTAGTCCTGCCCGGTCGGGATGTGGCTCAGGAAGACGCGCACGTGCGACCCCTTGGCCGGCATCGGGATCGTGATGGTGTCGACGTCATCGGGCGAGGACACGTGCCCGACGATGAGGGAGTCCTTGGTGCCGCTACGACCCCCCGCGTCGGGCTCCCCCTGTTCGGTGACGGTGACCGGTGCCTGAGCGGCGAGAGGGGTCCGGACAAGGCCCGCATGCAACGTCAGGTCGGACGTCGCCGCGCCGAGTCGGAGGCCCGGTCGCGCCTTGAACGTGACGACGACGTTCCTCGGCGCCCGGTTGCAGGACGAGGAGACGTCCCACGAGAGACCGTCGGCGGACCGGATCGGGTTCACCGTGGGCACGGCCGACCCGTCGACGGTGATCGTCGTGCTGCCGGCGACGTAGCGGAAGTCGTGCAGGTCGACGTCGATCGAACCGATGGCCGCGCACGTGAGCCGTCCACGGGCGGTGTAGGTGAGGTCGGTGCCGGCGGCCGGGGCGAAGTCCTGCATGCCGTCGACCGGGAGCTGCTCCCAAGGAAAGTCGGACTGGATCAGGAGGCTGAGCAGGATCTCGTAGAGGGTGATCGTGCCGTACGCCGACTGCGGGATGTCGCCGAGGCGGATCCCGTCGGCACCGTGGCCGAGTTGGGCCAGCGTCACGCCCTCTTCGGTCAGCCGGTTGGCCAGCATCCAGAGCTTGATCGCTTCCAGCGCGACCGGGCCGAGTCCGGCGAGGGTGACCGACGGATCGAGGCCGTTGACGACGGCGCTGAACAGCACCCCGGTGAGTGCCTGGGAGCCGAGCATCCAGAGCTGCGCCGTGTCCCTGACGAGGCCGGCCGTCTGCGCCTCGGCCAG
This sequence comes from uncultured Actinomycetes bacterium, assembly GCA_963731055.1. GTDB lineage: Bacteria > Actinomycetota > Acidimicrobiia > Acidimicrobiales > CADCTF01 > DATLED01. The sequence continues at coordinate 165,873 of CAVSUD010000014.1, read as the reverse complement.
CGTCATGGCCGGATCGCAGCCAGTGACGGGACAGTTCAGGACCTGGGCGATCGACCCGACCGGGATCGACCCGACGGGGATCGACCCGACGGGAGAACCGGCGATGGCGATGGACCCGACCGGGATGGAGCCGACCGGCGAACCCTGGACGGCGATGGAGCCGACCGGGATCGAGCCCACGGGCGATCCGGCGATGGCGATCGAACCGACGGGGATCGAACCGACCGGGATCGAACCCACCGGGATCGAACCCACCGGGATCGAACCCACCGGAGAGCCCTGGATGGCGATCGAGCCGACCGGGATCGAGCCCACGGGCGACGTGGCCAGGTCGATGGAACCGACCGGGATCGAACCCACCGGGATCGAACCCACCGGGATCGAACCGACCGGGATCGAGCCCACCGGGATCGAACCCACGGGCGCCGACGCCAGTTGGGCGCCCAGCAGCGAGTGCTGCGCCGGGTTCACGCCCGCCCCGGCACACGAAAAGCCGGAGGCGGCGAAGAGGTCGCACCATGAGCGGTGCTGGCCCGACGGGTCGGGCGCCGGGAGGCGGTCGAGCGCCACCGGACCGAGCAGGAGGGCGGCCAGGCTGGCCGAGCCGAACAGCGTCCGGCCGAGGCCGCTCGTGCCGAGATCGAGCGCTGCGAACCGCGGTCCGGCCACGGGATCGGCGAGGACCTGCCCGAGGGTGAGGGTCTGGCGCTGGAGGCCCTCGAGGCGTGTGCCGGCGAGGACTGCGGCCAACGTCGCGTCCGGGATACCGAGCGACGAGACCAGGGTGCCGCCGAGGCCGATGCTGCCCACGGGGATCGACCCCACCGGGATGGAGCCGACCGGGGCGCCCTGGGTGAAGATCGACCCCACCGGGATCGAGCCCACCGGGGAGGCGGCGAGGTCGATGGAACCCACCGGGATCGAACCGACGGGGATCGAACCGACGGGGATGGAACCGACCGGGATCGAGCCGACCGGCGCCGACTGCGTCCCGTCGGCGATCAGGGGGAGACGGTCGGCGGGGATGGAACCGAGGGCGACCGAGCTGAGCCCGGCCCCCACGGAGGAGCGATCGACGGTGAGCGACGCGTTGGTCGCGCCGTCGCCGGCCGGGTTCCAGTCGGGGGCGTTGTCGCCCAGCGCGGTCCCACTGAGGTTGCGCTCGGCGCCGGTCGCCACATCGATGCTGACGAGCTGCTGCCCGCCCGCCACGGACCGGACGACGGCGAGGCGCTCGCCGTCGGCGCTCCACGCCGGCAACTCGTCGCGCATCGCGTTGTTCGTGACCCGCCGGGCGGCCCCGCCGCCGGCCGGAAGGATGTAGATCTCGGCGTCGCTGCTGCCATTGGCGCTCTCCTGGGCATAGGCGATACCGGCCCCGGACGCGGCGGGCGTCACCTGGTTGCCCGCGGCCGACGTCACCTGGGTGAGGGCGCCCCCGAGGGTGGTGCGGAAGACGTGGTGCTGCACCGCCGCCTCGCTCCCCCGCCCGAACACGATGGAGGCGTCGTCGGGGGCCCACGACGGGAACCCGTCCCGCACATACCCGGTCGTGTCGTCGTCGTGGACCTTCACCAGCCCGGTGCCGTCGGTGCCCACGGTGTAGACGTCCAGCGAGGAGTAGCAGGCGCACTGGTCTTCGCTCACGAAGGCGACCTTGTTGGTCCCGGCCTGCTTCGACCACGAGGGATCGGCGGAGAACTGGTTCCACGTCGCCGTCAGGTTCCGGGGGTCGGTGCCGTCGGCATCCATGACCCAGATGTCGAACTGGCCGGCGCGGTCGGAGACGAAGGCGACCTGAGAGCCGTCCGGCGAGAAGGTGGGGTCGTCGTCCACCCCCGGCCGCACCGTCAGGCGGGTCGCGTTCGACCCGTCGGCGGCCATGGCGAAGATCTCCTTGTCGCCGGAGACGGTGCGGCGGAAGACGATGTCCTTCGGGATCGTGCGCTGGAACGTGAGGTCGTCGAGTGCGATCTCCTCGAACTGCTCGCTCGGGATGGCGCCGTTCGGCGACGTCACCGTCACCGACGACACCCGCGGCGACGCGCCCGGAACCCGATAGCCGAACCAGAAGGGCGTGTTCTCGTCGTTGTCGTCGTCGGTCAACGGCACGGTCAGCGTCGGGCCGCTCTCGAAGGCCAGCGTCACGGTCGCCGGCGACGACGCGGCCGGGTCCTGGCCGGCGATGGCGAAGCCGACGGCTTGCGTCGGGGCGTCGAACGTCGCCGTGTAGACCTGCAGCGCCGGGGCGGCCGGGATCCCGGTGGCGAACAGGTCGTTGGAGCTGCCGGGCAGCGGATGGCTGAACACCGCGAGCGAGCTGCCGTTGGTCGACAGGTGGACGCCGGGGACGTCGTCGGCGATCGGGGATCCCGAAGGCCGGGTGTTGAAGGTCTCCTCGACCAGTCGCAGGTCGCTGCCGGCGGCCGCGAACGTGGACCGACTGGTGTGAACGTCTGCGATCGGGTTGGCGAACTGCCGGAACCCGTAATCGCCGACATCGCTCTCGAGCGACGCGCCTCCCGGGTAGACGTCGGCGCCCGGGTTCGTCCCCCGCCACGACACCCCCGGCGGCAGGGTGACGGAGAGCTCGTACACCCGGCCCGTGGTCAGGACCACGTCGGGGACGTCGACCTCGAGGTAGATCCCGTCGGCGACCGTGGAGGGACTGTTCGCACCGGTGGCGATCGTTCGGGTGGCCCCGCCGGCATCGCGCGTCTGCAGGTCGACGACGACCGGCCCGGTTCCCGTGGCGGTGGTGTTGACGCACAACTGCACCACGCTCATCCGGTTCTTGGTCGGCGTGAACGTCTGGTGGTAGGTCCCGCTGTTCCGCTGGACCGGATAGCTCGCCGCCGAACACGCCGGGGCCGTCGACTGGTCGAGGGAGACGGCGGCACCGGCGGGCGGCGCCCCCGACAAGACCGCCACGAGGGAGGTGGCCACCATCGTGGTGATCACACCGACGCGCGCCAGCATCGACGCGTTGCGCCTCGAACTACCCGCCATGTCGTACTCCCGCCTGTTGCCTGCATCCCCCCCCGCAGGGGGACCTGATCAGACTACGTCGTCCATAGCCCGATTGTCACCCGATGTGACCAAAAGGACACCGATGCACCGCCCGTTCGGCTCATGCCCGGACGTCGTTGGCCTCCAGGACGACGGTCGCCCGCACCACGCCGGCGCGGTCGTGGCGGGCCTCGACCTCGACTGACGTCCCCGCCGGCGCCCGGACGATCCAGTCGGCCTTCGCCTGGTCGACGGTCGAGTCGACCGATGAGCCGAACCCGCCCAGCATCGAGTTCTTCCCAACCCGCCCGGCCAGCTGGCCGAGCTCCTGACGACGGTTCGTGCCGACGATCTCGACGCCGGCCGAGAGCTCGGCGATCAGGGGCTTGACCGCCTTGCGCTCCAACGCCTTGGCCGTGACGTTCGTCGGCAGCCACCCGATGTTCTGGACGACCAACCGGACCCGCCACAGGTCGTCGCCCAGTGCCTCCGCGTCGAGGGAGCGCAACGCCAGCGACGGCGCGATGAGCACGTGCCAGATGGCCCAGTCGGCGTGGGGGGCGACCTCGGCTTCGAGCAGGTGCAGCGGTGGGTTCCGGATCCACCGCGCCGTGTTCCACCCCCCGAGCTCGACCGGTCCGAGCTGCGGGTGGTCGAAGTCGTACCACTCGACGAACCCCTCGCCGCCGAGGTTCTCGTCGCTCCAGGCCAGGAGCTTCAGGTCATCGTCCAACGGGTGCTCGATCCCCCACTCGATGAACTTGTAGTCCTCCACCCCGGCCGTGGTGAAGGGGTTCCAGAACTCCGTCGTCCACGCGAAGACGCCGAGGTGGTCGTAGGCCCAATCGTCGGCGACGCCGGTGATGACGTCCTTCGGGTCGTACTTGAAGTCATGGAACACCGACACCGCCGGGTACCCCGTCAGCTCCGTCGCCTTGGCCCCGATCTGCTTGTAGACCCGGAGGTCGAAGGTCGGCAGCTTGTCGTCGGCCTGGGTGCCGTAGGGACGGAGGTGGACGCCCGAGAACGTGTGGTACTGGATGAAGGCGGTGATGTTCGGCCGGTCGACGATCGCCTGCACGACGGCCCGGATCTCCGGCTCGGACGTCGGATACGGACCGGCGCCGACCTGGTCGCCCTCGGGCCGCCACTCGATCGGGTAGTTCCGGTTCATGTCGAGGCCGGCCAGGGCCGGGGCCGCCTTGATGGTCACGCCGTCGAAGTTCTGGACCTCGCCCTCCTGCAGCAGTCGGTAGTACGGCCCGCCGCCCTGCTCGGTCGGGTCGCGCGGCACGAGCAGCCGGTGGTCGGCCGACGAGACCTTCCACGGACCGTTCTCGTCGCGCACCCGCATCGTGAGGATGCGGCCGTCGCCGTCCATGTCCTGGGCCACCATCCCGTCGTGCTGCTCGGGCCAGGGGTAGTCGCGGACCGACGAGCGGACGAAGCGAGGCTTCTCGGCCATGGCCAGCTCGGCCCCGTCCGGACCCATCCGCGGCACGACGTAGAAGGTGCGGGTGTCGAGTGCCCTCGTCACCGTCGGATCGATCCCGTAGCCGGTGACCAACCGATGGATCAGGTACAGCGCCGCCGTGGAACCGGTGAGCTCGGTGGCGTGGATGTTGGCGTCGATCCAGATGGCCGGCTTCTCCTCGGCCGGCCCCGTCTCGGTGTTGGTGAGGGTGCACAGCCAGATGTCACGCCCCTCGAACGACCGCCCGATCGTCGAGAGTGCGAGTCGGGTCGGGAACTCCGCCGCGAAGGCCTCCAGGATCTCGGTCAGCTCGGGGTACTTCACGAACCGGTCGAAGGGAACGTCTCGCATCACCATCGGGCGAGGGTAGCCAGGGCCTCGCTACTGGCGGCGGGTCACGGTCAGGACGACCTCGACGGCCGACGGGTTGCGGTCGTCCTCCCGCACGGAGATCGAACCCCCGTGGGCCCCGCGGACGGCGGTGGCGAAGCACGACGCGCGCGCTCCGTTCGCGTTGGCGGGGAACGGCACCGACGGCTCCTCGCCCGCCCACGCCGCCAGCCGAGCGATCGCAGCTGGGCACAGCTGCGCCGGCGACGTCCCGGTCGCCACCCACGACCGCCGGAACGACGGGAAGTCGTAGCCGTCGAACACGCCCTCGGCAGGGACGGCGCCGGCGGGCGGGATGAACGCGGCCGCCGCCCGGCGCTCGCCTGCCTCGGGGCGCATGAGCGCCTGGGACCGCAGCACGGGACCGATCACCAGCGCGAGTCCGAGGGCGAGGCACGGCCAACCGAGCGACGGACGCCGGGTGACGACGGCCACGACGCCGAGGGGGACGGCCAGCCACACGACGGCCAACTGGTCGCGACCGAGTGCGGTCTCGTAGATCGCAGCTTCGGTGTTCTCGATGTGGAACTGCATGACGAGCGCACCGAGCACCCCGACGAGTCCACCGACGACGAGGAGGCAACCGAGGACCTTGGAGGTGACGAGGAAGCGGGGCATGACCGCATCGTCGGCGCCGGTCCGCCCGTCCCACCCCCGGGCGATCCCCCAAATGGGCTTGGGGTCGGGCGGCGCCCCACCCATACGATTCCCGAGCATGTCGACGCTGATCCTCCTCCGCCACGGCCAGAGCGAGTGGAACAAGCAGGACCTGTTCACCGGCTGGTACGACGCGGAGCTGTCGCCGCAGGGGGAGGCGGAGGCGCGGGAGGCCGGACGTCTCTTGGCCTCGGAGGACCTGCTCCCCGACATCCTCCACACGTCGCTGCTCAACCGGGCCATCCGCACCGCCAACCTCGCGCTCGAGGAGGCCGACCTCCTGTGGCTGCCCGTCCGGCGGAGCTGGCGACTCAACGAGCGCCACTACGGCGACCTGCAGGGCAAGAACAAGGCGGAGATCAAGGCCGAGTACGGCGACGAGCAGTTCAAGATCTGGCGCCGCAGCTTCGACACGCCGCCCCCCGCACTGCCCGAGGGAGACGAGCGCCACCCGTCCCACGACCGGCGCTACCAGCTGCTGCCGCCGGACCTCCTGCCCAGCGCGGAGTGCCTCGAGGACGTCGTCGTCCGCGTGCTCCCCTACTGGCACGACGTCATCGCCGCCGACCTCCGGGCCGGCCGCCGCGTGCTCGTCACGGCGCACGGCAACTCACTGCGGGCGTTGGTCAAGCACCTCGACCGCATCGGCGACGACGAGATCGCGGAGCTCAACATCCCGACGGGTGTTCCTCTCGTCTACGAGCTCGATGACCGCCTGCGGACCGTCGAATCGCGCTACCTCGGCGACCCTGACGAGGTGGCTCGGCGGGCCGAGGCCGTGGCCAAGCAGGGGGACGACCCGGCGACCGGCGGCATCGAGGACGTCCCCACCGGGAGCTAGCCGTCGCCCGGTGCAGGGTCAGGCCTCCCGCACGTGCTCCTGGCGGCGGTCGGCGGCCTCGAGCAGGTAGCCGCGGCTCCGGACCGTCTTGATGCTCAGGCCCACCGTGCCCAGGCGGCGACGGAGGCGCAACACGTGGACGTCCAACGCGTTGCGACCGGGCGCGCCCTCCGGCCAGCCCGCCTTGGCCAGGGCCTCGCGGCCGACCACGGCGCCGAACTTGTCCACGAGCGCGCGGGTCAACCGCGCTTCGACGGGCGGGAGCGAGACCCAGGACGCGGCGAAGCGGAGGACGCCGTCGGGGTCGAGGTCGGGCAGGTCGCTGACGTGGCACGAGGAGCGGGCAGCGAGGCCGCCGATGCGGAGACGGACGTCGGCGTCTTCGGCAGGCACGCGGATCCAGTCCTCGAGGCAGTCGTCCGGCTCGGGCGGAGGCTGCCCGTCCTCGAGCAGCAACAAGCGCGGGGTTCCGTCCTCTTGGAGGCGACGTCGCCGCTCTGCTTCGACCGGCCACCGTACGAGCACCACGTCCATGAAGGGGAACCTAAGGAGCGGAGATTGCTGCTGCGTTTCGTCCGCGTGAACTCCCCCCGGCGGGATGATCCGGGCGCGAGCTGACGGTGCCGTCTACTCTGCGGCCATGGCTCGTGGTGGCAAGGACAACAAGCTCGACCAGCTGGCGCAGGTGCGACTCTTCTCCGCCTGCAACAAGAAGGAGCTCGGCCTCATCGGCAAGGCCTCCGACGAGGTCGCCGTCCCGGCGGGAAAGGTGCTGTGCGAGCAGGGGAAGCCCGGCTTCGAGTTCTACCTGATCCTCGACGGCGAGGCGACGGTGCGACGCAACAACAAGAAGGTCGCCACCCTCGGCCCCGGTGGCAGCTTCGGTGAGCTCGCGCTGCTGACGCGACTCCCCCGCAACGCTACGGTCGAGGCCACCACCGACATGGAGCTCCTGGTCCTCGGCCAGCGCGAGTTCAGCGGTCTCCTCGACGAGGTGCCGGGCATGGCCCACAAGCTCCTCTCGGCCATGGCCCAGCGCCTGTCGGAGTCCGACGGGAAGTCCACCGCCAACTAACCGCCATCACGCGCGGTTGAAGAAGCCGGCCATCTGGGCCTGGGCGCGGCGCATGCCGCGCAGCCAGCGCTCGCGGTCGTCGGCCCGACGACGCTCGTAGGTCTCGACCTCGGCGTGCGGGAGGATGAGGAAGCGTTCGTCCCGGATGGCCTCGATCACCTTGGCCGCCACCTCCTCGGGCGACAGCACGCCATCGGCGCCGGCCCCGCCGACGATGCCCACGCCCGCGACGGAGGTGACCGAGTCGCCGGCGGGCGCCGGCACCTTGACCGGCTCGCCGGCCAGGGCCTGTCGGCTGGTCGAGCCGAGGTTGGTGGCCACGGCCTGGGGGCACAGGGCCGACACCCGCACGCCGGCATCGCCGTAGGTGATCGAAAGCCACTCGGCGAACGAGACGACGGCGTGCTTGGTCACCGAGTACGGCGCCGCCCCGAGCTGGGTGAGCAGCCCCGCGGCCGACGCCGTGTGCACCAGGTAGCCCTCGCCTCGCTCGACCATCGACGGGATCACGGCCCGGGCCGCGTAGAGGTGGCTCTTCACGTTGATGGACCAGGCGCGGTCCCAGGCCGCGTCGGGTGTCTCGATGCCCCCGGTCACCAGGATCCCGGCGTTGGCGCAGAAGATGTCGACGGGCCCGAAGCGCTCCTCGGCCACCTTGACGACGCGCTGCACGTCCGCCTCGACGCTGACGTCGCAGCCGACCCCCGCGCCGGCCGTCGCGCCCGCGGCGGCGTCGACCTCCGCCGCCACCGCGGCGGCACCCGCGGCGTCGAGGTCGGCAATGACCACGCCCTTCGTTCCGCCGGCCGCGAACGCGAGCGCCAACGACCGCCCGATCCCGCTCGCTCCACCCGTGACGACGACGACGCGATCCTGCAGTTCCATGGCCGAATCTTGACGGGGCCGACGGAGTACTTCCACCCCGGCGGCGAGGGCTAGCCTCCGCGGCCATGGCTACCGAAGTCGCCGACGCGCCGGCGCCCCCGTCCCGGCGGATCAAGCCGTCCCAGATCACCCTCGGCATCGGGCTCGGTCTGGGTCTCGTCACCGGTGGATCCGGGATCATCGCCACGCTGACCCAACAGCACGACGAGTCGCCGGTCACCCGGCAGGTGTTCGACAACATCCCTTCGGCCTACCGGGCGATCTTCTACACGGTGCTGACCGTCCTGTTCATCGGCTCGGCGTACCTCTTCAGCCAGCGGGTGCAGAACTGGGAGCGGGGCCAGCCGGACCGTCGTTCGACGACGGGAAAGAACGCGAAGAAGCGGGCCGGCGCCTATCGCCGGGGCGTCTACATGCAGACCCTGATGCGCGACGGCGCGGCGGGCCTCATGCACTCGTTCATCTACTTCCCCTTCATCATCCTCTTCGCCGTCACCACGATCCTCGAGATCAACCACCAGCTTCCCGAGGCCGCGAAGTTCCTCCACGGCGACGTCTACCGCGCCTACGCCTTCGTCGGCGACGCCGCCGGCGTGTTCTTCGTCATCGGCATCTTCTGGGCCATCGCCCGTCGGTACCTGTTCGCCCCGTACCGGATCCGGATCAAGACCCGTACCGAGGACCACCTGATCCTCGGCATGTTCGCCATCCTCGGCGTCACCGGCTTCCTGGCCGAGGGGGCCCGCATCGCCATCGACGGCCGGCCGTCCTTCGAGAAGTTCGCCTTCCTCGGCTACGGCCTGTCCGCCCTCTTCGACGGCATGTCGAACCTGAGCGGCCTGCACCAGACCTTCTGGATCGTGCACGTGCTGTCGTTCTTCTCCTTCGTCGTGATCCTGCCGACCACGAAGCTCCGCCACATGGTCACGAGCCCGCTGAACATGTACCTGTCGGATCGTGACCGCCCCAAGGGCGCCATGAAGCCGATGCCCAACCTCATGGAGACCGAGCTCGAGAGCTTCGGCGCCGCCGTCATCGAGGACTTCACCTGGAAGCAGCTCCTCGACACCGACGCCTGCACGGTCTGCGGACGCTGCACCTCGGTCTGCCCGGCCCACGCCACCGGCAAGCCGCTCGACCCCCGGGAGATCGTCACCAAGATCGGTCAGGTCATGAGCGAATCGCGGCCGCAGGGCGCGATCTCGCCGGTCGTCGGCCACGAGCCCGAGCTGACCGTCTCGACCAACGAGGTCTTCCAGCGCATCTCGGCGGAGGAGATCTGGGCCTGCACGTCCTGCAAGGCGTGCGACGAGGTCTGCCCGGTCAACATCGAGATCCTCGACAAGATCCTCGACATGCGGCGCTACCTGTCGCTCATGGAGTCGAACTTCCCGGCCGAGCTCGGCAACGCCTACCGGGGCATGGAGAACCAGGGCAACCCGTGGGCCATGAACCAGGGCGAGCGGGCCGACTGGGCCAAGGGCCTCCCCGTCGAGATCAACATCGTCGACGGATCGTCACCCCTCGAGCACGAGTACCTCTACTGGGTCGGCTGCGCCGGCTCGTTCGACGACAAGAACAAGAAGGTCACCGTCGCCACCGCCAAGCTGCTCCAGCGGGCCGGCGTCGACTTCGCCATCCTCGGCCCCAACGAGAACTGCACCGGTGACCCCGCCCGACGCTCGGGCAACGAGTACATCTTCCAGATGCTCGCCATGCAGAACATCGAGACGATGAACGGCATGGGCGTCAAGAAGATCATCACGCAGTGCCCCCACTGCTTCAACACCCTGGGGAACGAGTACCCGCAGCTGAACGGCAACTACGAGGTCGTGCACCACAGCCAGTTCCTCGAATGGCTGATCGACACCGGGAAGCTCGACATGTCCGAGGCCGAGCTCGACGAGCGGGTCGTCTACCACGACAGCTGCTACCTCGGCCGGCACAACGACGTCTACATCGCGCCCCGGAAGGTGCTCGGTTCGCTCAAGGGGATCGACATCGTCGAGGCGCCCCGCAACGGGACCAAGGGCATGTGCTGCGGCGCCGGCGGCGCTCGCATGTTCATGGAGGAGAACATCGGCAAGAAGGTCAACACCGAGCGCTCGCAGGAGCTCATCGGGACCGGAGCCGAGCGCATCGCCACCGCCTGCCCCTTCTGCTACATCATGATCGACGACGGCACGAAGGAGAACGGCCGCGACGACATCGCCGTCGCCGACATCTCCATGCACCTGCTCGAGGCGCTCGAGAAGGGCGACCGCCGCATGAGCGGCGGGGGGGTCGGCGCCGGTGCTCCGGCGCCCGCCGTCGGGGAGCCGGTCGAATGAGCGACTCCACCACGGGCGCGGCGTCACCCGGGGTCGCGTACGCCAGCCTCCGGCGACGCATCAACGAGCTCGTCGGCGACGTCTCCGACCGCACCGGCGACCGGGTGCCCGGGTGCCCGGCTTGGCGCGTCCACGATCTCGTGGCCCACGTGGCCGGCGTGGCCGACGACGTGCTCGGTGGGCGCCTCGAGGGCGCCGGCTCGGACCCGTGGACCGCGGCGCAGGTCGACGCCCGGCGCGATCGTCCGACCGCAGAGGTGCTGGCCGAGTGGAACGAGCACGGGCAGCAGCTCGAGGCCGTGCTCGACTCGTTCGGACCCGCCGGCCATCAGCTGGTGATGGACACCGTCACCCACGAGCACGACCTTCGGGGTGCGCTCGGCGCGCCCGGCGAACGCAACTCCGACGCCGTGGTCATCGGCACCAACTGGTTGGTGCACGCCTTCCAGGGCGCCGCCGCCGCGAACGGCCATCCGGCCGTGCGGGTCGTCGCCACCGACGGCGCCGAGTCCACCTGGGAGCCAGCGAGCGGTGAGCCGGCGGCGACCGTGCGAGGGTCCTCCTTCGAGCTCCTCCGGGCCCTCAGCGGGCGCCGCACCGAGGACGAGATCCGTGGCTTGTCCTGGGACGGCGACGTCGACGTCGACGCCGTGCTGCCGTCGTTCCACTGGGGCCCGTTCCGCGTGCCCACGACCTCACTCGGCGAGTAGCCGATCCGTCTCCGGATCGGCGCGGCTGCCCGGAACTACTTCCGGAAGTTCTCGAAGTAGCGGCTCGGCGTCGGGCCCCTCTGGCCCTGGTACTTCGAGCCCATGCCGGCCGAGCCGTAGGGGCGGTCCGCCGGTGTCGTCATGCGTTCGAAGCTGACCTGACCGATCTTCATCCCCGGGTAGAGGGTGATCGGAAGGTTCGCCACGTTCGAGAACTCGAGCGTCACGTGGCCCCGGAACCCGGGGTCGAGGAAACCGGCGGTGCTGTGGATCAAGAGGCCGAGGCGAGCCAGGCTGCTCTTGCCCTCCAGCCGGCCGACGAGGTCCGCAGGCAACCCGACCTCCTCCGCCGTCGACCCGAGGACGAACTCGCCGGGGTGGAGGATGAACACGTCGTCCTCGCGCACCTCGACCAGCTCGGTCAGGTCCTCCTGGTCCTCCTTCACGTCGATGACCCGGTAGCTGTGGTTCATGAAGAGGCGGAAGTAGCGGTCGAGGGTGAGGTCGACCGACGACGGCTGGATGTTGGTCTCGTCGAGCGGCGCGAGCACGATCCGCCCCGCCGCGAGCTCCTCACGAATGCTGCGGTCGGAGAGGATCATGGCGACGAGGACGCTAGTGGCCGGCGCCCGGCGGAGCGGCGGGGCCGAACGGTACGATCGCGACAAAGGCGGCACCGCGGCCGCCGGCGAAGGGGGAGCGACGTGGGGCGACGACAGCACCAGCGACGGGACGACCAACTCGCACCGGAGACTCGGGAGCGCCCGGGATCGGGGCCCCTGCTGACCCCGACGATGCAGGCCTCCGTTGCCGCCGGTCGTCCGCTGACGCGCGATGCCGTTCGCGGCCTCCAGGGCGCCGTCGGCAACGCGGCCGTCCAGCGGCTGGTCGTCGCCGCGACGTCGCCGTGCAACGCGACGCGAAGGACGAAGCGCTCGTCGTGGCGTCCGACATGTCGAAGCAGTTCAAGCGGTGGGGCGGCTACCGCCACAACCGGGGCGCCTGGTGGGGCTCGCCGGGACCGGGCGTGACGACCGGAGCGAAGAACGTGCCCACCGACGTCGGAAAGGCGCTGAAGCCGATCGTGGAATCTCGTGGCTGGTTCCAAGCGCCGAGCTTCACCGGCGGCGTGTCCTTCCACAAGAAGAAGTCGAAGGCCGATTGCGACTTCATTTACCACATGCAGGCGCCCTGACCGACGGAGTCGCCCGCTAGAGTCGCAGTTGCTCGCGGGCGTAGTTCAGCGGCAGAACATCAGCTTCCCAAGCTGAGAACGCGAGTTCGATTCTCGTCGCCCGCTCTCTGGTGAAGAGGCTGGTCAGGGCCACTACGTCCTTGACCAGCCTCTTGCGCGTCATCGAACGATCCGCCATTCATCCGGCATCCGCTTCCTCATCCGGCGCGTCGTCGCCGGATGCCATGGCCTGCCGCAGCTCGTCGTCGATGCCTTGCGCCATCGCGCGATCGACCTGCGCGGTCCTATGGAGGTGGCGCAGCGCGGCCTGCGGCGATGACTGACCGAGGCGCGCCATGAGGTCCTTCAACGTCGTCGCGCAACACGTGGACGAGGTCGTGCGAACCAAGTCGCCGTCGCCGTCGCCGTTCCGGCATGCACGGGTGACGACGTCGACGTATTGGCGGTCACAGCACTCATCAAGCTCACCAGGGACGGCGATGCCGACTTGCGCAACTGGGCCACCTTCGGGCTCGGCCGTCAACTCGCCACAGTTGGCCAGGATGTTCGACATGCCCTGTGGGCGCGCGTTGCCGACGAGAGTCCGTACGTACGCGAAGAAGCCATCGCCGGGCTCGCCCGCAGGCGAGACCCACGATCAATGCCTGGCTGTTCGACGCTGCGGCGTCCCTTGCCGACGCGTCGCTTGTGCCGACCCTTCGCGAGTACGGCGAAGACGAAGACTTGGTTCGCCACGCTCTTCTTGGTGTGACCCGGAGCGAGGAGCGGAACGCGACCGCAACGTCGATGCTTTGATCGACGAGACACAGCGCCTTCTCGGCCTCGAGTCGCCCGGCTCAGTCGTCAGCGCCTGGTGCGACCGCCTGGATGTGGACGTACTCGTGAGTGTCCACGCGGACGTGGACGGTAGGCGGCCGGAGTCAGCGATCGTTCTCGAGTGCGACCACGTTCCATGGAAGACCTTCGGCTTCGAGGACGCCAGGCAGCACGCCACTCGCGGCCGGCGCCGACAACCAGACGGTCGCCCGCAAAAGTCCCGCTACTGCGACAGCTTCAAGGTTCAACAGGTTCAACTGAGCGTGACGCCGTGAGATGTCCGCCATTGCCGGCACGGTGGCCCGTGGATCGGGAAGTGCGATGTCTTCGCGCAGCTCGAGGAGGCTCAGAATCGCCCGCCCCTGCTCGGCCAAGGCGAGCTGCTCGAACGGACCCGACAAGTGACCCCCGGCGCCAGCGACCGCCGCGCGGCAGGCTCGGTAGTACCAGTACGACGTCGTGAAGAGACTCGCGCGACGCCGTCCTCGCGGGATTCCGACCAACAACTCCTCGATGAGAAGGCGGTCGTCCAAGACGACGACCTCCGCCGCCATCCGGAGTGCTACTGGTCGAGGAGGTCCGGATCGACAACGGCAGCAAGGCCGTGTTCGTATCGGTCCGCCAGCACGCGCCGCAGTTCACGTCGAGCCGCAGTGACGCCGCCCGGAACGATCAGCGCAGCACCGCCAAGGTCGATGAATCCGACTTCGCCGCCCTCCTCGATTCCCCACCGACGGCGCAGATCGGCCGGCAAGCTCGTCTGCCCTCGATGTGAGACCTTGGCGTTCGCAGTGGCCGTCATGACCGCATTGTAAGGCACCTCGGGCTACAAAGCACACGTGACGCGTCTCGAGGAGCACCGTTGAAGGAGGAAGATCGCCAGCAGCGAGGCAGGAGGGCCGTGCTCGCTGCTTCCTTCCCCGCGTCGGTGTGTGGGGCAGCGGAATGACCCGCTCGTCGGTTCCTGGCCGGGCTACGACGGCCCTACTGGTCGTAGGTCACTCGCCGCGACCGACTATGGTCGCTACCTGTCCTACCAATGGTAGGATCTCAGTATGAAGGTAAGCGTCAGCCTGCCGGAGGAAGATGTTGCGTTCCTCGACGCCTACGCCGAGGCTCAAGGCATCGCTTCCCGCTCCGCAGTTCTGCACAAGGCAGTCCGCCTTCTCCGCGCCTTGGAGCTCGGTCCCGCCTATGAGGACGCATGGGCCGAATGGGCCGACGGTGACAACCAGGACCTCTGGGAGAACGCGTCGGCCGACGGGGTGGGCTGATGCGCCGAGGAGAGATCCGCCTCGTGAATCTCGACCCAACGGTTGGAGCAGAAGCAGACAAGCGGCGGCCGGCCGTGATCGTCAGCAACGACGGTGCCAACGGATCTGCAGAGCGGCTCGGACGAGGCGTCATCACCGTCGTGCCCGTCACCACGAACACGGCGCGCGTGTACCCGTTCCAAGTGCTCCTCGATGCGGTGCAGACCGGTCTCGAGCGCGACTCGAAAGCGCAAGCTGAACAAGTCCGATCCATTGCCGTCGAGCGCGTCGGCCATCGTGTTGGCGTCCTCACTGGAGACCTCCTCGCCGCCCTCGACGAGGCCCTTCGCCTCCACCTCGCCCTGTAGATCCTCGGCAGGGCAGTAGCCATGGAGCGTGACCCATCGAAGTCGACGCTCGGGTCCCCCATCAGGCCGGGAGCGGGTGTCCTGGTTCGTCCTCAGCCGTAACCAAAGCGCCACGGTGGGCGGTATTGTCGGCAGGTGGACGTCGCCCGGCGAAACAACGTGACCATCGCCGGGGTGCCGGACGGCCCGCCGATCATCTTCGCGCACGGGTTCGGCTGCGATCAGAACATGTGGCGCTTCGTCGAACCGGAGTTCCGCTCCTCGTTCCGCACGGTGCTGTTCGACTACGTCGGCGTCGGCAACTCCGACCTCGAGTCGTACGACGCGGATCGCTACGGATCGCTCCACGGCTACTCCAAGGACGTGCTCGAGATCTGCGAAGCGCTCGATCTCCACGACGTCGTGTTCGTCGGGCACTCGGTCAGCGCCATGGTGGGCGTCCTCGCCTCGGTCGCGGCGCCCGAGCGGTTCCGAGCGCTGGTCCTCGTCGGGCCGTCGCCCCGCTATCTCGACGACGCCGATTACGTCGGCGGCTTCAGCGATGACGACATCGCCAGCCTGCTCGAATCCCTCGACAGCAATTATCTGGGCTGGTCCAGGGCCATGGCCCCCGCCATCATGGCCAACCCCGACCGGCCCGAGTTGGGGGCCGAGTTGACGGAGAGCTTCTGTCGCACCGACCCCGACGTCCAGAAGCGCTTCGCGCGGGCAACGTTCCTCTCCGACAACCGCGCCGACCTCGAGCGCGTCCAGTCCCCGACCCTCGTGCTCCAGTGCGCCGACGACATCATCGCCCCCATCGCCGTCGGGAAGTACGTGAGCGAGAAGATCGCCTCGAGCCGGTTCGTGCAGATGCGGGCCACCGGGCACTGCCCGAACCTGAGCGCACCCGCAAGAGACGGTCGCCGCGATCCAGGCGTTCCTCGCCGAGCTGTGACCGAGGAAGTTGCGCTGGCGCAAGGCGCCGAGCACGGCGACTTCCTCGACGCCCTACTGGATGACGATCCGGTGGAACTCTACGAGAACGCGCCGTGTGGCTATCTGTCGACGCTGCCCGACGGGACCATCGTCAAGGCGAACCAGACCTTCTTCGACCTGGAGCGGCTACCCCCGCGAGGAGCTCGTCGGCCGGAAACGGATCCAGGAGCTGTTCACCGTCGGCGACCGGATCTTCTACGAGACCCACTACGCGCCGCTCCTCCAGATGCAGGGCGGCGTCCGGGAGATCGCCATCGATCTTCGCCTGCGAGATGGAACTCGCCTGCCCGTGCTCACCAACGCGGTGCTCAAGCGCGATGCGGCCGGGAATCCGCAGCTCGTCCGGAGCGTGTTCTTCGACGCACGGGAGCGTCGCGCCTACGAGCGAGAGCTCGTCGTGGCCCGCGAGCGGGCCGAACTTGCCGAAGCGCGAGCGCGCGGACCTGGCTGCGACCTTGCAAGCGACGTTTCTGCCACCATCGGCCCTCGACATCCCGGGTTTCGACATCGCCGGCGTGTACCGGCCGGCCGGAGACGGCACCGAGGTCGGGGGCGATTTCTACGACGTGTTCCCGACCGGTCACGGCAGCCATGCCGTCGTGCTCGGCGACGTCGCGGGCAAGGGCGCCGCCGCCGCGGTCGTCACCGCACTCGCCCGTCACGTCGTTCGCAGCGAGCTACTGCACAACCACTCGCCAGCCGCGGTCCTCACGGTGCTTCACGACGCCGTCCGCCACGCGCATCCGGAACGCATCTGCACGGCGCTGCTCCTCGACATCGGAAGTGGCCACGACGGCGAGCTGCTCCTGGCTTCCGGCGGGCACCCACTTCCCATCCGCACCGACGGGAAGACGACGAGCCTGGTCGGCTCCACGGGCACGGTCCTCGGCATCATGGACGAGATCGACGTCACCGACTGCGCCATCACGTCGGGTCCGCACGAGGTCCTCGTGCTCTACACCGACGGAGTCAGTGAAGCGCGGAACCGGCAGGGTGACTTCCTCGGGGACGAAGCGGTGCAGGCGATGGCCGCCGACCACGCCCACCTCCCGGCCACCGACATCGCCGAAGCCATCGCCCGCGCCGCCGTGGCCTTCCAGGGAGGCGACACCCGCGACGACATCGCCATCGTCGTGCTCCGCCGTCAGCCGTCGCCGGCGTGAGTGGAGCCTCGGAGACGACCTACACGTGGGCGGCCGCGAGTGACGCCGGCACCCACATGACGCTCCGCAATCGTGGCGAGCCGTCCGGGTTCTCCCGGCTGGCCGCGCCGTTCATGGCCACGGCCATGCGCCGAGCCAACCGAAAAGACCTCGACCGGCTCAAGCGCATCCTCGAAGCCGCCTGAACTCCTCCCCGCGCGGCCCCGAGCGGGGCCCCTTCATGTTTCGGTTTCGAGGATCTCGTCGAGTTGGACGAGCCCGGCGGCGGTGATGACGCCGACGAACCGGTCGTCGACCACGACCGCGAGGCGGTCGGTGCCGGCGCGGTCCATGGCGTGGATGGCGTCGCGCAGGAGCCACGTCGGCGCGGCCGCGGGGACGTCGGTGCGCATGATCTCGGCCACGCTCGTCGTCGCCCACGCGGCTCGATCGAGCTCGTGGACCTGGTCCGTCCCGACGAGGCCGAGGTAGGTGTTCCCGTCGACGACGGCGGACGACTGCTGGCGGGTGGCCGACGAGGTGCTGCCAGAACAGCTCGTCCACGGTGGCGTCCGGCGGCACGGTGCGGGCCTCGGTGTCGACGACGTCGGCGAGCGGAAGCTGCAGGCGTCCTTCGAGGTGTCCGACCCGTCCGGCCGACCTGGTACGGCGAGACCGAGGCCCGGCCGATGACCAGCTGGGCCACGACGGCGGCGATGAGGCCGGGGACGACGAAGCCGGGCCGGCCGGTGAACTCGGCCACGAACACGACGGCGGCCAGGGGAACGCGGTAGCCGGCCCCGAGGAAGGCGGCCATGCCGACGACCGGGAACAGCGTCGTGCCCTCCGTGTCGAAGACGCCGCCGACGGCCCGCCCGACGAGCGCGCCCTGGATCACGAGGGGGATGAACAGCCCGCCGACGCCACCGCCGCCGAGGATGGCGGTCGTGCCGACCACCCGAAGGGTGCCGAGGGCGATGATCGCGACGACGCTGCGGTGCGGGTCGAGCGCCCAGCGCAGGGCGTCGTAGCCCGGGCCGACGACGAGCGGCTCGTCGCTGAGGAGGTGGCCGGCGAGCGACGGTCGCCGCCATCACCGCGCCGCCGATCGCGGCCCGGACCGCCGGGTGGCCCCGCTGCGACAGGCCTTGGCCGCTCGGACCAGCAGCGCGAAGGCCCGCGCCAGGACGCCGGCGACGAGCCCGACCACGGCGGCGCCGCCGAGGTCGCGAAGGTTGAACGGCGGCTGGCCGGCGACCGGGAGGATCGGTGCGGTGCCGGCGATGGCCGCGAAGGTGACGTAGCTGGCGGCGGCGCTGATGGCGGCCGGGAGGAGCATCTTGCGGGCGAGGTCCTCCTGGTAGGGGACCTCGAGGGCGAAGACGAGCCCGGTGACCGGGGCCTTGAAGATGGCCGCCACACCGGCCGCGGCGCCGGCGACGAGCAGCACCTTGGCCTCCTCGGGGCTGAAGTATCGGCGCAGCCGGTGCTGGAGGCCGCCGCCGACGGCCGCGCCGGCGTAGACGGACGGGCCCTCGTAGCCGAGGGGGCCGCCCGAGCCGAGGGTGGCGACGGCGGCGAGCATCTTCCAGGGGACCTGGCGCAGATCGATGCGGCGGGAGCGGTCGTGGAAGGCGCGGATGTACTCGTCGGCCGTGGCCGGGCGTCGTGGTCGCGTCCGCCCGCCCGGAGGCAGGCCGGCAGCGACGAGCAGACCGACGCCAGGCAGCGGCGGCCCGACCGGCGAGCGGGAGGCTCGCGCACGCGATCGAACAGGACCTCGGCGGTGATCCACTCGAAGGCGGCCACGGCCAGCCCCGTGGCGACCCCGGTGATGCCGGCGAGGAGGAGGACCTGGCGGGATCGGCGCGTGAAGGCCGACAGCCGGGCCCGTTCGGGAGCCCGGGCCCGGACGCGCCAGCCGGGACCGGAGCCAGGGCACGCGTCATCACCGCGGATCGCCCACTGGCGTCCCAACCGAACACGTCGACGGGCCGGCGGGCTCGCCGGCCGCCTCGGCGAACGCCAGCAGCACCGCCACCGCAGTCGGCGGCGGCGGCTGCCATCCATCCGTTCGGCGATGGCCGGTCAGGTCGCGGCGGCGGCGATCGGTGACCCTGCCCACCAACCGGCGGCCGGTCGCCGGTGAGGTGGACCTCCGTCGAGCGGCGGTCGTCGGGGCTCCGCGGTCCGGCGGACCAGCCGCTTGTCGACCAGCCGGTCGCACATCCGGGTGGCCGTGGTCGAGTGCACGTCGAGCGCGCCGGCCAGATCGGACACGTGCGTGGTCGGGTCTCGACGAGATCACGACCAGCGCCCGGTACTGCGGCAGCGTCACGTCGCCGAGGTCGGCGATCGAGCGGGCGGCGATGCCGACCAGTGCCCGCGACGCCACGAGCAACGCCTCTCCGAGCTCGGCGACCTCATCTCCCTGCGGCACAGGGGATAAGTGTACGCATACACCTAATGGAGGGCGGGCCGACGGCTCAGACGTTGACCGCTGAGCCCCCGGCGAAGGGGATGACCTGGCCGTGGAGGAAGTCGCTGCCGGGGCCGGCCAGGAACACCGCCAGCTCGGCCGATTCCCAGCCCTCGGCCAGACGTCCCGATGGGTTCGTACGCTCGATCCACCGGCGCATCCGTTCGTCCTCGAGCACGCCGGGCGGGTAGTACGCCGGGTTCTGGACGAAGTTCTGCGCCAACGCGTTGACGTTGACCCCGTGACGGGCGACCTCGATGCCAACGTGCTGCACGAACACATGCTGAGCGCCACGGGCGCTGGCGTAGGCCGTCACCGGAGCGATGGCCCGGAGCGGCGTCGAGCTGGTGATGGCGACCACCTTGCCCCGACCACGTTCGAGCATCGACGGCAGGACGCCGCGAACCGAGGCGCATCAAGGGATGGACGAGGGCGTCGAAGGCCTGCGCCCACACGACGTCATCGATCGCCGTCGCCGCCATCATCGTGGCGGGCGCATCGAGGTTGGCGAGGAGGATGTCGACCGGACCCACCCCGGACAGCAGCGCCGGAACGGCCGACGGGTCGGTGAGGTCGGTCTCGTCGGCGATCACGTCGGCGCCGGCGTCGACGAAGCGTTCCACCAGCGCCGGCCCCATGTAGGAGCCGGCCGACGTCACCAGGGTGCGACGACCGACGAGGTGGGGCACGACTCCGGATGGCGGTGTGGATCGCATCCCCCATTCTTGACGTGCCGGAAAGGGGGCGCGTCCACCGCCGGTCGTCAGCTCCCGCTGTCGGCGGCGAATCGCCTCGTGTACGCGTCCCTGACGATCTCGATGTCGTGGCCGAGCAGATCCGAGGACGCCGCCGCGCCCTCGGCGATGAGGCGGGCCTGAGTGAGGAGCTCAGGACAGCGGTGGCCGAGCCCGGCCGAGCGCAACGTCTCGTCCAGGACGTGGAGGGCCTCGAGGAGGTAGACGCAAACGGCGGGCTGGCCGACGGCGGCGCGTCGGGTCTCTTCGAAGGCGAGACGGATGAGCTCGTCGTGGGTGGGCTGGTGAACCACGACGACCCGGCGACCGTCGGCCCGTCGCGCACGGTCGGGCGGCGGGTCGCGGCGGAGCAACTCGGCCAGGACCGCGGCGGCGTGGAAGATGGCGTCCTGGGCCGTGGTCGGGTCGTTGATCCCGGGTGAGAGCGCCTTGAGGGCGACGTCGGCGAGCTGGCGCAGCCCGTAGGAGACGTCCTGCTGCATCGTCCGAGTGGCGCCGACCGCCACCGCCGCCCGGACCGCACGCTCGACGTCCGTCGGAGCCTCCGGCGGCGCGGCCAGATCGTGGCGAGCGTGGAGCCCGGGATGGCGTAGCGACCGGGGAAGGTCTCGAGCCGCAACGTCGGTGCCGTCGGGAAGGCACTCGCAGCAGCGCGTCGACGTCGACCTGCTGCACCCAGCCGCCGCGTCGAAGCTGACGTCGAAGCCGGGCCCGTCCGGGAGGCGCGGCCGATGCGGCGGGGGCGTGCCGCGCGGTTTCGGCGGCCGACCACTCGCCGCGGATCTGGTCGATGGCCTGTCGCCGCGACCCGCTCGAGGATCTCGCTGACGTCCATGGCGTGGGCGCTGTGGTTGATGAACGCGACGATGGCGAGGATCGTGGCGATGCCGAGCACCACGGCCACCGCCACCGACAGGTTGGGGATGACCGGGTCGCCGCCCTGCTCGAGCGGAGGAGCGCACCGAGCGCAGCACGACCACGCAGTAGGTGAACGTGCCGACCACCAGGCCCATGACCCGCCTGTTGAACGGGTCGCGGAACAGCGTGTGCACGACCCGGGGCGAGTACTGGCTCGACGCCAGCTGGATGGTCAGCAGCGACACCGAGAACGCGATGCCGGCGAAGGAGATGGTCGCGCCGGCGATCGTGCTCAGCACCGCCCGGGCGCTGTCGACCGTCGACGTCATGCCGAGCGGCAGGTCCGGCGGTCTGGTCGAAGTGGCGGTCGACGGCGAGGCCGGCGAATCCAGCCGCGATGGCGACGACGACCCCCAGCATCGGGACGAAGAACAAGCTGGCCCGAAGCCGCTCCTGCCAACCACTCAGTCGGAGCCGCACGACGCCGTCCTCTCCATGGGCTCCGTCATCATGCGTCGAGCGCTTGAGACTCGGGGGGCGCATCGTGGTCGCGGAACCAGTTGGCGACGGGGACGTCGGTCGATGCATGGGCGACGATGGACAGCGCGATCACGATGGCGATCAGGTGGAACAGCTCGTCGCCGAGGTCGATGCCCGCCTCGAGGATCAACAGCCCGTACACGGCCGACGCGAAGCCCTTCGGGCCGAACCAGGCGGCCGCGATGCCCTCGCTCCTGGTGAGGGTGCTGCCCACCAGCGCGACACCGAGGGCCAGCGGCCGGACGGCGAGGAGCGCGAGCACGGCGAACACGTAGCCCCGGGCCGAGACCTCGCCCAGGAACGCCGGCGAGATGAGCGCGCCGAACAGGAGCAGGGCGCCGAGCTTCAACAGCTCGGCGATCAGCTCGCCGAATTGGTGGAAGGCGGCCCGGATGGCGGGGCTCATGGTGGCGAGGGTGACGCCGGCCGCGAACGCGGCGAGAAATTCATTGGCGCCGGTCAGGGTGGCGATGCCCAGCACGAGGAGGCCGATGGCGAGTGCGTTGAGCGGTTCGTACAGGGTCGTCGCCGCGAACGGCGGAAGGCGCTCGAGCCGCACGGCGATCCAGGGCACGGCCACACCGAGCGCGACCCCACCCGTGAGCTCAGCGACGAGGCGACCTGCGTGCACGTCCTCGCGGGAGACGACGGCCAGCAGGACGACGACCACCGGTAGGGCAAGACCGTCGTTGAGGCCGCTCTCCACGTTGAGGAGGTGTCGGAGTCGAGCCGGCACCTCGACCCGACCGACGAGCGCGGCAGCGAACACCGGGTCGGTCGGGCTGAGCGCGGCGCCGAGTAGGAACGACGCCGCCCAAGGAAGACCGACGACCAGGTGTGCGAGCAGCGCCGTCAAGGCCAAGGTGAGGGGGAGTCCGACGAGCAGGGCGCGCACGGGCAAGCGGCTCCGTGCCCGGAGATCGGCGGCGGTCACCTTCATGCCGTCGCTGAACAGCACGCTGAACAGCGCGAGCTCCGCGAGGGTCGTCACGATCGGGTCGCGACTCTCCACCCGCACCACGCCCAACACCCCGTCGCCGAAGACGAACCCGGCGACGAGGAACACCACGGCCGTGGACAGGATGCTGCGGTTGGCCAAGGCCGACAACAGCACCGCCGCCAACAACGTGGCCGAGAACGCCACCAGGGCGACCACGGGATCCAAGGACACACCTCCTGCCCGAGGGCATGTTGTCGGCGGACCGAAGGCGGACCCCCCGTGGGCGTCTGCACGCTACGCGTCCCGTCACGTCCGACACGCCGAACCCCCGTTGAGGTCCGCAGCCCCGCCCGGGTGCGAGGATGGGGCAACTCGTCGAGGAGGTCGTGCCCATGTCCGGAGATGCTGCGATGCGCGCCTATGCCGCCACGCTGCCCGTGCCCGAGTTCGAGACGACGGCGTTCACACCCCTCGACAAGCCGCTGTCCGAAGCTCGGGTGGCGATCGTCACCTCTGCGGCGTTGCACCGGCCCGACCAGGATCGCTTCACCCAGGCCGACACCGGGTTCCGTGCGCTGGACCGGGCGGACCGTGGGCTGGTACTCGGGCACTGGAGCCCGAACTTCGACCACACGGGGTTCCAGCTCGACCTCAACGTCGTCTATCCGATCGACCGGCTCGAGGAGCTCGCGGCCGACGGCGTCATCGGCAGCGTCGCGCCCCGACACTTCTCCTTCGCCGGCAACCAGCCCGACACCCTCAGCGAGATCCGACTCGACAGCGGGCCGGCCTGCGCCGGTGAGCTCGCCGCCGACGCCGTCGACGTCGTGTTGCTGACCCCGGTCTGACCGCTCTGCACGCGTACCGTGTGTACGCTCGCCCACGTTTTCGAGGCCGCCGGGATGTCGACGGTCGTGTTCGCATCGATGCTCGAGGTCGCGCAGCGGATGTCGCCGCCGCGGGCGCTCTACAGCGAGTTCCCACTCGGGCGTCCGCTCGGCCGCCCCGGCGATGCGGCCTTCCAGCGCGACGTGATCGAGCGGGGGCTCGCGCTCCTCACCGCCACCGCGCCGGTGCTCGAGACCCATCCCGACGTCATCGAGTCCGACGAGACACCGATGGCCTGCGCGCTTCCGCCCCGCTTCGATCCCGCGCTGCCCGCGGCGGTCGACGAGGCCCAAGGCCTGCGGGCGGCCTACGAGCGTGCCCTCGCCGCCCACGGCGCGACCTCGGTCGGGCGGGCCATCGGCGCCGACCAGATCCCGGCCGCTCTCGACGCGCTCCACCAGTGGGCCGACGGTGCATCCTTCGAAGTGGTCGAGCTCCCCGGGAAGAACACCGTCGCCGTCGTGCACGACATCCGGGCGTACTACGAGGAGGCCGCGCTCGAGCTCGTGACCGGGCCACCCCCGGGGGGACGCGCCGCCGAGGCCTGGTTCTTCGAGGAGACCGAGGCCGGCAAGACCGTGATGGCGGCTCGGGCCGCCCTCAAGGAACAAGGAGCGCCATTCGGGTTCTGGTTCTACATGGCGCCGGCCCATCGCTGATGAGCGACTCGACGCCCCCCTTCGTCCGCACGCCCGACGCGAACTTCGCGGCGCTGACGGACTTCCCGTTCGCACCGCACTACCTCGACATCGACGGGCTGCGCATGCACTACGTCGACGAGGGACCGGCTGACGCGCCCGTCGCGCTGATGATCCACGGCATGCCGACCTGGAGCTACCTCTACCGGAAGGTCATCGTCGAGATGCGCGATGCCAGCTACCGGTGCATCGCTCCGGACCACATCGGCTTCGGCCGGAGCGACAAGGTCACCGACCCGTCCTGGTACGACATCGCTCGCCACACGGGCAACCTCACCGCCCTCATCGAGGGGCTCGACCTCCGCGACATCACCCTGTTCGTGCAGGACTGGGGCGGCCCCACCGGCCTCGCCCAGGTCGTCGCCATGCCCGAGCGGTTCTCCCGCCTGGTCATCATGAACACCTGGCTGCACCACGACGGGTACGAGTACACCCCGGCCATCCGCAACTGGATCGCGCAGAACGAGCCGGGCGGCATCTTCGGCGACAACGTGCCGGCACGCTTCGGCTGGGGCACCCTCATGGTCGTGGGCACCCGTCGCGCCGAACCCTCGGATGCGCTCCTGCCCCTGTTGCAGGGGGAGACGCCGACCCTTGCTCCCGAGGTCGACGCGGTACGCATCGCCTACGACGCTCCCTTTGCGGGCCTCGACGACGCCGGCGTCACCGGCCCCCGTCAGTTCCCCCTCTCGATCCCAGCGCGCGACCACGTCCGCGGCGACGGCGATGCCCAAGCCGCCAACTTCGCCGCGATCACCTCCACGTCGCTCCCCGTCCACTTCGTGTGGGGACTCACCGATGACGTCTTCCCCGGCTCGTGGGGACGGCGCTGGCACGAGCTCATGCCCCACTCGACCTGGGACGCCTTCGAGGACGCCGGCCACTTCCTGCAAGACACCCACGGCGACCGCGTGGCCCAAGCCGTCCTCGCCCGCATCACCTGACGGACTTCGGTCACGTGGCTTGCGATGCACGGCGGTGGCACGTAGACCGCGGGGATGGACGTCTCCGAAGCGGTGGACCGCCGCGCCTCGATCCGAGCCTTCACGGATGAGGTGGTGGAGGACACCGTCATCGCCGAGCTGCTGGCGCACGCGGGACGGGCGCCGTCGGGCGGCAACGTCCAGCCGTGGCGCATCTACGTCATCGGCTCGGCCACGATGCCGGCCTTCCTCGCCCACCTCGACCGCGAACCGCTCGAGGCGCCCGGCTACGACATCTACCCGCCGGCGCTCTGGGACCCCTATCGCACCAATCGCTTCACCGTCGGGGAGCAGATGTACGAGCGGCTCGGAATCGCCCGGGACGACAAGCCCGCGCGACTCGCTCGCTTCGGCGAGAACCTGCGCTTCTTCGGCGCTCCCCAGGCGATCTTCTGCTTCGTCGACCGCCGCATGGGCCCGCCCCAGTGGAGCGACCTCGGCATGTTCCTCCAGACGTTCATGCTCCTGGCCGTCGAGGCCGGGCTCGACACCTGCCCGCAGGAGGCGTGGGCGGTCCGCAGCCGGTCCGTCGCGACGTTCGTCGGAGCCCCCGAAGAGGAGATGCTCTTCTGTGGCGTCGCCATCGGGCACGCCGACCGCTCCGCCCCGGTCAACCAGCTGCGCAGCGAGCGCATGCCGGTCGCCTCGTGGGCGACCTTCGTGGCCCCGCCGGTCGACGGGAGCGACTGAGGAGCGTTCCGTCAGGCCGAGGCCCGTCCGTGCTCGACCCGGTAGCGGAGGTACACGATGCCATCGGCGAAGCGGTGCTCGTCGAGCAGGTCGAGCTGGATCCGAGTGTCACGGGGAAACGCCGGCTTCCCCGATCCCACCACCACCGGGTGGACGAAGAGGTCGCACTCGTCGACCAGTCCCTCGGCGAACGCGTCGCCGGCGAGATCCGCTCCCCCGATCAGGAGCCCTCGTTCGGCTGATGCCTTCAGGTCCCGGACCGACTCCGGATCGAAGCGGGGCACGAGCCGGGTCCGCGCCGTCGAGACCTCGGCGAGCGTCGTGGAGAAGACGTGCTTGTCGGCCGACTGCCAGACGGCGGCGAAGCTCGCCCGGAGCTCGGACCCTGCGGCGAGCGCCGGATCCGTCTCCCACACGGCCATCGCCTCGTAGAGCCGCCGTCCGTAGAGGTAGGAACCGATCGGGCGGACGAGCTCGGTGATGAACGAGAAGTACTCGTCGCTCGGATCGGTCCAGTCGAACTGGCCCGCCGCGTCCTCGATGAAGCCGTCGAGGGACACGTTCGTCACGTAGCTGAGCTTCGCCATGCCGCTCCTCGGGCTTCCGCTCGGACGGGTGAGCGGGCGAGCGTAACCGAGGCGGGTGGGTAGAAGGACGGGCGTGGACCTCCCCCCGAACCTCCTCGACCTGCTCCGCGGCCCCAGCACCTGCTACCTCGCGACGACGATGCCCGACGGCTCGCCGCAGCTGACGCTCACGTGGTGCGACACCGACGGGCACCACATCCTGATCAACACCGTCGAGGGGCACCAGAAGGTCCGGAACATCCAGCGGGACCCGAGGGTCGCCGTCACCATCTCCGACCCGGAGCGGCCGAGCAGCTACATCGGCATCCGGGGCCGGGTCGTCGACGTCTCCGCCGAGGGGGCGGCGGAGCACATCGACGTGCTCGCCCGGCGCTACACGGGCGCGCCCTACGCCTGGTACGGCGGCCGCGACCAAGTGCGGCTGCTGGTGCGGATCGAGGCCGACCACATCAACGTGATGGGCTGAGCGCGCCCGGACCACCGGCGCCGAGCGGTTCAGAAGGGCGTCAGACAACCGCGGCGGCCGTGTAACAGAGGGACAACGTCCGCGTCATGTTCGGGCCATACGGTCCGACGGATGAGGGATCTGGGCCATACGGAGTCGGCCGTGTTCGCCGTGCTGCAGGAGGCCAACGGCCGGGTCGTGTCCCGCCAGGAGCTGGCGCGACGGGCGGGGTTGCGGGAGGCGTCCCCGCGTCGGGCCGATGCGATCGTGGTGCAGCTGCGGCGATCGCTCGGGGACGGGGCGATCCGCACGGTCCGCCGTCGCGGCTGGGCCCTCGACCCGGCCCACGGCCTCGACGCCGGCTGATGCTGCTCGACCTCCTGCTCCTGCTGGTCGCGGCCAAGGTCGCGGCGGAGGTCGCCGAACGACTGAAGGTCCCGGCCGTGCTCGCCGAGATCCTCGCCGGCGTGGTGCTCGGTCCGAGCGTGCTCTCCGTCGTCGGCGGCGGCGAGGTGCTGGTCTTCCTCGGCGAGCTCGGCGTCATCCTGTTGCTCCTCGAGGTCGGTCTCGAGATGGACCTGACGGAGCTCGGCGCCGTCGGCAAGGCCTCGCTGGCCGTGGCCTTCGCCGGCGTTGCACTGCCCTTCGCCGGCGGCTTCGCCGTCGCCCGCCTCCTCGGCCAGGACCTGAACCCGGCGGTCTTCGTCGGCGCCGCGCTGACGGCCACCTCGGTCGGTATCACGGCACGCGTGTTCGGCGACCTCCGGGCCCTCTCCACCATCGAGGCCCGCACCGTGCTCGGAGCGGCGGTCGCCGACGACGTGCTCGGCCTCGTGATCCTCACCGTCGTCGTCCGCATCGTCAGCACGGGATCGGTTTCCCTGTTGAGTGTCCTCGGCGTCATCGGCGCCGCCGTCGTGTTCCTCGTGCTCTCCGGCGGGCTCGGCATCCGGTTCGCGCCGCGGCTGTTCACCGCCATCGACGAACGGGCCCGGTCGTCGGGCGTCCTGATCGTTGCGGCCCTGATCTTCACCCTCGCCTTCGCCGAGCTGGCGACGGTGGCGAAGCTGGCGCCGATCATCGGCGCATTCGTCGCCGGCCTCTCGCTCGGCGGCACCCGGCAAGCCGAACGCGTGCGGCGCGAGCTGCGCCCGATCGCCCACGTGCTCGTCCCCGTCTTCTTCGTGTCGATCGGGATCGACGTGGACGTCAAGCAGCTCGTCGAGCCCCGCGTGCTCGGTCTGGCCGCCGGGCTGCTGGTCGTCGCCGTGGTCGGGAAGGTCGCCGCCGCCCTGGCCGCTGTGGGCTCTTCCGGCGATCGGTGGCTGATCGGCCTCGGCATGCTGCCCCGGGGCGAGGTCGGCCTCATCTTCGCCGGCATCGGCCTTCGCCAGGGCGTGCTCGGCGAGGACATCTACGCCGCGCTCCTCGTCGTCGTGCTCGGCACGACGATCGCGACGCCACCGCTCCTCCGCGCCCGTCTCCTCAAGGTCGTCGCGGCCCGTCGCAACGCGCCCGGCCAGGCCCGCCCGGCCGAGGGCTGGCTGGTGATCGACGACGCCACCGTGGACCTCCGCGACCGGCGCCCGAGCACCGAGCTCGCGCCGGCGGTGGCCCTCGAGGTGGCCGGACTGGTCGCCGACCGGCGCCGGCCCGGCCCCCGCGTCCTCGACTGGCTGGCCGGCCTCGATCGCAACGAGGAGCTGCCGTGGGACCGGGAGGCACAGCGCCACCTGCTGGCCCTCCTGCGGGGAGGAACGGCCCGGTCCTGGCGCTTCCTCGAGACAACGGGGATGCTCGACCGGGTGCTCCCCGAGCTCGCCGGAACGCTGCAGCGCCGACGGGAGGACGCTTCCGAGCTCGACCCGGTCCAGGTGCTGCGGTGGGCGACCGTCGAACAGGTCCACGCCCTCGCCGACCACTCCGTGTACCGACAGTTGGATCATCCCGATCGGCTCCTGTTGGCCGCGCTCGTCCACGACGTCGCCGGCGAGCACGAAGCGCCGTTGGCCGCCACGCAGCAACTCGTGCGCCGACTCCGGCTCGGCGTCGCGGCGGAGCAGGAGATCGAGCTGCTCCTCGCCGATCATGGGCTGCTGCGGGCGGCCGCCGCTCGACCCGATGCGCTCGACGAAGATCGGATCGTGCCCCTCGCCGTGCACGTGGCGACTGCGGAACGGGCCCGGGCGCTGTACCTCCTGACCCTGGCGTCCGAGGACGTCCCGCGGTGGGAACGCGACCGCCTCGACAACGTGCTCGAATGCCTCCTTGCCGTGCTCGCCGACCGGGGCCTGTCGGGCATCGATGCCCGGACGATCGCCGAGCGCCGGCGGTCCGAGGCCGAGGTGCTGTCGGCCAGCGCAGCCGTCCGAGAGCGGCTCGCCCACGCGCCCCGCCCGTGGATCCTGGGGCTGCCGACGGCGGCGCTCGTCCGGCAGGCGACGCTGTTGGAGCCACTCCCGCGGGGCACCACCGTCCGAGTCGCCGTGCTCGGCTCCCGCATCGAGATCGCGTGCCGCGACCGGGGCGGGCTCCTGGCCGCGGTCACGCGGGTCCTGACGGATGCGGACCTCGAGATCGTCGAGGCGACGACGGCCACCTGGCCCGACGGTGGCGTCGCCCTCGCCTTCGACGTCGACGGACCGGACGTGGACGGCACCGGTCTGTCGGCCCGCATCGAGGCGGCGCTCCGGGCTCCGGGCGAGCCGGTGCCGCCTCTCGGGGACGCCACGGTCGCCGTCGACGGCGCGGCGTCGCCCTGGTACACGCTCGTCGACGTCGAGGCGCCGGACCGGCGCGGGTTGCTCCGGGACCTGACGGCGGCACTGGCGGGGGCCGGCGTCGCCATCCATTCCGCCCGCGTCGCCACCGCCCGGGGCATCGCCCATGACCGCTTCGAGGTCACCGACGTTCGTGGCGCCAAGCTGTCGGACGCGCTCGAGGTGCGCGTGCGGGCCGTCCTGGAACAGGGATTGACGCCGGCGCGGACCCGCCTCGGCCGGACGCGCAAAGGCGCCATCGTCCCGAAACATTCGGGCCACACGGTCGAAACAGCCGCTCCTTAACGTTGCCTTGCAAGGGCAACGGCGCCCTTCGACACCACCCCATCCCTACTTCGGAGGACACCTTGCAGAGACACCTCAAGCGCCTGGCGGGAGCGTCGGCGCTGGCGGTTCCAGCCGTGCTGCTCACGACGACGGCCATGGCCTGGGCCGACTCGACCGGCTCGAACATCGACGCTCCAGAAGCGCTCGACAAGGTCGGCATCGGCCTGAACCTGCTCTGGATCGTCGTCGGCGCCGTCCTCGTGATCTTCATGCAGGCCGGCTTCGCGCTCGTCGAGACCGGCTTCTGCCGGGCCAAGCACGCCGCCCACGTCGTCAGCACCAACTTCGCCATCTTCGGCCTCGGGTTCGTCGGCTTCTTCCTCATCGGCTTCCCGCTGATGTTCGGCGGATTCAGCTATCCCGGCGTCTTCGGGATGGACGAGCCCATCGGGAGCGCCCTGATCGGCTCCGGCAACTGGGTCTTCCTCTGGAAGGGCCCGCTCGCCTTGTCCGGCAAGGGCTACGACGTCGCCGTCATGGCCTTCTTCCTCTACATGGTCGCCTTCATGGACACCGTGGCGACCATCCCGACCGGCTCCATGGCCGAGCGCTGGAAGTGGAAGGCGTTCGTGACCTGGGGCCTCTTCTGCGGCGCCATCTACTACCCGCTGTTCGGCGCCTGGACCTGGGGCGGCGGCTGGCTGTCGAAGCTCGGCATGACCGCGAGCCTCGGGTTCGGCTACGTCGACTTCGCCGGTTCCGGCGTCGTCCACGCCGTCGGCGGGGTCGCCGCCCTCGCCGGCGCCATCGTGCTCGGGCCCCGCATCGGCAAGTTCGGTCCGGACGGCAAGCCCCGCACGCTCGCCGGCCACCACATCCCGATGGCCATGCTCGGCTGCTTCATCCTGCTGTTCGGCTGGTTCGGCTTCAACGCCGCCTCGACGTTCGCCGCCACCGACCTGCGCTTCACCGTCGTGGCCGCCAACACGGCGATCGCCGCCGCTTTCGGAGCGGTCATGGCCATGCTCTGGGTCACCAAGCGGACCGGCAAGCCCGATCCCGGGATGATGGTCAACGGCATGCTCGCCGGCCTCGTCGCCATCACCGCCCCCTGCGCCTTCGTCGCGCCTTGGGCCGCCGCCCTGATCGGTCTGATCTCGGGCGTCACGGTGATCGAGGCGGTCTGGTTCATCGAGCGGAAGTTCAAGATCGACGACCCGGTCGGCGCCATCGGCGTCCACGGCGTCCACGGGATCCTTGGCGTGCTCTACGTCGGCATCTTCTCCGACGGGTCCTACGGTCAGCTCTGGAACGGCACCGACCATGGGGACGCCGGCGTGACCGGCATCCTCTACGGCGGCACCGGAGCGGGCCAGCTGGCCGCTCAGGCGATCGGCGCCGTGGTCATCTGCACCGTGATCTTCGGGATCGCCTTCGCCTTCTTCAAGATCCAGAACGCCCTCACCAAGGGCGGCATCCGGTCCGACGAGGAGGACGAGATCCAGGGCCTCGACCTCGCCGAGATGGGCGTGCTCGCCTACCCCGAGTTCGAGGCGGCGATCGAGGACGCCGACCCCGAGATCGGGCACCGGTCACTCGTGGGCACGGCGAAGGGCGGGAGCGCCGGCACCACGGCCGGCTGACCCCGGCGGTTCACCTCAACTCATGCACGCGATGGGACGACCGGCCTTCGGGCCGGTCGTTCCGCGCCCGTCAGAGGATCGGGCGAGCGTCGAGGACCGGCAGCGTGAGGTCGTGGCGACCGGGCACATAGGTGTGGACGGTCAACGCGGTCGGACCTACCGCAGCCGT
This sequence comes from uncultured Actinomycetes bacterium, assembly GCA_963731055.1. Taxonomy (GTDB): domain Bacteria; phylum Actinomycetota; class Acidimicrobiia; order Acidimicrobiales; family CADCTF01; genus DATLED01. The sequence continues at coordinate 134,028 of CAVSUD010000014.1, read as the reverse complement.
CGCCACCACGGCCCGCGGCACGTTCCGGTGCGGCGGGTGCGCATGGCGGACCTCCCACCGCTCCCCCTGCGAGAACTCCCAGGCGCACCAGTCGCCGTGGCGGGAGATGGAGACGAGGGCGCCGGCGCGGGCGTTGACCTCGAGCGCCTCGCGGAAGTAGCTGAGGCGCTGGTCCCGCTCGGCGACGTGCACCACCTCGGCGGTCCAGCGATCGATCAGCGCCTCTCGCTCCGCGACACCGAACAGCCCGGCGAGGGCCTGGTCCGTTCGCACCTCGGTCAGCAGGGGGCCGACGACCACCCACATCGCCACGCCGACGGCGGCGACGAGGAGGAGCACGAGCACGCCCGCCAGCGTACGGCTCGCCGCCTACGGCTTGGGCTTGGCCGTCGTCTTCGTCTTCGTCTTCGTCTTCGTCTTCGCCTTGTTGCGGTCGACGGCGGCCCGGAACAGGGCCTTGAAGGCCTCGGCGTCGACCTCCTCGCCTTCGTGGATGTCGATGGCGCGGCGGGTCCCGCCGGCGAGACCCGAGTTGAAGAGTCCGGTCGGATCATCGAGGGCGGCGCCGTGCATGAAGGTCAGCTTGACGGCCGCCTTGTACGTCTCGCCCGTGCAGATGATGCCGTCGTGCGACCAGGTCGGCACGCCGTCGGGGTTGGTGGGTTTCACCCACTTCGCCTCTTCGACGACGTCCGGATCCGCCTCCTCGATGAGCCGGCGCATCCGCGCCAGGGTGCTTCCGCGCCAATCGTTCGACGGCATCGCATCTCCTCGTGGTCGGTGGTCCCGAACAGGATGCCCGCATGCGTCACCGGCGGTGGGTGAGTCGGGCGGCCTGCAGGGTCAGGTAGTGGCGTTCGCGGTCGTTGTCGGTGCGAGCGGCGGCGGCCCGGAACTCGGCCACGGCGGCATCGGTGTCGCCCCGGCGTTCGAGAAGGTGGGCCCGGACCGCATGGAGGCGGTGGTGAGCACCGAGTCGCTCCTGAAGGCCGTCGAGCATCGAAAGCCCGGCGTCCGGGCCGTCGACCATGGCGACGGCAACGGCGTGGTTCAGGGTCACCATCGGGTTGTCCGACATGGTCGCCAGCCGGCGGTAGAGCGGCACGATCTGGTTCCACGCCGTGTCGTCATACGTGGGCGCCTGGTCGTGCACGGCGGCGATGGCCGCCTGCACCTGGTACTCCCCCGGCCGTCCGAGCCGGAGACACCGGGTCAACCGCTCGGTGCCCTCCGTGATCCGCCCCCGGTCCCATTGCGACCGGTCCTGTTGGGCGAGCGGAACGAGATCACCCCGGGCGTCGGTGCGCGCCGGCCGCCGGGCGTCGTTCAGCAGCATCAGGGCCAAGAGGCCGCCCACCTCGGGCTCGTCGGGCAACGAGGCCTCGAGCAGGCGGGCCAGCCGGATGGCCTCGCCCGACAGGTCCTCGCGGGCCAGGTCCGAACCGCGGCTCGTCGCGTAGCCCTCGTTGAAGACGAGGTAGAGGACGTGGAGAACCGATCGCAGCCGCTCCGCCCGCTCCTCTTCCCCGGGCAGGGCGAAGCGGGCGCCGGCCGCCTTGATCTTCGCCTTGGCCCGGCTGATGCGTTGCGCCATCGTCGGCTCCGGCACCAGGAAGGCAGAAGCGATCTCGCGGGTCGTGAGGCCGCCGACGGCGCGGAGCGTCAGGGGGATGGCGGCCGCCGGGTCGAGGGCCGGATGGCAACAGAGGAACAGCAGCGCGATGGAGTCGTCGCCCGATGGCACCGCCTCGTTGGGCGCGAGCGACCACGACGCGGCCAGCTCCTCCCGCCGCCGGCGAGCCTCGTCGCTGCGGTACTGGTCGACGAGTCGCCGGGACGCCGCCCGGATCAACCAGCCCACCGGGTTCGAGGGCACGCCGTCGGCGGTCCAAGCGGCGGCGGCGGCGACCAGCGCCTCCTGGACGGCGTCCTCGGCGCCGGCGAAATCGCCGTAGCGGCGGACGACGGCACCGAGGGCCTGCGGCGCGACCTGGCGCAGCAGGTCCTCGGTGGCGGTCGTCGCCGTCACTCCTCCGGGTCGGGTGCGCCCAGCACCTGGCGGACCTCGATCGAGTCCTGGATCGGCTTGCCGTCCATCCCCGGCGCAGCCGAGGCTCGAGCCGCGATCTCCACGGCCCGGTCGATCGAGTCGACGTCGATCAGGCGGTACCCGGCCAGGACCTCCTTCGACTCGGGGTATGGGCCGTCGGTCACCACGGGCGCCGTCTGCCCATCCCACCGCACGAACTTGGCGACCTCCGGGCCGGCGAGCCCCTGCGCATCGAGCAGCTCACCCCGTTCCAGCAGCTCGGCGTTGAGCACGTGCTGGAAGTCGATGTGGGCCCGCACGTCCTCCGGCGACCACTCGTTCATCGGCGGGCACCCGGAGAACACCGCGCCGTAGTTCTGCAACAGCATGAATCGCATCCCGTCATCCTCTCGCTCGCGACGCCCTCACGACGTCGCCACCCTTTGACGGAGCCGCCGACGGATCCTCGACCGGTTCGCCCGGCCTTCCCGGATCGCACGAACGGAGCCGTACGCTGCCGACATGGCCGCTGAGGTGCAACCGCCGGCGCTGGCGCAGCTGCTCGACGCGGCCGAACGGCCGAGGGTGGAGAACTGGAGCCTGCGGGCGGCGCTCACCCGGTACGCGCAACCGCAGCCGACCCGGGCCAGCGCGCTGATCGAGCTCGTCCGCCGGATCGAGTCGGCGCTGCGTCCGTTCGCGAAGGTGCTCGAGCGGCGGGGCGAGGACCTATGGGCACTCGTGGAATCCGGCGCGCCGCCGCCGGAGGAGGATGCCCTCCTCGTCGAGATCTTGCGAACCCTGCGCGAGCTCGACGCGGCGGCCGACGTCCTCGCCGCGTGGGCGGTCGAGCGGGCCGGCGAGCGACCGGACGCGGTCGTGGGCGACGCCGTGGCTCGGGTGACCGCGCGCCTCGAAGCGCTCGGCATCGCACGCGAGGAGCGACCGCGGCCGACGGGACGGGCCGGACGGGGCTGAGGCCCCCTGGGCTAACCCCGGCGGCCGCCGCCGACGATCGAGCCGCCGTCGCAGGTGATCGTCTCGCCGACGGTGTAGGCGCCGGCGCGGGAGCTGAGGAAGATGGCGAGCCCGGCGATGTCCTCGGGGGTGCCGACCCGACCGCGGGGGTTGCCCCGGCCGATCAGGTCCCAGTCGGTGCCTTCGACGTCGCCACCGGTGCCGACTCCGGTCGAGAGCATCCACGTCGGGAACGGACCCGGCGCGATGGCGTTCACGATGATGTTGCGACGGACCAGGTGGGCGGCGAGCTGGCGGGTCAGGGCGTGGACGGCCGCCTTGGACGGACCGTAGGAGAAGGTGTCGAAGGCCGGCGTCTGGATCCCGTCGATGGAGCCGATGTTGATGACGCGGCTGGGGTCCTCGGCGGTGCCGGCGGCCTCGAGCAGCGGGAGGAGGGCCTGGGTCAGGAAGAACACGCCCTTCACGTTCGTGTCCATCACCTTGTCCCACCCGTTCTCGGGGAACTCACCGAGCGGGGCGCCCCACGACGCGCCGGCGTTGTTCACCAGGATGTCCAGGCGCTCGGACCGCTCGCGCACGGCGGCGGTGAGGGCCTCGACGCCGGCGAGGTTCGAGAGGTCGGCCGGGATCGAGATGCACTCGCCGCCGTACTCCTCGGCCAGGCGGGCCGCGGTGGCATCGCAGACATCGGCCTTGCGGGAGCTGATGTAGACGGTGGCGCCGTTGGCCAGGAAGCCGGCGGCGATCATCTCGCCGATGCCGCGGGAGCCACCCGTGACGAGCGCGATCTTCCCCTCGATGGAGAACAGGTTCAGGAGCTTCATCGGGCGCACGGTAGCCGTCACCGCCGGTACGATCGAGTTCACCCTCAACCTCTCTCCGTGAGATGCCGAGTCACTGAGTGCGTTGGCTGGACAACCCAGTCGACGCAGGGAAGCAGTGATCCGGACGACCCTCACCGACGCCTTCGGGCGCACGGAGACAAATCGGTCGCCTAGGCCGTCCGGGGAGTGAGTGGCGAGACCGACCCGCCCAAAACAGACGCCGGCAAGTCGCCGGGGTCCGATCCTTGGACGGGAGAGCAGTGAACCGCAGGACCTTCACCAGAGCCATCACCTTCACGACCGGAGTAGCCCTTGGACTGAACATGATGACGGGCGCCGCGTTCGCCACGTCGCCGAAGACCATCTCGGACGACGCCACCTCTGGCGTGGTCGCCTCCGTCTCCCCCCGCGTCACCGACAACCCGTCGATCGCGAAGTACGAGTGCAGCGACAGCCACCACAGCGACACCGGAAACGGTGCCAACAACAGTGGCGGCTATCAGAGCACCTGCGACCCGGCGGACTTCGGCGGCAACGGCCAGGAGTTCGGCCCCGGACTGCACACGGGCAAGCCGTGCGCAGGTTGCGTCGGCAACGCCGACGACAAGAACCCCCCGGGGCAGTACCCCGACGGCAGCGACCACAACAGCGGCTACGAGTGCGACGGCCGCGACCGCCCCGCCACGAACCAGCAGGGCAACGGCAACCATGGCATCGGCGACGAGAACCCGGCCCACACCGGGTGCGCGTCGACGACCGTCGTGACCCCGCCCACGCCCCCGATGTGCCCGGACGGCACCACCCCGATGTCCGACTCGGACGACGACGGTGTGGCCGACGAAGGCAGTCTGCACCCCCGAGACCCCCGCCCCGACCTGCGACGACATCGAGAACACCCTGCCGATGACCGACCAGAACGACGACGGTGTGATCGACGCCGCTGACTGCACCCCGGCCACGCCCGAGACCACAACCTGCCCGGACGGTTCGGCCCTGCCGATGACCGACCAGGACGGCAACGGGATCGTCAACGCCGCCGACTGCAAGGTGGAGACCCCCGAGGTCGACGACACCGCCTTCACCTGCCCCGACACGGACATGCCCGCCACGGACACCGACGGCGACGGCGAGATCGACGCAGCCGACTGCACCCCCCAGGAGCAGCCCGCCATCGAAACCTGCCCCGACGGATCGGCCATGCCGACCGAGGATCAGGACGACAACGGGAACATCAACGCCGCCGACTGCGTCAAGCCGTCGGTGGAGGAGCAGACGCCGGTCGTCGAAGAGACGCCCGTCGTGAAGCAGACGCCGGTCGTCGAAGAGACGCCCGTCGTGAAGCAGACGCCGGTCGTCGAAGAGACGCCCGTCGTGGAGCAGACGCCGGTGACCCCGGTCGTCGAGGAGACCCCGCAGGTCGTCGTCGAGGAATCGCCCGTGCCCGCCACGGTCGAGACCCCGGCGGAGATCCCGGTCGTCGCCCTCGGCGCCATGGTTCCCCGGGCCGAGGAGGTCATCGCCGAGGTCGGTCAGGTCCTGCCTGAGCGCCCGACGCAGGTCCTCGGTGTGCAGATCGACCGTGCCGCCGCCCCCCTCGCCCGCACGGGCGCCGCGGGTGTCGTCACGGAGGCCGCCCTGGCCTTGATCCTGCTCGCCCTGGGCTTCGGCCTGGTGCAGCTGGGTCGGCGTCCCGAGACGGTCTGACCGCACCGGCTCCACTGCACCATCCACGTCGTCGGGCGGGCCTTCGGGCCCGCCCGATGCGCTGTCCCGACATGACCACTTCGTGCTCAAGAACGGACGAGCCATGGCCGAAGAACCCGGGAGGGGGAACGCCAGGTTCCCGACGAGCGAAGGACCCCGACGTGCGCGGCGACGAAATCACCACCACCCTCGATCTCGGGCCGGCCGAGGGGATCGTCGAGAACGCCGAGCCGTCCCCCCGCTCCTCCTACCTGGCGCGGCTCACGATCTCCCGGGCCGCCCGCGCCTCGCTGCTCGCCACCGAGCACCGCGAGCTCCACAACGACCTCGACCGGCTCCGCACCAAGGCCATCACCCGCTAGGGCGGTCCCCGTCCTCGGCCCAGAGGTGGACGGCGGCGACCGCCCGCCACGGGCGCCACGCCTCCATGGCGGCCGGCAGCGCTCGCGCCCGGTCGAGTCGGGCGAAGGCCCGGCGCAGGGCGAGGTCCCCGTCCGGGAAGGCGTCGCGCTCGCCGAGCCGGAGGGCCAGGTACTGCGCCGTCCACGGACCGATCCCGGGCAGGGTCTGGAGCGAGGCGGTGAGTGGGCCGAGACCGACGCTGCCGTCGAGGCGGACGTCATCGGCAGCGACCGCCGAAGCGAACGCGATGATGGCCCGCGCCCGGGCCTGGGGCACACCGATGGACGAGAGGTCGGCGACGGCCAGCTCGGCCGGGGCGGGAAACGTGGCTGCGAGGCCGAGCTCGCCCAGGCCCGGCACCGGCGTGCCCCAGTGCTCGACGAGGCGCCCGGAGAGGGTCGTCGCACCAGCCACCGACACCTGTTGGCCGAGGATGGCGCGCACCCCGGTCTCGAACCCGTCCCAGGTGCCCGGCACCCGCAGGCCCGGACGGGCGTCGATCCGCGGCCGCAGGACCGGGTCGGCGCGCAACGTGTCCGTCGCCTCCGCCGGATCGAGGTCGAGCCCGAAGATCCGGCGAGCCCGTTCGACGACGTGGATCAGTCCCTCCCAGTGGGGCAGGTGGGCCCGCAGCACGAGATGGTCGGCACCGCCGGGGCCGATCTCGAGGACGCCGGGGTCACCCTCGACCAGGATCGTCCGGCGGTACGTACCGGCGGCCAGGTCGACGTGCTCGACGCCGGGGATGGCCCGAGCGGCGAAGTACCGCAGCAGGGCCGGGACATCCAATGGACCGGTGAACGGCAGCCGCAGCGACAGGCCCCCATCGGCGACGAGGCGGTCCGCGACGCGGCGACGGGCCCGGAGGTCCGTCGGCGTCGAGCGGAACAGCTCCCGGCAGGCCCGGTTGAGCTGGCGCACGCTGCCGAAGCCGGCCGCGAACGCGATGTCGGTGACCGAGAGGTCGGTGTCGTCGAGGAGCCGCCGGGCGAAGTGGGCCCGGCGCGATCTCGCCACCTCGTCGGGCGTGGCACCGACGGTGGCGGTGAACAGACGGCGCAGGTGGCGGGGCGAGACGCCGAGGCGGGCCCCGAGGTCCTGCTCGGTGCCGTCGTCGAGGGCGCCGGCGACGATCAGCTGCACGGCGCGGCAGACCAGCTCCGGACCGGCCGCCCAGGCCGGGGCCGGCGCCTCGCGATACGGCCGGCAGCGGAGGCAGGCGCGGAAGCCGGCCGCCTCCGCGGCTGCCGCGTGGGCGAACGGGCGGACATGGCGCGGGTCCGGGCGGGCCGGGCACCCGGGCCGGCAGTAGATCCCGGTGGTGACCACGGCCGACAGGGTCTGCATGCCGCCGTTGTAGTGCCCCGGTCGACGCGGTGACCGGACGGATCCGGACGGCCTTTCAGCCTGTCCGGATCCGTCGGGACCACGCCGCCGGGATCGGGCAAGGTGGAGCCATGGCCCTCGCGACGTCGACCACCCTCCGCTGGAGCTCGTTCGATTCGCCGCTCGGGCCGTTGCTGCTCGTCGGCCGCCCCGGAGCGCTCACCGGCCTCTACCTCTCGAGCCACGAGAAGTGCCCGACCCCGGACCCGGCGTGGACCGAGGACGGGGCCCCGTTCGAGGACGTGTGCGGACAGCTTGCCGAGTACTTCGCCGGCACCCGGACCGACTTCGCCATCGACGTCGACCTCGTGGGCACGCCGTTCCAGGTCGCGGTCTGGGGGGCGCTGCGGGCCATCCCCTACGGCGAGACGATCAGCTACGGCGAACTGGCCCGGCGCATCGACCGCCCCGCCGCCGTCGCGCGCCGTCGGCGCCGCCAACGGGCGCAACCCGGTGTCGATCATCGTTCCGTGCCATCGCGTGATCGGGGCCGATGGCAGCCTCACCGGCTACGGGTGGGGCACCGAGCGCAAGGCCTGGCTCCTCGGTCACGAGCGCCCCGGGCTCTTGTAGCCGCCACCGCGACCGCATCCCCGGGCCTCTGCGAAGCTGACGGGCATGGCGCTCCGCGACCACCTCCAGACGCTCGGCGCCGTCGGCCGCACCGGCCTCCTGCAACCCGTCCGGCCGGATCGTGCCGTCCGCATGGCGCGGGAGGCCGCCAAGTGGGGCCAGACGGCCGCCGCCGCGGTCGCCGTGGCCGCGGCGCGCCATCCCGACGGCGTCGCCATCATCGACGAGATGGGTTCGCTGACCTGGTCGGCACTCGACGCGCGCACCAACGCCATCGCCGGCGCGCTCGCTCCCCAACTGCCCCGGCCGCGCGCCGTGATCGGGATCCTGGGCCGCAACCACCGCGGGTTCGTCGAGGCGCTGGTGGTCGCGGCCAAGGTGGGCGCCGACGCCGTGCTCCTCAACACCGGCTTCGCCGGACCCCAGCTGGGCGAGGTGGCGGCCCGCGAGGGTGTGAACCTCGTCGTGCACGACGCGTCGTTCGCGACCGAACTTGCCGACTCCGGCCTCGGCGACGACGTCCGTCGGATCGTGGCCTGGGGCGCGGAGAAGGGGGCGGACTCCTTCGACGCACTGGCCCGCACGGGCGCGCCCGCGCCGGGCGCTCCGGCGCGCCAGGGGAATGTGATCATCCTCAGCTCGGGGACGACCGGCACGCCCAAGGGCGCCAAGCGTGACGTGGGCGGTGCGGGCGGCGCCCGGGCGCGGCTCGGCGCCATCACCTCGTCGTTCGGGATGCTGACGAGACTCCCGGTACGCGGTCGCGAGACCACGTTGATCGCGGCCCCGCTCTTCCACACCTGGGGGCTGAGCCACCTCCTCCTGTGCGCCGCCTTCGCGTCACCGATGGTGCTCCGCGAGCGCTTCGAGCCCGAGGATGTGCTGGCGTCGGTCGCCCGGCATCGGGTCGGCACGCTGATCGCCGTGCCCGCCATGCTGCAGCGGATCCTGGCCCTGCCGGATGACGTGATCGCCCGCCACGACACGTCGAGCCTCCGCCTCGTCGCCCTGTCCGGGTCGGCGCTGCCCGGCGACCTGGCCACCCGTTGGATGGACACCTTCGGCGACCACCTGCACAGCCTGTACGGGTCGACGGAGGTGGCGGCCGTCGCGCTCGCCGCGCCGGACGATCTGCGCGTCGCCTCGGACACGGCCGGGAGGATCGTGCCCGGCGTCGACGTGCGGCTCCTCGACGAGGCCGACCGCCCGGTAGCCGAGGGCACGACCGGGCGCATCTTCGTTCGCAGCGGCCTCCTGTTCGAGGGCTACACGGGGGGCGGGAACAAGGAGGTGATCGACGGCCACATGAGCACGGGGGACGTCGGCCACTTCGACGCCGCGGGGCGCCTGTACGTCGACGGCCGGGAGGACGACATGATCGTCTCCGGCGGCGAGAACGTCTTCCCCCAGGAGGTGGAGGACGTCATCCTCGCTCTGCCGTCGGTCGTCGACGCGGCGGTGGTCGGGGTCGCCGACGCCGACTTCGGCCAGCGGCTGCGGGCCGTCGTCGTGGCTGCGCCGGGCAGGCCGCCCACGGCTGACGAGGTGCGCGACCACGTGCGGCGCAGCCTGGCCAACTACAAGGTGCCGCGCGACGTCATGTTCGTCGAGGAGCTCCCGCGCAACACGACCGGCAAGGTCCTGCGTCGCCTGCTCGTCGATCCCGCCTGAGGCGTCTCAGCTGGGATCCGGTGCCGGTCGCCCGATGCCGGGCGGACGGGCCCGAGCGGTGACGCCGAGGGCGGACCACACACCCAGCGCGCAGATCGCCACGCCCAGGGCCAGCCAGGCCGAGGCCCAGAACCAGGCCGGGAGGGGCGTCGCGGCGGCCACGATGGAGGCGTCGGAGACGCCGCCGGCCCGGCTGATGCGCAACACCAGGCGAAGGTCCTCCACGGCGCCGAGGCACATGGCGGTGGAGATCGTCACGAGGGCCACCCGCCGCACCCGGACGACCGGCTGCGCGGCGAGGGAGCCGAGCACCACGACGGCCGCGACGCAGAACAGGATCGTGAACCGGCCGTCGCCCCGAGCCGAGCCCGTGGCCGCCGCGGCCGCGCCGTCGGGCGCGGTGGACCACGGCACCCAGGCCAAGCCGATGGCGGCCACCGCAGCCGCGACACCGACCAGCGCCAACCGCGCCCGGGCCAGGCGCGAGCAGAGCTCGAGCAGGGCGCCGCCGACGATGGCCGTGCCGACGTAACCGGCCGAGCCGATCGCCACACGCGTGAGCGGGCCGGCGCCGGTCCGGAGCCGGAAGAAGGTCAACCCACCTTCGCGGGGGTTGATGGTGACGCTCTGCACCGATCCGCCCAGCAGCATCGCCACCACCGCGTGGCCCGCTTCGTGGACGAGGGTGACGAGCAGGCGCAGCGGGAGGAGGGCCGGCGTCGTCCAGAGGGCGAGGCAACCGACGGCCACGACGGCGACGGTGACGATCAGCTCTCGGCGGGTCATCCGGTCGGGGATCGCCACGGCCGCCAGCCTGGCAGAACGTCCCGGCTCGGGGGGTCGGTGGCTGATCCGGCCAGCCCTAACCTGACGGGCCGTGACCGCGGCCCTAACCTCGCCGTTGGCGGGCGCGCCGGAGGACGTCCTCGCGCACCTCCACGACGGGGCCGACCTCATCGTGCCCCTGGCCAACGGCGAGCCGGTGTCGGTGCTCGACGCGGTCGAAGCGGGGGCCGAACGGTTCTCGGGCGTGCGGGTGCACCAGATGCACGCGCTGCACGACCGGCCCTACCTCCACGGTTCGATGCGGGACCACCTGCTGCACGTCTCGTACTTCCTCTCGCCGATCACCCGACGGGCCTTCCACGCCGGCGGGTGCGAGCTGGTGCCCAACCACTTCAGCGAGGTGCCGCGCCTTCTCCGGGAGACCACCGCCTGCTCGCTGGTGCTGGCGGCGGCGGCACCCATGGACCGCCACGGCTACTTCTCGCTCGGCACCAACTGCGACTACGTCGGCCCGTTCATCGGCCGGGTGCCGTTCTTCCTCGAGGTCAACGCGCAGATGCCGCGGACCTTCGGGCGCAACCAGATCCACGTCACCCAGGTCGCAGGGTGGTGCGAGGTCGACCGTCCGCTCGTCGCCATCGAGGTGGCCCGGCCCGCCGAGGTCGACCGCCGAATCGCCGCCCTCGTCGCCGAGCGGATCCCCGACGGCGCCACCATCCAGGCCGGCATCGGCTCGATCCCGAACGCGGTGCTCGCGGCGCTGCGGGGCCACCGCGACCTCGGCGTGCACACCGAGCTGCTGTCCGACGGCTTCGTCGACCTCGTCGAGGCCGGCGTCGTCACCGGCATCCGCAAGCAGCTCAGCCCGGGGAAGGTGGTGACCACCTTCGCCCTCGGCACCCAGGCCCTCTACGACTTCCTCCACGAGAACCCGGCCGTCGAGCTGCTGCCGGTCGACCACGTCAACGACCCGCGGGTGATCGCGCAGGAGGACTGCTTCGTCTCGATCAACGCGACGATCGAGGTCGACCTCCTCGGCCAGTGCGCGTCCGAGACGGTCGCCGGCCGCTACTGGTCGTCGAGCGGCGGCCAGGCCGACTTCGCCCGCGGCGCCATGTACTCCGAGCACGGGCGCGGCGTTCATCGTGCTCCCGTCGACGGCGGCCGGCGGCACCCTCTCCCGCATCCGCGGCTCGCTCACCCCGGGCTCGGTGGTGACGACGCTGAAGAACACCGTCGACCACATCGTCACCGAGTACGGCGTGGCCGACCTGCGGGGCCGGAGCCTGTCGCAACGGGCCGAGGCGCTGATCGCCATCGCCCACCCGGACTTCCGGGACGACCTGCGAGAAGGGGCCCGGCGGCTGGGCTACCTGCGCTGAGTCAGGGCGTGCGGATGACCCAGGCGTCGGGGTCGGCGGCCATCTTGGCGATGGGCTTGGGGAGCTTGCCGCTGGCGATGTCGGCCAGCGTCACGTGCTCGAGGACGGACCGCAGCGCGGCTCGGGCCGCCACCCACACCTCCTTGAGGTGCTCGGCCGGACCCTCGTAGCTCGACTGCTCCGGACGCTCGCCCCGCACCTCGGCCAACGGCCCGTCGACCAGGCGCAGGACGTCGGCGGCCGTGATCTCGTTGGCCGGCCGGGCCAGCCGGTACCCGCCCTCGGACCCCCGCTGGCTGCGGACGAGGCCGCCCCGGCGGAGGTCGACGAGGATGTTCTCGAGGAACTTCACCGGCAGCGACTGCGCCGATGCGAGGCGTTCGGCGGTGAGCGACCGCTGATCGGGTTCGGCGGCCAGGGTGAGGAGTGCCCGCATGGCGTACTCCGCCTTGGCCGAGATGTGCACCCGCCGAGTCTGGCAGGGCGGGCGGCGTCAGGTCGCGGTCTCGACGAGACCCCGGCGGCGGCGGAGGGCCCGGTCGGCGGCGCCGAAGAGTCCGTCGATGACGAGGCCGATCACGAGCACGACGATCATCATCGAGAGCAACAACGTGGCGTCGTTGAGCTCCCGGCCGGCCTGGAGCCGGGCGCCGATCGACGGCACGCCGAGGAGGACGAGCAGCTCGCCCGCCATCAGGCTCCGCCACGCGAAGGCCCACCCCTGCTTGAGGCCGGCGAGGCACGACGGCAGCGCGGCCGGGAGGATCACGTGGCGGAACAGCGTCGGGCCCTTGGCGCCGAGCATGCGTCCGGCCCGCAGCAGGATCGGCGGCACGTGATCGACGCCACCGATCAGCCCGTTGGCGATCGACGGCGCGGCGCCGAGCACGACCACGAACGTGATCGCCCCCTCGGAGAGCTTGAACAGCAGGACGGCCAGGGGGAACCAGGCGATCGACGGCATCGTCTGGAGGCCCGTGATGAGGGCGCCCACGGCGATGCGCAGCACCCGGATCGTGGCCACCAGCGCGCCCACCACGCCACCCACGAGCACGGCCAGGCCGTAGCCCACGGCGGCGCGCCGGGCGGTCACGGCGACGCCTCGCCAGAAGTCGCCGGTTCGCACCATCTCGCCGAGGTGGCCGAAGACGGGGCCGGGCCCGGGGAGCACGTACGAGGGACGCCACCCCGAGGCGACGACGAGCTGCCAACCCCCGAGGGCGAGAACCAATGCCGCGAGCTTGGGCCAGGTTCGAGACCAGACGAAGCCGGCGGTGACCCGTCGGCGCTCCTCCTGCTCGAGGGCGTCGAGCCCCGCCAGCTGCTGGGTCAGGACCCGTTCGTCAACGGCCATGACGCGCCACCTCCCGGCGCAGCGCGGCGGTGACCTCGCCGGCCAGACCGGACACGGCCGGCGACTCGATGCGGCGGGGCCGGTCGATGTCGACGGGGAACTCCACGGCCACGCGGCCGGGCCGGCTCGTGAGCAGGACGATCCGGTCGCCGAGGCGGGCCGCCTCGCGGACGTTGTGGGTGACGAAGACGATCGTCTTGGCGGTCTCGGCCCAGATCCGCTCGAGCTCGTCGTGGAGGAGGTCGCGGGTCATCGCGTCAAGCGCACCGAAGGGCTCGTCCATGAGCAGGATGTCCGGCTCCTGGGCCAGCGCCCGTGCGAGCGCGACCCGCTGGCGCATCCCGCCCGAGAGCTCGTGGGGCCGACGTTCGCCCATGCCGCCCAGGTGGACGAGCTCGAGGAGCTCGGTCGCCCGCGTCCGCCGCTCGCGCTTGGCGACCCCGCGCAGGCGCAGGGCCAGCTCGACGTTGCCGGCGGCCGTCTGCCACGGCAGGAGGGCGGCTTCCTGGAACAGGAGGGTGGGGCGGCCGCCGGGGACCTCGACCGTGCCGGACGTGGGCGAGTCCAGGCCGGCGATCAGGTTCAGCAGGGTGCTCTTGCCGCAGCCCGACGCACCGACGAGGCACACGAACTCGCCGACGCCGACCGTGAGGTCGACGTCGTCGAGCGCGAGCACGCCGGTGCCGTACCGCTTGGTGACGCCGGTGATCCGGACGGCGGCTTCGGTCCGGTGCTCGGGTCGGGTGAGCGCTTCGGTCACGGTCATGCGGCGTGCACCTGGTCTTCGCCTGCCTTCTTCAGGACCTCGTTGAGCGGCCCGAGGTCGTAGATGCCCTTCAGATCGACCTTGTCGAGCAGGCCGACCTCCTCCGCGTGCTTGGCCGAGGTGGCCAGCGACGAGGCGATGGGGTCGTTGGTGAACCGCAGGTGCTTCCAGGCGCCGGTGATCACGGCGTCGGCCAAGCGCTTCGAGGTGACCTTCTCGATTCCCGAGTTGACCAGCATCTGGGCCTCGGCTTCGTGCTCGGCGATGAAGTCGTTGGCCGCCACCTGACCCGCGAGGAGCCGCCGCACGGTGGCGGGGTGCTCCTTCAGGAACTTCGTGCGGACGATCAGGTGGGTGGTGACGAACTCCCCATCCGGCCACAGGCTCGACTCGTCGACCAGGACCTTGCCGCCGCCCTCGGTGACCAATCGCGTCGCCCAGGGCTCGGGGACCCAGGCGCCGGCGATGTCCCCGCTCTTGAAGGTTTCGAGGGTCTGGGCGTTGTCCTGCGGGAGGATCGAGGCATCGCCGCCGCCCTCCGGCGTCGTCTTGATCCCGTGCTCCCTCAGCCAGGACCGCAGGGCCACGTCCTGGGTGCCGCCGAGCTGCGGGGAGGCGATCTTCTTGCCCTCGAGGTCGGCGGCCTCCGTGATCTCCGGCTTCACGATGAGGGACGCACCGCCGGAGGTGGCGCCGGCGATGATGCGAACGGCCTCGCCCTTGGACTTGACGTAGGCGTTGATGGCGGGGTTCGGGCCGACGTAGGCGGCGTCGAGGGCGTCGGAGAACAGGGCCTCGACGGCGGCCGGACCGGCGTTGAAGGTGGAGGTCCGGAGCTTGTCGGCGCCGAGCTGCTCCTGGAAGATCCCCTTCTCGACCCCGACGATGGCGGTCGCATGGGTGACGTTCGGGAAGTAGCCGAGCCGCACCGTCGTGCCGGCCGCCGCGGTGTCGTCGGAGGCACCGCCGTCGCTTCCGCACGCGCCGGCCGCGAGGCCGACCAGGACGAGGAGGATGAGGAGGAGGGGGGTGCGGCGGGGGGCGGGCATGCGTCTTCCTGGTGTCACGAAACCTGATCAAGTACATCAGGTTTATCGGGTTGGAGGAGGATGGCAGGCAGCCACGGCCCACGTCAAGTCCAGTAACTCCACCGCCTAGGTGGGGTTGGCGCCGACCTTGGCGTCGACCGCCGTGATGATGGTCCGGGCCACGTCGTCGGGCGGGGGGCTGGCATCGACGGTGACGAGCACCCCGCGGTCGCGGTAGAAGTCCAGCAGCGGCATCGTCTGATGGTGGAAGACCTCGAGCCGGTGCCGGATGACCCCGATCGAGGCATCGTCCACGCGTCCGGAGGTGGTCGACCGCTCGAGGAGGCGCTCCTCGGCCACTGTGTCCGGGACCTCGAGGTAGAGCACGGCGTGGGCCGTCACGTTGGCGCGGGACGCCCCCTCGTACGCCCGCTCGGCCTGGGCCAGCGTGCGGGGGAACCCGTCGAGCAGGTAGCCGCCCGTCTCCATCGCCTCCGCGACCGCCCGTCCGATCACGGCCAGCACGAGGTCGTCGGGCACCAGTTCACCCTCGGCGACGTGGGCCGCCACCTTCTGACCGAGCGACGTCCCGTCGGCCACGTGCTGGCGGAGGATGTCACCGCTCGACACGTGGGCCACGCCGTAGTGGTCGGCCAGGCGGATGCCCTGGGTTCCCTTCCCCGCGCCTGGAGCGCCCAGCAGGATCAGTCGCATGTGGCCCGGAAGTGTGACAGGGGCGGGCGGCGCGAGCGAGTCATCCGCCGGTCCGGCGGTGCTGTTCGAAGAACGACCACAACACCTCGGTGGCCTCGATGTCCTGGGTCGTCGCACCGAGACCGCGGCCGGAGAGGTCGGCGGACGCGCCCGGCCAGGTGTGGCCGCCGCCTTCGACCTCGTAGAAGTCGACGGCGGCACCGTCCTTGCACCCTGCGTACCGATGGAGGACGACGGCGGCGCCGATGCGGCTGTCCACCGCACCGGGTTGGCAGCCGGCGTGGGACGCGAACTTGGCCATCGTTTCCGGCGCCCCCGGGATCGTCGGGTTGCCGCAGCAGTTGACCCGACCGCCGGCGAACGGGACGACCGGGTCGGCCGTGCCCTGGGACGACACGATGGGGACCACGCGCGAGGCGGTGTCGCAGGCCGGCAGGTAGATCATCGCGGCGATGGCGCCGACCGCAGCAAAGCGATCGGCGCCCCGGCAGGCCAGCACGGAGGAGAGGGCGCCGCCGTTGGACATCCCCATGGCATACACGCGTGAGGCGTCGACGCAGAGGGTGCGTTCGACCTCGTCGAGGAGCGCCATCGTGAAGTCCACGTCGTCGGCCTCGGTGGCGGTGGCGCCCAGGAGGGTGAAGTGCTTCGTCGCGCCCTGCCCGTCGGGTGCCACCACGACGAAGCCCTCGCGATCGGCCACCGGGGCGATCTCGCTGTAGGCGACCTGCTGACCGGCGGTGGAGCCGTAGCCGTGGAAGTCGAACACGACCGGCACCGCCGAGGTGCCGGTGTACCCGGCCGGGACGATCCGGGTGTAGGTGCGGTCGACGCCGCCGAAGGCGAGGGTGCCCGAGGTGGCGCCCGGTTCGGCGGCACGGGCGGGAGCACACCCCGCCGGCGCCGTCGTGGTCGCGGCGCCCGGCGCCACCTCCGTCGTCGTCGTCGTCGTGGCCGAGGAGGACGCGCGGCCGTCCCGTGCGTCGCCGGAGCACGCGCCGACCAGCAGCGTGAAACCGAGCAGCAGGGCGGGAACGGCACGCACGGGCCTCATCCTTCCGCTTCCGCGGCCAGCGCGAGCCATCGCTCCTCGGCGACCTCGAGCTCGGCCTGCACCTCGGCCAGCGTGGAGCCGAGCCGGGCCAGCTCCACGTGATCGGCGCCGGCCTTCGTCATCTCGGTCCCGAGGTCGTCGCGGCGCCGGTCGAGCTGGGCCACCTCCCGCTCGGCGAGCATCAGCAACCGCTGCACGGTGGCCGCCGATCGACGCTTCGGCACCTTCTCCGGCGCGCGGGACGCGACGGCCGGCGACTCGGCGTGGGCGGTCTCCCCGGCACCGGCGCGGGGTTGGTGCCGGGCTCGCCGCGCCTCCTCCCACGCGGCGTAGCCGCCGGGCGCGCGCGCCGCGCGTCGCCCCGCCCGTCGAGCACGAGGGCGTCCTCGACCGTCCGCTCCAGGAAGGCGCGGTCGTGGCTGACGGTGATGAGCGCTCCGGGCCAGTCCTCGAGGAAGTCCTCCAGGACCCGGAGGGTGTCGAGGTCGAGGTCGTTGGTGGGCTCGTCGAGCAGGAGCACGTTCGGGCGCTGGGCCAGCACCAACAGCAGCTGCAGGCGCCGGCGTTCGCCGCCGGACAGCGTGCCGATGGGAGCGAACTGGGCGTCGCGGTCGAACCAGAAGCGCTCGAGCAGGACGGCGTGCTCCGACGTCGGCGGGTGCGGCGCGGCGACCGCCTCCCGTACCCGCTGGTTCGGATCGAGCTCGGCGCCGTTCTGGTCGTAGTAGCCGATGCGGATGGTGGTGCCCGGTTCGACCTCGCCCTGCGCCGGTGTCAGGCGGCCGGCGATCACGTCGAGGAGCGTGGACTTGCCGCTCCCGTTCGGCCCCACGATGCCTATGCGCTCGCGAGGATCGAGGTCGAGGTCGAGGTCCGAGAACAGGTACGGCCCGTCGTTCCACCGATGCCCGACGCCGTGGAGCTCGATGACCTTGTCGCCTAGGCGAGGCGTGCCGAAGTGGAGGTCGAGCTCACCCAGCCGCGCCGCGGCCTGGGCCCGGCCGGTCACGATGGCCGTCGCCGCCTCGATGCGGGCCTTGGGCTTGCGGGTCCGCGCCGGCGCGCCCCGGCGCAACCACGCCAGCTCCCGCGTCGCCAGGTTCTTCCGGACCGACTCGGCCACCGCGGCCTGCTCTTCGCGGAGCGCCCGGGCCTCGAGGTACCCGGCGTAGCCGCCGTCGTGCACGTAGCCGCGGCCGCGGTCGAGCTCGAGGACGCGGGTCGTGACGCGATCGAGGACGTGGCGGTCGTGGGTCACGAGGACCAGCCCGCCGCGGTGGCGGGCCAGGCGCTCCTCCAGCCAGGCGATGGCGTCGATGTCGAGGTGGTTGGTCGGCTCGTCGAGCACGAGCAGGTCGGACTCCTCGACCAGCAACCGGGCCAGCGCCACCCGCTTGGCCTGGCCGCCCGACAGCGTGGCGACGTCGGCGTCGACGAGGCGGCCCATGCCCAGGTGCTCGAGCACCGCCGCCGCCTCCCAACCCTCGCCGACGGCGGCCCGCACCGTGCCGGCCGGGAGCTCCGGCCGCTGCTCGAGGAAGCCGATGCGCACGTCACGGCCGGTCCGGACCGTGCCCCCCTCGGGCGGATCCACGCCGGCGAGCACCCGCAGGAGCGTCGACTTCCCGGTGCCGTTCAGCCCGACGACACCCAGCCGGTCGCCGGTCGCCAACGTCACCGACAGGTCCTCGAACAGCGGCCGGCCCGGACGGGCGGCGGAGACGCGTGCGACGTCGACGAGGATCACCCCGCCATTCTCCCCGGCCGGAGAGGGGACAGCGGACGGCGCGCCCCCCTCCCTATCGGGCGGGATCCTCCGGTGGTCGGGCGAAGCGGGCCGGGGGCTCCCCTTCGAGGAGCTGGCGGGACATCTCGGCCACGAACCACCGCCGGAGGTGACGGACCGGTGCGGGGGCGGCGCCGATGAGCAGCTCGCCCCGGGCGGCCAGGTCCTCGGCCTGCTCGAACAGCCCGACGAAGTCGGCCGAGGGGACGATGGTGGCCGGGTCGGACCAGCCGGTCAGGTCGACGAGCTCCACGCCGCGCTCGGCCGCGGCCATGACCTCGCGGCGGAAGCCCTCGCGAGCGACGTTGAAGAAGCGTCGTGACCGCTCGATCACGTCGACCAGCTCCGGGCTGGGGTCGAGCTCGCCGTGGTGGTCGGCCGTGAAGGCCAGGAGCTCGAGCTCGCGGAGCACGGCGTCGTTCTGCTCCTGGAGCTCGAGGTAGAGGCCGACCGGGACCCCGAGGAACCGCACCCGATGCCTGGCCGCAGCCGGCGGTGTGGGCGCCGCCGATCCGCCCGTCGACATGGGCGGGCGATCGGCGTCGGCGCCGGCGTCGGCTCCCACCAGCTCGGCCCACACGATCTTTCCCGAACCGGCCGCCCGTTCGACGCCCCAGCGGGAGGCGAGCATGGCCACGAGAGCGAGGCCGCGCCCCGTCGAGGCGCCCGCCCCGTAGCTGCGCACGGAGGGCAGGACGGGGCTCCCATCGCCCACCTCCAGCCGCACCCGACCGGGAGGCGCCTCGTCGTAGGTCACGGCCACGGAGACGGGTCCGCCGGCGTGGAGGACGGCGTTGGCCACGAGCTCGGACACGACCAGCACCGCATCCTCGGCCACGCGGCCGGCTTCCTCCTCCAGAAGCGTCCGGACGAACCGTCGCGCCGCGGAAACGCTGGCCGGTTGGGCGGCCAGCGTGATCTCGTCGCGGGCGCTCACGACCGCCTACGACACCCTGGTCGGACCCACCACAGGACGATGGGCACGGGTGCCGAGTACCCCGAGCGGGTCGGGACCAAACCTCGGATGTGCTCGGCGACGGTTCCTTCGAGGCGGCCGTTCGAGCCGTCAGTCCGCCTCGATGAAGATGCACTCGCCGGGGCAGTCGTCGGCCGCGTCGATCGTGGCCTGGAGGAGGCCGGGCGGGATGACGGCGAGGCTGCCCGATCCCCCGGGGTCGTTCAGCACCTGACCGGCCTGCTTCACGTACGCGATGCCGTCCTCGAGGAGGGTGAAGACCTCGGGGGCGTGGTCCGTGCACAGGCCGTCGCCGGTGCAGAGGTCCTGATCGATCCAGACGCGCATCGCCCTCCGATCGTCCCCGACGTCCGGTGGTTCCGCCAAACTGCCGGGCCATGAGGATCGCCATCGCCGCCGACCACGCCGGGTTCCCGCTGAAGGCCGAGCTGGTGCCCTGGCTGGAGAGCGTCGGCCACGAGGTGGTCGACCTCGGGACGGACTCGGTCGAGCCCGTCGACTACCCCCCGCTGTGCGCGGCGGCCGGCCGCGCCGTCGTCGGAGGGGACGCGGCCTTCGGCATCGTGCTGGGCGGGAGCGGGCAGGGCGAGCAGATCGCAGCCAACAAGGTCCACGGCGTCCGGGCCGCGCTCTGCCACGACGTGTGGATGGCGCGGATGGCCCGGATGCACAACGACGCCAACGTCGTGTCGATGGGGGCGCGGGTGCTCGCGGTGGCGATGGCCAAGGAGATCGTGGGGGTCTTCCTCTCCACGCCCTTCGAGGGTGATCGGCACGTGAGCCGGATCCGTCAGCTCGTCGAGATCGAGGCCGACGAGGCGGCTCAGGCCTCGGGCAGGTAACCCTGGGCCACGGCGTCCTCCAGAAGGCCGCGGACGTGGGCCCACAATCGCGGTGACCCTTCGGCGATGTGGGCGTTGCGGGCGAACACGCGGTCGGCGGTGACGCCGTGCTCCCGCCACGATCGGCCCTGCGTGGCCAGGTTCAGCAACAGCGGTTGGAGCCGGTCGACGGTGGCGGCGAAGCGGGCCTCCGGGGTCGACCGCTCCTCGAACTCGTCCCACCGCGACCGCAGCTCGGCCCCCTGGTCCGCAGGCAGCAGGCCATAGAGCCGGTCAGCCGCGGCCCGCTCGGCGGCGGCCTTGCCGGCCCGCGCCGCGTCGTCGTAGACGAAGACGTCGCCGGCGTCGATCTCGACGATGTCGTGGACGAGCACCAGCTGCAGGACCCGAAGCAGGTCCACGGGCTCGTCGGCGTGCTCGGCCAGGACGAGCACGAACAGCGCCAGGTGCCACATGTGCTCGGCGTCGTTCTCCCGGCGCGAGCCGTCGCTGACGTAGCTCTGGCGGAAGATCGACTTGGCCTTGTCCATCTCGCCGAGGAACTCGAGCTGGCGGGCCAGTCGGTCGCTCACGTGGTGAGCGTGGCGAGGGCCCAGATGGTCGCCACCAGGCCCACGACCATCATCACGGCCGTACGGGCCACCGGGGCCCGCGGGAGGTCGCCATCTTCCGACGTCGGCGGCGGGCGGAGCAGCGCGAGCCCGTTCCCGACGAGCAGCGCACCCCCGAGCGCGAGCACCAACAGGGGCAACAGGTCGTCACCGAGCGAACACGGACGGACACCTCCCGTGCGGTCGACGAGGGCGGCAGGTGCACGAACGTGAGCGGGCGCCGATCCACGACCGGAGGCTACGGCGTCGCTCAAGTTACCACGGAGAGTGGTCGAAGATCGGAGAGCAACCCGTCCTCCAGCGGGTCGCATCCGCCGGGTGCCGGTGGGGGTCGAGTTGCCCTCCAGCCCGAAGGATCAGGGGGCGCTCCCGCAGGGCGCCGCTGCTCCTTCCCGCTCGACCTCCACCCGCCCGGCGGCGGTCATCTCCGCCCGACCCGGCCCTGCGACTGCCACCTGGACCCGCACCGTGAGGGCCAGGCCGGCGATCACGATCGCGGCGCCGACGACCTCGACCGGCCCGGGCCGCTCGCCGAGGAAGATCCAGGCCCCCGTGATGCCGACGACCGGCACGAGCAAGGTGAACGGGGCGACGGACGTGGCCGGGTGGCGGTGGAGCAGCGCGTTCCACGTCGTGTACCCGAAGAAGGTCGAGGCCCCGACGACGTAGGCCAAGGCGAGGAGGCCGCGGGCGTCGACGTGGACGAACGAGTCGCGAGCCGCGGCGGGGCCCTCCAGGAGCAGCGACGCGGCGGCCAGGGGCAGCGGCGGCACCAGGCTCGACCACACGAGCAGGGCCACCGGGTCGGGCGCCTTGGCCAGCCGGGAGCAGACGTTGCCGATGCCCCACGACGCGGCGGCGCCGACGACGAGGAGCAGGGCACCGAGCGGGACGGCGCCGGCCCGGTCGGCGGCGATGAGGCCGATGCCGGTGAAGGCGACCGCGCCACCCACGAGCTGGGCCCGGCGCGGACGCTCCCCGAGGAACAGCACCGCCAGCAGCACGGTGAAGGCGGCCTGGAGCTGGAGCACGAGGCTGGCCAGCCCGGCCGGCACGCCCCGATCGATGCCGACGAAGAGGAGGCCGAACTGGCCCGCGCTCATGAACAGACCGACACCGACGACGAGGCGCCAGTCGACGCCCCGGGGTCGGCGGACGAAGAGCACGGCCGGGAAGGCGGTGACGGTGAAGCGGAGGGCGGCGAAGAGCAGCGGAGGCCACGACGCCAGGCCGACGTGGATCACGACGAAGTTGATCCCCCAGACGCAGGCGACGGCGGCGGCGAGGAGGGCGTCGCGACGGGGCACGGCGGCAGTGTCGTGGGTCGGTACCGCGCGACCCAAACGATTTCGGTCCGGTACGACGACGATCCGGAGCGACGGCGCCTAGACCCTCGCCATGTTGGCGAAGCGGGTGTAGCGGTCGAGGAAGGCCAGGCGCTCGGTGCCGGTCGGGCCGGATCGGTGCTTGGCCACGATGACCTCGGCGACGCCCCGGTCGGGGCTGTCGGGGTTGTAGAGCTCGTCGCGGTAGATGAACATCACGACGTCGGCATCCTGCTCGAGGCTGCCCGACTCCCTCAGGTCGGCCAGCATCGGCCGCTTGTCGGCCCGCATCTCGAGGCCTCGGGACAGCTGGCTGAGGGCCACCACCGGCACCTCGAGCTCGCGAGCCAGGATCTTGAGCCCACGGCTGATCTCGGACACCTCGACCTGGCGGTTCTCGGCGCTTCGTCGGCCGGTCATCAGCTGGATGTAGTCGATGACGATGAGGCCGAGGCCGCCGACGCGGCTCTTCAGGCGACGGGCCTTCGCGCGCATCTCCATGATCGTGAGGCTCGGGTTGTCGTCGATGTAGAGGGGCGCCTCGCTGAGCCGCCCGATGGCGTGGCTGATCTTGTTCCAGTCGGTGTCTTGCAGCTTGCCGTTGCGCAGCCGGGTGGCCTCGACCTTGGCCTCGCTGCTGAGCAGGCGCTGGGTGACCTCGTCGTGGCTCATCTCGAGGGTGAAGAAGAGCACCGGCAGCTGGCTCTCGACGGCGGCGTGGGCCGCCATGCCGAGCGCGAAGGAGGACTTGCCGGCGCCGGGTCGGGCGCCGACGATGTAGAGGGCGGAGGGTTGGAGGCCCGACAGGCGCTCGTCGAGGTCGTGGTAGCCCGTCGGCGTGCCGGTGATGGCGTCGCCCCGGTCGTAGAGGGCGGCGAGCCGGTCGAGGCTGTTGCCGAGCAGGCTCCGCAGGTCGGCCATCGAGTCGGTGACCCGGCGCTGGGCCACCTCGAACATCATGGACTCGGCGTCGTCGATGGCGGCCTCGACGTCCTCCGGCACCGAGTAGCCGATCTCGGCGATCTCGCCGGCGACGCCGATCAGGCGGCGGAGGAGGGCGTGCTCCTCGACGATGCGGGCGTAGTGGGCGGCGTTGCCGATGGCCGGGGTGTTGCCCTGGAGGTCGGTGAGGACGGCGGAGCCGCCGATGACGTCGAGCAGGTCGGCGCGACGCAACTCGTCGGCCACCGTGACGGGATCGGCCGGTTCACCGTGGCTGTAGAGGCTGGTGATGGCCTCGAAGACGTGGCCGTAGGCGGGCTTGTAGAAGTCGTCGGCGCTGCACGTCTCGGTGGCGGCGGCGATGGCGTCCTTGCTGAGCAGCATCGCCCCGAGGAGCGACTCCTCGGCTTGGAGGTTGTGCGGGGGCACGCGAGACCCCGTGCCGACCGGTCGGGGGCGCGGCGGCGGGCTTCGTCGAACGGCAGGGCCATGGCTCGTCAGAGTGAAGCCGGGATGGCTTGTGGGGAACGAGTGGATGGACCCCCGAGTTCAGGGGATCTTGCTGTGGACGACCGGTGGACAACCCGGCACTTGTCCACAGCCGGGCGGTGGGGCGTCGCGGGCATGCCCTCGTTGTACGACGGCGCTGGGACAAGAATCGCCCCGTGCGCCCGCGCCTCGTCGTCCTCCGCGTCGTCGCCGTCGTCGTCCTCGGGCTGGGCGCCTGCGGGGGCGGAGACGACGCCGCCGACCTCATCACGGGACGGGTGATGTCGGTGACATCGACGCGGGTGTGCGTCAGCCCGGATCGGGGCGCGACGAGCCGCTGCGTCGAGGTGCCCGACCCGAAGGCCATCGAGGGCGTCGACGTCGGTGAGTGCGTGCGGTCGACGGTCGACCTCGCGAGCGAGGGCAGCCGGATCGAGGTGGTCCCCGACGCCACCTGCGCAGCAGGCGACGCCGGGGACTGAGCCTCAGCTCTTGGTGACCTCGACGGTGATGCGGAACTGCACGTCGCTGTGGAGCTTCACCGGCACCTCATGGGTGCCCACGGTGCGGATCGGGTCGTCGAGGTGGACCTTGCGACGGTCGAGCTCGACCCCGGCCTGCTCGGCCACGGCGGTCACGACGTCCTGGCTGGTGATGGAGCCGAAGAGCTTGCCCTCGCCGCCGGCCCGGGCCGTGACCTTGATGACCATGGGCACGAGCTTCCGGGCGATGGTCTCGCCCGCTTCGCGGTCCTTGGCGTCCTTCAGGTCGCGGCTGCGGCGCATCGCCGTCGCCTGGCCCACGATGCCCGTCGTGGCCCGAATGGCGTGGCCCTTCGGGAGCAGGTAGTTGCGGGCGAACCCGTCGGCGACGTCGATGATGTCGCCCTTCTTGCCGACGTTGTCGACGTCGGCCCGCAGCACGATCCTCATGCCTCGACCTCGACCTCATCGTCGTCGGTGTCGTCGACGTCGGCACCGAGCTCGTCCTCCGCCTCGGAGGTCTCGTCGGCCTCGACGTTGGCCGGGGCACCCCGGGGGGCGCCACGACCGCCGCCGCCGCCCCGGCCCCCGGTGCGCTCGGAGACCGTGCGCTGGGTGTAGGGGAGGAGGGCCAGCTCGCGGGCCGTCTTGATGGCGACCGCGACGTGGGCCTGGTGCTGCGTGCAGTTGCCGCTGACGCGACGGGCGCGGATCTTGCCCCGGTCGCTCATGAAGCGGCGGAGCAGGTTGACGTCTTTGTAGTCGACGTACGCGATGTGCTCGCTGCAGAAGACGCAGACCTTCTTCTTGGCGCCCTTGCGAGGTGCGTCCTTCGGTCCGCGGCGCCGGCTGTCCCGGTCGCGATCGTTGCTCTTTGCCATCAGAAGGGCTCCTCGTCGTAGCCGTAGTTGTCGCCGCCCGCAGGCGCGTTGTTCGCCACGGGGCGGCTGGCCTGGTTGTTGCCGCCACCGCCACCGAAGCCGCCCTCACCCGCGCCCTTGCGCTCGGTGCGGGTCACCTCCGCCGTCGCGAAGCGAAGGCTGGCGCCGACCTCGTCGGCGACGATCTCCACCTTCGACCGCTTGTCGCCCTCCTGCGTCTCCCAGCTCCGCTGCTCGAGGCGGCCGGTGACGATGACGCGGGAACCTTTGCTCAGCGACGTGGAGACGTTGTCGGCGAGGTCGCGCCAGCAGACCACGTCGATGAACGAGGTCTGCTCCTCCCACTCCTGGGTCTGGCGGTTCTGCCAGCTCCGGTTCACCGCGACGCCGAACTGCGCCGTGGCCACACCGGTGGGCGTGAACCGCAACTCCGGATCGCGGGTGATGTTGCCCACGATCGTGATGCTGTTGATGTTGTTCGCCATTTAGCTCTCGTTCCTTGCCACGGCCGCTGTGGGCTCCGACGACTCCTCGGTGGCGGGCGGTCGCACGCTGCGGCCGGCGACGCCCTCGGGGAGCCGGATGACCTTGTGGCGGACGACGTCGTCCGCGAGAAGGAGCGCCCGGTCGAGCTCGCTCATCGCGATGGGCTCGGCCGTGGCCTCGATGAGGACGTAGTAGCCCTCCCACTGGTGCTTCAGCTCGTAGGCGAAGCGGCGCTTCCCCCAGCGGTCGACCCGATTCGGGGTGCCGCCGTTGGTGCGGATGATCTCCTGCGCACGGTCGATCCAACCGCGGAGTGCATCCTCTTCCAACGACGCGTTGAGGATGATCATGACCTCGTAAGGTCGCATCAGCTATCAGTTCCTCCCTGTGGACCCGTCGCCGAAGCGAGGCGGGGCCCCGGCGATCGGGGCAGGTGAGCAGACCCGTCGATGGTACCCGACGACCCGGCCGACCTCCTAGGGCGAGCGTGCCACGGGGGTACGACACGAATGCTCAGGGCGCCTCCGGCCACGTCCCGGCGACCAGCTCCTCGAGCGTCGCGACGCACCGCCCGTGGAAGCGCTCGCCCTGGGCACCGGCGAGCGACCACCCGAGCACGTCCAGGCACTTCTCGGCCCCGCAGACCACGAGGCGTTCGACGGCGTGCGGACCGAGCGAGCGCCCATAGGCGGGCGCCATCGCCGCCAGCTGGGGTCCGGTCGGTCCCGCCAGCACCTGCCACGCGAAGTCCTCCGCCGGGTCGCCACGGTGCGCGTCCTCGAGGTCGATGATCGCCACGACCTCCGCCGGCGCCTCCGGTCGCACCAGCACGTTGGCCGTGCCCCAGTCGCCGTGGACGAACGCATCGTCCATCACGAATCCGAGCAGGGGCTCGACCAAGAGCCGCAGGTCATCGGCCAACGCCGGCGGGCACCGGGGCGGAAGGCCGGCCAACCGGGCCCGGAGACGATCGACCACGGACCACGGACGCATGCCGGCCGGGCCGACGGCGTGGAGGGCCGCCAGCCAGGGCCCGAGGGCCCGGTGGATGGCCGCCTCGCCGACCTCGAGGTGCATCGGGACCGTGGTTCCCTCGACGAAACCCGTGGCGACCCAGTGGTCGCCGCTGTCGACCAGCTCGACGCCGAGACCCGTTCCGGTCAACGCCTGCAGGCCCTCGCGCTCCCGCCGGAAGGCCGCGGCCTCGCGACGGGCGAAGGCCTTCACGACCAGCGGGCCCACTCGGGCCACCTGCCGGCGCCCCTTCTGCACGGCCAGCAGCTCGACGCCGTCGACGGGATCCACGCCGAGGGCGGCCAATGCGCCGGCGAGCACCTCCGCTTCGTCGCCGGCCGCCATCGCCGCATACTGTCCCGCCGATGGACGAGGCACTGCGAGGATCGGCCGAGGCGGCGAAGGGGTTCATGCCCCCGGACGAAGGGGCTCGCGCTGCACGACGCGGCCGCCGAAGCCGCCGGCGACGGGCCGTTGCTCGAGGTCGGCACCTACTGCGGGAAGTCGGCGATCTACCTCGGCGCCGCCGCCCGCGCCCGGGGCTCGGTCCTGTTCACCGTCGACCACCACCGGGGCTCCGAGGAGAACCAGGCCGGGTGGGAGCACCACGACGAGACGCTCATCGACCCCGTCACGGGCCGGTTCGACACGCTCCCGACCTTCCGCCGGACGATCAGCGGTGCCGGGGTCGAGGACGTGGTCGTGGCCGTGATCGGTGAGTCCACGACGGTCGCGGCGCACTGGACGACGCCGCTGGCGTTCCTGTTCATCGACGGCGGCCACGGATCGGACGTCGCCTGGGCCGACTACCGCGCATGGACGCCCAAGCTCGCCGCCGCCGGCACCCTGGCCATCCACGACGTCTTCCCCGACCCCGCCGACGGCGGCCGCCCGCCCTACGAGCTCTACTGCGAGGCCCTCGCGTCCGGCGCCTACACCGAACGCCGCGCCGTCGGCAGCCTCCGCGTCCTCGTCAAGGCCTGACCCCGCCGGCGTCGGCGCCGCCCCGTTGCGGTTGCCCCTGCGGCTGTCCCGGACCGGTTGTGGTTGCCCTTGTGGCCGCCGCAAGGGCAACGACGACACCGAGGGCCTGCCTACACCGAGGGCCGGCCGGCCTGGCGCCTAGCGGTCCGTCGACAGCGTCGGTTCGACCTCGACGAAGGGGAGGGTGTCGCCGCGGAAGAGGCCCGTCGCCGGCGTGAGGTGGCCGAGGGCGTCGCTGGCCAGGAGCATCACGGCCGCGGTGTAGGAGGTGCGCTCCTCGGCCGGGAAGTGGATCTCGTCGGGGTGGACGCAGCCGGTCCAGTAGGAGCCGTCGGCTTCGCGCAGGTACTGGACCCAGGTGAGCAGGGTGCGGGCCTGGTCGGTGCGGCCGCAGGCGTCGAGGGCGAGCACGCACTCGGCCGTCTCCGAGGCGGTCACCCACGAGGCGTCGGAGACGCAGCGGATGCCGAAGCCCTCGATGACGAACTCGTCCCACCGGTCGTCCATGCGGGCCTGCCCGACGGCCCCCCCGACGGCGCCGCACAGCACCGGGTAGTACCAGTCCATCGCCCAGCGCCGCTTCGGCTCGAACGCGGTGTCGGGGCGGTGGGCGACGGCGGAACCGAGCCGGGCCGCGGCCAGCTCCCAGGCCGGGCGCTCCTCCCCGAGCACGGCGGCCGCGGCCAGCGCGCACCGCAACGACAAGAAGATCGACGACGAGCCGGTGAGCAGGGCGTAGGGCTCGGGCGAGCCGTCGTAGTCGTAGGCCCAGAGGATCTGGCCCCCCGGGCGCTGGAGGCCGAGGGCGAACTCGATGGCCTTCACCACCATCGGCCAGACGCCTTCGAGGAACCCCCGGTCGCCGGTGACGAGGTAGTGGTGCCACGCGCCGACCGCGACGTAGGTGGTGACGTTGGTGTCGCGGCGGGCGTCCTCGATCGAGTCGTCGGCGCCGACGTAGTAGTTGTGCCAGCCGCCGTCGTCGTGTTGGAGCGAGGCCAGCCACTCGAAGGCGCGGTGGGCCTCGGCGATCCGTCCGCCGACGACGAGGGCCATGGCCGACTCGACGTGGTTCCACGGATCGCAGTGGCCGCCCGGGAACCACGGGATCTGCCCCGAGGGCAGCTGCAGGGCGGCGAGGGAGGCGGCCGTGTCGGCCACCTGCTGAGGCGTCAGCACCCCCGGCAGCGCGACGAGCGGGCTCACGCCTTGGGCTTGACGGCGTAGAGGATCAGCGACTTGCCGATGGCCGGCTGCAGGATCCGCTCGGCGACCTGGAGGGGCAGGGGACGCGAGGTGATGTCCCAGACGAGGAGCTGGTGGTACGCCTTCACCATCGGGTGGTCGTCGCGGTTCACGCCGACGGCGCACTTGAGCCACCAGTACGGCGAGTGCAGGCCGTGGGCGTGATGGCGGTCGACGACGGTCAGGCCGGCGCCCTCGAGGCGCGAGCGCAGGGCCGACTCCCGGTAGATCCGGACGTGGCCGCCCACCGCCGCCGGCGCGTGGTAGTCGTCGGACAAGGCCCAGTTCACGAGCTCGGGCAGCCAGCGGGGGACGGTGACCGCGATCGTGCCGCCCGGCTTCAGCACGCGGGCCAGCTCCGAGATGGCGCGGCGATCGTCGCCGATGTGCTCGAGGACCTCCGAAGCGATGATCCGCTCGAACGAGCCGTCGTCGAACGGGAGGTCGAGGGCCGAGCCGTTGCAGGCGCCGGGCTGGGTGCCGGGGGCCATCTCCCCCGCTTCCATCATCCCGCCCATCACGGCCAGCGCGTCCTTGAGATCGGCCGCGTTGAGGTCGAAGGCGGTGACGTGGGCGCCCCGGCGCAGGCACTCGAAGGCATGGCGCCCACCGCCGGCGCCCATGTCGAGCAGGCGCTCGCCGGCTTGCAGGCCGAGTCGGTCGTAGTCGACGGTCAACATCGTCAGGCTCCCTTGGAGGACGGTCGGGCGGCGGCCAGGTCGGCGAGGAGGGCCCGGTACTGCTCGACCGATCCTTCGGCCGTGCGGCGCCAGGTGTAACGGTCGAGGACGCGCTTGCGCCCGCCCTCGGCCAGGCGGGCCCGCTCGGCCGGGTCGGCCAACAGCTCGAGGATCCCGGCGCACAGCGCGCCCGGGTCGTTGGGCGGCACGAGCCGGCCGGTGTCGCCGTCGGTGCCCACGACCTCCGGCAGCGCGCCGCCCGTGGTGGCGAGCAGCGGCGCGCCCGACGCCATGGCCTCGATGGCCGGCAGCGAGAAGCCCTCGTAGAGGGACGGGACGATGGCCAGCTCGCACTCCGCGTACAGCTCGACGATGCGTTCGTCCGAGACGCCGGAGACGAACGTGACGTGGGGGCGCAGGCCGAGGCGGTCGAGGGTGCCCGGGATCTTCGACCCGGAGCGCAGCTTCCCGATGACGTACAGGTGGATGTCGTCGCGCTCGGTTCGGGCCTTGGCCACCGCTTCGAGGAGCGGCACGAGCCCCTTCAGCGGGACGTCGCCCGACGCCGTCGTGAGCAGGCGGCCCTTGATGC
Organism: uncultured Actinomycetes bacterium; assembly: GCA_963731055.1. Lineage (GTDB taxonomy): Bacteria > Actinomycetota > Acidimicrobiia > Acidimicrobiales > CADCTF01 > DATLED01. The sequence goes on along the minus strand of CAVSUD010000014.1, from coordinate 104,039 downwards.
GGGGGATGTCGGGACGGGGGCGGAACCGGTCCTCGTCGACGCCGACGGGCACGACCCGCATCCGGTCGAGCGGCACGCCCATCTGCGCCGCGATGTCCTTCTTCGACGACTCGCTCACCGTGATCACGCGCGGCACGCGCTTGGCCACCTCGATCTGCTTGGGCAGGAACGAGTACCAGCGCCGCAGGGTGAAGCGCTTCCAGGCGCTGGCGGCATGGGTCAGCTCGAGGTCGTAGTCGACCGTGATCGGGTGGTGGATGGTGGCCACGAACGGGATGTCGTGGGGCCGTTCGCGCCCGGGCGTCGCCATCACGTCGAGCAGCCCGGTGCCGAGGCACTGGTTGTCGTGGATGAGGTCGAAGTCGGCCCGCTGGGCCCTGAGCATCCGGGCGACCCGGTAGGAGAACGTGTGGGCCTCGGGGAACTGCCCCGTCATCTCCCGGCCCCACTCGAGCCAGTCGATGCGGGTCTTCGGCACCTTGTTCGGCACCCAGAACGGGAACCGGTGACGGTAGAGGTCGAGGCTCGGGACGGGCTGGAACTTCACGCCCTCGTCGAGCTCGGGCCAGGGCTGACCGGCGAAGACGGTGACGTCGTGGCCCAGATCCCGGAGCTCGCGGGTGACGTAGCGGGTGTAGACGCCCTGCCCACCGGAGTGCGGATTGCCCCGGTAGCAGAGGAAAGCGATCCTCAGACGCGTCGCGTCCGGGTCGGGCAGGGGCGACGGCATACCTACAGGCTCCCGTTCTCTTGACCGGTTGGTCAAGTGGAGGGACAGACGCCGTGCAGCTTCAGGACCGAGCCCGGCCCGATGCCGAGGGATGCCAACTGCCCCTGGGGGACCTCGAGGGCGTAGCGATACGGGCCGGCGGCCGAGGAGATCGGGCAGTCGGTGCGGTCGTCGCAGGGCTGCATGTCGGCCGTCGAGACGAACGTGCCGTCGGCTGCGAACCAGGCGATCGACAGGGGCATCGGCGTGTTGCGCATGTAGTACCCGCCGGTGCTGTCGGCGCTGTAGCGGAACACCATGCCCGGGTAGCCCTGGAGGTCGGTCACGGTCATCAGGCCGCGGGCCCGCTGGGCCTCGGTGGCGGCGAGGAGGGCGCACTGCTCGGCCGGTGTCATCGCCGTCAGCCCCGGTCCGGGCGTGATGGTGAAACCGATCTCACCGAAGCCGTCGATGCGGCCCTCGACCACCCGTGGGTCGGCCGGCCCGTCGGCACCCTTGGCCAGGCAGGCCCCGAGCCCGAGGGCCAGGAGCACGACGACGACCACGCGCAGGATGCGGACGCGGGCGTCCGGCGGGTCGAGGTCCTCGGGGTCCATGGGCAGGTGAGGCTACCGGCCGTCGCCTCCGTACAAACCGAGGAGCTCGGCGACGTCGTCGGCGAGGTGGTAGCTCTCGGCGTCGCTCGGGAAGGCGCCGGTGCGGACGTCGGCGGCGTAGGCGGCGATGGCGGCGATGGCGTCGGTGCGCTGGTCGGCGTACCGGCGGACGAACTTCGGCGCGAGGCGATCCTCGAGCCCGAGGAGGTCGTGGAACACGAGGACCTGGCCGTCGCAGTGCGGGCCCGCCCCGATGCCGATCGTCGGCACGTCGACCGCGTCCGTGACGAGCTTGGCCACCGCGTCGGGGACGCCCTCGAGGACGATCGAGAACACGCCGGCCTCGACCAGTGCCTTGGCGTCGTCGACGAGGAGCTGGGCCCCGCGCGCCTCCTTGCCCTGGACCTTGAAGCCGCCCATGGCGTGCACCGACTGCGGGGTCAGGCCGATGTGGCCCATGACCGGGATCTCGGCGTCGACGAGGGCATCGATCATCGGGACCCGCTTGCGTCCGCCCTCGAGCTTCACCGACGTGGCGCCGGCCTGGACGAGGCGGGCCGCGTTGCGGACCGTGTCCTCCCGGCTCACGTGGTAGCTGAGCCAGGGGAGGTCACCGACGACCAGGGGCTGGGGCCGGTCGCGCTCGGCCGCACGGTTGGCCCGCAGCCCTCGGGCGACGGCGCCGACGTGGTGGGCCATGTCGTTCGTCGTGACCTGGAGGGTGTCGTCGTAGCCCAGCACGACCATCGCCAGGGAGTCGCCGACGAGGATGAGGTCGACGCCGGCGGCGTCGGCGATGCGGGCGCCCGGCGCGTCGTAGGCGGTGACCATCACCAGTGGATCGGCCCCGTGCGCGACCTTGCGGGCCCGCACCGCGGGAGCGGTGAGCTGCAGCGACTTCGGCATCGCGGCCTCCTTCGTCGGGTCCAGCGCCACTCGGCTGCCGGCCTTCGGGCCAAGTGTAGGTTCTCCCCCGATGCAAGGACAGCTGGGCACGTGTGAGAACTGCGGCCGCGACGAGAGCGAGGTCGCGGCGGTCAAGCGGATGTACGTCGTGCCCGAGACCTGGGACCAGACGGGCTCGTCGAAGACCCTCGACGAGGTCGAGCACTGGTGCTACTCCTGCCGCACGCAGTACCCCCACGAAGACGTGTGAAGCTCGTCGCGGCGGGGGCCGTCTTCCGCGATCCGCACGGCCGGGTGCTGCTCGTCGACTGCACCTACAAGGACCCGTGGGAGATCCCGGGGGGCAAGGTCGAGGAGGGCGAGTCGCCGCGTGCGGCGTGCCTTCGCGAGCTCGAGGAGGAGCTCGGCTGGACCGGCGAGGTGGGCCGGTTGCTGGTCGTGGACTGGCTCCCCGACCTCGGCGGGCGCGGTGACCGGATCCTGTTCCTGTTCGACGGCGGCGTGGTCGACGAGGGCTTCGCCGAGCGGGCCGTCCTGCCGCCCGAAGAGCTCCGCGAGGCGCGCTTCGTCGACGTCCACGACCTCGGGAACCACCTCGGCCCCGGGATGGTCCGTCGCGTGACCCAGGCCATCGCCAACGCCGCGGCCGGGACCACGGGCTACCTGGAGTTCGGCCACCCGTCCTGACGGTCTCGCTCTGCGGCGCCGCCCTCCGGGCCGAGGCCTGGCCGCTCGACGGGCGGCTGCTCGCGGGCGCTCCCGACGCCGCCATCTCCGCGAGGAGAGGTCAAGGACGGAGCCAGGTCTCGACGGCGCGGGCGAAGCGGGGGGCGGCCTGGGGGTCGGTCTCGAAGAAGAGGAAGGGCTCGAAGAGCTCGAGCTCGAGCAGGACGAGGCGACCGTCCCCGCCGCGGAGGGCGTCGACCCGGGCGTAGAGGGGGGCGGGCAGCTCCGGCGGGAGTCGGCGCAGCACGTCGGTGGCGAACCCGATGATCTCGCCGGTGAGCTCGGCTCGGCCGACTGCCTGGACGAGCACCAGGGCGAAGTCGGACGGCGGCGGTGCGCCGGGCCGCAGGATGGCGCCCTTGGTGATGGCGTGGCTCACGCCGCCGCCGAAGACGTAGGTGCCGATCTCCCCCTGCACGTCCACGTCGTTCAGGTAGGGCTGCACCATGGCCGTGCCGCCGACCGAGGTGATGGCTTCGACGTGGGCGGCCACGGCGTCACGGTCCTCCCCGTCGTGGCGGGCGGTGTTCCGGGCGCCGGCCGAGACCGAGGGCTTCACCACGACCTCCGACCAGCGCCATCGCGGCAGCCGCTCCCCCGGAGCGACCCAGACGGTGGGCACCGTCGGCACCCCGGCGGCGGCCAGGTCGCGCAGGTAGGTCTTGTCGGAGTTCCACTCGAGCATGGCGGCCGGGTTGGCCAGGCGGGTGACGGCCTCGACGGACCGGGCCCAGGCGAAGAACTCCTCGCGGCGGTCGAGGTAGTCCCAGGCGTTGCGGACGACCACGCCGTCGTAGCCGGCCCAGTGGCGGGCCGCGCCCCACGGCACGATCTCGGCCTCGATCCCGCGTGCCGCGAACGCCTCGAGCATCGGCGGGCCGTCGCTGTGGGTCTCGATGCCGTCGTGCTGGGTGACGAGGGCGACGCGCATCAGCCGGCCGCCGCCGGGGCCGTCGTCGTCGGCGGGGCGGTCGTGGGCGGCGCCGTCGTCGCCGGGGGCGCCGTCGTGGCGGGCGCCGCGGTCGTCGGCGGCATGGTCGTCGTGGCGCCCTTCGCGACCGTCGTGCTCGTCGTCGTGGTGGCGCCCACCGCGGTCGTCGACGTGGTCGACGACGTCGTCGACGACGTCGATGCGGTGGTCGTCGTCGGGAGCACGACCTTCGTCGGTGGCGCCAGCCTCTTGCCCGGGAAGCTCCGCACCGTGGGGAAGTCACCCAGGAAGGCGTCGTCCTCGGCCACCGAGGTCATGTAGCGACGGAAGATGCGCGCCGGGAACGAGCCGCCGTTCACCCGGATCCCCCGCACCTTGGTCATCTTCCGCGTGTTGCCCTCCGGAAAGCCCATCCAGACCGCCGTCGTCAGCTTCGGGGTGTAGCCGACGAACCAGGCGTCCCCGAAGTCCTGGGTCGTCCCCGTCTTGCCGGCCACGGCGTGACCGAACTTGGCGTTCGTGCCCGAGCCCCGTTCGACGACCTGGCGCAGGACGTGGGTCACGACGTCGGCGTCCTCCCGGTCGAGCACCCGGGTCGACGCCGGCGCCCGCTCCGCCTCGAGCACCGTCCCATCGCTGCGGCGGACCTCGAGGATCGTCCGCGGCCCCACGTGCACGCCACGGTCGGCGAACGTCGAGTAGGCCGAGGCGAGGTCGAGCACCGTCACCTCCTCCGTACCGAGCACGAGGGAGGCGTTGGGCTCCAGGTCGGTGCGGATGCCCGCATCATGGGCAAGGGCGACGACCTTGTCGGCACCGAGCGACAGCTGGGCCTGGACGTAGGCGGTGTTGACGGAGTTGGCCGTCGCGTCGATGAGGTTGATGCTGTCGCCGTAGTCGGCATCCTCGTAGTTCGCGACCTCGTAGTCCTTCCCGTCGTTGGCCCTGGGCAGGATGACCGAGGGCGGCCCCGGGAACGTCGACTGCACGGTGTAGCCCTCGCGGACGATGGCGGCCAGGACGAAGGGCTTGAAGGTCGACCCGGCCTGGCGACCGGACCCGCCACCCTCCCTGCCGACGGCGAAGTTCACCTTGCTGGCGGCGAAGTCGCGCCCGCCGACCATGGCGACCACCCGGCCCTGGTCGTCGATGCTCACGAGGGCCCCGGCCGGGTCGGAGTCGGGGCGGTCGAGGGTGCCGTAGACGGCGTCGTAGGCCTGCCGCTGGAGGCCGAGGTCGAGCGACGTCTTCACCCGCAGGCCGCGCTGGTAGGTGACGGACTCGCCGTAGCGGCGGACGAGCTCGGCCCGCACGTACTCCACGAAGTAGCCGGTGCTGGCGGCGTCGACGATGTCGGGGGCGCGGTTGGCCCGCTGCAGCACGACGGTGCCGAGCGGAATGGCGCGGAAGTGCTCGTAGTCCGCCCGGCTGAGCTTGCCGACCTCGCGCAGGGCGGCGAGGCTGCGGTCCCGCCGGCGGGCCGCGCCCTCGGGGTTGCGTTCGGGGTCCGCCGTCTCCGGCGACCGGATGAGTCCGGCCAGGAACGCCGCCTGCCCGACGTCGAGGTCGACGACGTCCTTGTCGAAGTAGGCGCGGCTGGCGGCTTGGACGCCGTAGGAGCCCCGCCCGAAGTAGACGGTGTTGAGGTAGCGCTCGAGGATCTCGCGCTTGTCGTAGCGGCGCTCGACCTTGACGGCGAGGGACGCCTCCCGGAGCTTGCGGAGGACCGTGCGCTCGCGGTTGTCGATGAAGGTCTGCTTGACGTACTGCTGGGTCAGCGTCGATCCGCCCTGGAGCGACTTGCCCCGGACGTCGGCGAACGTGGCCCGGAGGATGCCGGCGGGATCGATGCCGCCGTGACGGAAGAAGTTGCGGTCCTCGGTGGCGAGCACGGCGTCGACGACCGCGGGCGGGACGGTCTCGAGGGCGACGGGCACCCGGTCCTCACCGCCGTCGATGGACGCCAGCCGGGCGCCGTGGACGTCGGTGAGGAAGGTGGTCTGGGCCTGCTCCGCGGCCGGCGGCAGCGGCACCTGGGCCAGGAGGAAGAGCGCGCCGGCGACGCCGGAGAACCCCAGGAGGACGACCAGGTAGGCCACCCGCCGGTACTGCCAGAGCCACGAGCGCGGGGCCGGCTCGCGGCGCGACGTCTCGCTCACGAGTTGGCGCGGCGGCCCACCGGGAAGCTGCGGATGAGGTGGTTCCAGTTGCAGGTCCGGCAGACCTCGACGATGTAGCCGGCCAGATCGACCCGGCCCCGGTCGAGCTTGGCCAGCTCCTTGGCCGAGAGGATGCAGCGCCCGCTCGGCGGCAGTCCGGCGCCGAAGACGTAGGTGACGAGCACGAGCTCGCCCGGCGTCTCGCAGATCGGGCACTCCTCGGTGGCCGGACGGCTGGCGTGCTTGGCGTTGCGCACGAGCTCGGGATGGGCGTCGCACACGTCGAGGCGCGTGAGCCGACCCTTCCGGTACTCCTTCACGACCCCGTTGCGGGCCAGGCGGTAGTCGACCACGCCCGTCGTGGCGCCTGCGGAGGCGCCCCGCAGGACGTCGGGCCGGAAGGTCATCGGGGGTCCAGGGTACCGGCGCGTGCGGAATACGCCCGAGTCCTCTATCGTTATATCGAACCGATACATCGAACGACACGAACGAACCGGACGCCATGCTCGAACTCGCCATCCTCGGACTGCTGCAGGACCAGGAGCTCCACGGCTACGAGCTGAAGAAGCGCCTCGGCGAGACCCTCGGTCCGTTCTCCGGGGCGTCGTTCGGCTCGCTCTATCCGGCCCTGCGCCGGCTCGAGGCGAGTGGCGCCGTGAAGGCGGTCGAGGCCAACGTCTCGGCGCCGGCCCGCCCGATGCCGATGACGGGCTCGCTCGGCGGGGAGCTGGCCGCCTTCCGGGCCCGCCGGGGCACCAGTGCCCCGGGCGGACGGGGTCGCAAGGTCTACGGCATGACCGACCGGGGCCAACAGCTCTTCGAGGAGCTGCTCGCCGGCGAGGCCATCGCCGCCGACGACGACCGCACCTTCGCCCTGAAGCTGGCCTTCGCCCGCTTCCTCCCGACCGAGGCCCGCCTGCGCCTCCTCGAGCGCCGCCGAGCCCACCTCGCGGAGCGCCTCGCCCGCAGCCCCCGCAAGACGAACCTCGACCGCTACCGCCGCTCCCTCCTGGAGCACACCAACGAAACGACCGAGCGCGACATCTCGTGGCTCGACTCACTGATCGCAGCAGAGAAGGGATCCCCCAATGAGTAAGAAGATCAAGGTCGCCCTCGCCGGCGTCGGGAACTGCGCCAGCTCGCTGGTGCAGGGCGTCGAGTACTACAAGGACGCCGACCCGACCGCACGCGTGCCCGGGCTCATGCACGTCGTGCTCGGCGGCTACCACGTGGGCGACGTCGAGTTCGTGGCCGCCTTCGACGTCGACGCCACCAAGGTCGGTCTCGACCTCGGCAAGGCGATCTACGCCGACATCAACAACACGATCCGCTTCGCCGAGGTCAGCGACCTGGGCGTCACCGTGCAGCGCGCCCCGACCTTCGACGGCTTCGGCGAGTTCTACCGCCAGGTGGCCGAGGAGTCGCCGCTCGAGCCCGTCGACGTGACCCAGGCCCTGCGCGACTCCGGTGCCGACGTGCTCGTCTCCTACCTGCCGGTCGGTTCCGAGGACGCCCAGAAGCACTACGCGCAGGCGTGCCTCGATGCGGGCGTGGCGTTCGTCAACGCCATCCCGGTGTTCATCGCCTCGGACCCGGTGTGGGCCCAGAAGTTCACCGACGCCGGCGTGCCGATCGTCGGCGACGACATCAAGAGCCAGGTCGGCGCCACCATCGTCCACCGCACGCTGGCCCGCCTCTTCGAGGACCGGGGCACGACGATCGACCACACGTACCAGCTGAACTTCGGCGGGAACATGGACTTCATGAACATGCTCGAGCGGAAGCGGCTGAAGTCCAAGAAGATCTCGAAGACCCAGTCGGTCACCTCGCAGATCGACCAGGGCATCACCGACCGCGACGTGCACATCGGCCCTTCCGATCACGTGCCGTGGCTCGAGGATCGCAAGTGGGCCTTCATCCGCCTCGAGGGCCGCAACTTCGGTGACGTCCCGCTGATGGTCGAGCTCAAGCTCGAGGTCCACGACTCGCCCAACTCCGCCGGCGTGATCATCGACGCCCTGCGCCTGGCCAAGGTGGCCAAGGACCGGGGCCTGGGCGGCCCGGTCATGGGTGCGTCCGCCTACTTCATGAAGTCCCCGCCCGTGCAGTACCGCGACGAGGTCGCCCGGGAGATGGTCGAGACGTTCGCCAACGAGGGCTGACCCGCCCGGCGAGACGTGGACGCGAAAGGAGCCCCGGCCGATGCGGCCGGGGCTCCTTCGCGTGCGGATCGAGCCGGGCTCAGCCCAGCGAGGCGGACCCGCGGTAGGTGCCGCCGACGACCGTGTTGTAGGGGTCGATCCGGAACCGGTAGAGGCCCGGGGTGGTCACCGCGACGGTGACGGTCTCGGTCGACGTCGGATCGACGCCGATCGGATCGGGGGTGGCGCCGACGACCGGCGAGCCGCCTGACGTGCCGATCTCGTGGCCCGAGGGGTCGTAGACGGCGAGGTCGTAGTCGTCGAGCGGGTTGTCCGGCGTGATCGTCACCGTGAGCACGGCGCCGCCGGCGGGGACGGCGACGGTGACGTAGCGGTCCTCGCACGGGTCGGCCAGTCGGTTGTCGCAGTCCGTGACGAGCGGGGCCGAGACGCCGAAGGCGGGGTCACCCACCCACGTGTAGGGCTGGCCGGGCGCAACCGTGCCCTGCGCGGCCGGCGGCGCCTCGACGGGCGGCGGCGGGGGCGGGGGGGCCGGCGTCGACCCACCGGAGGTGCCGGCCACCGTGAACTGGCAGCCGCTCCCGCCCTTGTCGCCCGCCGGCAGCGAGGCCACCACGAGGGCGTTCCGCTCGAGGTTCGACGTCACCGACAGGTCGGGGAACACGAAGCTGGTCAGCGGCGGCAGCGGGGTCGTGCCCTCGCCGGTCGAGCGTCGCGTTGGCCTCGTCGATGGCCGCCTGCTTCAACACGATGGTGATCGTGTCGGCGGCGTCGTCGAAGGAGCCCGACATGCCGGCCGACGACAGCGCGGTGCGCAGGTTGCTGGCGTTGGGGTCGGGGCGGCCGAGCGAGAACGAACCCGCCTCCTCGAACATCGAACGTTCACCCGACACGAAGTACGGGTGGCCGTCACGCACGAAGTCGACGTAGAAGGCCTGGCCGTTGTACGTCGCCGGGTAGGCGGCCTGGAGGTCGGCGACGTGGATCGTCGTCGTCAGCGCCTTGGCCGTGTCGTCCCACGCCATCGTCACCTCGGTGACGTCCACGGACGGGTCGGTGCCGTCACCCGAGGGGTCGACCACGATCACGCCGCCGACACACGGCGACGCGGCCGGGCCGCCCTCGCCGGCCAACGTGAGCTTCCGGATGCGGGCGACGGCGGCCTTGGCATCGACGAGGCCGTGGCCCTTGTCGAAGGAGGTCGTGCCGTCGTTCCGCTCGGGCAGGTCGGGCTGGTAGGCGGCGCCGAAGGCGAACTTGTAGGCGGTGTCCTCGAGGACGTCCTCGATCTGGCCGGGCGTGAGCTCGACCCCCTCCTGGCGCCCGGCCTGGATGAGCTGGGCGACGATGCCGACGACGTGCGGGGTGGCCATCGAGGTGCCGCTGATGGTGCCGTAGTAGGGGTCGGGATCGGGTCCGGGCAGCGTGCGGCAGATCGTGAGCGTCGGCTTGCAGGCCGACGTGATGTCGGTCCCCGGAGCGGACAGGTCCGGGAAGGTCTCACGGCGGGTGGCCTCGCCGCGCGAGCTGCTCGAGTCGAGCGAGCCGTCGCGGGTGCCGGTGCCGCCGTCGTCGTAGTTGGCGACGCTGATCACGCCGGGGACGGGGCTCTGGCCCGGCGGGTTCGACCGGTTGTCGGCCCCGGTGCCGCCGTCGTTGAGCTCGTCGCCGTTGCCGTTGGCCCACACCATGACGACGCCCTCGGCGACGAGGGCCTCACCGAGCTGGGCGTCGATGCTCTCCGGGTCGTAGTCGCCCGTCGTGCCATACGAGTTGTTGACGACCTTGATGGCCGGGCAATCGGCGGCGGGGACGTCGGGACCGCAGGGCTGGGCGTGGTGCTCGAGCACCCAGTTCAGGCCGGCGGCGGCGCCGGACACCGAGATGGCCTGGCCGACCGAGAGGCCGACGATCTTCACGCCAGGGGCGGCGCCGTGGAACTCGCGGCCGTCGCTGGTCGTCACCTGGCCGCCGCCGGCGATGCCGGCCACGTGGGTGCCGTGGCCGCCGCCGGAGATGGTGTCGGTGTCGTTGGCCGGGCCTGCGCCACTGAGGTCGACGAAGACGTCGTCGTTGGCGTCACCGGCGGGGCCGTTGCAGTCGTAGGCGCCGGGGGCCACGTTCAGCGTGCAGACGAGGCGGAGGTTGCGGACGACCCGGCTGGTGCCGTCGGCGTCGGCGAACATCGGGTGCGTGCCGTCGATGCCGCTGTCGACGATGGCCACGGTCACGCCGGAACCGTCGACGGGCGCCGAGGCCGCCGTCGTCATCACCGACGTCGTGGTCGGCGGGCACGGCTTCTTCTTCTTCTTCTCCTTCGCACGGCTCGGGCAGGGCGTGGTGGTCTCGACGGTGCGGGTGCCGGTGAAGCCGTCGAGGACCTCCTGGCCTCGGGTGGCGAGGTTGGAGGTCTCGTCGAAGAAGTCGAGCCGGCGGTCGGCTTCGACGTACCGGACGCCCTTGGCCCGGCGCAGCGCGGCGACACCCGAGGCCGGCCCGGAGGCGACGACGGCGCTGACGCGCGGGAAGGTCATGGCGACCTGCAGGCCGTGGGCCTCGGCGGCGCCGCGGGCGGCTGCGAGGGAGTCGCCCCGCACGATGACGCCGAGGGACGCCGTCTTGGGGGTGGTCCGCAGCAGATCGGTCAGACCGGCGCTGAAGGTGTTCGTGGGCGCGGCTGAGGAGCCGGTCGGGGCGTACGGGGCCGACGAGGGGGACCCGGTACGGGTGGCCGCCATCGCCGGCACGACCGCACCGATCAGGAGCGCGGCGATGACGCCGGCAAGGAGCTTTCTCACACCCCAAGGGTTCGCCACCGGTGGCGCCGACTCCTGCCGCCGGGGCGCCTCCTCAGATGGCGGCGAAGCCGACCACCGGGGCGTTGAGGCGCTGGCCGCGGAGGTCGCCGAGCACCGCCGCGTCCCCGAAGGCGGTCACCGTGCCGCCACGGTTGGCGATCCAGTACCCGCCGCTGCTGCGGGTGGCGTCGAGCCCGATGACCGGGGGGTTGCCCCGGGCCGCGGCCGAACCGTGGAAGCCGGCGTCGCCGAAGGTGAACACGCCGCCGTCGCGGGCCACGAGCCAGTAGCCGGCGTCGCTCCCGGTGGCGGCCAGGTCGAACACCGGCTCGTTGAGCTTGCGGTCCCCGGTGGAACCCTGGAACGCGGCGTCCCCGAAGGTGAAGATGCCGCCGTCGGAGGCGACGAGCCAGTAGCCCCGACCGGAGTTCGTCGTGCCCAGCCCGACGACCGGGGCGTTGAGCTTCTTGTCCCCCGTCGACCCGAAGAACCCGGCGTCGCCGAAGGTGAAGATGCCCCCGTCGGCGGCGACGAGCCAGTAGCCCTTGCCCGTCGGCGTCGCTTCGATGCCGAGGATCGCAGCGTTCAGCCGCATCCCGCCGGTGGAGCCCTCGAAGGTCGCGTCGCCGAAGGTGAAGATGCCCCCGTCGCGCGCCACGATCCAGTACCCGTCGCCGGTGGGCGTCCAGGCCATCCCGACGACCGGCTGGTTCAGCTTCCGGTCGCCGGTGGAGCCGTGGAACGCCGCCCCGCCGAAGGTGAAGATCCCACCGTCCTCGCCGAGGAGGGCGTAGCCGGGGGCCCGGAACCCCTGGCTCCCCTGCTGCGCCGCCGACTGCTCCGCCTTGGCGCGGGCCGCCGCGGCGACGGCATCGTTGCCCGCCGCGTAGGCGAGCGAGTGGCCCCGGACGGCGGCGCCGTCGGCGACGCCGAAGTTGATGCTTCCCAGGTCGACGAAGGGCGCCATGATCGTGCACGGCGAGACCTCCCGCTGGTCCGTCGTCTCCGTGGCCAGGCCCTCGACGCAGTCGAAGTAGTGGTGGTGGGCGCCGAGCAGGTGGCCGATCTCGTGCGACGCCGTCTTCGACCCGGCGTTGCCGAGGAAGGTCGTGCCGCCGGGGCCGGTGAAGGCGAGGTCGTCACCGAGCTCGCCGACGGCGAAGGCGCGGTTGTCGAACCGCACGCCCCCGATGCAGTCGGCCAAGCCGAGCAGCCCGTAGTCACGGCCGCCCTCGGCGGTGGCGTCGACGGAGTAGAGGTCCTTGTTGGTGAGCGTGTAGACGACGTCGGAGTCGGCCGGCCGGACGCCGCCCATGACCTTCTTGGCGTAGGTGTTCATGGCCCCGCCCTCGGCCGTGCCGACGGTGAGGCTTCCCTTCTTGGCCGTGCCGTCGCTCGGGGCGGCGATGGCCAGGTAACGGGTCACGTTCAGATCGATGCCCAGGGGCGCGTACGACTTCCGGGCGTAGGTCATGACCTCGCGGGCGCGGGCCTCGGGGATGCCTTCGTCGACGAGGACCGTGACGTCGACCGCGACCCGACGGCCGTCGTCGGTGACGCCGGCCACGCCCGCCTTGGCCGGCACGAGCTCGAGGCACTCCTGCGCGCCCTCATCGAACGTGCGCGCGCCGCCGGCGGCGAGCCTGGCCTCGCCCGTGTAGGTGGACCCGGGGGTGACCGCGTAGGCCTGCACCCGCACCTCGTAGCTGCCCCGAGGGAGGCCGATGGCGACGGACTCACCAGCCGGCGGGGTGCCGCCCTCGGCCGACGTGCCGACCCGGACGCCGTTCTGGAAAACGTAGAGGTCGTAGTCGTCGATGGTGCCGTTGGCCGTGGTGACCGTGACGACGAGGGTGCTCGGGGCGGCCTGGTCGGCGACCGTGACGGTGTAGCGGTCGCAGCCCGGCGCAGCGGCGTCGGCACAGGGCTCGACGGCGCCGGCGCCAGGGTCGTTCACCGGGTTGGGGGTCAGGAACGGGCCGCCCTTCCACGTGACCCGATCGCCCGGCGCGGTCACCTTCCCGCTCGCCGGCGTCGCGGCGCGAGCCAAGGGGCTGAGCTGGAACATGGCCACGGTCGTCAACGCAGCGATGACCAGAGCGAGGCGGCGACGGAGACGCATGTCCAGGGATTCGGGCCGCAGCCGTGCTTTCCCTGCCGCCGCCCGGGCCGGCGTCAGGCCGGCGGCACGTCGAGCTCGACGACCAGGGCGCAGTGGTCCGACGACGGTGTCGCCACCACCTCGACTCGTCCGAGCGCGATCCCGCCGCCGACGGCGACGTGGTCGATCCGGATCCGGGGCTCCGGGTTGGGGAACGTCGGCTCGTCCGTGGGGGCGAGCGCCAGACCGGCCCGTTCCACCACGGGCGCAACCTCGTCGGGGCGGAGGTTGAGGTCGCCGAGCAGGACGTGGGGCCGGCCCGCGGCCCGCTCCACCAACGCGGCCACGACGGCGGCGAGCTGCTCGTGGACCTCGGGGCGGTGGATCGACAGGTGGGTGGCGGCGACGACGACGGGAGCCGCGCCCGGAAGGGTGACCGTGGCCAGCACGACGCACCGGGGCTCGTGGCTGCGCTTCGCTCTCGGCAGCGGGCGGACCTCGACCTCGGTGATCGTGCCGCGCGCCAGCAGGGCGTTGCCGTACTTCCCGATCCCCCCGACGCGCGCCGCCTTCCCGAAGGTGTGGGCCAGCCCGGTGGCCGCGCCGACGGCGGCCGCCTGGTCGGCTCGCCCCGAGCGTGGGACGCCCGAATCGACCTCCTGGAGGGCGAGCAGGTCGGGTGCCAGCGAGGCCGCCACCCGGCCGAGTCGGTCGAGGTCGACGACCCTGGTGCCGTCGACCCGCCGGCCGTGGAGGATGTTGAAGCTGACGGCGCGGATACCGGGCACGACGCGACATCTTGCCCCGCCTACCCTTTGGGGCGTGCCGACCGACAACGCCGCCGCCTGGGACCGCCACTCCAGCGCGTACCAACAGGGCGCGGCCCTGCCGACCGACGTCGCCCACTACGGGCCCGACATCGCCAACGAGTCCGATCTCCGTCTCCTCGGCGACCTCGCCGGCAAGCGGGTGCTCGAGCTCGGCTGCGGCGGGGCGCAGTGCTCGATCGCCTTCGCCAAGCAGGGCGCCGTGGCCATCGGCGTCGACTTCTCGGCGGAACAGCTCGCCTTCGCCCGTCGCCTGACCGAGCGCGAGGGCGTCAAGGTCGAGCTGCACCACGGCGACCTGGCCGACCTCGCGTTCGTCCGGGCCGACTCGATCGATCTCGTCTTCTCGTCGTACTCCTTCGGGTACGTCGAAGACCTCAACCGGGTGTTCCGCCAGGTCCATCGCGTCCTCAAGCGGGGCGCGGCCCTGGTCTTCTCGCTCCCCCACCCGTCCTACGACATGATCGACGACGACGATCTCGATGCGCCGCTCCTCGTCCGCCGGTCGTACTTCGACCGGTCGCCCATCGACTACGAGTGGAACGGGATCAAGTTCACCGATTACCACCACACGATCAGCGACCTCTACATGGGCCTGAACCGCTCGGGCTACCGCATCGACGTGATGATCGAGCCGGAGCCAACGGCCAGTGGACCCCGGTCGATCTTCTGGCGGGAGGCCTTCCGTTACGTCCCGCGCACCCTCATCATCCGGGCCCGCAAGGAAGGCACCTAGCTCGCTACGCCAGCAGCTGCGCGACCTCGGCGGCGGCGGCGGTGCCGTCGGCGATGCCGATCTCGACGCCCAGCTGGCGCTGGGCCGGGTTCATGAGGTTCATCAGGCCGATCTCGGTGGCGAACCGCTCGCCGGGGCCGACCTTGAGGAACCGGGCGCCGGACGCCACGAGCCGGTCGGCCTCGACGTCGACGGCGGCCCGGCGACCGGGCTCGACCGGCTGGGCCCCCATCGGCCCGATGAACACGACGGCATCGAAGCCGTCGCCGACGAGCACGTCGGCGTTGCTGCCGGACCACACGCCCCCGTCGGTGTAGCGGCTCTCGCCGATGCCCACGGTCGGGAACATGCCGGGCACGGCGCACGACGAGGCGACGGCCCTCGGCAGCGGAGCGATGGCGGCGTCGGCGGCGGTCCACACGCGGCGCTCGCCGCTGTGGCAGTCGAGGGCCACGACCCGCAGGTCGCGCCCGGCCGGCCAGTCCGCCCCGCCGAGGGTGGTCTCGAAGCTCTCGACCCACTTCGCCTCGGACGGCGTGGTGGCCGCCATCGCCTTCTGCCCCACCACGCGCGTCACCTCGGGCGTCACCGCCTCGGCCTTGCGGAGCTCACCGAAGATCTCCATCACGACGCGCATGTCGGCCCTGGGCGCGGCGTCGCCGGTCGACGCCGCGGCCGCCGGCGCCGGCCGGCCCTGCTCCTCCACGAGGGACTCGATGGCGTGACCGAGCGCGAGCCGGGAGCCGACGACCGACCCTGCGGACGTGCCGACGAACGCGTCGACGGCGGCGGGATCGAACACCCCGGCCCGTTCCAGACCGGCCAGCACTCCGATCTCCCAGGCGATGCCCACCACGCCGCCGCCCCCCAGGACCAGTCCGAATCGCATCCCGGTTGGCTACCACGCGAGGTCAGTCGGACGCCTCGATGTCCACGTTGTAGGCCTCGTAGACGAGGTCGGCGCCGAGGTGGCGATGGTGGACGAGGGCGGTGAGCAACTCGACGACGCGATCGCGTGCCGGGGCGACGCCGGCGTCGCCGCCGTCCCCCGGCGGGAGGCCCTCGACGGCGCGGGCGACGGCCGCGCGGAGGACGACGTGGTCCTCCCGGGCGCGTTGGACGCGGTGGACGAGACGCGGCGTCGACTGGGCGATGTCGGCGAGCAATCCGTCGTCGCCCTCGGTGAGCTCGATGTGGGAGTCGAGGGCGTCGGAGAGGTTGGTGAGCTCTTGACGGAGGTCGCTCGACCAGGCGGCCACCCGTCCGTGGGCTGCGGTGGAGAGCGACCGCTCGACCTGGCCGATCGCCGCCCGCAACCCCGCCCGGTGCTTTCTGGCTCGCTCGAGGTTCTCGCTCATGGGTCGACGGTACGCCTCCCGGCCTCCGTCACGTCGTCCCGGGCCCGCGACACCCACCACTCGCGGAGGCGGCGTTCGGCCTCGTCGCGCTCGAGCGGGCCCTCCTCCATGCGGAGCTCCAGGAGGAAGCCGAGGGCCCGACCGATGACGGGCCCGGCGGGGACGTCGAGGAGGTCCATCACGGCCCGGCCGTCGAGATCGGGACGGATCGAGTCGAGCTCCTCCTGCTCGCGCAGCTGGGCGATGCGGACGATCAGCGAGTCCATCCGCCGCGAGAGCTCCTCGGCCCGCCGCCGGTTGCGCGTCGTGCAGTCGCAGCGGGTGAGCTCGTTGAGCCGATCGAGCAGCGGGCCGGCGTCGCGCACGTAGCGACGCACGGCGCTGTCGGTCCATCCCATCTTGTAGGTGTGGAAGCGCAGGTGGAGCTCGACCAGCCTGGTCACCGCCTCGATGTCCTCGATCGGGTAGCGCAGGGCCCGCATCCGGTCGCGGGTGATGCGGGCGCCGACCACCTCGTGGTGGTGGAACGACACGCCGCCCGGACCGATGGAACGGGTCTTCGGCTTGCCGACGTCGTGGAACAGCGCGGCGAGGCGGAGGATCCGGTCGGCCGACGTCTTCTCGACCACGGCGATCGTGTGCGCCAGCACGTCCTTGTGACGGTGGATCGGGTCCTGCTCGAGGCCGAGGGCGGGCAGCTCGGGGAGGAACTCGTCGGCCAGTCCGGTGTCGATGAGGAACCAGAGCCCGGGCGACGGGTCGTCGACCACCATGAGCTTGTCGAGCTCGTCACGGATGCGCTCGGCCGACACGATCTCGAGGCGACCGTGGAGCCGCTTCACGGCGTCGACCAGGTCGTCGTCCGGCGCCAGGGCGTAACCGCTGAGGAACCGGGCCGCCCGGAGCATGCGCAGCGGATCGTCGGTGAACGACTCCTCGGGTGAGAGCGGCGTGCGCAGCCGACCGGCGGCAAGGTCGACGACACCCCCGTGCGGATCGACCAGTTCGAGGTCGCCGTCGAGGCGCAGGGCCATGGCGTTCACGGTGAAGTCCCGGCGGGACAGATCGGCCTCGATGGACTGGCTGAACCGGACGTCGGGCTTGCGCGAGTCCGGCGTGTAGGCCTCGGCGCGATGGGTGGTGACCTCGTAGGTCCGCTCTCCCTTCTTGGCGCCGATCGTGCCGAACCGCTTGCCCTGCAGCCACACGGCGTCGGCCCACGGCTTGAGGATCCGCTCGATGTCGTCGGGCGGCGCGTCGGTCGTGAAGTCGAGGTCGTTGCCGTCGCCCAGCCGATCGAGGATCGCGTCGCGGACCACGCCGCCGACGAGGTAGAGCCGGAAGCCGGCCGCTGCGAACCGCTCGGCCAGGGGTCGGGTCTCCTCGACGAGGGGCTGGAGACGCTCGGGAACCACGGGGGAGCCAGGGTAGCGGGGGCACCCCCGGCGACCAATCCCGGCGGCACCGCCGCGCGGGTCCGTCAGAACGTGGTGGCGAGGCCCTCCTGTTGGAGCAGCAGGCGGAAGTCGTGGGGGTGGGAGCAGACGGAGAGGGCGTCGCGGAGGGCGACCAGGCCGTTCTTGTAGAGGTTGAACAGGCTCTGGTCGAAGGTCTGCATGCCGTAGTACTCGCCCTCGGCGATGATCTCCTCGATCCCGTTCGACTGCTCGGGGTCGATGATCCGGTCGAAGACGCGTCCGGTCATCACGAGGACCTCGACGGCCGGGATCCGGCCCGTCCCGTCGGCCCGCTCGAGCAGCCGCTGGGTGACGATGCCCCGCAGCGAGGCGGCCAGCGTGAGCCGGACCTGCTTCTGCTGGTGGGGCGGGAAGAAGTCGACGATCCGGTTGACCGTCTCGGTGGCGTTCGTCGTGTGCAGCGTGGAGAGGACGAGGTGGCCGGTCTCGGCCGCCGCCAGCGCGGCCCACACCGTCTCGGGGTCGCGCATCTCGCCGATGAAGATCACGTCGGGGTCCTGGCGGAGCACCCGGCGCATGGCCGAGGCGTAGTCGGCGGTGTCGGTGCCGATCTCGCGCTGGTTGACGAGCGACTTCTTGTCGGGGTGGAGCACCTCGATCGGGTCCTCGATCGTCACGATGTTGACGGCCTGGGTCTCGTTGATGTGGTCGATCATCGCGGCGACGGTCGTCGTCTTGCCCGAGCCGGTCGGACCGGTGACGAGCACCAGCCCCGGGGCTCCTCGGCCAGCCGCCGCACGACCGGCGGGAGGCCGAGGGACTCGAAGGACGGCGTGCCCGGCAGGACCCGCCGGAAGACGAGGCCGATCGAGCCCCGCTGGCGGAACACGTTGACCCGGAAGCGGCCGAGGCCCGAGACGCTGTGGGCGAAGTCGGCCTCGCTGCCGACGTCGAACTCGTCGGCGCGGTCCTTGGGCAGGATCGAGAACGCCATGCGCTCGGTGTCCGCGGGCTGCACGAAGGGGAACGGCGCCGGCAGGAGGTGCCCGTCGACGCGGACGAACGGGGTCGACCCCACCTTCACGTGCAGGTCGGAACCCCGCTGCTCCACCGTGTAGCGGAGCAGCTCGTTGAGATCCAGCATGTGTGGAGCATCGGAGCGCGCGCCGCCGGGGTTGAGCAGCGCGTCGTAACCTCTGGCGCGACGTGAGCGTGACGAGCACGACGACGGTGATGGAATCGGGACGGGAGCGGCTGCGCGTCGGCCCGTGGCGCGGCGACCCCGGGACGGCGTACCTCAACCCGGTGCCCGGCGCCCCCCTGCCTTCCATCGACTTCGTGGGCCGCTGCCTCCAGACGCTCACCCGTCAGGGCTACGGCCGGGTCGTCACCGGCGCCCTCTCGCCGTCGGAGCAGCGCGCCTTCCGCGCCGCCGGGTTCGTCGTCAGCGAGCACCTCCACCTGCTGTCCCACGACCTGCGCTCGCTCCCGTCCGCCGATCCCCCCGACGGGCTCCTCCGCCGCAGCAGCCGACGCGACCGCACGAGCGTGCTGGCGCTCGACCACCTCGCCTTCGACACCTTCTGGCGCCTCGACGACGCCGGGCTCGACGAGGCCGTGGCCGCCACGCCCCACACCCGGTTCCGGGTGGCGATGGCCGACGACGACGAGACCGTGATCGGCTATGCCATAACGGGGCGGGCCGGCCGGCGGGGGTACCTGCAGCGGCTGGCCGTGCACCCCAACGCCCAGCGCCAGGGGCTCGGCACGTTCCTGGTGGCCGACGCGCTGCGCTGGCTGCGCCGGTGGCGGGCCGAGCGGGCCATGGTCAACACCCAGCTGGCCGACACGCGGGCCCTGGCGCTCTACGAGCGGGTCGGGTTCCAGCGGGAGTCGTCGGGCCTGTCGGTGCTCGCCGCGAGCTCGATGGGTAGGCGGCTCGCCCTCCTCCTCGTCGTCCTCCTTCCACTCGTCGGCGCAGGAGCCGGCCTCGAGGGCGCCCGCGGGGCCCAGGTGGGTGCGCCCACCGCGACGCTGGCCCTGCGGAGCCAGACCACGTGGTGGTCCCCGGAGACGCCCTTCACCCTGAACCTCGGGGTCGAGACGGCGGCGCCCGAGCGCCTCGAGGTCGTCGTCACGACGTTCGCGAAGCTCGGCACCCGCACCGCGTTTCGCGGCGACGCTCGACGGACGGACCACGGGCCGGGCGGTGACCGAACCGACGGTCATCGCGCTGAACGACGTGCCCACCGACGAGCGGGGCGACCGGGTGGTCTCGCTGTTGCCGACGCTGCGGGCCGACGGCGTCTACCCGCTGCGGGTCGAGCTCCGTCCCCTCGGCGGTGGATCCGCCGTGGCCGGGTTCGTCACCCACCTCATGCGGGTGCCGGCCGCGCTGGAGACCGATGCGCTGTCGGTGGCGGCGGTGCTGCCGGTGCACGCGCCGCCGGGCGTGCGACCCGACGGGAGCGTGGCCATCGACGACGGCCGGGCGGAGCAGCTGGCCGACCTGGCCACCTCCCTCCTCGGCCACGCCGACGTCCCGCTCACCCTGAACCCGACGCCCGAGACGATCGAGGCGTTGGGGGCGAGCCCGCGCAACGAGGACGCCGCCACCCTCGCCGCGCTCGTGCGGTCGTCGGATGGGCGCCAGCTCCTCGGCGGGCCGTTCGTGCCGACGAACCTCACCTCGATGATCGCGGCGGGGCTGGACGAGGAATCGGCCGGACAGCTCACCCGAGGGACCGAGGTGTTGCGGCGCCGATTCGGCGTGGAGCCCACGACGGCGACCCGACCGGTGGACGAACGGCTCAGCGACGAGGCCCTCGCCCACCTCCAGACCACCCAGCAGGTGACCAGGCTCGTCGTGCCCGAGGCGTTGCTGCAGCCGGCCACCCGGAACCTCACGCTCACCGGCACCTTCGGGATGGAGAGCCGTCGGGGACCGGTGGCCGCGGCCATGGCCGACGCGGCGTTGAGCAACCACTTCGACGAGGCCGACGGCGTGCTCGGGGCCCAGCACCTCCTCGCCGACCTCGCCGTGCTCTACAACGATCAGCCCGACGTCGCCCGCCGCGGCGTCGTCGTCGCGCCGAGCCGTTCGTGGGCGCCGACGCAGGCCTTCCTCGACACCTTCCTGGCCGGGATGGCCGCCAGCCCCGTGCTCGCGCCGGTGACGGTCGACGGCCTGTTCGACGCGGTCGCGGCGGCCACCACGGGCACGGGCACGCGGGCCGTCCCGCTGGTCCGTCGCATCGGCGACCCACCGGCCGGGACGGCCGTCGCGCCCCCGCTGCCCGGCAACGCGATCCGCGCCTCCCGCAACCGCATCGACGCCTTCGCCTCGGCCGTCGAGCCGGGCGCGCCCGAGGGACAGGCCGTGCTCGACCGCCTCGACCGGACGTTGCTGTCGGCCCAGTCGGGGGACCTGCGGGTGCGGGACCGCGCCGCCTACCTCGACGGCGTGGACGAGCAGGTCGACAACCAGTTGCGGGGCATCGCCATGCCGACCAAGCGCTCGATCACCCTCACCGCCCGCGAGGGCGAGATCCCCGTCACGGTGACGAGCCGCCTCGGCTACCCCGTGCGGGTGGTGCTCGAGGTGCAGAGCGACGCCCTCGACTTCCCCGACGGGGACTCCCAGGAGCTGTCGCTCGTGCGGGAGAACACCACCTCGCAGTTCGCGGTCCGGGCCAAGTCGTCGGGGTCGTTCCCGATCAAGGTCCGCATCGTCACGCCGTCGGGCGGCGAGGAGATCCGGAGCAGCACGTTCACGGTCCGTTCGACGGCCATCAGCGGCGTCGGCACCACGCTGTCGGTCGGCGCCGGCCTGTTCCTCGTGGTCTGGTGGGCGAACCACCTCCGGGGCCGGCGCTCGAAGCGACTCGTCCCGGCCGGGCCGGGCTGAGCCGTTGACCGGCACGACCTCTCCCACCGGCGAGCCGGAGTCCTCCGAGCCGCCGTCCCCGGGCCTGGCCCGCTCCACGGCCGTGCAGGCCGCCGGGACGGCGCTGTCCCGGATCACCGGCTTCGGGCGCATCTTCGCCTTCGCCTACGCCCTCGGCGCGGGGCGCCTGCCCGACACCTACACGCTCGCCAACAACACCCCGAACATCATCTACGAGCTGATCCTCGGCGGGGTGCTGTCGGGCACGCTGCTCCCGATCTTCGTCCGCGAGCTCCGACGCGGCGACGAGGACGGAGGCGAGGCCGAGGGCTGGCGGGCGGTGTCGGCCGTCTTCACCCTCGGGCTGATCGCCTCGGCCGTGCTGGCCGCCGCCTTCATCGTCGTGGCGCCGCTGTTCATCCGCCTCTACACGCTCAAGGCCGGGCGGGAGGTGGGACGCGAGCAGATCGCGGTGGCCACCGACCTCCTCCGGCTCTTCGCCCCGCAGGTCTTCTTCTACGGGATGATCAGCCTGACCACGGCGCTGGTGCGGGCCCGGCGGCGGTTCGCGGCGCCGATGTTCGCTCCCGTCCTCAACAACCTGCTCGTGATCGGCGTCTTCCTGGCCTACCCGCACCTGGTCGGCACCCGCGACCTGTCCGCCGTCGGCCACGACCGGGGCGCGCTCCTGCTCCTCGGACTGGGCACGACGGCCGGGGTCGCCGCCATGGCGCTGGCCCAGTTCCCGCTGCGCACGGTGCGCCGACACCTCCGCTTCGTCTGGGCTCCGAACCACCCCGCCGTCCGGACGATCCTGCGGTTGTCGGGCTGGACGGTGGCCTTCGTGCTGGCCAACCAGGTCGCGCTGTTCGTCGTGAACCTGCTGGCCAACAGCCGCGCCGGCGACGTCACCGTCTACTTCCTCACCTACACGATCTTCCTGTTGCCCCACGGCATCGTGTCGGTGTCGATCATCTCCGCCGTCCAGCCGGAGCTGGCCGACCGGTGGGCCGCCGGCGACGTCGACGGCTTCCGCCGCCAACTCGGCATCGGCATCCGCACGATCGCCGTGCTGATCGTGCCGGCGGCGGTCGGGTACGTGCTGTTGGCCCGACCGATCGTGGCGGTGCTCCTCGAGCACGGCGCCCTCGGGGGCGCCAGCGCCGGGCGCATCGCGGGAACCCTGGCACTGATGGCCCTCGGGCTCCCCGTGTTCAGCACCTGGCTCTTCCTGACCTCCGCGTACCAGGCGATGCAGGACACCCGGACCCTGTTCTTCCTCTACCTCGTCGAGAACGGGATCAACATCGCCGCCGCCCTGGCGCTGTACCCGGTGCTCGGTGTGCAGGGGCTCGGGCTCGCCTTCTCCCTCGCCTACGCCGGCGGGACGGCGGCCGCGCTGGTCCAGCTCCGCCGGCGCCTCGGGGGCCTCGACGGTGGTGCGCTCGTCCGTTCCCTGAGCCGCATCGCCGCCGCCAGCGCGCTCATGGCGGCCGCCGTCGTGGCGGTCCGCGCCGCCACCTCGGGCCTCGGATCGGCCGGCCTCGGCGCCGCGGTGCGTGCCGGAGTGGCCACGGTCGCCGGTGTTACCGTCTACCTGGTAGCGGGCCGGATCTTCCGGGTCGGCGAGCTTCGCTCGTTGTTGTCGTTCAGGAGGCGTGGGTGATCGGGGGCTGGCTGATCAAGGTGCTCGTGGGCATCGCGCTCGTCGGCTTTCTGGTCGTCGAGGGCGGTTCGCCGCTCGTCGCCCGGGCCCAGGCCGACAGCGCCGCCCACGACGTCGCCGACGAGGCCTCGTTCCGCCTGCGCGACAGCTTCACCCAGGCCACCCTCGACGCCACGTGCCGGTCCGAGGCCGAGAAGCGGGGCGTCACGATCCTCGAGTGCACCGTGAACGAGAAGCAGGAGGTCGTGGTCAAGGTCCAGAAGCACGCCCGCTCGTTCCTGCTCGACAAGTTCGATGCGACCAAGGACTGGTATGACGTCACCGCCTCCGCGACGGCCGAGCGACGGTAGGCAGGAAGCGACCGCATGACCATCCGCATCGTCACCGACAGTGCCTGCGACCTCCCGCCGGCGCTCGAGGCCGCCCACCACATCACGATCGTGCCGCTGTCGATCCGCTTCGGGGGCGAGGAGTTCACCGACCGCAAGGACCTCTCGACCAAGGAGTTCTGGTCGCGGTGCGCGTCGTCGGCCCTGCTCCCCGAGACCGCCGCCCCGTCCCCGGGCGCCTTCGAGGCCGCCTTCCGGGCGGCCGCCGCCGACGGGGCCGAAGGCGTCGTGTGCATCAACCTGTCGGCCGATCTGTCGGCCACCTTCCAGGCGGCCGAGCTGGCGGCCAAGGCCGTCGCCGACGTCGTGCCCGTGCGGGTGATCGACTCGCGCACCCTCACGATGGGCCTCGGCAACCTGTGCCTGTCGGCGGCGCGGGTGGCCGAGGCGGGCAAGACCATCGACGAGGTCGTCGCCGCCGTCGAGGAGCGCATCCCGCTGACCCGCACGTACGCCGCCCTCGACACCCTCGAGAACCTCAAGAAGGGCGGGCGGATCGGCGGCGCCCAGGCCATGCTCGGATCGATGCTCTCGATCAAGCCGATCATCGACATCACCGGCGGCAAGGTCGAGCAGGAGGCCAAGCAGCGGACGAGGTCCAAGTCGCTGCGCTACCTCGCCGACAAGGTGAAGCAGCACCCGAACATCGAGAACCTCGCCGTGATGCACGGCGACGCGCCGGACGTCGAGGAGATGCTCGATCTGCTGGCGCCGATCTTCCCCCGCGAGCAGATCGTCGTCGGCGACCTCGGCGCGGTCATCGGCGCCCACGGCGGGCCCCGCACGATGGGCGTCACCTTCCAGCTGGCTCCCCGGTCTCCGTAACCGGCGCGACGGGTAGGGGTCCCACGTGAGCGTCGTGGAACCGGGCCGTCTCCTCCACGGCCGCTACCGGCTCGTCGCCCCGATCGCCCGCGGCGGCATGTCCGAGGTGTGGGAAGGCGTCGACGACGTGCTGACCCGTCCGATCGCGGTGAAGGTGCTCCACCCCCACCTGGCCGCGGACGAGGGCTTCCAGGAGCGATTCCGACGGGAGGCCATTGCCGCGGCGCGCCTGGCCCACCGCAACGTGGTCGCCACGTTCGACACCGGCGAGGACGACGGCATCGCGTTCATCGTCATGGAGCTCATCCGGGGCCGCACGCTGCGGGCGCTCCTCGAGGAGCAGGGCGCCCTGCCCGCAGCGCTCGTGCGCGACATCGGCCTCCAGGTGGCCGAAGCCCTGCAGCACGCCCACCAGGCCGGGCTCGTCCACCGGGACGTGAAGCCGGCCAACGTGCTCGTGTGCGACGGCGAGCGCGACTCCCCGGTGCAGGTGAAGGTGGCCGACTTCGGCATCGCCCGGGCCGCCGCCCACGACGGGGCCGACCTCACCCAACCCGGCGCGCTGCTCGGCACGGCCAAGTACCTGTCCCCGGAACAGGTGCAGGGAGGCGAGCCGGGCCCCCGATCGGACGTCTACGCCCTCGGGGTCGTCCTCTACGAGCTGGTGACGGGGCGTCCGCCGTTCGCAGCCGCGACCGAGATGGCGACGGCGATGGCGCACGTCCACACCGAGCCGCTCACGCCCCGCCAGCTCCGGGCCGGCATCCCCCGCAGCCTCGAGGCCGTCGTCTGTCGCGCCATGGCCAAGGATCCCGACGCCCGCTACGCCACGGCCGGCGAGCTGGCCGGGGCCCTGCGGAGCCTCGACCTCGGCGACGACGCGGTGCCTTCGGTCGTGCGCGACCCGACCCCTCCGTCGGGCGTGGCGCCGACCTTCCGCCAGACCGAGCGGTCGTGGCTCGTGCCGGCCGCCGTCATCGTGGCCGTGGCCGTGGCGCTGATCCTGGTCGGCATCGTGCTCAGCCAGTCCGCGGTCGGGCCGAAGCTCCTCGGCGGGGGCGGCAAGGAGCGGGCCGCCGACGCCGAGCCGGCGCCGATCGCCCTCGCCGCGGCCCGCAGCTTCGACCCGCAGGGCAAGCCGCCGGTCGAGAACGAAGAGGCCATCGCCTCGGTGTGGGACGGCGACCCGGCCACGTCCTGGCGCACCGACCGCTACAACACGCGCGAGTTCGGCGGCCTCAAGGACGGCGTCGGCATCGTCGTCGAGCTTCCCGACGACACCAACGTCCGTCGGGTGCGGGTCTCCTCCCCGACCAGCGGGTGGAGCGGACAGGTGTACGTCGCCGACGCCGCGGGCGCCGCGCTGGCCGACTGGGGCGGGGCCGCGGCGGACGAGTCCGACGTCGAGGGGACGGTCACCTTCGACCTCGGGGGCGGTCGCCGCGGGCGGGCCGTGCTGGTGTGGTTCACCCGGCTCGGGGCCGACGAGCGGGTCACGGTCGACGAGATCACCGTCGAGGGTTGAACCGGGGTCCGGCCCGCTCCCCGGCCCGTTCTCTACCGTGGGGCCATCGAGGACGATCGCAACGACCCCGCGCTGGTGGTGGCGGCCCAGGCCGGCGATCGTGACGCGCTCGAGGTCCTGCTGCGCCGGCACACCCATCGCCTCCATGCCGTCTGCCGGCGCATCACCGGGAACGACGCCGACGCCGCCGATGCGACCCAAGAGGCGCTGCTCGCCGTCGTCCGGGGGCTCCCCCGCTTCGACGCCCGCTCGGCCTTCTCGACCTGGGCCTACCGCGTCGCCACCAACGCCTGCCTCGACGAGCTGCGCCGGCGGCGGCGGCGGCCGGAGCCGATGGAGGACGCCGACCTCGACGTGGTCGCCCATGACGATGGTGGGACCGTGGGCGGCGAGGTCACGCTCGACGGGGTCGGCCTTCGGGTCGACATCGACACCGCCCTGGCCACCCTCCCGGTCGAGTTCCGGGCCGCCGTGGTCCTCCGGGACCTCATCGGCCTCGACTACGCCGAGATCGCCGACATCCTGGAGGTGCCGCCGGGAACGGTGAAGTCGCGGATCGCCCGAGGGCGGGCCGCCCTCGCCGCCGTGCTGCGTCCGGACGGGAACCCCACACCCCCGCCCGATCGTCCAAGGACCCGACCGTGACCGACCGCCCCGCCTCCTCCGACGCCCACCTCTCCGACGAGGACCTCTCGGCGCGGCTGGACGGCGCCGCCGCGGGCGGCACCGCCCCGGCGCCGGCGCCGGCGCCGGCCGCCCACGCCGAGACCTGCCCCCGGTGCCGCGCCCGTTCCGAGGAGCTGGCGATGGCTCGGGCGGCGCTGGCCGGGGCCGCCGTGCCCGGGCTTTCGGCAGAACGCCTCGACGCACTGGTGGGCGGGGCACTGGCGGCGTTCGACCGCCCCGCCGCGGCCGAGCGCACGGCGGCGGCCCGCCCGCCGGCGACGATCACCCGGGGCCGGTTCCGCACGCCGCCCCCCTCGTGGCTGCTGGCCGCGGTGGCGTCCATCGTCGTGCTGACGGGCCTCGCCGCCGGCATCCAGGTCGCGCGCCGATCGCCGAGCTCCCGGGCCAGCGTCGCCGCGCTCCGCTCGGACGCCGCGTCGTCCGACGAGGCGGGGGCCGGCGGCGCCACGACGAAGGCGGCCGATCCCGAGGTGGTGGGCGGCGACCTCGGCGACCTGAGCGACCCCGAGCAGCTCGCCGCTCGGCTCGGCTCGGAGGCGTTCGCCTCGGCCGCCCCGGCGGCGGCGGCCTCCGGGCGGGCCGTCGCGGGTGGAGCCAGCGCCGGGACCGCCGCCGACGACGCCGGCGGGCCCGAAGTGGCGTCGGTCCCGACCACGGCGGCTGCGGTCGCGGACGACGGCCGGGCCCAGTGCCGCGTGCAGGCCGAGGCCATCGGCGCGGGGCGGCTGGGGCCGCTCCTGTCGACCTCCACGTTGCGGTGGGCCGGCGCGCCGGCCGAGGTGCTGGTCTTCGCCCTGCGAGAGCCCGCGAACGGGATCAGTCGCCAGGCGCTGGTGCTGTCGCGTCCGGGCTGTGCCCTGCTCGCCGACCCGCGGTTCTGAGCCACCCGGGCGCAGCGACGGCCCCTGCGACGATGCCCAGCCACGCCGTCGTCGACGCCCGACCGAGGTCGTGGCCCGTCGAGATCCACGTCGCCCACACGAGACCGGCCTCGGCCACCAGCGCGGCCGCGCCGAGCAGGTGCACGTCGTCCCGCCCGACCCGCGCCACCGACGCGACGACCTCGCCGATCGTGACCCCGAAGAGCAGACCGGCCAAGACCGGCCGCAGCCCCACGAGCTCGTACTCGCCGAGGATCACGGCGCCCAGCGCGGCGACGAGGAGGGCCAGGACGATCGCCGGCACGGGAGCGCGCGATGGCCCGAGGCTAAACGGCACCGGGCGATGCGCTGGGTAGTGTCGGTCCATGGCCACGCCTGCCGCGCCCCGCCCCGACGCGCCCCTGGCCGCGACCGACGGCTCCACCAGCCGCGACTGGACCGTGCAGGTCGCCGACACCATCGAGTCGGTCGTCGGGTCCATCCGCGACAAGACCGCGGTCCCGCTCGAGACCGTCGCCCGTGCCCTCGTCTACGGGATCCTGATCGCCGTGATGGGCACGACCGCCCTGGTCCTCCTCACGATCCTCGCCATCCGGCTCCTCGACTACGTCCTGCCGATCTGGGCCGTGGACGCCATCGTCGGGGGACTTTTCACCGCGCTGGGGTTGTTCCTCTGGCGCAAGCGTCGCCCCACCCGCGACGACCCCTCCAAGAAGTAGGAGCATCGTGGCCGAGCCTCGCGACGTCGTCATCATCGGCTCCGGCCCCGCCGGCCTGACCGCCGCCATCTACGCGGCCCGGGCCAACCTCGCACCCGCTGGTCATCGAGGGCGAGCCGTCGTCGACGAGCGACCAGCCCGGCGGCCAGCTCATGCTGACCACCGAGGTCGAGAACTTCCCTGGCTTCCTCGACGGGATCATGGGCCCCGAGCTCATGGCGCAACTTCCGGGCCCAGGCCGACCGCTTCGGCGCCGAGTTCCTCACGGTCAAGGCCGGCAAGGTCGACTTCTCCGGTCCGCCGCACCGCCTCGTGGTGCGAAGGCGAGGAGATCGACCGGCCCGGGCCGTCATCGTGGCCACCGGCGCCCAGGTCGCTCATGCTCGGCCTCCCGAACGAGCAGCCGCCTGATCGGCTACGGCGTGTCGACGTGCGCCACCTGCGACGGCTTCTTCTTCCGCGGCCACGACATCGCCGTGGTCGGCGGCGGCGACTCGGCCCTCGAGGAGGCGATGTTCCTCACCAAGTTCGCCGACCAAGGTGCACGCTGATCCACCGCCGCGAGGAGCTGCGGCTCGAAGATCATGCAGGACCGGGCGCGCGCCAACCCCAAGATCGAGTTCGTGCTGGACACCGCGCGTCATCGACGTCCTCGGCGAGCAGGCCCTCGAGGCCGTCGAGCTCGAGCACGTCGTCACCGGCGAGCGCACGCGACCCTCCCGATCCACGGGCTGTTCGTCGCCATCGGCCACGTCCCGAACACGGAGCTGTTCAAGGGCCAGCTCGAGATGGAGGACAACGGCTACCTGGTCACCAAGCACGGATCGACGTTCACCAACGTCGACGGCGTGTTCGCCTGCGGCGACGTGCAGGACCACGTCTACCGCCAGGCCATCACCGCCGCGGGCTCGGGCTGCATGGCCGCCATCGACGCCGAGCGGTGGCTCGAGGCGACGCACTCGGCCATCCACGACATCGCCGAGACGCCCCGGAACTGGTAGGTGCTTCCAGCGCCGGAATGTCCCGCCGGGAGGGACGTTGACCCGCCTCGCTGGGTACGCTCCCGGCACACCGATTCGAGGAGGCACGGTCGTCATGGCCGACAACATCACCACGCTGACCGACACGAACTTCGACGAAGAGGTCAAGGGTGCGGACGGGCCCGTGCTCGTCGACTTCTGGGCCGAGTGGTGCGGGCCGTGCAAGATGATCGCCCCCATCCTCGAGGAGATCGCCACCGAGCAGGCCGGCAAGCTCCGCATCGGCAAGCTCAACGTCGACGACGCGCCGGCCACGCCGCAGCAGTTCCAGGTCATGAGCATCCCCACGCTGATCCTGTTCAAGGACGGCGAGGTCGCAGAAGCGGGTCGTCGGCGCACAGGGCAAGGGCCAGCTGCTCGAGGAGCTCTCCGCATTCCTGTAGAGACGCGGTCTTCCCCTCGGCGACGGGTCAGGTCAGGCGAGGCGGTGCGGGATCGTCCAGCGCCGCCTCGTCGCGTTGGGCTACGGGATCGGTGCGCGATGACGGCGGCTCGTTCGGCGCCGGCACCGATGCCGCCGTCCGGGCCTTCCAGGAACAACGGGGCCTTCGCGCGCGACGGCGTCTGCGGGACCCGACACCTGGGCCGCCCTGGTCGAGGCGGGTTGGCGGCTCGGTGACCGGCCGCTGTATCTGACGGCCCCCATGCAGCGGGGCGACGACGTGGCCGAGCTCCAGCGCCGCCTCGGTCTGCTCGGGTTCGACGCCGGTCGGGTCGACGGGATCTTCGGGCCTCGCACCGACCGGGCCCTGACCGACTTCCAGCGCAACGGCGGGCTCATCACCGACTCGATCTGCGGGCCGTCCACCCTCGCCGCCCTCGCCCGTCTCGGCGACGTGGGCGGCGACCGGGGCACCCCGGGGGGACGTGCGTCCATCTCGGCCGTGCGCGAACGCGAACGGCACCGGCATCGCCCCCGTCGCTGGCCGGACGCGCCATCGCCGTGGGTGAGTCCGGCGGGCTCGACGCGCTGGCGCCACGCCGTCGCGGCCGCGATCTCCGCCGCCGGCGGGGTGGCCGTCGTGGTCGCAACATCCGGATGGTTCGACCCAGGCGGCCCAGGCCAACGCCATCGAGGCCGACGCCTTCGTCGGGCTGTGCCTCGCCGACGGCGGCCGTGGTTGCTCGTCGTCGTACTACCGCTCCCCCACCGGCTGCGAGGCCCCGAGGGCCACCGCCTGGCCGAGCTCGTGCGAGCGGTCCTGCCCGGCGTGGTGCCGGCGCCACGGACGGCGGCGTGCGGGGCATGGCGCTGCCCGTGCTCCGCGAGACGCGGATGCCGGCCGTCCTGTCGCGAGCTCGGTGCGCCGACGGTCGTGGTCGAGCGCACCGCCGAGCTCGCCGCGGCACTGACGACGGCCCTGCAGCACTGGGCACAGCCCACTCCCCGGCTCTGAGGCGCCGGCCCTGTCCCCAAGTTATCCACAGCCTGGGGACGTCACTTCAGGTCGAGCGTGAGGTCGAAGCCTCGATCCACGCCCCAGCGCCGCGGCGGCACACCGGCTGACCTGCGAGGATTCGGATCGGCGGTCCGGAACCGTCGACCCGCCCTGCACCCTCGTCAGGCTGAGGTGCGACCCTCCGGTGCCGCCCGACGGAGGCTCGGTCATGGCTCGGTAGATGCGCTCGAGGTCCTCGAGGTCGGCGAAGTCGATGACGAGCCTGCCCTTCTTGGCCGCCATCGCCACCTTCACGCGGGTGTCGAGGTACTCCGACAGCAGGTCCTCCAGCTCGAGCAGCCCGGGCGGTCGGAGCGGCCTTGCCCGACGGCGGACGGGCCGGCGAGCCCGAGCCGGTGCCCGTGCCGCCGAGCTGGCCGGCCAGGTCGTTGCGCTGGCGGACAGCGTCCTCGACGTCGCGCACCGACAGCGCCTCCTGCGACCGCCCGCTTGGCCAGGCCCTCCTGGAACGCCCGGTCGGGTGTTCCGAGCAGGGCGCGGGCGTGGCCGGCCGACAGCTGCGCCTCGGCCACGAGGCGCTGGATCGCCGGGCGGCAGCTGGAACAGCCGCAGGGTGTTCGTCACCGCTGACCGGCTCTTGCCCACCCGCGCCGCCACCTCGTCGTGGGTGAGGCGGAAGTCCTCGATGAGCTGCTGGTACGCCGCCGCCTCCTCCAACGCGTTGAGGTCCTGGCGGTGCAGGTTCTCCACGAGCGCCTGCTCGAGGCTGGAGACGTCGCTCGACGGCTCGCACGATGGCCGGGATGGTCTGGAGGCCGGCCCGCTTGGCGGCCCGCCACCGGCGCTCGCCGGCGATCAGCTCGTAGCTGCCATCCGCCTCGGCCGGACGCACCAGGATCGGCTGCAGCACCCCGAGCTCGCGCACGACTGGCCGTCAGCGAGGCCAGGGCCTCCTCGTCGAAGTGACGACGGGGCTGGTAGCGGTTGGCATTGATGGCGCCGACGGGGAGCTCCAGCAGCGCCGACGTCGCCGGTCGTCGTCGGTCGACGCCTCGGTCGGGATCAGCGCCCCGAGCCCTCTACCCAGCCCGCTGCGGCGCGCCACCGCTGACCTCCTTGGCCAGTTCCCGGTAGGCGATGCGCCCCACGGGACGACGGATCGAACACGATGATCGGCTGCCCGAACGACGGCGCCTCGGAGAGCCGGACGGTGCGGGGCACGACGTTGCGGCACACCTTCGGCGCCGAAGTGCGTCGCGCACCTCGTCGGCCACCTGCTCGGCCAGCTTGGTCCGGGCGTCGTACATGCGTCAGGACGATCGCGCTGACCTCGAGCGTCGGGTTCAGGTTCGTCTGGACGAGGTTGACGTTGCGCAGCAGCTGGCCCAGACCCTCGAGGGCGTAGTACTCGCACTGGATCGGGACGAGGACCTCGGTGGCGGCGGCCAGCCCGTTGACGGTGAGCAGGCCGAGCGACGGCGGACAGTCGATGAGCACGAAGTCGTAGTCGTCGCGTACCTCCTCGATGGCTCGCCGGAGGCGCAACTCCCGACTGAAGGCCGGGACGAGCTCGATCTCGGCGCCGGCCAGGTCGATGGTGGCCGGCGCGACGAACAGGTTTCGCACGGCGGTGGGCTCGACGCAGTCCTCCAGCGGCACGTCGTGCAGGATCACGTCGTAGATCGAGTGCTCGAGGTTCCGGATGTTGATGCCCGAGGCCCGTGGTCGCGTTGCCCTGCGGATCGAGGTCGACGACGAGCACCCGGTAGCCCAGCTCGGCGAGGCAGGCGCCGAGGTTGACCGTCGTCGTCGTCTTCCCGACGCCGCCCTTCTGGTTGGCGATGGCGAGGATCCGGGGGAGTGGCCGTGCGAACGTCGCCGGCTCGGGCGCCACGTCTTGGGCCGGCCGCGTGCCACTCGACACCACCGGCGCATCGGCCGGGGGGGGTCAGCGAGGTGGCAGCCGCCGGGGCGGAGACCGGTGCCCCCAGCGCGGGAAGATCGGGCATGACCGGCGGTGTCGCCACGTACGACTTCGGGGGCGGGGTCGGGCTCGCAGTACGCCTTCAGCGGGGCCGGGCTCGTCGACGTCGGCGGCGGCATCGGGGACAGCGGCGGCGGGGGCGACGTCAGAGCCGGTGGGGGCGACGTCGGGGGGTCCTGATCGACGTCCGGTCGGGGGCCGATGGGCTGTGGCCGCTTCCGCGGTGGCGGTGTCCGTGGTGGTCGGAGAACGAGATGTCGGCTGGTCGACGTCCTGAGGCGGGTCCGTCTCGACGACCGGCGGAGTACTCACTTGCTCGGCGGAGACGTCGGGCTCGGGGTCCGCGACCTCCTCGGTCACACGGTCCTGCAGCCTGGCCTCCATCGTAGGGGTGGCGGAAGGCGAGGGGTCGAGGGGGCCGGCGACGACCGCAGACCGCTCGAGCAACGGAAGGTCCACCCACTGCAACACCGCCGACGCATTGACACCCGGAGCCTCCGGGGGCTGGGCGGCGTCCTGCTCCGCACGCAGTCGCTCGAAGATGCTTCGTCCTCGAGCGGCAACATCTCCGTCCGGCAGCGTCACGGCTGCATCCTGCAGCCTGGGGCGAACGAACGCAAGCACCTGCCCGGTGTTTCACGTGGAACAACTTCCCGTACAGCAATTCTCGCTGGCCCGAAGGCCTGCGAAGACCAAGCACGAGTTCCCGCGTCCAACTTGGAGTCGGTCCGTAGTAGTGGATCGGTCGCCCCCCGGCGCCCGGGTGGACTCGGCGCCAGAAGGTTCCTCCTGCAGAAGCCGGGCCAACCACTGGTCGTCCGCCACGGAGCGGTGGGCGTTTGTGTCGTGACCTCACCCCCCGCCCCTCACCCTCCGACCGCCACCCCGCAGCCCACCGGGGGCGCGTACGCCGCCCGGCCGGCCGCACCCCGATCGTGGAGCGACAGGGGAGATGTTTCACGTGAAACACCGGGCCCACCGTGCCACGTGAAACACCGCGCCCGGCCATCCAGGCTCCGTTCCTGCGTCCCAATCCCCGCTCAGCCAGGATCTCTTCGGGGGATGCACGCGTCGTCGCTCACCGGTAGCACGCCCGTGCAGGCTCAGCCCGAGTGGGAGCAGCGCATGCCGACGCAGCCATGTGAGGCGGAGGCGGCGGCTCCACTCCCATGGCGCCCGATTTTACCAGTGCGGGCGACGTTCCATCTCCCGCCACGGGCGAGGCACGCTTATCGGCGCGAGTTGCATCTGCTCGAACACGGCGATCGGGCCGGCCGCCGATTCCACCGGCGCCAGACCCAGCCCCGACAGGGCGGGCACGTCCCACCGGCCCGAGGCCGGTTCCGGGGGTTCGGCCACGGCCAAACGCCCGGCCAGGCGCAAGAACGGGGCGGCGCATTCGGCGGTCACGGCGGGAACGGCGAAGGATCGGGCCACGACGGTCGAGAACTGCGCCCGGAACTCCGGTCGCCGAGCAGCCTCCTCGGCTGCGCCGTGGTGCACCTGCACCCGTGGCCCCCAGCCCAGCTGGGCCACCGCACGGGCCAGGAAGGACGTGCGTCGGCGGTTCACGTCGAGGAGGAGCCAGGCCAGGCCGTCGTAGTGGGCCGCGAGCAGCAAGCCGGGCACGCCGCCTCCACTACCGAGATCCAGGGCTCGCCCTTCGAGCAGCCCGAGGGCGTCGACGAACGCGTCAGCCGACCGCGCGTGGGCCTCGAGCGGTCCGGGCCCGAGAAAGCCGAGGGCCCTGGCTTCCGCCAGGGCCCGCTCGACAGCTGCATCCATTGTTGGTGGCGCTACGTCGGCGACACCACGACTCGGCGCCGCGGCTCTTCGCCCTCCGAAGAGGTCGAGATCCCGTCGATGTCGTTGACGGTGTCGTGGATCACCTTGCGGTCCGACGGGTTCATCGGTTCCAGGACCACGCGGGTGCCGCTGGCGATGACATCATCGGCGATCTTGCGTGCGAAGCGCTCCAACGCCTCCTTCCGCTTGGCCCGGTAGCCACTCACATCGACGAGGATCCGCCCGGAGCGGGCGCCGGTCTGGCGTTGCACCACGGTGCGAGTGAGCTCCTGGAGCGACTGGAGGGCGGCGCCCTTCGGCCCGATCAACAGCCCGAGATCCCCACCCTCGACCCGCACCTCGATGGTGTCCTCGTCGACGGGGTGCACCGTCACCTCGGCCGAGCCGGCGCCGAAGCGCTCGACCACGCCCCGGACGAAGGTCGCGGCCAGCTCACCCTGCTCGGCCAGCGGGATCTCTTGGATGTCGGTGTCGCTCACGGTGTCGTCGTCCTTTGATCGTGGCGGGCGGGAGGCCGCGCTCGGCGCGGACGCCGGAGCGGCCGCCTTCTTCGGATTGCGGCGCGGCGCCCGTTCCTTGGGCGCCTCCACCTCGTCATCGACGGGTACGTCGACGGGCGCGTCGACCGGGGCACCGCGCGTGGCGGACCTGGCCGCGGGTGCACCCGCGGCCTTGCGGCCCCGGCCCCGACGTTCGTCCTTGGCTCGAGGTGTGGTCGGGCGCACGCGGGCCCGCACTCGAGCCTCGGTCCGGAGTCGACCGAACAGGCCGGTCTTGGCCTCTTCGACGACCTCGTACTCGGCGTCGGCGACGTCCACGCCGAGCTGTTCCAGCGCGGCCTCGAGTGCTTCTTCGACGGTCTTGCCCGTCGTTTCGACCCATTCCATCAGCGTCGCTTCTTCTTCTTGTTGGCCGGACGGTTGGCGATCCGGGCGGGCGGGGTGGCGGTTGCGCCGGCGGGGGCGACCGTACGACCGGCTCCGTTCGAACCCTTGGTCGAGGGCTTCGTCGGAGCCTCCTTCACCTTCTGGGCCTTGCCTCCAGCGGGCCGCTCGGTCACGTCTCGACTCTCGAGGGTCCGCGAGCCGTGGCCTGGCGTCAGCGTGGGGTCCAGCTTGTAGATGAGGGTCTGCTGGCCGATGCGGAACAAGCTCGAGACGAGGAAGTACACGTTGAGCCCGGCCGGGAGCGTGAAACCGAAGACCAGATACATGAGCGGCATGATCTTGGTCATCTGCTGCATCTGCTTGGCCATCGGGTTGTCGTCGTTGTTCTGGTTCGGGTTCCGGCGGCTGATCATCGCCTGCTGGAAGTAGCCCGCCCCCACGACGCCCACGATCAGGACCAGGAAGGGGATCGCCGTCACGAAGGAGACCTTCAGCACCTCACTGGCAGATCTTGCCAGGTCGACGCCGAAGGACTTCATGTGGGTCTGCCCGACGAGCGACCGGTAGAGGTCCGACCCGTGATCGAGGTACTTGGGGTCGAACTTGCCCTTCAGCTCGCCCTTGCTCGCCTTGTGGACGAGGCCGCGGATGACGTTGTACATGACGAACAGGACCGGCATCTGGAGCAACAAGGGGAGACAGCCGCCGAACGGCGTCACCTTGTGCTCCTTGAAGAGGGCCATGACCTCTTCGTTCTGCTTGACCTTGTCGTTCTTGTACTGCGCCTGGATCCGCTTCATCTCCGGGCTGAGCTTGCTCATGGCCGCCATGGACCTCATGCCCTTGGCGTTGAGCGGGAACAGCAACAACATCACCGAGATCGTGAGCAGCGCGATCGAGAGGGCGTAGTTGTGGCTGAAGGAGTAGAAGAAGCTCAACAGCCCAGCCAGAGCGCTGAACACGATGTCGAACATGGGGTGGCTTCCTAGTCGGGGACGGGATCGAAACCGAAGCCACCCCAGGGGTGGCAACGGCAGAGGCGGCGGGCGGTGAGCCAGGTGCCACGAGTGGCGCCGTGGCGCTCTATGGATTCGTGGCTGTAGACGGAACAGGACGGCACGAAACGGCAGGGCGACGGGCGACCGGCCCGAACGCCCTGGTAGAGGCGGATGCCCAGGAGCAGGAAGCGAGCCGGTAGGGACGGCCGGGGCGGCTCGTTCACGAGGTCACGGTGTCCGGACCCGGCGGGTCGACCGGCTGGCGGGGTAGCGCCTGCAATGCGTGGCTCACCAGGGCTTTCAGGTCGGAGTAGGGGAGCAGAGCGGCGGCCGGGTCGACCCCGAGGAGGTAATCGCCCGGGCCCGGCCGGAGCTCGGCGAGCACGTGGCGCAGCCGGCGACGAAGTCGGTTCCGCACGACGGCCCCGCCCACCCGACGCCCGATGGCGAAGGCGAACCGGGGCGGATCGTCGGGTGCACCCGGGATCCAGGCGATCCAGAGCGGACCGCTCCGCACCCGGTGCCGACTGCGGCGAAGCCGCGCGAACCGAGACGGTTCGGAGAGCCGCCAGATCGATGCCGCGGGCGTCGCATCGACGTCGATCGGCTCAGGCCGAGAGCTTCTGGCGACCCTTGTCGCGACGGGACTTCAGCACCGCGTGTCCGGCCTTGGTGGCCATCCGATGACGGAACCCATGGCGCTTGGCGCGCTTGCGGGTGTTGGGCTGGAACGGTCGCTTCACGAGTCCTCCTGTGGACCGGCGGGCCGACGTGCGGGCGAGGGAGGGCCGGCACGACGGAAAAACGTCAACGGGCGCGGCAGCCGAACGGCGCTGCGCCTCGGTCCACGGTACCGGGCGCGAGGACAGTTTTTCCATCCGGCCCGTAGAACCGTCCACAGGGCCGGTGCTACCTTGCCTCCTTCGCCGATGCCGCCTGGACCGTTCCCGCCGACCGCCCTTCCCCCGGTCCCCGGAGCATTTCCACAGGTGTGGACGGTGCTGTGGACCATCGACGTGCCGGGGAGGCTGAAGCGCAGGTGACGGACGCCGAACGGCTGTGGATGGCTTGTGCAGAAGCACTCTCGGACCAGGTGTCGGAATCGACCTGGAAGACGTTCTTCCAGGGCATTCGACCCGTCTCCTACAGCAGCGATCGCCTCGTACTGGCCGTCCCGAACCCGTTGGTCAAGGAGCGCCTCGAGGGCCGGTACCTCGCCCTCGTGCAGGACGCCGTGGCCGGTCTGGCCGGTGGGGGCGTGGCCGTCGAGCTCGAGGTGCGCACCGAGGCCGGCGATGACGATGCCGCCGGCGCCGAGTCGCTGACCAGGAACGATGCGCCCAGTACAACCCTCGCGAGCCGTTCGGGGTCGGGCCTGACGCCCCAGAAGCCGCCCCCCGACGGTCGCACCGCCCCCCTCCCGATCAACCCGAAGTACACCTTCGAGACCTTCGTCATCGGGGCCTCCAACCGCTTCGCCCACGCGGCCGCGCTGTCGGTGGCCGAGACGCCGGCCAAGAGCTACAACCCGCTGTTCATCCACGGGGAGGCCGGCCTGGGGAAAACCCACCTCCTCCACGCCATCGGGCACTATGTGCGAGAGCACTACCTCAACAAGACGATCCGGTACATCTCGACCGAGACGTTCATGAACGAGTTCATCGACGCCATCCGGACGAACTCCACCTCCGCCTTCAAGCGCCGTTACCGGGAGTGCGACGTCCTCCTGGTCGACGACATCCAGTTCCTCGAGAACAAAGAGGGCACCCAGGAGGAGTTCTTCCACACCTTCAACACCATCTACGGCGCCGGCGGTCAGATCGTGATCACCTCCGACCGGCACGCGAAGTCCCTGGTCACCCTGGAGGACCGCCTTCGCAGCCGCTTCCTCTCCGGCCTCATCACCGACGTCCAGCCGCCCGACCTCGAGACGCGCCTCGCCATCCTCCGCAAGAAGGCGGAGACCGAGAGCGCCCACCTGCCCGACGACGTGCTCGAGTTCATCGCCATCCACATCAAGAACAACATCCGGGAGCTCGAGGGAGCCCTCGTTCGGGTCTCGGCCTTCGCCAGCCTCAACCGCGAGCCCCCGACCCGGGCCCTGGCCGAGAAGGTCCTGGCCGACAGCGTCAGCGCCGACGAGCCCCGACCCATCACCCCGAAGCTCATCTTGGACACGACGGCCGAGACCTTCGGGTTCAGCGTGGAGGACCTCTGCGGCCCGAACCGTCGCCGACCCCTGGTGATGGCCCGACAGATCGGCATGTACGTGTTCCGGGAGCTCACCGACTTCAGCTACCCGGCCATCGCCCGCGAGTTCGGCGGTCGTGACCACACCACCGTGATCCACGCCGTGGAGAAGATCAGCGGCCAGATGAAGGAGCGCCGGCAGATCTACGACCAGGTCACCGAGCTGATGCACCGCATCAAGAAGGGGGTCTGAGTGACGAACCCCAGCGTGACCCCGACGGTGTGGGGATCGGTGTGTCGGGACCTTGTGATTTCGGTGGACGGGCGAGGGTTGTCCGGAGGGGCTCCCCGAAGCTGTCCCACCCCTGTGGAAACCTGGGGACGACGCCGCACACCGTTGCACCCGCACTGACCTGCCCGGATCGTGGCTTGTCCACAATCCACAGCACCTACTACTGCTACTGCAGTTTTCTATATCTAAGAGAAGAGAAGAGGCACGGTGAAGTTCCGTTGCGAGCGTGACACCCTCGTCGAAGCCCTGAGCACTGCGGGACGAGCCGTCGCCACGCGTGGCGGCGCGCTCCCCGTCCTGTCCGGCGTCCGCCTGGAGGTGGTGGGAGATCAGCTCCGGCTGGCCGGGAGCGATCTCGATCTGACCATCCAGGTCGAGACGGCCATCAACGGCATCGAGGACGGCGTCTCGGTCCTGCCCGCCCGCCTGATCGCCGAGATCGTGCGGGCCCTCGAGCCGGGCGCGGTGACGTTCGAGTCGGGCGACGAGGAGGTGCGGGTCACCTCGGGTCGGTCGCAGTTCGCCGTGCGGATCCTTCCGGCCGACGAGTTCCCCCGCTTGCCGTTCCCGGCCGAGGGTGACACGGCGGCCGGCGGCGATGCGGTGACGCTCCAGGCGGCCGAGCTGGCCGAGGCCCTGCGCCAGGTCGTCCGGGCCGCCAGCTCCGACGACAGCCTCCCCGTCATCAGCGGCGTGCTCATGACCGCCGAAGGCGCGGGGCTGCGTCTGGTGGCCACCGACCGCTACCGACTGGCCGTTCGTGACCTGCCGGGAACGACCGTGCTGCGGGAGAACCAGCAGGTCCTGGTGCCCGGGCGCGCCCTGTCCGAGCTCCAGCGGCTCCTCAACGGCGCCGAGTCGGTGACCCTGCGGCTGGGGGAGCGCGACGCGTCGTTCGAGGTCGGCACGGTGCGGCTCACCACCCGCCTGATCGAGGGCGAGTTCCCGCCGTACCAGAAGCTCATCCCCGACAGCTATCCGAACCGGCTGGTCGTCAACCGCGAGGCACTGCTCGACGCCGTCCGCCGGGTGCGCCTGCTGGTCAAGGATGCGATCACGCCGGTGCGGGTGTCGCTGCGGGCCGACGGCGTCGAGTGCACGGTCATCACCCAGGAGCTGGGCCAGGCCACCGAGGACCTGGACGCGAAGTACGAGGGAACCGAGCTCGTGATGGGCTTCAACCCCTCCTTCTTGATCGACGGCCTGGAAGCCGTCGGGGGCGACGAGATCGTCCTCGAGACCCTCGATCCCATGAAGCCGGCCACCGTGCGGAGCACCGAGGGCAGCGACTACCTGTACCTCCTCATGCCCGTGCGCCTCACCAACTGAGGAGGGCCGCGCCGTGCGGGTCACCCGCCTCTGGTTGACCAACTTCCGGAACTACGAGTCGGCCGAGCTGGAGCCCGATCCCGAGGGTCTCACGGTGATCGTGGGGGCCAACGGCGAGGGCAAGACGAACCTGCTCGAGGCCATCGGGTACCTGGCGACCCTGTCGTCGTTCCGCGGGCGCGCCCGGCGACGCGCTGGTC
Organism: uncultured Actinomycetes bacterium; assembly: GCA_963731055.1. Taxonomy (GTDB): domain Bacteria; phylum Actinomycetota; class Acidimicrobiia; order Acidimicrobiales; family CADCTF01; genus DATLED01. The sequence continues at coordinate 63,887 of CAVSUD010000014.1, read as the reverse complement.
CGCCAGGGCGCTCCGACGGCCGTGGTGCGGGCCGAAGCGGAGCGGGACGAGCGCAGCCTCCTGATCGAGGCCGAGCTCAACCCGTCCGGACGGGACCGCATCCAGGTGAACCGCCAACCCCTGAAACGGGCCCGTGACCTCCTGGGTGCGCTCCGCGTCAGCGTGTTCGCCCCCGACGACCTGGTGTTGTGCAAGGGGGGCCCGGGCGAGCGCCGGCGCTTCCTCGACGAGGTCCTGGTCGCCCTGCATCCCAAGTACGACGCCCTCCAGCGGGACGTGGACCGGGTGTTGCGCCAGCGCAACACGCTGCTCCGCCAGTCGGGCGGCCGCCTGTCGCCCGAGGTGGCCAGCACGCTCGACGTGTGGGACACCAAGCTCGCCGCCACCGGCACGGCCCTCGTCGAGGCCCGTGAGGAGCTCGTGGTGCGCCTCGAGCCCGAGGTCGGGAAGGCCTACGACCAGGTGGCGCACACCGCGGCCGACGTCAGCGTCGACTACCGACGCTCGTGGTCGGGCTCGTTGGCCGACGCGGTGGCCGACTCCAGGGCCGACGACCTCCGGCGGGGGGTCTCGCTGGTCGGCCCGCACCGCGACGAGTTGGCGCTCGCCATCGGCGGCCTCCCGGGCCGCACGCACGCCTCCCAGGGAGAGCAGCGATCGCTCGCCCTCGCCCTCCGGTTGGCCGCCCACCGCCTGGTCGGCGAGGCCGTCGGGGCGAGCCCCGTCCTCCTCCTCGACGACGTGTTCTCCGAGCTCGACCCCGAGCGGTCCGAGGCCCTCCTCGCCCATCTCCCTCCCGGCCAGGCGTTGCTGACGACGGCCGGGCTCGTCCCGGAGTCCGCCCGTCCGGCCCGCCTGGTGCGGGTGTCCGGGGGGCGGCTGACGTGACGATCGATCGCACCCGGCGGGGGCACTGGGCCGAGGACGAGTGGCGTTCTGCGCCCCGGCCGGTCCGCGACAGCCTCGAGCACCTCGCCCGCCGGCTCGGGGCGCCCACGGCGGCCTCGCTCGGGGCGGTGTTCTCGCAGTGGGAGGAGGCGGTCGGGGCCTCGATCGCCGCCCACGCCCGGCCGTCGTCCCTGAACGACGGCGTCCTCGTGGTGCTCGTCGACGCGCCGGGGTGGGCGACCCAGCTGCGATACCTCTCGAACGACCTCCTGGCCCGCCTCGCGGACGTGGCCGGGGAGGGTGTCGTGGGCCGCATCGACCTCCGGGTCGAGAGCGGGCCGCAGACGGCCAAACGGCCGCCTTTCCGAGCCTCCTAGAAGCCCCCTCCAGAGGCGCGATTTCTGGTAAGATCCCACCATTGCAATTCCGACCGCCGCGACCCCGCTGACCAGGGGTTTCGCCGCCCGGAACGGCCGATCCGGACCCAAGGAAATCGCGAGGTCGCGCCCATGGCGCAGCAGGTAGCAGACACGCCCGACGAGGCGGCGGCGAAGAAGACGGCGAAGGCCCGCTCCGACGGGTCCTATGGCGCCGAGAACATCGACGTCCTGGAGGGCCTGGAAGCGGTCCGGCGCCGCCCCGGCATGTACATCGGGTCGACCGGCCTCACCGGTCTGCACCATCTCATCCGCGAGGTCGTCGACAACTCCGTCGACGAAGCGATGGCCGGTCACTGCGACCGCATCGACATCACCCTGCTGGCCGACGGCGGGTGTCGCGTGGTCGACAACGGTCGTGGCATCCCCGTCGAGCCCTACACCAAGGGCCAGCACAAGGGAAAGAGCACCCTCGAGGTGATCCTCACCGTGCTCCACGCCGGCGGGAAGTTCGGTGGCGGCGGCTACAAGGTCTCCGGCGGCCTGCACGGCGTCGGCGTCTCCGTCGTCAACGCGCTGTCGTCGAGGCTCATCGCCGAGATCGACAAGAACGGCCAGCGCCACCGCATGGTCTTCGAGAACGGCGGCAAGCCGGCCGGGAAGATGGAGGTCGTCGGACCGGCGCCTCGCGGCCGCAACGGCACCACGATCACGTTCTGGCCCGACGCCGAGGTGTTCGCCTCGGAGGGCACCGAGTTCCGGGCCCAGACCGTGCTCGAGCGGCTCCAGACGTACGCCTTCTTGAACAAGGGCCTCGAGATCCGCTTCGAGGACGAGCGGGGCGACGCCACCGAGGAGACCAGGCAGAAGGTCACGTTCCGGTACCCGGGCGGGATCGCCGACTTCGTCCGCCACCTCAACCAGTCGAAGGAGCCCCTCTTCACCAAGGTCGGGCACTACGAGGTGGTCGACAGCGAGTCCGAGGTCGAGTTCGCCTTCCAGTGGAACACCGGCTTCCACGAGGGCATCCACTCCTACGTCAACGGCATCGAGACGATGGAGGGGGGCACCCACGAGGAAGGCTTCCGCAAGGCGCTGACCAACGTCGTCAACAAGTACGCCCGGGCCAAGAACCTCCTGAAGGAGAAGGATGACAACCTGGCCGGGGAGGACATCCGGGAGGGCTTGACCTGCATCCTGGCGGTGAAGATCCAAGAGCCCCAGTTCGAGGGCCAGACCAAGTCGAAGCTGGGCACCATCGCCGTGCGTTCGACGGTCGAGCGGGCGACCAACGAGAAGCTGGCCGAGTGGCTCGAGGAGCACCCGACCGAGGGCAACAAGATCGTCAAGAAGGCCATCGACGCGATGCGGGCCCGGATGGCGGCCAAGTCCGCCCGCGACACGATCCGGCGGAAGTCCAGCCTCGAGGGCGCCGGCCTCCCCGGCAAGCTGACCGACTGCCGCACGAAGAACGCCGACGAGTCCGAGCTCTTCATCGTCGAGGGCGACAGCGCCGGCGGTTCGGCCATCCGGGCCCGCAACCCGGAGAACCAAGCCATCCTCCCGATCCGGGGGAAGTTCTTGAACGTCGAGCGGGCCCGCATCGACAAGATGCTCAAGAACGCCGAGGTCCAGGCCATGATCCAGGCCATCGGGGCCGGCCTGGGCGAGGAGTTCGACGCGGCCAAGATCCGCTACGGCAAGGTCATCATCCTGGCCGACGCCGATGTCGACGGCAGCCACATCCGCACCCTGCTCCTGACCTTCTACTTCCGTCAGATGCGGGCGCTCATCGAGGGTGGCCACGTCTACGTGGCCCAGCCCCCGCTGTACTCGACGCTGGTCGGCAAGGAGAGCGTCTACCTCAAGGACGACACGGCCAAGGATGCGTTCATGGTCCAGAACCCGAACCACAAGAACGAGTTCGCTCGCCTGAAGGGCCTCGGCGAGATGGACTGGGACGAGCTCGGCACCACGACCATGGACGCCGAGCGGCGCACCCTCCTGCAGGTCAACATCGAACAGGCCGCGCTGGCCGACGAGGTCTGCTCGATCCTGATGGGTGACGACGTCGAGCTGCGCAAGCAGTTCATCGTGACGAACGCCAAAGACGTTCGCTTCCTGGACATCTAGACGGCGAGGACCACCGACCGATGAGCGACATCACCACGACCGAGCCGCCCGGAGCGGAGCCGCCCGACGGCGTCGAACCGATCGAGATCCAAGAGGAGATGGAGCGCTCCTTCCTGGAGTACGCCATGTGGGTCATCGTGCAGCGGGCCCTCCCCGACGTGCGCGACGGCCTCAAGCCCGTTCACCGCCGGATCCTCTACGGGATGCACGACCTCGGCGTCCGCCCCGACCGACCCCGCATGAAGTGCGCCCGCGTCACGGGCGACGTGATGGGCAAGTGGCACCCGCACGGGCAGTCGGCCATCTACGACGCCCTCGTCCGCATGGCCCAGCCCTTCTCGCTGCGCCACCCGCTCATCGACTTCCACGGGAACTACGGCTCGCAGGACTACCCGGCGGCGGCCGAGAGGTACACCGAGTCCCGACTCGGGCAGCTCGCCACCCACATGCTCGCCGGCATCGACGAGGACACCGTCGACTTCCAGCCGAACTACACCAACGAGTTCGAGGAGCCGACGGTGCTCCCGTCGCGGTTCCCGAACCTGCTCGTCAACGGCAGCCAGGGCATCGCCGTGGCCATGGCCACGAACATCCCGCCCCACAACCTGGGCGAGGTGATCGACGGCACGCTCCACCTGATCGACCATCCGGACGCCACCGCCGACGACCTGATGCAGTTCATCAAGGGTCCCGACTTCCCGACCGGCGGCCTGATCCTCGGTCGGGCCGGGATCATCGAGGCCTACCGCACCGGCCGCGGCTCCATCCGGGTGCGGGCCCGGGCCGAGATCGAGGAGACCCGCACCGGCGGGAGCCAGATCGTCGTCACCGAGCTGCCCTACCAGGCCAGCCCGGCCACGCTCGAGCAGAAGGTGGCCGAGCTGGTCAACGCTCGCGAGCTCGACGGCATCCGCGACATCCAGAACCTCAGCGCCGGCGTCGACACCAAGATCGTCTTCCCGCTCAAGCGCGATGCCAACGCCAACGTCGTGCTCAACAACCTGTTCAAGCAGACCGCGCTACAGACGAGCTTCGGCGTGAACATGGTCGCCCTGGTCGACGGCGTGCCCCGCACGCTCAACCTCGTCCAGATGCTCCAGCACTACATCGACCACCAGGTCGACGTGATCACCCGGCGGTCGAAGTACCGCCTGAAGAAGGCCCAGGACCGGGCCCACATCGTCGAGGGCCTGCTCAAGGCGCTCGACATGATCGACGCCATCATCACCCTCATCCGCGGGTCCGAAGACCGTCCGGCCGCCCGCGAAGGCCTCATGGCCGCACCCTTCGAGTTCAGCGAGATCCAGGCCAACCACATCCTGGACATGACCCTCGGCCGCCTCACCCGCCTCGGCCGGGCCGACCTCGAAAAGGAGATGGCCGAGCTGCGCGAGACGATCGCCGAGCTCGAGTCGATCCTCAACGACCCGGCCAAGCTGCGGGGCGTCATCAAGTCCGAGATGACCGAGATCAAGGACCAGTTCGCCACCGACCGGCGGGCCGAGATCACCTACGACCCGGGCGAGATGAACGCCGAGGACTTCATCGACGACGCGCCCCTCGTCGTCACGATGACCAAGGCCGGCTACATCAAGACGACGGCGGCGGCCAACTTCCGCACGCAGGGTCGTGGCGGCCGGGGCGTGGCCGGCGCCAAGCTGAAGGAAGAGGATCTGGTCACCCAGATCATCCACACGTCGGCCCACGCCTACCTGCTGTTCTTCTCCAACACCGGGAAGGTGTACCGGCTCAAGGCCCACGAGGTCCCGATGAAGGAACGGACCGCGCGCGGGACCGCCATCGTCAACCTCCTGCCCCTGGCGCCGGACGAGAAGATCCAGGCCATCATCGACACCCGCGACTACCCCGAGGACCGGTTCCTCTTCTTCGCCACCCGCAGCGGCCAGGTCAAGAAGACCCCGTTCAGCGAGTACGACAAGAGCCGGCGCGAGGGCTTCATCGCCATCAACCTCCACGACGGCGACGAGCTCGTCCGGGTGCTGCAGACCTCGGGGAGCGACGACATCTTCATGGTCAGCCGCGGCGGTGTGACCATCCGCTTCGCCGAGACCGACGTCCGGCCCATGGGTCGCGGGGCGGCCGGGGTCCGCGGCATGCGGATGAAGGCCGACGACGCCGTCGTCTCCTGCGACGTCGCCCGCGACGACACCAGCATCCTCATCGTCACCGAGTCCGGGTACGGGAAGCGGACGCAGCTCGACCGCTTCAACGTCCAGGCCCGCGGTGGCCAAGGCGTGCGCGGCATCAAGCTCACGGCCAAGAAGGGCTACGTCGTGGCCGCCTTCATGGTTGGCATCGACGACGAGATCTTCCTCGTCTCCTCCGCCGGCGTCACCGTCCGCACCCCGGTGCGGGGCATCTCGAGCCAGGGCCGCGATGCCACCGGCATCAAGGTGATGAACCTCGACGCCGGCTCCACCGTCGCCTCGGCGGCCCCGATCCTCGACCGTCCCACGGACGAGGAACCCGCCCCGGCCTGACGCTTCCCCCTCTCGGTCCGCTTCGAGAGGAACTCCCATGTCCAACGACGAACGGGGCCAGGTGGCCCCGCTCCTCGCCCTGCTCGCGGTCGTGCTCGGCCTGGCGACGCTCGGCCTCGGTCGCTTCGGCTCCGGGGCGGTGGCGGCGGCACGGGCCCAGACCGCCGCCGATGGGGCCGCCTTGGCCGCCGCCACGGCCCCTCCCGCCGATGGGGAGGCCGCCGCGCGCCGCCTGGCCACGGCCAACGGTGGTGCCGTCCTCACCTACGAACGAGCCGGACCCGACGTGCGGGTGCGGGTGCGGGTGGGTGCGGAGACGGCGTCGGCTCGGGCCCGGGCCGCGCCGGCGTCGCCCGCCGTGCCGACCGGGCCCGCCCCCGGGCTGGCGCCGGCACTGCAGGCCGCCCTGGCCCGGGCCGGTCAGCTCCTGGGCGGGCCCATCCCGGTCACATCCGGCGTGCGCAGCCCCGTCGAGCAGCACCGACTCTGGGCCCACCGATCGACGAACCCCTATCCGGTGGCGCCGCCGGGCACGTCGATGCACGAGCGGGGGCTGGCCGTCGACGTCCCCCCGGCGGTGGCCGACCGCCTTGCCGCGACCGGCCGGTCGACCGGCCTGTGCCGGCCGTACCCGACCAGTGACCCGGTCCACTTCGAGCTGTGTGAACGGCGGTTCCCCCCCACCCCGCTGGGTAGGCTCCGGGGACCATGGCTCAAGGTCGTCGCGTCCGTCGCGTGGTCCGAAAGATCGACACCTGGTCGGTCCTCAAGGTCTCCGCCCTCTTCTCCCTGAGCCTGGTGCTCGTGCTGCTCATCGCCGGCGTCATCCTGTGGGCGCTGGGCTCGGCCTTCGGGGCCATCGGCGGCGCCGAGAAGTTCATGCGGGCCATCGGGTTCGAGGACTTCCGCTTCGTCGGCAGCCAGCTCCTCAAGGGGTTCACCGCCGCCGGCCTCGTCCTGGTCATCCTCGGCACCGGCCTGGCCGTGTTGATCGCGGTCGTCTACAACCTGATCAGCGACGTCGTGGGCGGCATCGAGGTGACCGTCCTCGAGGAGGACACCCGCGCCGTCCCCCCGCCCGCGGTCCCGGCCACCCGGGCCGCCGCCCCCTCCCCCGACCGCCGTCCGGCGCGGTCGAGGCCGGTCGAGGAGCCGGTCGAGGCGCCGGTGGAGGTGCCGGTCCGTGGGGAGGACCAGCCGGTCGCACCCGGCTATCCTGCGTGACTCCTACGGGGCTATAGCTCAGTTGGTTAGAGCGCAGCACTGATAATGCTGAGGTCGATGGTTCGATTCCATCTAGCCCCACCCCTCCCCCCGACGGGCTGAACCCGGAGGTCGGCGCGGCTGATTCCGGTCAGGTCGGGCGCCGGCGGGGGCTGGCCCCGATGAGCTGGCGGATGCCGATGATGGCACCGGCCGCCGCGAGAGCGGCGAGCGGCGGCGCGTCGGTCAAGCGGAGGAGGCCGGCGGCCAGCCAGAGGTCGAGCCCGGCCCGCAGCGAGCGGCGGGCGTCGCCCGTGAGGACCGTCCCCACCACGACGACGAGAACGCCGGCGGCGGTCACGCCCAAGGCGGCCGTCGCCACCACGGCGCGCATCACTCGCTCCCCGAGGGGTTCGAGGTGGCGGCCACCTCCGCCCGCTCCTGTTGGATCTCGCGGCTGAGGAAGAAGTTGAGCGCCGTCCGGATGGCGGCAACGGCCGCCAGCTGCCCGATCTCGCGGAAGCTGGGCGCGATGGCCGTGCGCAGGATGTCGGCGGCGAGTTGGAACTCGAGGCCGAGAGCGAGGAAGCGGCCCAGGTCGAGGCGCACGGGGACGAACGTCTCGGCCCGTCGGGTGCGCACGGCGGCGGCGACGAAGCGGACGAAGCCGATGGCGGCGCCGGCGAAGATCACCAGTGCGCCGGCCGCCTCGACCAGGCGGACGAGCACGTCGACCGCGTCGCGGAGGACCGAGTCGGAGAGGATCGAGTCCACGGGCCGGGTGCGCTACGTCGCGACGGTGCGCGGGGGAGGGGTGGGGTCCGGGCCCATGGGGGCAGTCTGCCCGAACGCCGGCCCCGGGTCCCGGCTCGTCGGCGCAGTAGGGTGACGCTCGTGAGGGCCATCCGCCGTGCCGTGGTCGCGCTCCTGACCGCCGGCGTCGTCGCCGGCGTCCTCCGTCTCCGGGGGACCGGTGGTGTCCCGCCCCAGGGGGGCGGCTGGCGCGAGCTCACCGGTCCCGAGCTGCGGTAGCGGGTGCGGCTCGTCGTCGCCGGGGCCGGAGCCGTCGGAGCCCGTGCCGCCCGGCAGCTCCACGGCCTCGACGGCCTGACCGACCTGATCGTCACTGATCGCGACCACGCCCGGGCCACCACGGTCGCGGCCTCGTTGGGGCGTCCGGCCCGGGCCGAGCGGTGGCGTCCCGACCTCCTCGCCGGCGCTTCGGTGCTGGTGCTGGCGCTGCCGGCGGGGTCTCACCGCCAGCATGCGGAGTGGGCGCTCGAACGGGGGGTCGACGTGGTGTCGACCACCGACGACGTCGAGGAGACGAACGGGTTGCTCGCCCTCGATGCCGAGGCGCGGGAACGGGGCCGGCACGTCGTGATCGGCGCCGGCTTCTCGCCCGGGCTCACGTGCCTGCTGGCCCGGCACGCGGCGGCGGACTTCTCCTCCATCGACGAGATCCACATCGCCAAGGCGGGCACGGGCGGCCCGGCGTGTGCCCGCCAGCACCACGCCGCCCTGGCCGGGGAAGCCCTCGACTGGCGCGACGGTGCGTGGGTGCGGCGGGCGGCCGGGTCGGGTCGCGAGCTGTCGTGGTTTCCCGATCCCGTCGGCGGCCTCGACTGCTATCGGGCCGCGCTTCCCGACGCCCTGTTGCTCCGCGGTGCCTTCGCCGGCGTCGGCCGGATCACGGCCCGGGTCAGTGCCTCCCGCCGCGATCGGATCAGCTCCCGGCTCCCCATGCTCCGCCGGCCCCACGCCGAGGGGGCCCTCGGCGCCGTGCGGGTCGAGGTGCGGGGCCGCCGCGGCTCCACCACCGACGCGCGCGTCCTCGGCGCCATCGACCGTCCCGGCCTCGCCGCCGGCGCCGTCGCCGCCGTGGCCACCTCCTGGGTGACCTCGGGCCGCCTGGCCCGGGCCGGCAGCGCCGGCCTCGCCGAGCTCGTGCCCGAGCCGCTGGCCTTCCTGCGCGAGCTCGCCGATCGAGGCGTGCGGGCGGCGGTCTTCGCCGGCGCCGGCAACTGAAGCGCCGCCGGCCGAGTTACACCGGTGTGATCTTCCCCAACTCTGTCCACAGCCTGTGGACGACGGCGGGGGCTACTCCATCACGGGGGCGACGAGCTCCATCTCCTCGGTGCAGTGGCGGGGTGGGGGCGGATCCTCGTCCGGCGCGGCCGTCATCCTGAGCTCGACCCCGCACACGTCGCAGCGGTAGCGCAGGTTCACCCGGCGCAGCTCACCCGACGGCGGGGGCGGGGGCAACGGGTTGGCCAGGCCTCGCAGCATCCAGAAGCCCAGCTTCAAGATGACGTAGGCGACGCCGAGGCCGATGACCAGCTTCAAGAGGACGGGCATCTCCCCCCATGATGGGGGGAGATGACGTCGAACCGCTAGCCGGGGGCTCGGGACCTAGCCCAAGCGCTCGATGATCGTGGCGTTGGCCAGGCCGCCGCCCTCGCACATGGTCTGGAGGCCGTAGCGGCCGCCGGTGCGCTCGAGCTCGTTGAGCAGGGTGGCCATGAGCTTGGCGCCCGAGCCGCCGAGCGGGTGGCCGAGGGCGATGGCGCCGCCGTTCACGTTGACCTGCGACATGTCGGGGTCGTGCTCCTTCTCCCACGCCAGCACGACCGAGGCGAAGGCCTCGTTGACCTCGAACAGGTCGATGTCGTCGATGGACAGGCCGGCTCTTGTCGAGGACCTTCGCCGTGGCGGGGATGGGACCGGTGAGCATGGTGACCGGGTCGACGCCGGCGAGGGCGAAGGTGTGGAAGCGGGCCCGCGGGGTGAGGCCGAGCGCGTTGGCCTTCTCCTCGCTCATGATCAGCACGGCGGAGGCGCCGTCGGTGATCTGGGACGAGTTGCCGGCGGTGACCTTGCCGTCGGGCTTGAAGGCCGGCTTCAGCTTGGCCAGCGTCTCGGCGGTCGAGCCGTCGCGGATGCCCTCGTCGTAGTCGAAGACCTCGTCGGTCTCGTTGCCGTTGGCGTCCTTGCACCTTGACCGGGACGATCTCGTTGTCGAAGCGGCCCTCGTCGCGGGCCCGCGCGGCGCGCTGGTGGGACTGGGCGGCGAACGCGTCGAGGTCGTCCCGGCTGAGGCCCCACTTGTCGGCGATGAGCTCGGCCGAGATGCCCTGGGGCACGAGGCCGCCGACGCCGGCGTAGCGCTGGCCGACCTTGGGGCCGAACGGCATGCCCGGCGACGCCCATGGACGCGCCCATCGGCACCCGGCTCATGACCTCGACGCCGGCGGCGATGACCACGTCGTAGGCGCCGGCGATGACGCCCTGGGCGGCGAAGTGGGCGGCCTGCTGCGACGAGCCGCACTGGCGGTCGATGGTGGTGGCCGGCACCGTCTCGGGGAACCCGGCGGCGAGGACGGCGTTGCGGCCGACGTTGAGCCCCTGCTCGCCGACCTGCATGACGCAGCCCATGATCACGTCGTCGACGAGGGCCGGATCGAGGTCGTTGCGCTCGACGAGGGCCTTGAGCACCTCGGCGGCGAGGTCGACGGGGTGCCAGTTCGACAGCTTCCCGCTGTCCTTCTTGCCACGGCCGCCCCGGTACGGACGGCATCCACGATCACGGCGTTAGTCATGGGGCGACGCTAGTTCCGGCCCTCCCGAGGTCGCCAGAAGGCACCTGTTCCCGGGCTGGCTCGACCTGCAAGCATCGGGGGGTGCCCAACGGCCCGCGGGGGAAGTCGCCGGAAGAACGCCTCGAGCGCCTCCTCCAGCTGCAATCGCTGCTGGCACGTGTCGCTCGCGAGATCGGCCCCGCCCTCGAGTTGCAGGGCGTGTTGTCGACCGTGCTCGACGCCATGCGATCGCTCGTCGACTTTCGCGGGGGGACCATCCAGCTCGTCGACGAGCGGGGGGTCTTCGTCGCCGCCTCGGATCCTTCGGTGAGCGAAGACGTCCGGTCGGCCCGGGTGCCGTTGGGGACGGGGCTGAGCGGCCGCGTCGTCTCGAGCGGCCGGACCATCTCCTCGCCCGACATCCGCCTCGACGAGCGCGTCGACCCGGTCCTGCGCCGGGTTGGCTCGAATGCCGCGACCCGCAGCTACGTCGCCGTCCCGCTCACCGTCCTGGGCACCGTGATCGGCGTGTTGCAGGTCGACGCCGTCGAGGCGGATGCCTTCGACGCCGACGACGTGGCGGTGCTCGAGGGCCTGGCCGTGCAGGTGGCCGGGGCGGTCGAGAGCGCCCGCCGTCGCGAGGACCTCCTCGAGGTCGAGCGCATGAAGGGCGACTTCATCGCCCGGATCAGCCACGAGCTGCGCACGCCGCTCACGATCATGGGCGGGTTCACCGACACCCTCCTGCTCCACGGCGACCGCATCGGGCCGGAGCAGCAACAAGAGGTGCTCGGCCGGATCAAGACGTCGGTCACCCGCCTGTCGTCGTTGATCGAGGAGATCCTGACGGTGTCGAGCCTCGACGCCGGCATGTCCCGGGTGCGGCCCCGAGACGTGGAGGTCACCGCGTTGCTCCGCGAGGCGGCTCGCCTGTCCGTCGACGAGCGCCGGGTCACGGTGGCCACCGTCGAGGAAGGCCGGGTGGTGACCGACCCGATCATCCTGCGCCACCTCGTCAACCAGCTGGTCGACAACGCCCTGAAGTACGGCGGTGACGCCGTGTTGACGTGCGAGCGTGACGAGACCGGTGCATTGACCGTGGTCGTCCGCGACCACGGACCGGGAATCGCCCCCGAGGACCGGGGCCGGGTGTTCGAGCGCTTCTACCGGGGCAACCACACCGGCGCCGGCATGGGGCTCGGCCTGCCCGTCGTCCGCCAGTTGGCCACCGCCCTCGACGCCACCATCACCCTCGACGACGCCCCGGACGGCGGGGCCCGCTTCACCCTACGGTTCCCGGCGTGAGCAAGAACATGGACCGCTGGCTGGGCGACGGTGGGATGCCGATCATCGAAGCGATCGGCGGGGTCTTCGACGGCTACGACGGCGACGCAGGATGGGCGACCTGCACGTGGACGCCCACGGCGCTGGCCTGCAACCCCCACGGCTACGTGCAGGCCGGCGTCCACGACATCCTCCTCGACGCCGCGATGAACTTCGCCATCAACGCCAGCCTCGACGGACGCGACCGCACCCGGTCCACCATCGACATGACCGGCAGCTACCTGCGCACGGCCAACCTCGGGGGGACGTTCGTCGTGCGGGGCGCCGTCACCCGCATCGCCAAGCAGGTTGCGTTTGCCGAGGCGACGGTCAAGGACGCCGACGGCGTCCTCGTCAGCCGGGCCACGGGAACGTTCCTGCTCCATCGCGAGGGGTGAGGGCGTCGCCCGCCACGACGGCCGCTACTTGTTGGGCTGCGGGGTGACCCGGAGGTAGGGCTTCTTGGCCTCGAAGCCCTTGGGGAACTTCTCCTTGGCCTCCTCGTCGGAGACGGCCGGCGTGATGATCACGTCCTCGCCGTCCTTCCAGTCGGCCGGCGTGGCCACCTTGTAGTCGGCGGTCAGCTGGAGCGAGTCGATGACCCGGAGGATCTCCTGGAAGTTGCGGCCCGTCGACGCCGGATAGGTGAGGGACAGCTTCACCTTCTTGTCCGGGCCGATCACGAACACCGAGCGCACGGTGAGGGTGTCGTTGGCGTTGGGGTGGATCATCCCGTAGAGATCGGAGACCTGGCGGCTCTCGTCGCCGATGATCGGGAAGTTGAGGGCGGTCCCGCCGACGTCGGCGATGTCGCCGGCCCACTTCTTGTGGGACTCGACGTCGTCCACGGACACGGCGATGACCTTGGTGTTGCGCTGGTCGAACTCCGGCTTGAGGCGGGCCACCGCACCGAGCTCGGTCGTGCACACCGGCGTGAAGTCCTTCGGGTGCGAGAACAGCACGCCCCAGCCGTCACCGAGGTACTCGTGGAAGTCGATGGTGCCCTCGGTGGTCTCTGCAGTGAAGTTGGGGGCTTCGTCGCCCAGGCGAATCGTCATGGCCGCACGATACCCGACCCAACGGGTCAACAATGTGGTCTCGCGCCGCGGCATCGCATCCCGGCCTGGGTAGCGTCGTGACCATGGGCACACCCGAGGTCGCCGCCGTCCGAGCCGAGATCGACGCCGAGGTGGCGGGCCAGACCGTCGCCAGCCGCTTCGCCGACCGGGTCGCGGCCCAGGCGCACGACGTCGCGCTGCGCAGCCGCAACGAAGCCACCGGTGGGTGGGACGAGCTGACCTGGGAGGAGTACGCCGATCGGGCCTGTCGGCTCGCCGCTGGTCTGCGGGGGCTCGGCGTCGGTCGTGGCGACCGGGTCGCGCTCGATGCTCCGCAACGTTCCCGACTTCCACGTCGCCGACATCGCCGTCACCGCTCCTCGGCGCCACGCCCTTCTCGATCTACAACTCCTCGGCGCCGGACCAGGTCCAGTACCTGATCAGCCATGCCGAGGCCAAGGTCGTCATCGTCGAGAACGAGGGGTTCCTCGAGCGGGTGGCCAAGGTCCGCGGCGAGTTGCCGACCCTGCACACGATCGTGCTCGTGGCGGGGGAGGGTGCCTCGACCGACGTCGTCACGTGGGACGAGCTCGTGGCCACCGACCCGATCGACCTCGTCGAGGCGGCCGCCGTCGCGCAGCCCGACGACCTCGCCACGCTGATCTACACGTCGGGCACGACGGGTCCGCCCAAGGGCGTGATGATCACCCACTACAACGTCTTGTGGACCGGGGTCGCGCTCCTCCGGGCGTTCGGGATGCCGGAGGACGAGCTGGCCGGCATGCGGATCGTGTCCTACCTGCCGATGGCCCACATCGCCGAGCGTCAGACCAGCCACTACAACGCCATCCTCGGCGGGTCGACCGTCACCTGCTGCCCCGACACCGGGAAGATCGGGGAGTATCTGCGCGAGGTCCGCCCCCACATCGGCTTCGGCGTGCCGCGCATCTGGGAGAAGATCGCCTCGGGCGTCGAGGCCGCGCTGGCTGCCGACCCGGAGAAGAAGGCGAAGTTCGACGACGCCGTCGCCACCGCCACGCCGCTGGTGGCCAAGCGCACGCTCGAGGGCGATGCCGCCCTCAGCGACGAGGAGCGGGCGACCCTCGCCTTCCTCGACGAGGTCGCCTTCGCCACCGATCCGGGCCCTGGTCGGTCTCGACGAGCTGAAGCGGGCGATCACCGGCGCGGCGCCGATCCCGGTCGAGCTCGCTCGAGTGGTATCCGCGCCATCGGCGTGCCCCTCTCGGAGATCTACGGCATGTCCGAGAACACCGGTCCGCTGACGTGGGACGCCGGAGCGGGTCAAGCCGGGCACGGTGGGCCGCGCCCTCCCCGGCGTGGAGGTGGCCCTGGCCGAGGACGGCGAGGTCATCGCCCGCGGCGGCAACATCTTCCCCGGCTACCTCAACGATCCGGACAAGACGGCCGAGACCCTCGACGCCGACGGCTGGCTCCACACCGGCGACATCGGCGAGTTCGACGACGACGGCTACCTCCGCATCGTCGACCGCAAGAAGGAGCTGATCATCACCGCCGGCGGCAAGAACATCACCCCGGCCAACCTCGAGGCCGCGCTCAAGACGATCCCGCTGATCGGCCAGGCGGCCGCCATCGGCGACCAGCGCCCGTTCATGTCGGCGCTGTTGGTGCTCGATCCCGACGCCGCCGAGGCGTGGGCGAAGGGCCACGATCGCGCCGGCGCATCGATGGCCGACCTGGCCGCCGACCCCGACGTGCAGGCCGAGGTCGCGGCCGGCGTGCAGGAGGCGAACGCCCGGTTCAACCAGGTCGAGCAGATCAAGAAGTGGAAGCTGCTCGGCGACGAGTGGCTCCCCGACTCCGAGGAGCTGACCCCGACGATGAAGCTCAAGCGCCGGGGCATCACCGCCAAGTACGCCGACGAGATCGAGGCGCTCTACGTCCGCTGAGGGCTCGAGGGGCGGCACGGGCCTCGCCGCCGCCGGCGCCTTCGCCTACGGCGTGACCATCGTCTGCAACCGGACGCTGGCCCGCCACGGCTTCGGTCCGCAGGCCACCTTGTCGATCCGCTTCGGCATCTCGGCCCTCACCCTGTTCGCCCTGCTCCGGCTGCTGGGCCGGCCGCTGCGACCGGTGGCGGGGGAGCGGCTGCGACCGCTGCTGCTCGGCGCCGTCGGATACGCGGCTCGAGTCGTCACTCTTCTACGCCGCCCTGCAGCGGGGGACGGCGGCCGCCGTCGCGCTCCTCTTCTACGTCTACCCGGCCCTGGTGACCGTGGCCGAGCTCACGACGGGCGGCATCCGGGCGACGCGGCGGCTGCTCGGCGCCCTCGGCCTGTCCCTGGCCGGCACGGCGCTGATCGTCGTCACCGGCGGCGACGTCGCCATCTCGCCGGCCGGCATCGGCTTCGCCCTGTCCGCCGCGCTCAGCTTCGCCATCTACCTGCTGATCAGCGGACGGACCGTCGGGCGCAGCGACCCGATGGTGAACGGCGCCTGGGTGGCGGCGGGAGCGTCGCTGTCGCTCACGACCCAGGGCCTGGTGACGGGTGGTCTCCGGAGCCCGGGGGCGGACGCGTGGCTCATGGGGCTGAACGGGCTGGCCACGGCGGCGGCCTTCTCCCTCATGTTCGCGGCGCTGGCCCGGCTCGGGCCGAGCCGCACCGCGGTGGTGATGACGCTCGAGGCCCTCAGCAGCGTCGTGCTCGCGGCGCTGTTCCTCCGGGAGACGGCGGGACCGGTACAGCTGGTCGGGGGGCGGCGATCCTCGCCGCCACCGTGCTCATCGCCGGGGCCACGCCGACCTCACCGACGCCGCTGGTGGCGGCCGAAGAGACCTAGACGGCGACGCGGCCGGCGCGCATGCGGGCCCGCCACTGGCGTCGCAGCACGCGGCGCTCGTCCTCCGAGGTCCCGCCCCACACGCCGAACTCCTGGTTCGAGGTGATGGCGAACTCCAGGCACTCGGTCCGGACCGGGCAGCCGTCGCAGATGCCCTTGGCGGTGGCGATCTGGTCGACCGCCGCGCCGGTGACACCGACGGGGAAGAAGAGGTTGGGATCCAGGTCCCGACATTCCGCGTCCTGACGCCAGGTCAGGTGCGCGTCCCAGGACTTGGGAGTTTCGATTGCGATGGCCATGTCGTTCCTCCGACGTGAGGTCGTTTGCTCACACCGGCGGCTGGCCTGTCCGACGTCCAGGATCCGAAGATCCATTCGATCGAACCACCCCCAAGGTTCGCTGCCGCTCCTGCAACGTTCTCCATGGTACCGCCTGTGTCCTGCCTGGAAACAGGAAGTGTCCAGAAGATTTCGGACTCAGGCGTGCGGGGCGCGCTCCGGAGCGGGATGATCCGGGTGCTCGGACCGGTCGATTGCCGCGAACTGCTCCCGCAACGACCCGAGCCGGTCCTCGTCCCCGGGGAACGTGCAGGCGACCGAGACCAGGTCCCCGTCCGGCAGCGGCACGCCGCGACTGCGGACGAAGGCGCCGACCCGCTCGCCGAGACGACCGGCGAAGACCGTCGCCCCCTCGCTCGCCGTCTCCGGGCAGATCACGGCGAAGCGGTGGACGGACCCGTCGCGGGCGTGGACGGCGCGATCGACGGACCGCACCGCCTCCCCGAGCTGACCGCCGAGCTCGCGCAGGAGACCGGCTCGCTTCCGGCGGGGGAGGGCGTCGAGCGGGCCGGCCGGCAGCTCGACCATGCACACGGAGAAGAAGGTCTTGTACCGGCCGGCCCGGGCCATCTCGAGGTCGGTGTCCTGCACCAGGAAGCGGGCGTTGAACAGGCCCGTGTCGTCGTCCACCTGGTCGTAGACGTCGAGCTTGTCGAGGCTGCGCTCGAGTTGCTGGGAGGCCCAGCCGCCGAGGACCCCGAAAGCGAGGTACCCGATGCCGCGCCCGGCCAGGAGGCCGGCGAACCGCCCGCCGCCGACGGCGTCGATGGCCGGGTTGCGCAGCACGGCGTAGACGGCGGTGGCGAGGAGGGCGGCGACCGTGCCGCCGATCAGGTGGCCGAAGGTGAAGGCCAGGAAGACCGGGATGAAGAGGAGCACGGCGACGACCTCGACGGTGTCGACTCGACGCACGAACATCACACCGGCGATCAGCAGCAGCAGGGCCAGTCCGCCGGCGAGGACGAGGCGCCGCGTCGCGTCGTAGCTCACGGTCGGCCCGGCGCGCTCATCAGCCGGAATGGTAGGTGGTCACCGCCACGCCGAGCGGTGATCGGCGACACTGGTGGCGATGCCGTCCGCCCTCCGGTCGAGGATCGCCCTCATCGTGCTGCTCGGCGCGTTCCTCATCCCGATCGTCACGTCGTCGCTGCGGGGGCTCACCCACATCCTCACCTGCCGGCAGGCGACGGAGATCCCCTTCACCATGGTCGTCCCGGAGTCGGGCCCGCCGGTCATCGTGTCCTCGAACGTCATCGAGCGCGGCGAGCCCGAGGGCGTGTGCGGCGGGCTCGTCCTCGATCTCGGCGTCGGCCCGGCCGGACCCGGCCGGGTGCTCCTCCGCCTGCCCATCACCAACAACACCGAGTTCGACTGGCAGGGCACGGTCAGCGTGAAGATCGGCGGCACCGTCATCCCCGTCGACATCGGCGAGATCAAGGCCGGCGCCACCGGGTCGGACTCCATCAAGGTGAAGGTGGACCCCGGCGAGATCGAGGTCGACGGGTCACTGCTGATCGGGCCGTAGGCCGAGCCGGATGACGATCGGCTGCTACCCCGGCTCGTTCGACCCGCCGACGGTCGCCCACCTCGCCATCGCCGCGGCCGCGCTCGAGCGTTGCGGCCTCGAGCGCCTCGACCTCGTCGTGTCGCGCGTGGCGCTGGCCAAGGAGCACGTCGTCCGCCCGGCCCTCGACGACCGCCTCGCCGTGCTGGCCGACGTCGTCGCTGCCGCCGGCGGGTGGCTCGGGCTCGCCGTCACCGATCACCAGCTCCTGGTGGACGTGGCTCGGGGGTACGACGTCCTCGTCCTGGGCGCGGACAAGTGGGCCCAGGTCCTCGACCCGACCTTCTACCGTGGGTCGACCGTCGCGCGGGATGCGGCCGTGGCCGCCCTCCCGGCCATCGCCGTCGCGCCCCGCCCGGGCCACGAGCACGTCGACCTCCCTCTCGGCGCCACGACCCTCGACGTCCCGGCCGACATCGCCACGGCGTCGTCGACCGTCCGCCCGCCGCGGCCGGGCCGAGTGGATGGTGCCCGAGGCGCTCGCCTTCGACCGCGCCACCGGGGCCTGGACCGATCCCGCCCGCTACGACGACTGGCGCCGGCGGGTCGACGGGGGCAAGGCCGGCGTCGAAGGATCGGGTGTGGTGGAGACGAAGGGAATCGAACCCTCGACATCTGCCTTGCAAAGGCAGCGCTCTGCCAACTGAGCTACGTCCCCGGGGGAGCCCCATCGTAGGAGCAACGGCTGAGGGCCCCGGCGTGGTGTCAGCGCCAGCGGGTGGCGACGATGAAGCCGAGGGTGATGAGCCCGAGGCCCCCGAGGAGGTAGGCGTTGCTCGGCTCGCCGCCCGGCATCAACGAGAGGTAGTTCGCCATGATCATGAGCATCCCGCCGATGAGCAGGATCCCCATGGCGATGGGCACCCACCTCGGCGACACCTTGTACTCCTGGGGCACCGGCGGGGTGTAACGCCCGTTCGAGGGCATCGAACCGCTCGCGTTCGGACCCTTCGCCACCGGCCGTGCGCCGCCGGCGGTCGTGCCCTTCGGTGTCACCCGACCACCCTTGGCCGAGACGGGACGGGCCTGGATCGACGCACCGGGCCGGTGTTCCTTCTTCTTCTCGGGCACGCTCGAAGCGTAGCGGCCCACTCCCGGCCAGAATGGCGGCACACGCGATGACGGCGCCCACCCACGACCACCGCAGCCTGGCCCCTCGGCGCCGGTCGCCGGCGCTCCTCGTCGCTGCGATGTTGATGGCCTTCCTGGGCGTCCTCGCCTTCCGATCGCAGCCGGCCGACCCCCAGACCCGGCTGCCCACCCGGTACCGGCTGGCCGACCTGATCGAGCAGCAGCAGCGACAGGCCGTGGCCCTGCGTCGCGAGGTGGCCGCCTTGCGGGCCGAGGTGGACGCCGAACGGGCCACCGAGGCGAGCCGGGGCGACGGCACCGCGGAACGCTCGGAGCTCGTCGCCGCCACGTCGGTCGTGGCCGGCCTCAGCCCGCTCACGGGCGCCGGCCTCGAGGTGGCCCTGACGGACTCCAAGCTCCCCGCCGCTCCGGGGGGAGGCAACGTCAACGACCTCGTCATCCACTCCCAGGACGTGCAGGCGGTGGTCAACGCCCTGTGGCGCTCGGGCGCCGAGGCCATGTCCATCAACGGCCAGCGCCTCGTCAGCACCAGCGCCGTGCTCTGTGTCGGGAACACCCTGTTGTTGAACGGGACCGTCCACTCGCCGCCCTACGTGGTCTCGGCCATCGGGGCGAACCGCGAGCGCTTCGACGGCGACCGGTTGGTCCGTCGGCTCAAGCAGGACGCCGGCACCTTCGGCCTCGGCTTCACCGTGGTGCGCCGCCCGAAGCTCGACCTGCCCGCCTATCGCGGCTCCACGAAGTTCGTCTACGCCCGCCCCGTAACCTGACCGGCGTGGCCGCCTCTCCTCGCGTCGTCGTCGTCGACAACTACGACTCCTTCACCTACAACCTCGTCCAGTACCTCGGCGAGCTCGAGGCCGAGCCCATCGTGTACCGCCACGACGCCGTGACCGTCGACGAGATCGCCGGCCTCCAGCCCGCCGCGATCCTCATCTCGCCCGGGCCGGGCGCGCCCCGGGACGCCGGGATCTCCAACGAGGTGATCCGCCGGCTCGGCCCGACCATCCCCGTCTTCGGCGTGTGCCTCGGTCTCCAGTGCATCGGCGAGGTCTTCGGCGGGCGCATCGTCCGGGCCGAGCGGGTCATGCACGGCAAGACCAGCCCCGTGCACCACACGGGCGTCGGCGTGATGGCCGGGCTGCCCGATCCGTTCGAGGCGACCCGGTACCACTCGCTGGTCGTGGAGCGCGAGACGCTTCCCGAGGTCCTCGAGGTGACGGCCGAGACCGAGGACGGCGTGATCATGGGCCTGCGCCATCGCGAGCTCCCCATCGAGGGCGTCCAGTTCCATCCGGAGTCGATCCTCACCTCCGTCGGCAAGGAGCTTCTCACCAACTTCCTGGGCGCCGTCCGCGCCTGACGCCCGGCCCGGCGGAGGTCAGGCGGTGGTGGAGGTGGTGCCCGCCGTCGTCGAGGTCGTCGGGAGGACCGAGGCCTTGCCGATGGTGACGGTGACGGTGGCACCCTTCTCGGCCTTGGTGCCGCCCGACGGGTTCTGGGCCACGACCTTGCCGTCGTCGGAGGCGTTGGCCGGGGCCGTGCCCCCCATGCGGAAGGTGAACCCGGCCCGCTCGATCTCGGCCTTGGCGTCTTCGGCGGACTTCCCGAGCACACTCGGCACCGACATCTGCTCCGGACCGGTGGACACGAAGATCGTGACCGTCGAGCCCTCCTCGGCGCGGGCCCCGGCGGCGGGGTCGGTGCGGACGACCTTGCCGGCGTCGACCGACGAGGAGGCCTCGCGGCTGGTCCGGGTCTTGAACCCGGCCTGACCGAGCTGGTTGGCCGCATCGGCGGCGTCGTCGCCGGCGACGTCCGGCACGGCCTTCTGGTTCTTGCCCGAGGACACGACGACCTCGACGCTGCTGCCCTGGTTCACTTCGGACCCGGCCGGCTGCACCTGTGAGATCACCGTGTTGGCCGGAACGGTCGTGCTGTTCTCGTCCTTCGCCACGAGCTTCAGGCCGGCGGCGTCGGCGAGGTCACGGGCCACCTCGATGTTCTTGCCTGCGAACGGGGGCACCTTGACCTTGACCGCGGCGGCCACGATCTTGAGGTTCACCGCCGCGCCCTTGTCGACCTGGTTCCCCGCCACCGGGTCCTGGGCGAACACCTTGCCGGGCTCCTGTTGATCGCTCGGCTGGGGCTCGACCGTCACGTCGAGGTCGAGCGCCTCGAGGGCGGTGCGGGCCTCGGCCTCGGTCTTGCCGATCACCAGCGGCATCTCGACCTTCTCGGTCGTGTTGCCGCCGATCAGGCCCGTCTCCTTGGCCACGAACCAGAGCAGCCCGCCGAGGACGGCCAGCAGCACGAGCAGCAGGACGACGAAGGCGCCCGTGCCCCGCTTGGCCGGCGGCGGACCGCCGCGCGCCGGCGCCGCCCGCTCCTCGACCCGCGTGCGGTCGACGACCCGGGTCGTTTCGAAGGCGGGCGCGGCCACGGTCGCGTCCACGACGGGGACGGCGACGGTGGGGTTGGCCAGCACGACGCGGCCCTGGCGGAACCGGAGGAGGTCCTGGCGGAGCTCGTCGGCGCTGGTGTAGCGGTCGTTCGGGTTCTTGGCCATCGCCTGCAACACGATGGCCTCGAGGGCCTCCGGCACGTCGGCGTTGATGGACCGCGGCGGGACCGGCTCCTCCCGGACGTGCTTGTAGGCGATGGCCATCGGGTTGTCGCCCGAGAACGGCGGGCGCCCGATGCTCATCTCGTAGAGCACGACGCCGAGGCTGTAGACGTCGCTGCGGCCGTCGACCCGGTTGCCCTGGGCCTGCTCGGGCGAGAAGTAGGTGGCCGTGCCCATGACCGCCCCGGTCTGGGTGAGGTCCTGGTCGCTGTTGGCGGCCCGGGCGATCCCGAAGTCGGTCACCTTGACGACGCCTGTCGGCGAGATCAACACGTTGCCCGGCTTCACGTCGCGGTGGACCACGCCGCTCTTGTGGGCGAAGCCGAGGGCGGCGGCCACGTCGGCGCCGATCTCGGCGGCGCGGTCGGCCAGGAGCGGGCCCTCGCTGCGGATGATCTGGCCGAGGGTGCGTCCCTCGATGTACTCCATCACGATGAAGTACGTGCCCTCCTCCTCACCCCAGTCGTAGATCGAGACGATGTTCGGGTGGCTGAGGTTGGCCGCCGCCTGCGCCTCGCGGCGGAAGCGCTCGACGAAGTTGCGGTCGGTGGAGAGCTCCGGGAAGAGCACCTTCAGCGCGACCGGGCGGTCGAGCATGAGGTCGTGGGCGAGGTACACCTCGGCCATGCCGCCTCGGGCGAGGTGGCGGACGATCTCGTACCGCCCGCTGAAGACCTGCTGCGATTGCTGCGACATGGAACTCCCAGCCTAGAGGGCGCACCCTTTCCGACCCGCCCACCGGTGCGGAGGTTGCGTGTGGCTACAGGCCGAGGCCGGCCTTGAGCATCGCCCCGCCGATGGGCGCGGCCACCCGTCCGCCGGTCGCCTCGCTGACCTCGGGCTGGCTCTCGACGATCACCGAGACGGCGAGCTTGCGGCTGTTGGCCTCGCCGAACCCGATGAACCAGGCGTGGGCGTTGTCCCCCGTCGTCTGGGCCGTGCCCGTCTTGCCGCCCACGACCGCCCCTGGCACCTTGGCCCGGGTCGCGGTGCCGTTCTCGGCGACGTTGATCATCAGGTCGCGGAGCTGGGCGGCCACCTCGGGCGACGTCGCGCGACGCCACTCGCCCGCGTCGTAGCCCCGCACGGTGGCGCCGTCGGAGTCCTTCACCTCGGCCAGGACGTGGGGCTTCATGATCGACCCGCCGTTCGCCACCCCGGCCGCGACGAGCGCCATCTGGAGGGGCGTGGCCCGCACGCTCTCCTGGCCGATGGCCGATTTGGCCAGCCCCGGGAGGTCCTTCTTGAACTCACTCGCCTCCGGGAACACCGCCCGGGCCGCGGCCGGCAGGTCGATCGGCGGCCGCTCGTTGAAGCCGAAGTCGGCGGCCTCGCCGTGGAGGGCCTCGGCGCCGAGGTCGAGACCCATCTGGGCGAAGCCGGTGTTGCACGACACCTTGAGGAGGTCGGCGAGCCCACCGCCACAGGTGGACCCCCCGAAGTTCGGCAGCGTGGCCGTGGTCTGGGGGAGGTCGAGCACCTTGAGGGGCGGGTAGACGCGGGCTGCGACCTCGGGGTTGCGATCGAGGGCGGCGGCGCTGGTGACGACCTTGAACGTGGATCCCGGCGGGAACGTCTCCTGGTAGGTCTTGGCCTGGAGCGGCTTGTTGGGCGCCGCGTTGAGGAGGCCGTAGACGTTCTGCACGGCCTTCTGGTCGTGGCCGGCCAGGGGGTTCGGGTCGTACGACGGGTAGCTCCAGAGGGCCAGGATGCTGCCGTTCGTCGCGTCCATCAGCACGATCGACCCCCGCTTCGGTCCGAGGGTGTCGCGGGCCAGCTGCTGGAGGTTCTTGTCCACGGTCAGGAACACGTCGCCCGTGACGGCGCGCTCGACGAGCACGTCCTTGAGGTTGCGGAAGCCGAGATCGCGCCCGGCCAGCTCGTCGCCGTAGCTGCGCTCGACGCCGGTTCGTCCGTAGCTGAAGGAGAAGAAGCCGGTGATGTGGCCGAAGAGGTCACCCTCGGGGTACTGGCGCTGGCGCTCGAACTGGTCGTCGGCCGGCACCGACTTGGCCACGACGGTGCCGTCGGCGGACACGATCTGCCCGCGGGGCCGGCTGAAGTCCTTGATGGCGACGCGGGTGTTGCGGGGGTCGTTGGCGAGGGCGTCCCGGCGGACGACCTGCAGCCAGTTCAAGCGGAGGAAGAGCAGGCCGAAGAGGGCCATGAGCACGACGGCGACGCGCCGAATCTGGCGGTTCATGCGGTGCCCACCTCAGCCGGCGACGGTCTCGTCGAGGTCGGCGACCTCACGTCGCCGGCCGCCCCCGACGGGCTGGCGCTCGACGGAATCGCTCGAGATGCGCAGGAGCAGGGCGAGGAGGATGTAGTTGGCCACCAGCGACGACCCGCCGTAGGAGACGAACGGCAGGGTGATGCCGGTGAGCGGGACGAGCCCGGTCACGCCGCCGAGGATGATGAACGTCTGCACGCCGAGGATGACCGTGAGGCCGAGGGCGAGCAGCTTCTCGAAGTCGCTGCGGGCCTGGATGGCGATGCGCAGGCCGACGCCGACCATGAGCAGGAAGGCGATGACGATGGCGGCGGTGCCGAGCAGCCCGAGCTCCTCACCGATGGCGGCGAAGATGAAGTCGGTCTCGACCTCGGGGATGCGTCCCGGGCTGCCGAGGGCGAGGCCGGTGCCGGTGACGCCGCCGCTGCCGAAGGCGAAGATCGACTGCACGATCTGGTAGCCCTTGCCGGCGGCGAAGTCGAACGGATCGAGCCAGATGTCGACCCGGGTCTGCACGTGGCCGAAGGCGCGTGCAGGTGATGAAGGCGCCGACCGCGAACAGGACGGCAGCCCAGGCCGAGGTAGATGCCCCGGGCCGTCGCCACCCAGAGCATCGCCACGAACAGGGCGAAGAAGAGCAGCGACGAGCCGAGGTCCTTCTCGGCGACCATCACGACGAGGGAGAAGCCCCAGGCCAGCGAGGACGGGGCCGAGGAACTTGGGGTCGGGCAGGTTCACGGGGCCGAGGCGCCGGGTGAGGTCCGCCAGCAGCTCGCGCTTCTCGACCAGGTAGCCGGCGAAGAACATGGCGAGGACGATCTTGGCCAGCTCGCCGGGCTGGAAGCCTGGCCGGGCCCAGCCGGACCCAGATGCGGGCGCCGTTGACGTTGCTGCCGACCCCGGGCACAAGCGGCATCAGCAGGAGGCCGACGCCGAGGAAGCGAAGGTGTAGCGGTAGCGCTCGAGGTCGCGGGCCCGACGGACGAACACGAGCGTGCCGATGAAGGCGGCGACACCCACCGCCGTCCACACCGCCTGCAGGCCGGCCAGGTCGCGATCGAGGCGGGCGATCATCACGTAGCCGAGACCGTTGAGCAGGCCGGCCATCGGGAGCAGCACCGGGTCGGCGTTGGGGGCGAGGCGGCGCACGGCCACGTGGGCCGCGGCCAGGAGCCCGAGGATGAAGCCGAGGAAGGGCACGACGTTGGCCGGCAGCGAAGCCGACTTGCCCAGGCTGGCCAGCGCGTAGGCGCCGACGGTGACGAGGGCGGCGAGGACGATGAGGCCGAGCTCGGTCGTCCGCCGCGAGGCGCGCACGGCGGTCACGGGGTGGAGGTCGGTGGCGCGGCCGTGGTGGCGGTCGTGTCGGCGGGCGCCGGGGGAGCCGTCGTCGTCGGCGCGGATGAGCCGGGGAGGGTCGAGAGGCTCCGCACGTAGGCCCGCGCCTCGCCGAGGGAGGCGACCTCGTGCCCGTCGGCGATGGCGTCCGCCCGGGCCGGCGGCACCGACGCCTCCGTCAGGTCGGTGACCTCCTCGACCGTCGGCGAGAACCACAACAGGCCCCCCGGACGGCCCTTGAAGATCGCGACCCGGCCTTCGTCGAGGCCGACGTAGTACGAGCCGCGGGCATAGACACCCACGGCGGCGGCGGCCCCGGTCCCGACGAGGAGGAGCACGGCGACGAAGGCCACGACCCGCACCGTCACCCGCCGGGTGGGCTCGGCGTGGACGTCGGGCTCCCGGCTGCCCTCCCACGGCTCGGCCCGGCCCATGCTGCGGCTCGCGGACGGCCCGTCGTCGCGCGAGAGGCGGCGGAGCTCGGCGTTGCGCTGGTCGGCCGTCATCAGGCCGCTGGCCTGGCGCCGGTCACTGCGGGGGGCGGGCTCGTCGGCCAGCACCTCCGAGGCGGTCTCGGCCCGACCGTCGTCGTCGACGACGTCCACGATGATCACGCTGATGTTGTCGCCGCCCCCGTTGGCGTTGGCGTCGTCGACCAGGCGACGAGCCGTCTCGCGCGGGTCACGGACGGTCCGCAGCACGTGGGCCAGGTCCTCGTCGGTGACCTCGTTGTAGAGGCCGTCGCTGCAGATGACGATCCGGTCCCCGGCGTAGGGGATCAGGTTCTGCATGTCCGGTCCCTCGCCGAAGGACGGCCCGATGACGCGGGTGACGATGTTGCGGCGGGGGTCGGCGGCGGCCTCGGCCTCGGTGAGCTGGCCCTGTCGAAGGAGCTCCTGGGGGAGGCTGTGGTCGTCGGTGAGCTGCGTCAGTTCGCCGTTGCGCATGAGATAGATGCGGGAGTCGCCGATGTTGGCCACGGCCAACAGCTCGTCGTCGCCGTCGTCGACGAGCGCGACGACCGCGAGGGTCGTGCCCATGGTCCGGAGCTCGGCCGAGCTGCGGGCCTTGGCCTCGACCGCGTCGTTGGCGATCGTGATGGCCCGCTCGAGGCCGTCGGCGCCGTCCTCCCGGCGGAACGCATCGCGGAGCGCCTCGATGGCGGTGAGGGAGGCGACCTCACCGCCCTGGTGGCCGCCCATCCCGTCGGCCACGGCGAAGAGCGGGTGGGCCTCGAGCACCATGTCCTGGTTGAGGTTCCGGCGGCGGCCGACGTCGGTCGCGCTGCCGCTGCGCAGGCCTGTCACTTGGCCACCTCCAGGGTGGTCTTGCCGATCATGAGGCGGTCCCCGAGCTTGAGGGGCAACGGCCCGGCCACCTTCTCCTTGTTCTTGGTGCCCCGACGGTTGAGGTACGTGCCGTTGGTCGAGCCGAGGTCCTCGACGTACAGCTCGCCCTCCCGCCGGAAGATCCGCGCGTGCAGCTGCGACGCGTAGGTGTCGTCGACGCGGACCTGACAACCGGCGGCGCGGCCGACGGTCAGCTCCTCGGCGAGGTCGAAGGCCTGCCCCTTGCGATCGGCCGGTTCGATCACCTTGAGGCGCCCCGGCGCCCCCTTCGGTCCCGACGGGATGCGCTCGCGCGATGACGAGCCCCGCGTCCGGGCCGGCGCGACGCCGATGGCGTTGGCCAGCTCGCGGGGCGAGGCCACCTCGGCCCACACCGCCCGCAGCACCCGCAGGAAGAAGAGGTAGAGGAGGGCGAGCAGGAGGAACTGGAGGATCCGGAGGAGCGACTCGGGCATGGCGGGGTTCAGCTCGCTTCGAAGCGGATGGAGTGGGCGCCGATGGTGATCGTGTCGCCGTCCTCGAGCGGGCGCGGCGCCTTCGCCCCGACCCCGTTCACCTTGGTGCCGTTGAGCGAGCCCAGGTCGACGACGAGGAACTGGCCGTCCTCGCGCCGTACCTCGGCGTGCTGGCGGCTGACCTCCTGGTCGTTGAGGACGACGTCGCAGTCGGGATGACGACCGATGGTCACGGGCTCGACGGCCACCTGCACGCGGCTGCCGTCGGCCGTGATCAACGCCCCGGCCGGACCGCCCCCGGCGCCCTCGACCATGTCGGAGCGCACGAGGAACTCGCCGGGCCCGAGCTTCTCGTCGACCTCGAACGCGATCTCCACCGGACCGACGAGTACGTACCCCTCCTCCCGGGCGTGCTCGCGCACGTAGCCGGCGAGGTCGCGGGTCACGGCCTGCTCCATCTTGGCCAGCACCTGCTCGTGGTCCTCGCGGCTGACGGCCACGTGGAAGTCGTTCGGCGCGATGAGGCCCCGGACGCCCACCGTGCGACGGACGTCCATCTCCCGGGTGAGGCGACGCCCGACCTCGATCGGCGTCAGTCCGCGCCGGAAGGCCTTGGCGAAGACACCTTCGACGAGACGCTCGAGTCGACGCTCGAACTCCTGCAGGGCCATGGCGCTCGGAGCCTACCCACGACGCCCTCTGCCCCACGCCCAGTCCGATTTCTCCGCCCGCGGCCGTCGGGTACATTGAGCCCTCCACTCGGGCGAGTGGCGGAATTGGCAGACGCGCAGGATTCAGGTTCCTGTGTCCGAAAGGATGTGGGGGTTCAAGTCCCCCCTCGCCCACTCGTTTCTTGCTGGTCAGCGCATGGGCGCGACACGCGAAAAGGCCGTTCTTCTACCGGAGGCTTCGCTGGACGCCTTCGGCTGACTCGAACAGTCGGCTACTCAGGTGTGTTGCTGAGCGAGACGCGGTGGCCGACGAGAGATCTTTCGTTGCGCCGCAATAGCGGCACCAGACCAGGGCCATTCAGCCCCAGCGGTGGATTGTGCGACACTTCTCTGCGCCGAGGTCATGCCGCGGGGGCCGGATCGGTGGGCGCTGGGGCACGAATGAGCGGCAAGACGCACAGGACCTCGCGAGGCACAGGGACACGGACGTGACCGACCACAACTCCCACCCTGTCACCCCGCCCAGCGCGTCCAACGTCAACCACATCACCATCGTCAACGCCGCTGCGACGGCGTATGCCCCCCACCACCAGGTGGCCGCAGTCGCCCCTCCCGGAACGGACAATGGCGGGCGCATGGTCCTCGCCGTTCTCCTGACCCTGTTCACCGCCGGCTACATGCTCCCCGGCTCCGTCGCCATCGGTCGCCGCACCCGCAACGAGGTAGCGATCAACCTCGTTTGCTTGTTCACCGCATGGACCATCATCGGTTGGATCGCCTGCCTCATCTGGGCGTGCGCCGACACTCCAACCCTCGCTGTCGCGCCCGCCGGCTACACACCCGGAACCGCGGTGGGCCGGTACAACCATGGGTGCCGTTCAGCCCGCATCCGTCGGCGCCGGCTGGCACCCCGACCCCAAAGGCGAAGCCGACGAACGGTGGTGGAACGGCGCCGCTTGGACCAATCGGACACGCGACGGCGAGCACTGGGCCGACGAGGAGGCGCTCAACAGCGCCAGAGGCGAAGTGCGCGAGATCGACCGGAACGCCCGCCGCGACGTCCGCCGCATCGAACGCGGAGAACGCCAATTCGAAAGCGGCAACGAACAGGCCTGATTCACACCCCGCCGGGTACCGACGGACGACGGCGCAGGACCTGCGTCGATGAGCGACACCGCGTGAAGTACGGCGGCATCAAACTCCACTGACGACGAGCCGGCGGGCCGCCCCGACGGTCATCTGCCGGCGTGAATCGTCTTACTCGAAGTGGGCGGCCTCGCGGACGTCCGGTCAGCGGACCGCGACCAGGTTGTCGTTGGTGAGTTCGGTCTCGCCGGACCAGCGATAGGCGACGAGCCGGCCGCCTTTGGCGATGCTCCAGTCGAGGCAGGCGGCCCGTGGATTGTCGATGGCCGGCTGGGGACCACTGCGCCAGTAGTGCCCGTAGAGGACGGGTTTGTCGAGCACCAGTTCCGGCAGGGCGTCGCGGCCGAGAGGGGTGTCGGGGAGCGGGGGGAGTGGGGCGCCGTCGCAGGTCGTGGCCCCGCCGGGGATCTCGGCCGCCGTGGCCAGGGTGGTGGCGGTCGGGTCCCACCAGCGGAGGCGGGCCCACTCGCGACAGTTGCCGTCCTTGTCGGCGTAGGTGCGGCCGGCCATGTGGATCTCGGGGCCTTTGAGGACGACCTCGAGCGCTTCGTGGAGCGGGTCCCCTGGGGCGGCGGTGATGATGTCACGGTTGAGCGAGGTGCCGCCGAGGACCCTCATGCTGGCGGGGTGCCAGCAGGCGTGGACGATCCGCAGCGCTTCGAGGTCGAGCCACATCGGCAAGGTCTCGAACCAGCGAATCCACTCCTGGTGGCGGACCGAGTTCTCACCGACCGCTTCGAGGAATGCGGAGTGCTGACGGCGGTTCTTGTCGCTGTGGGGACGGCACCACTCGTCCGCATCGTTGCGGGTGGCCCAGGCGACGGCGTTGAACTCGTGGTTACCGAGGACGATCCAGGCCGCCCCGGCGTCGACCATCCGTCGGGCGATGTCGAGGGTGGGTAGCTGACCGGGGCCGCGGTCGATGAGGTCGCCGAGGAACACCACCGGCGCTCCGGGTGCCGGAAGGCGCCGCCGGTCTCGCGGTAGTCCGATTGCGGCCAGCAACCGTTCGAGTGCGTCGGCGTGGCCGTGGATGTCGCCGATCACGTCGTACCCGCTCATCGCCCCAGTATCAAGGATCGAGACGCGGTGTCCGCTCGGGAGTGGCCATCGTTGCTCCGGTCCTCGTCCCGGTGCTCGTAACACTGGACCCCCGGGTACCCTCGATTCGTGCGGCGCCGGTGGGTCAGTCGGGAGATCGAAGCTCCGGCCGAGGCCGTGTGGGAGCTGCTCGTCGACCTCGACCGTTGGCCCGACTGGGGCCCGACCGTTCGGGCCGCGACGCTCGACGGGCCGGCGCTGGCCCTCCACCGTCAAGGGCGGGTGCAGACCGCGGCCGGTCCGTGGCTGCCCTTCAGGATCACCGACTTCGAGGAGGGCCGGGCCTGGTCGTGGGCGGTCGCCGGCATCCCCGCCACCGAGCACCGGGTCGATCCCCTCGGCCCGCATCGCTGTCGCGCCCAGTTCGGCGCGCCGTGGGCGGCGGCGCCGTATCTGGCCGTGTGCGCCGTCGCGTTGCGCCGGCTCGACGCGCTCGCCGCCCGAACTTCGACAACGACCCGTCCCACCTGATCAAGCAATGTGAAAGGACGCCTCCGTGGCTGACAAAGACGACACTCAAAGCACCAGCGAGAGCGAGAACCCGGTCATCGATGCGCCGGAGCCGAAGGTCGGGCGACCGCGCACGAACCAGGACTGGTGGCCGGACCAGCTCGACCTGTCGGTGCTCCACCACCACTCGCCGCCGGCCAACCCGCTGGGGGAGGACTTCGACTACCGCCGCGAGCTCGAGTCGCTCGACGTCGAGGCGCTCAAGCGGGACCTGGTCGAGCTGATGACGGACTCCCAGGAGTGGTGGCCGGCCGACTACGGCCACTACGGCCCGTTGTTCGTGCGCATGACGTGGCACCAGTCGGGCACGTACCGGATCGAGGACGGTCGTGGCGGTGCCGGCGACGGGAACCAGCGCTTCGCCCCGCTCAACAGCTGGCCCGACAACGCCAACCTCGACAAGGCCCGCCGGCTCCTGTGGCCGATCAAGAAGAAGTACGGGAACAAGATCTCCTGGGCCGACCTGCTCGTCCTGACCGGGAACGTGGCCCTGGAGTCGATGGGGTTCGAGACGTTCGGCTTCGGCTTCGGACGGAACGACATCTTCGAGCCGGAGGAGATCTTCTGGGGCCCGGAGGACGCGTGGCTCGGCGACGAGCGCTACAGCGGCGAGCGGGAGCTGGCCGACTCCCTCGGCGCCGTGCAGATGGGCCTCATCTACGTGAACCCGGAGGGACCGGGCGGGAAGCCCGATCCGGTCGCGTCGGCCTCGGACATCCGCGAGACGTTCCGGCGGATGGCGATGAACGACGAGGAGACCGTGGCCCTCATCGCCGGCGGCCACACGTTCGGCAAGACCCACGGCGCCGGCGACGCCTCGCTCGTCGGCCCCGAGCCCGAGGGCTGCCCCGTGCACGCCATGGGCCTCGGCTGGAAGAACGGCTTCGGCACGGGCAAGGCCCAGGACACGATCACCAGCGGCCTGGAAGGGGCCTGGACCCCGACGCCCACGAGGTGGGACAACAGCTACTTCGAGACCCTCTTCGGCTTCGAGTGGGAGCTCACGGCCAGCCCCGCCGGCGCCAAGCAATGGACGCCCAAGGACGGCGCCGCCACCGATGCGGTGCCCGACGCCCACGTGGCCGGAGTCACCCACGCGCCGATGATGGCCACGACCGACCTGGCCCTCCTCGCCGACCCTGCGTACCGCCAGATCTCCGAGCGCTTCCGCGACAACCCGGATGAGTTCGCCGCCGCCTTCGCCAAGGCTTGGTACAAGTTGCTGCATCGCGACATGGGCCCGTTGCCGCGGTACCTCGGGCCGTGGGTGGCGGAGCCCCAGCTGTGGCAGGACCCGGTCCCGCCCGTCGACCACGGGCTCGTGGGGGACGCCGACGTCGCGGCGCTGAAGGCGGCCGTGCGGGCCAGCGGGCTGCGATCCGAGCAGCTCGTGCGGGTGGCGTGGGCCTCCGCCGCGACCTTCCGTGGCACCGACAAGCGGGGTGGGGCCAACGGCGCCCGCATCCGCCTCGAGCCCCAGCGTGGGTGGGAGGTCAACGACCCCACCGAGTTGGACGAGGTCCTGGCCGTCCTCGAGCGGGTGCGATCCGACTTCAACGACGCCCAGACGGGCGATGTCCGGATCTCGCAGGCCGATCTGATCGTGCTGGCCGGTTGTGCCGGCGTCGAGCAGGCCGCGGCCGCGGCCGGGGTGGACGTGGTCGTGCCCTTCGCTCCGGGTCGCGGTGACGCCACGCAGGAGGCGACCGACGTCGAGTCCTTCGCCGTGCTCGAGCCGAGGGCCGACGGGTTCCGGAACTACGCCCGGGCCGGCGACAAGCTCCCGCCCGAGCAGCGACTCCTCGACCGGGCCTACCTCCTCACGCTCACCGCGCCGGAGATGACCGTGCTCGTCGGTGGGCTCCGGGCCCTCGGAGCCAACGTCGGCAACACCCGCCACGGCGTGTTGACCGAACGTCCGGGCACCCTCTCCAACGACTTCTTCGTGCACCTGCTCGACCCCAGCACCGAGTGGCGCCCGGCCGCCGACGGCGACGAGGTGTACGAAGGCGTGGACCGGGCGACCGGCCAGGTCCGGTGGACGGCCACGGCCGTCGACCTGGTGTTCGGTTCCCACTCCCAGCTCCGAGCGCTGTGCGAGGTGTACGGCGCCGACGACGCCCAGACGAAGTTCGTCGACCACTTCGTCACGGCCTGGGACAAGGTCATGAACCTCGACCGCTTCGACCTCCGCGCCTGACGGAGGTCACCGCCCCGGCTCGACCTCGAGCCCGCCGGAGGACGGCGTCGACGCCGTCCTCCGGCGCCTCGTCCTGCGGGAGAGCCGTGGGTCAGACGGGCACGGAGGTGCTGCTCGCCGACCCGCTCGGGGCGGCCGCCGGCGCCGGCGCCGGCACCGTGCTCCGACCCCGGAGGAACAGGTAGGTCACGGGCACGATGTAGCCGAGCCACCCGACGACCTGCTCGATCGAGGGCCGGGGGTCCCAGCCGAACATGGCGGCGAGGAACTTGCCGAACTCGGTCTGCTGCGTCAGCCACGGCTGGCCCGTGAGGTCATAGACGTTGTCGGCGAGGGTGCCGAGGTCGCCGGAGCCCTGGAGGAACAGGACGGTTCGAGCCACCAGACCGGCGGCGAACACGATGATGACGAGGCCCGAGACGGTGAAGAACGTCTTCATCGGGAGGCGCCGGCCGCCGGCGTAGACGCCGATGCCCAGGGCGATGGCGATGGCCAGGCCGATGAGGGCGCCGATGGTCACCTGGGCCCCGTCGGCGGTCGTGGCCGCGGCGATCAGGAACAGCGCCGCTTCGACGCCCTCGCGGAGCACGGCGAGGAAGGCGACGAGGGCGACGGCCCGTTGGATGCTCGCCCCACTCGCGGCATCGGCCGCGGTGGTGATGGCGCGGTCGATGTGCTGCTCGATGTCGCCCTTGATGGCCCGGCTCTGGCTGCGCATCCAGAAGATCATCCAGGTGAGGACGCCGGCGGCGGCGAGGGACACGACGGCGAAGGCCCGCAGCCGAGCGGCGCCGTCGAGCGATCCGATCGTGACATGCACGACGACGCCGATCAGGATGGACAGGGTGGCGGCGGCCGCCACCCCGGCCCAGGCGCTGCGGCCGAGATCGAGGCGCCCGATCCGGCGCAGGTAGGCGAACACGATCGAGACGACGAGGGCCGCCTC
The DNA here is from genome assembly GCA_963731055.1 of uncultured Actinomycetes bacterium. Taxonomy (GTDB): domain Bacteria; phylum Actinomycetota; class Acidimicrobiia; order Acidimicrobiales; family CADCTF01; genus DATLED01. The sequence goes on along the minus strand of CAVSUD010000014.1, from coordinate 30,437 downwards.
GAACCCCTCGCGAACCATGATCAGCAGCGCCGGCACCATGTTAGGAGAGCCTAACGCTCGGGTCGCGCCTCTACCAGTCGCCCCGTCAGTCGCGGCCACGATCCCCGGACAGAAGGGACGAAACCGGACGTCGCTGCATGAGTGCAGCCACTCTTTGGCAAGGTTGGGTGGATGACGACCGAGGTACCCCCGCCGGAGATCGCTCCGGCCCTCGAGCTGGTGGCCTCGACCGTCGGCCGGTTGCCCCTCGCCGTCGTGGTCCTCGATGGTGGCGCCCGTCCGGTCTGGAGCAACGACGTGGCCCGGTCGCTGGCCGCGACCAACGGCCAGGCCGAGCAGCGGTTGCTCGACGCCGTGGCCGCCGCCGTCGCCGCGACCGGCGATGCGCACCCGTCGGTCGTCACCGCCCGCCTCCCCGCCGATCGCGGCCTCCTCGAGCGAGAGCTCTGGGTGGCGCCGTTCGGCGATGGTGCCCGCCTCGTCACCTTCCATCCCGCCATCCAGGCCGGACCGACCGCCTCGCCCGCCGGGGGCGAGCACCTGCGGCGGCTCGAGGCCATGCTCGAGCACACCTTCGATCTCGTCACCGTGCTCGACGGCCGGGGCACGGTCGTCGTGTCCAACGCCGCCGCCGGGATCCTGACCGGGTTCGCCGGCGGCAACGTCAACGGCAGCGACGCCTTCTCCTTCGTGCACCCCGACGACGTCGAACGCGTCGCGCTCGTCTTCGCCGACGTGCTGGCCACTCCCGGCCGGCACCCGATGCTGCCGATCCGCCTCCGCTTCGCCGACGGCACCTGGCACGACATCGAGGCCACGCCCAACAACCTCCTGGACGTGCCGGGGGTCGAGGGGGTGGTCGTGACCATGCACGACATCACCGACCGCAAGCGGGCGGAGGGCGAGGCGGCCAAGAGCAACGCCTACCTCTCGACGCTCATCGAGAACCTGTCCGACGTGATCGTGGTCCTCGACGAGTCCTTCGAGGTGATCTGGACGAGCCCGGCCATCGCCCGGATCATCGATGCGCCCGTCGAGACGAACCTGGGCCAGAGCGCGTTCAACGACATCCACCCCGAGGACCTCCCGCCCGTCATCGAGTCGCTCACCTCGATCGCCGCCGGGGAAGTAGGGCGGACGGTCCGCATCGAGCTCCGCATCGAGGCCCGCCCGGGTTCGGGCGTGTGGCGGTGGATCGAGGCGACCGCCGTCAACCGCCTCGCCGACCCGAACGTCGGCGGGATCGTCTGCACGCTCCGCGACGTGAGCGATGCGAAAGCGGCCGCCACCGAGCTGCAGGCTGCCTATGAACGGGAGCGACACGCGGCGGAGCGACTCGCGCGAGCTCGACGTCTTGAAGGACCAGTTCCTCGCGTCGGTGTCCCACGAGATGCGCACGCCGCTCGCCATCATCATCGGCTTCGCCGACCTCCTCGCCCGCGGCGACGTGCTCGGGGCCGACGTGCGGGCCGAGGCCACGGACCGGATCCGCAGCAGCGCCGGCGCCATGCGGGAGATGGTGGAGAACCTCCTCGACTTCTCCGCCCTCGAGGCCGGGAAGCTGAGCGTGCACCCGCGGCCACTGCTCCTCCGTCGCGCCGTGGAGTCGACGCTCGCCGCCATCACCCCGCTCGTGGGCGACCACGACGTGCGCATCCAGGTGCCCGAAGACCTCGAAGCGCTTGCCGACAGCGACGGGTTCGACCGCGTGCTGCGGAACCTGTTGGCCAACGCGGCCAAGTACTCCGAGCGGGGCACGCCCATCGTGGTTTCCGCCCGCGCCGACGGTGCTGCCGTCGTGGTCGACGTGCGCGACGAGGGGGTGGGAATCCCACCCGACCAGCTCGGCCTGGTGTTCGAACGTCTCTATCGGGCGCCGGGCGCCGCCTTCGCCGCCCGGGGCACCGGCGTCGGACTGAACATGGTCCGACGCTTCGTCGACCTGATGGGTGGCACCGTGTCCGTCGAGTCGACCGTCGGGCGCGGCTCGACGTTCACGGTTCGCCTCCCGGCGGCTGAGTAGCTTGCGCCGGTGTTCCCGTCGACCTCCCTGTCGTCGAAGCGACGCGCCCTCCTCGCCGGACTGATCCATCGGGGTTGGGCCTGGATCGTGCGCATCGGTGTGGTCGCGCCCGACGATGTCTCGGGCCGGCGGTACCGCCACCTCGGCGCCGGGAGTTGCATCGCCTTCCCACCCGGCGCCATCGTGAACGAGGGGTGGATCAGCATCGGGGAGGCGACCCTCGTCGGGCCTCAGGTGAGCCTGGCCGCTGGCCTCCCCGGCGAGCCCCTCGATCCCGCCGCTCCGCCCATCGTGGTCATCGGCGATCGGTGCAACGTCGGTCGCGGGAGCTCGATCAACGGTCGCATCGGCATCGTCATCGAGGACGACGTGACGACGGGCCCGAACGTCTACGTCACGGACCACAACCACCGCTACGACGACATCGAGCTCCCGATCGCGCAGCAGTGGGTCACCGAGGCACCCGTGCGGATCGGCGCCGGCAGCTGGTTGGGCACCGGCGTCATCGTGTTGCCGGGGAGCGACATCGGCCGCCACGTCACGGTGGCGGCCGGCTCGGTTGTGCGCGGGGTGGTTCCCGACAACTCCGTGATCGCCGGTGCACCGGCCAAGGTCGTGCGGCGTCACGTCGCCGGACAGGGCTGGGTGCCGCCCCTCGACCCCGTTCCGGGTGAGGTGCCCGAGGGTTGGCCCGGCGGCTGAAGCGAGACGTCAGCCGGCGGCGGCCTCGAGTGCCTCGGCCCGCCGCCGTTCGAGCAACGGGAGCACCTCGAGACCCGGCCCGCCGGCCGTCGATCCTTCCGGCCGGTAGCGCTCCCCGAGCACGGCCGCGCCCACGGCGCCGACCGAGGTGCGCAGGGCGTCGAGGTCGTAGCCGCCCTCCAGGAACAGCGACGAGCCGCCCCGGCTGCGGCGCGAGCGGCGCCGACGCGCGTGGCGAGGTCGGCGAAGTCGCCGGCGCTGCAGGCCGAGGTCGGCGAGCGGGTCGGCGCGGTGGCCGTCGAAGCCGGCCGACACGAGCACCCACGTCGGGGCGAACGCCTCGACGACCGGCGCGACGACCGTCAGTCGAGCGCGGCCGGCACGACGTCGCCGGTGGCGCCGCGCCGGGAAGCGGCAGGTTCATGGTGGAGCCGAGCGCCGCCGGGCCGCCGACCTCGTCGGCGACAGCCGGTGCGGGGGTACAGCGGCCCGCTGGTGCAAGGACACGAACAGCACGCGGGGGTCGTCCCAGAAGACGGCCTGGGTGCCGTTGCCGTGGTGCACGTCCCAGTCGACGATGGCCACCCGCTCGCCGCGCGTCGGCCAGCGCGGCCGCGGTGACGGCCACGTTGTTCAGGAGGCAGAAGCCCATGCGCCCGCGGTCGGCAGTGGCGTGGTGCCCGGGCGGCCGGACGGCGCACGAACGCGGCATCGGCCTCGCCGGCGTCGAGCCGCTCGACGGCCTGCAGCCCTGCGCCCGCCGCCAACCGCGCCGTCGGCCACGACCCGGGGACGATCGGCGTGTCCGGGTCGAGGTCGCCCCCGCCGCTCGCGGACAGCGCCTCGAGCTCGTCGACGTAGGGGGCGGCGTGCACCCGCACGATCTCCTCCCGGGTGGCGGCGCGGGCTGTCCGGTCGAGGAGCGCGTCGTGGAGGCCGGCGTCCACGAGACCGTCACGGGCCACCCGCGTCCGGCCCTGACGTTCGGGGTGGCCGGGACCGGTGTCATGGCGGTCATCGCCGTCGTTGGAGACCACGAGCAACATCAGCGGAGCCTTCGGAGGAGCGGGCCCGGCCCCGTCGGGGGCGGGGCGAGACGGACGCGGGCGTGGCCGATGGTGAGGCCGCGGGCGGTGGCGACGACGGGCCGCAGCTCGAGCTCGGCCAGCGCCGGCACGGCCTCGGCTAGGGCGCTCACCCGCACCAGGAGGTCGATCAGCGCGGCCTCGTCGACGGGCTCCCCGCCGGCCCCGAAGAGAAGTGGCGACAGTTGCGTCGAGCGGAGGAGGTCGGCCGCGTCCACGTCGGTGAGCGGGAGGATGCGGTAGGCGCGGTCGTGGAGGAGGTCGGCGGCCAGCCCGCTGATGCCGAAGGCGAGCAGCGGTCCGAACGACGGATCGTCGACCAAGCCGACCACGACCTCGACGCCCTCGGCCGCAGCCGTCGATTCGCTCGGGGCGATCACGATGCCGGCGTGGGCCAGGAAGGCGGCCGCCTCGCCGTCGTCGAGGGTGCGCCCGGCCGGCTCGGCCTGCAGCATGGCGGACGCGGTCGACGCCGCCTCGGTCAACGCCATTCCCTCGGGCATGACGATCTCGCCCTCGGGCGCGTGGCGCCACTCGCCATAGGCGGCGACGCGACCGAACGCCCGTACCGCTTGTTCGGGGAACGGGAACAGGGGGATCGGGTGGAGGGCGTCCTCGGTGCCGGCGACGACGGACACCTCCGGCCCCGGCGTGCGGCCGAGGTAGGAGGCGATGACGGGCTTGTCCGAACGGGTGGCGGCGGCCGCGATGATGGCCCGTCCGACCTCGGTGTAGCCCGCGTTGAGCGGCGGGACGCCGATGACGAGCACGGCATCCACGCCGTCGTCGGCGAGCAGCTCGCTGAGCACCCGTTCGAAGTCATCGGCCGTGGCCGCCGCCGTCAGGTCGAGTGGGTTCCCCCGGGGCACGTCGGCCAGGGTGACGCCGGCGCCGGCGGCGACGTCGGCGGCGAGGATCCCCGGCCCGGCCGCGTTGCCGACGATGGCGAGGCGACGGCCGGCGGGGATCGGTTGGTGGGCCAACACGATGCTCACGTCGAAGAGCTCGGCGAGGGTGTCGACGCGCAGGACGCCGGCCTGGCGGAACAGCGCGTCGGTGGTGGCGTCGACCGACGAGCTCCGTCCGCTCTTGACCACGACGATCGGCTTCGAGTGCCCGACCCGCCGGGCGATCCGTGCGAACTTGCGCGGGTTGCCGAACGTCTCGAGGTACAGGAGGATCACGTCGGTCTCGGCGTCGGCCTCCCAGTACTGGAGGAGGTCGTTGCCGCTGACGTCGGCCCGGTTCCCGACCGAGACGAAGCTCGAGAAGCCGATGCCGTGGGCGGCGGCGTGCTCGAGCACGGCCAGCCCCGAGCGCGCCCGATTGGGCCAGGAACCCGACCCGCCCCGTGGGCAGCCGCCCCGACGAGGTCGTGGCGTTCATCGACACCTCCGGCACCGTCGTCACGACGCCCATGGCGTTCGGGCCGACGAGGCGCATGCCGTGGATGCGGGCCGACCGCACGAGCTCCTGCTCCGCGGCGCGCCCTTCCTCGCCGACCTCGGCGAACCCGCCCGACACGACGACGACCGCCCGGACACCCTTGTGGCCACAGGCCTCGACGACCCCGGGCACCTCGGGCGCCGGCACCGTGACGATGGCCAGGTCGATGGCGCCGGGCACCTCGCCGATGGTCGGGTACGCGGGCACGCCGGCGACGGAGGCGGCCTCGGGGTTCACGGGGAAGACGGGCCCGGTGAACTCCCGCAGGAGCAGGTTCCGGAGGATCTCGTGGCCGATCGAGCCGGGCTTGCGCGAGGCACCGATGACGGCGATCGACCGCGGCCGCAGCAGCGGCGTCATCGACTGGACCGAGGCCCGTCGGTCACGCTCGGCCATGGCGTCGAGGGCCTCGGGCGTCGTTGCGATCGGGAACCGGAGGTGGACGAGGCCGTCCTCGAACCGGCGCTCGGCCACGAACCCGGCGTCGCGGAACACGCCGAGCATGCTGCGGTTCTCGGCCAACGTCTCGGCGACGAAGTAGCGCAGACCCCGCTCCCGGGCGGCGGCGGCGAGGTGCTCGAGCAGCAGCGACCCCAGCCCGCGACCCTGATGACGGTCCTCGATCACGAACGCCACTTCGGCCTCGTCGCCGGCACCGACGGAGAACCGGTCGTATCGGGCCACCCCGGCCATCTCGCCACCGATCAGGGCGATGAGGGCCATGCGGTCGCGGTAGTCGACGTTGGTGAACCGGTGCACGTCCTTGGGGGGCAGGACGGGCCGGGGCGAGAAGAACCGGCGGTAGATGGTGTGGGGCGACAACCGAGAGTGGAAGGCGACGAGCGCCTCCTCGTCGGCGGGCCGGATCGGCCGCATCTGCACGGGCGTGCCGTCGCGGAGCAGGGCGTCGAGCTCCCACTCCTTGGGGTAGGCGTCCGGCACGGCTCCACGGTAGGTGGTCGCACCGCGGGTCAGCTCCTACCGCAGTTCGGCCCCGAGCGACTCGGGGTCGCTGACGCCGAGGTAGCTCGCCAGCACCCGCGGATGGGCCAGCACCTCGTCCGCCGTCCCCTCGGCCACCACTTCCCCGGTGTCGAGGGCGACAACGCGATCAGCCAGCCGTCGGAGCACGCCCATGTCGTGCTCGATCAGCAAGATGGCGCAGCCGAGCTCGCCCTGGATGCGGCGCAGCGCCGGCACGAGCGCCTCGGTCTCGCGCTGCGCGATGCCCGACGACGGCTCGTCCAACAGGAGGACCTTCGGGCCGCTCGCCATCTGCGCCGCGAGCTCGACGATGCGCCGCACGCCGGTCGAGAGCTCGGACACGAACTTGTCGCGGAAGGCGCCGAGCTCGAGCAACGCGAGCAGCTCCTCGACCCGGGCGTCGACCTTCGCCTCGGTGTCGCGGACCATCGGCAGGTGCAGGAACGCCGGCAGCGGGGCCTTCACGTCGACGTGGCGTTCGAAGGCCGTGGCCAGGGCATCGCGCACCGTCAGCGCCGGCCACAGCCGCGCGTTCTGGAACGACCGGCCGAGCCCGGCGGCGGCCCGCAGGTTCGGCGCCCACCCGGACACGTCGCGCCCGTCGAGCAGGACCTGGCCGCCGTCGCGTGTGGTGAAGCCGGAGATGAGGTCGAAGATCGTGGTCTTCCCGGCGCCGTTGGGACCGATCAGGCCGAGCACCTCGTGCTCGCGCAACGAGAAGCTGACGCCGTCGACGGCGCGGATGCCTCCGTAGTTCTTGGTCAGCTCGCGGACTTCGAGCACGACCTCGCCGATCTCGGGGCGCTCCGTCGGCGCCGCCGCCTCGTCCGCCGCCGCGGCGTGGAAGTAGACGGACCGCACGATGTCGTCGCGACCGAGCAGCTCTTCGGTCGTGCCCGAGAAGCGGATCTCACCCTTCTCGAGGAAGACGGCCCGCTGAGCCAGCTTCAACGCCGTGTTGACGGACTGCTCGACGAGGATGATCGCCGTCCCGTTGGCATGGATGGCCGGGATGATCCGCAGCAGCTGCTCGACCACCGCCGGCGCCAACCCGAGGGACAGCTCGTCGATCATGAGCAGCTTGGGCCGGGCCAGGAACGCCTGAGCCAACGACAGCATCTGCTGCTCGCCGCCGGAGAGATCGCCGGCGTTGGTGTGCCAGCGGCGCTCGAGCACGGGGAAGTGGGCGAGCGCCTCCTCCGTGGCCTTCTTGATGTGGTCGGGCTCCGAGCGGTACATCCAGCTGGCCAGCCGCAGGTTCTCGGCCACCGTCAACGTCGGGAAGATGCTGCGCTCGCCGGGGACCACGGCGAGCCCGAGCTGTGCGCACGTCGCCGGGTCGGCGCCGCTGATGTCGCGGCCGTCGAAGATGATCGCCCCACCCGACGCCATGGTGAGCCCGGCGATGGCCCGGAGCAACGTCGACTTCCCCGAGCCGTTGGTGCCGAGGAGGGCGACGATCTCGCCGTCGGCGACCTCGAGGTCGACCCCGAACAGGACCTGGGTCTGGTCGTAGCCGACCTGCAGGTCGCGGATGACGAGGATCTGCGGGTCGCCCTCGAGACGGCGCTTGCGGATCTCGGCCTGGGTGCGGGAGGCGAGGTTGAGGCGCTCGATGTCCTGGCCGATGTACTTGCCGGCCGACGCCAGCAGGAACGAGCCGACCAGGTACACCGGGATGAAGAACAGGATCCCGATGCGCACGCCGAAGCGGTCACCGATGGTGCCGACGATGGGCAGCACGGGCAGGCCCATCAACAGCCACAGCGAGCCGGTGGCGAACCCGAGGGTGCGCATCCGGGCCGGGACGGCCAGGGAGATGACGGCGAAGATGCCCGGCGAGAGGATCGCCCCGATGAAGGCGTTGGCCAGCTGACCGGCGATGGCGAAGCCGATGGCGGGGGAGAGAGCGATCACGCCGAGGCAGGCGGCCGAGCCGACGGCGGCGTACCCGAGGAGGGACATCGCCCGCCCCGGGTCCTTGGTGATCAGCTTCTGCATGATGATCGCGCCGACGAACAGGCCGGCGATCTGAGCCGGCTCGGTCATGGCGAAGATCACGCCGCGACCGCGCGAGTCGACCTTGTAGACCTCGTCGTAGAACACGCTGAGGAACGTGCCGATGCCGAGGCCGGACGCGGTCAGGAACGGCAGTGAGAAGTAGATGCGGCGGGCGGACTGGCGGGCGAAGAGGACGCGGAAGGTCTCCGAGAAGCCGGCCGCCGCCTCCTCGATCTGCGCTGTCTCCGCGTCGGCGCCGGCCGCGAGCCGCTCGTGCACGCCTCGCAAAGGCTCCTTGAGTCGCAGGGCGAAGAGCACGAAGAACACCGTCGGCGCGGCCAGCACGAAGAAGGGCAGCTCCCAGAAGAACGCGGCGGCGAGGAAGCCGGCCGCCAGCGGCCCGATGAACTGGCCCACCGAGTTGGCCAGGCGATGGGCGTAGAACACCCGCGCTCGCGACTCCTGGGGGTAGTAGTCGGCGAGGAGGCTGTTGTGGGTGGCGTTGAACGTCTTGCCCAGGGCCGAACCGCCGCGGGCGATGTAGAGCACGAGCAGGCTCGACGTGATGCCGGCGACACCGGTCAGCACGGTGAAGATGGCCCAGAGCGCGGCGCCGAAGGCGGCCATCCGGGTGCGGTTCCACCGGTCGGCCAGGTAGGCGACCGGTAGCTCGAGCAGCAGGCCGACCGGGAGGATGGCGGCCGTGAGCGTCGCCACCCCGGCCAGGTTGAGGCCGAAGTGGGCCTTGATCTCCGGGGTCAGCACGCCGAACGCGGTGCGGTCGAGCTCGTCGACGGCGTTGAGCCCGAAGAGGATGACGAGCGGGAGGATCGGGGCGGTGCCCGTGATCTGGCGCGGGTCGAGACGTTCCTTGAGGTTCATCGTCGGATGGGCTCCAGCTCGGCGGGATCGGGCATCTCGTCGGCCGCGCTCCGGGCGGCGGCCGTCGGTTCGTCCGGTCGGTGGTCGGCGACCAGGCTCGGAACGAGGATCCCCCGTCGGCGGGCCACCCACCGGAGGTAGCGGTCGCGTTGGGAGTAGACGAGCCCGCCGAGGCCCTCGGGGAGGAAGAGCAGGAGGACGAGGATGCCGGCGCCACTGGCCACGAGGGCCCACCCGGCGCGGAGGAAGAACTCGGCGCCGCGCACGTAGATGGCGCCGAGCACCGCGCCCGGCAGCGACCCGAGCCCCCCGATGACGACCATCGAGAACAGCCGGAGGCTCACGTCGGCGCCGAACGCGTCGCTGTGCAGCCCGCGCTGGTGCAACACGTACACGCCTCCCGCCAGCCCGGCCAGTCCGCCCGAGATGACGAAGCCGGTCAGCTTGGCCCGGGTCGTGTCGATGGTGACGGCCTGGGCCGCTTGTTCGTTGTCGCGCGTGGCGATCAGTGCCCGACCCGTCCGGCTGGAGCGCAGGCCCTGCACCCCGAAGATCACGAGGAGCAGCGCGGCGAGGGCGAACCAGTACATCTGGCGGTCGGTCTCGAGCGGGATCCGCCCGCCGAACAGCGACGGCCTCGCGATCCGCCGTTCGATGAACCAGGGGACGTAGCGCTCCTGGAGGAAGAACGTCGCCGACGTCACTGCGAAGGCGAGGGTCGTGACGGCGAGGAAGAGGCCCTTGATGCGGAGGGCGGGGAGACCGAGCACCAGCGACACCCCGCCGGCGACGACGATGCCGGCCAGGATGGCCAACAGCGGGTCCCACCCGTGCCGGCCGTACAGGACCGCGGTCGTCGCGCCGCCGAAGCCGGCGAGGGCGAACTGGCCGAGGGAGATGTGTCCGCCCCACCCAGTGAGCACGAACAGCGAGATGGCCACGATGGCGTAGATGGCCACCAACGCGGCGGCGCCGGACTGGCTCGGGCTGGCGTAGAGGGGCAGGGCGATGGCGGCGGCGAGGAGCACGACCTTGAGGGCGAGGAACGCCCAACGCACCTCCGGGACCCGACGCAGCTCGGCGGGGATCGGCCGGATGTCACGCACCGCCCGCCACGTCTGGATGCCGGTGTCGGCGGACCGTGAGAACGCATGGCGCTGGAGCAGCAGCCCCAGGAGGATCACGCCGAGGAGGAGGCCGTCGACGATCGTCGTGTTCGACCACGTCCAGATGGCCGCCTCCTGGAAGATCCCCAGGAAGATGGCGGCCAGCACGGTGCGGGGCAGGTGCTCCATGCGACCGACCACGGCGGCGGCGAGGGTGAAGAGCAGGAGCGAGCTGCCGGCGCCCGATGCGCCGGCCACGGCCGAGTAGCCGACCAGGGTGGCCCGGAAGATGACGGCGAGGGTCGAGAGCACGGCCGCCGTGACCCATACGATCGTGGCCAGCCGCGGGACGGGCACGCCGAGCAGCCCGGCGCGGTCGGCGTTCTCCGCCGCACCCCGGATCGCGATGCCGTAGTCGGTCCGCAGCAGGAAGATCCCCAGGCCGGCCATCAACGCCGGCACGACGACCACGATCAGGAGGTGGCTCCCGTCGAAGGAGACGGGGAACACGGTGAGCTTGGCGTCGAAGGGCACCTCGAAGGTCCCGTCACCGGCTCGCTTCCACAGCAACGGCAGGATCTGGGACAGGCCGGCGAGGATCTGCGCGAGGGCGATCGTGGCCACCGCCAGGATCAGGCGGGAGGCCCGGGCGAAGCGGCGCAGCACGATGCCCTCGACGATCGCGCCGAGGAGGGCGGCGGTGACGAGGGCGATGAGCACCGACACCACGAACGGCACGTGCCAGTGGATCGACAACTGGATGGCCAGGACGGCGGCGACGCTCCCGAACTCGGCCTGGGCGAAGTTGACGACCCGGTTGGCCCGGTAGATCAGGACGAGCCCGATGGCGTTGATGGCGTAGAGCAGACCGGAGACGGCGCCGAGGCCGACGATGCCCAAGGGCAGGCCGCGCTCGAGCGTGTGGTCGAGCACGGCCCAGAGGGCCACGACGGCGGCTGCGCCGGCGGCGAGGCGGAGGAGCGGGGCGGCGCGCTCGGCGCCGCTCGGGGCGGTGGCGACCCCCGCCACCGCCCGTCCGGCGTCAGCCACGATCCGGGTAGACCTGCGGATCCGTCGTCGGCCAGTCCCCGATGTCGTAGCGCTTGCCCTTGTCGACCTCGATGAACGAGCCCTTCTTGGTGCGGTCGCGCTCCTCGGGGCCGGGCGCGGCCTGACCGTCCCAGAAGACCTCGCGGACGTCGTCGACGGCCGTGTGGTCGGCCTTGCCGTCGGTGCCCTTGGCGAAGCTCCACTTGCCGGCCGCGAAGTCGGGAGCGCCCAGCGGGGCCAGGCCACCGATGCCCTTCTGGATGTTCGCGGGGGTGAGATCGGGACCGGCCGCCTGCAGCAGGTTGAAGATGTTGGCGTTGTCGTAGAGGCTCGCCGTGGTGCCCCCGAGGATCTTCTTGCCGGCGTTGAGCTTGGCGTAGAGCTTCGGGGCGTCGGCGGTGTCCCCGAAGAGCTTGTCGTTCGAGCTCAGCTGGCTGATCCCGAACATGTGGCCGTCGACCTGCTTCTGGTCGTAGCTCCGACCGAAGCCGTCGGTGTCCTGGGCGGCCGTACCGATGATGAACCACTCCGGGAAGTATTCCTGGGCCGTCGCCTCCTTGGTGAGCAGCCCGATCGAGATCGGGTCGCAGGCGGTGACGATGGTGGTGACGTTGTCGGCCTTGAACTGGATGATGGCCCGCTTGGCCTGGTCGGCGAACCGGGAGATGTCGAGGGCGTAGCTCACCCGCAGGCCCGGCTCGGCCTTGTACTTCGTCTTCAGGACGCTCTCGGTCACGTCGGTGCACTTCTGGTACTGGTCGATGTCCGGCACGTACGTGCCGAACTTCCGCGTCGCCTTGGCCAGCGTCGGGTCGCCCGCCCACTTGGCCGGCTTCCCGTTGAGTCGCTTGCCGATGTACTCCGCGTTCAACGTCGAGATGCGGTCGCAGCTCATCGTGGTGTTGTAGAGGAGGGGCGCCCACTGCTCGTAGAAGCTCTCGGAGTAGTAGGCGGCGGCGCCGAACACGACGAGGCCCTTCTCGGCCGCGCGACTCGGCGAACACGCCGCCGCCGCCGGTCACGCCGAAGGCCTTCATCTCGTCGGCGATCAATGTCGCGTCCTGGCACGCTCCCTCGCGCCCGCCATTGAGCGCCTCGGTCGTGGCGTTCGAGAACTTCGACTCGTACTCGACGAACTCGACCTGGCGGCCGTAGAGCTCGTAGTTGGCGTTGAGGTACTCGACGAACTGGCTTCGGATGACCTTGGAGTCGTCGGCCGTGGCGAAGCCGGCGTCGCGGATCGCCTTCTCGGTCTCCTGGGAGTTCGCCGTCGTCGGGAAGGAACGGATGACGATCTTGATGGACGTGGCGGTCACGCCCCGCGCCGTCTCCCCGCCGTTGTCGCCGGTGAACTTGGCCACGCAGGGCAGCGAGTACTGGAGGTCCGGAACCTGCTTCACGCCGTCCTTGCACGCCACCCCGCCTCGAGTGGTGCCGGAGGCGACCTCCACCGCGCCCGATCCCGGCTTCCACGATCCGGTGTCGGTGGTGTCGCCGGCCGTCTCCACCCGGTCACCGTTCGACTTCTCGTCATCGTTGCCGCGGCCTGGGAGCACCACCGCGAGCACGGCGACCACCACCGCGATCGCATAGAAGGCGCCGTAGCGGCGCAGATGGCGCGAGAGGCCTGAGGCCTCTGCAGGATCGTTGTCGGGCACGTGCATTCCCCCCGGGTTCGGCCGTGTTGGTCCCGGAGTGTGGTGATCCGTTGACCTCAAGGTCAACAGCTGAAGTGATCAATTCGGGCTGGTCAGAACGGGCTAGACACCGCCTGACCTGCGGCTACCAGCCCTTCGACTCCTTGATGTCCTTGCACTCGGGACACACCGGGTACTTCTCCGGGTCCCGCGACGGCACCCACACCTTCCCGCACAGCGCCGTGACGGGGTCGCCCGTGACCATGCTCTGCACGATCGCCTCGTTGCCGCCGATGACGTAATGGGCGAAACGGTCGTGATCGCCGTCGTCCAGCTTCGGGGCCGGGTTGCTGGTCTGGACGTCGATGTCGACGCCCGTGGCGGTGTCGGTCATCCCCATGTCATAGCGCGGTCCGGTGTGGGACGAACCCGGAGGCGCTAAAGAGGCACCGTGGTGGGGCCGACCAACCGGAGGTGGAGGTGCTGAGTCCCGAGGTCGCAGAGGTCAGCCGCCGCGTCCCGAGGCTGTCCATGACCGGGGTCGCCCGCGTCTGGGTCCTGAGCGTCGGGATGATGGTCCTCGCCGTCGCGCTGTACCTGAACTCGGCCCAGCGGATCGTCCCCCTCGAGACACCGTTCCACCTCCCCTGGTGGGCGCTGACGGTCGGGTTCTTCCTCACCGAGGCCAACCCGGTCCGGGTGCGCTACCGCCGCCAGGGCCAGCTCCTCTCGCTCAACGAGCTCCCCCTCGTCCTCGGCCTGTTCTTCTCCTCCGCCCCGGAGCTGCTCCTCGGCCTGCTCCTCGGGTCGGCCGGGGCCCTCGTGCGAGCCCGCCGCCAGTCGCCCCAGCAGCTCGCGTTCAACATCAGCCACTACTTCCTGGCCGGCGTCCTCGCCACCATGACCTTCCACGAGGTCGTGCAGGGCCAGACGCGCGGCCCGATCGGCCCGATCGGCTGGAGCGGCGCCCTCCTCGCCACCGTCATCGTGACCTTGATCGGCCACGCGGCCATCACCTTCGCCATCCTCCTCTCCGGCAGCCAGCCCCAGGTGGAGCGGCTGCGCCAGGTCCTCTCTCTCGGCCTCACCGGTTCGATCACCGTGACGACCGTGTCGCTCGTCGCCGTCGAGGTCCTGTGGCAGGACCAGCGGTCGGCGCTGCTCCTCGTGGTGCCGGCCGCCGTCGGCCTCCTCGTCTACCGCGGCTGGATCGAGGACCACGGCCCCACCGACTCCCTCGACGTCGTCTACGAGTCGACCCGCATGCTCCATCGCTCGCCCGAAGTGGACTCGGCCGTCGTGGCGCTGCTCACCCAGGCCCGGGGCATGTTCCGAGCCGAGCGGGCCGAGATCACCCTCTATCCGGGGGAGGGGACCGACGCCGTGCGGACGAGCCTCGGCCCCGGCCCCGTCGTGCAGGCGATGGTGCAGGTCGTTCTCGACCCGGCCGAACGGGCGTGGGCGGAGTCACTCCCCACCGGACACGCCGTGCTCTATCCGGCCGACGCCAGCGGCTTCGTCCCCGCCCTCCACGAGCGCGGGATACGCGAGGCCATGGTCGTGGTCATCCGCCGCGACGATCGTGTCGTCGGCACCGTCCTGGTCGGCAACCGGGTCGGAGAGATCGACCACTTCGACCGGTCCGACCTCGACCTCTTCGAGCCCCTGGCCCGGAACCTGGGCGTGGTCCTCGAGAGCGGCACCCTCGAGCAGTCGCTCCAACAGCTCCGCGACCTCGAGGCGCAGCTGCGCCACCAGGCGTACCACGACCCCCTCACGTCCCTGGCCAACCGGAGCCAGTTCATCGAGCGGGTCGAGCTCGCCCTCGACTTCTCGAGCAGCGACCAGGCCCGCATGGCCGTGCTCTTCATCGGCGTCGACGACTTCAAGGTCGTCAACGACGCCCTCGGGCACCCCGTCGGCGACCAGCTCCTCGTCGCCCTGGCGGCGCGCATCAAGCAGGTGCTCGGACCGGAGGACGCGGCCGCCCGCCTCAGTGGTGACGAGTTCGGCGTCCTGCTCGACTGCCCGGAGGTGGGTGCGGCCGAGGACGTCGCCGAGGCGCTGCTCGAAGCCATCCGTCGCCCGATCGTGCTGGACGGCCAGGAGCTGCTCGTCCGGGCCTCGATCGGCATCGCGATGGGCGACTCCGGGCGGTGGGCCGACGAGCTCCTCCGCAACGCCGACGTGGCCATGGCCACCGCCAAGTCCGCCGGCAAGAACCGCGTCCAGCTCTTCAGCCCCGACATGCACCTCGCCGTCGTCGAGCGCCACGAGCTCGTGGCCGACCTGCAACGGGCCGTCGAGCGGGACGAGTTCGACCTCCACTACCAACCCATCGTGGAGCTGGCGACCGGGCGCATCGTCGCCCTCGAAGCCCTCGTGCGTTGGACCCACCCGGTGCGCGGGATGGTCCGGCCCGACGAGTTCATCCCGCTGGCCGAGGACACCGGGCTGATCCTCCCCATCGGGCGGTTGATCCTGCAGAAGGCGTGCGCGGCAGGCCCGGGCCTGGCACGAGCAGTTCCCCGAGCACGCCGAGCTGTCGGTGGCCATCAACCTCTCGGCCCGCCAGCTCGCCCAGACCGGCTTCGTCGGCGAGACCATGCAGCTGATCGCCGAGTCGGGCGTCACCGCCTCGACCCTCATCCTCGAGATCACCGAGACCGTCCTCATGGACGACACCGAGGGCCACGTCACCAAGCTGGCCCAGCTCAAGACCCTCGGTCTCCGTCTGGCCATGGACGACTTCGGCACCGGCTACTCGTCGCTGAGCTTCCTCGCCCAGCTCCCGATCGACATCCTCAAGATCGCCAAGCCGTTCGTGGAGAACCTCGGGCAGAGCGAGAAGGACGCCGCGTTCGCCACGGCCATCGTGCGCCTGGGCCAGACCGTCGGCATGTCGCTCATCGCCGAGGGGGTCGAGCGGCTGGATCAGCTCGAGGAGCTCCGCCGCCTCGGCTGCGACATGGTGCAGGGCTGGTACTTCGCCAAGGCCGGCGACGCAGCCAGCACCGCCGTCCTGCTCGAGCACGGACTCGACGGCCGGGCGCCCGGCAAGGTGATTCCCTTCGCCCGATAGGTTGGGGAGATGGCTGGAGTCGGGCGGCGCGGAGGCGTCGAGGCGCGCCGGCGGCCGCCTCGCCGTTCGCTGCGGTGGCTGCTCCTGGCCCTCTTCGCCACCGTCGTGGTGCTGGCCGTCAACTCGGTCGTCTCGAGCAGCACCGACGGCCCCGACCCGGCCATCGTGTTCGCCGACCGAGTCCGTCCGGCCGTCGACCGCTCGACCCGCCAGGGCATCGCCCTCGAGGATCTGCGCACGACGGCGGCGACCCTCGGGCGCGACGGGCTGAAGCGCGGCGTCGACCGCCTCCTCCGCGAGAGTCGGACGCTGATCGCCGAGGTCGAGGGCGCTCCCGCGGCCGGCGACCTCCGTGCCACCCAGGGCCTGCTGCTCACCTGCCTCACCACCCGCACCGAGGCCCTCGATGCGTTGGCCGCCACCCTCGCCGGCCGGTTCGAGAACGGCCCGCCCGAGCAGGCCGTGGACGCACTGGTGGTCGTGGGCGGCGACCTCGCCGTGTCCGATCGCGCCTACGAGCTCTTCCTCCAGGACCTCCCGCCGTCGGCCCGTCGCACCATGCCGGTGTCGACGTGGCTGGGCGACCCCACCCGCTACGAGCGGCCCGAGATGTCGGCCTTCGTCGGCACCCTGCGGGCCGGCGCCAGCCTTGCTCCGGTGCGCGACGTGAGCATCCTCACGGTCTCCACCGATCCGTTGCCCGTGGGGATGGACGGCATCCAGCGCGTGCTGCCGCTGTCCAAGACGCTGCGTCTCCAGGTCGTGGTGGCCAACGCCGGCAACGTCGAGGAGAAGCGGGTGCCGGTCGAGGCCGTCGTGACCTCCCAGGGCGGCCTGGACACGGCCCGCCAGTTCGTGGACCTCGCCCCCGGGCAGCGGGCCACCGTCTCGCTCACGGTCCGCCCATCGCCCTTGGGTGTGCTGGAGCTGAAGGTCCGGATCGGCCCCCTCGAGGGCGAGGGGTCCATCGCCGACAACGAGCAGGTGTCCACCTACGTCATGCGGTAGGGCTCGAGACCGAGAGCTACGCGGGCTCGTCGTTCGGGCCCGTGGCGTCCCGCCAGGCCCGCTCGGCGCGGAAGCGGACCTCGCGCATGGGCAGGTTGCGCAACCGGGCCACGCGGGCGATGTCGTCGTGTTCGGGCTTCGACGAGCGTCCGGGCGAGACCTTGATGCGCACGGGAAGGCCCTCGACGTCGACGGTCTCCGTGGAACGAGCCGCCGGCCAGCGCTCGAGCCGGGTCCCGCGGACGCCGAGCGAGCCCGTCTCGGCCGTCAGTCGGGCCGCCACCTGCCCGGCCAGCGCCGGGTCGGCCAGCGCCGAGACGGTGTGGGCCGGCCGCCCCTTCTTCATGAGGATCGGCGTGATCCAGGCATCGTGGGCGCCGGCCTCGAGGAGAGCGGCGAGCGCATGGGCGAGGGTCTCGCCGGTGGCGTCGTCGACGTTCGCCTCCAACAAGACGACGGGCTGGCCGGCATCGAGCGGGGCCGTGTCGAGGGTGCCCACGATGACCTGGGTGAGGTTGGGGAGGTCGGGCAGCTCGCGTGACCCGGCGCCGAAGCCGGTCGCCTCGATGGTCATCGCGGGAAGCGGACCCCAACCGGACGCGAGGGCGGCGAGGATCGCGGCGCCGGTCGGTGTCGTCAGCTCGAGCCCGACCTCCCGGCCGTAGGTGGGCGCACCGCGCAGGAGCTCGACCACGGCCGGGGCCGGGTTCGGGAGGGCCCCGTGGGCGGAGCGGATCATCCCCGTGCCGGTCGCGACCGCCGACGCGTGCACCGCGTCGATCCCCAGCACCTCGAGGGCCGAGCAGGTGCCGACGATGTCGACGATGGCGTCGATCCCGCCCACCTCGTGGAAGTGGACCTGCGACGGCGGGCGGCGGTGCAGGCGGCCCTCCGCCTCGGCCAGCGCCGCGAACACCGCCAGCGCCCGGTCCCGCACCCGCTCGGGCAGTCGGGCCTCCTCGATGACCCCGACGATGTGGCTGTGCGTGCGCACGATCCCGGTCTCCTCGGCGTGCACGGTGAGCGCCGTCGCCGCGATGCCGTTGCGCATCGTCGCCTCCGTCTCGAGCTTCCACCCGCCCACCGGCAGACGCTCGAGCAGTCCGACGACCTCGGCCTCGTCGGCCCCGGCATCGAGCAGCGACCCGAGGGCCATGTCGCCGGCGATGCCGGCGAAGCAGTGGAACCAGGCGGCCCGCCCACCACCCGTCATGCCGGGAGCAACCGGGCCACGGCGCAGGCGGCACCGAAGCCGTTGTCGATCCCGACGACCACGATCCCGGCCGCGCACGACGCATGCATGGCCAGCAGCGCGGTCACACCCTCGAGTGACGAGCCATAGCCGGTGGAGGTGGGGAGCGCGATGACCGGCGCCGGCGTGATCCCGCCGACGAGGGAGGCGAGCGCCCCCTCCATGCCGGCCACCACCACGATGGCCTCGGCGTCCTGGAGCTCGTCGGCCACGGCCAGCAGGCGGTGGACGCCGGCGACCCCGCAGTCCACGATCAGCTTCGGCTCGAACCCGTAGGCGCCGAGGGTGGTGGTGCACTCCTCGGCCACCGGCAGGTCGCCCGTGCCGGCGGTGATGACGAGGACGGTGGACGTGCGGGTCGCCCCGGGGCGCCACACGACGGTGCGCCCGGTGCGCAGGCCGCCGGGGTTCGCGCCCAGCGCCGCTTCGGCCTGCTCGTCGTCGACACGGGTCAGGAGGACGGGGCCGCCCTGTTCCTCGCGCAACAGCTCGGTGACGATCGCCGCGCACTGGGCGGGCGTCTTGCCCGGGCCGTAGACGGCCTCCGCGATCCCCTGGCGCAGGGCCCGGTGGTGGTCGATCCGGGCGAACCCGAGATCGGCGAAGGGCAGGCGCCGCAACCGGCCCGCCGCAGCATCGGGATGCACGGCGCCGGTGCGGACGTCCTCGAGCAGCTGGCGCAGGGCCGGTTCGTCCATGACGCCTCTATCCTGCCTCGCACGATGACGCAGATCGCCTTCCTGGGGCCACCCGGCACATTCGGCGAGGAGGCCCTGCTGACCCAGGCCGACTACGCCCTCGCCGACCTCCGGCCCCTGGCCAGCCACGCCGAGATCATCGGGGCCGTCGAGCGCGGCGAGGTCGACCTGGGTTTCCTGGGCTTCGAGAACTCGATCGAGGGCAGCGTCCGGTCCGTCCTCGACCACCTCATCTTCGAGGCCGACCTGCTCATCCAGCGCGAGGTCGTCCTGCCCATCAGCCAGAACCTCGTCGCTCCGCCCGGCGTCGGCCTCGGCGACATCCGTCGCATCGTGTCGTTCCCCGACGCCATGGAGCAGTGTCGCGAGTTCTTCGCCCGCGAGCTGCCCGACGCGGAACTGGTGGCGGCCAACTCGACGGCCGAAGCCGTGCAGATCGTGGCCACCGAGCGCCCGGCCGCCACGGCCGCCCTCGGCACCGCCCTGGCGGCCAAGCTCTACGGGCTCGAGGTCATCGCGCCGGGCATCGAGGACTTCGCCGACAACTCGACCCGGTTCGTCGCCGTCGCCACCAAGGGCATCCCGGCGCCGACGGGCCATGACAAGACGAGCATCGTGCTGTTCCAGGACGCCGACCGTCCCGGGAACCTCCACCTGATCTCGGCGCAGTTCGCGGCCCGGGAGATCAACCTCACGAAGTTCGAGTCGCGCCCGACCAAGAAGAGCCTGGGCGACTACTGCTTCATCATCGACTTCGAGGGCCACGTCGCCGACGAGGTGGTGGCCGACGGCCTCCGGAGCCTGCGGGCCGACGTCGGCCGGGTGAAGTTCCTCGGGTCCTACCCGGCGGCCGGCGAGGGCGGCGAGGCCATCCGCCGCGACGCCGAGGCCAAGTGGAAGGAGGCCGACGACTGGCTCGCCGGCCTCCGCGCCCAGGTCCGGAAGTAGGCTCGAGGCCCGCCAGGAGGGGTGCGAGAGCGGCCGAATCGACTCGCCTTGAAAGCGAGCGGGCGCAAGCCCCGTGGGTTCGAATCCCACCCCCTCCGCTCCACGTACACTTTCGGCTGCATCACCGGGAGAGGTGCGAGAGTGGCCGAATCGGCCTCACTGCTAATGAGGTGACTTGGGAAACCGGGTCCGAGGGTTCAAATCCCTCCCTCTCCGCCACACAGGAAGCGCCGGCGTCCGCTGGTCCGTAAGGGCCATGGCAGGAAATGGCCCGATCGGCCTATTCAGTCACCCACCGGGCGTGGTCGATCACCGGTCATGGCCAGTGCTCTCGATGCGCGACGCCGCGCAACGACAGGTGATGCGGCACCTGGTCCCCATGGGTGCCCTGCTCGTGCTCCTCGGTGGCGCCGTCGGCGTCGCCGCCCGTGATCTCCTCGACCACCTCTTCGCCCTGGTCGTCGCTATCGTCGCTGTTGCGCTGCTCCTGCGCACGCTCCGCCGCTCGGCCGAGGACTCGGCGACGACGCACGCCGCGAGGGCCAGCCAGGAGCGCTTCCGGTCCCTCGTCCAGCACTCCTCGGACGTCATCACCGTCACCGACCCGATCGGCACGATCATCTACCAGAGCCCGTCGGTCACTCCCGTCTTCGGGTACGACACCGCCGATCTCGTCGGCACCGAGCTGCAGCGCCTCGTCCATCCCGACGACGTGAAGGCGGTCGTGCGGACGTTGGTGGCGACGGCCAAGGGCTCCGGCAGCGAACGGATCGAGTGTCGCGTGCGGCACGCCGACGGCTCGTGGCGCCACGTCGAGTCCGCCGTCTCGGCCCGTCTGGACGATCCCACCATCGGGGGCATGGTCCTCAACACCCGCGACATCACCGAGCGCAAGGGGCTGGAGGAGCAGCTCGCCCACCAGGCCTTCCACGACTCGCTCACGGGTCTGGCCAACCGGGCCCTGTTCCGCAACCGGATCGAGCACGCCCTCGCCCGCATGCGCCGGCAACGCCGCCCGATCGCCGTGCTCCTCCTCGACGTCGACGGCTTCAAGAACGTCAACGACAGCCTCGGCCACGCCTTCGGCGACGCGTTCCTGGTCGCCATCGCCGAGCGCCTGCGCGGGCTGCTCCGCCCCTCGGACACGCCGTGCCGCCTCGGCGGCGACGAGTTCGCCGTGCTGATCGAGGACCTGGCCGAGGCGGTCGACGCCACGCTCGTGGCCGAGCGGATCCTCGAAGCCCTCCGGGAGCCCTTCGTCATCGAGGGCAAGGAGGTCGTGGCCACGGCGTCGCTCGGGGTGACCATCGCCGAGGCGCCGCGAGCCGGTGAGGGCGCTCCGCCGGCCGCACGCGGCGCCGACGACCTGCTCCGCAACGCCGACGTCGCGATGTACACGGCCAAGAGCCGGGGCCGGAACCGCTGCGAGCTCTTCAAGCCGAGCATGCACCAGGCCATGCTCGACCGCCTCGACCTCGAGGCGGATCTCCGCCGGGCCGTCGACCGGGGCGAGTTCGTGCTGCAGTACCAGCCCACGGTGGCACTGGCCACGGGCCGGATCGCCGGCATGGAGGCGCTGGTCCGCTGGAACTCACCCGAGCGCGGCCTCGTGCCCCCGGGCATGTTCATCCCCGTCGCCGAGGACACCGGGCTGATCGTGCCTCTCGGTGCGTGGGTGCTCGAGGAGGCGTGCCGCCAGGCCGTCGCCTGGAAGCACGAGTTCGGGGCCGAGGCGCCGCTGACGATGAGCGTCAACCTCTCGGCCCGGCAGCTCCAGGACGACCGCCTCGTCGACACCGTGGCCGACATACTCTCCCGCACCGGCATCCGCCCCGAGGAGGTCGTGCTCGAGATCACCGAGTCCGCGGTCATGGCCGATGCCGAGGCGATGACGGCCCGCCTCCACGAGCTCAAGGGGCTCGGCGTCCGCCTCGCCATCGATGACTTCGGGACCGGGTACTCCTCGATGTCCTACCTGTGCTCGTTCCCGATCGACATCCTGAAGATCGACCGGTCGTTCGTCCACGGCGTGCGCAACGAGCCACAGAAGATGGGCATCGTCCGGGCCATCGTCGAGCTGGGGCACATCCTCGACCTCCAGACCGTCGCCGAGGGGATCGAGCTCGACGAGGAGCTCCAGGAGCTCCGCGCCCTGCACTGCGACCTCGGCCAGGGGTTCTGGTTCGCCCGCCCGCTGACCGTCGAGCAGGCCGTGGGGATGTTGACCGAGCAGGTGGCCGCCCGCCGGCGGGGCGAGTTCGCGCTGCTCCCAGCGTCCCTCGCCGTCGGCTGACGCCTCTATCGTCGGCGGCGTGGACGACGACGCGCCGCTGTACGAACGGGTCGGCGGCGAGCCGTTCTTCGTGGCCCTGGTCGACCGGTTCTACGACGGCGTGGCCGACGATCCGGTCCTGCGGCCGCTCTACCGGGAGGGCGACCTGAGCGAGGAGCGGCGCTGGCTGTCGTTGTTCCTGGTCCAGTACTGGGGCGGACCCGGCACCTACTCCGAGCTGCGGGGACATCCCCGGCTCCGGATGCGCCACGCCCCCTTCGCCATCGGACTCGACGAGCGGGACCACTGGTTCGCCCACATGCGAGCAGCCGTCGAGGCCAGTGCCGCCGACGGCGCCGAACGGGCGGAGCTGCTGGCCTACTTCGAGTCCGCCGCCGACTTCCTCGTCAACCACTGAACCCCCGTTCGCCCTCCGCGGTGGGCGACGACCGGCTGAGCCCCCTAGGCAGTACCGTGTTGGCGGGTCGCGCTCCGGCGTGACCCGCCCCGAGGGGGAGTAGTCCACGAAGGACCCGGCCGTCATGACGGCAGCGACGGATGTTCGCTGCCCGGCCCGGTCGCCCGGCCCGCCGGGTGGACGAGACCTTCGGCTGACGTCCGTCCAGCCGAAAGGAACTCCACCCCTTTGTACACGTCCCTGCTCGCCGCTGAATCCACCGGCTCCTACGCCTCTTTCGACGTCCCGCTGTGGGTCTGGGGGGCGTTGTTCGCCACCCTCGCCACGCTGCTCATCGCCGACCTGTTGCTCGTCCACCGCACGGCCCACGACATCACGATCAAGGAAGCCGCGATCGAGTCGTCGATCTGGGTCGGTATCGGCCTGTCGTTCACGTTCGTGATCCTGGCCTGGCAGGGCGGCGGCGCGGCCGGGGAGTACCTCGCCGGCTACCTGATCGAGAAGAGCCTCTCGATCGACAACGTCTTCATCTGGGCCGTGATCTTCAGCTACTTCGGCGTGCCCGCGAAGTACCAGTTCCGCGTGCTGTTCTGGGGCATCTTCGGCGCCCTCGTCCTCCGCGGCGTCTTCATCTTCGCCGGCGTGGCCCTCATCGAACGCTTCGACTGGGTCCTCTACGTCTTCGGCCTGTTCCTCATCGTGACGGCCGTTCGCATCGCCCGCCACGACGAAGCGGAGGTGCATCCCGACAAGAACCCCGTGCTGCGCCTCGTCCGTCGCGTCGTCCCCTCGACGACCGAGTACGACGGGCAGAAGCTCTTCACCCGGCGCAACGGGAAGCGGCTCGCGACACCCCTGTTCGCTGTCCTGATCCTCATCGAGACCACCGACGTGGTCTTCGCCGTCGACTCGATCCCGGCGATCCTGGCGGTGTCCCGTGAGCAGTTCGTCGTCTTCGCGTCGAACGCCTTCGCCATCCTCGGCCTCCGGGCGCTGTACTTCCTGCTCGCCGGCATGGCCGGCAAGTTCCGCTACCTCAACCTCGGTCTCGGCGTGATCCTCGGCTTCGTCGGCGTGAAGATGCTCGTGAGCGGGTGGTACCACTTCCCGACGTGGGCCAGCCTGGTCGTGATCACCGTCGTCTTGACCGTCACGGTGCTCGCCTCGCTCCGGGCGGAGCGCCGTGACGCCGCCCGGCCGACGCCCGCCGAGCCTTCCGCACCGATCTCCTAGACTGTCCTCGCTTCACCAGCGCTCGTAGCTCAACGGATAGAGCATCTGACTACGGATCAGAAGGTTGGGGGTTCGAATCCCTCCGAGCGCGCTGCATCAGTGCAGGTCAGCGTCTCAGCGACCGATCCTGCGCCTGTCGAGGGGCCTCGACTTCTACCGGATCTTCTACCGGACCGGCGGACATCAGCCGGGAGAAGATGGCAGCGGCATCCGCCTGCATGCCTGGGAGTACCCAGCTGTACACGTCGAGGGTGAAGCTCGCGGTGGCGTGGCCCAGTCGTTCGCTGACGACCTTGACGGGCACGCCGGCCTTGAGGAGCAGCGACGCGTGGGTGTGGCGGACGTCGTGGAGTCGGATGCGCGGGAGCTTCGTGCGGGTGATGATCCGATCGAAGGTGCGGCTCAGCACCTCGGGATGGGTCGCCGTGCCGTCGGGGCGAGCGAAGACGAGGTCATGGTCGTCGTAGTCCGCCCCGAGGAGGAGCCGTTCCTCGGCCTGCTTGCGCCGCCACGCCGTGAGGGCTCGGACGACGTCGTCGTTGACGTCGATCGTGCGGTTGCCGTGGGCGGTCTTGACGTCGGTGAGCCGGAGGGCGTAGTTCACGACGACGGCCGCCTGGCGGACGTGGATGAGCTTGGCCGGCAGGTCGAGGTCGGACCATCGAAGGCCGGCGACCTCGCCTCGGCGCATGCCGGTGTGGGCGGAGAGGACGAATGCCGGCGCGAGCCTTTGACCGTCGAGGGAGTCGAGGAAGACCTGGAGCTGCGCCGCCGTCCAGACCTTCATCTCTCGGTCCCGCGTTCCGATCGTGCTGCGCTTGGGTGGGTCGGCGAGGCTGGCCGGGTTGCGCACGAGGGTGCCCTTGCGGACGGCGTCGCCGAGGGCCTTGCGAAGGATGCGGTGGATGTACCGGACGCTCGATGGGCTGAGGCCGGGACCGCCGGTCGTCTTGTTGCGCCGGCCCGACTCGAGGAGCTGGGCGTAAAGGGCGTCCAGGTCCTCGGGAGCGAGCTTGGCCAGGGCGATCCCGCCGAGCGTGGGCAAGACGTGCAGCTGGAGGTTGGTCTCGTAGGAGTGGAAGGTCGTCTCCTTGAGCTGACTCCGCTGCGACGGGAGCCATCGCTTGACGAGGTAGTCATGGACCGTCACCCGGTCGGGGGTTCGGTACTCGCCGTCGTTGTGGCGCTTGACCAACTCGGTGACGAGCTTCTCGGCGTCCGCCTTGCGTGGTCCTGCCGGGTACCAGCGGCGACGTTCCTTGCCCGTCGTCGAGTCGACGCCTTCGTAGATCACCGCGTAGTAGCGGTTGCCCTTCTTGGCCGTGTAGCCGCGCATGGGCGGCCTCCTTCTTGGGTTAGTGCGTCGCGGCCGGTGTTTCGGGGCGCCTTCGTGCCCGATCCGCCTCGTGCCGGCTGGTTCTTGGTGTCGCCTGGTGCCGCCTCGTCCGAGGTCGTCGCCGTGCCGCCGGGTCGGGCGAAGTCGTCGTCGTTGGTGTGTTCGGCGATGAAGCCGCGGATGCCGACTTGGCGGAGGTGGTCGACCCACGGCCGAGTTCGTCGACGGCGTTGTCGAGGCTGTCGGCGTGCTGGTCGAGGAGGGCGAGGAGCAGTCTCCTTGCGTCGTTCCTTGTAGCTCCACGCTCGGGCTGTCGGCGGGTCGGCCGGTGACCCTCTCGACGGCGTTCGTCGGCTGGCTGGGGTCGGTGACGCCGATTTGCCGGAGCCGGTCGTAGACCGGCGTCGAGCTCTCGGGCGAGCCGAGGAGCCAGCCGGTAGAGCTCGTCGACGTGGCGGGTCGGTCGGCCATCGCATGAGCCGGTGGTCGCCCGGTGGGGGAAGGAGGAACCAGACGATCGGGCAGGTCGAAGACCATGGCGAAGATCAGCAGCTCGTGGGCGTCGAACTCTCGGCGCCGGTCGCAGTCCCAGGCCCGCTCGATGGCTGAGACGCTGGCCTGGGTCGAGCCGCTGTGCCGAGGTAGGGCTCGAGCCGCTCGGCGAACTCGTCTTGCGTCCATCCCCGAAGCTCTCGGGCGGCGCGCACGTTGTAGGCGACGACCTGGTTGAGGTCGACGTCGTCGGGCGGAGGCGGCGGCTCAGGCTTTGACCGGCGAGGCACGTCATCACTCTACACGCCCTGTCGCTTGTAATACCACTGTACAGAAGTTGTGACAGCTGATAGTGTCGTCCGGCTGTATCGACAACAGCAAGAGGTTGTGCGATGGGAGACCCGGCACACGCGCTACACGGTGGAAGAGGCGGCGGAGCTGCTCCGCCTGTCGGTCGGACCAAGGCCTACGCGATGACCCAAGAGTGGCGGGCGACCGGGGGTCGTTCCGGACTCCCGGTCGTCGACTTCGGCAACGTCCTACGAGTTCCGCGGGCGCGGTGCTCGAGCCGATGCTCGGGGTCGACCTCGCCGGGACACGTGTCTCTGACCCGCCCACCTCCACCGGCGACGCGGTGACGATGGTGAAGTCGGCGGCGGGGCCGATCGACGTCAACGCCGTCTCGGCAACACCGACGGCCGAGCCGCCGTCCAAGCGAGCGACTCAGCGCCGCGACCTTGAATCGCGTACGCCACCGACCAGCTCGACCTCTTCGACGCGGCGAGCTGACGCCGATGCCTCGTCGTGCCACGACACGAACCCATCAGCACGACAGACAAGTGCCCGCCGGCGGCAGGGGGCCGTCGCATGCTGCGCGTGACCACGATCCACGCCCGCACCGCCGGCGCCTCGGCCCGCTACTACACCGCGCTACCTCGCCGAGGACGGCCCGGAAGGCGAGGGCCAGTCGGCTGGGCCGGCAGGCCGACGGCCTGGGCCTCGCCGGCGCGGTGTCGACCGACGACCTCGAAGCGCTGCTGTCGGGCCACGACCCTGTTACGGGGACGCGGCTCGGGACACCCGCTCGTCGACCGCTCGACGCCAAGGGCCGGCTGATCCCGGCGGTGGCCGGCTTCGACGCCACCTTCTCGGCGCCCAAGTCGCTGTCGGTCTGGTGGGGGCTCACCGGCGACCCCGGCCTGCTCGAAGCCCACGACCTCGCCGTCCAGGCCGTCCTCGACCACCTCGAGCGCTTCGGCTCCACCACCCGGGTCCGGGTCGACGGCGCCCGGCGCACCCCGACGCCGCCGGCCTCACCATGGCGGCGTTCCGGCAGTCCACGTCCCGGGAGGACGACCCGCAGCTCCACACCCACGCCGTCATCTCCTCCAAGGTCCAGCGCCCCGACGGCCGCTGGTATGGCGCTCGACGCCCGCTACCTCAAGCGACCACCAGCGGGCCCTCGGCGGCCTCTACCAGTCCGTGCTGCGGGCCGAGCTCACCCACCGCTACGGCGTCGCCTGGGAACCGATCGTCAACGGCCAGGCCGAGATCGCCGGCGTCCCCGACGAGCTGCTCGAGCGTGTTCTCCAAGCGCACCGCCAGGTCGAGAGCCCTCGCGCGACCATGCTCGACGACGTTCCGCGAACCGAGAGGGCCGCGACCCGACCCGCCGGGAGCGCGCCGCCATCGACCCGAGAAGCCGCCGCCGACTCCCGCCGACACAAGACCGGCATCGCCGCTCGACGAACTCCGGCCCCGGTGGCGGACGAAGCCGACGCGCTCGGCTGGACCGGCGCCCGACCTCGTCGCCACGCACCGACGACGCCGCCAGCCGACCCCGGCCCGAGCGGAGCCCGCCACCGTCGACGACGATCCTCGACGCGCTCTCGGCCAAGGCTCGACCTGGACGCCGGGCCGACGTGCTCAGCGCCATCTGCGACCTCACCCCCGTGTCAGCCCGGCTATCGACGGCACCGACTGGGCCCGCGCCTCGAAGCACGCCACCGACGCGCGTCATCGCCGACCACTTCGACCCTCGACCCGCCCGTCGCCGCGACCCGTCGCGAGTCCGACGGCCGGTCGATCTGGATCGACCCGACCAAGCCCCACCTGACCCACGACGGGTCCTCGCCCAGGAAGAACGCATCCTCACCTTCGCCATCGACGCCCAAGACCCCGAACCGCCAACCGTCCGCCACCGTCGAGCGTCGACGGGCTCGACGTCCTCCAGGCCGACGCCGCCCGCGCCGTCGCCGGCCACGACCAGCTCGTCCTCGTCGTCGGCCCCGCCGGCACCGGCAAGACCACCACCCTCGACGCGCCGCCGACCGACCTCCGCCGCCAACGCCGGACCGTGTTCGGCGTCGCCCCCACCGCCAAGGCCGCCCGGTCCTCGACGACGAGACCGGCATGCCGAGCCGACACCGTCGCCAAGCTCCTCTACGAGTGGGACCGCCCCGACCGGCCCCGCCGAGCCCTACCGGCTCCCGGCCGGCACGACGCTCGTGGTCGACGAGAGCCGGGATGGTCGGCACCGACACCCTCGACCGACTCGTCGCGCCTCGCCCAGTCCCAGCAGTGGCGACTGGTCCTCGTCGGCGACCCCCGCCAGCTCCAAGCCGTCGGCCGAGGCGGCATGTTCGACGAGCTCTGCCGCACCGGCCGCACCCACGAACTCGCCACCATCCACCGCTTCACGCCACCGCTGGGAAGCAGACCGCCACCCTCGCCCTCCGAGCCGGCCGACCCGACGCCCTCGACGCCTACCTCGACCACGACCGCGTCGACGCCGGCGACCTCGACGACCACCTCGACCGCATCGCCGACGCCTGGATCGACCACCACGCCGACGGCGAGACCGTCGCCGTCACCGCCGAGACCAACGCCCACGTCGACGCCCTCAACGACGCCATCCAGGACCGCCGCCGACGACGCTCGGCCACCTCGACGACGACGTCGCCGTGCCGATCGCCGGCGGCGAGACCGCCGGCCGCCGGCGACCTCGTCGTCACCCGCCGCAACGACCGCACCCTGCGCACCGACCACGGCGAACCCGTCCGCAACCGAGAGCTCTGGAACGTCGACCGCACGTCCACGCCGACGGCAGCCTCACCGTGTCCCGACATCGAGGGACAGGGCACCGTCACCCTCCCCGCCGACTACGCCCAGGCCAACGTCCGGCTCGGCTACGCCGCCACCGCCCACGGCCACCAAGGCGACACCGTCGACGTCAGCTACACCCTCGTCACCGCCGCGCACCAGCCACCGCGGCCTCTACGTCGGCGCCACCCGCGGCCGCAGACGCCAACCACCTCGCTCGTCGTCACCGACGAACCCGACCTCGACGACGCCCGCGACGTCCTCGAATACGTCCTCACCAACGACCGCGCCGACGTCCCGGCCGTCGCCCAGCGCCGCAACCTCGCCCGCCAAGTCCCCACCACGCGGTACGCCGAGGACGCCGTCGAGGCCGCCCGCGCCGCCCTGGCCGGAACACGCCACGGTGTGCAGGCGCCCAGCTCCCGAACCGGTGGCCAGCACGACCGCGCCCGCGCTCAGCTGTCGCCCGTCGGCCAGCGTCACCGTGCGAGCGGCGACGTCCAGCTCGGCGGCCGGCACCCCGAGCACCCACTCGGCCTGCAGGTTCTCCTCCGCGGGCTCGAGGGCGAGGTCGGCCTCGGTAGCCGTGCCGGCCAGGAACCCCTTGGACAGTGGCGGCCGGTCGTAGGGCCGCTCGGGCTCGGCTCCGACGAGGGTGATCCGGCCGTCGAAGCCCTCGGCACGTAGTGCCCGGGCCGTGGAGTGGCCGGCCAGGCTGGCCCCGACAACCAGGACCGAGTATGGTGGGAGGGCGTCCAGCAAACCCTCGGGTGGGTCGGACTGCGCACCCGCCGCACGCCGCCGTGCGGCATGGCGTCGGGGCGCGGCCGGTACCTGGTCGGTCCGGAGCGTCGGGTCATCGGAGTGCTCGGTGAGCGAGGGCCCCGCATCAAACACTCGGGTGGAGACAGCGGGTCCGGTCCGCCAGACTATCCGAGTACGCGGTGGCGTAGGCCCCGCATCCCGGGACCCGGGGTGGACAATCGGCGCGACCGGCCCACGTCGCCGTGCGGCACGGCGTCGGGGTGCGGCCGGTACCCACTCCGTTCCTCTTCGGCGGTCCTCCCCGCGGGCCGGCGCACCCCGATGCCGCCGTCCACGGCGGGCGGGAAACGCCTCCGCCCACTCCACGACCTCGCTCCGCACCCCGTACTTCCTCGTCGACGAGCGTCGGCTGGTCGAGAACCTGGCGGTCGTGTCGTGGCTGCGCGAGGCGTCGGGGGCGCAGATCGGTCCTGGCGCTCAAGTACTTCGCCACCTGGGGCGTGTTCGACCTGATGCGCGGACATCTCGACGGCACGACGAGCAGCTCCCCGTTCGAGGCCCGGCTCGGTCGCGAGGACTTCGGTGGCGAGGTCCACGCCTACAGCGTCGGGTTCACGGCCGAGGAGGTCCCGCCCCCGTTAACCCCGATCGCCGACAAGGTCATCTTCAACTCCCGTCTCGCAGCTCGACCAGCTCGGCGGTCTCGTCGCACGGCCCGGACGTCGGGCTGCGGATCAACCCCGTCGATCAGCCACTCGGCGTTCGATCTCGCGGATCCCGCCCGGCGCTACTCCCGACTCGGCGTCGCCGACGTCGACGCGGCTCCGGGCGGTGCTGCCGCACGTGCAGGGGGTGATGTTCCACTTCAACTGCGAGAACGAGATGAAGCATCGACGACCTCGAGCGGGCCGTCGT
>CAVSUD010000013.1:0-159724 GCA_963731055.1 uncultured Actinomycetes bacterium | reverse complement strand
GCTGACGACCTGCAACCCCCGCTTCAGCGCCGCGCAACGCCTCGTGATCGTGGGCGAGCTGACCGACAACCCGGCGCCGGCCACCCCGACGGCGCCGGCGGCCGACCCGGAGGCGACGCCGGACGAGCCGCTCCCGGGCGAGGACGAACCGACGGCGACGACGCTCCCCCGGACGGCGCTCGACGATCCCAGCGTGTCCGGCGCCACCACGGCCAAGGGTCCGGCCGTGCTGTGGGGGCTGTTGGCCGCACTGGTGTGGCTGGTCACCTGGTTGTTGTCGAAGCGCTGGGGCCGCATCACCGCCTACGCCATGGGCACCCCGGTGTTCCTGGTCGTGCTCTTCATCTTCTTCGAGAACTTCGCCCGGCTCCTTCCCGCCAACGTCTGACGGGTGCCGCCGCGGGCGGCAAGGACCGGCGGCGTCGGGAGCGCCGGCGAGCAGCCGCCACCCGAGCGGCAAGGCCTCGGCCCGGAGGGCGGCGCCGCAGAGCGAGGGCGGAGGAACCGCGCTCAGATGTTGGCGAGTCGGCCCAGGCCGATGTCCTCCATGAAGCGCTGGATGGAGCCGGAGACGGGGCCGAGACGGTTGGTCAGGAGCAACACGCCGAAGACGACGAGGAACGCGCCGGACACGAGGTTCAGCGCCCGGAAGTGCCGCTTGACCCAGCCGAAGAGCCGCGTGAGCCGGCCGAAAGCGAGGCCGGCGGCGACGAACGGCACGCCGAGGCCGATGGAGTAGGCGATCAGCAGCCCGATCCCCCGCGCCTGGGTCGACTGGGTGGCGGCCGTGCTGAGCACGACCGAGAGGATCGGCCCGATACACGGCGTCCAGCCGAAGGCGAAGGCCAGGCCCATCAGCGGCGGGGCGAGGAAGCCGAGGGATTCGGGCAGCACGTGGAAGCGCCGCTCCCGCTGCATGGCCGCCGGCGCCACCACGCCGGCGATGAAGAGACCCATGACGATCGTCAGGAGGCCGGCGGCCTGGTTCAGGCCCTGCTGGTGGCGCAGCAGCACCTGGCCGATGGCGCTGGCGCCGGCCCCGAGGAGGGTGAAGACGGCGGTGAAGCCGGCGACGAAGAGCAGCGTGCTCTGGAGGAGCCGGCGGCTGTCGGCGCCGCGGGCGGTGGCCAGCTGGGTGACGCTCACCCCCGACATCAGCGACAGGTAGCCGGGCACCAACGGCAGCACGCACGGCGACAGGAACGACAGCATCCCGCCCGCGAAGGCGAGCAGGAACGTGCCCACGATCCCTACCCGCCCGTGAAGTTCGGGGGGCGCTTCTCGCGGCGGGCGGCCTGGCCCTCGGCGAGGTCGGCCGAGGCCCAGGCGGCGGCGAAGGCGGCGGCGACATCCGGGTCGTCGAGGGCGGGCTCGAGCCGGTTGAGGGCGAGCTTGTGGCCGGCGATCGTCAGCGGGGCGAGCCCCGAGATCGTCTCGGCCCAGTCCGAGCGCGGCGGCGAGATCACCGGCCCGGTTGGCCAGCCCGAGGCGCACGGACGTCTCGGCATCGAGCTCCTCGCAGGCCAGCAACACGGCGCGGGCCGGGCCGGGACCGGCCAGGGCGGCCAGACGGCGAGCCGTCCAATGATCGGTCATCAGGCCCAGCTTGGCGGCCGGGATCCCGAACCGGGCATCGGGCGCGACGACGCGGAGGTCACACGCGATCGCCAGCTGGGTTCCCGCGCCCAGGGCCGGACCGTGCACGGCGGCGATCGTGCAGATGGGCACGTCCTGCACGACGGAGAGGGTGCGGTAGAGCGTCGGCACGAACTCGGGATCCTCGACCGTCCGGAGATCGGCGCCGCTGCAGAAGTTCGATCCCTCGCCGGCCAGCACGACGGCGCGGGCGTCGGCTCCGACCGCCTCGTCCACGGCCGCGGCCAGGTCGAGGCAGGCCCGGGTGTCGAGCGCGTTGCGCTTCTCCGGCCGGCGCAGGGTGATGACGGCGACCCTCGATCGGATCTCGAGGTCGATCATGTTCGGATGCCCATGGCCGCGGGAACGATACGCGGCGTGATCTTCACCCTCATCATCTCCGGCCTCGTCATCGGCGCGCTCGGGCGGCTGGCCGTTCCCGGCCGGAACCCGATGGGCATCTTCATGACGATCGGGCTCGGCATCGCCGGCTCGCTGCTCGGCGGCCTCCTCGTGCGGGCCCTCGGCCTCGGCCAGGGCGCCGCCTTCCTCGCCTCGGTCCTGTGCGCGGCGGGCCTCGTCTACCTCGTGAGCGGCCGCCGGCGCCGCGGCGGCCTGCTCATGGGAGGCCGCCGGGGCGGACTGCTCGGTCGTCGCCGTCGCGCCGGCCTGCTCCTGGGCGGCGGGCGGCGCCGCTTCTAGATCTGGCGGCGCCGGCCGCTACGAGCGGTCGTAGCGTTGCTGGCGCTCGACGAGCTCGACGTCGGCGTCGACCATCATCGCCACCAGCTCCGGGAACGACACCTTGGGCTCCCAGCCGAGCACGGTCTTCGGCCTTGGTCGGGTCGCCGATGAGCAGGTCGACCTCGGCGGGACGCAAGAAGCGCTCGTCGATCACGACGTAGTCCTCGTAGTTGAGGCCGACGTGGCCGAAGGCGAGCTCGCAGAACTCCCGGACCGAGTGGGTCTCGCCGGTGGCGATGACGTAGTCGTCGGGCTGGTCCTGCTGGAGCATCAGCCACATGGCCTCGACGTAGTCGCCGGCGAAGCCCCAGTCGCGCTGGGCGTCGAGGTTGCCGAGGCGCAGCTCGGTCTGCAGGCCGAGCTTGATGCGGGCGACGGCGTGGGTGATCTTGCGGGTCACGAACTCGAGGCCCGCGGCGGGGCGACTCGTGGTTGAACAGGATCCCGGCTGACGCGTGCAGGTCGTAGCTCTCGCGGTAGTTGACGGTGATCCAGTGGCCGTAGACCTTGGCCACGCCGTAGGGGCTGCGCGGGTAGAACGGCGTCGCTCTCGGTCTGCGGGACCTCGACGACCTTGCCGAACATCTCCGACGAGCGACGCCTGGTAGAAGCGGATGTCGGGGTCGACGATGCGGATGGCGTCGAGGAGGCGGGTGACGCCGAGGGCGGTGATCTCGCCGGTGAGCACGGGCTGGCTGAACGACGTCTGCACGAAGGACTGGGCGGCGAGGTTGTAGACCTCGTCGGGGCCGGTGCTCGCGGAGGACGTTGATCATCGACACCTCGTCGAGCAGGTCGCCCGGCACGAAGCGTCGATGCTGGTCCTGGATGTGGGCGATGCGCTCGAAGTTCGACGGTGCTGCGACCGGCGGACCATGCCGATGACCTCGTAGCCCTTGTCGAGCAGGAGCTCGGCCAGGTAGGAGCCGTCCTGGCCGGTGATGCCGGTGATGAGCGCACGCTTGGTCATGGCGGACCGTTCTACGCTGGTCGGGTCCTGCCGTCTGCCAACTGGGTTGGCACATGCCCGAGAACCTCGGACCGGAGCCTCGGCCGTCGGATCGCCGAGCTCGCGGGCCAAGCTGGGCTGGACCCAGCAGGAGCTCGCCGAGCGCCTCGGCATCGTCCCGGGTCGCGGTGTCGCACCTCGAGGCCGGCATGTCGATCCCGGGCGAGCGCACGGTCGCCCTGCTCGCCGGCCTGTTCAAGCTCGAGCCCCACGAGCTGGTGGCCGGCACCGACTACCCGCCGGCCAAGGCCGACCGGCTGCCGCTCGTCGTCGCCCGCTACACCGAGGTCGAGCACCAGCTGCGCCTGCTCGAGCTCGACACCGAACGGGGTCTCGACGGCGCCCGCCGGGACGACTGGGTCGAGCGCCTGCGCCTGCTGGCCAAGGGCGCCCACGACCGTCGGGAGATCGAGCTCCTGGACGAGACCCGCCGGCGGCTCAGTTCTGGAGGGTGAGCACCTCGGCCGCGACCTCGCCGAGCTCGTCCTCCCATGACGCCGGCTCCCCGGCCCGCACGAGGACGAACTTCGAGAAGCCGACCTCGCAGAACCGCTCGAGGTGCGCCCGCAGTGCGGGGAGGCCGGCCGGGACGATGTCGCCCGGATCGCCGTCGGGGTTCCGCGCCGCCAGCAGGCCCCGCAGGCGATCCGGCAGCTCCTCGTCCCTCGTGTAGATCACGAGGGCACCCCAGTGCTCGGCGTCGAGGCCGCGGCCGGCGGCGGCAGCCGCCTCCTCCACCACGACCCGACCCGCGGCCGCGTCGGCCGGGGAGGTGAACGACGGCAGCCAGCCATCGCCCAGGCGGCCGACCCTCCGGAGCTCGGACGGGGCGCGACCGCCGAGCCAGACCTCGAGGGGCGACTGCACGGGCTTCGGGCGGACACCGATGCCGGAGTACCGGAAGAAGGTGCCTTCGTGATCGACGGTGTCCTCGCTCCAGAACCGGCGGAGCAACGGGAGCGCCTCGTCGAAGCGCTTCGCCCGCTCCGTCCGCTCGACGCCGAAGGCCTGTTGCTCGGCGCCGTCGGCGACCCCGAGGCCGAACGCCGGCAGGAGGCGGCCGTTCGACAGGTGGTCGAGCGACGCCAGCTCCTTGGCCAGCAGCACGGGGTTCCGGCCCGGGAGGACGAGGACGGAGAACCCGAGCTTGAGCTTCTTGGTGCGGCCGGCGGCCACCGCGAGACCGACGATGGGATCGATCGCCCCGCCCGTGACCCGTTCGCTCAGCCAGAGGGAATCGAAGCGGTTGGCCTCGAGCGCATCGACCAGGGACGCGAAATCGGCCCCTCCCGATTCGGAGGTGCCGGTGCCGAGGCCGTAGCCGATGCGGATCTTCATGAGACCCTCAGTGTGCCCTCCATGTCCGGGTGGAAGCTGCAGTAGAAGCGGTACGTCCCGGCTTCGACCTGGAAGTCGGCCCGGCCGGCCTTCTGGCCCGGCAGGGATCGCTGCACGATGCCCTTGATGGTGAAGTCGTGGCTGGCGACGTCCTGGTTGTCGACCCACACGGCCACCCGTCCAGCCTCGGCTTCGATGGTGGTCTCGTCGAACTCGAAGCCCTTCGCCCGCAGGGCGATGTCGCCCGGCATCCGAGGGGCCGAGCCGACGACCAGGCCGACCCCGACCCCGACGCCGACGATGCCGGCGATCACGGCGCTAGCCACCTTGGAAGCCGTGGCCGCCGTCGGCCCGCCCGCCCCCCGCCAGGCGCCGACGGCGGCCACGAACCCGAGCGCGGTCACCACGAGCAGACCCCCGAAGAGGATCAGCTCGAACGTGCTGGCCGGCCGCGAGAACACACCGAGGCCGCCGAAGCTGGCGACCATCCCGAACAGGAGGAGGCTCACGATGCCGGTGTAGACGACCGCGCCCCGCCCCGGCCGCGTCCTCAGCAGGAGGACCCCTCCGCCCACGACGGCACCGATGACGACGGGCATCGGATCGACGTGGTGCTCGAACGCGAGCGTGACGGCCCCCATGAAGGCGGCCATCAGGAGCTGGCCCGTGGCGGCGCCCCGCAGGACGTCGCGCCAGGTCGTCGCCGTCGGTGCGGTGGTGACCGGTCCGTCGAGGCCGGTGGCGGTGCTCATGTCCCTACCGTGCACCTCCCGCTCCCGCCGGTCACGGGTGGCACCTTGCGTCCTGGCCGGGGGTGCCAGCCTCCCCTCGGCGGTGGGGTCAGCGGCCCTTCCACACGGGGGGACGCTTCTCCGCGAAGGCGGCCAGACCCTCCCGCGAGTCCTCCGTGAGCGTGGTGAGGGTCAGCATCGGGTGCAGGAAGGAAAGGGCGTCGGCCGCGGCGCGGTCCCACACCGCGTAGAACGAGTCGCGGCCGAGCTTCACGACGGCGGGCGACTTGGCCGCCAGCGCGTCCGCCAGCTCGGCGACGGCGCCGTCGAGCTCGTCCACCGGCACGACCCGATTGACGAACCCGATCCGCTCCGCCTCCTCGGCCCCCACCCGCCGACCGGTGAGCATGAGCTCGAGCACCTTCTTCGGTGGCATCGACCGCACCAGCGGCACGGTGATCATGAACGGCCACAGCCCGACGTCGATCTCCGGCGTGCCGAACTGCGGCGTCGTCGGCGGCGACCACGAAGTCGCACGCCAGCGCCAGCCCCATCCCGCCGGCGAGGGCGAACCCGCGGACGCGGGCGATGGTCGGCTTTCCGAGCGACCAGAGGTCGAGGAAGAGCTCGGCCAGCCCGCCCCGGCCCTCGTGGAGCTCGAGGAACGGCGTGTCGTCGGCCATGCCCGTGAGATCGGCGCCGGCGCAGAAGGCACGCTCGCCCGCGCCGGTGACCACGACGACCCGCACCGCGGCATCCTCCCGCAGGTCGGCGAGCACCGACCGGAGCTCGGCGATGAGCGACCAGGACAGCGCGTTGCGCCGCTCCGGGCGGTTGATGGTGACCGTCGCGACACCGCCCTCGATCGCCGTGAGAACCTCGGGAGCCACGGGACCGGACGCTACCGTCTCGGCCAGTGTTCATCGCCGTGGCCGTCACCGCCGGGATCCTCATCGGGTTCCTCCGGGGCGGCCGGTTCGAGAACCTCGCCGAGGCGTCGTTCCGCCTCTGGCCCCTGCTGCTGGTCGGGGTCGTTGTCCAGGGCGCGGCTGCCTTCACGACGCAGGGAGCGGTCGTCCTGATCCTGGCCAGCTACGTCCTGTTGCTCGTGTTCTCGGCCTCCAACCTGCACCACGCCGGGATGGGCGTGGTGTTCGTCGGCATCGCCATGAACCTCGTCGTCATCGGCAGCAACGGCGGGATGCCGGTGCGCGACGACGCCATCGTGGCGGCCGGCATCGTCGAGCGGGCCGAGATCGGGCGCCTCGACTTCGGCACCAAGCGGCACCGGGAGACGGGACAGGACCGCGTCACGTTCCTCGGGGACATCATCCCCGTGCCGGTGGCCGAGGAGGTGCTGTCCTTCGGCGACCTGGCCATGAGCGTCGGCGTCGCCGCCGTGCTCGTGAACCTCCTGCGGCGGCCTATTCGGCGAGCGCCGGAAGGGTCTGCGTCGCCAGGTACCGGTTGAGGGCGTGCAGCGTCGCCCGCACCGACGCCTGCTCGACCGTCGCCCCGGCCGCCACGCCGTAGCGCTGCCCCGCGTGGTCGGAGGCGAGCACGAGCATCACGCCCTCGCCGAGGACGTGCTCGAACAGCGCGGCCGCCTCGATGCGGAACGGGACCTGGGCGCCGAGGGCCTGGAGCGCCTCGAAGGTCGCGGCCGCGGCCGCCGTCGGGTCCTGGCCCGAGGCGCGTCCGACGGTGTGCATCCCGTCGTAGCCGAGGTGCACCTCGACCTCTGCATCCTGCGGCGCGGCGCCGGGACGTCCGCCGTTCACGTGGACCTCCAGCAGGCGGATCCGGGACGGACGCGTGCCGCCGGCCATCTCCACGACGAACGGGCGGTCGAGGTGGGCGTGGCAGGTCCGCTCGGCCTGGAACCGCAGCGTGCCGGGATCGGGGCTGGCCAGCGCCATCACCTGCACCACCACGGCGTCGTGGCGCTCGTGGAAGCCGACGTAGGCGACGTCGGGAAGGCGCCGGAGCTCGAGCTCCAAGAGGTCGAGGGGCTTCATCGCCGACCCTTCCCGGCGTAGAGCCGATCGTCGGCGGTGTGGAAGAGCGCCTCGGCGCGGGTGTCGTCGTCGGGCGCCACGGCGTGGCCCGCCGACAGCGTCACCTTGGCGTCCGGGACCGCGACCTCGATGGCTCGTTCGATCCGGCCGACGAGCTCGCCCACGAACGGCTCGCGCCCGTTCGGGAGCACCACGGCGAACTCGTCACCGCCGATGCGCGCTGCGGCATCGCCGACCCGCAGCCGGTGGCGGAGCTCGCCGCCGACGGCCCGCAGGGTGCGATCTCCGGCGGCGTGCCCGAGCCGGTCATTGACCTTCTTGAACCCGTCGACGTCGAGCAGGACGAGGGCGAAGGACCAGCCGTAGCGCTGGGCCTGGGCGCACGACGTCGCCAGCAGCTCGTCGAAGGCCCGGCGGTTGAGCAGACCGGTCAACGGGTCGTGCAGCGAGTCGTGGCGGGCGACGTCGAGGCGCAGGGCCATCGTGCAGAGCTGCAGCACGCTGCTGGCGACGGCATCGTCGACCGATGCCGGCGTGGCATGGACGCCGGCCGGTCCGCGGCGGACGAGCTCGCGCCGCCCACGACGTCTCGATCGGCCGGCGTCCGGCGCGGAAGGCCTGACGGCCGAGCGGGCCCTCGTCGACGATCACGAGGAGGTCGTCGGCCCCGCTGCGCTGCTGCATCCGATCGAGGGAGCGATAGACGAACTCGACGCCGCTGTCGGCCTCGGCCAGGTCCGCGGTCACCGACGCGAGCAGGGCGTCGGTGCGGCCGGCGTCGTCCCCATCCGGCGACGGCCCGGGTGGCGCGTCAGTACCCGTCTCGGCGTCCACCACGGGTACAGCGCTCATTCGCTTCCTCCGCCAGCCCACGTTCCTACGGTTCGACGACGACCGTCCGGTTTCCTGCTGTCCGGCCACGCTCCGTGGCAAATGGGATGTCAGCGACAATCGTGGCCAGGGTCGTCGTCGTGCGCCGAACCGGCATCGGCGGCGACGAGGGCGAGGATGCGGCTGGCGGCGCGGGCCTCGTCGAGGATGGCCGGGTGATCGTCGTGGAGGCGGAGGAGGGCGATCGCGGCCGTGCGCTCGAACCCGCCCGGGTGGTGGACCAGGAGGCCGGCGAACGGATCGTCCACGAGCCGTTCGTCCTCGAGGTCCGAGGCTCCGGCGAGGTCGTCGAGGGTGCTGCAGACGCGGATGACGGCCACCTCGAGCCCGGCGGCGGGGGCGGCGACCTGGACCTGCTCCACGAGATCGGCGATGTCGGTCAGGAAACCGGTGGCCCGCAGCAGGTCGCCGCTGACACGGCCCAGCGCGTCGACGTCGACCGGTGCCGTCCGGGCCTCCGGATCGTGCAGCGAGATGTGACCGATGTGGTGGAGGCGCGCCGCGGTGGCGACTCGATCCGCCGTCGCGTCGTCGAGTCGGAGCTCGACGGCGAGAGCCCGGGCGTAGACCGCGGTCCGCTCGCCGTGGCCGAGCGGCGTCAGGCCGGCCACCTCCGGCAGCAGGCTCAGCGCCCGTGTCGTCTGGGCGTAGGTGTCCCGGGCCCGGGCCAACCGCCCGAAGGAGTAGCGGGTCACCAGGAGC
Organism: uncultured Actinomycetes bacterium; assembly: GCA_963731055.1. Classification (GTDB taxonomy): domain Bacteria; phylum Actinomycetota; class Acidimicrobiia; order Acidimicrobiales; family CADCTF01; genus DATLED01. The sequence goes on along the minus strand of CAVSUD010000013.1, from coordinate 150,656 downwards.
GGCACCCCGGCGATCAGGGCGAGCGGCGGGCTCTGTCGGAAGGACACGGCCAGGAGCGCGGCGGCGCAGAGCAGCGTGACGTAGAGCGGGGCGACCTGGGCCAGGCGTCGGCGTCCGAGGACGAGGTCGACGGCGAGGAAGGCGGAACCGACGACAGCGACCTCGCCCAGCATCGCCGCCTCGCTGCGCCCGCCCGGGCCGATCAGCAACCCGAGCGTCCCCTGCGCCACCGCGGCCGCCAGAGCACCGGCGGCGACGATGGCCACGTCCCGCTTCCGAGCCTGGGCGGCGGCGACGACGGCCAGTGCCCCGAGGACGACCAACAGTCCCGCCGCCGGCGCGACGAGCACGGCGACCGCGATCACCAGGGCATGCCCGAGCGGCACCCGTCCGCCCCATGGCAGCTCCACCTCCGAGAGGAGGCCCGCCGAGACGACGAGCGCCGCGGCGGCCAGAGCGGCCTCGTGGCGGTGGTCCATCGCGGCCAGGACGACGGCGGCGACCACGAGCCCCGTGACCGGCGCGAGGACGCGGAGCGGGAACGGCGCCCACCGTCGGCTCATCGGGACACCTTGGCCGTGCGCCCTTCGGGGGCACGGTCGCCGAGACCGGCCGATCCGACGCCGGCCACGGGGGGGGCGACGGCGAACTCGACGGCGTCCTCCTCGTGGCCGAGGCCGTGGCGCTCGCCCCGATCCTGGATGGCGCCGATCAGGGCCTCGACGCAGTCGGGGTGGAACTGCGTCCCCGACTTCGCCCGCAGCTCGTCGAAGGCAATCTCCATCGGCAGGGCCCGGCGGTACGAGCGAGTGGAGGTCATGGCGTCGAAGGCGTCCGCCACGGCGACGATGTAGGCCTCGAGCGGGCGCTGAGACGTCCCGCCGTAGCCGCCGCCGTCGAAGCGGGCGTGGTGCCCGGAGGCGGCCGCCGTCATGGGCTTCAAGAAGTCGACGAGGCCGAGGATGTCGACGCAGACGTGCGCGTGGCGCTGCACCCGCTCGAACTCGTCGTCGGTGAGCTTTCCCGGCTTGTTCAACAAGTGCTTCGGCACGGCGAGCTTCCCGATGTCGTGCATGAGCGCCGACTGGCGGAGGTGCTCGAGCCGGACGTGGGAGAAGCCCAGGCGCTCGCCCATCGCGAGGCTGTACCGGCAAACACGCTGGGTGTGACGGGCGGTGTAGGTGTCCTTGGCCTCGATGGCCCGGAGGAAGACGCCGATCGTCGCCTCGTGGGCCTCGCTCAGCTCGAGGAAGGAGCTGAAGGTCTGGCGGGCGATCACGACCGGCGCGAGCAGGAGGAGGACGGCGACCGGTCCGAGGTGGGCGTAGAGCTGGCCGAGGAACGTGCCGAGCAGTCCGAAGGCGAGGTAGTTGGGGAGGGCCGGATACATGTCCCCCCAGACCCGCCGGACGCCCTGGCCGTGGACGAGGACGATGGCCGGGAGGACCTGCCCGACATTGGCGATGCCGAAGGTGACCCCCGTGAGCAGGACCCGCACGATCGTCGGAGCGGCCGCGGTCGCCTCGTAGGTCGCGGCGGCGAGCACCGAGCTCAGGAGGTACTGCGTGCAGTTCGCCACCAGGACGGCGAAGCGTCGCTGCCGCAGGTGGGTCAGGCTCAGGCCGCTGCAGGCGCCGACGAGGGCCGCGCCGACGACCACACCCCGGCCGTCGAACGCGGCGACCGCCGCCATGACGACCATGAAGCTCGGGCTGACGTCGATCTTGGACGGGAGGAGGACCGCGCCGTGCTCGGCCCAGAGGATCAGGGCGGCGAAGAACGCGAGCGTGACCAGTCGAGGGAGCGACGGTCGCACGTCCAGGTACAACAGCACCGACCCCGTCGCCACCAGGGCATAACCGGCTGCCAACGCGCGAGGGCGTGCCGCGCCTGCTCGTCTGGTCTCCTGCTGTCCCGTCAAACCGGGCTCCCCACTGCTGGTTCCTCGTCGTAAGACGCCCGGGTGAGAGAGAGGCGGCAGGAGCTCGCCTGTGGGGTGCGGCATGTCCATGATCGGGTTCAGCCGATCTTGAAGCCGGCGCCGCCGGCCAGAAGGAGGCCGGCGAGGCTCGTTGCGATAGCGGCAACGCGGACGATGAGCTTCTTCTTCATCTGATGCACCTCCCCTCGAACGATCTGGTGGCCCCGTGTCCGCTAGGACGGGGTGCGATCCGCTCCGCTGGTGAGGCACAGGACGTGAGCCCCTGCCGTCTCCCTCTCACTCGGTTGTCAAGGTGCTGCCGTTCGGTGCCCGAACCGCCGAACCCTGTCGGGATCTGCGGAATTGACCGTTTCCGACCATACGGACGGCCGCACTGGCCGTCGATAGCCCGTTCGTGTCATTGAGCGTGGACACAGCGTGGCGTTGCAGCTGCGCTGGGCGACCGTAAAGCGACATTGGTCCCTTTGTCAACGGTGTTCACCACAACCTCAGGAACCACGGACGGTGCTGGTGTGGTCCCCGTTCGGCGCCCGACCGGGGTCTACGGTGCATCTCGTGCAGACTCCGAGCGGGTCCGACGTCGCCGAGGTGGACCTGGACGAGCTCGAGCGCGAGCTCTGCCGGATCGGCGAGGTCACGGCGGCCCGGGTGGTCGCCGACCCCGACGGTCGGATCGCCGAGGTCCACATCCTGTCGCTGCCCCACAAGCACGCCAAGCAGGTCGTCCGCGACGTGCAGTCGGTCGCCATGGCGACCTTCGGGCTCGACCTCGACCGGCGGGTCGTCTCCGTCGTGCAGCTCGACGCCGTGGCCTCGAGCTCCGTCTCCGGACCCGACGTCGAGGACGAGGAGGTGGTCGCCCGCGACCGGATCAACGTCGAGGGCGTCACCGCCGACCGCAACGGCCTGCAATGCACCGCCCGCGTCGTGCTGACCCGAGGCGAGCAGCGGGCCACCGGCACCGCCGAAGGGCTCGTCGCCACCAGCAGCGTCCTGCGCCTCGTCGCCCAGGCCAGCATCGCCGCGCTGCGCCACCTCGAGCCGGCCGCCGTCCGCTCGGACATCGAGACGGCCACCATCATTCGCCTCGGCGACCGCGCCGTCGCCGTCACCACCGTCGTCGTGGTCGTGCCGCCGTACGAGGAGATCATCTCCGGCTCGGCCGTCGTCCGCTCGGCCGGGGAGCTCGACGCCATCGCCCGGTCCGTCCTCGACGCGACCAACCGGCGGCTCGCGCAACTTCGCTGACCGACCGCGGCCCGGTCGCGGCCCTCGTCTCGTACCGACTCGGCGGCACCGACGGCGTGTCCATCGAGGCGGCCAAGTGGACGTGGGCCTTCGAGCACCTGGGCTTCGCCGTCGTCCCCGTCCCCTTCGCCGCCGGCCACCGGACCGGCTGGGACGAGGCGCTCGCCGGCGCCGACGTCGTCGTGGTGGAGAACGTGCTGTCGTTGCCGCTCGAACCGGCGGCGCCATCGCTCGCGACGGCCCTGCGGGGACGGCCGGCGATCCTCCGCCACCACGACCTGCCGTGGCAGCGGCCGCAGTGGCCGGACGGGTGGGTGGCCGACGACCCCGCCTGGGCCCATGTCGTCATCAACTCGATCTCGGCGCGTGAGCTGCACGAGCGCCAGGGGATCCGCCCCCACGTGCTGGGGAACCGGTTCCCTCTCGAGGGATGGACCCCGCCCGTGCCCCACGACGGAACGGTGGTGCTGCACCCGGTGCGGGCGATCCCCCGCAAGGACGTGCCGGCCGCGGTGCGGTTGGCCGAACGAATCGGAGCGACCTACTGGCTGACCGGGCCGGCCGAGGACGGGTACGACGACGAGTTGGCCGCGGTGCTGGCTGCGGCCACCTGCCCCGTCCGTCACGAGGCGGCGCCCTTCATGGCCGCCGCCTACGCCTCGGCCGACGCCGTCGCCTTCCCCTCGTCGATCGAGGGGTTCGGGAACCCCGTCATCGAGTCCGCCCTGGCCCGCCGGCCCCTGGCCGTCCGCCGGTACCCGGTCCTCGTCGTCGACCTCGAGCCGCTGGGGTTCGAATGGTTCGACCCGGCCGATCCGGCGGCCCTGGCCCGGTTCCTGGCCGACCCCGACCCGGGCCTGCTCGACCGCAACGAGGCGCGGGCACGCGAGCACTTCGGCCTGGACCGGTTGCCGGCCGAGCTCACTGCGGTCCTAGAAAGGGTGCTGTGACCACGAGCGGCGACGACCCCGTCCTCGTCAAGCGGGCCCAACTCGACCGTCTGGCCAAGCTCGGCCAGCGGGTCGGCTACGTGTTCCTGCTGGTCGCCGTCGTGGCCTTCTTCATCGGGCTGGCGACGAGCTACGCCACCTGGGGAACCGTCGTCGCCGCCGCCATGCTCCTGTGCACGCTGACCCTCGCTCCGGCCATCGTCCTGGGCTACGCGGTGAAGGCCGCGGCCCGGGAGGATCGGGAACTGAACGAGCGATAGGCACGCGTCCGGTCGTTTGTGGAACGATCGGGCCGCTACTGACCGCAAACAGACACAACGCAAGGGGAACCCCGCCATGAGCAAGGGCGCCGTCCACGTCGGCCTCGACCAGCCGCTCGAGATCCGCGACGACATCGAGGTCGCTGCACCCAAGGCCGGTGAGCTGAAGGTCCGCATCGCCGCCTCCGGCGTGTGCCACTCGGACCTCTCCGTCCAGAACGGCACGATCCCCCTGCCGCCGCCGATCGTGCTCGGCCACGAGGGTGCGGGCGTGGTCGAGGAGGTCGGCGAAGGCGTCACCGACTTCGAGGTCGGCGACCACGTCGTGTTGACCTTCGTCCCCGAGTGCGGCGAGTGCTTCTTCTGCTACCGCGACCAGGGCTTCATGTGCGAGAAGAGCTCGATGCTGAACATGGGCGGGATGCTCGACGGCACCAAGCGCCTCTCCTCCGGTGGCACCGACCTCAGCGTGATGGCCGGCTGCGGCACCTTCTCCGAGCTCACCGTCGTCCCGTCGATCAGCGCCGTCAAGATCGACAAGGACGTCCCGCTCAAGATCGCGGCCCTCCTCGGCTGCGGAGTGCAGACCGGCGTCGGGGCGGCCATGAACACCGCTTCCATCCGCAAGGGCGACACCGTGGTCGTAATCGGCTGCGGCGGCGTCGGCCTCAACGTGATCCAAGGCGCCCGCATCGCCGGCGCCGAGAAGATCATCGCCGTCGACATGGTCGAGTCGAAGCTGCAGCTGGCCAAGGAGTTCGGGGCCACCGACTTCGTCAACGCCGGCACGAGCGGCAACCCCGTGGCCGACGTGCAGGCCCTCAGCGGCGGCCGCGGCGCCGATGTCGCCTTCGAGGTCATCGGCCTCGGCGCCACCATCGAGCAGGCGATGCAGATGACCCGCGTCGGGGGCGAGACCGTCCTCGTGGGCGTGCCCCGCATGGACGTCATGCTGAACGTCAACCCGGCGTTCAACTTCATCTACACGGCCAAGACCGTGAAGGGCTGCTGGTACGGCTCGAGCAACGTCCACCGCGAGGTGCCCAAGCTGCTCGAGCTCTACAAGAAGGGCGACCTGAAGCTCGACGAGCTCATCTCCCGCGAGATCAGCATCGACGACGTGAACTCCGCCTTCGAGGCGATGAAGTCGGGCGAGGTCGCCCGCTCCGTCATCGTCTATTAATTCGCTCTCGCTCTGCGGCGGGGCCCTGCGGGCGTGGCCTTGCCGCTCGAGTTGCGGCTGCTCGCTGGCGCTCCCGACGCCGCCCTCTCGGGGGCGGCGTCGTCGCGTCCGGCGTCAGTAGCTGTCGCCGAAGGTGGTGCGATACCGGTTCCGGCGGGCCTTGGCGGCGAGAAGGGTCACGCCGGGCTTGCGGGCCGGCGCGGGGCGCAGCGGCTCCGGGGGGCGCCGGGCGCTGCGGGGAGGCTCCTGCTTCGGGGGCCGGTTGTTCTCCACCACCACTGTTTCGACAGGCGAGGCGACGTCCCTGCTCGGACGCGCGAAACGGGCAGAGGGGTCGGACCGTCGCAGAGCGGTTGTTACCGTGGCCGCAGCCCATGGCCGAACCCGCCGCCCGCCTCCCCGCCGCCGTGCGCCGCCGCCAGCTGCTCGACGTCGCCTTGGAGCGGTTCGCGGCCGGGGGGTTCCACGCCACGTCCATGGCGGAGATCGCGGAGGCCGCCGGCGTCACCAAGCCGGTGCTCTACCAACACTTCCGGGCGAAGCGGCAGCTCTACCTCGAGCTCCTCGAGGACGTCGGCGGCCAGCTGATGGAGGCCATCGGCAAGGCGACGGCGGCCGCCGACGGGCCCCGCCTGCAGGTCGAGGCCGGCATGGCGGCCTACGTCGCGTTCATGACCGGACGCCCGCAGGCCTTCCCGCTCCTGTTCGGGAGCGGCGCCCGCCGTGACGAGCAGTTCGCCGACGCCGTGCGCCGGGTCGAGGACTCGATCGCCGACGCCGTCGCCGCCCTCATCGACGCCGACCTCGACGCCGCCCACCGCCGGGTGCTGGCGGCGGCCATCGTGGGGATGGCCGAGGGCGTCCTTCGCCATTGGAGCGCCGGCGCCACGGGCATCGAGCCTGACGCCCTCGTGGCCCAGCTGTCGGACGTGGCGTGGGGCGGACTGCGGGGGGTCCGCCGCCGCTAGACCGCCCACGGAACCCGTCAGGAGTCCTTGATCCCCTTGTCGCCATGCTCGGTGCGGATCTCCTCGTGGTCCTTCGCCGCGCCGGCCGCCTCGACCTCGCGGTCGCCGGTCGCCCACCCGGTGACCTCCTTCACCTTGTCGCCGAGCGACTGCTCGTCGCCGCCGGTGGGGACCTCGTTCTCGGTAGCCATGGCGCCGAAGCTAGCCAGGAACGCCCGCCTATCGGTAGGTTCCCCGCATGATCGAGTGGTCCGACGAGCAGCTGATGATCCGCGACGCCATCCGGCAGTTCGTGGACAAAGAGATCAAGCCCCATGTCGAGGAGCTCGAGCACGGCGACCTCCCGCCCTACGACATCCTCCGCAAGCTGTTCAAGACCTTCGGCATGGACGCCATGGCCAAGGACTCCTTCGCCAGGACCATCGCCCGGGAGAAGGCGATCGCAGCCGGGGAGGACGTCCCTGCGCGCGAGGGCGGTGGGGGCGGGGGCGGAGGCGGCATGACCCTCATCCCGATCATCGAGCTGTGCCGCTACTGCCCCGGCATGGTCACCGCCATGGGCGTCTCCATGGGCCTGACCGCCAGCGCCATCATGAGCCGCGGCACCACCCGCCAGAAGGAGCGTTGGGCGCTCGACCTCCTCACCATGGACAAGGTCGGCGCCTGGGCCATCACCGAGCCCGACTCGGGCTCCGACGCCTTCGGGTCGATGAAGTCGACGGCGAAGAAGGACGGCGACGAGTACGTCCTGAACGGCTCGAAGACGTTCATCACGAACGGTCCGTACGCCGACACCATCGTGTTCATCTGCAAGCTCGACGAAGGCAACCCGCCCAACGAGCGCAAGGTGCTGAGCTTCGTGCTCGACACCGGCATGCCGGGCCTCGAGCAGTCGAAGCCCCTCCGCAAGATGGGCATGCATTCCTCGCCGACCGGCCAGCTCTTCCTGAGCGACGTGCGCGTGGGCCTCGACCGGCTCATCGGCGAGTCGGAGGAGGCGGCGGCGAGTGGCGGTCGCAGCGCGGCCAAGGACACCTTCTCCATGGAGCGCAGCGGCGTCGCGGCGATGGCCCTCGGGATCATCGAGCAGTGCCTCGAGGTGTCGATCGACTACGCCAAGAACCGGGTGCAGTTCGGCCAGCGCATCGGTGACTTCCAGCTCATCCAGCTGAAGTTGGCGAAGATGGAGGTGGCCCGGCTGAACGTGCAGAACCTCGTGTTCCGCTCGATGGAGATCGGCGCCGCCGGAAAGGGCCTCAGCCTGGCCGAGGCCTCGGCCATGAAGCTCTACTCCGCCCAGGCCGCGACCGAGGTCGCGCTCGAGGCCGTGCAACTGTTCGGCGGCAACGGGTACATGGCCGAGTACCAGGTCGAGCAACTGGCCCGCGATGCCAAGGTCCTGCAGATCTACGCCGGCACCGACGAGATCCAGGTGACCCACATCGCACGGGACCTCCTCGACCGCTGACGTGAGCGACGCCTGGGACGGCGAGCGGGTGGCGCGATGGCTGCGCCAGTCCGAGGGACTCGAACGGCAGCTGGCGCCGGTGTCGGCGGCGCTGTTCGCCGCCGCCGCGCTCCGGCCGGGTGAGACCGTCCTCGATGTCGGCTGCGGCACCGGCCCGACCACGTGGACGGCCGCCCGGGCCGTGGGCCCGGCTGGGCGCGTCACCGGCCTCGACGTCTCGGCCGAGATGCTGGCGGTCGCGGCGGGGAACGGGCCGGGAGCACCGGACGAGGCCGACGACGGGGCGCCGATCGACTGGGTCACGGCGGACGCCGTCACGTGGACTCCGGATCCCGCGGCTCCCCACGCCGACGTCGTCGTGTCGCGCTTCGGGGTCATGTTCTTCTCCGACCCGGCGGCGGCCTTCGCCAACCTCGCCGACGCGACGCGGCCCGGCACCGGACGCCTCGCGCTGGCGGTGTGGGCGCGGCGGGACGAGTCGGCGCTGTTCTCGATCCCGCTCCATGCCGCCGTCGGCGCCTGCCGCGAGCGCGGCCACGACCGCACGGCCGATGGCACCACCTTCGACGGCTTCCTGGCCAACGACGACGGTGGGCCGTTCTCACTGCACGATCCCGCCTTCGTGACCGCGCTCCTGACCGGCGCCGGCTGGCGGGACGTCGGCGTGGTGGAGCACCGCCTACCGCTGCCCTTCGCCGGTGGATGCGACCCGGCCGTCGCCGCACGCGCCGCCCTCGACTTCGGGCCGACCCGCGCCCTGCTCACGGGATCGGACGACGCCACCGTGGCGGCCGCGGAGGCGGCCATCGAGGCCGCGTTCGCCCGGCACGTCGACGGCGACGGCCACGTCGTGCTCGAAGGCGCGGTCCACCTCGTCACCGCCACACGGTCGGACGTCACACCTCCGTAGCGACGACGAAGTGAGACACTTGCGTCTCATGACGACGACCGAGCAACGCCCCGATCCGATCGGCACATCCGTCGACCCGGTGAACGACAAACGGTGGTGGATCCTCACCGTCCTCTGCCTCAGCCTCGTCATCGTCATCGTCGGCAACACGGTGCTCAACGTGGCCCTGCCGACGCTGGTCCGGGAGCTCCGGGCGACCCAGACCGAGCTCCAGTGGATCGTCGACGCCTACGCCCTGGTCTTCGCAGGCCTCCTGCTCACCGCCGGAGCGCTCGGCGACCGGTACGGCCGGAAGGGCGCGCTCACCATCGGGCTGCTGATCTTCGGTGCCGCCTCGACCTTCAGTGCCTTCGCCGACGGGCCGACCGGCCTGATCATCGGCCGGGCCGTCATGGGCATGGGCGCCGCCCTCGTGATGCCGGCCACGCTGTCGATCCTCACCAACGTCTTCCCGCCCCGCGAGCGGGGCAGGGCCATCGCCATCTGGGCCGGACTGGCCGGCGCCGGCGCCGCCATCGGCCCGATCGGGAGCGGCTTCCTCCTCGAGCACTTCTGGTGGGGCTCGGTGTTCCTGATGAACGTCCCGATCATCGCCATCGCCCTCGTCGCCGGCGCCGTGCTGGTACCGACGTCGAAGGACCCGGACGAGGCGCCCCTCGACCCGGTCGGCGCGGTGCTCTCCATCGGAGGGCTCGGTGCGCTCCTGTACGGGATCATCGAGGCTCCCAGCCACGGCTGGACCTCCGGCGCCACCGCCCTCGCCTTCGGCGCCGCCATCGTGCTGCTCGGCACCTTCGCCTGGTGGGAGCTGCGCTCGGACGAACCGATGCTCCAGCTCCGCTGGTTCAAGAACCCCGGCTTCAGCAGCGCCTCGGGCGCCGTCACGCTCGTGTTCTTCGCCATGTTCGGCACGTTCTTCCTCTTCAGCCAGTACCTGCAGCTGGTGCTCGGGTACGGCACCCTCGAGGCCGGCGTCCGCATGCTCCCGATGGCCCTGGTGATGATGATCGCGGCGCCGAACAGCGCTCGTCTGGCCGAGAGGTTCGGGCCGAAGCGGGTCGTCGCCGGCGGCCTCGCCACCGTGGCGCTCGGGCTGTTCCTGATGTCGTTCGCAACGGTGGACTCGAGCTACTGGCAGGTCGTGCTCTGCCTGATGATCATGTCGGCCGGCATGGGGTCGTCCATGGCGCCGTCCACGGCGACGATCATGTCGTCGCTGCCGATGGGCAAGGCCGGCGTCGGCTCGGCCGTCAACGACACCACCCGCGAGCTGGGCGGCGCGCTCGGCGTCGCCGTCCTGGGCAGCCTGGCCGCCTCGGCCTACTCGAGCGGCATGGCCGACCTCACCACCAAGCTCCCGGCGGCCGCGGCCGAGGCGGCCCGGGCGTCGCTCGGGGCCGCCGTCGAGATCGGCCATCGGATCGGCGGCCAGGCGGGAGCGTCCATCGTGCGCACGGCACAGGTCGCCTACGTGGACGGCATGTCGAACGGCCTCCGGGTCGGGGCTGCCGTCGTCGTCATCGCGTCCGTCCTCGTGCTGCGCTTCCTGCCCGACGTCGTGCCGCACCAGGAGGCGGCGCAGGCGGCCCCGGTACGCGAGGACGCGTGAGCGTCTGCCTCCGCCCGGCCCGGGCGGAGGCGCGGATCCTCGACGCGACGCTGGCGGAGCTCGCGGCCAAGGGCTTCGCCGGCGTCACCGTGGACGGGATCGCCGCCGTGGCCGGCGTCGGCCGGGCCACCATCTACCGCCATTGGGCCACCAAGGCCGATGTCGTGATGGCGGCCATCCGGGCGGCGGCGATCCCGCCGGCGGTACCGGACACGGGCGCGCTCCGCAGTGACCTCGCCGGCTTCGCCACCGCGCTGGGAGAGGCGCTGGCCGAAGGGCCCTTCGGGGTGCTGCTGCCCGTGCTCGTGGAAGCGTCGCACCGGGATCCCGAGCTGGCCGTGCTCCACCGGCGCCTGTCGATCGAACGGCGGGCCGAGGCGCTGCGTCTCGTGGATCGGGCCGTCGAGCGGAGCGAGCTCCCGACCGACGTCGACCGGGAGCTGCTGCTCGACCTCGTCACCGGTTGCGTGTTCTCCCGTCACCTCGTGCAGCACCGCGCCACCAGCGCCGAGGCGGCCGCCGCCATGGTCGACCGGGTGCTGGCCGGCTTCCTCGTCGGGGAGGTGCGCTCCTGATCGGCTCCCGTCTGGGACGATGAGCGCGTGCAACCGAGGCGGACGAAGGACCGGCGCTGGTCGTCGGCGCTCGCGCTCGACGTTCGCGAGCCTGAGCGTCGTGCTGTGGGCCTCGCCGGCCGAGGCGAGGATCGCGTCGCTGTCCCGCACATCGGCGGCGGTCGGGCCGGACATCCCCGTCAGCGTCACGGTCGACGTGGCGTCGGACGTGCGGACCTGCATCGCCGTCTCCTCCCTCGACGGAGCCGCCGTCACCCGGCCCTCGAACGGAGGGGAGTGCGACGACCAGCCGCAGTGGTCCCGCACCTACTCGGTGAGCGCCGGCGAGGCCGGGGACTACCGGGTGCGGTTCAGCGACGAGACGTCCGGCGACGGCCAGACGTTCGTGCTCCACGTGCACGCGCCGGCCACGACCACCGTGCCAACGTCGACCAGCACCACGCCCCCGCCGACGTCGACCCCGCCGACGACGACCACGGCGTCGACGACCACCACGACGAGACCCACGACCACGTCGGGCCCGGCCCCGAGCACCACGACCACCTCCACCTCCACCACCGCGGCGCCGTCGACCACGACGGAGGCTCCCCCACCGGCCGGCGGTGGCTTCGTACCGGTGACCGACCTCGTCGCCGCCGGCGTGCCCGAGAACGGCCTGTTCTTCCCACTGCTCAGCACCGGCTTCCGCGGGTGCCTCCCGCTCACCGAGGCCTGCGTCGATCCGGCCAGCCCGCTGGTGCTGGTACCGGCCCGCACCACCGAGGTGCGCTGGCCGGTGCGGGAGGACGAAGGGGTGCCGACGGCCCGGGCGGACCTGCGGGTCCGGCGACCGCTCGGACCCGTCGGCACGCCGCCCACGGACCCGGGCGCGCGAGGACTACGCGCTGCCCATCCTCGATCTGGGCGCACCCAACGGCCAGGTGCGCACGCTCGTGCGGCACCTGGACGGGACGGGGCGCCTCGTCCCGCCGGAGGGCTCCCGCCCGCTCGCCGTGCCCCGGGCCGAAGGGCCGGCGGCCGCGCTCCCCGCCGGGCCCGTTGCCTCGTCGACGCCGTTCGGGCGGCCGCGACTGCTCACCAAGGATCAGCTGACGGAGGCGGCACCGGCGATCGCGCTCTTCCGCGCCGACGAGCTCGAGGTCCTGTATGCGCTGCGGCCGGATCCGAGCTGGGGTCTCGACGTGGAGCTGATCCCCTTGCTCGGTGGCGGCGCCCTGCCGTACCTCGTGCGCGGGGTCGACGGTCCGCCCGGGCTCTACGTCGTCCGGCCGGTCGGCCTGCGTGTCCCCCAGACCGGCACCTCGACGTCGCCTCTCTCGGCGGACGACGGCGGCGACGGCTTCCCGGTCATCGTCCTGCTGGGCGGCGCCGTGGCGGTCGGCGTCGTCGTCACCGTCGTCGCCGCTCGTCGGCGCCGCTCCACCACCGGCTGACCGAACATCAGTAGGCCTCGCGGAACATGAGGCTGATGCGAGGGCCCGACGCCACGCACTTCGGGATCGTGTGCTCCCAGGTGCGCTGGCAGGTGCCGCCCATCACCAGGAGGTCGCCGGCGGCCGGCACGTACCGGACCGACGGGCCGCCCCCCTTGGGACGAAGCAGGAACCGGCGGGGAGCGCCGAGGGACACGATGGCGACGATCGTCTCGACCCGGCTCCGACCGACGCGGTCGCCGTGCCAGGCGACGCTGTCGTTGCCGTCGCGATAGAGGTTGGCGCTGACGATGCCGAGGTCGCAGGCGTAGTGGGCGGTCAGGCGCTCGGCGATCTCCGTGACCAGCGCCGGCGGCTGCGCCCACCGGCGGGTCGTGAGGCGAGGTTCGCGCGACGACACGTTCGTACATCGGCCGGTCGTGCTCGGACCAGGGCGCTGCGCCCAGCACCTCGTCGAAGAGCGCATCGGCTCCCTCCAGCACGCCGGGGACGGAGTCGACCCATGCGCCGCCAGAGAGGAATCGACGCCGCGCCATGCCGATGTCGAAGGTGAAGCGAGGCGTCTCGAACCCCAGGAGCGAGGGCTGCCACCCGACGATCGCCGACATGGGCGAAGTGTAACGAACACATGTTCGCCGACGTCCATCCGTAGGCTGCGCCGGACATGAGCGACGGCATGATGGCCAGGACGATCACGATCACCGGACACGGTGGTGACGACATCGAGGCGTACGAGGCCCGGCCCCTCGACGAAGCGCCGCCGAGGGGTGGTGTCATCGTGATCCACCACATGCCCGGCTACGACCGGGCCACCAAGGAGATCACCCGGACGTTCGGCGTCTACGGCTACGACGCCGTGTGCCCGAACCTCTTCCACCGCTACGCCCCCGGGGCCAAGCCGGGGACGCGGCCGCCGCGGCCCGCGCCGCCGGCGGTGCCCCCGACGGCCAGGTGATGGGCGACCTGGAGGCCGCCGCCGCGCACCTCCGGGCCCTGCCGACCTCGAACGGGAAGGTCGGCGTCATCGGGTACTGCTCCGGTGGTCGCCAGGCCTACCTCGCCGCCTGCATCGTCGACATCGACGCGGCGGTCGACTGCTACGGCGGTCGGGTCGTGCCGGGACGAAGGGGATGGACCCCATCGACCTCACCCCGCAGATGCGGGCGCCCCTGCTCGGCCTGTTCGGCGAAGACGACGGCAACCCGAACCCGACCCACGTGGCCCGCATGGAGGAGGAGCTCGACGAAGCACGGCAAGACCTTCGAGCTGCAGTCCTACGAAGGCGCCGGCCACGCCTTCTTCTCCGTCGACCGCCCGAGCTACCGGGTCGAGGCGGCCAAGGACGGGTGGAAGCGCATCTGGGCCTTCTTCGGCGAGCACCTGGGCACGGCGGCATCCTGATGTGCACCTACCTGACCCTCTCCGCGGAGATCGCCGGCAGCGCCCTCCGCGACGATGACTGGTTCCCGACCCAGCGGGCCGTCGTCTACTTCGACCACCCCCAGGACGCGCCCCTCGAGCACGCGCTCTGCCTGGACGTGCACGGTCGCGGTCCGGCCGAGCGCGTCGCCGTCGAGCTGGACGCGGCGTCGGCCCGCCGGCTCGCGGAGACGATCCTCGCCGTGCTCGACGACGCCGAGACCCGCAGCCTCACCACGACCGGGAGCGGCTGATGGCCACACCCGAGGTACACGACGACAAGGGCGCCGACCGCTACGAGGTCGCCCTCGACGACGCCCGCGCCCGGGAGCTGCGGGTCACCCCCTCCAGCTCGTTCTTCGGTGCCTACATCGACCGCCACCCGGAGTACGCGGACCTCGTGGGCACGTGACGGGGCCGCTCGTCGGCACCGCCGTCCGGCGCGTCGAGGACGCCCACCTCCTCGTCGGCGACACGTCGTTCGTGGCCGACGTCGACCTGCCGGGTGCCCTCCACGTCGCGTTCGTCACGTCCACCGTCGCCCACGCCCGTCTCGTCGCCGTCGATGTCACGGCGGCCGCAGCCGCCCCGGGCGTGGTCCTCGTGCTCACCGCCGCCGACCATGGCGTGGCCCCGTTGCCCCCGGTCGTCCCGAGCGCGCCCAGGATGATGATGCGCCCGTTGCTCGCCGACGGCATCGTTCGCTACGTGGGCGAGCCCATCGTCGCCATCGCGGCCGACACCGCGGCCGCCGCCGCCGATGCCGTCGCCCTGGTCGACGTCGAGTACGACCCGCGGCCCGTGGTCGTCCGGCCCGAGGACGCGGCCCGCGACGCCGTGCTGCTCTTCCCGGAGGCCGGCACGAACGTGATCGCCCGCAACCACGGCGGCGCCGACGACCCGCTCCCCTTCGATCGGTGCGAGGTCGTCGTGGAGGGCGTCTTCGTGAACCAGCGCCTCGCCCCGTGCCCGATCGAGACCCGCACCGCGGCCTCGACCTGGACCGAGGACGGACGGTTGCTCCACTACGCGTCGTGCCAGGGCGCGCACCCGATCCGGGCCCAGCTGGCGACCGTGCACGGCCTCGATCCGTCCCAGATCCGCGTGATCACCTCCGACGTCGGCGGGAGCTTCGGCGCCAAGGGCCGCGCCTACCCGGAGGACCTCCTGCTGCCCGTCATCGCGAAGCGGACGGGCCGCCCGGCCCGCTGGACGCCCGATCGCTCCGACGACATGGTGGGCCTCGGCCATTCCCGGGCGCAACGCCAGCAGGTCCGCATCGGCGGCCGCCGGGACGGCACGATCGAGTGCCTCGAGGTCCACGTGCTGGCCGACTCCGGCGCGTACCCGGGCGCGGCACCGAACCTGGCCAACAACACCGGCAACCTGCTTCCCGGGCCCTACCGGGTGCCCGCACGTCTCGTGGACGAACGAGACCGTGCTGACCAACACCACGCCGACCACGGCCTACCGCGGCGCCGGCCGACCGGAGGCCGGCGCCCTCGTCGATCGGGCCGTCGACCTCTTCGCCCAGGAGCTCGGCCTCGACCCGGTGGCCGTCCGGCGCACGAACCTCCTCCGGGCCGACGAGTTCCCCTGGACGAGCCCGACCGGCCTCACCTACGACAGCGGCGACTACGGCCGCGCCCTCGATCTCGCGCTCGACGCCGTCGGGTACGACGACCTCCGCCGGGAGCAGGCCGACCGCCGGACCCGCGGCGACCGCATGGCCCTCGGCATCGGCATCTCGGTGTTCATCGACCGGACGGCCGGCGTGCCCGGCAGCGAGTACGGCGCCGTCGAGCTGCGCCGCGACGGAACCGTGCTCGTGAAGACCGGCTCCTCGCCGTACGGCCAGGGCCACTACACGGCCTGGGCGATGCTCGTGGCCGATCGCACCGGTCTGCCGATGGACCGCATCGAGGTCTTCCACGGCGACACCGACCTCGTCCCGCGGGGCGGGTCACGGGCGGATCCCGTTCGGCCCAGAAGGCGGGCACGGCCGTGGCCCAGGCCGCCGACGCCCTCGTCGCGGAGGCGCGTCGCATCGCCGCGGACCGGCTCGAGGCGGCCGTCGAGGACGTCGTGCTCGACGTCGCCGCCGGCCGGTTCCACGTCGCCGGTGCCCCGGGCGCGACGACTGTCGGCTGGGCCGACGTGGCCCAGTCCGTGGCTGCCGCCCCGGAGGGTGAGGCCGACGTCCTGCGGTGCGAGGCCGACTTCGAGGGCGATGGCCCGACCTTCCCCTTCGGTGCCTACGTCGCCGTCGTCGAGGTCGACCTCGAGACCGGCCGGCTCACGCTCGAACGGATCGTCACCGTCGACGACGCCGGCACGATCCTCAACCCGCTCCTCGCCCTCGGCCAGGTGCACGGCGGCCTCGGCCAGGGCATCGCGCAGGGCATGTTCGAGGAGTTCGTCTACGACGACGACGGCAACCCGCTGACCTCCACCTTCGCCGACTACGGCCTCCCGACGGCAGCCGACCTCCCGTCCTTCGAGAGCTCGCTCATGGAGACGCCGTCGCCGAACAACCCCCTCGGGTTCAAGGGGATCGCGGAGTCCGGCACGATCGGTGCCCCGCCTGCGCTGCAGAACGCCGCCGTGGACGCCCTCGCCCACCTGGGCGTCACCCACCTCGATCTCCCCGTGACGCCGGAGCGCATCTGGCGGGCCGTCGCCGCAACCGGAAGGATGTCCTGATGCCCACCTGCAAGGCCAACGGGATCGAGCTGTACTACGAGACGTTCGGGGAGGATGCCGACCCGCCGCTGCTCCTGGTGATGGGCCTCGGTGCGCAGATGATCGCCTGGGACGAGGAGTTCTGCCTCACCCTCGTCGACCGCGGCTTCCGCGTGATCCGCTTCGACAACCGTGACGTCGGACTGTCTTCGAAGATCGAAGGGGGCGGCAGCATCGTCGACGCCATGGCCAAGGCGGCCCAGGGCCAGGCCATCTCGGCGCCGTACACCCTCAGCGACATGGCCGCCGATGCGATCGGCCTGCTCGACCACCTGGGCATCGACCGAGCCCACGTCGTCGGGGCGTCGATGGGCGGCATGATCGCCCAGGCGATCGCCATCGAGCACCCGACGCGCGGTCCTGACCCTCACGTCCATCATGTCGACGACCGGCGATCCGGACGTCGGCCAGCCCACCCCGGAGGCCATGGGTCGGCTGCTCGTGCCGCCGGCGCAGAACCGGGAAGAGGCGGTCGAATCGGCGGTGGCCGGTTCACGCGTCATCGGGAGCCCTGACCACTTCGACGAGGAGCGGACCAGGGCGAAGGCGGCCGAGGCCTACGACCGGTCGTTCACGCCGGCCGGCACCGCCCGTCAGCTCCTGGCCATCATGGCGTCGGGCTCCCGGGCCGAGGGGCTGCGGGGCCTGGCCGTGCCGACGCTCGTGATCCATGGCGACGCGGACCAGCTCGTCACCCCGACGGGCGGCCGCCGCACGGCCGACCTCGTCCCGGACGTGGAGCTGCTGATCGTCGAGGGGATGGGACACGATCTGCCCCACGCCCTCTGGCCCCAGATCGTCGAGGCCATCACCGCACACACCCGGCGGGCACCGGCCTGAGGTTGGGCCGCGATGAGTCGCGGCTGTGAACGACGTCACTACTGGTGCTGGGGGTGCACTCCGTATCCTGCAGCGTGTGCGGGTCGTCCCCCCGCGTGGGTCTAGGCAGGAGTTCGTCGTGCTTGCTCGTCTCGGTCGCTGGTGCCACAACCGGCGGGGTGTCGTCGTCATCGTGTGGCTGTTGGCGCTGTTCGCCGTCGGCGGCGCCAGCGCCGTCACCGGGAGCGGCTTCACCACCGCCTTCTCCCTCCCGAACGTCGAGAGCTCCCGCGGCTTCGACATCATCGAGAAGCACTTCGGCGGTCGGGGCGGCGGCTCGGGCGGGAGCATCGTCTTCCGCACCGAGCGAGGCGTCGAGGACCCGGCCGTGCAGGAGGCGATGACCGCGTTCCTGGCCGGCATCGACGAGATCGACCCGCTCTCGGTCACGAGTCCCTATGGACCCCAAGGCCAGTTCCAGATCGCCCGCCAAGGGGCCGAGGCCGGCAAGATCGCGTTCGCCCAGGTCGAGGTGCCGAGCGACTTCACGATCGAGGACGGCGCGGCCGTCACGAAGCAGGTCAAGGCCATCGAGCCCGACGTCCCGGGCCTGCAGATCGAGTACGGCGGCCAGATCTTCTCGGAGTTCAGCGCCCCCAGCTCGGAGGCCCTCGGCCTCGCATTCGCCGTGTTGATCCTCGTGCTGGCCTTCGGGTCGGTGCTGGCCATGGGCCTGCCCATCGGCACCGCCTTCGGCGGCATCGGGCTCGGGATCAGCGTCGTCACCATCGTGTCGAACGTGTTCACGATGCCCGACTTCACCACGACGCTCGCTGTGATGATCGGGCTCGGCGTCGGCATCGACTACGCCCTCTTCATCGTCACCCGGGCCCGGGAGGGCGTGCACCACGGGATGACGATGGAGGATGCGGTCTCCAGCGCCATCGACACCGCCGGCCGAGCCGTGCTCTTCGCCGGCATCACCGTCGTCATCTCGTTGCTCGGGATGTTGCTGATGAAGCTCCAGTTCGTGAACGGCCTCGCCATCGGCGCCGCCACCACGGTGCTCATGACGATGGTGGCCTCCGTCACCCTGCTCCCCGCCCTCCTCGGCTTCGCCGGCGCCCGCCTGGAGGTGACCCGCTGGCGCGGCATCATCGCCGCCGGGCTGGTCTCGGTCGCGCTGCTCGGGGCCGGGCTCGAGATCAAGGCGCTCACCTTCGCCGCGCCCATGGCGATCGTCGTGATCGCGGCCGGGTTCTTCGTCGGTCCGCTCAAGCGGGAGGTGCCGAGGCGGGCGACCCGGCCCGTCGAGCGGTCGCTCCCCTACCGCTGGAGCCACTTCATCCAGGCCCACCCGTGGCCCGCCGTCCTGGTCGGGGTCGTGGTCCTCGGTCTGCTCGCCGTCCCCCTCCTCTCGCTCCGGCTCGGCTTCTCCGACGAGGGCAACTCGCCGGAGGACACGTCCACCCGGAAGGCCTACGACCTGCTGGCGACCGGCTTCGGTCCCGGCTTCAATGGGCCGCTGGTGCTGGCCTCGGAGCTGCCGAAGGGCGCCGACCAGCCCGCCCTCGATCGCGTCACGGCCGCCCTCGGCAAGGCCCGGGGCGTCGCCTTCGCCAGCCCCGGGATCGTGAACGACCCAGCCCGTCCCGAGGCCGTCCTCTGGCGGGTGATCCCGACCTCGGCCCCGCAGGACGAGGCGACGACCGATCTCGTGCACCGGCTCCGCGAAGACGTGATCCCACCGGCCACCGCCGGCACCGGGATGAAGATCGCGGTCACCGGTTTCGTCGCCGTGAGCGTCGACTTCTCGAGCTACCTGGCAGCCCGGCTGCCGCTCTTCATCGGCGTGGTGCTGGCCCTGTCGTTCCTCCTCCTGATGGCCGTGTTCCGCTCGATCCTCGTGCCGCTCAAAGCCGTCCTCATGAACCTGCTCTCGATCGGCGCGGCGTACGGCCTCGTCGTCGCCGTCTTCCAGTGGGGCTGGGGCAAGGAGCTCATCGGCATCGGCAAGGGCGGGCCGATCGAGCCCTTCGTTCCGATGATGATGTTCGCCATCGTGTTCGGGCTGTCGATGGACTACGAGGTCTTCCTCTTGTCGCGGGTCAAGGAGGAGTACGACCGCACCGGCGACAACCGCAACGCCGTCGCCGACGGTCTCACCGCCACGGCCCGCGTCATCACGGCCGCCGCCGCCATCATGGTCTTCGTCTTCGGCAGCTTCCTGCTCGAGTCGGACCGGGTCATCAAGCTGTTCGGTCTGGGGCTCGCCAGTGCGGTGCTGCTCGACGCCACCATCGTCCGCATGCTGCTCGTGCCGGCCACGATGGAGCTGCTGGGTGACCGCAACTGGTGGCTCCCGCAGTGGCTCGACCGCCTCCTGCCGAAGATCGACGTGGAGGGGACGGCGGCGCCGGAGTCGTTGCCCGACATCGACCCGCAGGGCGAGGACCGGGTGCCGGTCGGCGTCTGAGCCTCCCGTCGGGGCCGGTTCGAGGCGTTTCCCGCCGGGCGCGCACGGGGACAGCTGGGCCATGGACGATCTGCGGCCCGTGCAGGTCGACGTCGACGCCACCTCCACCGACGACGTGCTGTCGGACAGCGTGGAGCGGGTGCGGTCGTCCCGTCAGTTGATGGACCAGATCGAGGAGCAGCTGGCGAGGGGCCAGCGCCTGCTCGAGGCGGCCGACGGCGAGATCGACGTGCGTGACCCATCCTCG
This sequence comes from uncultured Actinomycetes bacterium, assembly GCA_963731055.1. GTDB lineage: Bacteria > Actinomycetota > Acidimicrobiia > Acidimicrobiales > CADCTF01 > DATLED01. The sequence goes on along the minus strand of CAVSUD010000013.1, from coordinate 130,407 downwards.
GGTCGGCCGCGCTAGCGGGTCAGCTCCGGAAGTAGCGGGAGACGGCCCCGGCGCCGGGGCAGGCCACGTTGGCGTCGAACTGCCCGGGGAGCAGCTGCACGAGCACGGCCGGACCGCCTCCGAAGCCCTTCGTGGCGCAGTACGTGGCGATCGACGCGAGGTCGGGGGCGCCGGCCGTCCACACTGGGACCTGCGGCTGCTCGTCGCCCATGATCTTGCGGAACTGGTAGGGCGTGGAGTAGATCCCGACGTCCAGGCCTGCGTCGCGCACGGCGTCGATGGCGCCCCGGAGGACGACGGCGTTGAGCGCCTGGTTCGGGGTCCAGTGGTTGAGCTGCTCGACGTCGAGCCAGACGAACGGGACGTCGACGCCCTGGGCCCTGGCGTAGGTGAGGGCGTCGCGCACGCCGTTGAGACCGAAGTTGTAGGCCACGCAGCCGAGGGCGCCCTCGCCGCAGTCGGGCTGGCGGTCGCTGGTCGCTCCGGCGGCCAGCTCGTCGGCGGTCCGCGGGAAGTTGACGTTGACGTAGGCGCCGGCGGCGGCCGAACGGGCCCACCGCCATTCGTCGGCGAGGCAGCGGTTGTACCGGAAGGCGCGCCCCCCGGTGATGCCCACGACGCCATAGGTGAACTTGCCGTCCGGGTACGGGCGACCGCACTGGGGATAGGAGATGTCCCAGCCGAACTCGCCATCGAGCGCCTTCTCCGGCGCCTTGGCCGCGGCTGCGGCGCGGGCGCTCGAGGCGCGGACGGCGCCCTTCGACGGGAGCGGGACGGCCACCCGCTTGGAGGCCTCGGCGACCGGCGGGTCCGCGGGGGGAGTCGGCGCGACCGCAGACGGACCGGGAACGGAGGCTGGGGTCGACGCAGGCGACGCGGGCGGGGCGGGCGGAGCGGTCTCCGGGGGAGCCGGCGCCGGCGCCGGCGCCGGCGCCGCCGGCGGAGCCTGGCGCCCGATGCCGCCGACGATGGCAGCGAAGGGACGGCTCTTCGGCTCGGCGACCGGGGCGCCGAGGAACGGGGCCTCGCCGTAGGAGAAGACCCCGCCGTCGGCGGCGAGGAGCCAGTACCCCGACCCGTCGGCGTTGCGCTCCATGTCCACGATCGGGGCGCTCAACCGCTCGTCGAGGGCCGCGCCGTGGAAGGCGGCGTCGCCGAAGGTGAAGACGCCGCCGTCGGCGCCGACGAGCCAGTAGCCCTCGCCCGAGGGGGTCGGGACGAGGTCGACGATCCTGGCGTTGACCCTCTGATCGCCGAGCGAGCCGAAGTACCCGGCATCCCCGAAGGCGAACACGCCCCCGTCGGTCCCGGCCAGCCAGTAGCCCCGGCCGGAGGGTGTCGAGGCGAGCGTCGCGACCCGGCCCGGCAACGAGATCTCGGGTCCGGACCCGTAGTAGCCGGCGTCACCGAAGGCGAAGACGCCTCCGTCGCGGGCGGTGACCCAGTAGCCGTCTCCGGACGGCGTCGCCGTCACGTCGACCACCGTCTGGGTCGTGGCGCCGGCGGCCGAGCCGTGGAAGGGGGCCGTGCCGAAGGCGAACACGCCGCCGTCGGCCGTGGCCAGCCAGTAGCCCTCGCCGTCGGGGGTCTGGGCGATGCCGACGGTGGCCGAGGTCGTGGCGCCGGCGCCCGAACCGGCGAAGCCGTACCACCCATGGGTGAACACACCGCCGTCGGCCCGCACGATGCGGTAGCCGGGGCCGGACGTCGGGGCGGCCGGCGCGGTGACGACGGGGGGTTCAGGTGCGGGCGGCACCTCCGCCGCCGCCACCGGCTCCACGACCGCGGTCGGGTCGCTGGAGCCGATGCGATGGGCGGCCGCGCCGAAGGTCCCGCTCAGGACCGTGAGCGCCACGGTCGTGCCCGCCACCCGACGCCAGAAGGCGGCGCGGCTGAGGCCGGCAGCCGGGCGGGACGACGCGACGAAAGGACCGAGTTCCACGGATCGACCGGCCTCCGGACCGGGGTGCGCCCCGCCGAGCGGCGGCGGCACACCTGATCGATCGGCACGTCGAGGCCGAAACCCGAAGGATCGGACGGATCATTTCGGTAATGGCCCGTCACCATGAGCGGTTGGCGCCGCTCGCGAGGTGACGGTTGGGGTCAGGCCAGTTCTTCGGCGGGGGCGGCGAACTGGGCGTTGTAGAGCGTGGCGTAGGCGCCGCCGAGCGCGAGCAGCTCGGCGTGGTGCCCCTGCTCGACGATGCGGCCACCGTCCATGACCAGGATGATGTCGGCGTCGCGGATGGTCGACAGCCGGTGGGCGATCACGAAGCTGGTCCGCTGGGACCGCAGGGCGGCCATGGCGTGCTGGATCAGGACCTCGGTGCGGGTGTCGACCGAGCTGGTCGCCTCGTCGAGGATCAGGATGGTGGGATCGGCGAGGAAGGCTCGGGCGATGGTGAGGAGCTGCTTCTCGCCGGCGCTCACCGACGACTCGTCGTCGTCGATGTAGGTGTCGTACCCGTCGGGCAGGGAGTGCACGAAGCGGTCGACGTAGGTCGCCTGCGCCGCCTCGAGGATCTGCGCCTCGGTGGCGTCGGGGTTGCCGTAGGCGATGTTCTCCCGGATCGTCCCGCCGAAGAGCCAGGTGTCCTGCAGGACCATGCCGAAGTTCGACCGGAGCTCGGAGCGGGGCATCCGGGCGATGTCCTCGCCGTCGAGGGTGATCCGGCCGCCGTCGAGCTCGTAGAAGCGCATCGAGCAGGTTCACGAGGGTGGTCTTGCCGGCGCCGGTCGGGCCGACGATGGCCACCGTCTGGCCCGGCTCGGCCACGAGCGACAGGTCCTTGATCAGCGGTCGGTTCGGGTCGTAGGAGAACGACACGCCCTCGAAAGCAACCCGACCCCGCGGCGCCGGCACCGTCGTCTCGGTCAGCTCGGGCGACTGCTCGTCGGCGTCGAGCAGCTCGAAGACCCGCTCGGCCGACGCGATGCCGGACTGGAAGATGTTGATCATCGACGCCACCTGGGTCAGCGGCTGGGTGAACTGGCGCGAGTACTGGATGAACGCCTGCACGCTGCCGAGGCTCATCGCCCCCGACGCCACCCGCAGGCCGCCGATCACGGCGATGGCCGACGAAGTTCAGGTTGCCGACGAGCATCATCGCCGGCTGGATGGACCCGGAGATGAACTGGGCCCCGAAGCTGGCCTCGTACAGCTCCTCGTTCATGGCCTTGAACCGCGCCTCCACCTCGCGCTGGCGCCCGAACGCCTTGACGATGGCGTGGCCGGTGAAGGACTCCTCCACGAGCGCGTTGAGCCGGCCGGTGTGGCGCCACTGCGCGATGAACCGCGGCTTGGACCGGCTGGTGATCAACCGCATCGTGCACGAGCGACAGCGGCACCGACGACCAGCGCCACCAGAGCCAGCACCGGCGAGATGACGAACATCATCACGACCGTGCCGACCAGGGTGAGGATCGAGGTGAGCATCTGGCTCATCGTCTGCTGGAGGCTCTGGGCGATGTTGTCGATGTCGTTCGTCACGCGGCTCAGCAGGTCGCCGCGGGCGTGGGTGTCCACGTAGCTGAGCGGGAGCCGGTTGAGCTTGTCCTCGACATCCGAGCGCAGCTTGTACATCGTCCGCTGGACGATCCCGGCGAGCAGGTAGGACTGGACGAAGGAGAACACGCCGGAGACGACGTAGAGCCCGCCGGCCAGGAGGAGCACGCGGTGCACGGCGGGGAAGTCGATGCCGGGGCCACCGGCGCGGGCCCGGAAGAGGCCGCGGATGAGGAGGTCGGTCGCCCGCCCGAGCAGCCGAGGGCCGAGCACCGAGAAGGTGACGCCGCCGAAGGCGAGCACGAGCACGGCGAGGAGGCCGAAGCGGCCGCCCTCGAGGCGGCCGAGGAGCCGCTTGGCCGACTCGGCGAAGTTCTCCGACGCCTCCACGGGCTGACCGAGGGAGCCCCACCGGCCCTGACCGGCCTGCGGGGTCGGTGGCTTGATCTCCGCATCATCGCCGTCGCTCGTGACCGGACGAGCGTCGGGATCCATGTCCGCGGTCACGCCGCCTCCTCCTGGGTGGTCGCCTGCGACTCGACGATCTCGACGTAGGTCGGGCACGTGTCGAGCAGCTCGTGGTGGGTGCCGAGGCCCGACGGGTCGACCGTCCTCGAGCACGAGGATCTGGTCGGCGCCGGAGATCGTCGACACCCGCTGGCCGACGATCAGGATCGTGGCGTCCTGCGTGTACGGCACGAGCGCGGCCCGCAGCCGGGCATCGGTGGCCAGGTCGAGGGCGCGAGAAGGAGTCGTCGAACAGGTAGATGTCCGGCTTTCGCACCAGCGCCCGCGCGATCGCCAGGCGCTGGCGCTGGCCGCCCGACACGTTGGTGCCGCCCTGCTCGATGGCGGCGTCGAGCCCGCCGGGCATCGAGGCCACGAAGTCGGCCGCCTGCGCGACCTGCAGGGCCTTCCACAGCTCCTCGTCGGTGGCGTCGGGCTTGCCGTAGCGCAGGTTGCTGGCGACCGTGCCCGAGAAGAGGTACGGCTTCTGGGGAACGAGCCCGATCCGGGTCCAGAGCACGTGCGGGTCGAGTTCCCGTACGTCGACGCCGCCGACCAGCACGGCGCCCTCGGTGACGTCGAAGAGGCGGGCCACCAGGTTCAACAGCGTCGTCTTGCCCGAGCCCGTGCTGCCGATGATCGCCGTCGTCTGGCCGGCGAGGGAGCGGAACGACACGCCGGCGAGCACCGGCGCCTCCGCCCCCGGATAGCCGAAGCCCACGTCACGGAGCTCCAGGCTCCCCACCGTGCGGAGCTCGGTGATCGCGTCGGGGGCGACGGTCACCGAGGACGTGGTCAGGAGGACCTCCTGGATCCGCTCGGCGCGAGACCGCGGCGCGGGGGGCCATGAACGCCACCGAACGTGGCCATCATCACGGCGAAGAGGATCAGGGTGAAGTAGGTGAGGAAGGCGACGAGCGACCCGATGGTCATCTGACCGCGGGCGATGCGGTCGCCGCCGAACCAGATGACGGCGGCGCTCGACACGTTGATGACCAACAACACGGTCGGGAACATGAAGGCCATGAGGCGCCCGGCCCGCAGCGACGTATCGGTGAGCTCCTGGTTCACGTGGCCGAAGCGGCGCACCTCGACCGGCTCGCGGACGAAGGCCCGCACGACCCGCATGCCGGATGATCTGCTCGCGGAGCACCCCGTTGATCCCGTCGATGCGCTCCTGCATCAGCCGGAACGTGCGGCACCATCCGGCGCACGATCAGCGAGAGGCTGCCCATGAGGGCGAGGATGCTCACCACGAGCAGCCACGTCAGCCCGGCGTCCTGGCGCAGCGCCATGATCACGCCGCCGACGATGGTGATGGGCGCGGCGGCCAGCATCGTGCACGACATGACCACGAGCATCTGGACCTGCTGCACGTCGTTGGTGATCCGGGTGATCAGGCTGACGGGGCGCCGAAGATGCTCACCTCCCGGGCCGAGAAGTCGGTGACCCGGTGGAACAGCTCGTCGCGGACGTCGCGCCCGAAGCCCATGGCCGCACGGGATCCGAAGAACACGGCGGCGATGGTGAACAGCGATCTGGACCGACGTGCACGAGCAGCATGAGGCCGCCGGTCCGCCAGATGTAGTCGGTGTCGCCGGCCGACGATGCCGCGATCGATGATGTCGGCGTTCAGGCTCGGCAGGTACAGCGAGGCCATCGCCTGCACGCCCTGGAGCAGCAGCACGACGAGGAGGACCTTGCGGTAGGGCCCCAGGAGGTGGGATCGCAGGAGGCGGATCAGCATGACGTTCCTTTGCGGATGCCGTCGAGCAGCAACGAGACGATCTCCGCAGGGGACATCGGCTCGTCGCCGTAGAGGGCGGGATGGCTCATGGCGAGGGTGAGGGCTCGCAGCTCACGGGCGGCGGTGGCCGGGGGGTGGCGGACGAGCGACCGGTGGGCGGCGAAGAGGTCGGCGAGGGCGAGGAGGTCGGGCGGTGGCCGGTGCTCGCGGTCCTGGAGGGCCACCGACTCCCCCACGGCCGAGACGAGGCACCAGATGCTCTGCATCCGCTGCTGCATGATCTCCACGGCCTGGACCAGTTGCCGCTCGAAGCGCTGGCGGCGGTCGATGGCGGCCAACGCCCGCTCGGCCGGCGCCGTGTCGAAGGCGAGGTCGATGGCGGCCCGCAGCACGGCGTCCTTGTCGGCGAAGACCCGGAAGATCGTGCCCTCGGCGATGCCGGCCGCTTCGGCGATCTGGCGGGTGGTCACGTTCGGGCCCCGCTCGAGGAGCAGGTCCAACGTGGTCTCGGCGATGGCCGCCCGGCGCTCCTCCGCCGGCAGGGCCGCCGCCCGCGCGCTCTTCGTCACCGCCGTCACGGGGACGACCGTACCACCTGAGTGAGCGCTCACTCAGGCGTCGGCCGCGCCGGCGCGGGCGATCGCCGAGTTGGAGAACAGGGGGTCGTCGGTCACCTCCCGGACGATCGTGAGCCCGGGAGGCCACGTCAGCTCGTCGTCGAGGGCATCGGCGGAAGCCAGCTCGACCTCGGCCAGCCACACCGAGCGCGGCTCGTGCAACTGGTCGACCTCGACCACGAGGCCCTCCCACGGGATGCGCCAGCGGGTCTTACGCACCGTCGCCCGAGCGGGATCAGCGCCCGTCAGCAGCTCCTCGTACAGCGCCTCCTCGACGTCGTGCTCGACCTCCGAGCTGACACCGCGGGCCAGCCGGCGCTTCACCGTGTGGACGTAGCGGACGCCGCTCCCGTCATCGATGCGACGGACCCGCGCCGTCTCTCCCTTCGACGACAGGAGGTAGGTCTGCACCAGCTCCGCCCGGTGCGCCTGGCTCAGCGGCGGGGCATTGCGGTCGGCGGGAGCAAGGAGGAACTTGCGCTCGATCTCGAGGGGAGCGCCGCCGGGCATGGCCTCAGATTGTCACGACGTGCAGGTCCCGCCCGACCTCGATCCGTCCGTCGAAGTGGGCGGCCGCGAGGTCCCGCCACTCCTCCTCCGCGCCGGGCGCCAGAGCGGGCACGTAGTGGGTGAGGACGAGCGCAGCCGCGCCGGCCCGCGCCGCCGTCCGGGCCGCGTCGGCGACCGAGGAGTGGTAGTCGCAGACGTCGCGCAGGCGCGGGATGGGCAGGGCCTGGATCAGGTCGTCGCGGATGACCGTGTGGACGATGGCCCCGGCCCCGACGCACAACCGGTCGAGACCCTCGCAGGGCACGGTGTCGCCGGCGATGACCGCCGCGCCTCCGTCGTGCTCGATGCGGTAGCCGTTGGTCGGATGGACCGGCCGGTGGTCGGTCGGGCCGACGAGCACCTGCACGCCCTCCTCTTCCAGGAGCAGGCCCTCCCGCCGCACTCGATGACCTCGACCGGCGGCTCCCACGACAGGTCGTCGTGGTGCGCGATCCGGTAGCCGATGTCGGCTCGGAGCGACTCGAGCAGCGCGCCGACCACTGCGGCCGTGCCGTCCGGCCCGAACAGCCGCAAGGGCGACGGCGAGAAGGTGGTGACCCACCGGGTCGTGATCACGTCGCCGAGGTCGGTGATGTGATCGCTGTGGAGGTGGGTCAGGAAGACGGCGTCGAGGGCGCCGGCACTGGACGCCGGCGGCGGCGAGCCGCAGCAGCACGCCACGGCCGCAGTCGAACAGGAACGTGCGCCCGCCCGCCCGGACGAGGGTGGAGGGGCCGGCGCAGGCCGGGTCGGGGAGCGGGCTCCCGGTGCCGAGCAGGGTGATCTCGATCACGACGTCATGCCGCCGCAGCCCGACGAGGGCCCGGGCGTGCTCGATCTCGCCCATGTGGCGCAGGCCGTGCTGGTAGATCCAGCACTCGATCGCCGTCGAGGCGCGTGATGCCGGCCTCGCCCGCCACCCGGGCGCTGTAGGTGCGTGGCGATCTGCGGCGGGAACGGCCGGGTGACGACCACGTCGGTGAGCGTGGCCGGATCGAGCGGCCGTCAGCCAGCGCCTCGGTCTTGTCGAAGACCGGCGCTATGTACTCCCAGAAGGCGTCGTAGTCGCCGATGCGCTGGCCGACCATCTCGTCGACCGTCTTGTGCTTGCCGTGGTCGTGCGATCGCCGAGGCCGATGCGGTCGCCCCACGTCGTCGTCCCAGACCATGGCGCCGGCCGCCGAGCATCGTGGCCGAGGCGTCCTCGATCTGCACGTGGTGGAACAGCGAGAAGGCGATGGGCAGCACGCCGCTCGCGCTCGACGTGGTTGACCTGGTCGAGGTCCATCGTGGCGACGGCGTCGTCCCAGAGCGAGTGCATGGCGCGCATGCGCCGGCACAACGAGTCGAGGACGAGGTCGGTGTTCATGGGTCACTCCTTGGAGAGCTCGGCGCGGCGGTGGCCGCGATGTCCGCGGCGTCGCGCCGGCTGCGGATGCGGAAGGTGACGCGCTCGATGGTGCCGGTGAACGGAAACGGCGCCGGCGTAGTCGTCGACGACCGGCGACAGCGCGTCGCGCCCGATGTCGAGGCCGGTCGAGCCGAGCATGCGGACGACCGTCGGGATCTCGACCGAGGCGAGGTCGTCGCCGTCGGCGGCGATCGATGAGCGTGCCGCCCTTGCCGGTCGCGGTCGAACCGGGCGGCCAGCGCGTGCCGCCCGGGGCGAGGTCGACGGGCGCCGCCGCCCGATGGTGCGTGCCGAGCGCGTTGTAGTCGAAGTGCAGCTGCCCGTCCGTGCACGAAGAACGAGTGGCCGACGTTGTGGCTGCCCCGGGCGTAGAGGACGCCCTCGAGCACGGCGCGCTCGGCGACGTCGACATCGGCGGTGACCGTCCACGTCCCGGCCGCCGAGCGGCGGCGCCGCGTCGGCCGGCATGTGCGACGAGCGGCGGGAAGTACACGTACTCGCCGCCGCGGCGTGCGACGGTGCCCGGCCGGGGCGGCGCGCCGAACAGCTCGATGGTGCGGTCGTCGAGCGGCAGCACGCCCGTGCTCGCCGGCCTCGACCCACCACAGCGTCGATCAGCTCGCGCAGCTTGTCCGGGTGCTCGGCGGCCAGGTCGTGGCACTCGCGAGAAGTCCTCGTCGAGGTGGAACAGCCCCCACTCGTCGTCGTCGAAGGGCTGGCCCTGCTCGTGGTAGGTCGTCGCCTTCCAGCCGTCGGCCCAGATGCCGCGGTGGCCCATCTGCTCGAAGTACTGGACCGCCCGCGGCGGCGGGCGCGTCCGGCGTCGTCGAACGTGGCGCTGATCGGCGGCACCGTGCATCGGCAGCTGCGGCACGCCCGTGAGCGCTCGGTGGCACCGGCGCGCCGGTGGCGTCGAGGATCGTCGGCGTGATGTCGACGGCGTGGCAGAACTGCGCGCCGGATCTCGCCCCGGGTCGCGCGATGCCGGCCGGCCAGTGGACGATCGAGCGGGTCGCGCACGCCGCCGCCGTAGGTGTTCTGCTTGTACCAGCGCAACGGCGAGTTGCCGGCCTGCGCCCAGCCCCACGGGTAGTTGCGAGTGCGAGTGCGGGCCGCCGATGTCGTCGAGGCGGTGCGCGACGATGTCGTCGATGTCCTCCCACATCGCCGTTGAAGAAGCTGAACTCGTCCATGACGCCGAACGGCCCGCCCTCGCGGGACGGCGCCGTTGTCGGACAGCACCAGCAGCATCGTGTCGTCGAGCAGACCGCGCTGCTCGAGGAACGCGATCGAGCCGGCCGATCTGGTCGTCGGTGTGCTCGAGCATCGCGGCGAACGCCTCCTGCAGGCGGGCGCGAGAAGGCGCGCTGGTTGTCGGTCAGGTCGCCCCACGCCGGGCACGCCCGGGTTGCGGCGGCGCCAGCGTCGTCCCCGGCGGCACGATGCCGAGCTCGAGCTGGCGGGCGAACCACCGCTCGCGCGACGACGTCGTAGCCCTCGTCGAACGCGCCCCGCCAGCGCTCGAGGTACGACTGCGGCGCCTGGTGCGGTGCGTGCGTCGCGCCGAAGGCGAGGTAGAGGAAGAACGGCCGGTCCGGTCGGACCGACTGCAGGTCGCCGATCCAGCCGGTCGACCTGGTCGACGATGTCCTCGACGACGTGGTAGCCGTCCTCCGGCCGATCGCGGCGGGTCGATGTGGCCGTTGTCGCTGCGTCAGCTCGGGGTGAGAACTGGTCGGTCTCGCCCTGGAGGAAGCCGTAGAAGCGGTCGAAGCCCTTCTGCAGCGGCCAGTTCGTGTGCGGACCGGCGGCCGAGCACTCCTCCATCGGCGCGAGGTGCCACTTGCCGGCCGCGTACGTCGCGTAGCCGTGGGCGCGCAGCAGCTCGGCGACGGTCGCCGGCTCGGGGGTGATGCCGCCGCGCATGTGCGGGAAGCCGGTGTTCCAGTTGGACACGCCGCGCATGCCGACGGCGTGGGGGTTGCGACCGGTCAGCAGGGCGGCGCGCGAGGGCGAGCACAGCGCGGTCGTGTGGAAGCTGGTGTAGCGCAGCCCGCCGGCGGCGAGGCGGTCGATGTTCGGCGTGGCCAGCTCGGAGCCGTAGCAGCCGAAGTGGGCGAAGCCGGTGTCGTCGAGCACGATCGATCGACGACGTTCGGCTCCGCCGAGGCCGGCGGGCGGATCGGGCCATGACGGCACCGAGTCGCGATGGGTGCGGCCGATCACGCCCGGGAAGTCGGGCTCGTTGGGGCTGCTCATGGTCAGGCCCACCCGCCGGCGAAGGCCACGAACTGCCCGGTGGTGAAGCGGCTCGTGCCGTCGACGAACGGCAGCGCAGAAGTGGGCGAGCTCGTCCATCGTGCCGAGCCGGCCCATCGGCACCTGTCGCCTCCACCCGAGCTCGCCCCTCGGCGTCCTCGGCCCGGTTCGCCTTGAGGAAGCCCGGGAAGTCCATGAAGTTCGTGCCGATGGCGTTGACCTGCACGTCGGAGGCGACGACCTCGGCGGCGACGTTGCGGACGAGCATGTTGGCCGCCGCCCGGGCCGAGGAGTACAGCGGTGCGCCCGGCGTGGGGCGGGCGCCGGCCGCGCTGGTGAACAGCAGCACCTGCCCGCCCCCGCCGTCGATCATCGCCGGCACCATCGCCCGCAGGAAGAGGTAGGGCGCCTCGACGCAGCCGGTCAGCGTGGCCCGCAGATCCTCGACGTTCGAGCGCAGGAACCGGCCGATGACGATGCGGCCGGTGAACGCCATGGCCGAGTCGATGCGGCCGAAGCGATCCCGCGCGGCCGTGACGAGTCGGGTGGATGCCTCGGGATCGGCCAGGTCGCGGACCCCGGAGACGACCTCGACCGCCGCGCCCGCCCGCTCGAGCTCCGCGACGAGCCCGTCCTCCGGGTCGCCGACGACGAGGTCGTGGTCGCGGACGGCGAGGAGCCGAGCGAGGTGCGGACCGACGTACCCGTTCGCATCACTGATCACGGCGACCCGGCGGCTGGACATGGTGGGACCGTAAGTATTGACAGAGTTCATGTCAATAGTTACGGTCCGATCGTGGCGCGGGTGCAGGAGGTCGACGGGCGGCGGCTGCGGCGCGAGTCCAACCGCGAGGCCGTGCTCGATGCCCTCGTATCGCTCCACGCCGAGGGCAGGTACGAGCCCCGCGCCCGTGAGATCGCCGATCGGGCCGGCCTGTCGTCCGCGATCCCTGTTCCGCTACTTCGACGACGTCGACGACCTGAACCACGCCGCCATCGACCGCCAGCTCCGCGAGGCCCGTCCCCTCCTCGAGCTGGACAACGACCCGAGCGCCCCGACGGCGGTCAAGGTGCGGCGACTGGTCGCGGCCCGGGCCCAGCTGTTCGAGACGACCGCTCCGGCGGCTCGGGCGACGCGCGCCAGCGCCCATCGCCACACCGTCGTCGCCACCCAGCTCCACGACAGTCGATCGTTCCTGCGCCACCAGGTGCGCCGGCTGTTCGCGCCCGAGCTCGCCGGCCCACGCGCCGCGCGCCTCCCCGCCGTCGACGTGCTGTGCTCGTTCGAGACCTACGAGCTGCTCCGCCACGGCCACGGGTTGTCGCGCCCGAAGACCATCGCCGCCCTCACCGAAGCGCTCCTCGCGCTCCTCGATGCCACCGACCCCGGAGACTCCCCGTGAACATTCTGCGCACCCCCGACGACCGCTTCGTCGGGCTCCCCGACTTCCCCTTCGAGCCGCACTACGCGGACCTCTCGGACGGACTCCGCGTCCACTACGTCGACGAGGGACCGTCCGACGCCGCGCCGGTGTTGCTCATGCACGGAGAGCCGACGTGGTCGTACCTCTACCGCAAGGTCATCCCTCCGCTCGTGGCGAGAGGCCACCGTTGCATCGCGCCGGATCTCGTCGGCTTCGGGCGCTCGGACAAACCCTCCGCACGCGATGACCACTCCTACCAGCGCCAGGTCGACTGGATGGCCGAGGCGCTGTTCGGGACGCTCGACCTCCGGGACATCACCCTCTTCGGGCAGGACTGGGGCGGGTTGATCGGGCTTCGGTTGGTCGCGCTCGAACCGGACCGCTTCGCCCGGGTGGTGGTGGCGAACACCGGCCTGCCCATCGGTGACCGGGCTCCGACGGAGGCGTTCCTGTCGTGGCAGAGGTTCTCCCAGGAGACACCGCAGTTCCCGGTCGGCGGGATCATCAGCGGCGGGTGCCTGACGACACTGCCGCCGGAGGTCGTCGCCGCATACGACGCGCCCTTCCCCGACGACACCTACAAGGCGGCGGCCCGGGCGTTGCCGGCACTGGTCCCCACGTCGACGGAGGATCCCGCCTCGGCCGCCAACGCGGCGGCGTGGGAGGTGCTGCAGAGGTTCGACCGTCCGTTCCTGTGCGCCTTCAGCGACGGAGACGCCGTGACCAAGGGGGGCGAGCGCGTCTTCCTCGGTCAGGTGCCGGGGGCGGAGGGCCAGCCCCACACGACCATCGAGGGCGGCGGTCACTTCCTGCAGGAGGACAAGGGCGAGGAGCTCGCCGGCGTCATCGCCGACTTCATCGACCGCACGCGGTCGTGACGTCGACCCGTGGCAGCGTGCGGCGTCAGGTGCGCATCGCCCGCTCCCCCGACGACGTGTGGGCGATCGTCGGCGACGCCGGACGCATCGCCGAGTGGTTCCCCGGCATCGATGCCGCGACGGTCGAGGGCGACGTCCGCACCGTCCACACCGGCAGCGGCATCCCCATGCCCGAGCAGATCGTCACGTGCGACCCGCTGCAGCGACGCTTCCAGTACCGGATCACCACCGGGCTGTTCAAGGAGCACCTCTCGACCCTCGACGTGCTCGACCTCGAAGACGGGACGTCACTCGTCGTCTACGGGGCCGACGCCGACCCGGCCACCATGGCGCTCGTCATCGCCGGCGCCGCCGGCAGCGCCCTCGAGCACCTCCGCACGATGATGGAAGGAGCCGGCTGATGGGCCGCAAGATCCTCCTCGTCACCACCGACCAGCAGCGCTACGACACGCTGGGCTGCAACGGCGGCCGCACTCGCCCGCACGCCGGTGGTCGACCGGCTGGCCGCTGACGGCGTCCGCTACGAACGAGCGGTGCCGCAGTCGGTCGTGTGCATGCCGTCGCGCTCGACGATCCTCACCGGCCAGCACCCGACGACCCACGGCGTCTGGATGAACGGCGTGCCGCTGCCCGTCGACGCGCCGTCCGTCGCCGAGGTGCTGCACGGCGCCGGCTACCGCACCGCGCTCATCGGCAAGGCCCACTTCGAGCCCTACTTCGACCCGTTCCTGCGCTTCACCGAGAACGCGCTGTCGACGCCGGGCACGACGCCGCCCGGCGGCACCCACCGCGGGTTCGAGCACCTCGAGTTCGCCACCCATGGCGCGATGGGCCAGCTGCACTACGCCCGCTGGCTGCAGGCCGAGCACCCCGAGGCGGTCGGGCATGTTCTACCCGGCCGTCGACGGCGACCTGCAGGTCAACGCGGCCGGCGGCGGCGACACCGGCGCGCCGCAGGTCCACGTGAACCGCGTGCCGCGGGAGTGGTACCACACCGACTGGGTCGCCGACCGGACGATCGCGTGGCTCGACGCGCTCGGCGGCCGACGACGACTGGTTCTGCTGGATGAGCTTCCCGGACCCGCACCACCCGTGGGACCCGCCCGAGTCGGAGATGGGCCGCATCGACTGGCGCGACGTCCCGCTGCCCGGCCGGCTACCCGGAGTCACGCGGCGGAGCGGGAGGCGATCCTCGACGCCAAGCCGCGGCACTGGCGGCTCTGGTACGACGGCACGCTCGTCTCCAACTACGAGGCGCCGGCCAAGTGGGTGCCGGCCACGCTGACCGCGGATCAGGTCCGCGAGGTCAACGCCCGCAACGCCGTCGAGTGCGAGCTCATCGACGAGGCGCTCGGACGGGTGCTGGCGGCCATCACGGCGCGGGGCTGGGACGACGACGTCGACATCGTGTTCACCACCGACCACGGCGAGCTGCAGGGCGACTTCGGGCTGCTGTTCAAGGGGCCGTACCACGTCGACGGCCTGATGCGCCTGCCGCTGGTGTGGCGGCCGGCCCCGTCAGCGGCGTCTGGCCCCGGCGACGGTGAAGACGCCCGGTCGGGCTCGTCGACCTGGCCCCGACGTTCTGCGCCATCGCCGGCGTCGACCGCGCCGGCGTGGATGCAGGGCGCAGGCGCTGCCGTCGACGACGCGACGCCTATCCGGCGCCGGAGCGGGTGCTGACCGAGTGGGACAGCGAGCTGTTCGGCGTCGACGTCCACCTGCGCACGATCACCCGGGACCGGCTGGGTGTGCACGGCGTACCGACCCGGCACGGTGCACGACGGGAGCGAGGGCGAGCTCTACGACCTCGTCGACGATCCGCTCCAGCAGGTCAACCGATGGGACGACCCGTCGCAGCGCTCGCTGCGCGACGACCTCGTCACCGATCTCTGGGACAGTCAGCCCGAAGCGCACGCCGGTCGACTGCAGCTGCAGGCGCCCGTCTGAGGCATGGGCGGGCCGTAACGTTCGTCCGTGAGCCTCGTCGACCGAACGCCGGCGGTACCGGAGCCCGACGCGCTGTTCGACGCCTTTGCCGAGTGGGCCGATGCCGGCGGCCTGACCCTGTACCCCGCCCAGGAGGAAGCGCTCCTCGAGATCGTCGCCGGGTCCAACGTCATCCTCAACACGCCGACGGGCTCGGGCAAGAGCCTGGTCGCCATCGCCGCCCACTTCGCCGCCCTCGCCACCGGACGGCGGACCTTCTACACCGCCGCCGATCAAAGCCCTGGTGTCCGAGAAGTTCTTCGACCTGTGCGGCGAGTTCGGCACCGAGAACGTCGGGATGATGACGGGCGACGCCAGCGTCAACGGACGCGCCCCGATCATCTGCTGCACGGCCGAGATCCTCGCCAACCTCGCGCTCCGCGAGGGCGCATCGGCTCGACGTCGCGCCAGGTGGTGATGGACGAGTTCCACTTCTACGCCGACCCCGACCGCGGCTGGGCCTGGCAGGTGCCGCTGCTCAAGCTGCCCGACGCCCAGTTCGTGCTCCTGTCGGCGACCCTCGGCGACGTGAGTGCGCTTCCGCGACGACCTGACCCGACGCACCGGTCGGCCCATGGCCGTGGTCACCAACACCGTGCGCCCGGTCCCGTTGCACCACGCGTGGCGCACGACACCACTCCACGAGACGCTCGAGGAGCTGCTCCAGACCCACCAGGCGCCGGTCTACGTCGTGCACTTCACCCAGGCCAGCGCCGTCGAGCGGGCCCAGTCGCTCATGAGCGTGAACCTCTGCAGCCGGGAGGAGAAGGACGCCATCGCCGCGGCGATCGGCGACTTCCGATTCACCACCGGCTTCGGCCGGACGCTGGCCCGCTACGTGCGCCACGGCATCGGCGTGCACCACGCCGGCATGCTCCCCAAGTACCGGCGCCTCGTCGAGCGCCTGGCGCAGGCCGGCCTGCTCAAGGTCATCTGCGGCACCGACACCCTCGGGCGTGGGCATCAACGTGCCCATCCGCATCGGTGCTGTTCACCGCGCTGGCCAAGTACGACGGCACCAGCACCCGGCTCCTGAGCGCCCGGGAGTTCCACCAGATCGCCGGCCGGGCCGGGCGGGCCGGCTACGACACGGCGGGCACGGTCGTGGCGCAGGCACCCGACCACGTCATCGAGAACGAGCGATCGGCCGGCCAAGGCCGGCACCGACGAGCGCAAGAAGGCGGAAGCTCGTGGCAAGCAGTCCGCCGGACGGGTTCGTCTCGTGGGGCGAGCCGACCTTCGACCGGCTGGTCGCCGCCGACCCCGAGCCGCTCACGTCGAGCTTCGCGGTGTCACACTCGATGCTCCTGAACGTGCTCGACCGGCCGGGCGACGGCGTCGCGCGTCTGCGCGACTGCTCACCGACAACCACGAGCCCCGTCCGGCCCAGCGGCGCCACATCCGACGGGCCATCGCGCTCGTACCGGTCGCTCCTGTCGACGCCGGCGTGGTCGAGCGCCTCGACCGAGCCCGACGACGCAGGGCCGGACGCGCGCGCGTCACGGTCGACCTCCAGGCCGACTTCGCCCTCGAACCAGCCGCTCTGCCCGTTCGCCCTCGCCGCCTTCGAGCTGCTCGACCGCGAGTCGGACACCTACGCCGCTCGACGTGCTCTCGATCGTCGAGTCCGTCGCTCGACGACCCGCCGCCAGGTGCTCGCCGCCCAGCGTCACAAGGCCAAGGGCGAGGCGGTCGCGCCAGATGAAGGCCGCGGGCATCGAGTACGAGGAGCGGATGGCCGAGCCTCGAGACAGATCACCCACCCGAAGCCGCTGGCCGAGCTGCTCGAGCCCGTGTTCGACGTCGTACCGCCACGGCCACCCGTGGGTCGCGGATCACGCGCTCCGCCCCAAGTCGGTCGCCCGCGACCTCTTCGAGCGGGCGATGACCTTCAACGACTACGTCGCGCCACTACCAGCTCGCCCGCTCCGAGGGGCTCGTGCTGCGCTACCTCACCGACGCCTACAAGGCGCTGAAGCGGACGGTGCCCGAGGAGGCCAAGACCGAGGAGCTGCACGACCTCACCGAGTGGCTCGGCGAGCCTCGTGCGCCAGGTCGACTCTCGCCTCCTCGACGAGTGGGAGCAGCTGCGCACCCGGAGGAGCCGCCACCGACGGCCGGCGCGACCCCGCCGACGACGCGCCGCCTCCGGTGACCGCCAACCGTCGCGCCTTCTTCGTACTCGTGCGCAACGCCCTCTTCCGCCGCGTCGAGCGAGCCGCCCGTCGCGACCACCACGTGCTCGCGTGCAGCTCGATCCCGGTTGGACACCGGAGCGTTGGGCCGAAGCGCTCGGCCCGTACTTCGATGAGCACGACCGCATCGGCACGGGCGCCACGGCCCGGTCGGCCGAGCTCCTCGCCTTCACCGAGGGACCGGATACCTGGCGCGTCCGCCAGATCCTCGACGATCCCGAGGGCTTCCACGAGTGGGCGCTCGTCGCCACCGTGGACCTCCGCGCCAGTGACGACGCCGGCGAGGCGGTCGTCCACATCGAGGCGGTGGAACGGCTCTGACGCGCCGACGTCAGCCGCGGTGGGGCAGGTCGTACTCCGCCATGTAGTAGGGGTGGTCGGGATCGAACGTGGTCAACGGTCGCGGTTCCGCGACCCGGCCGATGGGGCGCACGTCGGTGCCTGTCACGCCGGTGGCGTCGTCGCCCAGCGCTTCCCGCCACCGGTCGAGCTCGGCCTCGAGCCGCGCGACGACGTCGGGATGGTCGTCGGCGACGTCGTGCTGCTCGCCGAGGTCGGCGTCGAGGTCGAACAGCTCGCGTCGCTCGTGCTGACGCTTGCGCACGTGGAGCTTCCAGCGGCCCATGCGGATGGCTTCGAGGCTGCCGTCGAGGATGTAGACGAACGGGCGATCGGGTGCGGGACACGCTCCGCCGAGGCCCAGGAGCCCAGCCAGGTCATCGCCGTCGAGCGTCCGGTCATCGGGCACCGTTGCCCCGCAACGGGCCGCGATCGTCGGGAACAGGTCGAGCGAAGTGGCCATCCGGTCGACGACGGTCGCCGCCTCGATGTGACCGGGCCAGCGCATGATGCACGGCACCCGGTGCCCGCCCTCCCACGTGGTGCCCTTCGCGCCGCGCAGGTCGCCGTTGCTCCCGGAGCCGCCCCGCGTCGTGGCCAAGGCCCCGTTGTCGCTGGTGAAGATGACGAGGGTGCGCTCGTCCAGTCCGAGCCGTTGGAGCTCGTGCAGCACCATCCCGGCCGCCCAGTCGATGGCGGCCACGGCGCCGCCGTAGGCGCCGTTGCGCGAATCGTGCAGGAACCGCTCCTGGACGTAGATCGGCAGGTGCACGTAGAGGTGGGCGAGGTAGAGGAAGAACGGCCGGTCGCGAGAAGCCCGGAGGAAGCGGATCGAGCGCTCGACGTACCGGCCGGTCAGCGTCGTCTGGTCCGGCTGCTGCTCGATCACCTCCTCGCCTTCCATCAACGGCAGCGGAGGCCGGACCCACGGCATCGTCACCCCGAGGTCGGCGAGGATCGCCCGCATCTGGTCCTCGTCGGGCTCACCGTCGGCGGCCACCTGGCGACCCATGTCGTTGCTGTACGGGAGCCCGTACCACTCATCGAACCCGTGGTTGGTCGGGAGGAAGTCGGGCTGGTCGCCGCAGTGCCACTTTCCGACCGCCAACGTCGCGTAGCCGGCGTCGCGGAGGGCGCGTGCGATCGTGATCTCATCCGGGTGGAGGCCGATGGGCCACCCGGGGAACAGGACGCCACCGAGCCCGCCCCCGCCGGCGCCCCCGAACCCGATCCGCAACGGGTACGACCCGGTGAGGAGCGCGGCCCTCGACGGCGAGCAGACCGACGACGCCATGAGGAAGTCGGTGAAGCGGGCGCCCTCGGCCGCCATGCGGTCGAGGTGCGGCGTGTCGTTCAGCGGTGAGCCATAGCAGCCGAGGTCGCCGTAGCCGAGGTCGTCGCAGTTGATGAGCACGACGTTCGGGCGCTCGCCCCCGGTCTCCGGCTCCGTCATGGCCCGTGTCTACTCCGGCACCGTTCCTCTCGGCCCGATCGGGTAGGAATGGGTGGTGACGGGGCCGACGGCGGATGACGAGGTTCGCCTCGATGCCACTGCGGCGCGTCGACTCGTGCCCCGCCGCGGGTTCGGCGGCCTCGACCGGCTGGCCGAGCTGGCGGCGAACCTCCTCGGCGCCCCTGCTGCGCAGGTGTCGCTCCTGAGCGAGGTGCAGACCCTGGCCGGCATCGCGGGCACCGGCAGGGCGGCGGCCGGCGACGAGAGCCCGCTCGCCGAATCGCTGTGCACCGTGACGGCGGCGTCCGGACGGGCGGTGGCCATCGAGGACACCTCCGCCGACGAGCGGGTCGCCCGCATGCCACCGGTCACCTCCGGGGCGGTCCGCTCCTACCTCGGCGTGCCCCTGCGGGCCCTCGGCGGCGCCGTCGTCGGTGCCCTGTGCGTGTTCGGTCCCGAAGCGCGCGAGTGGACGCCGCAGAACATCGCGGTGCTCGAGGCGCTCGCCGGTCCCGTCGTGGCCGAGCTCGAGCTCGGCGCGCTCACCGGCGAGTTCGAGTCGACCCGCACGCGCTGGGAGCTGGCCATCGACGCGGCCGGCGTCGGCGGCTTCGACTGGGAGTTCGCCACCCGCACCCTCACCTGGGACGAGCGCCTCCTGGCTCTGTACGGCTACGACGAGGAGTCGTTCGACGGGAGCCTCGAGGCGTTCCAGGTTCGTGTGCACCCGGACGACGTGGCTCGGGTCCTCGACGGGTTGCGCACATCGGTCGAACGTTGCGGTTCCTACAGCTCGGCCCATCGCGTCGTCGTCCCGGACGGACGGGAGCGGTGGGTGCAGGCGAGAGGGCAGACCGTCTGCGACGAGCACGGCCGGCCGCTCCGACTCGTCGGCGCGGCCTACGACGCCACCGACGATCGCGAGGGCGAGGCGCGGGTCGCCCGGGTGCTCGAAACCATGAGCGCGGCCTTCTACTCCCTCGACCGCGACTGGCGCTTCACCTACGTGAACGCGGAGGCGGAGCGGGTGCTCGGTCGCCCTCGCCGCGAGCTGATCGGTCGCGACCTGTGGGAGCTGTACCCGGCGGCACTGGGGACGCCCACCGAGGACCACTACCGTCGGGCGCTCGAGTCGGGCCAGCCCGCCACGTTCGACGGGTACTACCCGGCACCCTTGGACGCATGGTTCGAGGTGCGCGTGTGGCCCGCCCCGGACGGCCTCTCCGTCTATCTCATGGACATCACCGCACGGCGCGCCGCGCAGGAGCGGATCGAGCTGCTCTCCGACGTCACCTACACCCTCGCCGAGACCCTCGACTCGGCCCAGGCCGTCAGCCGCCTCGCCGGCATCGTCGTGCCGGCGCTCGGGGACTGGTGCATCGTCAGCCTGGCCGACGGGGAGCACGCCGAGTGGCGCCGCGGTCTGCGCGACGTCGGCTGGTCCCACCGCGACGACTCGATGGAGCCGGTACTGGCAACGTACGCCGCGACCCGGATCGCCGCCCTCGACGAGGGCACCTTCCTCGGGCGGGCCCTGCGCGAGCACCGGGCCATCGTCATCCGGGACGCGACGACCGCCATCGAGTCCTCGATCGTGGACCCGGACGTCCGGGCGGTCCTCCGCCAGCTTGCCCCTGCCTGCGCCGTCATCCAGCCCATCCGCGCCCGTGGGCGGACCCTGGGCGCGGCTCACCCTGTGCTGGAACGAGCGGACCGAGCCCGATGCCACCACCCTCGAGACGATCGTGGAGATCGCCACCCGGGCCGGTCTGGCCCTCGACAACGCCCGTCTGTACGACCAGGAGCGGCACCTGTCCGAGGGGCTGCAGCGGAGCCTGCTGACGCCACCGCCCGAGCCGGATCACATGCAGATCGTCGTCCGGTACGCGCCGGCCGCCGAGGCCGCGCAGGTGGGCGGCGACTGGTACGACGCCTTCCTGCAGCAGAACGGGGCGACGGTGCTGGTGATCGGCGACGTCATCGGCCACGACACCCAGGCCGCGGCGGCGATGGGTCAGCTCCGCGGTCTGCTCCGCGGCATCGCGGCGGCGAACGGCGAGGGTCCGGCGAGGATCCTCCAACAGCTCGACGAGACGATGGAGCTCCTCCAGGTCGACACGTCGGCGACCGTGCTCGTGGCCCGCTTCGAGCAGACGGACGACGAACGGGCTCGCGGCGTCACCCGGATGCGGTGGTCCAACGCCGGCCATCCGCCCCCGGTGGTCATCAACCCCGACGGCGCGGTGATGACGCTCACGGACCTCGCCTACGCCGACGCCGATCTCCTCCTGGGAGTGGACGCCACCCTGCCCCGTCGCGAGACCACCGTCACGTTGGACCGCGGGGCCACCGTCCTGCTCTACACCGACGGCCTCGTCGAGCGCCGGGGCCAGTCTCTCGACGAAGGCGTCGCGGCGCTGCACGACTGCGTGGCCGAGCTGGCCGACCGGCCGCTCGACGACCTCTGCGATCAGCTCCTGGTGCGGATGCTCCCGGCCGAGCGGGAGGACGACGTCGCCCTCGCCGCCGTCCGCCTCCACCGCCAGGACCGCCCCCGTCCCGCCGAAGCCGGCCCGCAGAAGGTGCCGCCGTCGGTCGACTGATCGTCGGCGTCCGGCTCAGGCGCCGTGACCCGGATCGACCACGAGGAGCTTCACCCACGCCCCCCCGAGCCACGTGGCGAACCGCTCGTTCGACCACCCCCGTTCGACGACGAGCCGGTGCCAGAGGGCGACGTCGGTCATCGACCAGACGACGTCCCTGCACTCCTCCTCCGACACCGCCAGGCCGCCGGTGGCGGCGGCCGCCGCGGCCATCACCGTGAGCCCGACCAAGCGCTGTCGGCCCATCTCCTCGAGCATCGCCGCGGCGGCGCCGTCGCTCCCCGCCGCGGCCTGCACCATGGCCTGGAAGGGACCGATGCGCTGGGCCGTCTCGGTCCAGAAGCGGGCGTGGAGGAGGAACCGCCGAGCCAGGTCCGGCTCGTTCCGGAGCTCCACCACGTCGGGCCGGTCGTGGAAGGCGACGTCTTCGTCGTCCCCGCCGATCGTCAGGTCCCACGCCTTGTGCAGCAACGTGGCCTTGTTCCCGAACGCCGAGTAGATGGTCTCGACGGAGACCTCGGCGGCGGCGGCGACCTCGGCGATCGTGGTCCGCCCGTACCCCTGGGCGAGGAAGAGACGGCGCGCCGCTTCCACGATGCGCGTGCGGGTTCGGGCCGCCTGCTGCCGGCGACCCGACGAGTCGTAGGTCCTGCCCTTGACATCCGGTCTGGCTTTCACTACACCTGTTCCTTAATGAATACATATCCACTGTATCCGACCGAGGCAGCAGCATGACGGCTCGGACGGAGGAAGCGGCACGAGCCTGGAACGACGTCGCTGTCGGCCTGGGACGAGAACGTCGGCTACGTCGACGAGCACTCGGCGGACACGACCGCAACGATGCTCGACCGAGTCGCCATCCGAGCGGGTGATCGGGTCCTCGAGCTCGGCGCCGGCCCCGGCACCCTCGGCGCGACGCTCTCGGAGCTCGTCGGACCGGCGGGGCAGGTGCTCCTCTCCGACCTCGCCCCGGCCATGGTGGCCGTGGCCCGTCGACGCACCCGAGACCTCCCGAACGTCAGCTGCGCCGTGCTGGACGCGGCGGCGATCGATTGTCCGGACGACGCCTTCGAGGTCGTCGTGTCCCGTATGGGCGTCATGTTCGTTCCGGAGCCCGCCGTCGCGTTCGCCGAGATCCATCGCGTGCTGGCCCCGGGGGGCCGGTTCGGCATGATGACGTGGGCCGCGATGGAGCACAACCCGTGGATGACGTGCGTCGGTATGGGCGCGATGCTGGCCGGCATCGCCACCGGCGGCCCTCCCGTCGGCCCGGGCAGCATCTTCTCGCTCGGCCACCCGGACCACGTCCGGCAGCTCGTGACCGAGGCCGGCTTCGCCGACGTCTCGGTCGTGGTCGCGGACCTGACCTTCCGCAGCCCGGACATCGCGACCCACGTCGCCCGCATCAGCTCCCTGGCCGGACCGATGGCAGCGATGCTCGATGCGGCGACGACGGAGCAGAAGGCGGCGCTGCGGACCTTCGCGGCCGAGATCGCCGCCCCCTACGAGACGGCGGGCGGCTACGAGCTCCCGGGTCGTGTCGTCGTCGCCACCGGTCGTCGGTAGGCCGGGCCCTTCCCCCGGACGCGAACGATCCCGCCCTCCGTCCGAGGACGGGGGGCGGGATCGGGGGCACGACGCCTGGCGTCGCCGCGACTTGGTGCTTTAGACGGCAGCCATGTCCGTCTTCTGGAACGTGTCCGGCACGGGGTACATGCCGAGCGCGAACAGCAGGATGGCCTGGTGCTGCTGGTCGACCGCCTGGATGGAGCCGGCCAACTTGATCGCATCCTTGCTCTCGAGCGTCGGGAGGACCTTGAGGTAGGTCTGCGCCGCGATCTGCTCGAGCATCAGCGCCAGCTTCGCGGCGCCACCGACATCGGTGACCTTGGCGAAGGCGGCGTCGACGGTGGGCTTGAGCTTGGCATTCGGCTCGGTCACCGCCGTGCCACCGGCGCCCGTGATGACCTTGTTCCACGCGTCGAGGTGCTCCTGGTGGTGGCCCAGGGCCGTCTTGACGAACTCGCCCACGGCCGGCGGGACCGGACCGAGCTTGCCCGCGCCGGCGGCTTCGGCGGCGGCCTTGTAGGTACCGACGGCGAGGACTTCGAGGCCCGCGGCGACCTTGGCGACTTCGACGTCGCCGCCGCCGCCCTTGGCCGCAGTGGTGTCGGTCGTGCCGGAGGCACCGGTGTCGCCGGTGTCGGTGCTCTTCTTGTCGTCGCTGCCGCAGGCGGCGGCGACGACGGCAACGCTGACGGCGCCGGCGCCGACGAGGAAGCCGCGTCGGGAGACGGACTTCGAGCCGATCGCCGAGATGGTGTTCTTGGCTTCGTTGGTCATGGTTTCGATGGTCTCGTTGGTCACTTGACGGCTCCGGTCGAGGGATCGGCGACCGTCTCCGGCGCGGTGGTCAGGAAGGCGCCGTCCTTGAAGCCGACGCTGCCGGCGGCTGCCGGGAGCTTGGCCAGGTCGGTGGGCACGGCGACGAGGGCTTCGGCGCCGCCCTTGAGGAGAGCCTCGACGGCCTTGAGGGTCGCGAGGTGCTGGACCTCGACACCCAGGACCGAACCCATGATCTCCTTGGACTTCTTGTCGGAGAACTGGGTGAGGTTGGTGAGGTAGGTGTCGGAGGCGACTTCCTCGAGCGCCGCGGCGAGGCCGACGACGTCGAGGGGGGCCTTCAGGTTCGGCTTGGCCTGCTCGACCACGGCGAGGAACTTGGGGTTCGGAGCGGTCTGCTCCTTGCCACCGAGGGCCTTGGCCTGGGCGTTGAAGGCGGCGCTGTGCTCCGCGTGCTGCTTCATGGTCATCTGGGCGAAGGCAACGACCGTCTTGTTGCCGTTCTTGATGAAGTCGAGGCCCAGCGCCGCCTGGTAGGTGGCGACGGCGAGGTTCTCGAGCGACGATGCCGTGTTCAGCATCTGGAGGTCCATGGCCTCGTCGGCGGCCGCAGGGCGGCCGACGATCGACACGAGTGCGGCGCCGATGCCGGTGGCCATGAAGCCACGGGCGGCGATGCCGCTGGTGGTCAGACCGAGCTTCTGGAGGAGGCCACGACGGCTGTCGTTGTACTCCGCGATCTGGGCCGCGTCGGGGCGAACCGCGCCGCGGTCGGCGCGCAGGTCGCGCAGGTCCGGGATTGACGCCTTCGCGTCCTTGATGGTGTCGGACTGGAGGTCTTGCGACTCCTCGAGCAGCCCGGCAAGCGATCGATCATCGATCCTCAAGGTTGGGTTCCTTCGTTTGGGGAGTCCCGCCACGGGATTCCGAACTCGCTGTACTTACGACACCACCCCCGGAACTGGATGAGGTTCCGTCCGATGTGTGCCTTCGGCGCCGGTCGGAGGCGGCGGCGATCGCGGTCTCGGACGTAGAGTCCGGGATCGACATCGATCCAACGCGGGGCGCGCTGCCGCCGGACCCCGACCCTCGCAGTCTGATCGGTTGGCGCTCGCTCGTGCTCGTCGAGGACGACGCCGGCGACGCGCTGCTCGTCACCGAGATGCTGCTCGACGTCGCGCCCGACGTGCAGCTCACGTCCTTCACGACGCTGCAGGCGGCGCTGGACGCCTGGCCCGCCGGACGCCGACTGCGTGCTGCTCGACCTCGGGCCTCCCGGACGCCGTCGGGCTCACCGCGCTCGAGAAGCTGCGCGCCGCAGGTGCCCGACGTCCCGGTCGTCGTGCTGACCGGCCGCGTCGACGACGGGATCGGCCCGCAGGCGCTGGCCGCCGGGGCGCAGGACTTCCTCGTCAAGGGCCAGGTCGACGGGCCCGGGCTCGAGCGGTCGCTGCGCTACGCCGTCGAGCGCGGTCGGGCGACGGCCTACCAGCGCGACCTCGTCGCCGCCGAGCTGCGGGCGCAGGAGAACACCCGCCTCCAGCGCGGCCTGCTGCCCAGCCCGCTGATCGCAGACCGACGAGCTCGGCGCTGGCGCTGTTCTACCGGCCCGGGCAGCGAGCGGGCGCTGCTCGGCGGCGACTTCTACGACGTGGTGCAGACGCCGACCGGGCGTGCACCTGCTCATCGGCGACGTCAGCGGGCACGGTCCCGACGAGGCCGCGCTCGGGCGTCGCGCTGCGGATCGCCTGGCGGGCGCTGGTGCTGGCCGGGCTGCCCGCCGCCGACGTGCTGCGGGGCGTCGAGCAGGTGCTGCTCGCCGAGCGGAACGACGACGAGCGGTTCGCCACCGTGGCGATGGTCGTCGCTCGGACCCGACCTGCGCAGGCCGACGTCGTGCTGTGCGGGCACCCGGCGCCCGCTGCTCGATCCGGGGCGACGAGGTCGTCGAGCTCGACGGTCGAGGCGCTGCCGATGCTGACGATGCTCGACGGGGCGGCCGATCGAGCCCGTGCGCGTCGACCTCGGACGGCGACTGGGGGCTGCTGCTGTTCACCGACGGCCTGGTCGAGGGGAGCGCGGCGCCGGGCGCCGCGCGAGCGCCTCGGCGTCGACGGCGCTCGCCGCGCACCTGCAGGCGCCTCGTCGCCGAGCGGATGCCGCGCGCCGAGCTGGCGCCGGCGCTGCTCGCCGAGGCGGAGCGCCGGCACGGCGGCCCGCTGACCGACGACGTCGCCGTGCTCCTGGTCGGCAGCCGGGGCTGGTGGTGCTGACGGTGCCAGCGGCTCGGGCTGGAGCGGCTGGACGCTGGCCCGCCGCCTGCGGGTCGCCCTCGCCGCGCTGTCGCGTCCTGCTGCCTGCTGGCCGGGCTCGTCGCTCGTGCTCGTGCTCCGCCAGGCGGACCGGGCGCTGTCACCGAGCAGACCCAGCGGACGTTCCCGGCCCGGCTGGCGGCGAGCCAGCTGCTGACCTCGCTCGTCGACCAGGAGACCGGCCTGCGCGGCTACGCCCTCACCGGCGACGAGCAGTTCCTCGAGCCCTACCGGCAGGGGCTCGTCGACGAGCAGGCGAGCCGGGCCGAGCTCGAGCGCTACGTCGCGGCCGCGGCGACCCGGCCCGCCTCGCCCTGCTGACCGTCGACGCGGCCATCACCGCCTGGCGCGACCAGTACGCCTCGCTGCGCACCGCCGGCGTCAGCGGCGGCGGCACCGACACCACGATCGAGTTCGGCCGGGAGCTCTTCGAGCGGGTGCGCGAGACCAACGCCGCGCTGGACGCCCAGCTGGCCCGACGCAGGTGCGGGCCGCGCAGGAGCAGGCCGACCGCGACCGCCAGCTGGTGCGTCGTCGTGCTGGCGCTGATGGCCGTCGGCCGTCGTGCGCGGCCGTCGTCGGCCTGCAACGGGCGCTGCAGACCGCCGGTGCTCGCGGCCGATGGGCCGCCTGGCGGCGCAGGTCGCCGTCGTCTCCGGCGGGGCAGCACGACGCCGCCGATCCGCCCCGACGGCCCGCCCGACCTCCGGGAGATGGGCGCCGGCGTCGAGTCGATGCGGCTCGAGCTCGTCGGCGCGCTCGCCGAGGTCGAGGAGCAGCAGCGCGGCCTCGAGCGCCGGGCCGCCGAGCTGGCCCGCTCCAACGCCGACCTCGAGCAGTTCGCCTACGTCGCCTCGCACGACCTCCAGGAGCCGCTGCGCAAGGTCGCGAGCTTCTGCCAGCTGCTCGAGCAGCGCTACGGCGGCCAGCTCGACGAGCGCGGCGAGCAGTACATCGCCTTCGCCGTCGACGGGGCCAAGCGCATGCAGCGCCTGATCAACGACCTGCTCACGTTCAGCCGGGTCGGCCGGACGCAGCGAGGGCTTCGTGCCCGTCGACCTCGGCGCCGTCGTCGCGCAAGGCGTGGGAGGGCTGGACGCGCGGGTCGCGCGAGGCGGGCGGGCGAGCTCGAGGTCGACCTCGACGCCGACGCCCGGCACGGTGCTCGGCGACGCCGTCGCTGCTGCAGATGCTGCTCAGCAACCTGCTCGGCAACGCGCTGAAGTACCGCCGCGACGACCGTGGCGCCCGTGGTGCGCGTCACCGCCGAGCGAGGGAGGACCGATGGTCGCGGGTCGACGTCGCCGACAACGGCATCGGCATCCCGAGGAGTACGCCGAGAAGGTGTTCGTGATCTTCCAGCGGCTGCACGGCCGCGACGAGTACGAGGGCACCGGCATCGGCCTGGCGCTCGCCAAGAAGGTCGTCGAGTTCCACGGTGGCACCATCGGCCTGCGACCCTCGCCGCTCGGGCGGCGCCTGCGTGTCCTTCACCCTTCCCCTGGAGACGAGTCGCCGCCGATGCCTGAGCCCGCGCACCGGCCCGATCGAGGTCCTGCTCGTCGAGGACGACCCCGGCGACGTGCTCATGACCCAGGAGGCGTTCGCGGACTACAAGATCGCCAACAGCCTGACCGTCGTCACCAACGGCGAGGACGCGATCGCCTACCTGCGCAAGCAGGGCCGCTTCGCCGACGCGCCGACGCCCGACCTGTGCTGCTCGACCTCAACCTGCCGCGCCGCGACGGGCGCGAGGTGCTGCGCGAGATCAAGGA
Source organism: uncultured Actinomycetes bacterium (assembly GCA_963731055.1). GTDB lineage: Bacteria > Actinomycetota > Acidimicrobiia > Acidimicrobiales > CADCTF01 > DATLED01. The sequence goes on along the minus strand of CAVSUD010000013.1, from coordinate 102,501 downwards.
GCGACCCCGAGCTGCGCCGGATCCCCGTCGTCGTCCTCACGACCTCCGAGGCCGAGGAGGACGTGCTGGCCGTCCTACGACCTCCACGCCAACGCCTACGTCCGCAAGCCGGTCGACTTCGAGCAGTTCGTCGCCGCCGTCCGCGCCATCGACGACTTCTTCATCACCGTCGTGCGGCTCCCGCCGCGCTGATGCGCCGTCCGAGTCCCGGCCGCGACGGTCGGCTGATGTCACGGGCTGTCGCGACGAGACCTCCTCAAGCTCGGCGCCGTCGGCGCGGCCGGCCTCGCTGTCGCGCGAGCTGCTGGCGGCGTGCGGCGGCGGCGAGGACGCCGCCCTCGGGCTCGACGCCGACTCGCTCGAGCCCTTCCGGCCCGGCAGCGTCGCAGGGCACGATCGACCGGCCTGCCGGCGCGGGTCGCCTGGGCGTCGACGGCCGACTCCGAGTTCTTCCTCGCCCTCGGCCGCGGGATGCAGCAGGCGGCCGACGCGCGCGGCGTCGACTACGTCACCGCGACCTCGGGCAACGACCCGGGCAAGCACGTCGACCAGATGAACGCCTTCCTCGCAGCAGGGCGTCGGGTCGCTGGCGATGCAGCCGCTCAACCCGGACGCCGACAGCCTGGTGCTGCAGCGGGCCATCGACAAGGGCGTCTGCGCGCAGGGCATCATCACCGCGCCGAGCACGATGCAGGTCGTCGCCAGCCAGTACCAGATCGGCTTCGACCAGGGGAAGGCCGCCGCCGACTACGTCACCGCCCACCTCGGCGGCAACGCCCAGGTCCTCTACTTCAACCTCGACACCGCCTCGCCGCAGCTCAAGATCCGCCACCGCGGCGTCCTCGACGGGCCTGAAGACCGGCGGCGGCGGCATCGAGGTCGTCGGCGACCTCACCGTCGCCGACATCAGCACGACCTCGGGCTTCAACACGATGATGAGCGCGCTGCAGACCCACCGCGACATCAAGGTCGTCCTCGGCGGCGACACGATCGTCGTCGGCGCCTTCAAGGCGCTGAAGGAGAGCGGGCAAGCTCACGCGACGACATGTTCCTGTCCGGCGTCGACGGCGACCAGGAGGCGCTCGACCTGGTCAAGGCGGGCGGCGCCTACAAGCTCAGCATCGCCTTCGCCTGGTCGCTCATGGGCTACGGGCTCGGCCAGTTCGGCGCCGACTGGATCGAGGGCAAGGAGGTGCCGCGGATCATCGTCGCCAAGGGCGTGCAGCTCGACTCCGCCGCGCGCCGTCGAGCGGTTCGCGGCGGCGAGCGCCGACCCGGCGAGCGTGTTCGCCGACCGAGCCGCTACGAGGAGTACCTCCCGCTGTACGGCAACGTCAGCCACGCCACCCGGCACACCTACTGGACCGCGCCCGTCGACCCGCCGAAGTCGTAGATCACCGTCGGCAGGGGGCCCACCCGGCTCGGCCCGCCCCCCGGAGGCCAAAGCATTCTGGGCGGGTTGAACGACCTGAGAGGTCGCCGAGCACGCCCAGAACCAGAAGCCCGCCAGTTGTGCTTCGGCGGACGCAAGGTCCAGGCCGCCCAGGTCAGAGCTACTCGATGCGCAGGCCGGAGATCGCCCGGGTGCGTCCCGCTGAGGCCGTTCCAGGCGTCGTTTTGGCCCTGGAATTGGCCCTCGTGGGACGAGATCTCGGACCGTTCTAGTACCGGATTAGTACCGCCTCCGGGACCTTAGAGAATGGACTTTTCACCGTCGAACAGGGGCGCGCAGGTGATCTTGAGAGCATTTACGAGGCGCCCCGATCGACGATCCGTTTGACGACTTCGTGCGCGATCCCACTCGCCGAGGCCAGTTCGAGCAACGACGCGCCGGATCGGTGGGCCTCCCGGATCGCGGCGTCTCGCTTCGTCGCGGCGACGTCTGTTCTCTCTGATGCGTACCTGACGAGCCTCAACAGGTTGGTCATGGCTGTCCCCTATGCGACGTCCAAGAACCGTCGCAACGCTTCGCGGATGATGTCGCTCACGCTCGTGTTCCTGTCCCGGGCTCTGTCCTCGACAGCCTGCTTCAGCTCCGGGTCGAGGCGAACCGGGACAACCTCGGCCGGTGCGCTTCCGAGCATCGGGCGCCCCCGCCGACGACGCTTGAGGTCCTCGACGTCGTAGCCGCGCTCCGCTTCGTCGGCCAGCGATTCGATGTCGGCTTCGCTGAGCACGCGGCCCGTCTTGGTCGTGAAGGGCTGTGAGCTCTCAGGCATCGCGCTCCTCGTTTCGAGGCAACAGGTGGTGGAGCGACCGCCGAAGCGGCATCGCATGGATGGCGAGGCGCCGATCGTCGGCAAGTTCCAGGATCATCACCTCGAGGAGGTTCCCGTTGCGATCCGGGCCGACGACGAGAACCTTCGGAGGTCGGCGTCTGGATCGACATCGACGACGACGACGGGGCGGTCGACAGCGTGGAGAACGTCGGCATCGGCAATGCCGTGACGTCGCGCCGACTGATGAATCTCCACACACCAAAAGCGTAATACGCAATTGCGTCGTCGAGAAGGCTCCTTGGCGGCGGGGCTGCCATCGAGGGAGTGTCGTTTCACCGTCAGCGTCACTCGTCGTGACCACGCGGCTGTTCCTGCGCCCTTCGACGTCACGAGGGACTGGCGGGTCGCGCGGTGCGCCAGCAACGACCTGATCCACTCCGAGGCGCAAGATAGCGCCCGGCACGTTGTGCGGGAAGCACCGGCGACTTGCGATTCCCACGACCCAAGAGCCGATCGGCTCACTTCGGAGCATGCGCCGGGTCCGGCGGTCAATGGCAGACTAGCGGGAGACCCTCATCCTCAGCTGGCTCCTCAAACAGCGTCTCCATGTGCCGAATTCCGGCGGCGTCGACGGCGTGCGCAAACGGCGCTGCGCGCCGACTCACTCGCTCGATGGCAATGTCTGATGGTGTCGATAGGTAGTGAAGTAGCACCTGCCAGCCGCCTTGCTTCGCCCGATCGCTCCACTCGGAGCGCTTCGCTCGGCTCCACTGCGACCAGTCCAGAACGACATCAGTTCCAGTCCGCAGGACCTGCTGCGCCACGTCCCAAATGAGCTCCCGGACGATCGCTGCCTTTACCCCGTACTGCTCATCGTCGTACCTGAGCCCGTGAAGGCGAAGCATCCACTCGTCAAGCGTGAACCGGACGGCGGGACGCTCCGTACAGATCCGCTCGGCCAGTGTCGTCTTCCCCGCGCCGGGAAGACCGGCGAGGAGGTGCACGGTCGCCACTGTCCCGCCTGGTCGAGCCGGAGACGCCATTGGCAGATTCTTGCTGCCAACGCACCGGCCCTGACGACGGCGATGGCGCCGAGCGATCCCACTTCGGCGTCCTAGGCGAGCGGAGGGAGGCCGGCCTCGATTCGCTCGGGGGCTGAGACGACCCATGCCCGTGCTTCCAAGTAGTCGCGGCTCTCGAACTGCTCGATGAGGGCACCCGTCGAGTCAGCGAGGCTTGCCTGCCACACCGGCGACTTTCCGATGGCACGCAACAGGAGTTCAGCAGGAAGTGATTCTGGAGGGACGAGAGGCCGCTGTCTCGAAGTTCGAGGACCACGCCTCCCCATCTGGACCGACAACCGCGCGACGACTGAGATCGAAGGGGACGCTCATCGTGGCCGTCTTCGCCATGCGAGAGCGAAACGCTGTGCCGATCTACACATCGGCACTAGGCCAGCGCGACCATGTAACCGACAAACATCAAAGCGTTGCCGGCGCGTTCCTCGGGATCCACCGCCGAGCGAGGCTCGGTCGTCGTCGTTCCCTCGACCGGCCGGAAGCCCCTTCCTCCGTTCGACGAGTAACGGCAGAAGGCCGCGGTGATGCCAACGACCTCGCCAGAGATCCTCACCGTGTCGTCGATCTGGCCGTGGTGGTCCCTCATGAAGTCGATCATGTCCGCAACGTCATCGCCCAGGATCAGCCGAAGATGATCGTCTCCGTCAACTGGCCTGCGTCCCACACCACGTGTGACCCCAGCGCGAACGGCGCACCGCAGCATCGGATGTCCGTACTGTCGATCCAGACTCTCGTCCGCTCCGGCACTGGGGACATCATGCCGTGCTTCCGGCCGAGCCGATCGGCACACTTCGGCGCTAGTTCTGGCCCGTCCGTTTCCGCTGACGCGGCCGCCAGAGGTCCAGGGCGATCACCACTGCAAGGGCGCCGATGCAGACAACGCCGAAGGGCCGCTCCCACCCGTCGAAGTCACCGATGGCGAACCTGACCACGATGGTCAGCAACACGATTTTCCATAGCCACCACGGGCCGAACCAGCGAAACGTCGGCCGGTTTGTGGCCGTCCGTCCACCGAGGTCGCTCGTGTGGCGCTCAGTCGGTCAGACGAGCAAATGTCCAGGTCAGGCCTACTCGATGCGCAGGCCGGAGATCGCCCGGGCGATCACCAGCTGCTGGATCTCGCTCGGTGCCTTCGAAGATCGTGTGGATCTTGGCGTCGCGGTGCCAGCGCTCGACGGGGTACTCGCGGGTGTAGCCGTAGCCGCCGAGGATCTGGATGGCGTCCTCGGTCACCCGCACGGCGACCTCGCTGGCCTTGACTTGCTACATCGAGCCCTCGCCGTTCTTGAAGCCGCCGTTGCGGGCCAGCCACGCGGCCCGCCAGATCAGCAGGCGGGCGGCGTCGATCTCCATGGCCATGTTGGCGAGCTTGAAGGCGATCGCCTGGTTCATGATGATCGGCTTGCCGAACGCCTTGCGCTCCTTGGCGTAGTCGAGCGAGTACTCGTAGGCGGCGCGGGCGATGCCGACGCGCCTGCGCGCCGACGGTCGGGCGGGTGGCCTCGAACGTGGCCATCGCCGGCTGCTTCTCGCCGCGTGTGGCCGCGCCTCGCGGGCCCGGGCCAGCTTGGCGTCGAGCTTCTCCTTGCCGCCGAGCAGGCAGCGGCCGGGGATGCGCACGTCGTCGAGCACGACCTCGGCGGTGTGCGAGGCGCGGATGCCGTGCTTCTTGTACTTCTGGCCCTGGCGAGAGGCCCTTGGTGCCGGGCGGCACGACGAAGCTGGCCTGGCCGCGGCCCTTCAGCTCGGGATCGACGGCGGCGACGACGACGTGGACGTCGGCGATGCCGCCGTTGGTGATCCACGCCTTGGTGCCGTTGAGCACCCACTCGTCGTTGGCCTCGTCGTAGACGGCCCGGGTGCGCAGCGACGAGACGTCGGAGCCGGCGTCGGGCTCGCTCACGCAGAAGGCGCCGAGCTGGACGTCGTCGGCCGTGCCGTAGCACTGCGGGCACCCACTCGATCGACCTGCTCGGGCGTGCCGTTGCCGGCGATGCCGGCGGCGGCGAGGCCCGAGCCCATGATCGCCAGGCCGATGCCGGCGTCGCCCCAGAACAGCTCCTCGATGGCGACCGGCAGGGTGAGGCCGGTCGGGTCGCCGATCAGGCGTTGGCCATGAAGTCGCATGCCGTAGAGGCCGATCTTGGCCGCCTCCTGGACGATCGGCCACGGGAACTCCTCCCGCTCGTCCCACTCGTGCGGCGGCGGGACGCACGACGTCCTCGGCGAAGTCGTGGACCCACTTCTGGATCTGCAGCTGGTCCTCGTTCAGGCCGAGGGAGAAGTCAGCCATGGTCGTGGGCACCTCCGGGGGGCACGGCGTCAGAGTTGTTACTCGACGGTAACAACACCGGCGCGGAGGGCGCCACGCTCCACCCCGAGTCGCGGGTGGGGTCGAATGGCCGCTTCGAGCACGGCGCTACACGCGCTGCGTCCTCATCACGGCGGCCGGGGAACCGCGCCGCCTTGCCCGCGAGTTAGCCCGATCATTCACGCGGCTCGTAGCTGATCGGCGCGTACCGCGGAAAAGCCCTCCCGGTAAGGGATTCTGGGGTTGTCGAGACCCCAGAACACCATCCCTGGAGGGCACTTCCGAGGTGAACGGTAACAGCGCCGCGAGCGTGGTTGTGGAAGGGGGCGGCGACCAGGTCGTCGCCCATGTCGGGTTGCCGCGTTGGCGGCTTTGGCCGACCGGATCGGGCTGGGCGACTCGTTGTCGATGGCGTTCCCGAGAGCGACGGTCCATGACCGCGGCACCGTGTTGGTGCACGCCATGGTGATGCTCGCCGGCGGCGGCGAGGCGTGCTCGGACATCGAACGCCTCCGCGCCCAACCCGCCCTGTTCGGCGACGTCGCGTCGGACTCGACCCTCTATCGGACCGTCCGATCGATCGACGCCGCCACCCTCGACGATCTCCGGCGGCGGCCGCGGTGGTGCGCCGAGACGTGTGGGAACGATCGTCGGCGACGACCGGGACCGACCCGGTGGTGTTCGACATCGACGCGTCGCTGGTCCACATCCACTCGGAGAACAAGGAAGGGACCGCCGCCAACTACAAGCATGGGTTCGGGTTCCCGCCGATGTTCTGCTTCGCCGACGCCACCGGCGAAACGCTCGCCGCGCTGCTGCGGCCGGGCAACGCGAACGCACAACATCGCCGATCACCTCGACCGTGCTCGACGACGCCATCGCCCAACTCCCCGCGGAGGTCGCCGTCGGGCACCGACGCGGCGACCGCCCCGGCGGGTGCAACGCGAGGTGGTGGTCCGGGCCGACTCGGCCGGCTGCACCAACGGGTTCACCGAGTGCCGGGCCCGCAACATCGGCTTCGCCGTCGTGGCCCGCCCACGACGCCCATCCACGCCGCGTTCTCGGCGGCCGTCGACAACGACACGCTGGCCCCGGCCCTGACCCAGTCGGGCCAGCTCCGCGATGGCGCAGCGGTGACCGAGCTCACCAACCTCGTCGACCTGGCCGACTGGCCCGAGGGACCCGGCTCATCGTGCGCCGCGAACCGCTGCATCCCGGCGCGCAGACGTCGCTGTTCCCGTCCGAGAGTTCCGCTACTGGGGCCACTACACCGACCAGGCCGGCGCCCCCGTCGACGCTCGACGTCACCATGCGCGCCCACGCCCACGTCGAGGACCACATCCGCCGGCTCAAAGCATCGGGACTCGAGCGGTTCCCGTTCCGCGACCTCGACGCCAACCAGGCATGGCTCGCCTCGGCTCGGCCGCCGATCTCGTCCGCTGGTTCCAGCTGCTCTGCCTCACCGGCCGTCTCGATCGCCGAGCCCAAGACGCTTCGCTGGCGGCTCTGGCACACCGCCGCCCGCGTCGTCCGCCAAGCCGCCGCAACATCGTGCGCCTCCTCGACGACTGGCCCGAGGCCAACCAACTTCACCGCGCCTACCGGCGCCTCGCCCTCATCGCCTGAACCGTCCGGCCCCGGACCTCTGTTCAAAGACGTGCCCCGAAACGCCTCGAACCCGATGATCGGCCCGACTCCAGCGAACCCGCAGCCGCCGACCTACCCGTCCAGACCAGCGCTCGGCGCAGACCACACCGCCGAGGCTCCGATCACGCCAATCAGATCGAGGCGTGAATGATCGGGGTTAGGTGTCGGCGACGATGCTGGACATGAGCACGGCCAGCGCCCCGCCCGCAATGGTCCCCACCCGCCGCATCTCCTTCGAGGAGTCCCTGCAGGACCTGCCGAAGCACTTCGCCGCCGACGGCGACCTGCTCCACAGCCACCTGGCGGCGTCGCTCTCCGCCGTGTTCCCCGACGGCGAGGACTTCTTCGTCCGCTCCGTCCGCCACTACCGCGACCAGATCACCGATCCCGAGCTGAAGCGCCAGGTGGCCGGCTTCATCGGCCAGGAGGCCATCCACGGCCGCGAGCACCGGGTGCTTCAACGACCGGCTGGCCGAGCTCGGCTACCCGACCAAGCGCTTCGAGCGCTTCACCAAGAAGGGCCTGGCGATGCGCGACCCGCTGCGCGCCGGCCGCGTCGAACCTCGCCGCCACCGCCGCCCTCGAGCACTTCACCGCCACCCTCGCCGAGCTGCTCCTCACCGACCCCGAGGCGCGCGCGCTGTTCGGCGACGACGAGGTGCGCAACCTGTTCCTGTGGCACGCCCTCGAGGAGACCGAGCACAAGGCGGTGGCGTTCGACGTCTACAAGGCCGTCGGCGGCACCGAGCGGATGCGGACCTGACCATGAACCTGATGACGTTCGGCTTCCTCGTCGGCATGTCGTCCAGATCATCGTCTCGGTGCTGGGCGACCGCGAGACGCTACCGGCGGGGTCCTCCGCACGAGCCTGGCAGCGCTTCCGGCGCTCGCCGTTCCTCAGCCAAGGAATGTGGCGCCAGCTCCGCGACTACAACCGCCCCGACTTCCACCCCGACGACCGCGACACCGACCGCCCTCGTCGACCACTGGCGCGAGCGAGCTCTTCGGCGACGCCGGCTCCCTGACGACAAGTTGGTCAAGTCGGGTGGGTGATCGGCGTCCGCCGTCGGCTGAGCAGTGCGATGGCGAGCGCCAGCAGCACGACACCACCGACGTAGGGCGCGCCGACGCCGATGTGCTCGAAGGCGAACCCGCCGGCGATCGGCCCGACAACCCGGGCCAGGCCGCCCGCCGACTGCTGGGCCCCGAGCGCCTGGCCTCGCCGATGCTCGGGCACCCGACCCGCGACCTGTGGCCGAGAGGGTCGGCGTGACCAGCCCTTGGCCGGTCGTCAGCAACAGCAGGGCCGGCACCAGCGTGAGCCATCCGTGGACGAAGGGAAGGTATGGTGAGCCGGCCCGCATTCAGGGCGAGGCCGAGTCGGAGCGTGCCCGGCTCGCCCAGCCGACGGACGGTCGGCGCCACCAGCCCCCCGTTCACCAACGTGATGAGCACCCCGATACCGGCGAACACGGCCCCCGTCGACGCCAGCCGGAGCCCGAGTCGGCGCTCGCCGAAGAGGGCGAAGGTCGCCTCGAACGCGCTGAATGCGACCAGGCTGACGAACGCCACGAGCAGGTAATCGGCCAGCTCCCGCCGCACGGCACGACCGCCCACGGTGGTCGGCGCGCCCTCCGGGGACGGGCTCGGCCGGGCGTCGGGTCGCAGGCGCACCGTGGCCACCACGGCATTGACCGCCGCCAGCGCGGCGGCCGCGAAGAACGGGACGTGCGGACCGCCGAGGGCGGCGAGCGCACCGATGGCCGGCCCGGCCACGAAGCCGACCCCGAAGGCAGCGCCCAGCAACCCCAGGAGTCGGGGTCGCTCCGAAAGGGTGGCGCGAAGATCGGTGACCGCAGCCTGGGCCACCGAGACGCTGGCGCCGGAGACCCCGTCGAGGATCCGGGCCGCGAACAGGAGCCACACGGAGTCCCCGGCCAGGCCGGTGAGGAGGCTGCCGACGGCGGTGCCGGCAAGGGACAGGACGAGGACCGGCTTGCGGCCGATGCGATCCGAGACCCGCCCCCAGATCGGCGCTTCCGGACACGAACTGGGCCAGGGAGAAGGAGGCCACGAGCAACCCGACCGTCGCCGGCGAAGGCGTGGAAGCGCTCGGCGTAGAGCGGCAGGATCGGCAGCACGATCCCGAAGCCAACGAGATCGAGGGCCACCTGGACACCCAGATGGTCCCGAACCCGGCCGGTAGCCTGGGCCGGACGCCGGCGTCGGAGCGGCGGCGTCGTCCCATGTCGATCGGACAGCGTCGGCCCCCGCCGCTCGGCGTGCAAATCCCCCGGCACCGGACGACGGTTCGCCGCCGAGAAGCTCGACCACGAAGAGTGTTGATATTGCGTTATAGTGTGGCGACGCCGAACAGGAGCATGTGATGACGATTCGTACCTATGTGGCGGCTGCCGCTTTCACCATCGCTCTGGCGGTGCCGGTCGCCCGCATCTGCGCCAGACGGCGGACGATCCGTACACCCGCTCGCCGGGTGAGGTGCTGGGCCCGAGGAGTTCGACCGCCCGACCGCCGTCCTGCCGGCCACGGCGACTCGCTCCGGCGTCGCCGCCGCCCCGGGTTCGACACTGCCCGTGACCGGGACCGACGTGGTCGGCCTCACGATCGTCGGCCTCGCCGCGATCCTCGTGGGCGGTACCGTCCTCGTCCGTCGCAGCCGGGTCCGCCCGGCCGTCGCCACCGACGAGCGCCCCCCGGGCGCCTCGAGGTCGCCCCGTTGGGCTTCGTGCCTGGCGCGTGTCACCATCTCGTTGGCCGACCGGATCCCTTCGAGCACCTTGGCGCGAGCCTCGGCCCGAAGGGACTCCGCATCGGCCTGCTCGGCCGCCGACCGAAGCTCATCGAGGGCTCCGGCGGCCGCAACCCGCAGGTCTTCGGCGTCGTCGCGTCCCTGCTGGCGGATCCGATCGGCCTCGTCGTGGGCCGCACCGACGATCCGAGCCGCCTCGTCGTGGGCCAGCCGCACGATCTCGGCCGCATCGGTCTCGGCCCTCCGCAGTCGCATCGCCGGGCCGACGCCCTCGTGATCGCCGGTGGCCGGAGCGCCGCCCGCCATGGCGCCGGATCCGGCTGCGGCCCGCAGGTCGCCGGCCACCGACCGGAGCAGGTCCTGCACCTCCGTCGGCTCGAAGCCGTGGAAAGCCACGGTGAATCGAGCCTGTTCGAGGCGGTCGTTAACGACAGGGTTCTTCGGGGCGGGGACGTCGTCCCCTGGTTCGCACTCACCGAGCGATGGTACCGTCCGCCCGGTGACGGCCCCGGCAACCCTGCCTCGTCCACCGGCCCGCTTTTCGACCGTCGCCGCAGGGCTCGGCGGCCTCTTGGCGGTTGCCCTCCTGGCGATGACGGTCGCCCCGCCGTTGGCGGCGATCGGGGCGGTTCTCGCGGTGGCGGTGGGCGCGTTCGCCCTGTTCCGGCCGCCGGTCGCGCTGCTGTTGCTCATCGCCGTCGGACCCCTGGAATCGGCCGTGGCCACCACCGCCGAGGGCTCGGCGGTCACGCCGGTGAAGGCGGCCGGCGCGTTGTGCTTCGCCGCCTTCGTGCTCGATGCGCTCGTCACCCAGCGCCGGCTCTGCTTCGATCGGGTGCACGTGGTGCTGAGCCTGCTCCTGGGCCTGGCCCTCGTCTCGTCGCTGGCGGCCCGGTCGACGCCCACGCGATCACCACCACCATCCGCTACGCCAGCTTCGCCGGGCTCTATGTCGTCGCCACCCAGCTCGCGGATCGACGGCTGGCGACGGCCGTGCGTGACTGTCTCCGCAAGCGCGGCGATCGCCGCCGCGTTGGCCATCTCGAACTTCCTCTCCGGGGCCAGGGCCTTGGCCGCCCCGACCGCCGGCGACCCGAACGATCTCGCCTTCATCCTCGCCACCACGATCCCGTTGACGCTGCGGCTGTGGCACCGGCGGGGCGCCACCGCGTCGCCGTGCTGGCGATGGTCGGACTCGAGTTTGCCGGCGTCCTCCTGTCCCTTTCTCGGTGCTGTTGCTTGTGCTGGCCGTGGGCGGCGTCTGGCACGCACTGACCGTGCGACGTCACATCCCGGCGCTGCTCGCCGGCGTGGACGTTGGCCGTCCTCGTGGCCCTCTTCGCCTTGGGTTCGCCGAACGCGGAGCTGCAACAGGGCTTGACGGCCAAGCAGAGCATCGCCCAGGAAAACGTCGAGACCCGTCTCGATGCCTGGCGGGCCGCCGCCCAGCTCGCAGCCGAACGCCCGGTACTGGGGCTCGGGCCCGGCAACTTCGGGTTCTATTACTTCGAGAAGACGGGCCGGCCGCCCGGGACCTTCTCCGGCTTGCGGGTCGTCCACGACGCCTACCTCGACGTCGCCGCCGAGCTGGGTGTCACCGGGCTGTTGCTCTTCGTGGGCTACCTGGCCCTGGTCTTCCAGCGGGCCCACGGGGTGGCGCGTCAACTGGCTCGGTCCGCCCGGCCTGGCCATCGCCGTACGAGGCTCGCTGGTCGTGGCCATGGTCGCCGCGTTGACGCTGTCGGAGCAGTACTACCCGCCGTTCTGGGTGCTCGGAGCGCTCGCCACCATGACCTGGGCCGAGGGTCGGACCGACCGCCCCGAGTCGCCCGCGACGGCCCGGTGACCGATCGCCGTCGCTTCGTCTACGTCTCCACCCTCGATCACGGAGGACCGCTCTCCCACCTGCGCGACCTGGTGCCGCGAGTGGCGGCCGGGGCGGACGTTCGGGTCGTCTGTGCCACCGACGCCATCGCAGCCGCCTTCGGAGCCGACGGCGTGCCGGCCGAGGTGTTGGAGGTCCGGAGCAAGTGGGACGTCCTCGCCCTGCGGCGCCTGTGGCGGCTCCTCGCCGACGCCGACGTCGTGCACACCCAGGACCGCCGGGCCGGATTCTTCGCCCGTCCGCTGGCCCGGCTCCGGGGAGCCGTGGTCGTGCACACGTACCACGGGTTGCCGGAGGACCTGGCGGTCCGGGTCGGGCGGGCGGCGCCGGCTCCCGGGGCCGCGCTCGTCGTGGCGGCGCCGCTGTCTGGCTGTTCGGGATCTACCTGCCCCTCGAAGCGGGTCTGGCCCGCCTGGCTGCGGTCGTCGTGCCGTCGCAGGCCATGGCCGACTTCATCGGCACAGTCGGAGTTCCACAGGGACGAACCGTCGTGATCCCCTCGGGCATCGACGCCTCCGAGGACGCCGACGATGCCCCGTCTGTGCTGGACCGGGCCGGTGCGGGTGGTCACCGCCGCCAACCTCGAGGTCTGGAAGGGGATCGATCTCCTGATCGAGGCCTGCGCCCGCGTCGGGCCCGTCGTGGCGGCCGACGTCTTCGGCGACGGCACCGAACGAGGCGCGCTCGAACGCCGCGCTGGCCTGGGGCTCGGCGTGCGCGGTCACGTTCCACGGCCACGTCGACGACCTGCGGGCCCGCCTCCGCGACGCCGACGTGTTCGTCTTGTCGTCCAGGGCCGAGAACCTCCCGATCTCGATCCTCGAGGCCATGGCCGCCGGCCTACCCGTCGTGGCCACCCGGGTCGGGGGCGTGCCCGAGCTGGTGGACGACGGTGTCACCGGGCTGATCGTGCCGCCCGACGACGCCGCAGCACTGGCCGAGGCCATCAACGCGCTCGTCGAGGACGCCCACCTCCGCGTCCCGCTGGGTGCCGCTGGCCTCGAGCGGGTGCGCAGCGTGCTTCCCGGCCGCACTCGCCGCCACCCGCACCCTGTCGTTGTACGAGGACCGATGTGCATCCCGCAGGTGATCCAGGACCTGGCCCCCGGTGGGGCCGAGCGGGTCGTGCTGTCGCTCGTCGCCGGCCTCGGAGCGGCAGGCCATGCAGCCGAGGTGGTCGCGACGCCCGGCCCGTGGCGTCCGGCGAACGACGTCCGCACCCATCCGCTCCCCCACCTCGAACGGCATCGGGAGCGAATTCCGGCCGCGGCGGTTGTGCTGCGGCGGGCGATGCGCGCCTTCCGGCCCGACCTCGTGCACGCCCACAACCCGGGGATGGCTGCGGTCGCCAGCCTGGCCACCGGCCGTGGTCGATGGCCCCGGACCATCGTGAGCTTCCACGGCGTGCCCGACGAGGAGTACCCCGCCGCCGCCCGGGTGCTCCGCCTGCTCGGCCTGCCCGTGGTCGGCTGCGGTCCGGGCGTCACCGCCGCACTCGCCGAGCACGGGGTGCGGGCCCGGGCCACGATCGTGAACGGAGTGCCACCCGCACCGGCCGCCCTCTGACCGTCGGGCGCTCCTCGAGGGCTGGGGCCACGATCCGTCGGCGCCGCTCGTGGTGGTGGTCGGCCGGTTGGCGCCTCAGAGGACTCCACGCCACAGCCATACGGGCCCTCGCCGGGGTACCGGGTGCCGTCCTGGCCATCGTCGGCGGCGGCGCCCTGCGGGAGGAGCTCGGGCGGGCCGCATCGGAGACGGGGGTGGCGGACCGGGTCGTGCTCACCGGCCCTCGCGACGACGCCCGGTCCGTGCTCGGTGCGGCCGACGTCGCGTGCGCTCTCCTGCTGGGAGGGGCTGCCCCGACGGCCCTGGAGGCTGCGGCCGGGGGGGTGCCCGTCGTGGCGACCGAGGTCCGCGGCATCCGCGAGCTGCTGACGGATGGCGTGGACGCGCTCCTCGTTCCGCCCGGTGATCCCCAGGCCCTCGCCGCCGCCCTGCGGCGGGTGCTGGCCGACCCCGACCTTGCGCTCCGACTCGTCGACGGCGGAGCGAGGATCGCCGAGGACGCCACCGAAGCGAAGATGGTCCGTCGCTTCCTCGCCCTCTACGAGGAGATCCTGCGATGAGCTCGGTTACCGTCGTGATGCCCGCCTGGAACGCGGGGAGGCCACCATCGGAGCGGCCATCTCCTCGGTCCTCGGCCAGACGGTGCCGGTCGAACTGGTCGTCGTGGACGACGGTTCCACGGATGCCACGGCGGCCATCGCCGCCGCCCACGGCGACCGGGTCCGCCTCGTCAGCCAGGCCAACGCGGGCGTGGCCCGCAGCCCGGAACCGAGGAATCGCCGAGGCGACGGCAGACCTCGTGGCGTTCTGCGACGCCGACGACATCCTCTTTCCCGAGCACATCGCCGCCCTGCTCGCCCACCACGGCGGCGGCCGCACGATCGCCACCGCCAACGTGTACTGGCTGTTCACTGACCGGCATCGACCCCCGGAAGATGCGTCACGACGGTCACTTCCCGGCCCGCACCCACCAGCGCCGGGCCATCCTCGAGCAGAACTTCGTTTCGACGATGTCGATGTTCCCGCGACTGCTCCCGGAGGAGATCGGGCCGTTCGCCACCGACCTGCGCCACGCCGAGGATTGGGAGTTCTGGATGCGGGCCGTCTTCGCCGAGGTGGAAATCCGCCATCAGCCCCGACCGCTGGCCTTGTACCGCTGGGGCGAGGGCCTGTCGGCCGACACCACGGCGATGGACGCCGCCGTGGTCGCGGTGCTGCGACGGTTGCTCGGGCTCGACCTCCGCCCCGACGAGCGGGCCTACGTCGAGCATCGCCTGGCCGGCCGATCACCCCAGGAGCACCTCCGGCGAGCCGAGACGTCGTTGGCCGCCGGGCGGTGGCGGGAAGCCGCGGCCGGGTTCGCCGCCGCTGCGGAGCTCGTCCCATCGGACCGGAAGGCGACGTGGAAGGCCCGGCTCCTGCGCCCGGCGCCACCGCTGGCCGGACCGCTCCTCCGATGGCAACACGGCCGCTCCGACGAGCGTCGGGGCGCCGGCCGACGCATTCGTTGACCGGCGAGGTCAGTCCTGCCGGGCCGGGCGCAGGTACCGGGGAGCAGCTGGCCCGGCGGCGCACCTTGGAAGTCGTCGAGCACCACCGCCGTGACCTGGACGCCGATGATGGAGAGCCGGTCCACGGCCGTGCGCACCTGCCGTCGCGTCGACGTCCCGGCGCTCACCACCAGGAGGACGCAACTGACGTAGCGGGCCATGAGGTGGGCGTCGTTCACCGGTACCAGGGGTGTGCCGTCCACGACGACCACGTCGAAGGCCGCCTCGAGCTCGTACAACGTGTGGAAGAAGCTGGATTCGAGCAGCTCACCGGGGTCGTCCTCGATGCGGCCGCCCGGGAGGAGCTGCAGCGCGTCGAGGCCCGTCTTCTGCAGGCTCTCGGCCAGCGGTCGGCCCCGGAGCACGTCCATCACCCCGGGCTCGTGGGGGATCTCCAACATCTCGGCGACCCGGCCGTGGCGCAGGTCGCCGTCGGCCAGCAGGGTGCGGGCGCCCGAACGGGCGAGGGTGGCGGCGAGCCCGAACGCGAGGAACGTCTTGCCGTGGCGGCCCTCTGGGCTCGTCACCAGGATCGAACGGAACGTGGCGTTGGTGAACTGCAGGTTGGTGCGGATGTCGCGCGAGCGCCTCGGCGACGATCCGGTACTGCGGGTCGTTGACGAGCTCGTTGGGCGAGCGCAGTCCGCTGATGGCCCGCTCCGTCGGCACCTCGCCGAAACAGGGGACGCCCGCCGCCGCCGCCAGCTCGTCGATCGTGTCGATCTTGCGGCCGAGTCGGTCCCACAGCACGGCCGCGGCGACCCCGGAGCCGAGCCCGAGCACGAGGGAGATCAGCATGGTCAGCTTCGGTAGGGGCTTGACCGGGTCCGTCGGGAGGGAGGGCCGGTCGATCTGAGAGAGCGCGAGGGTGTCGGTCAGGCCGATCTCGCCGCGTTGGGCCCGCAGCAGCAGCGCGTCGGTCACCGCCTGGGCGCCGGATCGGGCCGCCGCCGGGCTCGGGCTGCGGACGTCGATCTTGATGATCGGCGCCCCGCTGAAGGTCCGCACCGTCAGCTCGCCGACGTCGCGGCCCTTCTGCAGCGACTTCGCCAGCAGCTGGGTGTCCCGCGTCTTCACGGCCTCTGCGTAGAGCGGCGTGATGACGTCGATCTGGCTGATGATGAAGATCGGGTCGGTCGTGCCGGTACCAGGCGTCAGTGCCACCGTGGAGGTCGCTTCGTACACCGGTGTCTGGATCTGGAGCGAGGCGAACCCCAGGGCGAGCACCACGAGGGTCGTCGCAACCATGATGAGCTTCCGCTGCCAGAGCACCCGCAGCACATCGTTGAGATCCATCCCACTCCCCGGCCGGCACGACCGCAGGCAGCCGGCAGAGGATAATCCTGGTGTGAGCACCTCCCCCGCCGGATGCGCCTGCTCGTCGTGGCGCAGCCGCTCGTCGCCGGGGTGCCGCATCACGTCATGGCGCTGTTACGGCCATCCTCGCCGCCGGCTGGCAGGTGACCGTCGCCTGTCCGAGGACATCGATCCTGTGGACGGAGGCCGAGCGCCTCGGGCTCGATCGCGTGCCGACCGACCCGCGCCGCGCTTCCCCTATCGCCGACGTCCCGGACCTCATCCGCCTCCTTCGCCTCTGCCGGCGGGCCGACGTCATCCACGCCCACTCCTCCAAGAGCGGCCTCGTCGCTCGCCTCGCCGCCACCCTCGCCGGCCGGCGGAACCGATGCGTCTTCACCCCCCACGGGTGGTCGTTCTGGGCCCTGGGCGGCACGGCCGGGCGGCTGGCCGTCGCCCTCGAACGGATCGCTGCCCACGGATGCGCCCGGATCATCGCCGTCTCCACCTTCGCCAGCGAGGCCGGTCTGACCCGGGGCATCGGCCCGGAGCGCCGCTTCCGGGTCGTGCCGAACGGCGTCCCGGACCCGAGGCCAGAGGGCTCCTCCGTGGACGCACACGCCGCGGACCGGCTCGTGATGGTCAGCCTACGCCTCGCCCCTCCCCCGCCTCCCCCACCTCGTCGTCGAAGCGCTCGCCCGGGTCCGCCGAGTTTCGGCCAGGAGGTCACCCTCGCGCTCGTCGGGGACGGGCCGCTGCGCCCCCGGGTGGAGGGGGCGGTGGCCCAGCACCGCCTCGAGGGCGCAGTGGACCTCCTCGGTGAGCGCAACGATGTCGCTGACCTGTTGGTTCATGCCTCCTGCGCCGTCCACCTGTCCACCTACGAAAGGCGCTTCGTTGGCCGTGCTCGAGGCCATGGCGGCCGGACTTCCGGTCGTCGCAGGCCGGCCTCGGGGGCATGGACGGGCTCGTCGTCGACGGGGTGACCGGCCGGTTGGTGGACAACGAGGCGGCCGACATCGCCGGCGCCATCCTCGACGTGCTCGGCATCCCGATGGCGGGCGCGAGCTTGGCCGAGCGGGGCGGGCACGCTTCCGCGAGCGCTTGGCCCGCCGGGTCACGATGGCGGAGGCGACGCTCCTGGTCTACGAGGACCTGCTGGACCACTGACCACGCAACGCGGTGGTGTTGGGCTCGACCCGGCACCGAGTGTGGTCAATGGAGTTCGTAGCAACACCCCGACGCCGGGGTGGCGACAACGGCAAACCCCCGCGAGGAGGCGGGGAAAAGCCACGGGACTCACGCAGTCAGCCGGGCTACCGGACCACCCGGGAGGCCCTCCCGGTCGATGACCTGGAGGACTCACGATGCTTCGACGGTACGCGCCTGCGATCTCGGCGGCCACCACGTTGCTGGTGACGCTGGTGCTGGCCCTGGCCACCCCGGCGTGTGCGGCGACCGCGACGGTCGCCCACCCCAATGCGACCGGCCTGCTCGCCCTGCGCAACGGCGACATCACGGCCACCGACGCCGGCCGCTACGGGGTCATCGTCCTCAACGCGTGGGAGTCCGGACGCATCCCGGCCATCAAGGCCGCCAGCCCCGGCGTCAAGGTCCTGGTCTACAAGGACATGTCCTCGACCCGCAGCTACGCCGTCCGCAACGGCGTCGACGACGCCAAGCTCCCGACCGGGGTCGGCTACGCCGTCGCCGAGCGGACGCACCCGGAGTGGTTCCTGACCACCACCGCCGGCGCCCGGGTCGAGTCGGCCGGCTACCCCGGTCACTGGTGGATGGACATCGGCAACGACTCGTACATCGATGCGTGGACGGCCAGCGTCTCGGCCGAGCTCGCCGCCGGCGGCTGGGACGGCGTGATGGTCGACAACACGATGAACACGCCCGAGTACTACCTGCCCGGCGACTCGATCCTGGCCAAGTACCCGAACGACGCCTCGTACGCCGCGGCGACCGACCACTTCCTCGCCGTCGCCGGGCCCCGCCTCCGCAGCGGCGGCTTCAGCGTCATCCCGAACCTCGGCGGCAACTTCGTCGACCTCACCACCTACCGCCGCTGGGTCGGCTACGCCAGCGGCGCACTTCCGCGAGCCTTCGGCCGCTGGGGCAGCGACGGCAACGGCCAGATCCTCACCGACTGGGCCTGGTCGCACCAGCTCGAGCAGCAGGAGATCGTCCAGGGCCTCGGCCGGACGTTCCTCGCCGTGCCGTACCCGCGCACCACCGACGTCGGCTTCCAGCGCTACGTCCGCAGCTCGTTCCTCCTCGGGTGGGACGGCGGCGGCAGCTCGCTCCTCTTCACGCCCCCGGCGGCCGGCGTCGATCCCTTCGCCCAAGGGTGGACGACCGACATCGGCACCCCGACCGCCGCTCGCACCGCCGTCGGGATCGGGTGGAAGCGCAGCTACAGCGACGGGACCGTCGTCGTGAACCCCTCCTCGACGGGCACGGTGACCATCCCCCTCGGCGCCGCCCACACCCTCCCGGACGGCTCCACGGCCTCGCAGGTCACGCTCGGCCCGGCCTCCGGGCTAACCCTCGCGCGGTGGCGCCGGCCTCGGCGCCGGCGCCGACCACCACGACCTCGGCTTCGGCCCCGGTCCCCACGACCACCTCTCCCGCTCCCGCTCCCGCCCCGACCCCGACGACCGCCGCCCCGGCGCTGGCCCCGGCAACGAGCGCTCCGGCCGCCGCGCCGGCTCCGGCGCCCGCCACCACGACCGCCGTGGCCCCGGCACGGCCCCGGTGGCGCCCTCGGCTTCGGCGGTGGCCTCGACGCCGGCCCCGGTCGGCACCGTCCGCGCCTCCACCGCCGCCCCGTCGGCGCCCGGCTACCTCGTGCTCGGGAGCGACGGCGAGGTGTACGCCTACGGCGCCAGCCGCTCGCTCGGGTCGCTCCCGCCCTGGGCATCCGCAACAACCGGGCCATCACCCTTTCCTCGACGCCCAGCGGCCAGGGGTACTGGATCCTGGGCGCCGACAGCAGCATCTTCACCTTCGGCGACGCCCCAGTTCCTCGGGTCCGTCCCCCGGCCTCGGGCTCCGTGGCGTGAGCGCCATCGACCTCCAGCCGACGCCGAGCGGCCACGGCTACTGGATCCTCGGTGCCGACGGCGGCATCTTCACCTTTGGCGACGCCCAGTTCTACGGGTCGGTGCCCGGCCATCGGATCAAGAACAAGGCGGCCAAGGTCGCCCGACCCCAGCGGTCGTGGGTACTGGGTCCTGGCCGCCGACGGCGGCATCTTCAGCTTCGGTGACGCCGACTTCTTCGGTTCCTCCGGGGATCACGTGCAGAACACGTCGATCGCCCTCGCCGCCACCCCCACCGGTCGCGGCTACTGGTTCTCGGCGCCGACGGCGGCATCTTCAGCTTCGGCGACGCCTCGTTCCACGGTTCGCTGCCCGGCCTCGGGGTCACGACGCCCGGCATCCAGTTCCGGCCCACCCGCTCGGGTGCCGGCTACTACATCCTCTCGACCCGCGGCGACGTCTTCGCCTTCGGGGACGGGGTGGCCCTCGGATCGCCGGCCACGCTCAGCATCCGGGCCCAGGACCTGACGGTCAGCGGCTGAGCACCTCGAGGTAGAGCTCCTCGAAGCGTCGGGCCATGGTCGGAGCGGTGAACCGCTCCTGCACCATGGCCCGTCCCGCCGTCCGTGAGGCGGCGCCGCAGGGACGGGTCGTCGACCAGGCGCTGGAGGGCCACGGCCAGCCCGTCCACGTCGCCGGGGCGGACGAGCAGACCCGTCTCGTCGTGGATGACCGACTCGCTGACGCCGCCGACGTCCGACCGCGACGACCGCGACGCCGGCCAACATGGCCTCGAGCGTCGTGAGGGGGAACCCCTCGGTGTAGGACGGGAGCACGAAGACGTCGTAGCCCACGAGGTACTCGCGGCTGTCCTCGACCCAGCCCGTCAGGCGCACGCGACCGGCAATCCCGAGCTCCTCGGCCAGGGCCTGAAGGGCGCCCGCCTCCGGCCCCTGACCCACCAGGACCACCTGCACGTCGGGCACCCGGGCGACGGCCCGGAGCAGGACGTCGAAGCCCTTCTCGGCCGAGAGGCGGCCGACGGTGCCGATCACGAACCCCTCGGGAAGATCCGAGGTCGCCGGCGGGAGCACGGGTGGGATCCCGTTGTGGATCCAGCGCAACGACCCCGGCGGGCGACCGAGCAAGCGCTCGACCTCGCCGGCCAGCCACTGCCCGCAGGCCAGGTGGGCGCCCGCCGCCCCGACAGGGCCCGCTTGACCCCCGTTGGCACCGCGACGACGAGGGGGTGGTCGAGTGCTCCCAGACCACCACCCGCACCCCGGGGGTCAGGAGGCCGGCCAGTTGGGCGTACTGACCTCGCCACGGCGTGAAGTCGTTCACGTGCAGGACGTCGGGGCGCAGGCGCCGTATGGCGCGCAGGTGGGCGAGGACGGCGCCGACGTCGGCCTTGTTGCGGGCCTCGGGCACGACCTCGATGCGAGCCCCGGGGCGACGCTCCGCCACCCATGCCGCCACCTCCCGGTCGACGCCCAGGACGGTCACCTCGACCGCGGGGTCCAGGGCGGCCAACAACGTGCCGAGCGTCTGCTCCGCACCACCGCGTACGGAGGCGTCGGTGTAGGCGACGAGCCGGAGGGGCCTCAAGCGGGGCCGAGGGTGCGCCCGACCACGTCCACGATGCGGCGCCGGTCCTCGTCCGTCAGCCCGCCCCACAAGGGGAGCGTCACGAAGTCGCGACCCCGGCCTCGGTGTGCGGGAGAGACACGGGTGCCGTCTCGATGGACCGGTAATACGTGAACTGGTGGATCGGCGGGTAGTGGACGCTTGCTCTGGATGCCGTCGTCGCCGAGCGCCTCCCGAACGGCGTCCACGGCGGTCGCGCCGGCGAGGGCGACGGCGATGTGGCCGGTGGTGTCCCTGGCCGTCGTCGAAGATCATCTCGACCCCCCGCTCCCCGAGGCTCGGCCCGGTAGGCCGACGAGGTGGGCTCGACGACGCTCGTTCTCCTCCGACAGCCCGCTCGAGGCCGGCGCCGACGAGGGCGGCCACGATCTCCGACGGACGGAAGTTCATCCCCGCCGAGCAGCACGTCGTAGGAGGATGCGTGCCCGCGATGGCGATCCCACGTGAGGGAGTTCATGCCATGGCTGCGCAGGAGCTTCAGCCCGTTCCGGCCAGCTCGTCGTCGTTGGTGACGACCAGGCCACCCTCTCCGACGCCCAGGTTCTTGTTGGAGAAGAACGAGTAGCAGCTGATGTCGCCGCCGCCCCCCCGGGCCACCGAGCCGGAGAGCGAGAGGCCCCGGCCGCATGGGCGCAGTCGTCGACGACGGCCACCCCCGGCGCAGCCACGCGCAGATCGCATCGAGGTCGACCTGGAAGCCGGCGTAGTGGACGGGAATCACGGCCTTGGTCCGCTCCGTGACGACGGCCGCCACGGCGTCCGGGTCGAGCAGCGGCACCGCCGGCGAGACGATGTCGGCGAACACCGGGGTGGCACCGAGGCGGACCACGACATTGGCGTCGGCCACGAAGGTGAGCGACGGCACGATGACCTCGTCACCCGGTCCGACGTCCAGGGCCGCCAGCGCCAGCCACAGCGACGCCGTGCAACTGGCCGTCAGGAACGCATGGGCGACCCCGGCACGCTCGCACCAGGAGGCCTCGGCGGCGGCCGTCTCCGGGCCCATGCTGAGCCACCCGGAGTCCAGGACGCGGTCGACGGCCGACCGCTGCGCCGGCGAGAGGGTGAGCTGCGAGAGAGGGAAGCTTCGGGCCGGTCACAGCGATGTCCCATTGTCGGAGTTGAGGTTGACCTTCTCGAAGTCGGCCAGGTCGGCCACGTCCGTCCAGAGCTCGTCGAACACGTGGGCACGGACCGGGCGGTCGGAGGGAGATGAGCGAGGTGATGAGGTCGGGCATGTCGGAGTCGCTCCCCCCGCACCAGAACCGTCGACGACCGAGCGGGAGATGACGTACATGCCGGTCGCCACTTCGAAGTCGATCACCGGCTTCTCGCGGATCCGCCGGACGGCCCCCGTCCTCGATGTCCACGAGCCCGTACGGGAGGGGGACGGGATGGCGGTGCACCAGCATCGTCAGGTCGCCGCCGCGGACTCCTGGTGGCCGGCGATGGCCGCGGCGATGGGCGCCTTGGTCAGGATGTCGCCGTTGATGGTGAACACGGCGCCCTTCGCCGGGCGGGAGCAGGGCCAGCGCCCCGGCCGTGCCGAGGGGCTCGTCCTCCTCGAGGACCTCGACCCGGAGGCCGTCGATAGGCCCAGTTCCCGGAGGAACGAACGGACGAGGTAGCCCCGATAGCCGACCGAGACGTAGACGAGATCGAGGCCGGCGTAGACGGAGCTGGCGGAGGATGATCTCGAGGATGGCCCGGCTGGCCGACGGGCAGCATCGGCTTGGGGATGGTGACGGTCAACGGGCGCAGCCGCGTGCCCTGGCCGCCGGCCATGACGACGCCGATCGCTCCGGCCACGGGCACTCCCGGATCCGTCAGTTGGAGTAGGTCGGGGCGAAGGGATCGGGGAAGCGGCCGGCCTCGAGCGCCGCGGCGACCTCGGCGATGCCGTCGGGCACCGTGTGCTCGGCCACGAACCCGAGCTCCTTGCGGATCCGCTCGAAGCTGACCTTGTAGTCGCGAGGGTCCTCGTTGCGGCTGACGTAGGTGACCTCGCCCCGGCCGAGGTGCCCCGTGATGAGCTCGGCGAGGTCGAGCTTGCGGTAGTTCTCCGTCGACGTGCCGGCGTTGAACACCCTGACCGGCGACCTTGGCCTCGTCCGCCTCCAGCACCGTCCGCCACGGCGGTGGCGGCGTCCCGGACGTGGATGTACGGACGCCAGAACAGCTCCCCGAAGACCTCGAGGGGGCGCCCGGCCCACAGGTCGCGGGTGAACTCGTTCACGGTGAGGTCGAAGCGCATGCGCTCGGCGACGCCGTAGACGGTGGCGAAGCGGATGCAGGTGGCGGCCGCCGGCGCCGCCCGGCCGCCGAGGAGGAGCTGCTCCATCCCGACCTTCTGCTCGGCGTAGAGCGATACTGGCCGGAGCTCGCCCGTCTCGTCGATCGGGACCGTCGGGTCGGACATGCGCCCGTAGTTCGAGCACGTCGACACGAACACGAGCCGTCCCACGCCCTGTCGCACCACGGCGTCGATGACCGATTCCGTGCCGCCGATGTTGACCTGCCGAGCCCGCTCGGGATCCCGGGCGCACGCCGGATCACCGACGATCGCCGCCAGGTGCACGACCGCATCGGCGCCGGCGAACGCCGCGTCGACCACGGCTGGGTCGGCGATGTCGCCGACGACCACGTCGACGCCCTGCTTCCTCAGCCCGTCCGCAACCGCCTGCTGCCCGTGCAGCAGCACGTCAACGGCGCGGACGCCGTGACCCCGAGCCAGCAGCTCCGCCGCCAGCGTGGCCCCGATGTACCCCGATCCACCTGTGATGACGATCTGCATGAGCGGGCGATCCTACCGAGGCGAGGAGGGACGGAGACGACTTCGAAGCGTGCGCAGGGCCGCTCGGATCGGTGCAGGAACGTGGTTCCGCACGTCCCACCGGCTCGGCACGGCCACGCTCCAGCGGTCTCCGGGGCGGCGGACGTACTTCGACCACCGGGTGGAGCTGGCCACCTCGGCGGCGGCTTCGGAGTACTGGTAGGCGGCCAGGGAGAGGCGGGACCGGCCGTCCGGGGCCGCAACCGGGTGGGGCAGTCCGTGGAAGGTCGTGGCGTTCGTCTCGAAGATCACGAGGGTGTTGAACCGGGGAACGATGCGTCGGCCCAGCTCGCCCATGTCCGGCGGCCAGAGCTCGAGCGATCCGCCCCAGGCCTCCTCCCAGTCGCGGTTCAGGTAGAGCAACACGTTCGAACGGTGGTACAGCCCGCTAGTAGGGTGCCGCTCGAAGTCGCTGTGGACCATGGTGAAGCCATCGGTCGGGGTCTCGTGCACACCGGCCCAGAACCGGTCGGGATCGGCGACGAGGTCGTCGATGCCGACGATCCGGCCGACGAAGGCCAAGAAGGCGGGGTCGGACAGCGCGTCGAGGACGGCACGCGTCGCCGGACCGACCCGTTCGGCCTCCGCCGTCTCCCGCTTCACCATGTTGCGGGTATGGGCCTCGGCCATGGCCGAACGATCGAGCGCCGCGACCTCGCGCACCACCTCGTCGAGCACCTCGTCGGGGAACAGGCCGTGGACGACCGCGTGCGGCCAGGGCGTCGCAGCCACATACTCCGCCCGCAAGGCCGGCGGCGCGCGCCTCGAGATCAGCCGCGTAGAGCAGCGCAGCGCCGACCTTCGGGTCGTCCGAACGAGACTCCATCTCCATCTAGTTCGGCCGCTCGGGCGCCGACATGAAGTGGGTGCCCATTCGGCCTGACGGTAGTCATCCCTCCGACGCGAGCTCGCGGCGATTCTTCGGCGATACTTCCGGGCATGTCGTCCCCGCCGGTCCTCCCGTCGGCCGACGACGACGTCGTCGTGATGACGACGGGCCGCTCCGTGCTCTCGGGCGGCCTCTGGAACGGCCTGAACTCGACGCTTCCGCAGCTCTACACGCTGGTGCAGAGCGTGGTCGCAGGCGCGGATCCTCGGACCGATGCTCATGGGTCGTCAGAGCTACATCGCATGGGCCGCCATCTCCGTGAAGATGCTGGTCACGGGGGGTGTTCCGCTCGCGCTGATGCGGTACGTCGGCGAGGCCATCGGCCGCAACCGGCCGGGCACGGCGCGGGCTCTGGTGGGGTGGGCGTTCCGCCTCGAGCTGCTCGGGGCGTTCATCGGCGGCGCCATCGTCGTCGCCGTCGGCTTCGGAAACGGGTTGTTCCTCAACGCCTGGCTCCTGGCCGCAGTCGTCTGCGTGCTCACCACCCTCCACACCGTTCCGTACGGCGTGCTGATCGGCGTCCAGCGTTGGCGGCAGGCCGCGGCCATCGGCCTGACCCTCGGCGGCTTAGGCACGATCGGCACCGTCGTGGCCCTCGCCGCCGGCACCGGCATCACCGGGATGTTCGCCGTCGAGGCCGTCGTCGCCGCCGTCTCCCTCGTCTGGACCAGCGCACTGGCCCGCCGGGCGTTCGCGGCGATCGCCCCGACCGTCGAACCGGACCCGCAGGCCCGTCGTGACTTCAACGGCTACGCCGCCGTCGCCTCGGTCCTGGTCGTGTTCGAGGTCGTCGTCTGGAAGCGCTCGGAGTTCGTCTTCCTCGAGCGCTACAGCACCCCGGTCGCCCTGGCCAACTACTCGGTGGCCTTCGCCATGGCCACCGCCATCGCCCGACTTCCCCAGGGCATGGCCAGCGTGCTGTCGCCGGCCATCGCCTCGCTCTTCGGCGCCGGCGAGTTCGACCGGATCCGGTCGGGGTGGGCCGGTCCTTCCGCCTGGTCGCGATCGTGTCGCTGCCCATAGCGGCGGGAACGTTGGCCGTCGGACCAGGCCTGCTCCGCCTCGTCTACGGCGACGAGTATCGCCATGCCGGCGCCGTCCTCGCCGTGTTGATGACGAGCTACCTCTTCGTGCCGCTCGGTTCCCTCGGGACGTCGGTCGTGCACGGCTTCGGGCGGTCCGCCTCGCGCTGGCGGTCGTCGCCGCCGCCGCCGTCGTCGACATCGCGATCGCCGTCGCCCTCGTCCCGCGCTACGGCGCCATCGGCGCAGCGGTCGCCAACTCCACCGCGCAGGCGGTCGGTGGCCTGCTCGTCCTCCTGGCCGCCCATCGGGTCGCCGGCCCGTTCCGGCTCGGTCCCGCCACGCTGGCACGGGCCACGGTCGCGGCCACGGTGATGGGGCTGGCCTCGTGGGCGGTCGTCCGAGGGCTGGAGGGACTGATCGGCGTGCTGCTCGGCGCCCTCATCGGGCTGGTGGTCTTCCCGGTGCTCCTCCTCGCGCTCCGCGGCCTGTCGGCCGACGATGCCGCCTGGGTGCGCGACAACGCCGGCGACCGCCTCGGGGGCCTCGTCGGCCGGTTGGCCGGCCGATTCGTGGTGGACGCGTGACCATCGCACGGACGGTCGACGCCCAAGGTGACTTCCGGTTCCTCCTGCCGGCCATCCCCACCACCATCGCCGTCGTGGGCGCGCTCGGCCTCGCCAGATTCGCGGGCAGTGGGGTCGACCTCGTCGACCCCACCGACGCCGAGGTCGTCGCGGCCACCGCCACCGATGCCGCCCGCGCCATCGCCACCGGGGCCGCGGTGCTCCTCCTGTTCGGGCGGGGGGGCGCCGCCGCCTGCGGGCCGCCGGCTACGACACGACGCGGTGGTTCGGGCTCGGCCTCCCGGGAGCCTCCGACGGCTACGTGAGCCCCGACCACCCGGAGGCGGCACGCTACGCGGTGGGCGTCTGGCGTCCGCCCGCCTCGCGGGTCCGCCGCCTCGTGGTGCAGGCGGCGATGACCGCAGGGGTGCCCCTTCCCGGCCGTGAGGTGCTCACCGTGGCCACGGCTCCCGGCCACGCGCCCGGGTGGGCCGCACTGGCCGAGCGCGCCGGCGCCGACGTCGGGACGTCCCGCTCCTGGTTCCTGGCCACTCCCGGGACAGAGGCGCGTTCGCGGGTCGCGGCCTTCCTGTTCGGGGCCGCGGCGGCGCCGGTGGCCGTCGTCAAGGTGATCCGGGTCCCGAACGTGACCGAACCCTTCGATCGCGACGAAGCGGGCCTGGCGCTCGCCCACGCCGTCGGCCCGAGCGTGTCGGCTCACGTGCCGCGACTGCTGACCCGGGGGACCGTCGACGGCCACTCCGCCTCGGTGGAATCGGTCGCCGCCGGACGCCCGTTGTCGAAGCTCCTCCTCGACTCCGACATCCCCGAATCCGATCGGCTGCGAATCGTGGACGACGTGGCGCAGTGGATCATCGAGCTCGGGCGGATCGGCGGCACCGCCCGCGCCGCCGCCGCCAACACCACGCGCGTCGACGAGCTCCGAGGGGTGCTGGTGCCGGAGTGGCCCGAGGTGGCGCCGGCCGTCCTCGACCGGCTGCCGTCCCTCCCGGCCATCGTCGCCCACGGCGACCTCGGGACGTGGAACGTCATGAGCGACGGGACGACCTTCGTGGCCCTCGACTGGGAGGCGGCCCGGCCGAACGGGTTGCCCCTGTTCGACCTGGCCTACTTCCTGGCCGACGCCCTTTCCCTCGCTTCCGGGGCCCGCACGGTCGACGAGCGGGTGGACGCCATGGTCGAGCTCTTCGCCGGCCGAACGGCGCAGTCACCGCGCCTGTTCGGGTGGTTCGAGCGCGCCGCCGGCGCCGCGGGATTGCCGAGGGACGTCGTCGCGCCCCTCGTCGTCCTGTCCTGGTTGACCACGCCGTGCTCACCACGGCCCGGCACGCCGCCGGAGGGCGGCGGGAGTGGCCGGCGGAACTCCTGGCGGAGCGCTGGTTGGACGATCCCGACCTCGGCCCCGCCTGGCACGTGTGGTGAGGACCCTCCTCGTCCTCCCACAGCCCCCGGCGCCGGAGGGTGGGCCCCATGAGCGATGCGAGCCTCGGCATGCTCCACGGCCTGCGGGCCAACGGCATCGACGTGCAGACGGTCGCCGCCCACCTCGCCACCACGCCTCGCTACGAGCGCGGTGACGACGAGTCGGTGGAGGTGCTCGAGGTCGACCTCCCGTTCCTCGGCTGGCGCCACCGGTGGGACAACCTGCGGGCGCCGCACGGTGATCTCGCCCGATCCCCACTCGCCGAGCGGGTGCGGGTCGCGGCGAGGGACGTGGACGTCGTCCATCTCGACCAGATCGACACCGCCCGCCTCCAATCCGACCTCGACGCTCCGGTCGTCGTCGGGCTGCGCTTCCGTCTCGACCAGGACCTGGGCCCGCCGTGGCGCCGGCAGTTCCGCCAGGTGCTCGAGTTCGCCCGGGCCGAGCGCGCCGCGGCGCGCTCCCCGGATCATCGCCAACTCCGACCGGGTGGCATCGTCGCTCGTCGAACGCCCGTGGAGGTCGTCGTCGTCCCGCTCTGCCTCGACCCGGCCGCCTACGAGCCCGATCCGACGGGTCGCCCGGCCGCAGGTCGCAGGTCTCATCGGGACGGGCGTCTGGCCTCCGACGGCGGACGCCATCGACCGGCTGGTGCACACCATCTGGCCCGACGTGGCCTCCGCCGTGCCGAACGCATCCCTGGAGCTCGCCGGGCGTCAACTGCCGCCCGCCGAAGGCCAGGGTGTCCACGTCGTGGGCGAGGTGCCGTCCGCCGTCACCTTCATCGCCTCGCTCGGAGTGCTCGCCTATCCCGTCGGACGGGGCAGCGGGATGAAGGTCAAGGTCCTCGAGGCCCTTGCGTTGGGCATCCCGGTCGTCACCACCACCGAAGGCGCCGAGGGGGTCCCGCCGTCGGACGGCGTCGTGGTCGCCGACGACGACCGCACATTCGTCCGCGCCCTGATTCGACCTCCTGCGCGACCCCCAGGCGCGGGAGCAGCGGTCGAGGGCGGCCCGCCGGACGTTCGACCAGCACTTCATCCCCAGGGTGGCCATGGCGCCGGCCGCCGACCTCTACCGGCGCATCGCCGAGGTCACCAGTCGAGCGTCCGGCCCAGTCCGTCGTTGAACGCCTCGGTCCCCGCCCGACGCCACTCGCCCGGCGGGAGCCGGGCCGAAGGCAACAGCCGGAGGGAGTCCGTCCCGGAGGGCAAGCTGCGGTCGCCTCCACCGTGCGACGCTCCCCCCGTGCGACTCGCACCTCGGCGCCCACGACGACGGATGCACCGTCGCCACCTGACACCACGAGCGGCAGCCCGCCGAGGCGTAGGTGGGAGGCGCGGCCGGGCCCGTTGACGGTCAAGATTCCCCGGTACTCGCCGTACGCGGTACCGGTCTCCGGGTTCGGGCCGGCGATGTAGGCGATCTCGCCCTCGGGCGTCCGGTTGTCGATCACGATCCGCATCGTGACGTCGGTGGTGCCGTCATCGGCGCGGGTGGCGCGGAAGGTGGACTCGACGATCTGGAACGGGTCGAGCTTGTTGGCGCCGCGGTTGACGAGCGAGACCAGGAGCGCATCGTCCGGCACCTCTCCGGCCAGCCCCGCCGCCCGCCACCCCGTCTCGACCTCCGTGCGGGTCGACCAGAGCAGCACGTGGCGACCGGCGGCGGCGGCGGCCAGCCGAGACGCCAGGTCCGGGAGGTCGACGTCTCCACGATCGATGGCGGCGACGGCGGCCGAGGCGAGCGCCCCCAGGCGCTCGCGGCGGGCCGCCTGGGGGCCCCCAGCTCCGCGCCGGACTGGACGTACTGGTCGTGGAGGAGCAGGCGGGCGACGGCACCACCGTCGACCTGTTCGCCCTCGACCTCGACCGATCCCGCCGCTCGGACGATCGCTTCGACGGCGGCGACGTCGAGGGCGATCACGCCGTCCACCGCCTCCCCTGTGCGGGCCTGCCACATGCTTGCGGCCAGTGCGCCGGTCGACTCGAACCTCGGCGTCAGCCCGAGGTTGCGCCACTCACGGTTCGGCTCGGCCCACCCCCAGCGCGCAGCGAGATCGGGATCCATGGCCGGGGCGGGTGCGGGCAACGTCAGCTCCCCGGCGGCGGCGAACGGGCCGAGGTCGAGCTGACCGCTCTCCGTGTCCAGGACGCCGACCGACGCGAAGCTGCCCGAACCCGATCGCATCTCGGCGTTGTTCCCGACCAGGACCAGGGTCCGCCTCGGCCCGGCCAGGAGGTCGTGCAGGGCGGCGATGGCTGCCGCGGCGCCGTCGAGCCCGGAGCGGGCATCGTCCAATTCGGCGGCAAAGCGGGCCCGGCCCGTGCGGACCGGGCCGACGAGCGCGTTCCCCGGCCCCAGGTCGACGATCTGCAGCTCGTCCCGGGCGGTGGCGACGATCCCGTCGACCTGCTCGAGGAGGGCGAGCCTACCCGGACCCGAGGCGGCGGGGCGTCGAGTGCCGACGCCGCGTCGACCGCCGCGGCGTCGACCGGTCGCGGAGACCGCGACCGCCGCCCCCGCGATCGCCCGCACGGCCTGCAGCTGACGGCCGGCGACGGGGACGAAACGAGCAGGAAAGAGGACGGGGTGGCCGAGGTGTCGTGCCGCTGTCGCGAAGTGGCGCTCGGCCCGCCCGAGCCGGCGGGCCGGCTCCGGGGTGGTGAGGTCGGCCGGACCGAGCACCGCCCTCGCCTGATCGACCTCGTCGATCCCGGCCCGGAGGTCGCGGAGGGCCAGCGCCACCAGAACGGCGGCAGCGGCGAGCCAGACCACGCCGGCGAGGGCCAGGAGCCGGAGGGGCCGGACGCGCACGGCCCGACCGTATCCCGGGAGCTAGTCCAGGACCACCGGGGCCGGCCGCTGCCGCCCCACTCGCATCTCGCCCCGACCCCCGAGCATCAGCGCGAATCCCCGGAGGATCACGCTCTGCACGGTGGCGACCAGGATGGCCAGGTCGAGGCTGACGGACCAGTTCTCGATGTAGAAGAGGTCGAGGCGTCGGTAGGCGGAGAACGAGGGGCTGTCGCGGGCCTCGACCTGCCACAGACCCGTGATGCCGGGCAGCACGGCGTGGCGGGCCTGCAGCTCCTCGTCGAACTTGGCGACCTCGCTCGGCTGCGCCGGCCGCGGCCCGACGAGGCTCATCTCCCCCCGCAGCACGTTCCACAGCTGCGGCAGCTCGTCGATGCTGAGCCGCTCGCAGGATCCGCCCGACCTTGGTGCGTCGCGAGATCGTCGACCAGCTTGATGAGCGGCCCGTCGCGGCCGGCGCGGGTGACCGCCAGCTGGTCGTAGAGGTCGGCGGCGTT
This sequence comes from uncultured Actinomycetes bacterium, assembly GCA_963731055.1. Taxonomy (GTDB): domain Bacteria; phylum Actinomycetota; class Acidimicrobiia; order Acidimicrobiales; family CADCTF01; genus DATLED01. The sequence continues at coordinate 71,413 of CAVSUD010000013.1, read as the reverse complement.
GGGCCGCATCGTCCGGAACTTCAAGACGGTGAAGGGCGTTCCGCCGCGACCGATGCGGGTCTGGCGATACAGGACGGGGCCCCGGTCGGACGCCTTGACGGCCACGGCGGCGACGGCGAGGACCGGGAGGACGAGCACGCCGCCGACGATCGTGCCCAGGATGTCGATGGTGCGCTTGACGGCGAACTGCCAGGCCGCGAGGCGCAGCGGCTCGACGTAGAACAGCGGTTCGTGCGCCATCGGCTGGGCGCGGAGGCGGTGGTGGGCGACGCCCCGAACGCCGCTCGAGAGGTGCACGTGGATGCCTCGTCGCAACATCTCACGCATGACGACGTTGAGCTGGTTCGGCTTGACGCTGCTGGCCGCGATCACGACACCGTTGGCGCCGGACCGCTCGACCACACCGACGATGTCGTCCAGGTCGCCGAGACGAGGAACGAGGTGCTCGAGGCTGCCGTCGTCGCCGACGACACCCGCCACGCGGAACCCGAGCTCCGGGTGGTCGCCGATCAGCTTGCAGAGGTCGAACGCCTCTTCGTTGGTGCCGACCACGACGACGGAGCGCAGGAACCGTCCGTCCCGACGTCCGACCGACAACCAGTGGCGGTACATCCCGCGTGTGGTGATCAGCAGCGTGAAGGCGGCGAGGGCGCCGGCGAGCGTGCCCGGATCGACACGTCGATCTCGAGGACCCGCGGCAGCAGGAGGGCGGCGCCGGCGGCGAGCCCGGTGGCCCGCCAGAGCCGGCCGATCTCCACGGCCCGGATGGCGCGACACCCGGCTGAGGTACAGCCGTTGCATCCCGATCATGATCGTGGTGACGAGCGTGAGGATGGCCACGACGATGACGGCGCCTCCGGGCGCCCGCGCCGGCAGCTCGAGGCCGTTCGTCAGGCGGAGCCCGATCGCCCAGCCCGCCGCACTGGCTGCCGCGTCGAGCCCGATGAGGAGGCGGCGCAGCAACAGCGAGGCCGGTGCGGCCCGCCCCTTCGCCCGACCCTGGGGATGCGCGCTCGACGAGGATCTCCTCGGTGAGCAAGCTCTGTTCGAGCGCCGTCATCGTGACTTCCAGGGCAGCATCAGGCCGGACCTTAGTGTCGTGAATCGTCGAATTCCGCTGCACCGGAAGCGCTTCCCGGTGTGGACGGAGGAGCACCCCCAACATCACGGAGCGTAGCGGAACCTCGGCCCTATGGGAACCAACTTTTCCACTTTTCGCGGCACTGCAACCGTGATCGGTGGGGTTCGGGGTTGGCAGTCCTCGTGTCCAGCGGGTCAGGCGGGTACCGTCGGCGCTGTCCTGCACCGTCCAACCCTGGGCCTCCAGCGTCGCTCGCAGCGCATCCGCCCGCGCCCAGTCCCTGGCCCCTCGGGCCTCGTCGCGCTCGCGGGCCAACGCGGCCGATGCGTCGTCGACCTCGTCGCTCCCGGCCCGCAGCTCGAGGCCGAGCGCCGCCGTGAGCTCGAGCACCGCCGCGGCCAGGGCGCCGGCCGCGTCCTCGTCGCCGCGGTCGAGGGCCACGTTTCCGTCGCGGACCGCCTCGAAGATGGCCGCCAGGGCCGTCGGGGTGGCGAAGTCGTCGTCCATGGCGTCGCGGAAGCGGTCGACCACCGACGCATCGGCGAACACCCCGTCCCGGGCCACCAACGACGCCGTCCGGCGGGCGAAGTTGTCGAGCTTGGCGATGCCCTCGGTGGCGTCGTCGAGGGTGTCGGGCGTGACTTCGAGCTGCGTGCGGTACTTGGAGCGCAGCACGAGCAGGCGGTAGGCCCGGGGGTCGGTGGAGGTGAGCAGGTCGGTCAGCGACACGTAGTTGCCGAGCGACTTCGACATCTTCTCGCCGCCCTTGCCGAGGACCATGCCGTTGTGCAGCCAGTACCGGGCGAACGAGTGGTCGCCGGCCACGGCCTGGGCCCGCTCGTTCTCGTGGTGCGGGAAGGTGAGGTCGTCGCCGCCGCCGTGGAGGTCGAACCCGTCGCCGAGCAGGTCGAGGGCCATGACGGTGCACTCGATGTGCCACCCCGGCCGCCCGGCCGCCCAGGGTGAGTCCCACGCCGGCTCGCCCGGCTTGGCCGTCTTCCACAGGGCGAAGTCGAACGGGTGGTGCTTGCCGGCGCCGCCCACGATCTCGCGCTCGCCGCCGCCGGAGCGCATGGACTCGAGCGACTGCTTGGCCAGCAGGCCGTAGCCCTCGAGGGACTCGACCGAGAAGTAGACGCCGTCGTCGGTGACGTAGGCGCGGCCCCGCTCGATGAGGTCACCGATGTAGGCCACCATCTGCTCGACGTAGGCGGTGGCCGTCGGCACGACGTCGGGCCGGCGCACGCCAAGGGCGTCCATGGCCTCCAACCACGCCTCGGTGTACTGGGCCACGACCTCCTCGGTCGAGCGCCCCTCCTCGTTCGCCTTGCGGATGATCTTGTCCTCGATGTCGGTGATGTTCGACACGTACCGGACCTCGAGGCCGCGCCACTCGAGGTAGCGGCGGATCACGTCGAAGACGAGGGAGAACCGCCCGTGGCCGATGTGGGGGACGTCGTAGACCGTCGGCCCGCAGACGTACATCGACACCTTCCCCGGCTCGCGGGTCTCGAGGTCGACGAGGCGACCCGAAGCAGTGTCGTGGACGCGGATCACCCCGGTAGCGTAGGCGGACCATGTCGAGCAGCCCGATCCCGGAAAAGCCCAGCCTGGAAGGCTTGGAGGCCAAGTGGTCGGCGCGCTGGTCGGCGGACGGCACCTACCGATTCGATCCGGCCGCGTCCAGAGAGGACGTGTACTCGATCGACACGCCACCGCCGACGGTGAGCGGGAAGCTCCACATCGGCCACGTGTTCAGCTACAGCCACACCGACATCACGGCCCGCTACCAGCGCATGCGCGGTCGCGAGGTCTTCTATCCGATGGGATGGGACGACAACAGCCTCAACGTCGTCCGCCGGGTCAGCGTCGACTTCGGCGTCACCTGCGACCCGACGCTCCCCTTCGACGCCGGCCTCGAGCCGCCCGGGCCCAAGGCCAAGCAGCGTCTGGCGATCTCGCGCCCGAACTTCGTGGCGCTGTGCGAGCAGCTCACGACCGAGCTCGAGAAGTCGTACTACGACCTCTGGACCAACCTGGGTCTCGGCGGTCGACTGGTCGCAGACCTACACCACGATCGGTGGCCGGGCCCAGAAGGTCAGCCAGACGGCCTTCCTGAAGCTCCTCGACCGCGACCTCGCCTACACCGCAGAAGCGCCGACGGTGTGGGACGTCGAATATCAGACGGCCGTCGCCCAGGCCGAGCTCGAGGACCGGCCGATGCCGGGCGCCTACCACCGCCTCACGTTCCACCCGACGGACGGCAGCGGCGACGACGTCTTCATCGAAACGACGCGCCCGGAGCTCGTCCCCGCCTGCGTCGCCCTCGTCGCCCACCCCGACGACAAGCGGTACCAACCGCTGTTCGGCACCGAGGTCACCACGCCCCTCTTCGGCGTTCGCGTCCCCGTCCGTGCCCACCGGCTGGCCGACCCGGAGAAGGGGTCCGGCATCGCCATGATCTGCACGTTCGGCGACGTCACCGACGTCACGTGGTGGCGCGAGCTCGACCTGCCCGTCCGCAACGTCGTCGGCACCGACGGCCGGTTCATCCCGCTCGCATGGGGCGAGGACGGGTGGGAGGCCGACGACCCGGCGACGGCCCAGAAGCACTACGACGAGCTCGTCGGCAAGGCGTCGAAGCAGGCGCAGAAGAGAATCGTCGAGCTCCTCGCCGAGTCGGGCGAGCTCGTCGGCGAGCCCAAGCCGATCGAGCACCCGGTCAAGTTCTGGGAGAACGGCACGCGGCCGCTCGAGATCATCACCAACCGCCAGTGGTTCATCCGCAACGGCGGCCGCGACCCCGAGCTCCGGGAGGCGCTGCTCGCCCGTGGGCGCGAGATCCAGTGGCACCCCGACTACATGCGGATCCGTTATGAGAACTGGGTCAACGGCCTGACCGGCGACTGGAACATCAGCCGCCAGCTCCCGTTCGGCGTGCCGATCCCGCTCTGGTACCCGGTCCGCGACGACGGGGTCATCGACTGGGAGGCGCCGCTGCGGCCGACCCTGGAGCAGCTGCCCATCGACCCGTCCGTCCACGTCCCGGACGGGTACACCGAAGACCAGCGCGACCAGCCCGGGCGGGTTCACCGGCGATGCCAACGTGATGGACACGTGGGCGACGTCGTCGATGAGCCCGCAGATCGTCGGCGGTTGGGGCGACGATCCGGAGCTGTTCGCCAAGGTCTTCCCGTACGACCTGCGCCCCCAAGCCCACGAGATCATCCGGACGTGGCTCTTCTACACCGTGCTGCGGAGCCACTTCGAGCACGACTCGATCCCGTGGAAGCACGCGGCGATCTCTGGCTTCGTCTTCGACCCCAACCGCAAGAAGCTGTCGAAGTCGGCCGGGAACTCCCCCGAGGACCCGGACACGTTGCTCGCCAAGCACGGCGCCGACGCCGTTCGGTATTGGGCCGCCGGCGGGCGGCCGGGCACCGACATCCCGCTCGACCTCAACCAGTTCAAGATCGGCCGGCGTCTCGCCATCAAGGTCCTCAACGCCAGCCGGTTCGTCCTGGGCCTCGGCGAGCCCCCCTCGGACGCCGTCCCGAGCACGCCGCTCGACCTCGCCATCCTCGATGCCTGGCGGACGACGATCGACGAGGCCACGGCCGCCTTCGACGACTACGAGTACACCCGGGCGGTGGAGCGGATCGAGACCCGCTTCTGGTCGTTCTGCGACGACGAGCTCGAGTTGCTCAAGAGCCGCGCCTACACCGGCGACGCCTCCGCGCTCGCCACCCTTCGCCTGGCCCTGTCGACCCTCTTGCGCCTGTTCGCTCCGTTCCTCCCCTACGCCACCGAGGAGGTCTGGTCCTGGTTCGCCGAGGGGTCGGTCCATCGGTCGTCGTGGCCGTCGGGCGACGAGCTTCCCTCCGGCGGCGATCCCGCCGTCCTGGCCGTCGCCGCCGAGGTGCTGGGCGCGTTGCGCAAGACGAAGACCGAGGCGAAGCGCTCGATGAAGACCGTGATCACCACGGCCACCGTCGCCGACACCCCCGAGCGCATCGCCGCCGCCCGCCTCGTGGAGGCCGACCTGCGCGATGCGGGCAACGTCACGGACCTCGTCTTCCCGCGAGGTCGAGGGTGAGCCGCGTCTCCCTCGCCGTCACCGCCGAGCTCGAAGCCGCCCCCGAACCGGTTTCCTGAGCCCGATCAGTCGGGCGACGAGGCCCGCCGAGGATCGACGTCGACGGTCTCGCCGAGCTCGCCCTCCAGGTCGAGCTCGGGGGCGTGGCGTTGGATGGCGTCGCCGAGGTACACGAGGTTCTTGGCGAACAGGGTGAGCTCGGGCGGGATACGGAACTGCGAGGCACCGAGCGCACGGACGATGCCCGTGAAGCGCTCCTGCATGACCTCCCGGCCGCCCGCACCGCTCCTCACCTCTTCCCGCTGCTCCCTCGTCAGCGGCGGCGGGAGCTGCGCGAGGAAGGCGTCCACGTCGACGTCGGGCGGAAGGGCGCCGAAGTCGCGCAGGGCCCGGATGATCCCGTCCCGATTCTCCCAGCGGGCTTGCAGCAGCGCCAGCAGCGCCACCCGCTGGACGGTCGTCAATCGACCGACGATGCCGAAGTCGATGAGGGCAAGGCCCTCGGCGGTCACGAGGACGTTCCCGAGGTGCAGGTCCCCGTGGAAGATCCCGTCGACCATCGTCGTCTCCAGCACCCCGGCGACGGCGAGTCGGACCAGCTCGGCCGGGGCGTGCCCGTACGACGAGACGACGCCGTCGACGGCGGCCGACGCCCCGTCGATCCGCTCCATCACCAGTACCCGCTTCGTCACCAGACCCGGGATGGGGAACGGGATCGTCACGTCCACCGACGCCTGCTCGAAGGCCAGCGCCATCTCGACCAGTGACGCCGCTTCCAGTCGCAGGTCCGCCTCCTGAGCGAACATCCGCAGCATCAGATCGAGCGTGCCGTACAGGTTGGCCAGGCGCACGCGCTCGTTCCGGGCCTGCACCAGGCGCAACATCGGCAGCAGGTAGGCGGCGTCGGCCGCCACGACACCGACGATGCCGGGCCGGCGGATCTTCGAGCACGACCTCGGTGCCGTCGTCGAGCACGGCCTCGTGGACCTGCGCCACCGACGCCGAGGCCATCGGCTTCGCGTTCCACGAGCGGAGGTGGGCCGTGACCCCGCTGCGGTCGAGGACATCGGCGATGGCCGCCGACGGCGCCGGCGGCACCGCGTCACGGCATCCGGCGAACGCGTCGGCCACCCAGGCCGGCGCCAGGCCCCGGGTCGAGGAGACGAGCTGGCCCAGCTTCACGTAGGTCGGGCCGCCCCGCAGGGCCAGGCGGGCCAGCACGGGAACGATCGTCTCCGCGTCCCGGCTCCGCAGCACGGGCACGAGGTCGGGTGCGGCGAGACCGGCGAGGCGAGCGAGGCGCACCATCGACCGCCCCTCGAGCGGGGAGGTGCCGATGATCTCCTCCGCCCGCTCCGCGGCCTCGGCGAGCAGCTCGGGCAGGCGGTCGAGCAGCCCCTGGCCCTCCGCCGCCAGGCCCGGCCGCCGCGCCGCCGACGCGCTGTCGGCGAGCCCCGATGTCACAGCTTGGAGATGACGTTCTCGCCGAAGCCGCCGAGCATCGCCTTGTACGACTCGGCATCGCGACCGAAGGCGGGCACCACCAGACGGTCGGCGCCGGCGTCGGCGTAGCGCCTGACGCCCTCCACGTCCATGGCGCCACCGCAGGTCATCTCGATGGCCGACGGGTCACGACCGGCCTCGCTGGGCGGCCGAGCGGGCCACCTCGAAGAGGACCGTCAGCTCCTCGATCGATCCCTTGGCCGGGAAGAAGCCGTCGCCGAGGCGACCGGCCCGCTTGGCCGCCGCCTTGGAGTGGCCCCCGACGTGGATCGGGACGCCGCCGGCCTGCGCCGGCTTCGGGTACATCTTCGCCCGCTCGAAGCTCGTCCACCGACCCTTGAACGTGGGCTCCTCCGCCGTCCATAGTTCGCGCGCAGCGCGCCGATGTACTCGTCGGTGATCATGCCGCGGTCGTCGAAGTCCACGCCGATGGCGTCGAACTCCTCGCGTAGCCACCCCACGCCGACGCCGAGCAGGGCCCGCCCGCCGGAGAGGAGGTCGAGGGTGGCGACCTCCTTCGACAACACGATCGGGTTGCGCTGCGGGAGGATCAGGATCCCGGTCGCGAGGTTGATCGTGCGGGTGTTCGCCGCGACCCACGTCAACCAGATCAGGGGGTCCGGGATCGGGTTGTCCTCGCTGCCGGGCATCTTCCCGGTCGGCGAGTAGGGGTATTGCGACTCGTACCCCGCCGGCACGATGACGTGCTCCACGGTCCAGAGCGACTCGAAGCCCGCCTCCTCGGCGATCTGCCCGAGCGCCGCGGCTCCGTCGGGCGTGGCGGCGAAACCGGTGTTGGCGAACACGATGCCGAACTTCACGCGAAACCTCCTGGGGTGGAGGGCGCAGCGTAGTTTCGACGCCATGGCCGACGACATCTTGACCCTGGCCGATCGACTGTGGCGGGGGGAGGTCGATCTCGAGGGCCACCACCCCGTGTCCGGGCAGAACATCGGCGACCTGGCCGAGGTCGCCGACGGCGTGGCCTTCGTGCCCTCCTTCGCCAACGTCAGCGCCTTCACGACCGGCGACGGCCTCGTGCTCGTCGACACCGGCAGCGCGCTGTTGGCGACCAGCCGTCCACGATCAGGTGCGGCGGTGGACCGCCGAGCGCCTCCACACGGCCGTGTACTCCCACGGCCACATCGACCACGTCTTCGGGGTGCCGGTGTTCGAGGCCGAGTCGGCCGACAACGGCTGGCCGGCGCCACGGGTGCTCGCCCACGAGGCGCTGACCCGACCGCTTCGACCGCTACGTCCTCACCGCCGGCTACAACGGCGTCATCAACCAGCGGCAGTTCTCGCTGCCGCTCGTTCACCTGGCCGACGGAGTACCGCTACCCCGACGAGACGTACCGCGACGTCCTGCCCGTCGAGGTCGGCGGCGTCCGCTTCGAGCTCCACCACTGCCGGGGCGAGACCGACGACCACACGTGGACGTGGGTCCCCGACCGCAAGGTCGCTGTGCACCGGCGACCTCTTCATCTGGGCGTCGCCGAACGCCGGCAACCCGCAGAAGGTGCAGCGCTACGCCCGGGAGTGGGCGGCCGCCCTGCGGAAGATGGTCGGCCCTCGGCGCCGGAGGTCCTGCTCCCGGGCCACGGCCTGCCCGTCGTCGGCGCGGACCGCGTCGCGCCAGGCGCTCACCGACACCGCCGACCTGCTCGACTCGCTCCACGACCAGACGGTCGCGCTGATGAACGAGGGCGCCCGTCTCGACGAGATCATCCACACGGTGCGGGCCCCGGCCGACCTGCTCGACCGGCCCTACCTGCGCCCGGTCTACGACGACCCCGAGTTCGTCGTCCGCAACGTCTGGCGCCTCTACGGCGGCTGGTACGACGGCAACCCGGCCCACCTCAAGCCCGCCCCCGACGCGCGCCTGGCCGCCGAGGTCGCGTCGCTGGCCGGCGGCGCCGGTCGCTGCTCGCCGATCGAGCCCTCGCCGTGGCCGGCGCCGGCGACCTCCGCCTCGCCGGCCACCTGGCCGAGCTGGCCGCGCTGGCCGCTCCGCACGACGCCGGCGTGCACCGCGTCCGGGCCGAGGTCAACCGTCGTCGGGCCGAGGCCGAGCCCTCGACCATGGCCAAGGGTGTGTTCGGCTGGGCCGCGGCCGAGTCGGCACGGTTGTCGCAGCCAGCGGAGGGGTAGGGCGGCCAGGCAGACCCTGGGGAGGTTCTTTCATGGCGTTCGCCGTGCTGTTGCTGCTGGTCGGGATGTTGGCGGCCGAGCTCTCGCTCTTCGGGGTCGACGTGGCCGGCGTCATCGGCGCGCTGCTCCTGGCCGCCGCCGCCGTCGTGCTCGTGCGCCGCCGCAACGACCTGACCGCCTGAGCCGGGCCCATCGCGCCGTGGCGCCCACCCGCCGGCCCTAGCGTCGGCGGCCCGTGAACCTGCTCGACCTCCTCCTCGCGTTCGGCCTCGTGTCCGCGGTCGTCGGCGGCTACCGCATCGGACTCGTGGCCCGTTTGGCGTCGTGGATCGGCGCCGTCGGCGGCTTCGTCCTCGCCCTGAAGCTGCTCCCGCTCGTCCTCCAGAAGCTGGACACGATCGCCCCGACGGGACGGCTCCTCCTCATCCTCGCCCTCCTGTTGGTGGGCGCCGCCATCGGCGGGGCCGTCGGCGAGGGCATCGGATCGTCCCTGCGTCGAGCCGTCCCCGTCCCCGCCCGCATCCTCGATCGCAGCGGCGGCGCCGTGGTCGGCGCGGTCGGGCTGATCGTCTCGCTGTGGCTGTTCCTCCCCATCGTCGCCCAGGTCCCGGGCCAGGCCGCGGTGCTGGCCCGCAACTCGGCCATCCTCGGGGCCATCGACGAGACGCTGCCCCGGCCCCCGGATGCGACCCAGGCCGTCCAGCGCCTCGTCGGCGACGCCCGGTTCCCGGACGTGTTCGACGACCTCCGCCCCGCGCCCGACATCGGGCCGCCCCCCGCCGAGGTGCCCGTGGACGCAGCAGTCGTCGGCCGCGCCGTCGCCTCGACGGTCAACGTCGAGAGCGAGGGCTGCGGCGGGTTGCACGAGGGCAGCGGATTCGTGGTCGCCCGCGATGTCATCGTGACCAATGCCCACGTCGTGGCCGGCGGCACCCGCATCCGCCTGCGCCGGCCGGACCAGCGACTGATTCGAGCCCGCATCGTCCTCTTCGACGACGACCGCGACATCGCCGTCCTCGAAGCCCCAGGACTCGGGCTCCAGCCCCTTGCCGTCGCCGACGCCCGAGAGGGACTGGCCGGCGCCGTCCTCGGCTACCCGGGTGGACAGAACACGGTGCGGGTGGCACCGGCGGTGGTGCGCCGCCGGCAGCCGACCGTCGGGCGGGACATCTACGGCCAGGACCGGACGACGCGCGAAGTCCTGTTCCTCGCCGCCAACCTGCGCCCGGGCGACTCGGGATCCGCGCTCATCGACGGCCAGGGCCACGTCGTCGGTGTGGCCTTCGCCATCGCGCCCGACCGACCGGGCACGGCCTATGCGCTCGACGCAACCGAGCTCCGCGGCCGCGCTCGGCGCGCCACGGGCCGCCGGGGCGGGTGGTGCGTGTGTCTGACCTCCCGCCGCGCCCGGCCCCGCCCGCGAGTCCCACGGGTTGAGGTGGCCCTTGTGGTCGTGAATCGACCTTCGTCGGGTACTTCTGGCGGCCAGAAGGGCCACCTCGATCTCAGCCTCGGAGGAGCACGGCCTGCTTCGGGGCGAGCGTCGCACCATCGAACGGGGCGCCGTCGCTGGTGAGCTCGACGGCGCCGGCGACGTCGGTTCGGCGCGGTCCGTCGCTGAAGTTCACGAGCACCGTCCACTCCTCGCCGCGGCGATACCCGATCACGCCGTCGGACGTGCCGTCGAGCCACTCGAAGGCGCCGACCGACAACGCCGGTGATGACCGACGCACGGCCAGTAGCCGGCGGTAGAGCGCGAGGAACGACGCGTCGTCGGCCGCTTCGGCCTCCACGTTGTGCGCGCCATCGGCGTCGGGCGGCCAAGGGAGCCACGGATCCTGCGTGGACCAGCCGTGGGCCGGCGTGGCATCCCACGGCATCGGCGCCCGGCAACCGTCGCGGCCGCCGGGGTCGACGATGCGGTCGTCGGGGATCACCGCGTCCTCGAGGCCGAGCTCCTCGCCGGCGTAGAGGAACGGCGTGCCCCGCAAGGTGAGCAGCAGGACCGCGGCGGCCGCGCGCCTCGGGCCTCGGCCGCCGTAGCGGGTGCGGTGGCGGCGGTCGTCGTGGTTCGACAGCACCCAGGTCGGCCAGCGCGTCGCCGCGGATCGAGCTCCTCGATCGACCCGCTCGATCCGGCGGCGCCAGGCGTCGGCGGCCCACGGCGCCCACAGCGGCGGGAAGTTGAACGACAGGTGGAGCTCGTCGTGGTCGCCGTAGTAGGTGGCCACCCGCTTCGTCGACATCAGGTACACCTCGCCGACGGTCGTCCGTTCCCCGGGGTAGCTGTCGAGCACCTTGCGGATCTCGCGCAGATGGACGTGGGTGTCCGGGTCAGTCGTGGATCGGCACGACGTTGCCGTCGTCGTCGACGCCACCATCGGGCAGGTCGGCCGGCTTCCCGATGAGGTGGACGACGTCGATGCGGAACCCGTCGACGCCCCGGTCGAGCCAGAACCGCAGGGTGTCGAGCATGGCCGCGACGACTTCGGGGTTGCGCCAGTTGAGGTCGGGCTGCTCGGGCAGGAAGTATGTGGAGGTACCACTGCTGTCGGGTCTTGTCCCACGTCCACGCCGGGCCGCCGCTGGAAGGCGGCGACCCAGTTGTTCGGTGGCTTCGTGTGGTCGGTGTCGCCCGGTTCGGCGTCTCGCCACCAGTACCAGTCGGACTTCGGGTTGTCGCGGGACGAGCGCGACTCGACGAACCACGGGTGCAGGTCGCTCGTGTGGTTCGGCACCCAGTCGATCATCACCTTGAGCTCGCGGTCGTGGGCGTCGCTGACCAGGCGGTCGAAGTCGGCGAGGTCCCCGAAGAGCGGGTCGACGTCGCAGTAGTCGGCGACGTCGTACCCGTAGTCCTTCATCGGGCTGGTGAAGAACGGACTGATCCAGATGGCATCGGCGCCGAGGTCCCGCACGTGGTCGAGGTGGCGACGGATCCCCTCGAGATCGCCGACGCCGTCAGACGTTCGTGTCCATCAACGGTGAGGTGGGGTAGATCTCGGGGAGCTTGGCGTACCGCTCCCGCCGGCGCTCTGCCGCGTTCGGTCCCTCTGCGAACGACCGGGGGTAGATCTGGTACACGACAGCGGACTTCCACCACGGCTCGGCCATTGCCACTGACGCTAGGTGGTGCCCGGCGCTCCAATCGAGAAGCGCTGCGTTCAGCGAACGAAGCTGGCCGGACGAGGTGGCGCTTCAAATGGCGGCGACGGCCACGTTCGCGTGGCGGGCAGCGAGGAGGTTCAGGTCGTTGGGGTCGTGAGTGGCAACGATGCCGCCACCGAGACGGATGACGGTTGCGACAACGAGGGCGTCGATGGCCATCTCGCTCCCGGAACCCGCGACGGCCAAGAGGTGACCGGCGATGCGAGCGATCCGGGCTCCTGTGGTCACGACTTGCGCGAAGCCTCGCGCCAGCACGGCGTCGATGGACTCGTCGGTACCGCCTCCGCGGTAGAGCTCGACGAGCACCGCTGAGGGCACTCGGATCGGGAAGTTCCGATCGTGGGCGCTCCGCATGACTGCTCGCACCCGTTGGTGACGTAGCGCGCTGCGATGCGGATGAGCGAGAGCGGAGAGAGCTTCGCGGTCGAGAACTAGGACGGCCACAGCTCGTCGTAGTCCTCGACCAACCCGGCTGAAACGGGCCCGAATTCGGCGTCCAGCTCCACGAGGTACTCGTCAAGGAGATCCCGCTCGAGCTCGTGCTCGACCGCTCGCGCAACGAACCCGCTCAGCCCCCGGTCCCCGACGCGGGACTCGACCCGCGCCGCAAGGTTCTCTTCGACACTGACCGACCACTTCGTCACAGCCACATCTAATCCTACCATGGTAGGATCCGCTTCGTGGCGGCGCCGGGGCGGCTACAAGAGCGTGGGCTATCAGATCCCCGGAAGCGCAGTCGTGTCCATCAATGGTGACGTGGGGTAGATCTCTGGGAGCTTGGCGTACCGCTCCCGTCGACGCGCTGCAGTGTTCGGTCCCTCTGCGAAGGATCGAGGGTAGATCTGGTCCACGACGGCGGAAGTCCACCACGGCTCGGCCACGGCAGCCGACGCTACGTGCTGCTGCGGCGCTCCAATCGGTGGCGCGGCGGTTAGCGAAGGGCAGACACGAGTGGCTCGGCCAGCGCTCGCAGCTCGTCGGCACTGACCGACGCCATCTGGCCGCTGCCGGACCTCATCCAGCCCGACGGTGCGGCGGGCGCCGTCGAGCAAGATCCGACGAGCAGCGGAAGCGACCAACTCCCGGAGGGGCTCGGGCGACGCCGCGAGCTCCGCCGTGAGGACACCGTCCGCGTCCAGGTCGAGCAGCAGCTTGTACATGTCCCACGCGTCACCGCCGCGCTTATCCGCGCCGGTGGTACTGCGATTCTGGATCGCGTGGAGCTTCATGGCGACCAGAGCGCCCGGCGACGCAAAGGGAGCAGTCGCCCGGACGCTTCGGTCTTCCATCGGCACGACTGTGATCGGTGTTGCTCCCACCAAAGCCCACGTATGGGACGCCACGAACAGAGCGTTGAGCTCGGGCACCCCGTCGAGATCCCCCTTCATCACCGGCCCCACGCGCAGGAACTCGACCTTGGTCCCGTCGACCCAGACCCGATGGTCTCGATCTGGGTCGCGCACGGTGCCCGCGAGCGCCAGTACCGCCTCGACGGCATCCGGAGGCGTGGTGTCGTCGACAACGGTGTCGACGTCGGCGGTCGCCCTATGCGCTTGGCCCAATCGTGCGGTCACCGCTACGCCGCCGATGACGGCATGCCGGGCGAGGCCGGCCTCGCCGAGCGCAGCGACGGCCCGAACGAGGCCGACCATTGCTGGCCCCGCCAAGACCACGGTCTCAGCGCCAGACGGCATCAGCGTCGCTCCACTCCTCGAGGATCTGACGGCCACGCGCCTGGTCCTGCGCAAGGTCAAGGGCGACGGCGAGCTTCGGAGCTGCAGGCCACCCATCCACCTCCGGCACATCCCGCGACGCAATGCCGGCCACGACCGGCGAAGCCGGGGCGACAGTGAGGGCCGCGGCGCCGCTACCCGGCTCGCTGGCGCCGTAGCGGCGCTGGGCGATCGACACTTCCACCGGCCCGGGCACGTAGAGCTCTACAGCGCCACCCTCGCCGGTAACGATTGGCGCGCCCCACGCCGCGGCCGCTGCCGACCCACCGCGCCGCCACGTCGCTGCCTCCGGATCGACCGGGCGATGCCGCCGAGGGTCAGGCGGCGCAGCAATCCAGACGCGCTCAGATCTCCACACTGCTGCGAGCTCCCAGAACAACTCAGGGACGAGTGCACGCCTGTCGTCGTCGAGGAGCCCACCGTCGGCGAGACGTCGCACGCCCGTCGAAATGGTCGACGGTGCCAGTCGAAGGTCGGCCGCGTGACCGTTCGGCGACAACGCCTCGGAGCGGTGCTCGAGGAGCCAGTAGGCGATGGTGATGCCACTTCTGCCGGCGATCGTGGGACCATCCGGCGGGGCCTCTACACCTGAGCCCACGTCGATGTCGGCATCCACGCGTACTGCGGGACCCCGGAGGTGCAGCCGTCCACGGCGATCGAGCCACGACCAGCCGGCCTCGGTGAGAACCTGCCGAGCTTCGGACGTGATGCGTTCAGAAGCGACAAGCGGGACGAACCCAATGGGTGGCGGCCCGAGGGCCGCGATGGCTTCTCGGGCAGTCGCACCTGTGGTGTACGACTTCACCTCAACTGCAATCGTCAGCGCCCTATCGTCGACGAGCACATCGACCATCGCGTCGAACTGCGGCGGCGGTGTGTGCGCCTGCCCCACGGTGATATGCGCGCGTTCCAGGGCGTCGACGAGAGCACTCAAGGCGCTTTGGACAAGATGCTCTGGGGTCCGGCGGATGCGTACCATTCGTCATTCGAGTATACCCGAATGACGAACGATGCCGCGCGGTGCCACCCGCCCTCTACGTCGAGATGCAGGTGACTCGTGCAGCCAGGCTGTGACGCCACGGTCAACGCTTCTCGGCCCATCGCCGACGAAGGGTGGCCAAGTGGCAGCGGTTCGCCGGCGGCAGGGCATGTCGCCCGCCAGCGACATGGGACCACTTGAGCCCGCCGGGGGTTCCGCCAGTTGCATGGGACCACCTCTCCGCCAGTCGTGGGACCACCCGGGGTCCACCAGCAGAGGCGCTGCCGCCGGTGGACTCGCCGCCTTCTGCCAGTGGCTCAGGGAGGCGGCGATGGCGTTCCGGGAGGTTCCAGTGTTCGAGGTTCGAGAGGTCTTGCGGTTGTGGTTGCGGGGCGAGGGCATCAGGCCCGTTGAACGGTTGTCGGGGGTGAACCGCAAGACCGTCCGCCGTTACGTCGACGCCGCCGTCGGGCTCGGTCTCCGACAGGACTGAACCTCCTGGGTTGGTGTGTTCACCCAGATGTCGAAGTCGACGGCCCACCTCGGAACGGGTTTCTGCGCGAATGTCGCTCCCGATCCCGACTTGGCGGCACGACTGCTCGGCGGTCCGAGGCACCGCCATCGCCGTACGCCGGGATCCCTTGCCCTGGCCCGCACACCCCGGTACAGTCGGAACAGAAACCGGAAGTAGTTTCGGAAGAAGTATAGGAAGGTGTTGTGATGAGCGACGTCCTGGAACGTGCGGTCGAGCCGAACGAGATCGTCCGGGCGCTGAAGGGCTACGGGGTCACGCAGGCTGACGTCGCCGACGCCACGGGCGTGAGCGACCGGGCGGTGCGCGGGTGGAAGACGAGCGCGGCACGGCAGGAGCCCTACGACAAGCTCGGCGAGCTCCGAGAGCTCGTGCTATTGCTGTCCGACTCGCTCACCCCTCGCGGGGTCGGACAGTGGATGCACGCCAAGAACCGGCTGTTAGACGGACGCCGCCCCATCGAGCTCCTCCGTGAGAACCACTGGGGCGACGTGCGCCGGGCCGCACAAGCGTTCGTCGACGGCTCCTACGTTTGACGTTCACGCCGGCAGCCGTCGCCGGCTGCCCGCAGCGCCACCTCAACGGCCGCTTCTGGCACCAAGGACAGACGCGCCGGGCCCTCACGTCGTTCGCTGACCCGGCGGTCACCGACGGCCGGTACCACCACGGTGGCGGGCCTGGCGTCTGGTACGCCTCGGACCAGGAGCAGGGCGCCTGGGCCGAGCTGCTCCGCCACTTCGTCGACGAGGGCATCGACCCGTTCGAGGTGCGGCGCCGCGTGGGGGCCGTTGACGTCAACGGGCTCGCCGTCCTCGACCTGACTGACCCCGCCGTTTGCGCCTCGCTGGGCGTCACCGAGGCGGATCTCACCGGCGACGACTACTCGAAGAGCCAGGCGATCGCTGACAAGGCGTTCGCAGTCGGGTTTGGAGGGGTTCTCGCCCCCGCCGCTGCGCTACCGGGTCGCAGGACCCTCGCCATGTTCACCACCGGCCAGGGCGACATCGCCGAGGTGTCGTCGCGAGTTCGAAGGCCGCCACCTCGCCTCGCCAACGTCCTCGACCGGATCCGGCCGCACCCGGACGTTCCCGCCGCGGTGCGCCAGCTGTTCCGCGAGCTCCGTCTCGCCGGCGCCGAGGCCATCCGCCGCCAACGCTCCCGCTGAGTGCCACGGCACACCTAGCCAGTGCAGGCTTCCGACGGGTCCGACTTGCGGCCTGGCGCCCTGATCGCTCCTCGAGAGGCACAGCGAAACGTGTGCGAGTGCAGTTCCGCGAGCGACCCGGACGCGTCGCACAGGAGCACAATCGCCGACCCCTGCCGAGCGCCCGGCGGCGGGCTTGGGTCGTGTCGGACGGCGGTGAGTCGCCGGTCAGGCGAACAGCTGGAGGTCGCCGCCCAGTTCGGTGTGGCCGGGCAGACACCACACGGGGGTGCGCAACTGCACCTTTCACTCCGAGTTCCCTTGGAACTTGCCCGAACTACTCCGCAGTCATACTCCATCGAGCCATCCCCGGCGGCACCCAAGGGGTGAAGTCCGCCACGGTCGCTCTCAACCGGCTTGCAGTACTCGCGGTGGGTCGAGTCCTCAGCTCGACCTGAGCGCGGCCGTGTCGCAGAAGCTTCGCGGGTAGATCTGGTAGACGACGGCGGACTTCCACCACGGCTCGTTGTTGCTCACGGCCGGACGCTACCGGCGGGGTTCGACCCGAGAACCGGCGGCGGGCCAGGATGACGCATCGCCACGCTCATCCTCCTGAACGGCGCGCCGGGGGTCGGGAAGTCGACCATCGCGTCGCGGCTCGTCGCCGAACGGCCCGGATCGCTGCTCCTCGACATCGACGACCTACGCACGAACCTCGGAGGTTGGCGGACCGATCCAGCGGCCAAAGGTACCGCCCGTCGGCTGGCGTTGGTCCTCGCCCGCGCCCACCTCGCCGACGGTTGCGACGTGGTCGTCCCACAGCTGCTCGGTCGCACCGACTTCATCGTCGAGCTCGAGCGGTGCGCAGCTGCGGTCGGCGCCGAGTTCCGCGAGGTGCTCCTGGGCCTGCCGGCCGACGACGCCGTCCTCCGCTTCGGGGACCGGCGCGCCGCGCTTCTGGCCGCCGGTGCCGCGCATCCCGAAGCCGAGATCCCCGACGAGGCCGTGACCGACGTGCTGGCGTCGACGATCGATTCGCTCGACGCCGTGGCGGACGTGCGGCCGGCGACGATCGTGGTGGACGCCGGCGGCACCGTCACCGAGACCCTGGGCCGGCTCCGCCTCGCCCTCTCCCGCTGATCGCCCGGCGGTTACTCGACCGCGGCGGCCAGCCGTTCGAGGGTGGCCTCCATGCCCTTGCGGTTGTGCTCGCCGCGGTCGCTCACGCCCGACAGCTTCGCCGTGTACTCGAGGATCTCGTCCGGGCGGCCCTCGTCCCAGATTTCCGTCACCCGGCAGCCCGCCTCGGTCGGCTCGATGACGTAGGCCCACTTCGAGAAGCGGAGCTCGCCGAAGACACCGTCGAAGGCGAACCGCTCCCCGGGGACGGACGCGGTCACCTCGGCCTCCGTCGTCCACTCCTTGTCGCCGTTGCGGTTCTGGCCCGTGAACTTGGCGCCGACCTCGGGCGCCGAGAAGCCCTCGTTCCAGGTGCAGGTGTGGCACTCCGGCGACCACTCCCCCATGCGGGTGACGTCCGAGATGGCCGCCCACACCGCCTCCGGCGACGCCTTGATCTCACGGGTGACTTCGACATGCTTGAGCACGAGGGGGGATCGTAGGACGTCGCCGGATTGTTGTCGCACCGACCTGAAGTGGCTAGCCCCCCGGCTCCTCCCGCTTGGGGAGCGGCGGCCAGATGGCGTCGCCGGGGATCTCGGTGATGGGGTCGGCCCGGTCGTCGAACTCGGTCCGGAGGGCCTTCGACATGACGGCGTGCATGTCGTAGAGGCAGGTGATGTAGGTGAGCTCGAGGATCTCCTCGTCGGAGAGGAACGAGTGGAGCGCGTCGAAGGTGCCGTCGGCGACGCGGCCGCCGGCGAGGACGAGCGCGTCGGTGTAGGCGAGGACGGCTCGTTCGACGGGCGACCAACAGTCGGCCGTGGCCCAGGACGCGATGGCGGCGATCCGCTCTTCGGAGATGCCGACGTCGCGGCACGACTTGCAGTGCTGGGAGAAGACGAACTGCGACGCCCGGGCCCAGCCGACGCGCGTCTGGGCCAGCTCCCGCAGCACCGGGTCGAGGAGGCGGTCGGTCGACCGGTAGATCCCGAAGCCGCGCACGCAGTGGTCGAGGATCTCGGGGACGAGGGCGAAGACGGTCCACCAATCGCCGGGCGTGCCGGAGGACGTGCCGGGCGAGGCCACCGGGTCGCGATCGGGTCCGAAGAGCAGGTCGTACATGGCCAGCACGACCTTCGCCTCGGCCTCCTCCCGCGGGACCTGGCGCAGTCGCGGCATCAGGCGTCCACCGGGGTGGCGGCGGCGCGAGCCGGCACGTGGGCGACGTCGTCGGCGCCGAAGGTCTTCGTCCACGCCGCCAGCTCGAGGAGGATCCCATCCGGGTCCTGGAAGTAGACGCTCCGCACGAACACGCCGTCGTGCATCTTCCGGGCGATGCCCCACTCGCTGTCGTCGTGGTTGGCGACCTCGCTGCAGGCCACGCCGGCGGTCACCAATCGCTCGCGGTACTCCTCGATCCGCTCGGCCGGCACCGAGAAGGCGACGTGGTTCATGGAGGCGATCGCCGTCTGCAGCTCGGCCGTGTCCGGCCGGCCCTTCGGCGACGCGATGCCGGGCGCCGCCGCCGGCGCGTCGGGGAACCAGAAGAAGGCGAGGGTGTCGCCGCCACCGATGTCGAAGAAGAAGTGCTGGCCCATCCCGGCCGGCAGCTGGATCGTCTTCACGAGCGGCATTCCGAGCACGCCGGAGTAGAAGTCCACCGTCCGCTGCATGTCGCTGCACACGAGCGCCAGGTGGTGGACACCGCCGAATTGGAAGGACGAGGCCTCGGTCATCCGTGCATCATGGCCCGTGCCTCCGAAGCTCCGCCCGGCCCCTTCCCTCATCGGCGCCTCCGTCCGCCTCGAGCCGATGCAGCGTCACCACGTCGACGCACTGACCGAGGCCGCATCGGAGTCTCGGGACACGTATGGGTGGACGTTCGTCCCGGTCGATCGCGAGGCGATGGTGGCCTACGTCGAGATGGCGGTGGCGGGGCGCGACGAGGACCGGTTCACGCCCTTCGTGACCGTGCGCCGGACCGACGACCGCATCGTGGGTTCGACGCGGTTCCTCACCGAGCGGTGGGACTGGAGCGTCAGCGATGAAGGTCGCCAGCGGGTGGATGCGCCGGACGTGGTGGAGATCGGTTGGACGTGGCTGGCCGCCTCGGCGCAACGGACGGCGATCAACACCGAAGCCAAGCTCCTGATGCTGACCTTCGCGTTCGAGGAATGGGAGGTCCACCGGGTGTGCCTCCGCACCGACCGGCGCAACGAGCGATCCCGCCACGCCATCGAGCGCCTCGGCGCGCGCCTCGACGGCGTGCTCCGCGCCGAGCGCCCGGGGAGCGACGGCGCCGTCCGCGACACCGCCCACTACTCGATCGTGGCGGCGGAGTGGCCCGACGTCCGCGACGGGCTCCGGGCGCGGGCCCGCCGGCAGGTGCACGCATGACCGGGCCGCTCGCCGGGCTCTCGGTGCTCGAGCTGGCGACGGGCATCGCCGGCCCTTACGCGGGTCGGCTCCTCGCCCTCCTCGGCGCGACGGTGGTCAAGGTCGAGCCGGTTGGAGGCGACCCGACCCGCCGGATGGCGGTCGACGATCGTCCGGTCGAGGAACCCGGCTCGCTCTTCGTGCACCTCAACGCGGACAAAAAGCTCGTTCTCGCGGAGGAGAGCGATCTCGGTGCCTTGTTGGCCCGCACCGACGTCGTCCTCGACGATCAGGTCGCGTCGGTGCGGGCGGGCACCCACCTGGACCCGGCCCCGCTGCGGGCGGCGGGAGCGATCGTCGTCTCGATGACGGCGTGGGGCTACGCCGCGGATGATCCCGGCCGGCCCGAGGACGAGCTGCTCGTGCAGGCCGCGGTCGGGCATGACGCAGGCGACGATCGACGACGGGCGGCCGCACCGGTTCCCGGGCTGGCAGTCGCAGTACCTCGCCGGCGGCTTCGGCGTCGCCGGCGCGCTCACCGCCCTGGCCGACCCCGATCGCGCCGGGCACCACATCGACGTGTCGTGGGTCGGCGCCATCCTCACGGGTGTCGAGGCGGGGATCGGAACGTTCTTCCACGTCGCCGAGCAACCCCCTCGCCCGCCGCCCCCCGACGGCCGCGACCGCCAGGCCGGGTTCCAGGTCGGGGCCTTCCCCTCCGGCGTCTTCCGCTGCGCCGACGGCCACGTCATCCCGGGCACGGTCCGCCCCCTCGACTGGGAGCTGCAGTGCCGCGTGTACGACCGGCCCGACCTGCTGGAGGACGAACGCTTCCGCGGCCGCATGCGCTTCACGAACCGCGACGCGCTCCGAGCCGAGCTGCAGCCCTGGTACGACCGTCACACCAAGCGCGACATCTTCGGCCGTGCCCTCGACGCCGGATGGGCGCTCGGGATGGTGATGACGGCCGAGGATGCGCTCGCCGACCCGCACCTCGCGGCCCGGGAGTTCCTCGGGCCCGTCGAGGTCGCCGGCGCGACGGCGACGGTGCCGGCCCGGCCCTGGCGGGTGCGACCCGAAGCGGCCCCCGCCACCGATGAGGGACCGATCGAGACGCCCCGGCCGCCGGCCATCGCCGGGCTGCGGGTGCTCGAGCTCACCTGGGCGTGGGCCGGTCCGTTCGTCGGACGATGGCTCGGTGCGTACGGCGCCGACGTGGTCCGGATCGAGGCCGGCCGGTATCCCGACGGTTGGCGTACCCGCCTGACCTGGCGCCAGGCCGGCGTTCCCATCCCCGCCGGCACCGATCCCGACGACGCCACCTATGACGCGGCGGCCCTGCACAACAGCCTGAACCGCAACAAGCGCAGCCTCTCCCTCGACCTCACCGAGCCGGACGGGCGTTCGCTGTTCCTCGATCTGCTGGCCGAAGCGGACCTGTTGGTGCTCAACATGTCGTACTCGATGCTCGCCGATCGGGGACTGACGGAGGAGGTCGACGTCGCCGTCGGGCGCGGCCTCGTCGTCCTCAACATGCCGTCGCTCGGGGCCACCGGCCCCTACCGCGACATGCCCGGCTACGGCATCCTCGTCGAGGGCATGGGCGGCTTCGCAGCCCGCTACGGGTCGCGACACGAAGGAGCCCGGTCGACCAACACCTACTACCCCGACCTCGTCGCCGGCCTCCACGGCACGATCGCCGCTCTGTCCGGACTGGCCGAACGCGAACGGACGGGCCGGGGGCACCAGATCGACCTCTCGCAGCAGGAGGTCACGTGGTTGCAGTTCGGCGAGGCCGTCGCCCACCGCTCCCGCCACGGTCGTGAGATCGACCGGATCGGCGATGGGGAACCGGGGTTCGCTCCCTCGGGTTACTACCCGTGCCGGGACGGCGGCTGGGTGGCGCTGGTCGTGCACGACGACGTCGGGTTCGCGGCGCTCGTGGCGGCCGCCGCGCCGCACCTCGACGCGCGACGGTGCCGCCGCCTCCGCCGATCGCCTCGTCCACCGGGACGCCCTCGATGAAGCGATCTCCGCCTGGACCGGCACGCGCCCGCCGGGGGCGGTGGTCGCCGCTCTCACCGGGTCGGGCGTGGCCGCGACCGAAGCCAAGCCCTACCGGCGGGCGCACGGCGACGGCGACCTGGCCCGATGGGGCCTGGTCGAACGGCTGGAGCACCCGGTGACGGGCGAGCGGCCCTATCTCGCCATGCCCGTCCAGATCGACGGCCGGCCATGGCGGTCGAGCCGGCCCGCCGCGTGCTTCGCGCAGCACACGGACGAGGTCTTGACCGACTGGGTGGGGACCTCTGCTGCAGAACGGGCCCGGCTCCGGGCCGCCCAGGTCATCGGCACGACCCCGCCCACGCGCCGACGCTGAGGCATCGGTCACGGACCCGAAACGGAGAAGATGATTCATGATCTCGACGGGTACGGTCATCGGGTGACCGACGACGTACGCACCGTGGCACCACGAGCGGCGCGACTCTCCGCCGCCGACCGCCGCGAGCACTTCCTCGACGTCACCGCGCTCCTCGTGCTCGAGCGGGGCGCCGAGGCCGTGACGATGGAGGCCGTAGCCGCCAGCGCCGGCGTGAGCAAGGGCCTCGGCTATGCCTACTTCTCCAACCGCAACGAGCTGCTGTTGTCCCTGCTGAACCGCGAGCTCGGGGAATTGCAGCGTCGTTCGGATGCGGCCGTCCGGGCCGCCGACGGGTTCGAGGGCCGCATTCGGGGGAGCATCCGGGCCTGGTTCGACGTCATGACCGACCGCGGCGCCCTCATCGGCACGCTCATGCAGGCGCACTCCATCCAGGGGCCGTTGGCCGAGCGTCGCAAGCACTACAACACCGAGCTGCAGGAGTTCTACGGCGCGCTGGCCGAGAAGGAGTTCGGCATCCCCCGGCCCAAGGCGGTCGTCGCCGCCGGGATCCTGCTGGCGGGCATGACGGGCATGGTCGACCGGTGGCGCGCCGGCGACCCTCGGCCCCTCCTGGAGGAGACCTACGTCGAAGTCGTCATCGGCGCCCTTCGCGCCATGGCTTCGTCCTGACCCAGCCGTTCAACCGGTCCAGGTGAGGGTGGCCCGACCGCGCACGTCGGCGGCGGAGGCGGCGGCGAGGACCTCGAAGGTTCCGGGCTCCACCACCCAGTCGTGCGCCGCTGGATCCCAGAAGGCGAAGGCGCGGGCGTCGAGGGTGAAGCGGGCCGCGACCGTCGAGCCGGGCTCGACGCCCCGGCAGCGGACGAACGCCTTCAGCTCCTTGGGCGGACGGATCACCGTCGCTTCGGGATCGCCGACGTAGAGCTGCACCACCTCGTCGCCGACGACGGCACCGGTGTTGGTCACGGCCACCGTCACCTCGACGACTTCGCCCGGACCAACCGTGGACGTCGAGAGCTGCACCGGTCCGTAGGAGAAGGTCGTGTACGACAGGCCGTGCCCGAACGGGAACGCCGGCTCGATGCCCGTCCGGTCGAAGGCGCGATAACCGATGAAGAGGCCCTCGCCGTAGTGCACCCGCCCCCGTTCGCCCGGGTAGTTGAGCATCGCCGGCACGTCCTCGAGACGCAGGGGGAACGTGGTCGGGAGCTTGCCGCCCGGGTTCGTGCGCCCGAGGAGCACGTCGGCCAACGCGTGCCCCCCTTCCTGCCCGGGGTACCAGAGCTGCACGAGCGCGGGCACGTCGTCGACCCACGACAGGTCGACCGGCGCACCGGCGTTGACGACCACGACGGTACGTGGGTTGGCCGCGGCGACCCGGCGCACCAGGTCCGCCTGACCTCCCGGCAGGGCCAGGTCCGCGCGGTCCCGCCCCTCGGTCTCCCACGTACTGTCGAGCCCGACCACCACGACGGCCACGTCGGCGGCGCCGGCGGCGGCGACGGCCCGGTCAGCCAGATCCGCCGGGAGCGGTTCGAGCACCCGAAGGTCGAAGCCCAGGTCGCCGTTGGCGGGCCCCCACTCCATGCGAACGGCCACCTCCTCGCCGGCCTGCAACGCGACGGTGCCTCCGACCGTCCGGCGGCCCTCGGTCGCGTCCCAGGCGTCGACGGCCACCGTGTCCCCGACCCACAGCCGCACCCGCGCCGCCGTCCGCACGCTCCACGCGTGTTCGCCCTCCCAGGCCGCGATGAAGGTGCCGGCGACGCGGACGGTCCAATCCCGGCCGGGCCCGGCCGGCTCGAACTGCGGATCCCAACGGAACCACGAGCGTCGCGTCACCTCGGTCTGCACCACGGCCCCGGCCCCGTCGAGGTACTCGACCAGGAAGCCGCGATCGTCGCCGGCCGGGGTGCGAAGTCGGGTGGCGTCCACGCGGGTCGGCCCCCGTCCGATGGAAGCACCGGGTTCGAAGCTGACGGTGACCCCGGACGGGAGCGCGGCCCGGAGCCCCTCGAGGGGTGACACCTCGTAGGGCGATGGCACCTGCGCGCTGCCCCCGCCCTGGCCCGACGCCAGCGACGCCGTCGGGCCGATCACGGCGACCGACGTCAGCCCGGCGGGATCGAGGGGCAGCATCTGCCCCTCGTTGCGCAGCAACACGATCGACGAGGCGGCCACCTCGCGGAGGAAGGCATGGCGCGCCGGGTCGTCGTCGTAGCGCTCGACCGTCGGATCGGTGGCGGTGCCGTCGAGGACGCCGGCCCGGTCGAGGAGCTCGAGCACGCGCCGGACACGGGCATCGACGACGTCGCCACCGAGGGCCCCGGATTCGACGGCCGCGGCCAACGTCGCGCCCCGGTGCTGCGGCGGTCCCGGCATCTCGAGATCGAGCCCCGCCGTCGCGGCCCGTTCGGTCGAATGGGTGCCGAACCAGTCGGAGACGACGAGGCCGTCGAAGCCCCACTCGCCGCGCAACAAGTCGCCGAGCAGCTCCTCGTTCTCGCTGCACCAGGACCCGGCGACCTTGTTGTAGCCCGACATCACGGCCCACGTACCGGCCTCCTGCACGGCGGCCTCGAACGGCAGCAGGTACAGCTCCCGCATGGCCCGCTCCGGCACCTCGGAGCTGATCGTCATCCGCTCGTACTCCGAGTCGTTGGCCACGAAGTGCTTGACCGTCGCACCCACACCCTGGCTCTGCACGCCCTCGATGTAGGCCACGGCGAGCCGGGCGGTGAGGAACGGGTCCTCGCTGTAGCACTCGAAGTTACGTCCGGCGAGCGGCGTCCGATGGAGGTTCACCGTCGGAGCGAGGATGAGCTGCGCGCCCTTGCTCGCCAGCTCCCCGGCCAGCTCGACACCCACCCTCCGAACCAGCTCGACGTCCCACGTGGCGCCGAGGGCCGTGCCACAGGGGAAGCTGTTCGACGACGGCCCGCCGCTGACATGGGCCCCTCGCACCCCGGCCGGCCCGTCGCTCATCTTCAACGGCGGGATCCCCAGCCGCTCGACCGCCGCCGTGTGCCACCAGTCGGTGCCGGCCAACAGCGAGACCTTCTCCTCGAGGGTCAACTGGGCGAGGATCTCGTCGATGCGTCCGTCCATCGGCCGACGGTACTCGTGGCCGAATGCGCATGGCCCGGGACGTTCATCACGATGGTCGTCCCCGGGTAGAGCGTCGCGATGCCCGATCCCCGCGTCACCGCCGTGCTCTTCGACATCGACGGGACGTTGACCGACACGAACTACCTCCACATCCTGGCCTGGCGGCGCGCCTTCCTCGAGGCCGGCGAGGACGTGGCCTCGGCCCGCATCCATCGGATGATCGGGGCCAGTGGGGGCCGCTTGATGCAGGAGCTCATCGGCGGGGAGCGGGATGACGTCAAGCACGGGTGGCACCGCCACTTCACCGATCTCAAGCGGGAGATCCGGGCCTTTCCCCGGGCGGCGGACCTCCTCCGCGCCGTGGCGGCCAAGGGTTCGCACGTGGTCCTGGCGACCTCGTCTGAGCCGGACGACGTGGAGGCGTTGACGGATGCCATCGCCGCGGATGACGCGATCCACGCCGTGACCAGCGCCGGCGACGTCGAGGAGGCCAAGCCGTCTCCGGAGGTGTTCCAGGCCGCGCTCGACGCCGCCGGCGTCGGTCCCGACGATGCCATCGTCGTCGGTGACTCCGTCTGGGACGTCGAAGCGGCCCGCCGGGCCGGCCTCGACACGGTGGGTCTCCTCAGCGGCGGGTTCTCGGCGGCGGAGCTCGAGGGCGCGGGCGCGATCGCGATCTACGACGACCCGGCGGGGCTACTGGCCGGGCTGGAGGCGAGTCCGATCGGCCGCCTCTGGACCACCGCTCGGTGACGTCGGAAGGGGTCAGCCGGTCCTAGCGGGCGGGATCCTTTTCCGGCGAACCCGCCCAAGCCGCCTCGAACTGCGCGACATCGTCGATCAGCGCCACCTCGTCGTCGCGATGGACGAACGTGAGGATGGTCGCGTCGTCCCGCCAGGAGCAGAGGACCTGCTCCTGCTCGGCCGACGTCGCGGCGTCGGGGAACTCGTAGACGACGATCCCACACGTTGCGCGCCGGCACCGCCGTAGATGTCGACGGTCACGCGCCTGCCCCGGCGGGCGACGTCGAGCACCCGCATGTGCTGTTCGAGACGGATGCGCTCCGGGTCGGCCACGGTTGTTGATTCGGCAGGACCGGGCCCCGACCGGAGGGGTTCAGACCGGCACTTCTCCGAGCACCGTGACCCGGTGGAGCAGACGGGGCTCGTCCCCGTGGTCGTGGATGGCGTAGTGGAGCAGGCTCCGGTTGTCCCACAGCACCAGGTCGCCAACCTCCCACTTGTGCCGATGGGTGAAGTCCGGGCGGACGCTCCGGTCGAAGAGGAACTCGAGCAGCCCTGCGCTCTCCGACCGGCTCATGCCTTCGAGGTGCTGGGTGAAGGCGCGGCACACGTAGAGCGCCTTGCGGCCGGTGTCGGGATGGGTGCGGAAGATCGGGTGCACGGCGCTCGGCGCCTCCCGCGGGTCCTTGCCCATGATCCGTCGCCAGGTTCTCGCTGCGGTGGACCGCCTTCACGCCGTCGAGCATGGTCTTGAGCGCGTCGTCAGGCTCTCGTAGGCGGCGTGCTGGTCCGAGAAGGCCGTATCGCCCCCGAGCGGCGGGAGCTCGAGGGCGTGCAGCATCGTGAACTTCGGCGGCACCGGCTCGAAGGACATGTCGGTGTGCCAGTGCTCGTTCAGGGTCGTTCGCTTGCCGGTGTTCTTGATCGCCTGGACGGGCGGGTAGCCCTCGATGTGCGGCGTGAGCGGGTGGACGTGGAGCTCGCCCCACCGCTGGCCGAACTCCATGAGCTCCTCGGGCGACAGCGACTGGTGCTTGATCACGAGGAGGCGATGAGCTCGCATGGCTGCCTGGACCTCCCCGAAGGCGGCGTCATCGAGGCGGCGCACGTCGATGCCCGTGATGGCCGCACCCACGCTCGGGGCGACGGGGCGGATCTGCAGGGCGGTCTCGGTCGTGGCCATTCGACGATCCTACGGAGGCCTGCCCCGCCCCGGATCAGAAGGTGGTGCCGGTGCCCCCGTGGGCATGGTCGCACAGGCGGGTCTCACCGGGCTTGATCTGGCCGGCGCCGATGCCCTCGAGGGCGGCGAAAGGCCCGCAGGGGTGGGCGACCGTCCACACGTGGATCATCGGCGCCTGCGCCGTCTTCACCAGCGGCGGCGCGGCACGAGCCGTCGGGCCGGGTCAGGCCCCGAACCTTGTAGTTGCCGGGTTCATCGGTGAAGCAGAGGTTGTCGTGGATGTGCCACTGGGTCAGCGGCCCACCGAGGTCGGGAACGGTCTCGAGGGTGTCGGTGCTGCTGAGCATGAACATCGCCGCCTGCAACTCGCGACGGCCGTCGGGGAAGGCCCGGAACACCAGCGACTCCGGGTGATCCGGGTCGAGCACCCGGTCGTCGTCGATGTAGGTCCAGTTGATGTAGTGCTCGTAGCCGGTGAGCCGCGTCACCGATCGAGCGGAAGCCGGCCGCCTCGGCCGCGGCCGTGTCCCTGAACTGGGGCAGCCGCGCCAGGGTGATGGCGATCAGGTTCTCGGCCCGCGCCTGCTGCTGCGGGCTGACACCGGCGACGCCGGAGAGATCGATGGGCAGCGTGGGGTCGTAGGCCCTGGGCGGCACGATCGCCGTGGCGTGGCCGTGATCGGCGGCCACCTCGGTCCCGTGGGCGTGCTCGTCCTCGCCGTCGACGTGGCGATGGGTGCCGGCGGAGACCATCGAAGGGAGCGTCAGCGCGGCCACCACGAATGCCGCCACGGCCGCCCCGAAGGGGGGCAGCCGGCGGCGGATGGGAGACGCCAGGGCCACGAGCGCGGCCACGACGGCCACGACGGCGAGGGCGGCCGCCGCACCGTCGGCCAACTGCATCCCCTCGGCCCGCTCGAGCCCGTCGATCATCGGGATGCCGGCCGCCTTGGCCAGCGCGAACCCGCCGAGGAGAAGCGCGTTCCCGACGCCGCCGATGGCGGCCACCAGACGCGACGAGCGGATCAACGCCAGGCCCCCCCACCCGAGTTGGAAGGCGGCGACGACGGTGAAGGCGATCATGGCCTGACGGTGCTCGCCGTGGCTGCCGACGGCGACGGCGTGGATGGCGCCGGCGCCGAGGGATGCCGCCGCGGCGACGACCAGAGGTCCGACCGTGGAGGCAGGGGGAGCCGCGGCGACCCGGCCGTCGTCGGCGGAGCTGAGGGTGGTCATCGAGGTCGAGTGTACGGCGGGTCCCGTTCGCTCGACGTGGCGTCGGGCGCCGTCGGACCCCTCGGCCCGGACCCGTCGTGGCGTTCGCAGAGCGTTCACGCGCCGGTGGTCGCACGGCAACCTGCTCCTCGTAGCGTCCAGCCATGGATCGCCGGCCGCGCTATCCCCCTCGCCGCGTCCGGCGCTCGATCGCCTTCGTCGCGCTGTGCGGGTTCGGCGAACTCGTCGATCGGGCCGGTGACGACGTCGCCTTGTCGGCCGTGACCACGTTCCGGGCCGAGGTGCGGCGGGCCGCCTCGTCGTGCGGGGTCCGCGTCGACAAGTGGTTCGGGGACGGTGCGCTGCTGGTCGGCGTCGACGAGGCGCCGTTGCGGTGCGCCGTGGACGAGATCCGCGGCGGCCTGCGGGCCGGCGACGGACCGCTCGCGGTTCGAGCCGGCATCGCCACGGGGCCGGTCCTGCTCGTGGAGGGGGACGCCTACCTCGGCGGGGCCGTCAGCCTCGCGGCGCGGCTGTGCGAGCGGGCTGATCCCTTCCAGGTCCTCTTCGGCGCCGACGGCGTCGAGGACCTCCCCGCCGCCTGAGTTGGAGAGGCCGGCGCGTGCCGTGACCCGTCCGGCGCGGGACAATGGACGGGTGGTCGCCGCCCGCCACCCGCGCCGCCCGGCCGCCGCTCGTCCGCCCGACGGGGGGCCGCTGGCCCTCGTGTGGCAGCGCGTGCGACGCCTCTCCGTCGACGACCGCAACGAGTTCCGCCCGGTCGACGGTGACGTCGACCGCATCCCGATCCCCTGCTTCGGCCGCGTCCATCGAGGAGCGGTGCGCGACGGACACCTCGAGTTGCTCGACCACGATGTCGACGCCGAGCTGGCCATGCTGGCCCTCGGAGCGCCGCTCGCCCCGTGCCTGCTCTATCGGGCCGTGTGGGAACACGCCCTCGACGATCCCGCCTACCTCCACGCGTGGGGAGACGACATCGAGGACGAGGAGCTACGCACGACGCCGCGAAGACTGGGAGGGCAACTACTGGGAATCGTGGCCCGCCGAGCCGCCCGCGGGTCGGGCCCTGTTCGGACCCCACCTCCAGCTCGAGCTCGGGATCGCGGCGGCAAGGAGGGCCGCGGCCGATGCCGAGGCCGGGCGGCTCGACCGCTGGCACGCCCTGCAGCGGGCCACCCAGACCCGCGCCCGTCGCGCCTTCGTCGCCAGCCTGGCCGCGGTCGACGCCCACCCCCGCCCGGACGCGCTGGTCCCGGTGCGCATCGAGGTGCAGCCCGACGACGTCGGCGGCGGCATCGATGGACGGTTGGCCCGGCTCGGCAGCCATGTCGACGTGCGCCTCCCCATGGACTGGCTCTGGACCGTGTGGCGGCCGGGACACGCGTTGTCCGACGGCCGGTTCGTGTTGGCAGGCCGAGCCGGCGCGCTCCGATCGGTCGCGTGGGTGGCGTCAGGACACGCCGATGCCGAGCACCGCCCTTGCGTCATCACCGACTAGCGATCCGGCGATTGCGGCCGCCGGTCAGGCGGTGCGGCGGCTGGTGGTGCGCCGGGCCGAGGCGAGGGCCCGGTCGTCTGCCGCACGGGCGCCGTGGCGGGCGTCGGCCATGGCGAAGAACCGGGCGTTGGCCAGCGAGCGCCACTTCGCCCCCTGGACGATGCGGGTGCCCCAGGTCGGGAACCTCGCCGAGAGCGGCCCGACGACGTGATCGAGCCAGTCCTTGCCGTGCCGGGGGTCGGCCACGGCGTGCTCCTCGTAGAACGCCAGTGCGTCGGCCGACGCGCCCAGGCGCTGCAGCCCGCGCACGACCCGCCGGCAGCGGGGGCCGGCCTGCAGCTCGAGCAGCCCGAGCGCCCCGACCAGCTCCGGCTGGAGCGCCCGATTCGTGGCCAAGGTGGTGCCGAGCAGGGAGCGTTCGAGCGCCTCCACGGGCTGGCGCCGGCGGTCGACGGCGACGAGGCCCAAGGCCTTCGACATCCGGTGGTGGAGCTCGGTGTGGACCTGATCGAGGTCACCGCGACCCATCTCGTCCCAGTAGTTGGTGGCCAGCTCGACCTTGGCCTCGCCCTCGATGCCGACCTGGCACAGGGCGACGAGGTCGTCGAAACCGCCGTCGGGGCCGCCCTCGAGGGAGAGGTAGGCCCGCACCTCGTCGAGGTCGGCCTCGTCGGCCAACCAGTCGTACACCGGCGGGACGAGGTCGATGGCGGCGATCTTGCGCATGCCGGCCACCGCATCGCCGACCGGGAGCGGGCCGGCCCCGGCCGTCGTGGAGCGCAGGAAGTCGGCCTCGAGGGCGTGCTTCAGGCCGGCGAGGGCCGGGTGGTGCTGGAACCGCACGCGGTCGCCGAGCTGGTGGACCGGCGCGAGGTGCAGGTCGTGGACCGTCGCCAGCGCGAGCGCCCGATCGCGCCGGCCGACGGGGCGGATCCGGCCCAGTCGGCTGAGGCCGGGCTCGTCGCCTGCCGCCAGCGCCGCTTCGAGCGCGTCGGCGAGCGGGGTCGTCGCCCGGACGGCGTCGGGATCGGGAGCTGCGGCCATGGGACCTGCCTTACCCCGATTGAGCATGAAAACCTCCTTCCGCGAGGATGAACCCGATGGGAACGCAGACGATGACGTTCGGGCCACTGATCGTGACCTTCGACGAGCGGGTGTTGCGTCCCCGGCCGTGGACGCTGCTCCAGGCCCAGTGGGTCGCCGAGCTGACGGTGCACCTGCTCCCCGGGCCGATCCTCGAGCTCTGTTCCGGGGCCGGCTCGATCGGACAGGCCGCAGCCCGGCTCTCGGGCCGCGCCCTCGTCCAGGTCGACCTCGACCCGCACGCCTGCGAGCTCGCGGTGCGCAACGTCGAGGCCAATGGTCTCGTCGACGTGGACGTCCGCTGCGGCGACCTCGGCGCCGTCCTGCGATCGGACGAACGGTTCCCGGTCATCCTCGCCGACCCGCCCTACCTCCCTTCGGAGGCGACCGCCGAGTGGCCTGACGACCCGCCCCTCGCCGTCGACGGCGGGAAGGACGGTCTCGATCTGCCGCGTCGGTGCCTGCGCACGGCGAGCCTCCACGTGGCGCCGGCGGGAGTCGTGCTCCTGCAGACGTCGGGCCGGGACCAGCTCGACCTCCTCGACCACGACCTTCGCGCCGCCGGGCTCCGCATCATCGAGGTACGCGAGGAGGACGAGCACCGGGCGGTGGCGCTCCTGCGCGGGGTGTGACCGTCGGTCGGCCTACGCCTTAGTCGGAGGCGTCGAGGATGGCAGTGAGCCGCACCTCTCGGCCGGCGCGGCGCACGACGACGTCGACCGACCGGCCCGGCGGGAACGTCCGCACCGCCCCGAGGAGCGAGTTGGCGTCGACGACGGTCAGGCCGCCGACCTCGACGACGATGTCCCCGACCTCCACGCCGGCGGCGTCGGCGGCCGACCCAGGGGTCACGTTCGTGACCTCGGCGCCGCGAGTCGCGCCGGTCGCATCGGCGGAGGTGACGCCGAGGCGGCTGGTCGGACCCGCCTCCGTCGATCGGCGGAGACGCTCGATCACCGGAGTGACGCGGTCGACGGCGATGGCGAACCCGATGTTCTCGGCCGATGTCCCGCGGCTCGACGCGGCCACGGCGGTGTTGATGCCGATGACCTCCCCGTCGACGTTCACGAGGGGGCCGCCGGAGTTGCCAGAGCTGATCGACGCGTCGGTCTGGAGCAGCCCGGTGATCGTGCCCGCAGACGTCTCGAGCGTGCGGTCGAGGGCGGAGATGATGCCGCGCGGTCACAGTTGGGCCGCCCTGGAGGCCGAGTGCGTTGCCGATGGCAACGACGTCGTCCCCCACCGCGACCTCCGCCGATCGCCCCAGGGTC
This sequence comes from uncultured Actinomycetes bacterium, assembly GCA_963731055.1. Lineage (GTDB taxonomy): Bacteria > Actinomycetota > Acidimicrobiia > Acidimicrobiales > CADCTF01 > DATLED01. The sequence continues at coordinate 39,022 of CAVSUD010000013.1, read as the reverse complement.
ACGGTCGGCAGCCCGGATGCGCCGTCGATGCGCAACAACGCCAGGTCGGCGCCGGGGTCGCTGCCGACGAGCGTCGCCGAGCGGGGGGTTGCCTCCGACGTCAGCTTGATCACGACCGATGCGGCGCCATCGACGACGTGCGCATTGGTGAGGACCTCGCCGGTGGCGGTGAGGATCACGCCCGTGCCGGCACCGGCGCGACCCCCGCCGAAGTCCACCTGGATCGACACGACGGCGGGAGCGACCGCGGCCACCACGTCGGCGACGGTGTTGCCGAACCCGTTGAAGACGTTGGGCGGCGTCGTCGGCGGCGTCGGCGTCGGGCGCAGCCGGGATCCGCCGCCGACCGCACCGCCACTACCTCCTGCGCCGTTCCCTACCGACGGGAACGGGCGGGCGGCGGCCTCGTCGCGCCCGCTCTCGCGTCCGCCGATGGCGCGGGTCAGAACCGAGCCCGTGATCCCGCCGCCGATGGCGACGGCCACCAACATGGCCGCCGTGCGGCGCCTCCACCCCCGGCCGATCGGCGGGGGCGGCGGCGCGGCCACGGCACGGGCCGGGACCGGCGCCGCCCATCCGTCGGATTCCTCCCCTACGGGCGGCTCGCCTTCGTCGATGTGCTCGAAGCGCGGCAACTCGGGGCGCTGCGGCAACGGCGTCCACCACGCGGCCGGACCCTCGGCGTAGGGCGGGCCGTCGGTCATGTCTCCACCTTGCCTGCTCGCAGGTGCTTGTGCGCCGCGCCGGCCGTAGGAAGTCTCGTCACGAGGTGAGGACGAGGAGGAACTCCAGCTCGCCATCGTCGCCCACTCGTGCCGGGCCGGCGCTGGGGTTCTCGATGCCGAAGTCGGCGAACGTGACCGGGATCGATCCCGCCACCCGGATGGTGGTGCCGCTCCGCTGGGCCTCGACGGAGAACGACACGTCGCGGGTGACGCCCTTGAGGGTCAGCCTGCCCTTGGCCGCCGCCGTCAAGCGGACCTCGTCGGCGGGGATCGTGCCGAAATCGAGTGGCGCGGTGAGCGTGAAGGTCGATGTCGGGAAGGCGGCCACGTTCATGATCCGGCCCCGGAACTGGTTGTCACGACGGCTCTCGTCGCTGACGACCGACGTCATGTCCACCGTGAAGCGGCCGGCGGTGACCTCGGTGCCCTCGATGGTGATGCCGCCGGTGACGCCGCTCGTGCGACCCACCGCCTCCGTGCTCTGGCCGTTCAGCACCTCCGGCACGCGGTAGCCGGCCTCGGAACCCGACGTGATCTTCCAGGCGCCGTCGGCCCCCGTCGCGGCGGTGGCACCTTCGGCCGCGGGTGGCACCAGGCTGGTCGAGGTGGCACCGTCGTCCGGCGCCGGCGCCAGCGTGAGGCGCGCCGGCGGCGGGTCGCGGAGCACGTTGAGGTACACCCACGTGCCGCCGACGACGAGCACGACGGCGCCGACGACGGCGACAAGAGCGAGCCGCACCCGGTTCTTCATGCCTGTACCCTCGCCGACCGGCCTGCCCGGACCCTGTGCGCCGCCTGTGTGCCGACTGTGACCGGGATCAGGTGACTTCGCGGATCTCGCCGTTGCGAACGTCGAAGACGAAGCCGCGGATCTCGTCCCGGGCGGCGAGGAACGAGCAGTCGCGCAGCCGGGCGACCGACCGCCGCACGCTCTCCTCCACGTCCTCGAAGGCACCCACCGGCCACATCGGGGTCACCCCGGCGTGGTCCTCCATCTGGGCCGTGAACTCCTGCTCGGTCACCTTCTGCATGCCGCAGTCGTCGTGTTGGATCACGAGGATCGCCCGCGTCCCGAGCCGGTGTTGGCTCACGGCGAGAGAACGGACGACGTCATCGGTGACGATGCCGCCGGCGTTGCGCATCACATGGGCGTCGCCGCTCGTGAGCTCGAAGATCTCCACGGGGTCGATGCGGGCGTCCATGCAGGTGACGACGGCGACGCCGAGGCGGGGGGCCGCCGCGCCGGTCGGAACCGGGCGGGATCGGTGGACACGTTCCACGAGGTCGTCGGTGATCATCCGCGAGGAACTACCAGCCCGGCGGCCCCGAGGACAAAGTCGGCTGCGGGAGCTACCGGAGGTGGCGGTCCAGGAACTCGAGCGTCCGCGACCACGCGAGCTCCGCCGCCTCGGCCGAGTACATCGACGGGGCATCCCAGTTCGAGAAGGCGTGCCCGGCGGCGTAGCGATGGAACTCGACGCCGGGCCGACCGGCGACCGCCTGCTCGACCTCGGCGATCTTCTCCTCGGGGATGAAGGCGTCCTGGTTGCCGTAGTGGAACAGCGTCGGGCAGGTCGAGATCGTCGACGCGATCGAGCAGGTCGTTGATGGCCGAGCCGTAGTACGGGACGGCGGCGTCAGGCCCGCGGCCGTCGACCCGGCTGCTCGTGGCCGCTGCGAACGCGAGCCCGCCGCCGAGGCAGAAGCCGATGGCCCCGACCTTGCCCGTGCACTCGGGCATGGCGAGGAGGTGGGCGTGGGTGGCCTGGATGTCCTCGATGCCGGTGCCGAGGTCGAACTTCTGCACCATGGCGAAGGCGTCGCCGATGCCGGACTCGTCCTTGCGCTCGAAGCGCGGCTCGATGCGCCAGAACATGTCCGGCGCCGAGGACGAGGTAGCCGGCCTCGGCGCAGGCGGTCGGCCAGCGTGCGGATGTTGTCGTTGATCCCGAAGATCTCCTGGAACAACAGGAGCCCCGGACCGGTGCCACCGTCCGGGACGGCGCAGTACGCGGCGAAGGTGCCGCGGTCGTTCGCCTGGATCGTCTCGTACCTCGTCGTCGCCGTCACGCGGAAGACCGTACGCGTCCTGGTTGACAGGTGACTGTTTGGTCACCTATCTTGGCTTCGTGGACCCCACGGCCGACGATCTCGACGCGGTGTTCCGGGCGTTGGCCGATCCGACCCGGCGCTACCTGCTCGACCTGTTGTTCGCCCAAGACGGCCGCACCCTCTCGGAGCTCGAGGCCGAGCTGACGATGACGCGCTTCGGCGTGATGAAGCACCTCAAGGTGCTCGAGCAGGCCGGCCTCGTGATCTCGCGGCGGTCGGGCCGGGAGAAGTTGCACTTCCTCAACGCCGTCCCGATCCGGATGCTCCACGACCGCTGGATCGACAAGTACACGGAGCGGCAGGTCTCTGCGCTCCTCGACCTCAAGCACCAACTGGAGAAGCCCTCATGAGCACGACCACCACCACCACCGCCACGCAGGTCCACCGGATCTACATCCGGTCGACAGCCGCCGCCATCTGGGAGGCGATCACCGATCCCGAGTGGACCAACCGCTACGGCTACACCGGCTACACCCACTACGACCTCCGGCCCGGCGGCGCGCTGCGCGTCCTGCCGAGCGAAGGGTTCAAGGCGGCGGCCGAAGCCGGCGGGTTCCCGTGCCCGGACGTCATCGTGGACGGCGAGGTGATCGAGGCGGACCCGCCCCGCAAGCTCGTCACGACGTGGCGCATGGCCATGGATCCTCAGGCCGCGGCGGAGGGGTTCACCCACCTGACCTATGAGATCAAGGACTTCGGGAACGGCAGCTGCTCGCTCACCGTCACCCACGATCTGACGGAAGCGCCGCACACCGCGGCCCTCGTCGCCGGCGACATGGAGGACATGGGCCCGGGGGGCGCCGGTGGCGGCCACCCGTGGATCCTCAGCGACCTGAAGTCGCTCCTCGAGACTGGCTCGACGCTGGCCGGCTGACGGTCAGGGCTTGGCCAGCTCGAACCACACGGACTTGCCCTCGGGAGTCGGATCGACGCCCCACGCCTCCGACAGCGCTTCGACCAGGGCCAGGCCACGACCCGACTCGGCGTCCTCGGTGGCCTCGCGGCGGAGGGCATCGCCGCCGCTCCGGTCCCGTACCTCCACCCGGACCGCATCGCCGTTGAGGCGGATCATGATCTCGACGTCGCTCTCACCGTGGCGAACGGCGTTGGCGACGAGCTCGGACGCCAGCAGCGCGAGCGTGTCCTCCACACCGCCGGCTCCCCACGCCGACGCCGCGTCCTTCACCAGCTGGCGCGCCGTCCCGGCGCTGCGGAGGTCACGCGGCAGGGTGACGCCGGCCGATCGCGCCGCGGCGGACAACATCGAGGACACCTCGGCCACGATCCGCGCCGGGCTCAGCGTCCGCTCGAGCACACCGTCCGCGTCCCGGAGCAGGCCCCCGGGTCGGTCACTGCTCGAGACGATGACGACCCGGGTGTCCGGCGACTTCTCTCCCACTCGTCGGGCGACGTGCTGCACATCGCCCATCAGCTCGTCGTCGAGGACGATGACGTCGGGGTGCTCACGGTCGGCAAGGTCGATGGCGCTCTCCGCGTCGCCGGCCGTGCCGACGACCTCGAGCCCGGGGTCCTGCAGCGCCACGTCCAAGAAGACGGACAGACCGTCCCCCCCGCTGACCTCGACGCTGAAGTGGCTCACCTGGGATACCTTCCCCGAAGGCGGCGATTCTCAGTCCGACGTCGGTTGCAGGTTGCGCGGGGACCTTCGCGCGGGGTAGGAGTGCCCACGTCCCCCACGACCGCCCCGTCCCCAACGTCGCTCTGAGGAGCCCACCGTGTCCACGGAGATCTACCGCCTGCCCGACCTGCCCTACGACGTCGGCGCGCTCGAGCCGCACATCTCGGCTCGCATCATGGAGCTGCACCACGACAAGCACCACGCCGCGTACGTCGCCGGCGCCAACACGACGCTCGAGCGTCTGGAGGAGGCGAGGACGAAGGAGGACTTCGGGGCACTGAACATGCTCGAGAAGAACCTCGCGTTCCATGTCTCGGGCCACGTCCTGCACTCGCTGTTCTGGACGAACCTGAGCCCGGACGGGGGCGGCGAGCCCGACGGCCCGTTGGGCGAGACCATCGCCGAGCAGTTCGGGGGCTTCGCCGGCTTCCGCCAGCAGATGACCCAGGCCGCGGCGATGGTCCAGGGCTCCGGGTGGGCCGTGGCCTCGTGGGAGCCCGTGGCCTCGCGACTGCTCGTGCACCAGGTGTACGACCACCAGGGCAACCACAGCCAGGGCACGGTGCCGGTGCTGGCCATCGACGCCTGGGAGCACGCGTACTACCTCCAGTACGAGAACCGGAAGGCCGAGTTCTTCGACGCCGTCTGGAACGTCGTGAACTGGAACGACGTCGCGACCCGGCTCACCGCGGCGCAGGCCTTGCCCTCGGCCTGACCTTCCGGCGACGGACACGGCCCGGTGGCCGTGGACCAGATGCGAAGATCGGCCGGTGACCTACTCGATCGTCGCTGCGTGACCCCCGGACCGGCGAGCTCGGCGTCGCGGTGCAGACCCACCAACCTTCCGTTGGTGCCCTCTGTCCCTTCGCCGAGCCCGGGGTCGGCGCCGTCGCCACCCAGTCCATCGTCGAGCCCGCCTACGGGCCGCGCGGTCTCGAGGCCCTACGCGCCGGGGAGGCGCCGGCCGACGCGCTCGCCCGCCTCCTCGCCGCGGACGACCGACGCGAGCTGCGTCAGGTGGCGTTCGTCGACGCCTCGGGCCGGGTCGCCGCCCACACCGGCGATCGCTGCATCGCCCACGCCGGGCACGTCCTCGGAGAAGGCTTCAGCTGCCAGGCGAACATGATCCGCGACCGTGGCGTCGCGGAAGCCATGGCCGAGGCGTTCCGCGCCGCCGATGGCGACCTCGCCCACCGCCTGCTCGAGGCGCTCGACGGCGCGCAGCGCGCCGGTGGCGACATCCGGGGCATGCAGTCGGCCGCCCTCATCGTGGTGGGCGGTGCGGCCCGACTGGACCGTCGCGTCGATGACCACGCCGAACCGCTCGTCGAGCTCCGCCGGCTCGTCGACCTCGGCCGCGACAACCCCGAAGGCTGGTTCTGGGAGGGGATCCAGCTCGCCTTCGGCGGTGACGTCGACGCCGGCGTCGCCACCATCGGGCAGGCCTACGCCCACGACGAGTCGTGGCGCGAGCTCCTTCGACGCCTCCCGCCGACGGGGCTGTTCCCCGACCAGCCGGACACCCTCGCCCGCCTGCTGGAGGCCGAGGTCTGCGCCTGCCCCGTAGTAGACCCTTGGGCGGGCGGACGGGCGAGGTGATCGTCGGTCGACGCACCGTACGAGCCGAGCCCTCATCCCACCACCGAGGTGTGCCACGGTGTCGCGATGACCGCCGCCGCCAACGCCACCGACCACAGCACGCGGGCCAACGCCGCGTTCGCCGACGGCCTGCCCCTCGAGGATCCCGCCGACCTCGAGAGGGTGCGGCAGGGCCGCATCGGCGGACTCGATCGGCTCGTCGTGCACCACGACACCACAGGGACCGCCATCCTCGACACCGCCGAGTGGGACTTCCTCGACGACGAGCAGGCGCCGGCGACGGTCAACCCGAGCCTCTGGCGGCAGGCCCGGCTCAACCGCGAGCACGGGCTCTACGAACTGGCCGATGGGCTGTACCAGGTCCGCGGCTACGACATCTCGAACCTGAGCCTCGTCGCCGGTGCGACCGGCTGGATCGTCATCGACCCCCTCACCTCCACCGAGACGGCCCGTGCCGCCATGGACCTCGTCCGGGAGCACCTGGGCGAACGACCCGTCCAGGCCGTCATCTACACCCATAGCCACATCGACCACTTCGCCGGCCTGGCCGGCGTCATCGATCTCGACGAGGTCGTGGCCCGTGGCGTGCCCATCGTGGCACCGAAGGGCTTCCTGGTCGAGGCCGTCTCGGAGAACGTGATCGCCGGCCCGGCCATGCTCCGGCGGGCCGGCTACATGTACGGCAACCACCTCCCGCGCGGCCCCGAGGGACAGGTCGACTGCGGGCTCGGGCGCTCGGTTCCGGCCGGGACGGTGTCACTCGTGGGTCCGACCATCGAGGTCGGGCGCACCGGCGAGGAACTGGTGCTCGACGGCGTGCGCATCGTGTTCCAGTTCACGCCCGACGCCGAAGCGCCGGCCGAGATGATGTTCCACTTCCCCGACCTTCGGGCGTTCTGCGCGGCCGAGAACTGCACCAGCGTCCTGCACAACCTCTACACGCTGCGCGGCGCGGAGGTCCGCGACTCATTGGCGTGGAGCAAGTACATCGACGAAGCGCTGCACCTCTTCGGCGCCACGTCCGACGTCGTGTTCGCCAGCCACGGCTGGCCGCGCTTCGGGGCCGACGACGTCCGTCACTACCTCGAGACCCAGCGCGACACGTACCGCTACCTGCACGACCAGACCATGCGGCTGGCCAACCGCGGCCTCGTCATGAGCGAGATCGCCGAGGAGCTCGACCTCCCGCCGTCGCTGGCCGGCGAGTTCGGCAACCGCGGCTACTACGGCACCGTCAACCACAACGCCAAGGCCGTGTACCAGCGGTACCTCGGCTGGTTCGACGGCAACCCGGCCAACCTCCATCCCCTGCCGCCGCAGCCCGCCGCAGCCCGGTACGTGGCCTACATGGGCGGGGCCGACGCCGTGCTGGCGCGGGCCCGGGAGGACTTCGCCGCCGGCGAGTACCGGTGGGTGGCCCAGGTCGTCAATCACGTCGTGTTCGCCGAACCGACGAACGTCGAGGCGCGGGAGCTGCAGGCGGCGGCGCTGGAGCAGCTCGGCTACCAGGCCGAGTCGGGGCCGTGGCGCAACTTCTACCTGACCGGCGCCAAGGAGCTGCGGCGGGCGCCGGGGACGCGGCCGGCCGGCGCCGGTGCGGGGCGACAGGGCGCCGCGCTGCTGCAGGCGATGACGGTCGAGATGATCTTCGACCTGCTGGGGGTGCGCGTCGACGGACCTCGGGCCGACGGCGAGGTGATCACCATCGGGTGGCGCTTCCCCGACCTCGACCAGGAGTGGACCCTCCGGCTGCACCACGGCGCGCTGACGTCGTGGCCGACGCTCGCCGACGACGTGGACGCCGTCCTGACGATGGCCCGCCCCACGCTGACGGCGATGCTGGCCGACCCGGCATCGATCGGCGCCGCCCTCGAGGACGGGTCGCTGACGATCGAAGGCGACGCCGGGGCCATGGGCCGGTTGTTCGCTCTGCTCGAACAACCGACCCCGGCCTTCAACATCATCGAGCCCTGAGGCTCCGGATTCAGCGGTTGGCGAAGTACTTCGCGTAGCCGTCGGCGAGGGCCTGCGCAGCTCGGGGTCGGCCTCGAACCGCGGCTCGAACTTCTCCCGCGCCGCCTCCCGCTTGGCCGGGAAGTACTCGGTGGGCCAGTAGCCCTCGTGGGGCCGGTAGCCCTTGAGGACGTTGCGGGCGACGGTGGCCTTGTGGACCTCGTCGACGCCGTCGGCGATGCCCATGGTGGGCGCGCCGGCGTACATGGCCTGCAGCGGCGTGAGGTCGGTGGTGCCGAGCGAGCCGAGGATGTGCAGGGCGTTGAACGACACCTCGCGCAGCACCTTGGCCATCGTGTACTTCACCGCCGCGATGTCGGTGCGGGTCTCCTGGGTGCTCGTGTTGTCGATCTTCCAGGCCGTCTCGAGCACGAACAGGCGCAGCATCCGGATCTGCGGCGTAGGAGTCGGCGATCTTCTCCTGCACCATCTGGTGCTCGGCGATGATCTTGCCGTGCGACTCGCGGCTGAGCGCCCGCTCGCACATCATGTCGAAGGCCAGCTTGCACTGGGCGATGGTGCGCATGGCGTGGTGGATGCGACCGCCGCCGAGGCGGCGCTGGGCCAGCACCTTGGCGCCGTCCTCCGGGCCGAGCAGGTGGTCGAGGGGGACGCGCACGTCGTTGTAGATGATGTGGTTGTGGTTGCGGGGCTCCGGCTGGATCTCCACGCCGGGCGTCGTCGCGGGGCACCACGAACATGCCGTTGGTGCACATCACGAAGAGGATGTCGGCCACCCGGCCGGCGCTGGTGAACCACTTCTCGCCGTTGATGACCCACTCGTCGCCGTCGCGGACGGCGTGGGTCCGGAACAGGTTCGGGTCGGAGCCGCCCTGGGGCTCGGTCATCGAGTACGCCGACCACATCTCCTGGTTGAGCATCGGCTTGAGCCAGCGCTCCTTCTGCTCCTCGGTGCCGTAGGCGGCGAGCATCTCCATGTTCCCGGTGTCGGGCGCGGCGGCGCCGAACATCTGCGGCGCCGACGGGTAGCGGCCGAGGATCTCGTTGAGCAGGCCGAGCTTGAGCTGGCCGTAGCCCGGGCCGCCGAGCTCCTCGTCGAGGAAGATCGCCCACAGGCCCTGGGCCTTGACCTGGTCCTGCAGGCCCTTGACCAGCGCCTTGATCTTGGGGTCCTGGCGACCGGACGGCGTACGGGAAGACGTACTCGAGCGGCTCGACCTCCTCCCGGCAGAACTCCTCGACCCAGTCGAGCTTCTCCTGGAACTCCGGTTCGGTGGAGAAGTCCCACGCCATCGCTGCTGCCTCCCTCTCGGCGTGTTTCATGCACGCGGATTGATCAGTATAGGGAGTGCGGTCAGGCCTCGGGCTGGGGCCAGTCCGCGAAGCGCACCGGCGGGGCACCGTTGATCTGGTCGACGAACTGGCGGATGTACCAGCAGCGGTAGACACGGGGCCCGGGCGGCGTCCGCATCGTCAACAGGTATTCGCCGCCCTCGCAGTAGCGGTCGGCCTCCTCGAGCAGCACCCCGAGCTCCTCGGCCGTGGGCCCTGCCTGCGCCGGCACGCGGTAGATCAGGTCGATGGCCTCCTCGCCGCGCTCGGCGGCCTCGTCGACTCGCGACTCGTTCGAGTCGGTGAAGCCCGAGAAGCGGGCCCGGAGGTCGTTGCTCAGCGCCAGCAACCGGCCCGGGACGTCCCGCCGCACCGACTCGTCGGCGTTGGCCAGGTGCAGGAACTCGCGCGAGAGCTCGTCGAAGTGCTCCGAAGCTTCACGCGCCAACGCGGGGGGCAGGCCGAGCAGCCGGACCTCGACCAGCTCGCCGTCGGTGACGCTCACGGCGCCCGGAGCCGCGCTCGGGGGGCACCGGGTTCTGACGATGTCTGGGCCATGCGCGACTCCTGTCCGTGCGTCACCGTAGAACCCCGTGGGACCAGGGATGGACCTTTCACGCGCTGGTGCGTCTCAGGCCGCCGTGATGACGAAGACGGCCAAGTCGTCGTTCGGCGCCATGCCGCCGAAGGCCCTGGCCGCACCGGCGAGCTCCTCGGCGAGTAGCTGCCCGCCGGACCGGGTCGCACCGAGCAAACGTACGAGTGCGTGGTCCCCGAACTCCTCCGTCCCCTGCCGCGTCTCGCTGATGCCGTCGGTGTAGAGCACGAGCGACTCCCCCTGCGCCAACCGGAAGGAGACCTCGCCGAAACGGGCGCCGGAGAAGATCCCGACGAGACCGCCGGTGGGATCGAGCAGCTCGACGCCGTCCGGGCGGACATGGGCGACAGGGGGATGGCCGCCGTTCGCATAGGTCACCGACCAGCCGTCCCCGTCGGGTGCGAGGGTGAGATGGAGCGCACTGCAGAACCCCTCGGTGTCACCGTTCATGTGCACCGCCTCGTTGAGGACGGCGCACACGTCGGCCGGCGGGCGGCCCAACATGGCGGCCGTGCGGATCGTGTAGCGAGCCAGCCCCGTCAGCGCGGCGGCCTGGGGCCCTCGCCCCCGGACATCGCCCATGGCGATCCCCCACCGGTCCATCGGCAAGGGGAAGATGTCGTAGAAGTCACCGCCGACGGCGGCCCCGGCCGCGGCGTAGACGGCGCCCAGCGAGAGCCCGGGGACCTCCGGGAGGGCGGTGGGCAGGAGGCTCTGCTGCAGCAGCTCGGAGATGCGGACGCGGGCCTGGACCGACCGAGCGTTCTCGATGGCGGCGCCGGCCTGACCGGCCACGCCCGTCACCCGCCGCTCGTGGTCCGCAGTGAACCGAGCCGGCTCGCGGTGGCCGAGGAAGAGGCCGCCGACCACCTCCCCGTCCGTCATCGAGACGGGAACGGCGAGGTAGCTGCGCACGGGCACGTGACCCGCAGGGAGCCCGTGGAACGGCGGGCTCTGCCCGAAGCGGAGATCGGCCGTGACGTCTTCGAGCCGGACCGTGCCCTCGCCCCGGAAGGTCGGACCGAAGATGGCCGTGCTTCGCGGCATCGGGAAGCCCGCGAACGCCTCGCGGGGGAGACCGGACAAGGCGTAGAGGAGGTACGAGTCGCCTCGTTCGTCGACCGCGTTGTAGAAGAACGCACCGAACTGCGCACCCGCCAGCTGGGTGGCCGCGTCGGTGGAGAGCTGGAGGATGGTGTCGAGCCCGCCGCCCCGGAGCATCGCCTCTCCGACGGCCGAGAGCTTCTCGAGCGAGATCCGTTCGCGTTCCAGGGTGGCCCGTGCCTCGCGCTCGCTCGTCAGGAGCTGCGAGCGATGCAACGCCTCCGCCGCCTCGGCCGAGAGCGCTTCCACGAACCGCCGCTCGTCGTCGTCGAAGAGCCGGCGGTCGCCGAAGCTGAACCGCAACGCGCCGAGGCGAAGGCCTGCAGCGACCAACGGGAAGGCGCACATGGCGACGGTGTCGGGTTCTAGGCCCTGTAGGCCCGGGAAGCGCTCGTTGCGCTCCTCGATCGTCTCCAACCACACGGGTTCGCCCGTGCGGAGGGCGTACGCGGCCGGCAGCTCCGCATCAGCGGGCTCCTGCCGCAACTTCTCGACCGTGGCCCCGTCGTACCCCACCGTCCCCGGCACCTGGAGGTGACCGCCGCCGCCGGGAACGAGGACTCCTCCGCCGGACGCCCCGAGCACGATGACGCCTTGGTCGAGGACCGCAGCCGCGACCTCCTCGGGCGTCTCGGCTGATGCGAGGGCCACGGCCACGACGGCGAGACGAGCGGCGCGATCGGCCGAACGCCGCGCAGCCTCGGCTGCGTCCACCTCGGCCAGCAGGCGATCCTCGAAGGTGACCGGGGCCGGTGGTTCCGTCGCCGCCTCGACCCGGAGCTGCTTGACGATCTCCTCGATGTACCAATGGCGAAAGAGCCGATGCTGCGGCGGCGTCTCCAACGTCAACAGTCGGTTGGCGCGGGAGTACGCGTCCACATCGTCGAGCGCTCTCATGTAACGGACGGCGGAGTCGGCGGCCGAGCGGGGCAGTTCGAGGGTGAGGGCCGTGTGGGGATGCCCCGAGCGAGCGGCCGCCGTGGCCTGCCGCTTGATGCTCATCCGCGCGCCTTCGAACTCGTGCACGACCCGTTCGATCAGCTCGGCGAGCGGGGCGGCGGTGGGGGCCGTCGTCCCGGAGCGGTCGCCACCGGACACGAGCGCGAACTCGCGCACGATGTTGTCGACGTGCCGCTTCGCCGCGACCAAGAGACCCGTCGGGACTTCGCCGAGCTGGATGACGACCCGCTCCTCCAGGTCCGCGTCGTCGTCGTCGCCCCATGCCGCAAGGAGGTCGTCCACAGGAAGCGAGCTCGGCTCGTCGCCGATGCCTGATCGCACCTCGGCCCAGACCACCTTGCCGCCCGTTCCCGATGCCTCGACCCCCCACTCGGACGCCAGCCGAGCCACGAGCGACAGGCCCCGCCCCGTCATGTTGTCCGGCGAGGAGACCCCGACGATCGGGGTGCGCCGGCTGCTGTCGGCCACCTCGACCCGCACGCCACCCGGGATCGTGGTCGCCGTGACGGCGGCTGCGCCACCCCCGTGGAGCAGGGCATTGGTGGCCAACTCGGTGACCACCATCTCGGCCGCAAAGGCCAGGTCGAGCGACTCCGCCGCCGTCGCGTCCCGCACCGCGCGCCGCGCCTCGGCGACGTCCGACTCCGCTAGAACCTCGACCCGGTGCGCCTCGGCCACCGGCCCAGTATCGCCCGTTCCGCGTCGGGGGTCCGACGGCGGTGGCGCCGGGTACAGCTCATCATCAGGTCGGGCGCCGCAGCGGGCGCTTCCGTGTCGTCGGCGGCGGGTCCGCCTCGGCCGCCCGCAGCAACGCCTGCGCTGACCAGCGCATCACCTTCCGGGCGTCGGCGCGGGAGAGGCCGGCGACGTCCACCAGCCAGACCAGCGCCTCGATCCCGGTCGCGGCGCGTACGGCGATGACGAGCGATGCGAGTTGCCCGTCCGACAGCGCCACCCGCCCCTGCAGCGCTTCGGTGATCCAACCGATCGCCCGCCCCTGGCGCAGGGGCAAATCGGCCTGCCCCTCCACGTCGAGCGACAACCGCAACATCGTGCGCTGCTGCTGCTCGGTGTCGACGATCATCGCCGTGAAGGCACGGACGACGGCGTCGAGCCGTTCCGCCGGGTCCTCCGAGACATCGTCGGGGAGGAAGGTGCGACGCTCCATCTCCGGGTGGGCGGCGAGCAGGAGCGCGCGTTGGGTCGGGAAGTACCGATAGGCGGTCGTCCTCGAGACGGACGCAACGGCGGCGGCTTCCTCCACCGTCACCGATCGCCCGGCCGACACCAGGTGACGCGCCGCAGCCACGAGGGCCTCCCTCGTCCGCCGCTTCTGTTGCGAGCGACCCCCTTCCTCGTATGCGGTTGACATCCGACTCATGGTACGCGACGCTCGTCATGGGACTCATGTCCCACGAAAGGAGTGCAGCCATGCCCGGAGTCCGAGGTTCCATCGTGCGGAGTCGTGACGAGGGAGAACGGCGGTGGTTCTACGGCGGAGGCGTCCACCTGTGGAAGGCCACCGCCGAGGAGACCGACGGCGAGTTCTTCCTCTTCGAGGACCGCATGACCCGCGGCAAGGTCACGCCGCTCCACATCCATCCCGAGTCCGACGAATCGATGTTCGTGCTCGAGGGAGAGATCCTCATGCACGTCGACGGGACCAACCATCGCATCGGGGCCGGCGGACTGGCGACTGCGGGCCGCGGTGTCCCCCACGCGTTCCTGGTCACCTCACCGGAGGTGCGGCTGCTGTGCCTGCACACGCCGGGTTGTTGCCAGGCCTTCTACCGGGACGCCAGTGAGACGATGGGCGAGGACGCGGAGGACGGGCCCGTCGACATGACCCGGGTACGAGCATCGGCGGAGAAGAACGGGGGCATCGTCATCCTCGGTCCCCCGCCGTTCGAGGCTCCGGACGCCGGGTCCTGACTGCATGTCGACGGTCGCCGGCCAACTCATCGACCACACCTTCGACTACGACGGCGGGCGGCAGGTCACGGTGTATCTCCCGTCCGAGCCGGCGCGGGCCGTGGTCTTCGCCGCCGACGGCGGGTGGCACACCACGTCCCTGGCCGAGGTCATGGAGACCGGTGGGGCTGCCCCGGTCGCGATCATCGGCGTCCACGGACGGGTCGATGACGACGAACGGCTCAAGGAGTACTCACCTCGTTTCGACCCGGCCCGCTTCGCCGCGCACGAGCAGTTCCTCGTGGACGAGGTCGGTCGGTGGGCCCAGACCCGCTTCGGCCTCACGGTGCCGCCGGAGCGGACGGCGATCTGGGGTGCCTCGCTCGGCGGCGAACTCGCCATCGCCCTCGCCCTCCGGCACCCGGAGGTCTTTGGCGTCGCGCTCTCGGCATCGCCCGGCGCAGGCTTCCGTCCCCCTGCAGGACTCCAGGGACCGTTGCCGCGTTTGTACCTCGTGGCCGGGACGGAAGAGCCGTTCTTCCGGGACAACGCAATCCGATGGGCCGATGCGATGCGCGAGGCAGGCGGCGACGTCGTCCTCACCGAGCGGGCCGGGACGCACGGCGGCGCGTTCTGGCTGGAGGAGTTCCCCTTGATGCTGCGGTGGGCCTTCGGCGCGGAACCCTTCGCGGGGCCGTGAGGCCGAGGAACGCGACGCACTGCCTGGGACCCCTTGTTTCCGACCGAGGCGCGCTTCACAATTACGACGTGGACGCCACGAGCGATTGCTGGAGGACGTCGAACAGGGATGGACTACAACGAAAAGCGCCGGCTCTACGACGATTGAGCCGAGGTTCGGTCGGTCTCGCCGGTGCGGTACCCGGGCCCCTGGCCTCCCGCCCTTCGCAGCCATGCGGACGCCTTGCTCGCTTCCCGCGGCGGGCTCCAGAGGTAGCCCTGACCCATCTTGCAGCCCAGTGCGAGGAGGGCGTCGCGCTGGGGTTCGGTCTCGACACCCTCGGCCAGGCAGTCGAGGTCGAGGGCTCGGCCGAGACTGAGGATCGCCCCGACGATCGACGTGTCGTGGGGATCGGTGCCGAGCCCGTCCACGAATGACCTGTCCACCTTCAAGATGTCGACGGGGAGCAGCTTCAGATAGCTGAGGGAGCTGAACCCGGTCCCGAAGTCGTCGATCGACGAGCAGACACCCAGCTGGCGCAGCGCCTCGAGGATCCGGATCGACGCCTGCACGTCCTCCATGACGAGGGATTCGGTCACCTCGAGGTGGAGCAGCGACGGGGGGAGGCCCGACGCCTCCAGCGTCCGGGCCACAGTTTCTACGAGGTCGGGCTCGGCGAGCTGGCGGGCGGAGAGGTTGACACTCACCCAGAGCGGGTCGCGTGTGAGCCGCTCTCGGTTCCAACCCGCCACCTGCATCGTGGCGCGCTCGAGCATGCGGATGCCGAGGGGCACGATCATCCCGCTGCGTTCGGCCGCCGGGATGAAGTCGGACGGTGGGACGATCCGGCCGTCGGGTTGACGCCATCGGGCCAGCGCTTCGATACCGACCGGACGCTGGCAGGTCATGTCCATGATGGGTTGATAGAACGGTTCGACCTCGTCCCGCTCCAGGGCTTCCGCCAGCCAGCGCTCGCCTTCGAGCCGGGCGGTGGCCTGCTCCCGCAGCGTGACGTCGAAGACCGCCACCCGGTGACGGCCGAGCTCCTTGGCTCGGTACATGGCTGCGTCGGCTTGGGCCAACAACGAATGGGATGCGCTGGAACCGTCGCCGATGGCGACGCCGAGGCTCACCCGGATCGGCACCATGCTCCCCTCGACCTCGTGAGGCTTGGAGATCCGCTCACGAAGTTCGTCGGCGACGGCCATGAACGCGGCGGGAGTGGTGTCCTCTCGCACCACGACGAACTCGTCGCCCCCGAAGCGGGCGATCGTGTCCTCCGGACGGGCCCAGGCCCGGAGCCGGTCGGCCACCTCCACCAGCACCCGGTCGCCGGCGGCGTGACCGAGGGCGTCGTTCACATCCTTGAAGCTGTCGACGTCGAGGAACGCCACGCCGACCGCCGTGCCTCGAGTGGCGGCCGCCGACAGCGCATGCTCGAGGCGGTCGTCGAGCAGGGCCCGGTTTGGCAGACCGGTCAGGTCGTCGTGGAGGGCCCGATGGGCCAGCTGCCGCTCGGCCTCCTTGCGCGCGGTGATGTCCTGGATCTGCACCAGGTAGTAGGCCGGGCACTCCTCTTCGTCCCTCACCAGGGTCACGTTGGCCTGCACCCAGACGATCGACCCATCCGGGAGGACGTAGCGTCGCTCGTCGCTGTAGGAATCGTGACCGAGCGAGGTGGCCCGTAGTACGGCGACACCGAGAGAGATCTCCTCCGGGTACTGGAACTCGGTCCAATACCGGCCGACGAGCTCCTCGGGCGACCGGCCGAGCAACGCCGACAGCGCCGGGTTGACCATCGTCGGACGGCCCTCGAGATCGGCCAGCGCCATCCCGAAGCTCGAGCGCTCGAACCCGGCGGCGAAGCGGGTCTCGGCTCGCGCGCGTTCCTGGTTCGCCACGATCCGCTCGGTGACGTCGAGGACCGTCCCGGTCAACTTCGGACGGGAATCGACATCGACCGTGCGCTCCGCCCTCACCCGGGCCCACCGCTCGACTCCCCCGACCGGCACGGTGCGGACGACCTCGTCGACCGCACCCCCTCCCCAACCCACCTCCGTCATGAGGGCGTCGACGCGGTCGACCTCCTCAGGATGCACCATGTCCCGCAGGCTCGGCGACGGCGCGTCGGGGGCGAGGCCGGCCATCCGGTGCAGCTCCTCCGACCATTCCTCCACGCCCGTGTGGAGGTCGATCTCGAAGCTCCCCATTCCGGCGATCCGCTGCGCCTCCGCGAGCTGCCGACGACTCCGTTCGATCGCCTCCTCGGCGCGCCGGCGGTTGCCGACGTCGCGGGCGACCGACGACGCTCCGACGACGACACCCTGCGAATCGCAGACCGGCGAGATGGTCACCGAGACGTCGACCAGGGTTCCGTCGGCGCGCCGGCGGACGGTCTCCAGTCGCTCCACCGGCGACCCGACGGCCACCTGGGCGAGCACGAACTCCAACTCGTCCAGACGATCATCGGGCACGATCATCGACACGTGGCGGCCCACCGCCTCCGCCGCCGTGTATCCGTAGAGGCGCTCCGCCGCTGGGTTCCAGGTGATGATCACGCCCTCGGGCGTCTTGGACAGTACGGCATCGCCCGACGACTCGACGATGTCGGAGAGCCGGCGCAGCTGCCACTCGACCGACCGCCGCTCCGAGATGTCCGCCGACACGCCGATCAGCCCGACGAGACCTCGATGTGGATCGGTGACGGGCGTCAGGGTGAGGTAGACGGGGAACTCCTGGCCGCCGCGTCGGCGTACCACGAGCTCGCCCGACCACCCCTCGCCGCGGCGGATCGCTTCGGCGGCGCCCTGCGTCTCGGATTCGGGCGTGCCGACGAGGTCATGGGAGCGCCGCCCCACGGCATCGTCAGCCGTCCATCCGTAGATGTCCTCCGCCGCTCGGTTCCAATAGATGATCACGCCCTCCGGGTCGGTGGCGATGACGGCTTGGCCGACGGCGTCGAGCAGCCGCGCCTGGAGCGCCGAGTCGCGGGCGGCCTCCCGCCGCTCCGTGATGTCCCGATACCGGGCGAGGATCCCCCCAACCGCAGGGTCGTCGAACAGGTTGGTGAAGGTGGCCTCGACCCAGACCCTCCGGCCTTCGACGTCGATCACCTCCGTCTCGTGGGTGACGGTCTCCCCAGGCTGCGATCCGACTGCGTCGAGCAAAGCGGAGACGGTGCTCCGGTCCGCCTCGTCGACGAAGTCGAAGGCACTTCGACCCTGCACGGCAGCCGGCCAGCGTTCGACCATGCCCGACCCGAGTCGCAGGATCCTGCCCTCCCGGTCGAGGACGACGGCGCCCTCGGTGACCGTCGCAGCGAGCACCGCGTCGAGCGAATCTTGCGACTTCGCCCTCGGCACAATGGGTGGTTCGAAGCTGGAGATGATCGCCCCCCTCTCCCAAAGCAAGCCCGGGCACCAGTCGCCTACCCGGAGCTCACCTGACTCGAAACCCTCTCAAGGCGTGCCGGTGGCGGATAAGTCGCCCGTTCAGACGGTCGGTTGATGGGCTGGGCCTTCGGCCCGAAGGGGCGCGGTCACGGTGGTGCGCATGGGGAGCGCCAGGGCGGAAGTGAGGAGACCGCCGGCGACGATGAGCCACCAGATGCGGTCGTAGGCGGCAGTGGCGGCCACGAGCCCCGACGTGGCTCCGAGGAAGGCGATCGTGAGCGCGACGCCGAAGGTGCCGCCGAACTGCCTGACGGCTTGGAGCGCGGCACCTCCCACGCCCGTGCGGTTCTTGGGGAGCGCCTGGGCGACGACGCTGGAGAGCTGCGGGAAGACGAAGCCCGACACCGAGTCCGCTCAGCACCATCGACGGGAAGTAGGTGCGCAGGTAGTCGACCTCGGGGCCGAGCATGACCAGCCGGTAGAGGCCGCTGCCCGCGTAGAGGACGCCCCCGACGAGGAGGATCGGTCGTTGCCCGATCCGGCCGGCGAGACGGCCCGCCCGAGGCGAGACCAGGGCAACCATCGCCGGCCCGGGGGCGACGCCGAAGCCGGCCTGGAGGATCGACCAACCCCACACCTGGGTCAGGAACAGGATCGACCCGAAGAAGAGCGCCGAGAACGCGGTCCCGAACACGAGCATCGCAAGGTTCCCCCACGCGAAGTTGGGGATGCGGAACAGGTCGAGGTTCAGCGCCGGCGCCGCACTTCGACCCTGATGGGCGACGAAGGCGATGAGCGTCGCGAGGCCGGAGCCGAGGAGAAGCAGCGTGCGCACGCCGAACCAGCCGGCGGTGCTGGATCCGATGAGGCCGTAGGAGAGGAGCGCGGCCGCCCCGGCGACGAGTGCGACACCGACGAGCGATGGGATCTTCGTCTCCGGGTCGGACGACTCGTGCAGGTGCCGCCGGCCGGCCATCACCGTGTAGACGCCGACCGGGAGGTTGACGAAGAACGCCCAGCGCCATCCCAGGCCCTCGACGATGGCGGCGCCGAGGGTGGGTCCGAGGGAACCGGCGACCGCGCCGGCGACACCCCAGATCGCGACGGCTCGCGGGAGCTGGTCCTGTGTGAACGCGTGCATGACCAGCGCCAGTGACGAGGGGATCAACGCCGCCGCGCCGGCGGCTTGGAGGATCCGGAACACGATGAGGACCTCGACGGTCGGCGCCAGCCCGCAGGCCATCGAGGCCAACGTGAACATGGTCGAACCGGCCAGGAAGACGCGCCGATGCCCGATCCGGTCGGCCAGCTTCCCAGCCGGGATGAGGAGGGCGGCGAACACGATCGTGTAGGCGTTCAGCACCCACGCCAGCTGCGATGGACCGGAGTCCGAGAACGTGGCGGTGATGTCGGGGAACGCGATGTAGAGGATGGTCGTGTCGAGGAACGTCGCGAGCGTGGCGAGCGAGGCGATGGTCAGGGTCCGGCGGGAGTGATCGAACACGAGCGATCAGCCCCTCGTCATGAGGCGCGTCTGGAACGATTCGGCGACCAGGGTGCCGTCACGCCGTGCGATCCGGCCGTGCTCGGTCGCCAGCCCCGCCGAGCTGGTCTCGATCTCGAACGCGCCGGTGAGCCAGTCGTCGTCGTCGAGGACCACTCGCGCCTGGTGGATGTGGGTCGTCAGGTCGATGCTCACACCACCCGTCGGCGGCTCGATCCGAAGGAACGCAGGGGGCGGGAACCAGTCCGTCGCCATCGCCAGCCAGGCGGCGTCCGCCGCACGGGGCTCCAGCGGCCTGAGGTAGCCCTGGATCCTCGCTTGATCGCCTCCCGAGAACGGCAGGAACTGCGGATCGAACACCCCGTCGACCCGCTCGAAGTGGACCACTCGTCCGGCCTCCATGCGGGTGCACTTCTCGGGCTCAGGCAGGTCGATCGGTCGGGGGGTCTGCCACTCGACGCCCTCTCGGTCGGCCATCAGGGTCAGTCGGCTCGTGAGCAGGAGCCGGCCGTCCTGCATGAGCTCGGCGACCATGGTCGAGAACGATCGCCCCTCGCGCACGGCTCGCACCGACAACGTCGCCGGACCGACGTCGCCCGTGCGGAGGAAGCTCGTCGTCAAGGTGCGGACCGACCGGTCATCGACGAGCGCTTCCGCTCCCCTGACCGCGACGGCGCACATGTAGCCGCCGTGCACCCCGACCAACGAGGACCACCCGGCGTCGAGCTCGACCGTGAACTCGCCGGGACGGCCATCGATCGGCACCACGGCCGTTGTGCGATCGAAGTCCGTCGTCGTCCCGACCCCGTCGAGTTTTGTCATGCAACCCAGCATGGCAGCATTGAGTCGCGTGACGCAACTGACCTACCATCGAGTGCTGTGCGCAAGGCCTCCTTCGCCGACATGAACTGCTCCATCGCCCAGACCCTCGAGGTCATCGGCGAGTGGTGGACGCTGCTGATCCTCCGCGACTGCTTCCTCGGCATACGGCCGCTTCGATGACTTCGTCGATCGACTCGGCATCGCCCGCAACGTCCTCACGAGCCGGCTCGAGACGCTCGTCGATGCCGGCGTGCTCGAGCGGCGCCCCTATGACGAGCCGCGCGGTCGTTACGACTACACGCTCACCGAGAAGGGCCAGGCGCTCTGGCCCGTCATCACCGCCATGCGCCAGTGGGGCGACGAGTGGATCCTCGGAGCCGGGAACGAGCCGATCCTCCTCCAACACCGCACGTGCGGCCACGACACCATCGCCCAGATGACGTGTCACGCATGCGGCGAGGTCCTCGACGCTCGCTCCGTGCGAGCGAAGGCCGGGCCGGGCGCAACCGCGGAGTGAACCGGCTGGGCGGTCGAGCTCACTCGCGCGACGGGATGGGCCAGATGACGGTCAGGAAGGCGGCGAGGCCTGCGGTTGCGGCCATGGCGAGGGAAGACCGAGCGAGGACTACGAGGACGTTGCCGAGTCCGGGAACGCGCCAGATGGCTCGTCCGGTGATGTCGGCGGCGGAGGGGGTCCACGGATCCTTGCTGTCCCGATTGTCGCCTTGGGTGGAGAATCCGTCCGGGGTGCCGCCGACGATCCGGTGGATGACCCGGGCCTCGCCGGCGGCCAGCGAATAGGCCACGATGTCGCCGGCCTCGTAGCGATCGGAGCGCAGCGTGACCACGAGGTCCCCCGGCTCATAGGTCGGGCGCATCGAGGTCCCGTTCACGACGACGATCTCGGTGTGTCCTCCTAGGGCGGGTGGGCGCCACAAGGCGACCCACCCGCCGACGAGGAGGGCGAGCACCATCCAACCGAGGATGTTGGCGCTCCAGGGCATCAGCGGTCGTACGGCGGGTCCGGTTGGTGCACGGACTCGCCCGGTCAGTAGTTCCACTCGCTGGTGGGGTGGCCGCCGTGCAGGGTGACGGTCACCGTGTTGAAGGCCTCGGCACTCATCGGAGCGTCGAGGTGGACGACGATGCTGTTGTCGTCGATCTCGTCGCTCGGGGGATAGTTCTGGTAGGTCCGCACCGTGGCGGAGCCGCTCACCATGAGCGCCTGGTTGGAGTTGCTGTTGCTCGAGTAGGTGTACGACTGGCTCGCAGCAACCGAGACGACGGCCTCATCGCAGTTGTCGGAGATGCCGTTGACCTGGATGTCGGTGACGTTGCCGGTTCCAGCCTCGAAGACGTAGTTGGTGGTGACGCCGTTCTGGTCACAGGACGTCACCGTTGCCTGGCCGCTTCCGATCTTGTCCCCGCTCGAGACGTCGAGTCCGGCGGCCAAACCGAGCACCGCTCCGAAGACGACGGTGCCGACGGCCGCACCCAGGACGATTCGTGACTTGATTCCCATGACGAACATTCCTTGCGTTGCGTTGCGTCCGGGAAGATCCACGGAACAGGGTGCTCGTCGGTATCGTCCCCTGCCGACCTGAGGCCCTCTCCGATTGTTGTGATCCCTGTTGTTTGTCCGTGTGATTTCCCGCCTTCGCAGGTGCGAGCTCAGGCAGAGGCATCGACGGGGACGTCGACCACGTCGATGTCCTTCTTCGACACGGTGAGGTATACGACCAGGACGAGGATCGCCCCGAGGAAGAGCTGGCTCGTGCGCGTCGTCCCGAGGCCGAGTCCGCCGTGCTGGCGCGTCTGCGCCAGAGGAGTCACCGATCGAAGCACCCATCGGACGGGTGAGGATGTAGGCGATCCAGAACGTGAGCACCGGGCTGACGGCGAGGAACCGCCAGGCGACGACGACGGCGGCGATGGCCGCCCCGAAGAGCGCCGCAGACGTCAGGTACCCCAGGTTGACCTTCTCCGAGAGGAGGTCCCCGGCGGCGGTCCCGAGGGCGAAGGTGCACAGGATGGCGAGCCAGTAGAAGGCCTCCCGCTTGCGGTTCACGATGGAGTGGATCGACAGGGTGTGCTCCTGGGCATGCCACACGGCGAAGACGATGGCCAACAGGACGGTGAAGACGCCGGTCGAGACCCAGAGGCTCACGCCCCGGACGTCGGTGAAGTAGTCGGTGATCAGGGTGCCGACCACGCTGATGGCCACCACCGTCGACCAATACCAACCGGGGATGTAGCGCGGCGCCCGCAGCTGGAAGACGAGAAGCACGGCGAGCACCACGATGGACAACACCAGGGTGCTCACCAGGGTGAGGCTCGTGTGCTCCATGAGCCAGTCCGCTGCGGTCTCGCCGACGGTCGTCGCCATGATCTTGATCACCCAGAAGAAGAGGGTGACGAGGGGGACCTTGTTGAGGGTCGTGGCCAGCGGCGGCCGCGACGGCGAGGGGGCTGACGTCATCTCCCGACCGTAGACAGGCAAGGATTTGGCGACGGTCGCCCGCAGTTCAACGTTCGGTAAAGCCGCCGACCGTGGGGAGCTCCGATGCGTTGCGGCCCGGCGACCGTTCCTACGCTGACGTCCGTGGACTCTCGGGTGCTGCTCGTCGAAGACGACGCCGTCATCGCCGACGAGGTGCGACGGGCCCTGGAGGCGCACGGCTACATCACCGAAGTGGCCACGACCGGCCGCGCCGGGCTGACCGCGGCGGCGACCTTCTCCCCTGACCTCGTGCTCCTGGACCTCGGGCTGCCGGACCTCGACGGTGTGCAGGTCTGCCGACGGCTGCGGGCCGAGCTCACGACGACGCCGATCGTGATCGTCACCGCTCGCGACGACGACATCGACGTGGTCGTCGGGTTGGATGCCGGGGCCACGGACTACGTCGTCAAGCCGTTCACGATGCCGGTGCTCCTGGCCCGGGTGCGCGCCCACCTCCGCCAACCGGCCACGCCGTCGGATGGCGACCTGATCCTCGGCGGCCTGCGGGTCGACCCCGCCGCGCACCGCGTCTTTCTCGAGGGAGTCGAGCTCGAGCTGCGCCCCAAGGAATTCGCCCTCCTCGTCGTCCTGGCGCGAGATGCCGGACGGGTCGTGACGCGAGATCGGTTGTTGGACGAGGTCTGGGACGTGCAGTGGCAGACGTCGACCAAGACCGTCGACATGCACGTCCATGCGCTGCGGCGCAGACTCGGGTCCCGCGCCGACGGGGTCGCATGGATCTCGACCGTCCGGTCGGTCGGCTACCGCTTCGAGCTCCCGTGAGGGGCCAGATCAGTCGAGCGATCGTCGGTGTGGCCCTGCTTCTCGTCCTTGGCCTCGGCATCCCGCTCGCCGTCGTCGTGCAGCGCTTCTACGCCGACCAGGCGGTTGCCGATCTGCGTCGGCGTGCCGCCGAGACGATCACCGAGATCGCGCTCCCACTCGATCCGGACGAGTTGGCCTCCGTTGCCGTCGAGCCCGACGCGCCAGGTCCCTTCAGCGTCTATGACCACGACGGTCGCCGGGTGTTCGGCGACGGGCCGTCCTCCGCTGACCCGGCTGTCCGGGCCGCCCTCGCCGGCGCGGCGACCGTCACCCGCATCGACGGTGAGCTCGTCCTCGGGGCCCCGCTCACCCAACGGACGAGCGAGACGATCATCGGTGCCGTCCGGATCGACCAGAACGCCGGCATCGTCGACACCCGGGTGAGGAAGGCCTGGTTCGCCATGGCGATCGCCGTCGCCATCGCCCTGCTCGGCGCGTGGCTGTTGGCCCGAGGCCAGGGTCGACGCCTCGCCGAACCGATCTCCGCGCTGGCTCGACACGCTGAGGAACTCGGCCGCGGCGAGTTCGGCCGACGGCCGGCACCATCCGGTGTGGCCGAGATCGAGACCGTCGCCGAGGCGCTCGCCGCGAGCGGCGATCGACTGGCGTCGATCCTCGCTCGCGAGCGGGGCTTCAGCGCCGAGGTCGCCCATCAGCTGCGAACCCCGCTGACCGGACTCCGGCTTCGCCTCGATCGGCTGGCGAACGAGGACGGCGCCTCCGCCGAACTGGCGGCTGTCCTTGGCGAGGTCGCGCGCCTGGAGGGCACCGTCGAACATCTGCTCGCCCTGTCACGAGACCTTCATCCCGTCGTCTCCGTGCTGGACATCGAGGCCGTGTTCGCGGCGCTCACCGATCGCTGGGACACGCCCGTCCGCGACTCCGGCCGGTGTCTGACCGTGGACACCGTGTCGGCGTCGGTGCCGGGGCCGATCCGGGGCACCTTCGTCTCGATCTCACAGGTCCTCGACGTCCTCGTCGACAACGGCTTCCGGCACGGAAGCGGCGAGGTCGCCGTCCGCGCCCGGGCCGTTGCGGGGGCGCGGTCATCGAAGTCACCGACGGCGGCGGTGGCATAGCCGAGGGGACCGAGGTCTTCGAGCGTCGACACGACTCCGAACGAAGCCACGGCATCGGCCTCGCGCTGGCGCGCCGCATCGCCGAGGCCGAAGGCGGGCGCCTCCTGCTGGCGTCATCTCGTCCCGCGTGCTTCCACCTGGTCCTCGCGAGTGCTGAGGGATCATCCACGCCTCGACGCGACGGGGTCCGATCGCCGAGCAGCCGCTCGATCGTCGATCGCTTGCCGGGCCAGGCCTCGTAGAGCACGTCCTTCGGGACCTGGCGCGCGGCATACCGGAACGCCAGCGCCACGACGACGACGTCGTCGAGAGGGCCGATGACCGGGAGGAACTCGGGGATCAGATCGATCGGCGACAGGACCCAGAGCCCAGCCAATGCCACCGCCACCTTGGCTCGCTTCGGCACCCGCGGGTCGGCCCGCAGCCTCCTGGCGGTCGTGACGCAGTCCGGCAGGAAGCTCGCCAACTCCTTCAGCGAGCCTTCCGGGAGTCTCGACGCGAGCAGAACCAGTAGCGCCCACGAAGCGAGGACGATGCCGCCGCCGACGAGCGCCACTCGGATCACGATTCGACCGTAACAGCCGGTTCAGTGAGAGGTTGCGGTCTACCGACCGAGGGCGGCGCGCCGGAGCGCGAATCGAACGATCGGCCGGTGCAGCACCGAAACCGGCGGCCAGATGACTCTGGCCATCGGCCGCTCGTACGTGACGAACGTCGACCACACCAGCCCCCCATCGATGAGCCTGAAGGTGTTGGATGCGACGAGGAAGCTCGAGTCGAGGCGGCAGACCGTCTCGTCCGGACGGCGCTCGACGATGCGCCATCCGAGCACATGGTCAGCAGACCGTCGGGGGCCGACACGAAGCCCGAGGACGAAACGCCAGCCAACCACCATGAACCACCGAACCGGTGGCGAGGCGCCTTCCCAAGTGGCTCGAGCCCACTGCTCCGATGACCGATCGTCGCCGGGAGCCACCGCGACCGCGTACGCGCACTCGAAGTCGGAACCTTGTGCTGCAGCAGCTGAGCCCGTTGACGGCCTGGTCGAGCGAACCCGACTCGCGGCTCTCCTCACCTCCCCACACTGCATCGTGCACCGTCGCGACGCACATCGGTGGGCTCGCATCCGTTCGTCGACGACTGGGGGTCAGCTACACCGACGGGACCACCGAACAGTGTCCCGCTTGCCCCGGATGCTGCGGGCGAGCCTGGGGGAGCGCCTCGGAGCTCGTCAGAGGGTCAGTTGCCGGGCGACGAAGTAGATGGCGAAGCCGATGAGCAGCACGCCGAAGGCTCGTTTCATCGCCTCGGCGGGGAGGCGCTGGGCGAGCAGTGATCCGATGCCGGCGCCGGGAATGCTGCCGGCGGCGAAGGCGGCGGCGACGGTCCAGTCGATGTGGCCGAGCGCCCAGTGGGTGACGAGCGTCGGCACCGACAGCACGGCGATGACGACGAGGCTGGTGCCGGCGGATTCGGGCATGGTCAGCCCGAGGACGAGCACGAACAGAGGGACGAGGAGGAAGCCGCCACCGTTGGCGAGCAGGCCGGTGAACAGGCCGATCGCAGCCGCGGCGGGAATGACCACCCCGGCTCGGCGTCGGTCGCGGAGCGCGGCGCGCTTGCTCGGGAAGGGGGAACAGGAGGCGCACACCGACGAGGGCGAGGACGACGCCGGACGCGATGAGCAGCCCCCGTCCGCCGACGAAGCGGGACAGCAGTGCGCCGATCGACCGTGCCGGGAACCCCTCCGATGATCGACCATCGGGCGACGGGCCACTCGACCTCCCCTCGGCGGACGTAGGCGACCATCCCCACGATGGCGGCAGGGATCGTGGCCGGGAGGGGGGCGGCGACGGCGATGAGGCCGGGGACACCGAGCAGTCCGAGGGCGGGGGTGGCGAAGCTCGAACCGCCGACGCCGAAGAGCCCGAACAGCACACCGACGACGAGTCCGGCGCGCGACCACCGCCGGCCAATCAGGCATCCGGAGTCACCGGTGCCGTCGGACGGACGAGCGCCTCGATCGCCGGGCGCAGGGAGGCGTGGGCGTCCACTTACGCCTTCTCGTCGATGGGGATGTCGTCGTGGTCGGTGGCGTTGTCCCAATCGTCGTGGATGACGACGACGTCGCGGCCGGCGCGATCGACGAGTGACGCCGCGATGGATGCTCGGAACCCGGAGGCGCAGTGCACCCACACGGGCCGGTCAGCGGGCACCTCTTCGATGCGGTCCTCGAGCTCGTCGAGGGGGATGTGGAGCGCGCCCTTGACGTGTCCGGTCTTCCACTCGTCGCCGCGGCGGACGTCGAGGACCGCGAGGTCGCGGCCGGATCGCTCGGCGGCGAGGTCGGCGAACGTGGCGCTCCGGTAGGAGCGGAGATCGCCGCCGGAAGCCCACGCGTCGAGGCCACCGTCGGCGGCGCCGGCCGGGCGGTCGATGCCGATGCGAACCAGCTGTCGTTGGGCCTCGGCGACCTCGTCGGCGGTGTCGCCGACGAGCGTCACCGGAGTACCCCAGCGGATCGTCCAGCCGAGGTAGGTGACGAAGCTGTCGCCGATCTCGACGTTGACGGTGCCGGCGAGGTGCGACTGTGGCGAACGCCTTACGGTCGCGCAGGTCGACCACCCACTCCCCCGCGTGGATGCGGCGGCGCAGCTCGACGGCGTCGACCGGCTCGGGCGCGGACAGGTCGATGGGTTCGGGGCCCTGCCGGTTTCGGGGCGCCATGTGGGCGTAGTAGCGCGGGTAGGCGGTCAGGCCGGCGAGCAGCTGCCGAACGAACTCGGCCTCATCGTCGGTGGTGAGCGCGATGTTGGAACGCTGCTCCTGGGCGATGGTGCTCTCGTCCGACCCGCTTGATGACGCCGAAGAACAGAAGCTCCCGAAGCCGTGCGTCGGATGCACGCTGACCGCGCCGGGCAGCTCGTCGGCCAGCCGGTGAGCGGAGCGGTACTGCGCCCGGGTCAGCTCCTCGGTGTCGTCGTCACTGATCAGGTCGGTTCGCCCGACCGTGCCGTACAGCAGCGACCCGCCGGTGAACACCGCCGCCGGCTCGCCGTCCGCGACCACGACGTAGGACAGATGGTGGGGGGTGTGACCGGGGGTGTGCACGGCCCGGAGCACCACCCCGTCCCCGATCGGGATCTCGTCGCCGTCGGCCGCCGGGATGCGGTCGAAGTCCACGTCGTCGCCGGCCGGCAGCACGTACCGAGACCCGGTCCGCTGGGCGAGCTCGAGGCCGCCGGTGACGTAGTCGTTGTGCAGGTGCGTCTCCACCACCACGCTCAGGGTGAGCTTGCGTTCGTCGAGCAGGCGCAAGGACCCGGTCGATGTCGCGCTGGGGGTCGATGGCGGCAGCGGCGTTCCCGTCGACGACGATGTAACTGCGATCGCCGAGGGACTTCGTCTCGATGGTGAGGATCTCCATGGGTGGCTCCTTGGGTGCATCAGTGGTCGAAGGTGACGTGCGGAAGGCGGCGGTCGAGCCCGGTCGGTAGGTCCCGGACCCGCTCGCTCCCAGACCAGCAACGTTCGCTTGGCGCGGCCGGCGGAGCCACAGCCGAGACGGCCCAGCGATCCCAACGGGGCGAGAGAAATGGCGCGGGCTGGCCCGCGCGACGCGGGCGATCAAGGACGGACATAGGGGGCTCGTTTCGGGTCGAGGCTCGACGGGGCATGGATGGCGGGTCGGCCGGGAGGCGTGAACGGAGCTCGTCGGTAGCGGAGCGCCGAGGCGCTGAGGCGCTGACTTCAGGCGAGCTTGGTGAACATCTTCTGGACGTCGGCCACCTCGTAGCCCTCGGCCCGGGAGCGCTCCGGATCCTCGAGGCACCACGTCAAGCCGGCGGCAACGATGACGAACCCGGCCTGCTCCAACGCCTTGTTGGCCGCGGAGAGCTGGGTCACCACCTCTCGGCAGTCGCGGCCCTCGGCGAGCATCTGCTGCAGGCCCCGCACCTGGCCCTCGATGCGCCGCAAGCGGCGGGTGACGTCAGCGATGGTCTCCTCCGGCAGCTCCATGGCAGCACCGTACCAGATACCCCCGGGGGTATGCCTCGTCTGGACCGCCGAGGCTCAATCGAGCGCCCGGTCGATGAACCGCTCGAGCTCATCGTGGTCGATCTCGATGTGGAGGTGCTCACCCTGTCGTTCGATGTCGAGGGCGGGACAGAAGAACGGCGAGCCGTCCACGATGAAGTAGGGGGAGCCGGTCACCCCCCGACGCTTCCCTTCGGCGAAGTCCGCCTCGACCGCGGCGCGGGCGCCGGCGGAGTTCGGCACGGGGACGCCGAACTGGGCGGCGATCTCACGAAGGACCTCGGGTTGGCCGACGGCCCGCCCGTGCTCGAACAGCGCGTCCCGTACTGCGAGGTTGAACGCCTCGCCGGTGTCGACGCCGTGTTCGTAGGCGAGGGTGGCGGCGCCGAGGACGTCGATGGTGCTCGAGGGGAAGGTCGCCGGGTCGAAACCGGCGAAGAGATCACCGGCAACCTGGGCCCGCAGGTCGGCGACCTCGTCGGTCACCTTGGCCGCCTCGAGCGGTTCGCCGTTGGCTCGTTCGAGTGGCCAGGCGTGCACCCGCAGCCGCGGAGCGTCTGCGGCCCGGGCGGCCCTTCGTTCACTGAATCGCCGGAGGCTGTAGTGGGCGAAGGGGCATGACACGTCTGCGTACACGTCGATCGAGCGGACCGGTGCGGTGGTCGTCATCGTGTCGGCGTGAGGGCGGTGACGACGCCGGGCCCTCGTCGGCGATGAACAGACGGCCGCTTCGAGGATCTCAACTCACGGTCCCCGGACCGCCGTCGCTGCGCACGACCGGTAGGCCGGCCGCCGCCCACGCCGTCATGCCCCCCGTGAGGTTGCTGACCTTCACTCCGGCCGACGCCAAGGTCTGTGCGGCCTTGCTCGATCGGCCGCCGCTCCGGCAGACGGTCAGTACGTCGCGGCCCGTGAAGCGAGTGATGTTCGCGCTCACGGTCGCGAGCGGGAGGTGCTCGGCGTCGGGCGTATGGCCGGCGTCCCACTCGTCGTCCTCCCGAACGTCGACGAGCACCGCACCACGTCCGATCGCGGCCAGGGCCTCCTCTGGCGACACCTCGGTGATCACTTCACTCGACACGACGACTCCCTCTGTCCGGCCCGATCGGGCGCGCTTACTGATACCCCGAGGGGTATGCGGCAAACCCGACCTGCGGCCGCGTGACGGCTCCAATCCCTATCGGGGGGCCTGGCCGCAGGCGCTACCCAACGAAGTCACCGGTGCATGGCCGTCATGCGATCGAGGAACTCGATCTGGTCGTGGATGATGGTGTCGAAGTAGGGCTCGAGGTAGGGCTCGAAGTGTTGGCAGTCGTAGGTGCGAACCTCGCCTTTGGGGAGGCGACGGGCGGCCTTCATGGCAACGTCGTAGGGCGTCACGCTGTCGCGCTCGGCGATCTGGATCAGGGTGGGTGCTGCGACCCGGTGGGCGAGCCGTCCGGGTGAGTAGAACGGGACGCGCAGCGCGATGCGGGCGGCGACGTTGTTCTCGCCGACGAGTTCGTCGTAGCGCTCTCCGGCGAGGCGCTTGGCCATGGGGAGCGCGTCCGGTGAGGTCATCATCGCGAGGTCGCCGGGCTCCCCGGCCGCCGGCAGGCGGTAGGGCTGGCGGCCGAACAAAGCTCCGATCTGGTCGCGCAGGCCGGCGAGGGTGAGTCGGGCGACCATCCGTGGGGGTCGGGCGAACGCGGAGGCCGGGCCACTGATGTGGGGGACCTGGGCGATGACTGCAACCAGGGCGTGGTCCTCGGCGGCGAGGTGCAGCGCGTGGCCACCGCCGAAGGAGGACCCCCACGCGACGACCCGGCTCGAATCGATGCCCTCGAGCGCTCGGGCGTAGGCGACCGCGGCCCGCCAATCGGCCTGTTGGGCACCGATGTCGAGGACCCGTCGCGGTTCCCCGTCGCTGTCACCCCACCCGCGGTAGTCGAACACGAGCGCCGCGTAGCCGGCCTCGGCGAAGCGGCTCGCGTAGGCGTCGAGGCGCAACGCACGAATGGCGGCGAAGCCATGACCCATCACGATGATCGGCGGTTCCTCGACGCCCGTTGGTCGATACAGCCATGCCGCGCACCCTGTTCCCTGCGAGTCGATCGTGACGTCTTCCCGTGTATAGCCGTTCATCCCGATGCTCCGTTCAGGTCTGCTCTTGATCATCATTCAAGAGCGGTTCGAACGGCAGGGTAACCCCCTCTTGATCGACATTCAAGAGGCAGGTAGGGTGATCTCCGTGCCGGCGACGAAGCAGCTGCAGGGCCGCGACGAGAAGCGGTCCGAGCTCGTCGCCACCGCCCGTCGGCTTTTTCTCGAAAATGGTTTCGAAGCGACGTCGATGAGTGCGTTGGCGCGGGCCGCGGGGGTGGCGGCCAACACGATCTACTGGTACTTCACCGACAAGGACGACGTCCTCGTCGCCGTCCTCGACTCCTTGCTCGACGACGCGCTCGTCGGCCTGCAGGGCGTCGCCCACGAGCCATTGCACACCCAGCTGCTCTGGGTCGTCGACCAGTTGCGCCAGATGCGGTCACTCGTCAACACCGTCCACGCCCGGAGCTCCCGATCACCGACGGTCAGCGAGTGGCACGACGGATTTCACGCCGTGACCGAAGCCCTGTTCCGGGCGGCCCTCGAGCACGGCGGCTTGCCACTCGCGACCATCGACGCCGACGTCAGCATCGGGGTCTTCACGATCGAGGGCTTGCTCACCCACGACCTCGACTCCACCCGCCAGCAAGGGATCTGCCAACGCCTGGCCGAGCAGTGGACGCCGACGTGATCACCGCCGCCCGATCACTCGAGGTTCGCTGAGATTGCCGTCGCCGGAGGAACGGATGATCTCGAACCTGCGCGTGAGCGTTCGCCGCTTGCGCACGGGTGGGCGCGGTCACTCGTTTTCGGTGGTTGCCCCTGCCTCGACCGGAAGGATCACCGGTTGTTGACGACAACCCATTGAGCGTCGCCTGCGCTGGACACACCGATCAAGGTTCGTTCGAAGGTGTACTCGCTCGATGTCGTCTCCAGCCAGCGACGGATTTCGTCGTGTCCGTGACGCACCTCGCCTTCGTCCGTGACCTCAGCGGTCACGCTGAAGGTGCGCAGCGTGGCGTCCGTGTCGACTTCGTCGCGCGATTGGAGGTAGCGCTGGATGATGTCGGGGAGGACGACTGCACCGGGGTCGTTCGTGAGCGGCCGATTCATGGTGTTCCCCTTTCGGTGGTTGGTGGACGGGTCCGAATGAATGTCAGAAGTTTCGGATGATGCCGCCGTCGGATCCTCCGCCTCTCGTTGTTCGCTTGCTCTGGTTGAGCTCGCCTCGGAGCGGCTCAGATGACGATGAGCTCCTTGTCCTTCGCTTGACCGTTCACGGTGATCGGTGCAGCCGGAGGTGCGAAGGTCTCGTCCTTCGGTGTGCGGAAGGCGTGCACGAACCCGGCGAGGGAGAGCAGGGTCAAGAGGGCGGCGGCGCCGTAAGCGACGGTTGCAACCTCTCCCCCCTTCACGCCGAAGACACTGAAGCCATACGACGTGAGCAGGAGGCCGCGGAGTGTCTCGCCCTTGAACAAGCTGTCGCGTTGACCGGTGATCCCGGCCAGCTGCTTCTGCAGATCGGGCAGCGTCGGATCGTTCGCCTTGGTGGCGGCGGCGACCTTGTCCCGCAGCGCCGTCTGGGGGTCGCCGAGATCGGCGTACGTCCTTCCCTCGGCGATGGCCTGCAGGTGCAGGCCGATGAAGTCGTTGGCGTAGCACTCCGCCTGCTTGCCCGTGGTGAGCTGCTGGCCGGCGTACTTCACCACGCACGAGGAGGCCTGCTCCTCCTCGGTGAGGGTGTCGGCGGTCTTGAAGGTGATGTTCTGCTGGGAGAGCTGGTCCTTGACGTAGCCCTTGGCGAAGTTGGCGTTGCTGGTCATGACGAGCCCGAGCACGAGCAGGAGCACGGCGAGCGCGAGCCCGCCGGCGCTGAAGAGGATGTCGAGGGTTCTGCGTCTCATGTGTTGCTCCTTGTACTGGGTGGGTGCGCCGTCGCCGCCAACACGATGCTTGGTGCAATCTTCCGCTCCGGGCCCTCGCCGCAGCAGAGGCGAAGGTCCCGGATGCGGAGAGCAACCGGGTTCAGCTACGGGTCAGCACGACCTTCAACGCCCCGGTGTCGGCGGCGCGGGAGAAGGTGTCGTAGGCCGTGTGGAACTCCTCGAGCCCGAAGTGGTGGGTGACGAACCTGGCGGCGTCGAGGTGCTCGCTCTCGATCAAACGGAGCAGCGTCGGCGTGGTCGAGGTGTCGACGAGGCCGGTGGTGATGGTCACGTCGCGGCTCCACAGCTCCTCGAGGTGCAACGTTGCCGGCTCGCCGTGGACGCCGATGTTGGCGACGTGCCCGCCCGGCCTCGCCAACCGCACAGCCAGCTCGAAGGTCGCGGGAACGCCGACCGCCTCGATGGTCACGTCGGCTCCGAGGCCACCCGTCAGCTCGGCGATGATCGCGTCCGGGTCCTCCCGGCTGTTGTTGACGACGACGTCGGCGCCGAACTGCTTGGCCGCTTCGAGTCGGCTGTCGGCCAGGTCGATCGCGACGATGTGGCTCGGGCTGAACAGCCGGGCGCTCATGATGGCGGCGAGGCCGATGGGGCCGGCGCCGACGACGGCGACGACATCGCCCGGTTGCACCGTTCCATTGCGGACTCCCACCTCGAATCCGGTCGGGAGGATGTCGGCCAGCATCAGCACCTGCTCGTCTGACACGTTCGGCGGGACGGGATGCGTCGAGTTGTCGGCGAACGGGACCCGCACGTACTCGGCCTGGGTTCCGTCGATGACGTGTCCGAGGATCCACCCGCCGCCGCCGAGGCACTGACCGTAACGACCCTCCCGACAGAAGCGACACGAGCCGCACGACGTGATGCACGAGACGAGAACGCGATCACCGACCTTCATCGTCTTGACGCCGCTCCCGATCTCCTCGACGGTGCCCACCGCCTCGTGGCCGAGGATTCGTCCGTCGATGACCGCCGGCACGTCCCCCTTCAAGATGTGCAGGTCGGTGCCGCAGATCGTCGTGGCGTCGACGCGGATGATCGCATCGGTGTCATCGACGATGGTGGGCTTGGCTGCTTCTTCCCAGGCCTTCTGGCCGGGTCCGTGGTACACGAGCGCCTTCATGGCGTCCTCCTGGTTGTCTGCCACCCACGCTGCGCTCGTCGACCTCACCCCGATAGAGGCGAAGGGCCCTACCGTCGGCGCTTGCGGCGACGGACGATGGGCGCATGACGAATGCCGAGAGCGACCTCGTGACCGAGCACACCGAACATCGGATCGTGGTGGGCGTCGACGGCTCCGAGTTGTCCCGCCATGCGTTGCAGTGGGCGATCGACGACGGTCGACAGCACGGCAGCTCCGTCGAAGCGGTTCACGCATGGCACGACGTGTATGCCGGTAGCGGCACGCCCTACAGCGTCCAACTCCTCGACCCGCGGGTGTACAGCGACGCGGCGGATGCGCTCGTGGACGACGTCGTCGACTCCGTGGATGCGGCGGGACTCGCTGCGCCGATCGGACGAACGGTCGTGCATGACGCTCCGGCGCATGCGCTGCTCGAAGCGGCCAAGGGCGCAGACCTCATCGTCGTCGGGTCACGCGGACGCGGCGGGTTCGCCGGCCTGTTGCTCGGCTCGGTGAGTCAACAGGTCGTGCACCATGCGACCTGCCCCGTCGTCGTCATCCCCCACGCTCCCTGATGGAACATGCCGATGCCACGCTCCGGCGTTGGGCGATCGCGGCCCAGGTCGCCGACCTCGCTCTTCACCCAACCGATGCGGGCGGGGGCGAGAGATGCCCGTTAGCGGCAACGCTCGAATTGCCCCGCTGACGCGCTCTCTTTGTCGCTTCCGCCTGCGGTCGTCCAGGTCTTCGGCAGTTCACCTGCGCCGGCGAGATCGACGACGCTGCGAACGGCTTGGCGAGCGCGTCACATCGCACGGCAATGCCGGAGCTCGTCAGCGACCTTGCGGAACACCTGACCAGCATTCCGACGGCCGCCCGGCGATGGGGAAGAGAAACCGCGGAGAGGCCGGATCGTGAAAGAACTCCCGCCGAGAGCTTCGGATAACGGCAGAAAGCCCGCCGTGAGCGCCTTCGTGGATCAGGCCCGCAACGGGCTCGACCCGGTGAGGCCGAGCAGCTCGGCGCTCGTGTAGACGCGACTCGGTCGTCCGCGCCCACTCCCCTGCAACGTTCCGTGCTCCACAAGGATGCCGGCGTCCACGAGCTCGGCCAGGGCCGCGTTCGCTGACTTCAGCGGGATGGCGAGCACCCTCGCCACGATCGGGCCGGTGAGCACGAGGTGACGAGGCAGGAGTTCGAGCACGCGCCACGCTGCAGCGTCGCTCCGGACGCGCCTCGACTCCGCTCGAGGTCGGGCGAGTCGCTCATGCCATTCGCGCTGCAGCCGTTCGACCGATGCGACCAACTCCTGTTGCGCGCGGCCGGCGCCCGATACCGCCTCTGCGAACCAGCGGACCCAAGCGTTGTGGTCTCCCATGCGGAACAGCACGAGCCCCGAGCCGTAGCCGCCGACGTCGGCGGCGATCCGCGCGCTCACCGGCGGCGGTGTCACGAGCGACAGACGGCGAACGAGGATCCGCGCGACGAGCACGCGCCCGACGCGCCCGTTGCCGTCGGCGAAGGGGTGGATGATCTCGAACTGCGCATGCGAGATCGCTGCCTGGCTCACGGGATCGATGTCGTCGCGGTTGACGTAGGCGATCAGATCGTCGACCAACGCCGGAACCTCGTCCGGCGGCGGCGTCACGAGATGCGCATCGAGCGGCGACGTCCCGCCGATCCAACCCTGCTCAGAGCGAAGAACGCCGACGTGCTGCGCGGGCGTCGGGCTGCCGGTCATCAGCGTCCGATGCCAACCGCACAGGCTCTCGACGGTCAGCAGGACCGGCGTGCGCCCCGTCGATGGCCTCGGTGACGGCAGCGAGGTTCGCCGCCACCCATGCTGCCGCCGATGGTGCTCCGCTGTCGTCGGCCTCGGCGAGAACGATGTCGACGACCGGTGCGGTCACGCCCTCGATGAAGGACGAGGCCACACCCTCCGCTCGCAGCAGGAGCCGCGCCAGCGCAGCGAAGTCCTCGGGCATCGACTCGGCGCCGTGTTCGACAGCCGCTTGCGCCCGAGCCGCGGCGGCAACGGTCCGAGCGTCGAGCGAGAGGTCGCGATCTGCCAGCCGAGTTGGCACGAACGCGCGCGCTCGCCGGCCTCGCCACACGATCGGGACCTCGACACCCGCTGGCTCCACTCGCCGCCTTTCGTACGCTTATGACCTTAAGTGTACGTTATTTTGGCGTAGTGCTCGAGTGCCTAGAGCGCAGCTCGTGAGCGATCCGGCGCATCTCCCGGTGCGTAGCGGCAGGCCGGGTGTGACGCCATCGGTCCGGAACTAGACGACCAGCACGGAGAGCCGAGCCGCGTTGGCCGCCAACGTGCCGAGCATCTGGAAGTCGCCGCTGTCACTTGTCACGATGAGCACGTCGTCGTGCGCGGCGCGCGCATCTGCGGCTGCTGCGACCAAGGTGTCGACCCCCGAGGGCGGTGGCTTCATCCCGGCGCCCATCGAAGCGAGCCGAAGCGATCCGGCGGCGTGGCCGGTCGACGAGTCGACGTCGGCGATGTTCACGACCTCGAGCAGACGCCGCACGTGAAAGTCATGGCCGGCGTGGCCGGTGAGGACGCTCTCGGCGAGTACTGCCGCCGGCAGAAGGAGATCGTCCGCGCGATCTCGGAGCAGCCGCAAGCGAGCGCGACGCTCCTCATCGATCGGTGCGAGTCCTTCGACGCCGCCCGTGTCGAGTACGGCGATCAACCCGCTGCCCTGGCTCGTGGTGCCGCGGCCTTCGGAGTCTTCCGCCTCGGCTGCACCGCGGTGGCGGAGTCGAGCCACGCCTTTGCTTTGGCATTGGCCTTCGCCGATGGTGCGCCGTGGACTGCGTCGAGGTCGTCGAGCCACGCGTCGAGCGCCGCCATTCGCTGCCGTCTATCGAGTTCGTCAGCCACAGCGCGCTGCGCAAGCGCCGACACGTTCAGCCGTGCGCTACGAGCTTGCTCGTCGAGGTCGTCCGGCAGACTGATGTTCCGTCGGGCCATACACACACTATACACACTGATTGCTTCGTTCGACCACCCGCCTTGTCGAGCGCTCGGGCTTCGCTCTCCTCGCGATGCCCCAATCCAAGGCCGCCATCACCGCTCATTCGACCGGCGACAGCGAGGCACCTCTCGGCCTCGAAGCGAGTCTCGTTCCGTGGTCAGGGCCGGCTCGAGTCTCCCAACGCTGCGACCGCGCATCATTCGGCGCTGCCAGGGCTTCAGGTAGCTGGACACGGCGAGCGAGACGCCGGAGCACCAAGCGGGGTGACGTCGGGATCGAGGTGGACGTGAGTGGCGTCCGGCGCTGCATCGTCCACCCTCGGTCCGTGGAGCGCACCGCAGTGGACTGCTGTGGACAACTTTCGTTGACAAATCGTTGGCCCAACGCCGAAGGGGTGCCCTCAAGAGCACCCCTTCTGACCTGCTGTTATATGGTGGCGGGGGCAGGATTCGAACCTGCGACCTTCGGTTTATGAGCACGGACGAGGTCGTACAGGTGGTGACGGCGGCTGACGGTCCGTAGCTCCGATTTTGTCCAACGGGCCGCGTTCCTGCGCTTGCGTGTCTTGCCGTGACACACCGTCGCCGAGAGTTCGGTGACAAATCTGTGACAAGGCTCGACGCCTTCAAATCGTCAGGCGCGAGCGAGGAGGTCCTGATGAGATTCGACGGTGCCAGGCAACACCTCGAGTTCGACGTTGCCATCCGGGTCGATCGAAACGATTTGGGCGACTCGCTGGTCGGCGTCGTCGTCGCCGACCACGGCATGAGCCCCGACGGCTGGTTCGAATCCGGGGCGGGCGTCGGCGGCTCGTGCCCACAGATGCCGATCGTCGGTCATGTCCATGAAGTCGACGGCGATGTCGTGGGTGTCTGTCACGGTTCAGTTCTTTCTTCTGACTGTCATAAGGCTACGCCTCTGGTCGTCGGCCCGGGTTCGGTATGGGCGCGTCGAAGGAACGGTCCAACCGAGCGAAGGTCAGCTCGCTCAGGTCGGGAAGTACCAGTGTGAAGTGCGGGTGGTCGAAGGTTGCGAGCACCGCGAAGCCGGCTTGGCGGAGACGACCGAACGTCGAGAGGCGCACCCGCCGGTAGCCGGCGACGCGTTCGCTCCGGCACGCCGCCGGAACGGTCGTGTCGATGACGCCTTCCACGGAGATGCCGTACACGGCGTAGAGGGCGAAGGTGCGCTCGGCCGCTCGGCGCGCATTCTCGACGGTCAGCACGCCGGCTCGCAACACGATGGTTGCGTCGTCGGGGGGTTGTTCGGGGCGGAGCGGAAGGAGGCGGGTCATGCGGTCAGCGGAGGCCGGCGGCGTCAAGCATCGTGATCAGGGTGGGCCGGCGTCGGTGCGTCTCGCGTACAGCCTCGAGGTGAGCCGCGAATTCGGCCTCGAGTTTCGCTGACGTGGCTGCTCGCTTGGCGGCCTTGAGACGGCGGGCTGCGAGCTGGTACAGGAGGACGTCCACGAGGCCGCCGCGATCCCACACTGCCAACACTGCTCGAGCATCAGCGACTATGTCCCGCCAACAGCCGACTTCGACCGCAGCAGACTTCAGCGCGGCGTACGTCGATGCGCTCGGCATCCGCTCGAGGTGCTCGCGTCGCAACGCCAGCACGCGGGCGGTATCTCCCCGCTCGTCCAGCACTCGCACCGACAGGTCGAACAACTTGGTGACCTGCCAGCCGGTCGTTGCGTCGATGCCCCGCCGAGCCCATGCGAGCACGTCGTCGGGGCGGCCGATCTTTCCCATGGCCTCGGCGACCTGAATGAACTGGTGCGGCTTCGACTGGTCGCCACCGAGCAGAGACACGATCCGCCCGACGTCGCCGTCGACCACGGCGAGCCGTTCGAGCGCGTACGTCGCGGCGAACGACCGTGAAGCAGCGGCCCGCTCACCGGCCGCTCGACGGAAGATCGCCAGGCCCTCCTCGCCGAGCGCAGCCGCATACCGGACCGGATCAGCGGCGAAGAATCCTGATCGTCGAAATTGAAGCGGATCATCCACTTGGCCAACGCCGTCGGATCGGCAACACCGGCATCGCAAGCCCGCTCGTGCAACTCGAGGATTCGACAGGCAA
>CAVSUD010000012.1:0-22511 GCA_963731055.1 uncultured Actinomycetes bacterium | reverse complement strand
GTGGACCTTGGAGGTGCGGGTGCCGAGCACCGCCACCTGGAATTCCCGGCGCCGCTCCGCCGGCGTCAACTCCCGACCGAGGGTGGCCTCGGCCGTGGCGATGCGGTCGGCGGCAGCCACCTCCACCATCTCGCGACGCTGCGAGAACAGCCGCCGCAGTCCCGCCGGCGACGCCGACGATCTCGGCCTGGCCGTGGCGGTCCACCGTCGTCCAACCGACACCGAGGCGGGTGGTCAGCTCGGCCCGCAAGCGCCGCCTGGTACACCATCCCGGCCGGCTTGAGCTGGCGGTGCAGCGCCCGCGAGTCCAACGCCCGCCACACCCCGTCCGTCGCAGCGGACCCGTCCCGACACCAGGACGTGGGTGTGGAGCTGCGGGTCGCCCGCCCGCGACGAGCGGTGCACGAACGCCGCGGCCAACAACCCGTCGGTGTCGACCTGACGGACCCCGGCCTTCCCGGTCCGGGAGAACGCGGCGTGCTCCTCCAGATAGCCGACGGCGGCGGCGACCGCGGCGTCGTGGGCGTCGCGGACCTCCATGCCGACCTCGCCCCCGCCGACCGCCCACAGCGCCGACACCGACTTGGGGGCCGAGAACGTGAGATCCCAGCCCGTCACCCGGTCGGCGCCGTCGCGTACCGACGTACGCGGACGCCGAGGGACTCCCCCGTGCGGGGATGGCGCCCGTCGAACAGGCGGGCCAGCTCCTCGGCCTCGACCTCGCCACGCAAGCCCTCGCGCTGCCGAACCGGCGCCGATCCACTGGCCCTTGGCTTCGCCGCGGCCGGCGTAGTAGTCCTCGATCCCGCGAGCGACCTCGTCGCTGTAGTAGGACACGGTGAGCCGGCGTGACCTTCCCCCGGCTCAACACGACCGATCACCACCGGCGAGGACGGTGACCGGCGCAGCCGGTCAAGGTCCCGGCACCGCAGGGTGCCAATGTGTGGACCGTCCTTCCGTCGTCTCCGGCGCACGGCTCGATCCGGCGGCCCTCGACTCCGGCGCCGCGGCCTCGCGGCCCGGCTCCGCGCGGCCGCCGTCCGCGCGGTCCGCCGTCCTCGCGGCGTCGGCTCCTCGCGCCCGGCCTCCGCGGGCCGACCTCCGCTGGCTCCGGCGCGCCCGCTCCTGACCCCGCCTCCGCAGCCGCTCGTCGTCGTCGTCGAAGAGCGACGGCTGCGATGACTTGGTAATGCGGGCGCGCTGACGATGGACCTGTGTCGTCCCTTGCGGCGTCGTCGGCCGGCGCGGTCGAGCTCAGCTCGCGGACCGTTCGAGTGTCAAGTGCCGGCACGCTGCGGATGAGGTAGCCGCCGCTACCGAACCGGCCGCCTCCGGCCCGCGACGACGGGAGCCGGCTCGATCAGTTCGCCGGCGGCGAGGCGACGCAGCGCGCGGGCGGCGGTGTCCTTGCTGACACCGAGGTTCGCAGCAAGGCGCCGGGCGT
This sequence comes from uncultured Actinomycetes bacterium, assembly GCA_963731055.1. GTDB lineage: Bacteria > Actinomycetota > Acidimicrobiia > Acidimicrobiales > CADCTF01 > DATLED01. Next base: position 21,067 of record CAVSUD010000012.1, on the reverse strand, counting down.
TCGTCGACGCGACCAGCCGGCCACCGTCGATCAGGCCGGGCGTCGTCGATCAGGTCTTCGAGCACACGCCACGCGACGGGCCCGAGTCTGGCGGCGGAGCGCCCGCCGATCCGACGCGGTCACCGCCCCGATGCGGCGGGGAGCTCCTCGAGCAGCCGGCGAAGGGCCGCACGCGGCACCCGCAGGCTGCGACCCAACGTCACCACTGGCAGACCTTCGCGACCGTTGGTGGCGCGCCACAGCCGGGCCAGCTCATAGGCAGCGCCCCGGCCGATGCGCAGGAACGCGGCCGCCTCCTCCACCGTCAAGCACCTCAGGCAGGTCATCCAACGACGCCGGAACACTCTTCACGCTCTGCTCCCCACGCACCGCCTGACGGAAGTTACGCCCTTGCAATTCGGTCGTCAACGGGTAAGTTGGAGGTCTATGTCAGCGTTGACGCCAGCGAATACTGCCGGGCACTAGGACGCACAACAGCGATGCGCAACGGCAAGCCCAAGAACGCAACCGACGGCGACATCCCGCGCCGGTTCCTCGGCCTCACCGCCAACCAGGTCGTCGCCTACAACCTCGCCCAAGCCCGCGAGTGGAAAGGCTGGACCCAACACCAGCTCGCCGAGGCGCTCGAGCCCTACCTCGGCAAACGGTGGTCCAAAGCCAGCGTCAGCCAGGCCGAACGGTCCGTCGCCGGCAAGTTCATCCGGCAGTTCGACCGCCGACGAGATCGTCGCCTTCGCCCGCGCCCTCGACCTGCCCGCTCGGGTGGTTCTTCATGCCACCCCCGCCGTGGGCGGACCATGCGACACCGGTCAAGCTGTCGACCCCCGACGCCGAGCGCTTCGGCATCGCCCTCGCCGAACTCGTCGACCTCGTCTTCGGCGACGAGCACGGCCAGGCACTCCTCGAACTCCGACTGCGCGCCTTCCTCGACCAACTCGGCCACCGGCCCCCTGTCGCAGAAACAGCACGCCGTCGCCAACTCGTCGGCGCCAAAATCGACGCCCTCGTGGCCAACTCCCTCGGCGACCTCGAGACCTGGCAAACCCAGCTTCGCGCGCTCGCCAACCAGCTCGAAGACCTGCACACCCGGGCCCAGGCCGACCTTCGACAGCCCTGAAGGCGCTGCCTCGGGTCAGCCGTTAGGCCGGGATGAGCCGTGGGGCGGGTGGGGATCGAACCCACGGCCCACCGATTATGAGTCGGGTGCTCTCACCAACTGAGCTACCGCCCCGGATCAAGCAGCGATGCTACGGCCACGGCAAGGGCACGATCGGCTTCATCGACGGTCGCCGTGTAGTGCCGCGCCGCGACCGAGGGATCGTGTCCTGCCCGAAGTGCCACCTGCACAGCGGAGAACCCGAGGTCCTGGCCGTAGGTCTCCATGAACTTGCGCAGCTAGTGGAAGTGAGGTGCTCGAGCCCTACGCGGTCACGCAGGCGGCTGAAGTACTGGGTGATCGTGTCGGGTTTCCACGGCTCCGAGCCGTCGGCCGCGTCGGAGAAGAGATACGGGTCGGCGCGAGTTCGACACCGAGCTCAGCGGCCCGCTTCTCCATCATCTCCAGCTGCACCGTCAACAGGGCCATGGTCGTCGGATCCACCGCGACGCGTGCCGCGCTCGCCGGTTCTTCGTCGGCATCTCCTCGGGCGGCGCCGGCGGGGCGACGACGATGCTCCACGCGACCGTCAACCGGGATCGGCCCAGATCGATGTCGCGGGATCGTCGCAACGCGCACAGCTCGGCTCGCCGCAGCCCGGTCGTCGCGGCGACGAAGATCGCCCGGGCGTACTCGGGGCGACGCGATCGCTCGGCCGCGTTGATCAGCGCGCGCACCTCTTCGGGCGTCGGGCACGACCGGCGTCGTGTTCGGGTATCGCCGGCGGCTCCGCCCACTGCGCCGGGTTCGAGTCCCGCCACCCCCACCGGCAGGCCTGGGTGAACATCGAGGACAGGCAGGCGTGGATCTGGTACACGCGTGCGCGGCGCGAGCCCTCGCCGCTGATGCTCGCCGTAGAGGTCGGTGAGCATCTTCGTCGTCACCTTGCGCACCGGCTTCGCCCGAGGTCGGCCTGATGTTGCGGCGGTAGACCTTCTCGTAGCCGAAGATCGTGTTCGGCGAGCGCCCCTTGCGCCGCAGCTCGACGATCCACTCGTCGAACAGCTCGTCGACGGTCGCCGTCGTCCGCGTGTGCCGGCCCTTGCCGACCTCGGTGAGCAGCTCTGCACGGGCCTTCTTCGCATCGCGCAGCGTCCGCGGAACATGCGGCTCACCTGGCGGCGCTTGCCGGTCACCGGGTCCCGACCCGCCTCGACGATCAGCTCCCACACGCCCGGGGACCGCTCTCGCATGCCCGGGGCCTTCCGCCGCTCCTGCGCCACGCCTCCGAAGGTACGCAGAATGTTGGATGGATGTTGGATTGAACGCCGACGGCGATTCTGCGTATCGCCTGGTCAGCGAGTGGTGGGGCGGGTGGGATCGAACCCACGACCCAGGGATTATGAGTCCCCTGCTCTGACCACTGAGCTACGGGCCCTTGGCTCCGGGGGAGAGGCTCGAACTCTCGACCTTGGCATTAACAGTGCCCTGCTCCACCGATTGAGCTACCCCGGAATACGGGGAGGAACATAGCAGTGCCCCGGTCCGCTCCCGAACGGCCCACCGGCCGACGGGCCGGGGTGTGACGGCGGTGCGGGTGGAGGAGAATCGAAGGATGAAGCGCTGGTTCCTCCGAGGCGCGCTCCTCGTGGTGGTGGTCGCCGTCGCCCTCCAGCTCCTCCCGTTCGGGCGGGTCCGGAACCCGGAGGTCACCCAGGAGACACCGTGGTCGTCGGCCGAGGTGCGACAGCTCGCCGTGCGGGCCTGCTACGACTGCCACAGCAACGAGACGAAGCTGGTCTGGTACGACCGGATCGCCCCCGTCTCCTTGTACGTGGCGCGGCACGTGGAGGAAGGCCGGGCCGCGATCAACTTCTCCGAGTGGGACGATCCGTCAGGGGACGACGACCTGGCGAAGTCGGTCGAGGAGGGCGACATGCCGTTGCGGAGCTACACCTTCGCCCACCCCTCCGCCGTCCTCAGCCCGGTCGAGAAGCGAGCCCTCGTCGCGGAGCTCGAACGCTTCGACCGAGAGCGTCGCCGTCGGCCCGAGGTGGTCGCAGCGGCGATGACGGGTAAGGATCGCCCCATGAGATTCCGCGCAGGCGTCATCCTCGGGTTCGCCGGTGGCTACTACCTCGGCACGGCCGCCGGCCGCGAACGCCACGAGCAGATCAAGTCGACCATCCGCAAGGTCAAGCGGTCCGACGCGTACGACACGGCGAGCGACAAGGCGAAGGCCGTCGTCGACCTCGGGGTCGAGCGGGCCAAGGACCTCGTCGACGCCACGACCGGGTCGAACGGCAGCACCGCACACATGGACCTGCCGAAGACCGACCCGCCGATCCGTCCCTAGCGTCGGCGGCACAGCCGCCGACGAGGCGACTACTCGGCGTCGAGGTAGTCGCTGGAGGCGCTGGCCGCGGATGGGGTGGCGCAGCTTGGCCAGCGTCTTGGCCTCGATCTGGCGGACCCGCTCGCGGGTGACGCCGAACTCCTTGGCCGACCTCCTCGAGCGTCCGCATCTGCCCGTCGTCGAGACCGAAGCGGAGACGGATGACCTCCTGCTCCCGGTCGGACAGCTCGGCCGAGCGCCTCCTTGACCGCTTCGTTCAGCAGCGTGCGGGCGGCGGCGTCGGCCGGGCATCGGCTGTCCTCGTCCTCGATGACGTCGGACAGCGAGAAGTCGTCCTCGTCGCCCATCGGCTGCTCGAGCGACACCGCGTCCTGGTTGATGCGCAGGATCTCCCGCACCCGCTCCGCATTCATCTCGAGGCGCTCGGCCAACTCGTCCAGGCCCGGCTCGCGCCCGAGCTCCTGCATGGATCTGACGCTGCACCCGCCGCGACCTTGTTGATGGTCTCCACCATGTGGACGGGGATGCGGATGGTGCGGGCCTGATCGGCGATGGCCCGGGTGATGGCCTGGCGGATCCACCACGTGGCGTAGGTCGAGAACTTGAAGCCCTTGGTGTAGTCGAACTTCTCGACCGCCCGCATCAGGCCGAGGTTGCCCTCCTGGATCAGGTCCAGGAACTGCATGGCCGCGCCGGTAGCGCTTGGCGATCGACACGACGAGGCGGAGGTTGGCCTGGATCAGCGATTGCGTGGCGTCCGTGGCCCGTCGCGCAGGCGGCCTGCAGCGCCGGTGCCTCCGGATGCGCCCACAGCACGGCCTGGTCGACCTGCCCGTCCTCGTCGCCGGCGATCTCGGCGATGCGCTCCGAGGCGCGGAGCCCGGACTGGATCCGCTCGGCGAGGCGCACCTCCTGCTCCGCCGTCGAGCAGCGGGACCTTGCCGATCTCGCGCATGTACATGCGGACGGAGTCGGTGCCACCACCGCCTCGATCGTCGTCGAACGTCGACGGCGCCGACCGCGGTCTCGACCACCGGCCGCGTCCTGCCCGTGCCCCGACGAGCAGACGGCGCCGCCTCGGCGACGCCGGCTTCCTCCGCCTCCACCGCCTGCACCGCTTCCTGCACGGCGGCCTCGGCCTCGTCGGCGACGGTTCGTCCTCGACGTAGGTGATGCCCTCCTGCTTGACCCGCTCGACCACTCCTGCGATCAGCTCGGGCGTGAGCTCGAGGTCCTTGACGATGACGAGAGATCATCGCCGGTGATCGTGCCGTGGGCCCGGCCTGCGGCGAGGAGGGCGTTGAAGTGGACGGCCGGCACGCCTTCGGGGACGGAAGGGATGGCCTCGGGGTCGCTCGGGAGCGACGACGCGGTGTCCGGTCCCCCCCGTCGTCGTCATCCCCCTCCTTCACCGGATTGCACGAGCCAGGCTACCAACTGCTCGGCCGCACCGACGCTCGTCGCGTCGTCCCACAGCTGCTCGGTGGTCACCTTCAACCACGCGATCATCGCGGCGTACTCGGTCGCCTCCGGGGCGGTGCGGGCCTCGGCCTGGAGCAGGGAGAGGCGGCGCTGCGCGGCGTTGGCGACGAGCAGGCGGAGCACGTCGTCGGGGTCGGCGTCGGCCTCCTCCACGGCGAGGCGCTGGAGGAGGGCGGCGGCCTCGGGACGGGCCCGCTCGATCGCCTCCTCGAGCGTCGGCGCCTGGCAGAGAGCATCGAACGCGGCCAGGTGGACCTCGTCGGCGAACAGCACCCCCTCGAGTCGCGCCGCCACCTCCTCCGGACGGTGCACGGCGAGGCGCAGCGCCTCCACCTCCGGACCGACCAGCGACCGCCGCGCCGGCGAGGTTGCGGCGGCGGCCGGCGCCCGACGGACGGGACCTTCCCCGCGGAGCAGGCGGGCCAGGTGCTCTCGCAGCTGGGCCTCCTTCGTCTGCGTCGGCCCCGCCACCTTCATCAGGTACTGGTCGCGCACGAAGTCGCTCGGGTGCTCGGCGATGACCTCGAGGGCCTCTTCGGCGGCGCGGCGCCCGTCGCTCCGGAGTGCGCATGTCGGCGACCGCGAGCACCCGGTCGAGTCGGAACCCGAGGAACGGCTTCGCCTCCTCGACCGCCCGTTGCAGCGCCTCCGGGTCGTCGCCGGCCGAGGTCGGCAGGATCGGCCCCGGGCGGGCAGCGCGAGCACGGCCACCTCGACCTCGTACTTCTGCTCCCACTCGTAGAACGCGCTCGGCCGCGTCCTGGCCGGCGGCGTCGGCGTCGTAGGCCAGCACGATCCGCGGGCGAAGCTCTTGAGCATCCGGACGTGCTCGTCGGTGAGGGCGGTGCCGCAGGTGGCGACGGCCCGGGGCACCCCGCGCGGTGAAGAACCCGATCACGTCGGTGTAGCCCTCGCAGATGATGACCTCGTCGGCGCGGCACGACGTCCTCCTTGGCCCAGTTGAGCGCGTAGAGGATCTCGGCTCTTCGAGTAGAGCGCCGTCTCCGGCGTGTTCTTGTACTTCGGCCGCGTCCGCCGCCGGGCAGCATGCGCCCGCCGAAGGCGACCGGCTTCGCCGGCCGCGTCGAAGATCGGGAACAGGATCCGCGCCCGGAAGATGTCCTGGGCCCGGCCCACCCGGTTGACGAACCCGAGCCCGGTGTCGTCGAGCACGTCCGGCGGGCAGCGTGCAGGGCACGACCGAGCGCGTCCCAGTCATCGGGCGCCCAGCCGATCCGGAAGGCTCGACGATCGCTCCGGTCGTAGCCCCGCGAGCGGAGGTAGCCGCGCGCGGCCCCGGCGTCGGGCGACGTCAGGAGGCGGTGGTGGTACCAGTCGACGGCGCTGCTCCATGGCGTCGGTGAGCAAGGTCCGTCGCGCCCGGTCCTGCCCCGTCTTCTCGTTGTCGTAGTGCAGTGGGATGCCGTACTTGCCGGCGACCCACTCGACGGCGCTGGCGAAGTCGAGGTGCTGGATCTCCCGGACGAACGGGAAGACGTCGCCGCTGGCCTGGCAGCCGAAGCAGTAGTACAGCCCCTCCTCGGCGTTGACCGAGAACGAGGGGCTCTTCTCGGCGTGGAACGGGCACAGGCCCTGCCAGCGCCGACCCGACTTCCGGAGCTGCGCGACCTCGCTCACGATCTGGACGAAGTCGGCCGCATCCCGCACCCGCTCGATGTCCTCGTCGACGATGCCCATCCGGGGCGAAGGTACCAGCGGGCTGCGACGAGGCCTCCGGGATCTGTGCTTGGTGATTTCCTACCAACTGTGGCTAAATCGTGGGGTGGACCTGCAGACTGCGGCGGACCGTCTCGGCGTGCACTACCAGACGGCGTACCGCTGGGTCCGCGACGGATCGCTCCACGCGGTCAAGCGGGGCTCCGTCTACGAGATCGACGAGGCCGACCTCGCCCGGTTCCAGGAGCAGCGCCGAGCGCCCGCGCCTCCCCCCGACAGGCCACCGTTCGCAGCTGGAGCCACCAGGTCGACCGGCTCGAAGCACTGCTGGCGACGGGCGACGAACTCGGTGCCCGCCAGCTCGTCGACCGCCTACGCGAGGGCGGCATCGAGCCCCTCGTGCTGTGCGAGGAGCTGTTCGCCCCCCTGCTGTACCGGCTCGGCGTGGCGTGGGGGGCCGGGACGCTGTCCGTCGCGGAGGAGCACCGCTCGTCGGCCATCTGCGAGCGGCTCCTGGCCCGCATCGCCGTGCATCCCCGTGGGCGTCCGCCGGCGTGGCCGTCGTGGCCACACCACCCGGTGACGAGCACTCGCTGCCCGCTGCGATGGCGGCGATCGTCCTGCGGGCGGACCGCTGGCAGGTGCACCACCTCGGCACGCAGGTGCCCCAGCCCGACCTCCTGGACATCGTCGGCACGCTGCGGGCCGACCTCGTGGTGCTGTCGCTCACCAATGACCAGGCGCTGGCGACGGCCCGTGAGATGGCCGACGCCGTGCGGGCCACGACCGGGGCCGAGGTCCTGATCGGTGGTCCGGGTTCGACGCTGTCCCACCTCGTCAGCGTCGCCCGCGAGATCTCCTGATCCGGGGACCGTCCGCTACAGCTTGCGGGCGAACCAGTCCAGGATCAGCTCGAGCCGCTCCACGCGATGGCGCGGGGCGCCGGTGCGGGACAGCTCGTGGGATTCCCCGGGGAACCGGACGAACTCGACGTCGCGGCCGGTCGTCTTCAGGCGCAGGTACAGGTCCTCCGCCTGCTCGATCGGACAGCGCAGGTCGTTCTCGGAGTGGAGGATCAGCAGCGGCGTGGCCATGTCGCGGTAGTACGTGACGGGCGACTGGCGGAGGAACTCCTCCGGATCGTCGAGATGGCTCGCCCCGATGTAGCCCGCCGGGAACGACGCGCCGATGTCGGAAGTGTGGGCGAACGTGAACAGGTTGTTGCACGATCGCTCGGACACCGCCGCCTTGAACCGCTGGTCGTGACCGATGAGCCAGGCGGTCATGTAGCCGCCGTAGGACCCGCCCATCACGCCGAGTCGGTCGACGTCGATGACCTCGCCGAAGCGTTCGACGGCAGCATCCACCACGGCCAACAGGTCTTCGTAATCGGCGCCGCCCCACCCCGTCCCCGGGTCCTCGGGCGCCTTCGGGCCCCGGATGCCTCGGGCGAAGGCCGAGCTGTACCCGGAGGACCCTCGAGGGTTGGCGTAGATGACGGCGTACCCGGCGCCGGCGGTGACCTGGAACTCGTCGAAGAACCGGTTGCCGTACTGGCTGAAGGGACCACCGTGGATGGTGAGGATGGTCGGCACCCGCTCCCGGGCATCGACGCCGGGGGGTCGCAGGAACCACGCCTCCACCTCGGTGCCGTCGGCGGACACGGCGGTGAACCGCTCCGGGGTCGCCACCTCGTGCTCACGGACGAAGGACTCACCGAGCCGCGTGAGGCGGCGCTCCACCCCGTCGACCACGACGAACAGCTCGGTCGGGTGCGTGGCCGTCGTGGCCACGAAGGCCAGGGTGCCGCCGGCGGCGTCGAACCCCGTGACCTGACGGTCGCCGGACACGACCTGCTCGGTCGAACCGTCCGTGCGGGCGCGGTACACCGGCACGTTCCCGGCTTCGTCGACCTGGACCAGCACCGAGTCGTCGGACTCCCAGAGCGGATCGCGGGCGTGGGCGAGGTACGGGGCGCAGTGGAGATCGAGCCCCGTCGTGAGGAGCCGTTCGCCACCGCTGATCGGCCTCGCCCCGAGATCGACGATGCCGACCTGCCCGTGGCGCATCATGGAGTGGCGGTCTCCCCAGACGAACGCCACGAAGCGTCCGCTCGGGCTCCACGAGGGTTGCCCGTGCGTGGTCGTCCCGGTCGTGAGCGGCTCGGGCGCGGCGATCGGTGGCGGACCGTCCGCGTCGGATGCCGGCAGCGGGATCCGGTAGAGGTGGCTGCTGAGGTCGGTGTCCCAGGTCTCGGTGCGCGCGCTCGAGAAGACGAGGGTGCCGCCGTCGGGCGCGATGGCGAAGCCGGCGTCGTCGAACGGACCGGCCGTCAGCGGCACGGCTCGGCCCTCGGCCGAGCCGTTCGCGGCGATGGCGAACACGTGACGGGGACGGTCGACGGTCCAGCCGACGCTGTCGGTCCGGAACGAGACCCGGTCGATGCGCCGGGCCGGGCGGTCCTTGTCCTTCTCCGGGGCGTAGTGCGCCTCGTCTCGTTGGCGTGCGGTGAAGACCAGCCGACGGCCGTCCGGCGTCCACGCCAGGTCCTCGATGTCCTCCGGCCACTCGAGCAGGTCGAAGGTGTCCCCGCCCTCGCTGCCGATGACGTACAGGTGCGCCCCGTGCTCGTCGGGATGGGCGACGAAGGCCACCCACTGCCCGTCCGGCGACCAACGCGGCGTCCGTTCTTGCGTGTCCCCGTCGGTGAACGGGCAGGGCGGGAATCCGCCGTCGACCCCCGCCACCCAGATCCCGCTCTTGTAGGCGTTGCCCTCCAGGTCCACGGTCGTGACGACGAACACGACCGTCGAGCCGTCGGGGCTCACGCGCGGGTCGCTCAGCTCCGCGACCGACGCGAGGTCCTGTGGCTGCATGGTCATCCCTTCGCGCCGCCGGTGAAGTGCCACGCCGCCAGCTGCACCGTCGGCACGTGCATCCCGTTCACGAGGCGGGCGTCCCCGGCGATGCCCTGCACCTTGCCGGGGCCGAGCGCGGCCACGAACGACTGCGTGAAGCGCAGGTTGCGCACCGGCGCCGTCACCACCCCGTCCTCGACCAGGAACACGCCGTTGCGGGTGAGTCCGGTGACGACCTGGGTCTTCGGATCGAGGATCCGGGTGTACCAGAAGTCGTGGACGATCAGGCCCCGCTCCATCCCGGCGATCAGCGCATCCACCCCGCGCCCGTCGCCCCCGGGGCCGAAGAACAGGTTGGCCGGGTAGGCGCCGGCGGACTCCTGACCGAGCCCGTGACCGGTGCTCTCGGTTCCGCCCAACCGGGCCGTTCGGCGATCGTGGACGAGGTTGGTCGTGACGCCATCGACGACGAGATCGACCCGCCGCTTCGGTGTGCCTTCGTTGTCGAAGGGCAGGCCCAGCGTCCGCTCGTCGGTGGCGTCGTCCCAGATCGAGACCCGGTCGTCGAACTGCGCCTCGCCGAGGTGCACGAACGACGTCCCGTCGAGGTGAGCCTTCGCGTTGAACCCGGCATAGGCCAGGAACTGCAACATGTTGGCCAGGCAGGACGGCGCCAGCACCACGGGGTAGGTGCCCGGGGCGACGTCGGTGGCCGAGGCGGTCGCCCTCGCCCGCCCGGCCGCGTCGGCGCCCGCGGCCGCGCCGTCGAGGTCGGCGAGACGGACGCTCGAGGCGGCGGCCGCGGCATCGGAGCTGCCCGTCCGGTGGATGCCGTCGATGGTCGCCGACGTGTGCCGGCCCTCGAGCCGTTGCCCGGCCGAGTTGGCGAGGGCCACGTGGAGCCCGGATGTCGCGCAGTAGCCGGCCGCTTCGAGCCCGCCGCCGGCATCGACGAACGCCTTCACGACGGCGGCCCGGGCGTCCGGGCTGGCGTCGGCGGTGTCGTCGTCCCAGTGCTCCACCAGGGGTGCGGCGGCCACCGGCGCCAGGCCGGGCCACTCCGGGTCGGCCGGCCGCAGCCGCGCCGCCTCGAGGGTCCGCTCGACGAAGCGGGCCAGCGCCTCGGGCTCGGTCTGGGTGGTGGACGCCGACGCGTACCGGCCGTCCACGATCACCTTGAGGAAGAGCGACGAGGCGTCCTCGGCGACGTTCTGGTGGATCGAGGAGTTGGCGAAGCGGGTGAGCGCCGACTCCCCCGTCGTGGCCGAGACGATGGCCTCGGCCCGAGCACCGACCTGTCCGAGGACGACGTCACAGAGGTCGAGCCCGCTCCTGCGGCCGCTCATCCCCGGACGCCGACGCGGATCCCGCGGAACCGGGCCGGCACGGACGGATGACCCGTGTGGCCGACCTGGCCGGGCTGGCCCTTGCCGCAGTTGGGCGTGCCCCAGAACGTCCACTCCGACTCGTTGCCGATCATGTCCATCCCGCTCCAGAACGTCGGCGAGATGCCGGTGTAGGTGGGGTTGCGCACCATGTGGGTGCGGCGACCGTTCTTGATCGCCCAGCCGATCTCGCACCCGAACTGGAAGTTGAGGCGCTTGTCGTCGATCGACCACGACCGGTTGGTGTCCATGTAGATACCGTCATCGGTGGCGGCGATCATGTCCTCGAGGGACGAGTCGCCGGGCAGGATCCCCACGTTCGTCATCCGCACCATCGGCAGCCGGTTGTAGCCATCGGCCCGCACCATCCCGCCGCTGGTCGGCAGGCCGGCGAGCGCGGCGCTGTCACGACCCGACAGCACGCCGACCCACCGGCCCTCGGTCACGATCGGCACGGACTGCGCCGGCGTGCCTTCGTCGTCGAACCCGAACGAGCCGAGCGCACCGGGAAGGGTGGCGTCCGCCGTGATGGTCATCAACTCCGAGCCGAAGGTCAGGCCGCCCAGCTTGGGCAGCTCCAGCCAACTCGTACCGGCGTAGGCCGCCTCCCAGCCGAGGATGCGGTCGAGCTCGATGGCGTGGCCGACCGACTCGTGGATCTGCAACGCCAGCTGCTCACTGCCGAGGATCAGGTCGGTGGCGTCGAGCTGCGGGCAGACCGGCGCCTGCAACAGCGCCAGCGCCTCCTCGGCGATCCGCGTCGCATGGTCGGGGAGGTCGAGGGACCGGACCAGCTCCCACCCGCTCGTGCCGTACTGCCCGCGGATCCCGGGGTAGCTGCGGCGTTGCGTCTCGCCGTCGCCGATGGCCGTGGCGCTCATGGCGGCGCCGCATTCGACGAGGTGCTGACTGATCCGGTGCCCGTCGCTGGAGACGAACCACTTCTCGGTGTCCCAGACCGCGTAGCTGGCCTCGGCCAGCTGCACGCCGGCCCCGTTGATGGCCGCCGTGACCCCGACGAGGAGGTCGCCCTTGTCGGCCAGGCTCACGTCGTCGATCGGGTGCTCGAGCCACGTCGAGTCCCAGTGGGTCGACGCCGGCGGCGCCGGACTGGCGGCGAGGTCGAGGGGCGGGCCGGCCACGAGCGTCGAGGCGCGCGCGATGGAAGCAGCCTGCCCGCCGGCGGCGCGCGCCGCGGCGGTGCTCAGGACGGGCGTGGCGTAGAAGCCCCACGACGAGCCGATGAGAGCCCGCACACCCACCCCGGCCGACTCGCTCTGCCGGAGTCCTTCGACGACCGCGTTGCGGACCGACATGCCCTCGGTCCGCATCACCATCACCCGGGCGTCGGCGTAGCGGGCGCCGGCGGCGAGGGCGCCCTCGACGGCCGCGCCCGCGACGTCGAACACCGGCTACTTGTTGCCGTCGCCGGCGGCACCCAGGATCGCCTGGGCGGCGGCGAGCCGGGCGATCGGCACCCGGAAGGGCGAGCACGAGACGTAGTCGAGGCCGGCCCGGTAGAAGAAGTCGATCGACTCGGGGTCGCCACCGTGCTCGCCGCAGACGCCGAGCTTCATGCCCGGACGGGCCTTGCGCCCCTTGCCCGCCGCTTCCACCACCAGGGCGCCGACGCCCTCCTGGTCGAGGGTGTCGAACGGGTTGCGCTTCAGCAGCCCCTGCTCGAGGTAGGCCGACATCATCCGGCCCTCGACGTCGTCGCGCGAGAACCCGAAGGTCATCTGCGTGAGGTCGTTCGTCCCGAAGCTGAAGAACTCGGCGTGCTCGGCGATCTCGTCGGCGCGGATGGCGCCTCGAGGCGTCTCGATCATCGTGCCGATGGTGACGTCGATGGGCTTCTTCACACCCTTGGTCGCCTCCGCGATGGCGCCTTCGACCCAGCCGCGGGCCGCCTCCATCTCGGCGCCGGACACCGTGAGCGGGATCATCACCTCGACGATCGGCTTGCCCTTCTTGGCCACGCGCTCGGCGGCCGCCTCCATGAGAGCGCGGACCTGCATGGCGTAGAGGCCGGGCTTGAGCACGCCGAGCCGGACACCACGGGTGCCGAGCATCGGGTTGGCCTCTTGCCACGACTTGGCCGCCTCGAAGAGGTCGCGCTCCTCGGCGCTCAGGCCGGTGGTGGCCTCCTTCACCATGAGCTCGTCCGTGCGGGGGAGGAACTCGTGCAGCGGCGGGTCGAGGAGGCGCACCGTCACGGGCAGCCCGTCCATGGCCTCGAGGATCTCCTCGAAGTCGGCCTTCTGGACGAGGCGCAGCTCCTCGAGCGCGGCGGCCTCCTCCTCGGGCGTGTCCGCAAGGATCATGCGGCGAACGACGGGCAGCCGGTCCTCGCCGAGGAACATGTGCTCCGTGCGGCAGAGGCCGATGCCCTCGGCGCCGAACTGCCGGGCGTTGGCCGCGTCGGGACCGGTGTCGGCGTTGGCCCGGACGGCGAGCTTGCCCTTGCGCACGGCGTCGGCCCAGCCGAGGATCGTCTGGAACTCGGCCGGCGGGGCGGCCTGGCTGAGGGTGACCTCGCCGAGGACGACCTCGCCGGTCGCGCCGTCGAGGGAGATGACGTCGCCCTCGTTGACGGTCACCCCGCCCACGCGTGAAGGAGCGTGCCGGTGATCTTGACGGACTCGGCGCCGACCACGGCCGGCTTGCCCCAGCCGCGAGCGACCACGGCGGCGTGGCTCACGAGCCCGCCGCGTGGCGGTGAGGATGCCCTCGGCCACGATCATCCCGTGGACGTCCTCGGGCGACGTCTCGCTGCGGACGAGGATGACCTTCTCGCCCCGATCGGCGGCGTCGGCGGCGGCGTCGGCGGTGAAGTACGCCTTGCCCACGCCGGCGCCCGGCGAGGCGCCGAGGCCCTTGGCGATGACCTGGATGTCGTCGCCGGCGAACTGCGGGTGCAGCACCGGAGTCGAGGTGGTCGGCGGTGACCCGCAGGAGCGCCTCGCTCCGGTCGATGCTCCAGCCGCTGCGGCCCTTGCCCTGCTTCTTCGTCATCTCCACGGCCATGCGCAGGGCGGCGGCGCCGGTGCGCTTGCCCGACCCGGGTCTGGAGCATCCAGAGCTTGCCCTGCTCGATCGTGAACTCGGTGTCGCACATGTCGCGGTAGTGGCGCCTCGAGCCGCTCGAAGATCGCGAGCAGCTCGGTGTGGATCTTCGGGAACTTCCGCTTCGAGCGCGTCGAGGTCCTCGGTCTTGCGGATGCCGGCGACGACGTCCTCGCCCTGGGCGTTGACGAGGAAGTCGCCGTAGGCCTGGTTCTCGCCGGTGGCCGGGTCGCGGGTGAAGCCGACGCCGGTGCCGCTGTTGTCGTCGCGGTTGCCGAAGACCATCGCCTGCACGTTGACGGCGGTGCCGAGGTCGTGGCTGATCTTCTCCCGGTTGCGGTAGGCGATGGCGCGGGGGCCGTTCCAGCTGCGGAACACGGCCTCGATCGCGCCCCGCAGCTGCTCCATCGGGTCCTGCGGGAACGGGCGTGCCGGTGTGGGCCTGGACGAGGGCCTTGTAGCGCTCGCAGAGGCGGCGGCAGGGTGTCGGCGCTGACGTCGGAGTCGGCCGTGACGTTGTCCCACTCCTTCGCGCTGTCGAGCAGCTTCTCGAACGGCTCGCCTTCGAGGTCGAGCACGATGCGGGCGTACATCGAGATGAAGCGGCGGTAGCTGTCGTAGGCGAAGCGCTCGTCGCTCGTCTGCTTGGCGAGCCCCTCGACCGACTCGTCGTTGAGGCCGAGGTTCAGGACCGTGTCCATCATCCCCGGCATCGAGAACTTGGCGCCGGACCGGACGCTGACGAGCAGCGGGTCGGCCGGGTCGCCGAGCTGCTTGCCCATGTCCTTCTCGAGCTTGGCGACCTGCTTGGCGATCTCCTTGTCGAGCCCGTCCGGCCAGCCGCCGTTCATGTAGTCGCGGCAGGCGTCGGTCGAGATCGTGAACCCGGGCGGCACCGGCAGCGCCAGCACCGAGGTCATCTCGGCGAGGTTGGCGCCCTTGCCGCCGAGGAGGTCCTTGAGGACATCGGGGGCTTCTTGTGCTTGTGGTCGAAGGAGTAGACGTACGTCACGGCGCGACTCTATGGCGTGGCGCCTGACCTGCTCGTTCTGGTGAAGCACGCCCGTCCGGAGGTCGACCCGACCCGTCCGGCCGCGTCGTGGACGTTGGGGCCCGAGGGGGTGGCCGGCGCCGGGCGACTGGCCGAGCGGCTCCGCCCGTTGTCGATGGACCTCTTCGACGAGCCTTCTCGTGTCGTGTTCGGGGCGGAGTCCGCCGACGCCGCCTTCACTCGATTCTCGGGCGCCGTCGACGCGTTGGGGCGAGTGCATCGGGGGCGGCGGTTGTGCATCGTGGCCCACGGGACCGTGATCTCGTTGCTGCTGTCGCGGCGGTACGGCGTCGAGGCCTGGCCGACGTGGAAGGCGCTCGAGACGCCGTCATACGTGGTGGTCGACCGGCGCACGAAGACCGTGGTGGACGTGGTGCTGCAGGTGTAGGTGAGGCAGGAGTTGATGTCTTACCCCCGTGGTTCAGTGTCTCCATGGGGTGGTCGTGGGGCGAGCTACGAATCGAGGTCGAGGGTCTGACGACGGCCTTCGATGCGTCGCTGCTCGTTCCGTCGATGGCCGAGCAAGTCGTGCGCGACGTGTCGGCGACGATCAACATGCTCGAGACCGTGCGGGCGTTGGCGGCCGGCCGGGCCGCCGAAGGTGGATCGTGGCGGCGGGAGGGGGCGCGGTCGCCGGCGCACCAGCTGGCGCGGCAGACCGGCACGTCGGTTGGTCGGGCGAAGGAGGCGCTGGACACGGGCGCTCGGTTGAAGGAGCTGCCGGCGCTGTCGAGCGCGACGCGTCGTGGCGAGGTGTCGCCGGCGCAGGCCGCGCCCATCGCCGACGCTGCATCGGCTGACCCCTCGTCCGAGGAGCGCCTGTTGGAGAAGGCGAAGCGGGCATCGTTGGGCGAACTGCGCGACGAGTGCGACCGGACGAAGGCGGCGGCCGAGCCTGATGACGAAGCGAGGCACGCAGCCATCCGCCGGGCTCGGTACTTGCGGCGGCGTCGCCATGCCGACGGCTCGGCGGGGCTGGAGTATCGGTCGACGGTGGAGGACGTGGCCGGGATCTGGTCGATCGTGCAGGGTCACGCCAAGACCATCTTCGACGAGGCCCGCATCGCCGGCCGGAAGGAGTCGGAGGAGGCCTACCTGGCCGACGGCTTGAAGCGAGCCGTCGAGGCAGGCGCCGGCGTTCGCACGCCAGCAGTGCCGTCAACCCCGACGGGTGACGACGGTTCCGACTCCGGACCCGCAGCCGGTGCGCAGGAGACGCCTCGACCCGCTCCGCCGGCGCCCTCCGGGAACGGGAAGCGGGTGCGGCAGCCGGTGCCGACGAAGGTGATCGTGCGGATCGACTGGGACGCCTTCGTCCGCGGCTGGCCCATCGGCGGCGAGGTGTGCGAGATCGCCGGCCTCGGCCCCGTCCCGGTCTTGGTCGCTCGGGCCATGGTCGAGTCGGGTGACGCGTTCCTTGCCGGGGTCGTCACTCGCGGCCACGACGTCGTCAACGTCGTGCACCTCGGGCGGAAGCCGACGCGGTTCCAGGAGACGGCCCTCGAATGGCTGGCGCCGACGTGCACCACGCTCGGCTGCAACGCCACCGAACGACTCCAGGTCGACCACCGGGAGGACTGGGCCCGCACCAAGGTCACGTTGCTCGGCTGGCTCGACCACCTCTGCCCGTCGTGCCACGACAAGAAGACCCGCCTGGGCTGGGCGCTCGTCGAGGGACATGGCAAACGGCCCTTCGTCCCACCCGACGACCCAAGGCATCCGAGGAACCAGCCGGCGCAGGAGCGGGCGGGATGACGGCCGCCGGTCAGCCGGTGGGGGGACCTGCTTGGCCGGACGCTTCGGAGCGATGAGGCAGCACGAGGTGGTGATGAGCTCGGCCACTTCGTCAGAAGCCGAGGCGGCTGCGGACCTCGTCGACGAGGGAGTCAATGGGGACGCGGACCTGCTCGAGGGTGTCGCGGTCGCGGATGGTCACGGCCCGGTCCTCGATCGAGTCGAAGTCGACGGTGACGCACAGGGGCGTGCCGATCTCGTCCTGACGGCGGTAGCGGCGGCCGATGTTCTGGGTCTCGTCGTAGTCGCACTGCCAGTGCGGCTGCAGGAGCGAGAGCACCTCGCGGGCCGACGGCACGAGCTGGTCCTTCTTCGACAGCGGGAGGACGGCGACCTGGTAGGGCGCCAGGCGCGGGTGGAGGCGCAGGAGCGTCCGCTTCTCGCCGTTGACCTCGTCCTCGTCGAAGGCGGCGATGAGGAACGCCATCATCGAGCGGGTGGCGCCGGCCGCCGGCTCGATCACGTAGGGCACGTACTGCTCGTTGGTGGCCTGGTCGAAGTACTCGAGGGGCTCGCCCGGAATGCTCGGCATGCTGCTTGAGGTCGTAGTCGCGTGCGCTGCGCGATGCCCTCGAGCTCGCCCCAGCCCCAACGGGAACAGGAACTCCACGTCGGTCGTGCCGGCGGAGTAGTGCGACAGCTCGTCGGGATCGTGGGGCCGGAGCCGCAGCTTCTCCTCGGCGATGCCGAGGTCGACGTACCACTGGAAGCGCTCGCTGCACCCAGTACTCGAACCACTGTCGGCCCCTCGGCCGGCGGCACGAAGAACTCGAGCTCCATCTGCTCGAACTCCCGCGTGCGGAAGACGAAGTTGCCCGGCGTGATCTCGTTGCGGAACGACTTGCCGATCTGGGCGATGCCGAACGGCGGCTTCTTGCGCGAGGTCTCCAGCACGTTCTTGAAGTTCACGAACATGCCCTGGGCCGTCTCGGGGCGCAGGTAGGCCACCGAGGCGGAGTCCTCGACCGGGCCGACGTTGGTCTTGAACATGAGGTTGAAGTTGCGGGCCTCGGTGAGCGTGCCCTTGTTGCCGCAGTTCGGGCACACCGTCGAGCGACTTGAGGTGGTCGGCCCGGAAGCGCTCCTTGCAGTTGCGGCAGTCGACGAGCGGGTCGGTGAACGTGGCCAGGTGGCCGGAGGCCTCCCAGATGGCGGCCGGCGACAGGATCGACTGCGTCGAGGCCGACGACGTCGTCGCGCAGCTGCACCATCGAGCGCCACCACGCGTCCTTCACGTTGCGGAGCATGAGCACGCCGAGCGGGCCGTAGTCGTAGGTCGAGCGGAAGCCGCCGTAGATCTCCGCCGACGGGAAGATGAACCCCCGCCGCTTGCAGAGGTTGACCACGGCATCCATCACGTCCGGCATGGCCGCAGCCTACGAGCCCGCCCTCCGGGCGAGGTTCACGATTTCGCGCGACGGGTACATGGGTGACGACCCCTCGTGAACGGAGACTTCCCAATGGGACTCGTCGCACTGCTTCTCATCCTGGCCCTGATCTTCGGGGGCATCGGCCTCTTCGTGGCCGGCCTCAAGTGGCTCCTCATCATCGCCCTCGTGCTGTTCGTGGTGAGCTTCCTCACGGGTGCCCGAGGTCGTCGCGGCGTCGTCTGACGCCGATCAGCTTCGAGACTGATGGGGGGCCGAAAGGTCCCCCATCAGCGCGTTCGAGGACGTGCGGAGCCGCCGTTCGAGGTGGTGCTCCATGGCCCGCACCGCGAGCGCCTCGGCCTCGTCGTGAACGGTGACGGCGGCTCCGAGAGCGCCGAGGCGAGGGAGCCGCCGAGGATGCGGCGCACGAGGGCCAGCGCCTCGGCCGACACCGGCGCCCCCCGCCGCACGTGCGGCAGAGCACGCCCCCCTCGGACAGGTCGAAGGCGACGAACGGCCCCTCGCCCCCGCACATCGCACAGTCCTCGAGCATCGGCCGGAAGCCCTCGAGCGCCAGCAGCTTCCAGAAGAACGCCGGCGACCACCAGCGGGCTCGGCTGCGCGGCCAGGGACCGCGAGCGCGCCGAGCAGCATCTGGTAGAGCGCGGGGTTGGGCTCGCCCTCCTGGGCCACCTGGTCGACCGCCTCGAGCATCGCCGTCGGCCCGGGTCAGCCGGTCGAGGTCCTCGCGGATCGGCCGGAAGTGGTCGATCGTCTCGGCCTGGGTGACGATGTCGAGCTCGCGGCCCTCGTAGAGCTGCAGCGGCGACGTGGCTGATGCGGCTCGAGCCGGGCGCCGAAGCGGCTCTTGGTCTTGCGCACGCCCTTGGCCACGGCCCGCACCTTGCCGTGGCCGCTCGGTGAGGAGCGTGACGATGCGGTCGGCCTCGCCCAGCTTGTGGGTCCGCAGCACGATGCCCTCGTCCCGGTAGAGCGCCATCGGCGCTAGCTCGCCGTCGACGCCGCCGAAGCGGCGCTCCCGGCGCTGGTACTCGCGCACGGCGTCGAAGAGGTGCTCGCGGCGGAAGTCGGGCCACAGCACGTCGGTGAAGACGAGCTCGCTGTAGGCCAGCTCCCAGAGCAGGAAGTTGGAGATGCGGTACTCGCCCGAGGTGCGCACCACCAGGTCGGGGTCGGGCATGTCGGGGTCGTAGAGGTGCGGCCGGATCGCCTTCTCGTCGATCTTGTCGGCCGGCACGCCCGTCGGCCACGAGCGCCTGCACGGCGTCGACGATCTCGGCCCGACCGCCGTAGTTGAAGGCGATGCGTGAGCGTCATGCGCCGTGTTGTCGCTCGGTCAGCTCGGTGGCCTCGTCGATGTGGCGCAGCACGCCGCTTCGGCACCCGCCAGTCGCGGCGGCCGATGAAGCGGATGCGCACGCCGCGCTCGTGGAGCTCGTCGCGTCGGCGGTCGAGGATCCGCTCGTTGAAGCCCATGAGGTAGCGGACCTCGTCGGCCGGGCGCCGCCAGTTCTCGGTGGAGAACGCGTAGACGGTGAGCCACTTGAGGCCGAGCTCGAGGGCGCCCTCGACGGCGTCGAACAGCGCCTCCTCGCCGGCGGCGTGGCCCTCGGTGCGCTTCAGGCCCCGGCGGGTGGCCCAGCGGCCGTTGCCGTCCATCACGCAGGCGACGTGCCGCGGGAGGTTCGACGGATCGATGCCGGGCGAGGACCACGGGGCGACCCTAACGCCTGCGTGTCGGTACCCGGTGGTGCCCCGATGGAGGTTCCGTGGGGATTCCGCGGGTACATCGTGTTCATGAAGGACCGCCTCCTCGGGCCCCTCGCGGCTCGCTGGAAGTGGTTCGCGACGGTGCTCAAGGTCCAGGACCGCTTCGACGAGGTCCACGGCGGCTACCTGGCCGCAGCGGTCACGCTCGCCGCCTTCACGTCGATCTTCCCCCTCCTCCTCGTCACGGTCGGCCATCGTCGGCTTCCTGTCGCTCGGCACCGACGTCCCTTCGGCAGTCATCGGGCGCCTCGGCCTCACCGGCAACGGCCGCCACGGCTCGTGCTCGACGCCATCGCCACGGCGCAGGAAGAGCCGGAAGCGGCGCCCTCGGCTTCGGCACCGTCGGCCTCCTGTGGTCGGGCCTCGGCATGGTCGCCGCGATCCAGTACGCCTTCGACAACGTCTGGCAGGTCAAGGGTCGAGGGCTCAAGGACAAGCTGCAGCGGCCTGATCTGGCTGGGCGGCGCCGTGGTCATCCTCGTCCTGTCCTTCGGGCTCACCGCCGTGCTCAACGTGGTCCCGTGGCTGGCGCCGTTGTCGATCCTCCTGGGCCTCGCCGTCAACTTCGCGCTGTGGCTCTGGACGCTGAAGGCCCTCCTGAACGTCGACGTGCCGTGGCGCTCCCTCGTCCCCGGCGCCGTGCTCGGCGCCGTCGGCCTCGAGGTGCTGAAGTTTCTCGGCTCGGTCTACGTGCCCCGGGCCGTCGCGGCCTCCTCCGCCCTCTACGGCTCGATCGGGGTCGTTTTCGCCATCCTCACCTGGCTCTTCTTCTTCGGCCGCCTCACCGTCTACGTCGCCACGGTGAACGTGGTCCTGTGGGAGGAGGAGCACGGCACCGTGACCGTCGAGATCGAGCTGCCGAACCACCCCGACGTCGACCGCCGTCGAGGCGACCCGCGGCGGCGAAGCCGTCACCGCGCCTTGGCCGACGCCCTCGACCCACGGGGGTGGTTGGGTCAGGTCAAGAAATCACGGAGCGAGCGCTGCAGGGTCCGCCCGGGGACGTCGGCCGGCAAGGTGACCACGTTCGACGACGTCGGCACGGGCGCCGGTCGCAGCAGCCGACGCACCTCGTCGGCGACGGCCTGCAGGCCTCGCCGGTGGGCGGCGAGCACCCCCACCCACTCGCCGTTCGTCCGCT